>CALRTB020000004.1:0-269794 GCA_943371005.1 Sphingobacterium thalpophilum
CAAGATGGCTTCTGGTGTTTGATGTTCCTCCAGGAGTTCATCCAATAGGCTATCGACACGATTGCTTTCTTTTTTCTTCCGAGGCATAAGGGTTTCTCCTGTTCTGATTGGATTTTAGTTCCCTTACACAAAATTCTGTTCAGTCTCCACAATGCAGACAAGATTGGCACGACTTCAACAGACTCCTTACTCAAAAGACGACTTTGTCTGAACAGAGGGATGTTCTCCCGTTCTTCAAGGCTCGTCAAAACTTGTCGATGCTTATTTGCAGCTATTTCCCGCAGATAAAAAAACCGGATTACTTTGCCCATGAGTTCCAGATTTACGGTGATTTCGTTGCAGACTTGGTCATCGGTAACTCCTCACAACACCGTTACCTTCTCGTGGAGTTTGAAGACGGGAAACCAGACAGTGTGTTCAAGCAGAAAGGTAAA
Source organism: Sphingobacterium thalpophilum (assembly GCA_943371005.1). Classification (GTDB taxonomy): domain Bacteria; phylum Cyanobacteriota; class Cyanobacteriia; order Cyanobacteriales; family MRBY01; genus MRBY01. The sequence goes on from CALRTB020000004.1 coordinate 435, forward strand.
AAAGCCACTCTCGACTGGGCACCAAGATTCGAAGGCGCATACTCCCAGTTGGTTGACTGGTTATGGAAGCTTGAGGACATGCGTAGTACTGCAGACTTTGCATATACGTTTGGACATCGCCGAGCCACTTTCCAAGGCCTGATTGTAATTGGGAAAGGTATGACCCTCCTTCCTCAAGAGCAGGACCGTCTGAAATGGCGAATGGACAGAACGATGATTGATTCGAATGCTGTTTCTAGTGTCTCCTTCGAAGAACTGCGAGATGATCTCGACTACTGGTTGACCACCTACCATGGAGTCTAACAAGAGCATCGACTCGTACGCTTAAAGCCGGTACGCGAAGCGGCACGGCCTAAAACGACGGTTATGCTGAACGTTAGAATTTTGTATGGCGATCGCAATCCTGAAAAAAGCACAGTATTTGACGGAAAAAATTAGGGCGTTGTCGCTGTCCACCAGGCAATAGATAATCGCATCATCCTGCGCTGATAGATTTTGGCGATCGCCGAATTTTGGACACATTTTTTCTGCATAACACTCCATATTTAGCTATCTATGGAGAAAGTTTCTATACAAAAGTAACAGAGAGGACACTATACAGAAATCATTCGCATAATACATAGTCTATGTGTGCGTCACCTAGAGATCATAGAAAAAGGAAAGATGACTGATTACTTTGGTTCTTGTCTGTGTGGAACCGCGAAATTTCAAGTACAAGGGGAGTTCGACAGCTTTTACCTGTGTCATTGTCAGCATTGCCAAAAAGATACAGGATCGGCTCACTCGGCAAATTTATTTTCGCAGTCTGCTAAATTGATTTGGCTAGCTGGTGCGGATGCAGTGACTACATTTACGCTTCCAGGTACTCGCCACAACAAAAGCTTTTGTAAATTCTGTGGTTCAGCATTGCCAAGCACTCAGATCGCAGATTTTCTCGTCATTCCCGCAGGGTGTTTGGACACAGAAGTTTCTATGTCGCCAACTGCCTACATCTTTACATCGAGCAAAGCTGCTTGGGACAGAGCGTTAGGGGAACTGCCAAAGTTTGAGGGCCTGCCAGGTTGAGCGACAGCATTTGACAGGAAAAATTAGGATGTTGTCGCTGTCCACCAGGCACTTATTGAAATTTTTGTTGCAAAACGCAACTTTATGATGCACAATGCAATTATCCAGTTTAAAAAATAATATGTCTGTTGCCGTTCGTATATCTAGCTCTTTGGCTGAAAAGGCTAAAATTCGCTCAAAAGCCATGCATCGTTCAGTTGCCGGTCAGATCGAGTATTGGGCGAAAATGGGCGAAATTCTCGAAGATAACCCTGATTTGTCTTTTGCTTTTGTACAAGAGATCCTCATCGGTAAACAAGAAGCTGAGAACTCTGAATTAACACCTTATGAGTTCGAATAAAAAGAAAATCGAAGTATATCAAACTCCCTCTTTCATCAAGAAAAAAAAGAAGCTTCGTAAAAATGAAATTGCAGACCTAGATAATGCTGTTAAAGCGATTATTGAGAACCCAGAAATTGGTGTTCAAAAAAAAGGTGATTTGGCCGATGTGTGGGTCTACAAATTTAAAATGGCAAAACAGGAAAATCTGCTTGCTTATAAGTGGGACGTAGAAACAAGAATTCTGATTGCACTCGGCGTTCATGAAAATTTCTATCGTGATCTGAAAAAATCAAACTTCTAACAACGAGTTCGAGCGCAAAATCCCAAAGCTCCCTCTGCTCAACGTCGATGCTAAAAATTTGGTTGGGCGATCGCCAGACTGAAAAACTACAGCATCTAACGGGAAAAATTAGGGCGTTGTTGCTGTCCACCAGGCGATCGCATAATCTTGGCTAGCTTGATTGGCTTGTTCGGCATAGACCACCCGCACTTTATAATTTCCCGTTTGCGGCACCGGACAAAAAATATGTTCCACACTATCGACGGGGCTGGTGGAGCGACAAACCGCATCGCTTAAATCGTCTGCATCCGCTGGCAAGAGGTAGAGGTTGAGATCATTCAAGCCGCGATCCGTAAAGCTTTCTCCCACATCATACAGACCATTATTGTTCTGGTCGTTTAAGTCCACCCAACGATCCCAAGTGAGGGTCAAAGCCACAAAAGAATCCCGTTGCAGGGGCATTGCAAAATGATAGTCTTGAACTCCTTGGGTGCTGATTTTGTTGTAGTTCCAACCTCGACCCGGTACAGGTGCGATCGCTGACCATTGTCCGGCGGCCAACTGTTGGTAAGCGCGCTGGGCGTTGAGTTGACCGGTACCCATTTCAATATCTAGGGGAATGTCGGGATTTTTGTAAGCGTCTCCCTCTAGCCAGGTGCGATTTTGTTTACTGAGAATCGTGCGGGTCATGTTCAGGTACTTACCGTCCCCAGCATCGGCAATTTTATCGGCACTGTTGAGCAATACCGCTTTCATCACTTCATGGCGACGAGCATCGAGACTCCATTGGTCGGCCTGGGTTTTCAGTTGGCGATCGCCAAATTCCTGCAAGAGGGCAACGGTGCCTGTAATGTGGGGAGCCGCGAAACTCGTACCGCTCACCCGATCCATTTTATTAAAGGTGGTGATCAAATTTAGTTGGCTGCCGGGGGCACTGAGGCTAATGGCGCGGCGGGAACCTGTATTAATTTCCTGGCGAATCAAACGACTACCACTGCCCACAGGCAGGGCGCTGAGATTAGCAAAATCAATTTTATTAAACGCATCCCCCTTAAAACGGGTCGTATAAGCCGTGGTGATGCCATTGTAATGATCCGTCGGAATCGGAATGCCGCCATCCCCTTGATTTCCTGCTACCACATGGAGGACATCATAAACCCGCGCTGTCCAGTCTAAACATTGGGTCAAGAGGGCATTGCCGTCGAGGGTCGGGTCGGGCCGGGGATCACGACTGAGGGATTCCCCAAAGCTGAAATTAATCGCTCGCAGATCGCCACCATTTTGTTGGGCAATGTGTTGGGTCGCGAGACATTCTTCCGGTTGGGCCGAATCATCAGTAGAGCCGATCGCCGAGGAAAATAAACGGGCTTCTGGGGCGACGCCCAGTTGGCGTTTATCCTGTCCGACCATAATCCCGGCCACCATACTCGCATGGTCATCGACGTGATCATCGGGGGTTGCCTTTTCGTTGAGAAAAAACAGTTGGGACAGTCCCAGTTGCGGTTGCCAAACGGCGCGCTTATCGAGACCAAATTTACCGGGGCGACCAATTTCCACCTGTCCGATGGCAATTTTGCGACCCAGCAGATCGTAGGGTTCACGGTGGAGAGTGGTGGCTTGGATGCCGTTGTCACCAATGGAAGTGTTAAAGTCTTGGGCGATCGCCCCTTCCAATCCCCCAAAAACCGTCAAACTGAGGGTGAATATTCCAAAAAGCGACCGTTTTTGCCTAAATCTCCCCATGATCTCCCGCTCTTAACCCAAAACTGAATACTAAACAATGTGAATTGCTACATAAATCGGCGCCAGCCTCTAGTTAAACTTAACGTAAATCATCAAAAAACAGGTTGAGAAGTTTATATATGGATACCGCCGCACTTTGGCAACGTTACCAAGCTTGGCTCTACTACCATCCGGGACTAGAATTTTACGTCGATATCAGTCGGATGGGCTTTGATGAGGCGTTTGTACAAAGTTTACAACCGAAATTTGACAAAGCATTTCAAGATTTAAAAGCGATTGAAGCAGGGGCGATCGCCAACCCCGACGAAGGCAGAATGGTGGGTCACTATTGGCTGCGCAACCCGGATCTAGCCCCCAATGCCGAATTGAAAGCAGATATTGTTGACACCCTCGACAAAGTCGAAAAATTTGCCAAGGCGGTGCATGCGGGAGAAATTACGGCTCCTGGTGGCGCGCCGTTTACCGATATTCTTTCCATTGGTATTGGCGGTTCTGCCCTCGGCCCCCAATTTGTTGCCGAAGCCCTCGCCGATGTGGATGCGCCCCTAAAGATTCATTTCATCGATAACACCGATCCCGACGGCATTGACCGCACCCTCGCCCAGGTCAAAGATCGGCTGAATACCACTTTGGCGATCGTCATTTCCAAATCCGGTGGCACCCCCGAAACCCGGAACGGCATGGTTGAGGTGAAAAATTTCTACAAGGCGAACAAGATTGATTTTTCTTCCCATGCTGTCGCCATTACAGGGATTGAATCTAAGCTCGAAAATATCGCCAAATCCGAGCATTGGCTAACCACTTTCCCGATGCATGACTGGGTGGGAGGGCGTACTTCTGAACTGTCTGCCGTAGGTCTTGTGGCTGCAGCGTTACAAGGCATTGACATTCGGGCGATGCTCGACGGCGCAAAAATCATGGACGATGCCACCCGCATTCCTGATCTAAAACAAAATCCGGCGGCATTACTGGCTCTCGCTTGGTACTACTCCGGCAATGGCAAGGGCGAAAAAGATATGGTGATTTTGCCCTACAAAGACCGTTTACTGCTGTTTAGCCGCTATCTCCAGCAGCTCATTATGGAATCTCTCGGCAAGGAGGAAGATCTCGATGGCAATAAGGTTTACCAAGGGATTGCAGTCTACGGGAATAAAGGTTCCACTGACCAACACGCCTATGTGCAACAACTGCGGGAAGGGGTACCGAATTTCTTCGCGACATTTATCGAAGTGTTAGGCGATCGCCAAGGTAATTCCATCGATATCGAAAATGGCGCAACTAGTGGTGACTTCTTGTCTGGCTTTTTGCTCGGCACCCGTGAAGCCCTCTATGACAATGGCCGCGATTCGATCACGATTACCGTTCCCGATGTTGATGCCCGTACTGTCGGTGCCCTGATTGCCCTCTACGAACGGGCCGTCACGATCTATGCATCTTTAGTGAATATCAACGCTTACCACCAACCTGGCGTCGAAGCAGGGAAAAAAGCAGCAGCATCAGTGCTCGATCTCCAGAAAAAAGTAGTTGATGCGGTAACGACGAGTGAGTCTCCTCTAACCCTCGATAGCCTAGCGATTAAGGTCGGGGCGGTCGAGCAAATTGAGGTGATCTACAAAATTGTCCGTCATCTAGCAGCTAATGGTCGCGCGTTGAAATTAGAAGGCAACCCAGCGCAGCCCAGCGCCCTAAAGATTAGTCGCCTCTAGATTCAAAATGTCTCAAATTCAATCTATGGCTGGCCTGTCACCCGCTCCAGGATAAAGAAAAATGGCTGGGCGGATTGTTTGAAATCCATCACGCCAAACACTTGATTTTCGTCGATTTTCCTGAAGGAATCGTTAATGGGCAGGCAGTCATAGATCATGGTGGCGCTGACTTTGCCGCGATATTCCATCATTCGGAGTCTGGCTTGGCTTTTTTCGGTTTTAAATAGGCCATTGAGTAACCCCAAAAATGGTTTAAAGGCCGGGTTTTTTGGCATGGGCAATTTCAAGACCATTTCCATGGTTTTTAGGTTGGGAGCTACTTTGAAAATTTCTCCCCGACGACCCGAAAAGAGCAATGGATGTACGGTTTCTGAGTCAATAAATTCTTTACCGTACCAGTTGCCTAGCTCCAGCAGACCATCCATCGGGTGCCCGGTATAAACTCCCCGGCCTCGCCAACGTCCCCACATAAAATCAAGATCAACGGTTTCGAGGCTGTCAAAGAGTTCAAGGGCTTGCTGGGTTGTACCTTGGCCTGTTTGTAAAATGCTTGATAACTCAGTTGTGGTCGTCATCAGATATCGCTCTCAATCAGTTTTTAGAACCATTTCCATAGGCTAGCAAGAAATAAAGACGATGGCTGAGCTTGAAAAAAGCGACTTTTCTAGATGTGAAACTGGCGACATCGCAAGTCCTGATTTAGAGATTATTCGCCCTAATTTTTTATTGCGTTTTGGGGGGCTGGCAGTGGGCGAACAAAACTCAACGCAGTGGGCGATCGCCCCAAAGGACATCAACTAAACTAAAAATATCAATACTCCCAGGAAAACCATGGTTGCCAATGCAGTTCGCTGGACAGTACAGGATCTCGAAGCCATGCCCGACGATGGCGGCTGGAAACGCTATGAAGTGATTGATGGAGAATTAATCGTGACCCGTGCACCCCATATTTTTCATCAAGATGCGGCTGGCAATCTTTATTTTGAGTTAGTCCAATGGTCGCGAAAATCTCAACTGGGCAAGGCTTTTAATGCACCGGGTGTCATCTTTTCTCCGAATGATGGGGTGATTCCAGATGTGGTGTGGGTGAGTAATGCCCGTCTCGAAACGGGTGTGGATGAGTCGGGGCATTTTACCGTTGCGCCAGAACTGATGATCGAAATTCTCTCGGCGGGCAAACTGAATGAGCAGCGCGATAAAGAGGCAAAGCGTAAACTGTATTCGCTCTATGGGGTGCAGGAATATTGGGTGGTGGATTGGCGACTGAAAACCATTGAGGTCTATCGCCGGAATCAGGCGCAGTTGGAGTTGGTCTGCACACTGCTGGGGAATGATTCTCTCACTTCTCCGTTATTACCCGATTTTGCGATCGCCATTGATCAGGTCTTTCGTTAAGCTCGACTTTTCGGGTGCTGACAGTAGGCGAACAAAATATCAATGCAGTGGGCGATCGCCCCAAGGTGAGCAATTTCGTAACCATGGGTATTTTCCGTGGGGAAACTAAGGCAAGCGCCCCGGCACACATGGCCAAATTTCATCGCAATGGAGGCATCACTGCCAAATCCTTGGATAATCGCCTGCTGGAGGGGACGGTTAATCTCGGCAGCGGCGGTAAGAATTTCTTGATTTAAACCTTCGTCGTAGATCCCGTAGCCATCCTGGGACAGTAACACCGGTCGATCCCCAGCGGCGATCGCATATTCCCGCGCCAGGGGACAAATTTCCAGGGCAACTAGGGCATCCAGTGGGGTGTTTTGACTAAAATAAAGCGCTCCGACAGCCCCCACTTCTTCCTTGGCCGAGGCGACGAGATAAATGTCCTGGGGGGGATTTTTGAGCCGTTGGGCCAATTCAATCAGGATGACGAGGGAGGCTTTGTTATCCAGGGTATAGCTGGCGATGTAATTTTTCAGGCGGAACGGTTTTTTGCGATGTTTCCCGACCACCACCCGACTCCCAGGCCGAACCCCAGCGGCGAGGAGTTCACTGCTATGGCATTTTGTTTCCAGCCAAGCTTGCGGCCATTGGACAGGTTTTTCCGTTTGTAAAAGTTTTTGGGGGGACTCGTGGGAAACATGGCGCGACCCAAAGCTGAGAATCCCGGAAATCGTTGTGTTGTCGCCGAGGATATCCATCACTCCTTCCCCATAGATCCAAGGGTAAGACCCACCTAAGGCCCGAATTTCGACGCGACCCGTGCGGTCATCCACCTGTTTGACGATTGCCCCGATTTCATCCTTGTGGGCAGTGATGGCGATCGCCCCTGCGTCAGGATTTTGGCCGGGAATTTTGACGATGATATTGCCGGCCCGGTCTTGCCAGTGGTTCACCCCAAGTTTGGCGAACAGCGCAAGGAGATAACGGTCAATTTCCGTTTCTTGGCCACTGGGAGAATGGTGCATTACCAAGGTTGAAATTTGCTCGAAAAGCAGGTCAAAGTCGTGGCTCATGGTCGAAAAAAATTGCGGGGAATAGAGAAAAAATAAGGAAAATCGCCCCCAGGATTCTCGCAACCTTATCTGAAGAACAACAGAAGTGCGGGAAGGGGCGATCGCCTTTAAATCCCCCTTCAGAAGAGGGATAGAGGGGGATGTTCTAACCCAAAGCCTTTTCGATGGCTGCTTTCAGGTTTGCATCATCAGGGGCGGTCTGGGGCTCAAAGCGTTCGATTACTTCACCATCACGGCCGACGAGGAATTTACCAAAGTTCCAAGCGATGTCGGGGCCATCTCCCACGAGGAATTGGTAAAGAGGACTGCGGTTGGCACCGTTGACATCCTGCTTTTCGAGGAGGGTAAATTCCACATCATATTTGGTCTTGGTGAAATCTTTGATTTCTTCAGGGGTGCCGGGTTCCTGGGCGCCGAACTGATTACAGGGGACGCCGACAATCACCAAACCGCGATCGCCATATTCTTGATCGAGGGCAACCAGGCCATTGTACTGGGGCGTCAGGCCGCATTTGCTCGCTACATTCACGAATAAAACGACTTTATTTTCAAGGGTTTCCGGGCTGAGGGGAGCGCCGTCTAAGGTTTTTAACGCTGTGGGTAAAGCCATAGTGATGATTACGAATTATTACGACAGTTCCTATTATCGGGGATCGACGGGGGGCAGGGGTAGCCTGGGGTGGATTTTTACAAATTTTTCGGGACAGACCGCCACATACTAAACTAAGGGGCAACTTTCCATCGCGCATTCCGCCCACCCATGACGAAAAAGGTCTTCATTACTGGCGCTAGTGGCTGCATCGGCCATTACCTCGCTGAAACGTTTATTTACCACACCGATTACGAGCTTTATCTGTTGGTGCGATCGCCTGAAAAATTGCGCTTCAACACCGAGGCCCGGGGCGGCATTCATGTGGTTCAGGGGGATTTATTAGACATCGAACAGCAGGCAGAGCTCCTGAAAACGATCAACGTGGCGATTTTGGCAGCCACAGCCTGGGGCGGTGCCCAGGAATCCTTTGAAACTAACGTGGTAAAGACGGCCCAGCTTATTGATCTGCTCGATCCAGAGATTTGTGAGCAGGTGATTTATTTTTCCACGGCGAGTATTCTGGGGCGCAACAATGAAGTGCTGACGGAGGCGCGGGACTTTGGCACCGACTACATCCGCACGAAATACGAGTGTTACCAAAAGCTCGGCACCTTAAAATTAGCCCCGAAAATTTCCGTCGTCTTTCCAACCCTGGTGGCCGGAGGCGCTGAAAATAAGCCTTTTTCCCATCTGTCGGGGGGCCTGCGGGATCACATCAAATGGTTATCCATCGCCAAGTTCCTCAGTGCGGACGGCAGTTTTCACTTTATCCATGGGGAAGACATTGCACGGGTGGTGCGCCATCTGGCAGAAAATCCGCCGACCATTCGCTTTGATCTGCCCCCCGGAGAATTAGACCCCGATCGCCAGTTTGTGTTGGGCAATGAACCGTTAACCGCCGACGCGGCGATCGCCGAATTGTGTGAGCACATGGGCCAAAAAATTTACTTTAAAATTCCTCTGTCCCTGTGGTTGGCAAACTTCATCATTAAGGTTTTCCGGATTCAGTTGGCGGCCTGGGATCGCTTTTGCATTGACTACCGCCATTTCACCTACCGCAAAACCTATAATCCCCGCAGCTTTGGCTTAGAATCTGCCTGCCCGAAATTGAGTGATGTCCTCACTAGCGCCGGGATTGTCCCACGTCGTCGCCCTTAATCGAGGAAGAAATTCTCCGGGATAATCTGCATTTTTGGCAAATTGGCGATCGCCCCGTAGAGTTGCTCGGCCATCACCTCATTCGCGGCAGCGTTGATGTGAATCGGGTCAATAAAAGTCGGCGTGGGAAACTGGTCATTGAGGCGATAAAAATCAACGAACTCCAGGTTATTGGGAAAGTCCTGGGCCAACTGTTGCAGTGCCTCAGCAAACTGGGGATAGTAGGTGGTCATTTTTTCTGTGTAGTTGTCCCCAAGCTGCTGGCGGATCGCGGCTTCCGTCGGATCGAGTTGCGCTTCGGGGCGTCCAGTGATTTCTGGCTGGAGGGCAACCAACAACGGAATTTGTGCCGCACCACACAGCCCGATCATCTGGGCCAAATTGTCTTGGTAGCGCGCCAGACGTTCCTGGAATTCTGCGTCGGAGTTGGGGAGTTGTTGCGCGAGGCCCGTTGTGTTGCGTTCGCGGATGCTAAACACTTCGCCCCCCTGGTTGGCTTTTCGGGGGGAAGTCAGGGCAAAAATGGCCCGCATTAGGGCACTTTGTTCGGCCTTATTCCGGAAAGAGTCCTTGAGGTACTGGTGGAAATAGGCATCGGGATTTTTGGCAAATTCCGCTAATTTTGGAATCTCCGTGGCCGCTTGGTCGCTGGAAAGGAGGAGGTCTTCGTAGCCGTTGAGGAGCACAATCAAATCCGGCTGGTAGGGCAAAATTTTCAGGGCAAGCTGGGCTAGTTCATTCCCGGAACTGTAGCCAGGTACGGCCACATTGACCACACGATAATTGCCCTCTTTAATTTTGGCGGGCAGTTGGGCCAGGCGATTGCGGGTCGGCGGAAAGAAAGGAAAAACGTCGGGGCGATAGGTGCCGGGGGATTGCCGTTGGTCTTGGACGCGGTTTTGGAGACGTTGTTCGAGGAAAGCGGCGATCGTCTCTTGGTTAGTCTGGGCTCCTCTGCCAAAGGCGGTGGAATTGCCGAGGATAAACACGCGAATTTCATCCTGGGGTTTTGCGACGGGTAACGGTTCCTCGTCCCGGAAACCCTGTTCGTTGAGGCTAAAAAATTCACTCTCTTGGCTGCCGACCAGTTCGTAGCCTGTGGCAATGGCCTTCTGGGCGAGGAGTTCACCGCGATTGTCTAAACCTTGGTAGACATTTTGATCGTCATCGACAAACTTTAAGCTGTAGGCGATCGCCTCTTGGGAGAGCTGATCATCCTGACCTTCAAAATAACCAGAGCCAAGCCGAGCTACTACTTCGAGGCCAAGGAGTACCACCGGTACAGCCACCGGGATCGTCCAGGGAGAAACGGATTTTTTCTTTTTTCTTCGACCGAGGGACGAGTAACGACGGCGACCGCGACTAAACATGTACGCTTTCCTTTTACGAGAGAATTTCCAACTATTTTCAAGGGAGATGGCCCATTTGTCATGGGGAATCTGTGCTTTTCCGGGGAGGAATTTGGGGTACACTGCAAAATTGCGATCGCCCCTTAGCTGAAAAAAATTGAGATGGCCTATAAATTATTATTCGTTTGCCTCGGTAATATCTGCCGTTCCCCCTCCGCCGAAAATATTATGCGACATCTTTTGGAGCAAGAAGGTTTAAGCAATAAAATTCTCTGCGATTCGGCAGGAACGTCTAGCTATCACCTGGGAGCCGCCCCAGACCGACGGATGCAGGCAGCGGCCCAAAAGCGCGATATTCGTCTCGTGGGTAGCGCCCGGCAATTTTCGCGCGCTGATTTTGAAGCATTTGACTTGATCCTGGCGATGGATCGTGCCAATTACCGTGACATTTTGTCCCTAGACCGGGCCGGCACCTATGGCGAAAAAGTTAAAATGATGTGTGACTACGCCACGAATTTTCCCGATAGTGAAGTGCCAGATCCCTACTACGGCGGTCAATCGGGTTTCGACTACGTCATTGATTTGCTCCTCGATGCCTGCCAGGGACTCCTCCAGGAGATTAAACAGGAAATGTGATGGTGTAGGCAGTTTATTCCTAGGTCGCACCATGTTTATCCGCAATGCAACGGCGATCGCCTTGTTGGGCCTCCTTTGGTTCCAGGGCGCTAGCAACGGTAATCCATTCCCCCAGGGGCCATCTTCAACCCTCCTTGCCCAAGCGACGGCCTTCGCGGTGGGGGATAAAGTTGACATTGAGCGGCAAGGCAGTTGGCGTCCCGGTGAGATTCTCGCGATCCAAGGCGTTCCCGAAGCAGCGGTGCTTTATCAAGTGCGGTATTTGGACGTGGGATTTGTGGAGGATAACGTCAGCCCAGAGAGATTACGGCCAACCGTCGTCACCCAACCTTCAGCGGGTCGCCTACCCCAAATCAATAGCGTCAGTGAACCCATTTATGTCGAACGGGATGGCGTTTGGGTCGAAGCAAGCATTCTGTACTTACAGCTATAGCTCCCGCACGGGGAATCGCTTTACGGTGCAATATCGAGACAATGGCCGCATCGAAACCGATGTTGTGGCCCAACGGGTGCGCTCGGTGGCAGAAGCAAAAGCCGCCGGGATTGAAGTGAGTGAATTTGACCTCTCTACCGAGGCCGGTATTGAACAAATGTTAGCGGCCCATAATCAATGGCGATCGCCCCACAATTTACCGGATCTCGTTTGGTCAGAGACCCTAGCTAACTATGCTCAAACTTGGGCCGAACGGTTAGCAACCCAGGAAAGAGTAGAACATAACACCAGCGATGACTACGGTGAAAATATCGCGAAGTCGAATAATTTAGTGCTCTCGCCGACGGCGGTGGTGAATCTTTGGGGAAACGAGATTCAGAACTACGACTATGACAGCAATCGTTGCCAGTCAGGAAAGGTTTGTGGCCACTATACCCAAATCGTATGGCGTGATACGGAGAAAGTTGGCTGTGGCATGGTGCGCAAGGATAATGGCTGGGAAGTTTGGGTCTGCAACTATGATCCCCCCGGTAATTACCGCGGCCAGCGACCCTACTAAGCCTTAAGAATTTTGGGTTTGAAAAACAGAAAATCCCGCACTGCATGCAGTACATCAGCCTCGGAATCGAGTTTCTAAAAAAGCACAGAATCTCTGTCCGCACCCAGGATTAGGCAAATTGTTTCTGGCGCATCTGGCGAATTTTAATGCCTTGTTGGGCTGATTCCATAAACTGGGACACCCGCAACGGATCAATGGGTTCGCTGAGCTTGCCATGACGTTTGAGGGAACTGGCGACAATGGCCCCGTCTGCCACCTGGAGGAGGTTACCGATGTTCTCCCAGGTTGCACCACTCCCAATCAAAATCGGCGTATCCCCTGCATTGGCGCGGGCGTCTTTTAGGTCATCCATTTTCGGCACTTGACCCGTCGCCCAACCGGAGAGAATCACCGCATCGGCTAAACCCCGTTCTACGGTATCGTGGATGGCGGCAGTGAGGTTTGGCGTACTGATGGGGTGGGCATGTTTCACAAGGACATCGGCCAAGATTGCCACGTCTGCATCGAGTTCGCGGCGATATTTCAGCAGTTCGTAGGCATTGCCTTCAATCAACCCTTGATCGGTGGCCATTACCCCGGTGAGCACATTGACGCGAATAAATTGGGCTCCGGTACAGGCGGCGATCGCCATCGCGCTTTTAGCATCATTACGGAGGACATTAATTCCTAGGGGGACGGTGACCAACCCCGCGAGACGATCCATGATCAGAGTCATGGCACTGATGGTGGCGGGATCAACCCGGTCTTTTGTGAAGGGGGCATCAAAGAAATTTTCAATAATAATGCCGTCAATCCCCCCCGCCGCAAGGGCCGTTGCCTCCTGTTCGGCGCGGTCCATCACCTGACGAAAGTCACCTCCCCAACGGGCAGAGGTGGGCAAAGGCAACAGGTGAACAACGCCAAGGATGGGATTTTCGGTCTGGAAAAGATGTTTGAGATCCACTGATTTTCTTTACGTTCGTTTGTACAGGGTCACTCCCACAGGAGCGATGCCTCGTCACCTTTGCAGGCTTGGGATAGGGCGTAAATTAGTATATCAGGGGCAGGCCTCCCGAAAATTTTGTTTCCCCGAAGAAAAGGCGATCGCCTCCATAATTCACCACAGGAATCGAACCAGCCCATGTCACAATAGGGGGATTGCAACCCACAGTGCAAAAGACAGAAGAAACAGAATCAACCTATGGATATCAAAGACGGTTTTGTTGGTGCAGTTGGCAACACCCCCCTCATTCGCCTGAACAGTTTTAGTGAAGCAACAGGCTGTGAAATTTTAGGCAAAGCAGAATTTCTCAATCCCGGTGGTTCCGTCAAAGACCGGGCCGCCCTCTACATCATCAAAGACGCCGAAGAACGGGGCCTGCTCAAACCCGGTGGCACCGTTGTCGAAGGCACCGCAGGCAACACAGGCATTGGTTTGGTTCATATCTGCAATGCTAAGGGTTACAAGTGCATCATTGTGATCCCCGAAACCCAGTCCCAGGAAAAAATTGATCTGCTCCGGACCCTGGGCGCAGAAGTGATTACGGTTCCGGCGGTGCCCTATGCCGACCCTAACAATTACGTGAAATATTCTCAACGGCTCGCCGCAGAAACAGAAAACGCGATCTGGGCGAATCAGTTTGATAATTTGGCCAACCGTCGCGCCCACTACGAAACCACTGGCCCGGAAATTTGGGCCCAAACCGACGGCAAAATTGATGCTTGGACGGCTGCTACGGGAACTGGGGGCACCTATGCTGGCACCGCCCTCTACCTCAAGGAAAAAAATCCTAACGTTAAATGCGTCGTGGCCGACCCCATGGGTAGTGTGCTCTATAGCTATGTAAAAACGGGCAAACTCGACCGGGAAGGCGGTTCGATCACGGAAGGCATTGGTCAAGGACGCATTACTGCCAATATGGAAGGAGTGCCCATGGACGACGCCATTCGGGTTGATGACCAAGAGGCGGTGCGGGTTGTGTATCAACTCTTGAAAAAAGATGGTCTGTTTATGGGGGGCTCCGTAGGAATTAATGTCGGTGCTGCCTATGCCCTCGCGAAGGAAATGGGGCCAGGTCATACTATTGTGACGGTGTTGTGTGACAGTGGCGCTCGTTATCAATCTCGCCTATTTAACCCAGAATGGCTCGCCAGTAAGGGCTTAAAGATAGATGGTTAATTGTTGAAAAAACCTAGGGGCGATCGCCCTCTTTTTTAAATTATGGAAACCCAAGCTTTAGATATTGTGATGGGGATTTTAGCTTTTCTCATCGTTGCCAGTGGTTTATTTATGCTGATCAAAGGCACCACAGCGATGAATGATCAAGAGTAAATCCGTTAGACGGCTCACATTCTAATTACGTTAATGCAATCTATTCTTTCCCGTCTGCAGGTAAAGCAGCGACAATCGCATCTAGTACGCGGGCCACGGGAATAATATCGAGATCCAAACCATCCGGTAACTTTTGACCTTTGGGCACAATGGCGCGGCTAAACCCTAATTTCATCGCTTCCTTGAGGCGGGTTTCGAGGTGGGAAACAGGGCGAATTTGTCCCCCTAAGCCCACTTCGCCAATCAGCACAGTCTGGGGTGAAACAAGGCGATCGCGGAAACTGGCCACCAAAGAAATGACAATTCCCAGATCAACGGCGGGTTCCGAAACTGTCAGACCGCCCGCCGAAGCCACATAGGCATCTAACTTAGAAAGGGGAATGCCCACTCGCTTTTCTAACACCGCCAAAATTTGCTGGAGACGAGAATAATCAACGCCCGTGGTGGAACGCCTAGGGGAAGAATAGCTGGTAGGACTGACCAAGGCTTGCAATTCTACTAAAAGGGGTCGGGTGCCTTCGCAGGCAACAACCGTAGCGGTGCCCGGAGTCGCCTCTTCGCGGTTACCTAGAAATAATTCTGAGGGATTGAGCACTTCCTCTAAACCCTGTTCACCCATTTCAAAGATGCCGACTTCATGGGTGGCCCCAAAGCGATTTTTCACCGACCGCAACAACCGATGGGAGGCGTATCTGTCCCCCTCGAAATAAAGCACCGTATCAACGAGGTGTTCTAAAACCCGTGGCCCGGCGATCGCCCCTTCCTTGGTGACATGACCAACGATAAACAGCGTGATATTTTCCCGCTTTGCCACCTGCATCAAAGCCGACGTACATTCCCGCACCTGGGAAACTGAACCGGGGGCCGAACCCAGGGCCGAATAGTAAAGGGTTTGAATACTGTCAATTACTGCCACCTGGGGCCGGAGGGTTTCTAGTTCCGCCAAAATTGTTTCTAGGCCCGTTTCCGTCAACACATATAAATTTTCCTCTGGGGGGTGGTCTGCGTCCCGGAGGCGATCGCCCCTGAGTTTGATTTGTTGACCCGATTCCTCCGCCGACACGTACAAAATTCTTGGTAAACTTGTGCTGAGTTGATAGGCCACCTGGAGCAATAAAGTTGATTTCCCGATGCCCGGATCGCCACCAATCAGCACCAAAGAGCCTGGCACTAAGCCACCCCCAAGCACCCGGTCTAATTCCCCAAACCCAGACCCAAAGCGCATCCGTTGGTTGGTATCAATATCCGTGAATTTCACCGCAGTTCGGGAAACTGGGCTCGCTGTTTTTCGGGTTGCTTTGGGCTTATGGTGCCAGGTACGGCTCACACCAGCACTACTTTCTTTTTCGCGAATCTCTTCTTGCAGCGATCCATACACCCCACAATCTGGACATTTACCGAGCCATTGCCGTGCCTCTGCCCCACATTCACGACACACATAAACCGTTTTTGCCTTGGCCATGACTTGTTATCTCCCCATCACAATGAATTTCCAGCGGTGGCAGCATTACCCCGAAAAACCGAACACTTTCCAAAATAAATCTTAAAAAACTTCTCATTTTCCCGAAAACCCTACCTCAGACTCCCATCAGATTTCAGGAAAGCGATATTCTTATATCTAGATAACCCTACTTAATAAACTTCAACAACACTTACCGAAAGTCAACAGGAGCGTGAAGGAACTTGGAAAATCATAAAGAAAGAATTCTTGTCGTTGACGACGAAGCCAGCATCCGCCGCATCCTCGAAACCCGCCTTTCCATGATTGGTTACGAGGTTGTGACCGCCGCCGATGGTGAAGAAGCCCTCGCCACATTTGACGAAGCCGACCCCGACTTGGTTGTTCTCGATGTGATGATGCCCAAGCTCGATGGCTACGGCGTCTGCCAAGAACTCCGCAAAGAGTCCGATGTGCCGATTATTATGCTCACGGCCCTTGGGGATGTGGCGGACCGCATTACAGGCTTAGAACTTGGAGCCGATGACTATGTTGTTAAACCATTCTCCCCCAAAGAACTAGAAGCGCGCATTCGTTCTGTCCTGCGGCGCGTTGAAAAAAATGGTGGGACAGGCATTCCCAGCTCCGGGGTCATCCATGTGGGTTCAATCCGCATCGACACCAACAAGCGCCAAGTCTACAAAGGTGATGAACGAATCCGGCTAACGGGGATGGAGTTTAGCTTGTTGGAATTGCTAGTAAGTCGTTCTGGGGAACCCTTTTCCCGCTCAGAAATCCTGCAGGAGGTGTGGGGCTATACCCCTGAGCGCCACGTGGATACCCGCGTTGTAGATGTGCATATTTCCCGGTTGCGCGCCAAGCTAGAAGATGATCCCAGCAATCCCGAACTGATTTTGACAGCCAGAGGTACAGGTTATCTGTTTCAGCGGATCCTCGAACCGGGTGATGAATAACCCCAAGAATTGTACGGATAGACTTTTAAGATCATGGTTGGGATAAATGTTTGACCGTGGTCTTAAATTTTGACTGGATATATTTAGATCCGACGCGGGGCTTCTGAGCTATGAGTAGCCCTCTGTGTCCATAGACTTTTTTGCTGCCAACCATCTCCTTTGCCATGACTCTCCGTCTCCCTCAACAGCGCTGGCACATTGCCGATCGCCAACCGGACATCACCCAATCATTGGTTGAAGCGATGGGCCTTAATCCGCTTGTGGCTCAGGTTTTAGTGAATCGCAATATTCGCACGCCAGAACAGGCCCAGGTTTATATCCAGCCGGAATCCCAGCGACTGCCTGCGCCCCTAGTGGAATTTGAAGACTTGGCCCTCAGTGTGGAACTTCTCCAGGAGGCGATCGCCGAAGAGACCCTGATTGCGATTTGTGGCGATTATGATGCCGATGGCATGACCAGCACCGCTTTACTGTTACGGGCCTTGGGCCATGTGGGAGCGAAGGTCACCTACGCGATCCCCAGCCGCATGAAGGATGGCTACGGCATCAACGAGCGCATTGTCACCGAGCTTGCCGAAGAAGGAGTGGGCTTAATTCTCACGGTGGACAACGGTATTTCCGCCTACGAGCCGATCAATTTGGCGCGAGATCTGGGGCTGGATGTAATTATCACCGACCACCACGATTTGCCGGATCAGTTGCCCCCCGCCAATGCGATTCTCAATCCGAAATTGCTGCCGACGATGTCTCCCTACAGCGGCTTAGCTGGAGTGGGGGTGGCCTATGTGCTGGCCGTGTCCTTGGCCCAGGCCGTGGGCAAATTAGAAGGGCTCACCAGTCAAATTTTAGAATTATTTACCTTGGGTACCATTGCCGATCTTGCTCCCTTGAGCGGGGTGAACCGTCGCTGGCTGAAACGCGGCCTCAAGCTTTTACCCCAGTCGGAACTAGCAGGGGTACAGGCGCTGATGCAAATTGCTGGGGTCGATGACCAAAAGAAACAACTCAAACCCGATGATATTGGCTTTCGCCTCGGCCCCCGCATTAACGCCGTTGGTCGCATTGATGATCCCCAAAAGGTGATTGAGCTGTTAACCACCGATGAACCGGGTTTAGCTCTGGAGCGGGCAATGCAATGTGAGCAAATCAACAAGCAGCGGCAGGAGATGTGTACCCAGATTGAAGCTGAGGCGATCGCCCTCGTGGAGGAAACTCCCATCGACTACCAGGGGCAGCGGGTGTTGGTCGTTTGCAAGGAAGACTGGCACCATGGCGTGATTGGTATTGTTGCCTCCCGGTTAGTCGAACGCTATGGCGTGCCCGTTTTTATCTGTACCGCCGAAGGGGATGGCAAAATTCGCGGCTCGGCCCGGGGGATCGAAGAATTTAATGTTTTTGAGGCGTTGAACTATTGTCAAGATCTTCTGGGTAAATTTGGGGGCCACAAAGCCGCAGGGGGATTTTCCCTCGCCCAGGATAACCTGAGCGCGTTTACTGAAAAGCTCAGTGAATTTGCCCACCAATTGCTCAAACCAGAACACCTTAAACCCTTGGTAAAAATTGACGCGGCCGTAGATTTCACTGATTTAACCCCAGAGTTTTACCAACAAATTGATCAACTCCATCCCTGGGGCATCGGTAACCCAGAACCGATTTTCTGGACAAAAAATGTGCAGCTTCTGGAGCAACGCACCATTGGGAAAAATCACCTAAAATTCACCCTCGGCCAAACCATCGCCGACCAAACCTTTGCCATCAAGGCGATCGCCTGGCAATGGGGAGACTATCTGCCTCTCCCCTCCACCCTAGATATTGCCTACAAACTCAAAGAAAACCGTTGGAATGGCCAAGTAAACCTGGAACTAGAACTGGTTGGAGCGCGTCCCAGTGAGGCCCCTCGTCCTATGACCTCGACCCTAGACCGAGAAATTTCTTCCCAAGGTCAGCCTCAGAATTCAGAAAAGTCATTTCTGTTTAATGACCGGACGTATTTTTGTACCCTCACTGATCAGGGATTAACCCTCAGAATTCGCAATGATCAAGGCAAATTATTGGCGATCAAAAAAGGCCAACGGCAGGGCAAACTCGGCGAGCAAACCGTTGATGTTACCCAACCTCCTTTTTTTCAGATGATCAAAACGGCGATCGCCACCCTCGAACAAGCCAACTAAATCAGCACAAAAAAAGACAACTCCCCTGTCGGTTTGTTGTCCCTGAGCACAATTTGTTTTTGAGAAAAAATTACATATCGCCGCCACGAATAGCCAGCAAAAAGATAACAACAGGCCCCGAAATGAGGATCAAAGAGACAAAAGTCAACTGAAAAATCACTTCAAAGTTGAGGCTACCAAAAAAACCTGTGATAAAATCCATATTTCTCCTATTCCTGAGTTAATGCAAAAAACAGGGTAAATTTTTTTTTCCTAAAAATCAATGTCTATCATACCCCGTCAGGCCTGCCTTGCTTTGCTGAGAATAGGCAAAAATCAATGAAGTTTTGTAACGCCCCGGAGACGGATCTCGATGCCCACTTGGCAATGTATTGAAAACTGTGGTGCCTGCTGCCACCTCGAACCTGGCGATCGCCCCGACCTTGAGGATTACCTCAGCCCCGCTCAACTGGAGCAATATCTCGCCATGGTCGGCCCCGATGGCTGGTGCATCAACTACGACCAAGCCAACCGCAAATGCACGATCTACGCAGAACGCCCCCGTTTTTGCCGTGTTCTCCCAGAAACATTTACCGAAATGTTTGATGTGCCCACCGAGGAGTTGCAACAATTTGCCATTGATTGCTGCCTCGAACACATCGATAGCATCTATGGTGACGAAAGCCCAGAAATGGAGCGCTATGTTGCCAAAGTCGTCAACGTCGGACTGTAAAAGGTTTTCCCGAAGAAGAATTTGATTCCAAAGATTAGGGGGCTGTTTTCTAAGGGCTAAACAAGACTTCCCAAAAAGAAAGGGTACCAGCCCAAGGATTCTGGTACCCATCGATACTTGAAATACTGTCTAGTTGTTGTTGATGCCCACAACCGAAAACCAAGTTAACAACTAATCTAAATCTGACGATCCATCATAGGGATCACCATCAAATGGTTGTACACCGACCTCTGGCACAGGTTCTTCATTCGGTGAAAAAATCCGATTGATGCCCTGTAAAACATACTGGAAAAGCTTTTCTAACATTTTCATAGTTGCTGTGCCTCGTCATGTCTAATCACTTGAAATACAATGGTTAGAACCACGAAACAAACCGGGTTTGCCACTGCACTTTAAGATTATCTGTCGCTGAGATTTGTCATTCAGCTTCTATGACTATTATTAGGGGATCAGTCCCCTGGGGCGATCGCTTAGTTGCGATTCTTGAAATTGCGTTAGGGTTCTGAAAGTCGAAAAAAGTGAATACTCCTGTATATGTGAAAAAAGACAAAGCCAAGTCAATCAAAAACCCTAATCGGTTAACAATTAGGGCTCAATCATAAATACAATCTTTAATTAACTAACAACTTCAGAAAATACTGTTAGCTCTCTAAAGCTCTTTTACTTCAGAAGAAATTTTTTCTACCATGTCTTTGGCACTGCCAAACAACATCATTGTTTTATCTTTGAAGAACAGTTCATTTTGCACCCCAGAAAAGCCTGTACCCATACTTCGTTTGATCACAATGGTGGTTTTGGCTTTATCTACTTCCAAAATTGGCATGCCGTAAATGGGGCTACCTTTGTCATGGCGCGCCGCTGGATTCACCACATCGTTGGCACCAATCACTAAGGCCACATCCGTATTATCAAACTGGGGATTGATATCATCCATGTCATAAAGCTGGGTGTAAGGGACATTGGCCTCCGCAAGGAGCACATTCATATGCCCTGGCATCCGACCCGCCACGGGGTGAATGGCATATTTGACTTCTACGCCTTTTTTCTCCAGCATATCGGCCAGCTCTTTGACGGAATGTTGAGCCTGGGCCACGGCCATCCCATAACCCGGAATAATGACGACGCTGCGGGCATAGCCAAGCATCATGGCGCTTTCTTCTGGATCGACGCTTTTAATGGCGCCATCAATAGCCGCACTATTTTCGCCTTCTGGGGCACCACCATCACTCCCGAAGCCCGCGAACAAGACGTTAGTAATGGAGCGGTTCATGGCTTTACACATGATTTGGGTGAGAATAATCCCCGATGCCCCCACTAAAGCTCCGGCAATAATGAGCATATTGTTGCCCACCACGAACCCGGCCGCACTGGCAGCTAGACCAGAATAGGAATTAAGTAGCGAGATCACTACTGGCATATCACCACCGCCGATGGGTATGACAAAAAGAACGCCCAGTACGAGGGAAATGCCCACCAAGCCGAGAAAAATACTCGGATCCGGATTCACGAACAGATAGATACTGCCGCTGAGGAAGCCTGCCAGAATGGCGAAATTGATAATCTGTTGGGCGGGGAAGATCACAGGACGACCGGGCAGGATACCTTGTAATTTGCCGAAGGCAATAAGGCTCCCTGTCAGGGTGACGCCGCCAATGAGTACTCCCAAAATGATCGTGAGGCTGGTAGTGATAGAGAGGGTTTCTCCAAGGGATAGGAGTCGCCAAAATTCGGCGATCGCCACCAGGGCTGAAGCTGCTCCCCCCAAACCATTAAAGAGACCGACCAATTGGGGCATATCGGTCATTTCGACTTTTTTCGCCGTGATCACGCCGATGATACTGCCGATGACGATCCCCCCAGCGATCAGGCCGTAGTTTAAAACCTGTTGATTGAGCAGGGTCGCCACCACTGCCAGCAACATGCCCACCGCTGCAATGGTATTTCCCTGACGGGCCGTTGCGGGGGAACCTAATTTCTTTAATCCCAGGATGAAAAGACAGGCCGCCACTAGATAACTGAGTTCAATGCCGTTGGTAAGTAAGCTATCCATCGCCTAGGCCTCCTTCTTCTTAAACATTTGCAGCATCCGGTCTGTGACCAAAAAACCGCCGACAACATTAATCGTGGCGCAGACCACTGCGATGAGACCGAGGATGACCGTTAAATTCCAGTGTTCTTCACCAGAAACTAAGAGGGCCCCAATTAAGGCGATACCAGAGATCGCGTTGGCACCGGACATGAGTGGCGTGTGTAGTGTCGGTGGGACTTTATTGATTACTTCAAAGCCCACAAAGGAAGCCAGAACAAATACGAATAGGCTACTGAGCAGTGTTGCTGTTGTCATGAACAGTCAAAACTCCTTTAGATAAGATGAATAAATTCGGTTGAAAACGAAGAAAATGCCTGTTTTTTAGGCAGTGACCGCCATTTGTTGCAGGGCGTCTTTGACCCGTTGATTGCGAATTTCTCCCTGATGGGTGACACAAACGGAATCTAGGATGTCATCGGCAAAATCGAGATTAATCGCTCCTTCGGGAATGAGCAGTTGCAGCAAGGTCGCCATATTCTTGGCAAACATTTGACTCGCATGGACAGGCACCGTGGAGGGAAGATTAATGGGGGCAATGATCGTTGCGCCATGGACTTGAACTTCGCGGCCCGCTTCACAGCCTTCGCAATTGCCCCCCTGTTCGCCGGCGAGATCGATCAAAACCGATCCGGGTTGCATCCGGGCAATCATGTCATCGGTTACGAGCACGGGGGCGCGGCGACCGGGAACTTGGGCGGTGGTGATCACCACATCAGCGGTGGCCACATGGTCTGAAATGAGAGCTTGGCTTTTCTTTTTCGAGTCTTCGGAGACTTCCTTGGCGTAGCCCCCGGCCGTGGCGGTTTCCTCTTCTAGTTGTACTTCGACAAATTTAGCGCCGAGACTTTGGACTTCTTCTTTGACGGCGGGCCGGATGTCAAAGGCTTCGACCACCGCGCCGAGTCTTCTGGCGGTGGCGATCGCCTGGAGACCAGCGACCCCAGCCCCAATCACAAACACCTTAGCCGGACGAATGGTGCCGGCGGCTGTGGTCAGCATCGGGAAAAACTTGGGTAGGGCAGCGGCGGCGAGTAAAACAGCTTTGTAACCAGCCACCCCAGCCTGGGAGGACAGCACATCCATACTTTGGGCGCGACTGGTGCGGGGGATCAACTCCATGCCCAAGGCGGTGATGTTTTTGTCGGCTAATTTTTGGATGATTTCTGGTTGTCCCAGGGGATTCAGCAAGCTCGCCACCATTGACCCTTCTGGCAAGAGGGCCACCTCTTCTTCTGTGGGTACAGCCACCTTGACAAGCAAATCAGCCCCTTTCCAGAGAGCCGGGCGATCGCCAACGACTTTTGCCCCCGCTTCCTCATAGGCAGCATCGGGATGGAGAGATGCGTCACCAGCCCCAGCCTCCACATGGATTTCCCAGCCTTTTTTCACAAGACGAGAAACCTGATCCGGCGTCAGGGCCACCCGACGTTCTCCAGCAACGGTTTCCCGAGCAACAGCAATTTTCATAAAAACTCCTTAACGAAACAATAGCAACAGACTGAACGGTAGATGTAGAGCAATTCAGTGGCAAAACCTTGAGAATCTAGGGCCGTCGGCCATCCCCATAAGGCTGTTACGGCGTCTTTTCGCAGTGTAGTGCTATCTTTTCCTGGACGGACACCCTCTGTAATGTGTCTTATCAGTTTTTGTAAATCTCTGTTGCGTTGGCACTTCTTCGTCAGGATTTCGTCAAGGGAGTTGCTGAAAACGCAAACTTTAGTCACAATCGGTTACAGACTTTGAAGGCGCCTGTGAATATGCAACTCTTCCGTTCTCCCCTTTCCCGTTTGGCGATCGCCACCACCCTGTTGAGCAGTAGCCTGACCTTCTTCATGCCCCAAATGGCCGAAGCCCGTCAACCCTGTGGATCGTTTACGATCAACTGGGGGGGAACCATTCCCCAAGGGGACATTCTCAAGTGTGCCGTTGAATATAATTCCGGTGCCCGCCGCCGCGATCGCTACTACCTAGAGATCAAAAAAAGTAAAATTGTCGACCGCTTCCAAACCTTTGAACTTAGCTTTCCCGACGACTTTGATGGCCGGGTCGATGACACAAAAATTCGAGTCCGGGTCAATGGCCGGGAAGTCGCACTCAACGAAGCCGCTACCGCCTGGGATCCCGATAGCCTACCCACCGATCCGGCCCAACAGAGCCAAACTATCCTCGGTAACATTGCCGCCAGTGCCACCACACCGGATCGCGGTGGTGAATTAGTTCTGGTCGATGGCGAATTGGTATTTCTCGATTCCGAAACCCTCGCCGCTCAACAGGCCAACCAAAACGACACCATCAGCAGTAATCCTGCCTCCGAACCGGAAGCTGCCGTCGAACCAGAAGAAGAAGGCCCCCGCAGTCGCTCCTTGGTGATCACCCTCGCTGAACCCCTCAACCCCGAAAGTGATGTCGAGATTATTCTCGATAATGTTAACAATCCTTCCCGGGGCGGCATGTATTTGGTGACGGCCTTTGCTCGCAGCCAAGGGGCCCCCCTCCCCAGTCGTTTAGGCGCTTGGTTATTGGATGTGGATTTTTAGGGATTGACAGTTTCCCGATGCCTTGGGTGTTGACTAGACAAATGCGATCAATTTCGCCGGAGCCCTTGGTTAACTTGACGGACACGGTATAATTAGAGACTGTCATTTTCTAATTTTTTCGGCAAGGCGGCGATCGCCTCCGAAGAGAGCACCTATTTTCAAAGGAATATAAGGAGGACTTCCATCCATGACTAAACGGACCCTAGGCGGCACCGTCCGCAAACAAAAACGTACTTCTGGTTTTCGGGCTCGTATGCGCAGCCACACCGGCCAAAATGTTATCCGCGCCCGCAGAAAAAAAGGCCGTCATCGCCTTACTGTTTAATCCAGAGCGCAAACCATTATTTTGGTGAGGGGACTTGCTGTCTACCTCACTCTCATTTTCTTTGTGGGACTGCCAAAAGTACACCGTCTAAAACACTGGCGCGATTTTAAAACGATCTACAGTCAAGGGAAACGCTTTCGAGGTGAAGCCCTAGCAATCATTCTCTTGCCTCAGCCAGCGGCCCCAACCAAAATTGGCATCAGCATCAGCCGCAAAGTCAGTAAAAAAGCAGTGGTTCGGAATTTAATTAAACGCCGTATTCGCCACGCCTGTCGCACGCTACTGCCCCAGATTCAACCCGGTTGGCACATCGTTATTGCTGTGCGGTACAACGCCAGAGAATGCGAATATGAGCATTTTTTGCAAGAATTAAAAAGATTACTCATCCAAGCCGAGGTATTCCATGGGCATTAAAGAAGACGTGATTTACGAAGGAGGCCCCCACGTTGGGGATCTAATTTTCAATATTTTGCTGGGATTCACGGTGATCTGTTTGCCGCTAACTGTCGGAGCGATTGTCCGGGCTTTGTGGCTGCGCTATCGCATTACCAGCCGGCGCATCTCGATTACTGGAGGCTGGCAGGGGCGCGATCGCACCGATATTATTTACAGCGAAGTTAGAAAAATCGTCAAGATTCCCCGGGGATTCGGTCTTTGGGGTGACCTGATTGTGACTCTCCAGGATGGTAGCCGCCTAGAGTTGCGCTCTATGCCCAACTTCCGCGAGATCTACAGTCACATTGCCGAAAAAGCAGCAGACCGCACCGGGGTTCCCCTAGAGGCGATCGCCGCCTAAGCGCAGATAAAAAATTATCGATTATTTTCTGGGTGAAATCCCAGTGGTTAGTCGGGAGAGACGCGACCCCTAATCCCATTTCTCCCATCGCTTTTTTAGAGAAACCATTAAAAATAAGAACTAAACCCGATAAACTAACCCTTAAACAACTCATAGCTAGACGAACTTCAGACGCATGGATTTTGGGATCGGATTTTTATCAAACAACGTGATGTTGCCAATCCTAGATTTTTTCTATGGCATTGTGCCGAGCTACGGCTTCGCAATCATCGCCCTGACCCTCGTGATTCGATTTGCCGTTTATCCCCTAAGCGCCAAATCGATCCGCAGCATGAGACGCACGAAGATTACCCAACCCCTAATGCAAAAACGGGTAAAGGAAATCCAAGAGCGCTACAAAAATGACCCGGCAAAGCAGCAAGCCGCGATGTCAGAGGTCTATAAAGAATTTGGGAACCCCCTCGCTGGTTGTTTACCGATTCTATTGCAGATGCCCATCCTCTTCGCCCTCTTCGCAACCCTGCGGGGATCGCCATTTGCCAACATCAACTACACTGCGAATCTGCAAATTCTCCCCAGCGAGAAAATGGAGCAGGTACAGCCCCAGGCGGTCAATGTAAAAACCCAAAATGTTTATTTTGATAGCGGTATCCATTACCCGATTACCCTATCTTTGCCCGTAGGTAACAAAATTGGCGTCGGAGACACAACTCAATTTGTTCTCCAGAGTGACTCCGGGAAAGACTTTTCTGCCCTGGCTGCTGAATATCCGGACAATAATCTCCAGCCCAGCTTTGAAATTACCAAAGGTCAAGAACGGGTAGAGATTCAACCCGATGGCACCCTCGTGGCCCTTGCACCTGGGGATGTGAGCGTCCAGGTCACTGTACCGGGGATCGCCGCCAATAAAGGATTTCTCTTCATTGAAGCCCTGGGCCGCATTGGCGTAAATGGTGATGATGGCATCCACTGGGATATCCTCGGCATGGTGCTGTTTTTTGGGGTGAGCCTTTACATTAACCAGACCATTTCTGGGGGCGCTCCCAGCAGCAACAACAACAGCGGTGGCGATCAACAGCAGCAAGCCCAACAAACGGTGAACAAAATTACGCCGTTGATTTTCTCAGGGATGTTCTTGTTTTTCCCGTTACCGGCTGGGGTATTGATGTACATGACGATCGCCAACGCGTTCCAAACAGTACAGACGTTTATCCTCACGAAGGAGCCTTTACCAGAAAATCTCCAGAAACTGGTGGATGAGCAGGAAAAGTCAGAGAAAGGGCGCGACAAGCTCCCCTTTGAGCGCAAAGGTAGTAAGAAAAAAGAGAAAACTTCAGGTTAAGGCTAGATGAACGAGACCAAAATCCAACAGGGTGAAACCTGGCTGGCGACACTGCTTGAGTTGATGGCGCTTCCGGCTCCGGTCACTGCGACGGTGAAACAAGGTATTGATGGAGAAGATTCTCTCTGGTTGACCATTGATCACCAAGCACTCTCTGAGGCCCAGCAGGAAAAATTAATTGGCGATCGCGGTCACTTAATTGATGCGATGCAATATTTAGCCAACATTACCTTAAACCACGATCTACCGAAGGAGGAGCAATACCCCCTCACGGTGGATCTAGGGGGCTACCGTGAAAATCGCCTGAATGAACTTAAGGCGATCGCCGCTGAGATTGCCCTCCGGGTGCAGGCTACCGGGGAAGCGGAAGCGATTGACGATTTATCTTCGGCAGAACGGCGGCAAATGCACGGCTTTTTTAAGGAATTCCCCCTCCTAAAAACCGAAAGTAAAGGCCAAGAGCCCCACCGCCAACTCATTGTGCAATTGGCCCAATAATGGGTTTTCACCCTAAATATTTCCCAAGAGGCGGGCTTTGTCCCGTCTTTTTCGTGGGAATTTTACGGTAGGATGGGGCTGATCAATGCCGCGTCATCGGAGGTTTGAGGTGATGGATCGGATTTTTATTCCCCGACTGTTGAAAGCCCCCCAACAGCAGGAGCAATTTGCTTTTGCGGAAACCCTAGCGGATTTGGAGACCTTGACCCCGGTGCGGGGTGAAATGGCGATCGCCCACCGCCAAACCTACCTCGAAGTTACAGCCCAGGCCGAAACGATCGTGACCCTCACCTGCGATCGCTGCCTCCAGCATTACAACACCCGCCTCACCATCGACCGCACCGAACTGATTTGGCTCCAGAACAACCTTGGCGAAGATCTCCCCGCAGAACGGGAAGTCAGCCTCGAAGATTTGGATGAATCCTTAGATCCCCACGGCTACTTTGAACCCGAAACCTGGCTTTATGAACAATTCTGTTTAGAAATGCCCCTGCGGAAGGTCTGCGATCCCCAACGTTGTCCTGGGGCAGAAACCAGCCAAGACGACGCTGCTCCCCAAATTGATGCTCGTTGGGCTAAGTTGGCTGACCTCAAGCAGCAGCTCTCTTCCTAGGCACGGAAGACGTCGCGTAAGGTTGATCACCCTTGGTATTTAAGCAATTTCCCCCTAAGCTTAAATATTAATGAATTGCCCTGTGCTGAAAGCGCTTTACCTATGACCTTCCGCGAAGAATTTAGCCTCCTTCTCCGTGCCTGTTATCCCTTGCTTTATATTCCCACCCTCGAAGAAGAGCGGGTTGAAGGGGCGATCGCCCAATGTGCCGCCACCCTCGGACAGCGGACAGTCTACACTTGGGATTTTGTGGATGGCTACCAGGACAACCCCAACAACACTGGCTTTGGTAAACGGAATCCGCTCCAGGCCCTCGAATTTATTGAAAAACTCCCTCCGAATATTGGTGGTATCTTCATCCTGCGAGATTTTCAGCGGTTCCTCGAAGACATTGCAATCGCCCGGAAACTGCGCAACCTGGCCCGTCGTCTCAAGGCAGAACCGAAAAATATCGTGATTGTGGCCCCAGAGATAAAAATTCCGGCGGATCTAGCGGAAGTGCTCACCATCGTGAAATTTCCCCTGCCCACCGCGAATGAAATCCGTACCGAAATTGAACGCCTCCTCCAGGGCGTGGGCCAAACCCCCGAAGCTCAACTGCTCAATGAGTTAGTCCGAGCTGCCCAGGGACTTTCCCTCGAACGGATTCGCCGTGTCCTCACCCTGAGCCTGGCGAACCATGGCCAAATCCAAGCAGAAGACGTAGAACTCATCCTCGCTGAAAAGCGCCAGTCTATCCGCCAAACGCAAATTTTAGATTTCTATCCGGCCACCGAGCAAATTTCTGACATTGGCGGCCTTGATCGCTTGAAGGAATGGTTATTGCGTCGGGGAGGGGCATTCAGTGAAAAAGCACGGGAATATGGTCTACCCCACCCACGGGGACTGTTGCTAGTAGGTATCCAAGGCACGGGGAAATCTCTCACCGCCAAGGCGATCGCCCACCATTGGCATCTACCCCTCCTGCGTCTCGATGTGGGGCGTCTCTTTGCGGGCTTAGTGGGTGAATCTGAATCCCGCACTCGACAAATGATCCAACTAGCAGAAGCCCTCGCTCCTTGTATTCTCTGGATTGATGAAATTGACAAAGCCTTTGCCGGAGCCGATGGGGGAGGCGACGGGGGGACGACTAGCCGTGTCTTTGGGACTTTTATCACCTGGCTGGCAGAAAAACAAAGCCCTGTTTTTGTGGTGGCTACGGCCAATAAAATCCACACCCTGCCCCCGGAAATGCTCCGGAAAGGCCGCTTTGATGAAATCTTTTTTGTGGGCTTACCCAGCCAGGCAGAACGAGAAGCGATCTTTAATGTGCATCTTTCTCGCCTCCGGCCCCATAACCTCAAAAACTACGATGTAAAGCGTTTGGCCTACGAAACACCCGATTTTTCTGGGGCTGAAATTGAACAAACCTTGGTCGAGGCCATGCACCTGGGCTTTAGTCAAAATCGAGACTTTGCCACCGACGATATTTTAGAAGCCGCGAGCCAAATCATTCCCCTGGCACGCACCGCGAAAGAGCAAATCGAATTTTTGCAACATTGGGCGACCTCTGGGAAGGCCCGCCTGGCCTCGCGACAACAAAATTTTTTGAACCCCTAAGACCCTGGGAATGGTCAATTATAATGCTTCTTATGGGCCGTGCCTTTGATGTTGTTGGTGTCCCGGTCAGAGAGCAGATTTTATGAATATTTCCAATCTTTTTCAATTTATTCTTGGTTTTATCCTTGGGGTATTTCTGTTGGCGGTGGGCAGTGTTGGAGCTGCTTACTATTTCTTTAATCGCATGGCTGCGGCCCCACCTAAACCGGTGTTTTCCGAGACCGTTGCTGATCCCCCAGCAACCGATCCGGCATCACCTCAATCCCAAGCGACTGAGCCTGAACCCGCTGCCAATGCTGCTAATGAGACCCCAGAGGCAACGACCACTGCAGCCGAGACCGAAGCAGAGGAAACGCCAGAGCCGGAAGCTGCTGAAACATCGACGGATGGCTATAAAGCGACGGTCACTTGGTCGAATGGCTTGAGTTTACGGGCAGAACCATCCCAGGATTCCGCTCGCTTGGGAGGGATTGACTACAATTCTGAGGTCACGGTGCTAGGCATGAGTGATGATCAAGGGTGGCAACAAATTCGCCTAGAAAACGGCACAGAAGCTTGGGTGAAGGCGGGTAACCTGCAAAAAGTCAATTAAATTAAGCGCCATTGTCTAAAACAGCGAGGGCGATCGCCAAGACAAAAATCAATTAAAAATAACAGAAAAACGACGCATTTTGATGTTTTGCTTGCCTTAGTCAAGAATCATATCGTTTGATTGATATTAGACAGACAGTGTTATTACGATTAATGGACATAGAGTTTTTAATTGAATTTTCTGAGTGTGATGCTGTTTCAGTTCCAAAAAACACTCAATAAAGTTGTATCCAAGCTCCTTAATTTAAAGGTGGAGTACCCTTGGTTATTGCTGGCCTTGATCGTCGCTAGCTACCTAGGCAATTACTTTAAATTAAGCTTGTTTTTTGGCATTGATTTTTTATTTGGCTCCATCGCAGTTTGGATAATTCTGTTTTTTTATGGGCCTTTTTGGGCGATTATTGCCGGGGCGATCGCCAGCCTACATACCTTATTTATTTGGCACCATCCCTATGCCATGGTGATTTTTGTCGGTGAAGTGCTTTTTGTCAGCTTTTTTTGGCAAAAAAAACGCCGCAATATCAATATTACTTTTTATGATGCAATTTATTGGTTGACAATCGGTGTTTTTCTGATTTTCGGCATTTATCTTTTCGTCTTGAAAATGGATGTTCAAGCCGTAACAACCGTTGCTTTAAAACAATTTGTCAATGGGATTTTTAATGCTGAAATTGCGAGCTTAATTGTTAACTATCTACCCCTTTTACAGCGGGTAATTCCCAAACGCTACCGACGTGAAAATTCACTCCAAAAAATTGCCTTTGATGTACTACTGGCCTTTGTGGTGTTTCCTATTTTGACGTTGATGATTTTAAATGCCCAAGCCAGATTTGAGGCGATCAAACAGGAAATCCACGATGTTTTAGTTACATCTAGCCAATCGCTAACGGCCGAATTAAAACTTTGGGAAACTGCTTATTTAGAGGCAAGCCAATATGCGATCAACAGTATTGCTAAGGATGGTCTACCAGTAGATAGACTTGATAATGTCCTCAGGGGTCTACAAAGGGTTTATCCAGAATTGGCCTATATTGAAGTGTTTGATGCGGCAAATAATTCAGTGCTTTCTCTCGATGGCCGCTCTGATGTGATATCCCAGAAAGTGAGTGGAGAAATAAATCAGTCAATCCAAAACTATCGCCAAAATAGCCAGTTTTTACAAAATGGTGTTGTTGCAGCAATTCACAAAGACCAAGAGCATTTACATATTGATTATCTGTTACAAATTCCGGGGGATTTAGGGTCATTTTATCTTGATGTTGATGTTGATTTTCTAGCGGATTTTTTGCGGCGAAAGTTGCAAGCGGTGCAACAATATCCCCTCCGGGCGATCGCCACAACTCAGGCAAATGATTTAGTGATTGCAGATTCTGCCCAACAGATCCCTGCGGGGGATGCTTGGGTTTGGTACAACGAACGGGATAACCAACCTCTCCTGAGTCAAACATTTATTTCCCTACCGAAGACTGTCATCGGCAAATCGGCGATCGCCCGTTGGCAAGAGTCCTTTGGGGTCATTATCCAGCCCCTAGAAGAGACTCGATTTCCGGCCCAGTTATGGCTGACCCTGGGACTGGCGGAGGACATGGATGCCCTCGAAAGTTACTACATTCGGAGTCTGGCGATTGTCTTGATTTTGCTGTTGGTGGCAGTGGTGACCGCAGAAAAAATGAGTCGCTGGCTGACGGCACCGCTGAATCAACTGAGCGCGATGACCGCAGATATTCAACAGGAACTTCGGCAGGAAGCACCAATCCCCCCGCTTAGAAGTTATATCAGTGAGTTTAATCGCCTGAGCCAAAACTTTGAGGTGATGCTCAATACCCTACGGCAACAATTCCAGTCGATCCAGGCGACAACCCTCAACCTCGAAGAACAGGTCGAAACCAGAACCAAAGCACTCTCGGAGGAAGTACAACAGCGGGAACTGATTGAACAGCAATTGCGGCAGAGTGAAGAACGCTACGAGTTGGCGATCGCCGCCACCAATGACGGTATTTGGGATTGGGATCTACGCTCGGATCAAGTTTATCGGTCCCGGTCTTGGTTTCGCCTTTTGGGCTATGAAGAAGTCAACTTACGGCCTCAGATTACGGGTCGCCGGATGTGGGCCGATCTCGTTCATCCCGATGACCTAGCCCAGGCCCAGGCCGCCATGACAAACCATCTCCAAGGACTCACCGAAAGTTACCAAAACGTCCATCGTCTGCGCCATTGTGATGGCCAATACCGGTGGATTTCGAGTAAGGCGAAGTGCCTCAAAGACGACCAAGGCAACCCCTACCGCATCGTTGGCACAATCACTGACATTACAGACAAAGTAGAGGCCGAAATCCAACTCAAGCTCGCCAAGGAAGATGCAGAACAAGCCAACCGTGCCAAGAGCGAGTTTCTGGCGACCATGAGCCACGAGATCCGGACACCGATGAATGCCGTCATTGGGATGGCGGAACTCCTCAGGGATACAGATCTCACCGCCCAACAACAGGAATTTATCGACATTATTCGTAACAGTGGCAGTAATCTCCTCGCGATCATCAACGATATTCTGGATTTCTCGAAAATTGAATCGGGAAAATTTGAGCTAGAACTGCAGCCTTTTAACCTGCAAACCTGTCTGGAAAACTGTTTGGATTTGATGTCTACCCGGGCGATCGCCAAACCCATTTATCTGAGCTACATCCTTGATCCCGATGTGCCCCACTGCCTAACGGGGGATGTGACACGCTTTCAACAAATCCTGCTCAATCTCTTGGGCAATGCCGTCAAATTTACCAATCGCGGTGATGTGTCCCTCTGGGTGCAAAAAGTCCCCGCAGCGAATTTTGAAGCAGATCAAGTATGTCTGCGATTTGCGATCCTAGATACAGGGATCGGCATTCCGGCACAGCAGATGACTCGGTTGTTTCAACCCTTTAGCCAGGGGGACGCTTCCACCTCGCGCCGCTATGGTGGCACAGGTTTGGGCCTCGTGATTAGCAAACGACTGGTGGAGTTGATGGGAGGCCAACTTTGGGTCGAAAGTGGGGGGATCACAGCGGGTCAATTTCCCCAGGAGATGTCCCTCGATCCGCCGAAAATTTTTCAATCTGTGGCACGACAAACGGTCTTTTATGCGCAAATTCCCTTTACCGTTGCGTCGGTTTCCCCGAAGGAAATCACCCTCCATGAACTGCCGCCTCAACTCCAGGAGAAAAAGCTACTGATCCTGCATCCGAGTCCGCTATTTGCCCAAAGCATCTCCCATCTATTGGCGGCAACTGGGGCAGCGGTTTCCCACACAACTATGGCTTCAGGTGCCTTGGATATCTTAAATAAACGTCCCATTGATCTTTTGATTATGGAAATGGAAACGGATCTTGTTTCCGCAGATTTTTTCCGACAGGTTAAGCAATCGAGTCAAAATCCTGATCTGGCAATTGTGGCGATCGCCCCGCCCCTCAGTACTTCCGGATCGACCAATCATGCCGCCATCTCCCAGCAGTTACAATTACGTCAACCCATCAAACAAGAGGCCCTCTACCATTGCTTGTCTTTGGCCTTCGTCGAAGCCCTCCCCACTACGGCCATGGAGCTTTCTTCTCCCTTCGATGAAACCTTGGGGCAAGCCTATCCCCTCAAAATTCTGTTGGCAGAAGATAATATTGTGAACCAAAAAGTTGCCCTCAATATTTTGGCCCGCCTCGGCTATGGTGTAGAGGTGGCGACCAATGGCATCGAAGTCCTGAACCGTTTACAAAGCGATAACTATGATGTCATTTTGATGGATGTGCAAATGCCTTCTATGGATGGCCTCGAAGCTACCAGACAGATCCGCCAGCGTTATGCTCGGTCGCCGCAGTCCCAGAGGAAGCATCCTTGGATTATTGCTATGACCGCCAATGCGATGCAAGGCGATCGCCAAATCTGTCTAGAGGCGGGGATGGATGATTACCTGAGTAAACCAATTCAGGTGAAAAAACTCCTCCATGCCCTGAAGGTCGCCTACCACTACCACCAGTCTCTCTCCACTACCAAGCCTTCTTCTAATTAAAAATCTATGGCCCACCCCTCCGCTGCCGACGAAGTCAATTTAGAACACTTAGCTGAGATGGTCAGCTACGATTTAGTCACCTTGCAAGACCTCGTTGAAACTTTTTTAGGCGATACTCCCCTACTGATTGCGGCGATGCAGACGGGTTATGCACAACATAATCAGACGGAACTGGTGCGCAATGCTCACACCCTCAAATCCAGTAGTCGTCTATTTCAAATGGAGCAATTTGCCCACCAATGCCAAGCCCTAGAAGGGGCTGCCCATGCCCAAGATTGGGCCCTTGTGGCGACGTTATTACAGCAGCTAGAGCAGGATTATCAGGCGATCGCCGCTGCCTTAGCCCTTAAATTGGCCCAGTTAATGACTTAAATGGAGTCCTGACATTGATTCGGAAAAGATTCCAGGCCGTCCGCTAGTAACTGATTCAACCCAGCCCCGCAAGATAAGCCAGCAGAATCGCTACAATTTCTGTTAGATCATCATTTTGTGCAATGGAGAACTATGGCTTTTATTCTGACATTCCTTGGTAAAGGTGGGGTCGGTCGTTCCACTGTGGCGATCGCCGCCGCGAAAAAATATGCCCAAGCAGGTAAGCGGGTTTTACTCATCGGCCAAGATCCAAGTCCTGCCTGGGGGATCGCCCTGGGGATGTCACCGAGTTTTAGTCCTGTTAACCTCGAAAATAACCTCGATGCCGTGCAGATCATGGCCACTGCTGCCCTCGAATCCGGCTGGGAGCAGGTCAAAGCATTAGAAGCAAAATATCTGCGATCGCCAACCCTGAAGAACGTTTATGGCCAGGAATTAGGGATTTTGCCGGGGATGGATAGCGCTGTAATCCTCAAGGAAATTTGGGACTACGACAAAAGCGGCCAGTACGATGTGATTATCTTTGACGGTGATGGCGACCTCAATACCCTACGATTGTTAGGCACTCCCGAAATTTTAAGCTGGTACATCCGCCGCTTCCGGGAAGTGTTCCAAGCCTCTGACCTGGGTCGTGCCGTTTCACCTTTTATTCAACCCGTGACCAGCGCCATTTTAAATGTTTCCTGGACGTTTGATAACTTTGCCGCTGAACCCACCCAAGAGGCAAACCAAGTCCTCGATGAAGGCAAAAAAGCGATGGCTGACCCCAACCGTTTCGCCGCATACCTCGTCACCGATGCCAGTGCTGGGGCGATCGCCAAAGCGAAATATCTCTGGGGCAGTGCCCAGCAGGTGAATGTGACCGTTGGTGGTGTCATCGTCAATCGTAGCGATGCAGATGTTGGCCCTGAATTTGAACCCCTGACGAATACCGCCCTACCCACAGTAGAGGCTGATTATTGGGAAGACCTCATTTCCCATCTGCCTGACTTTAGCCAAGCGGCCCAGGCTCCTCGGCCCCTGATCATCGATACCGCTGCCCGTCAGGTGAAAGTATTCCTCCCCACCTTTGACAAAAAACAGGTTAAGCTCACCCAATATGGCCCCGAAATCACCATCGAAGCAGGGGATCAACGGCGTAATATTCTGCTGCCGCCTCCCCTCAAAGGTGCTCCTGTAAAGGGGGCAAAATTCCAAAATCAATATCTAATTATTTCTCTGTAACTGCTTGGGAGAGAGTCCCTTGCAAGAAATTGCTGATGGCGAAAACAACCGCTCCAGAAACCATACTGGAGCAATCTTTTGGGAAGCATAAAATGAAAGAATGCCCAATAAATCAAGAAAAAACTTAAGAAAAAGTAAAAAATGTCTAAAATAGGGGACTTTTTCCGGAAAGCACGGCCAAATCAAGCCCGGAACCTATGAAGTTAGTCTGCGTTTCGTTACCATACATAAAATAAGCTTGAGGTCTTGATTGTAAAATTCTGGAGTGGTAGCCCGCTACAGCCGAATGGTCACTGGGAAGACATCATTGCTGGCCTGAGTGACTGCACCATCGACTGATTGCACATCTTTGTTTTTCGTTGTCCATCGTCCTAGAGGGATCTGAATTGTGGGAAAAACGCTTTGGCGCGATCGCCTAGAGCCGGATCAAAGTCACGGTTCGGCATTGGGGGAGGGAATGGGAACTTCCTGCCAACGGCGTCAACTGTCCCCATCGACCTGGCAACAATGGTTAACCCAAAGGACACCCGCACCATCTGGAGAAATTTTCAGCGAAATCACTCAAATTCCGGCGGTGGATAGTCTGGTGGTGCTCCAGGCCATTGAAAAAATCCTGCCCAGTTCCCTCAATCATTTCTATTGGGAAAATCGTCAACAGCAACGGTCAATCCTCAACTTTGGCACCCTAAGCGAATTAGTCCCCCAGGGAGAAGAGCGCTTTCGCCAAGCCCAGCAATTTATTACCCATTGGCAACAGAGAATTCAGCGTAATCTCAACGTCCCGATTCCTTACTTTTCCTGTGGGTTTACATTTTTTAGTACCCAAGCCCTTGAGGCCCCTTTTCCGGCTGGCTTGGTCACTATTCCTCGCCTCCAACTGGTGCAACACCAGCAGGCTTGTTTTTTAGTGCTCAATGGCGATCGCCAGCAACGTACTCTTTTGCGTCATCTGGCCCAGCAATTTCGACAGTTTCTCGCAACTCTGCCCCAGGAACTCGTCCCTTCCCTAGGGATTCGGGGCACTGTCTGTACCGCCTCGACTGGATTTACCCAGGCTGTCCGGCGAGCACTCCGACTCATTGACCAAGGCAAACTCAGCAAAATTGTCCTGGCCCATGCCCTCGATGTCACGGCCAATCAAGCCTTTGATGTGGTGCATGCCCTGGATAATCTACGTGATCGCCATCCGGACTGTTGCGTATTTTCGCTGCGCAATCAGCGGGGTGACACATTTATTGGGGCGAGTCCAGAACGGTTACTGGCAGTGCAACGGGGACAACTGGTGACCGATGCCCTCGCCGGTTCAGCACCCCGGGGGGAATCTTTGCTTACAGACCAGCGCCTCGCCAAGAGCTTACTCCACAGTGAAAAGGAACAACGAGAACACCAGGCCGTGGCGGATTTTCTGTTGGGACAACTCCAGAGCCTTGGCCTCAATCCCCAGGCGGCCCCCCGTAAACTCCTCAAACTCTCCAATATTCAGCACCTCTGGACACCGATTCATGCCACTCTACCGCCGCAAATTCATCCCCTAGAGGTGGTCGCTCACTTACACCCAACACCAGCGGTGGCCGGCGTCCCCAGGGCGATCGCCTGTGCCGAGATTCGTCAGGCAGAAACCTTCGACCGCACCCTCTATGCTGCTCCCATCGGTTGGCTCGACAATCAGGGTAATAGTGAATTTATCGTGGCAATTCGGTCGGCTTTAATTCGAGGAAACCATGCCAGACTCTACGGTGGGGCCGGGATTGTCGCGGGTTCCCAGCCCGAACGGGAATATGCCGAAGTCCAGTTAAAATTGACCTCCCTGTTGGAAGCGTTGACTTAATATTTGCCCTTAGAAAAAGTTGCTAAGATCGCAGTGTAACAGAAGGTAAAGGCCGCTCCCATGAAGCGCATTGTGATCATCACCGGGTTTGAAGCGTTTAATGCCAGCTTGTATCGGGATGCTGCCCAAAAGGCGATCGCCCGTTGTCCTGATCTAGAAGTTTTGACCTTTAACGACCGGGATTTGGTCAGCCAACCGGAGGCCGTGGCCCAGACATTACAGGGGGCCGATGTTTTCTTTGCCAGCCTCATTTTTGACTATGACCAAGTAATTTGGCTGCGGGAAAGAGTTGAAAATATTCCGGTGCGCTTGGTTTTTGAGTCGGCGTTAGAGCTCATGGCCTTGACGCGGTTGGGTAAGTTCGTCATCGGTGAACAACCCAAGGGAATGCCGAAGCCGATTAAATTTATCCTGAGCAAATTTACCAACAGCAAAGAGGAGGATAAGCTTGCGGGCTACTTGAGTTTCCTCAAGACCGGGCCCAAACTACTGAAATATATTCCCGCGAAAAAAGTTCAGGATCTGCGCAATTGGCTGATTATCTATGGCTATTGGAACGCCGGTGGCACGGATAATGTAGCGGCTATGTGCTGGGCGATCGCCGAAAATTATTTGGGTTTAGAAATCGGGGAATTGCCGGCTGTGGTGGAAACACCGAACCTGGGCTTGCTCCATCCCGACCATGAAGGCTATTTCCTCAGTCCCCAGGAATATCTTGACTGGCATCGCCAAAGCTTCCCGGAGCAAAAACTAAACCCCGTCGTTGCTGTCCTCCTCTACCGCAAGCACGTTGTCACAAAGCAACCCTACATTCCCCAACTGATTCGCAAATTTGAGGCCGATGGGTTGGTGCCCCTGCCGATTTTTATCAACGGTGTCGAGGCCCATGTGATCGTCCGGGATTGGCTCACCACCGACTATGAACAGCACCAAAGGCTCCATGGTCAGGTGGCAATTAAATCCCTCAAAGCCGATGCGGTGAAGGTTGAGGGCATCGTTTCGACCATCGGTTTTCCCCTGGTGGGTGGCCCGGCAGGTTCTATGGAAGCGGGGCGGCAGGTGGAGGTGGCGAAAAGTATCCTCACAGCGAAAAATATTCCCTACCTCGTCGCAGCCCCCCTGTTAATCCAAGACCTCCACTCCTGGACGAGGCAAGGAATCGGCAGTCTGCAAAGTGTGGTGCTCTATGCCCTGCCGGAACTCGATGGGGCGATTGATACCATTCCCCTCGGCGGCCTCGTCGGTGAAGACATTTACTTAATCCCCGAACGGGTGAAACGGCTCACGGGACGGCTCAAAAATTGGATTCGTCTTAAAAATACTGCCCCAGGCGATCGCCAATTGGCTATTTTGCTTTATGGGTTTCCGCCGGGCTATGGGGCGACAGGAACGGCAGCGCTGTTAAATGTGCCGAAAAGTTTAGTGAATCTCCTGAAATCGCTCCAGGCGGCGGGTTACGACGTGGGGAATTTTCCGGAAGATGGCGAGGAAATTATTCGCTTGGTGAAAGCCGCCGACGAAGCCTACCGTTTGGACCCCACTTTAGCGCCCCGGCAGACCCTAGAGAATATCGATCTCAAAACCATGGATCGCTGGCTGGGTTATCTCCTCACGAAAAAGATTGAGAAGCAGTGGAAAAGTTTAACCAATACGGGCCTGAAAACCTTTGGGGGCAAATGTCAGGTGGGGGGTGTCCAGTTCGGAAAGGTGTGGATCGGGGTGCAACCGCCCCTGGGCATTTC
This sequence comes from Sphingobacterium thalpophilum, assembly GCA_943371005.1. GTDB lineage: Bacteria > Cyanobacteriota > Cyanobacteriia > Cyanobacteriales > MRBY01 > MRBY01. The sequence goes on from CALRTB020000004.1 coordinate 39,923, forward strand.
TGGCGACCCGATGCGGTTGATGTTTGAAAAAGACCTCACGCCCTATCCCCAATATGCTGCCTTTTATAAATGGCTCCAAAATGAATTTCGCGCCGATGCCCTGATTCACTTCGGGATGCACGGGACGGTGGAATGGTTGCCTGGTTCACCCCTGGGGAATACCAGCTATTCTTGGTCGGATATTTTGCTGGGAAATCTGCCGAATTTGTACATTTACGCGGCGAATAACCCCTCGGAGTCGATTTTGGCGAAGCGGCGCGGCTATGGCACCCTAATTTCCCATAATGTGCCCCCCTATGGTCGGGCGGGTTTGTACAAGGAATTATTGGTGCTGCGGGATTTGATCGGGGAATATCGCGAGGATCCAGAAAGAAATGATGCTCTCCGCCCCGACATTATCCAGAAAATTGTCGATCTCGGTCTGCCGGAGGATTGTCCATTTACGGTGGGGCAAGAACAGGAGATCGCGTTTACGGTCGAAAATGCTTCCTTACTTAGTAAAAACGCCCTGCAAAATTATTTCGTCCACATTTATGAATACCTGCAAACCCTAGAGCAACGACTGTTTTCCTCTGGTCTCCATGTCCTGGGGGAAAAACCCAGCCCGGAAATTATCTTCAGTTACCTCGCGGCTTACTTTGGCGATCGCCTTTCGGAAAATGTCCTCACCAAGGTGGCCCAGGGAGAGCAGGAAATTATTTGCGATCAACCAGAACTCTTAGAAGAAGCGCGGGAAATTGGCGATCGCCTGCTGCAAACGGACGAAGAAATGAGCAACTTGCTCAAGGGTTTGAACGGCGAATATATCCCCCCTGCCCCTGGAGGCGATTTGCTGCGGGATGGCCTGGGAGTTTTACCCACGGGACGGAATATCCATGCCCTTGACCCCTACCGGATGCCTTCCCCGGCGGCCTATGCCAGAGGTCGAGAAATTGGCAAAAAAATCATCCAGCAACACCTTGAAGAAACGGGCAATTATCCAGAGACGGTGGCGGTGATGCTCTGGGGTTTGGATGCGATTAAAACAAAAGGAGAATCCTTAGGCATTCTGCTGGAATTGGTGGGCGCAGAACCGATTAAGGAGGGCACGGGGCGCATTGTCCGTTATGGGTTGTTGCCCCTGGAGGTTGTCGGCCACCCCCGCATTGATATTTTGGCGAATCTGTCGGGCATTTTCCGGGATAGCTTTGTCAACATCATTGAATTGCTCGACGATCTGTTCCAACGGGCCGCCACAGCAGATGAAGATCCCGCCCAAAATTTTATCCGTAAGCACAGTCTCGAACTCCAGGCCGAAGGGGTTGAAAATACTACTGCTCGCTTGTTTTCCAATCCCGCCGGTGATTTTGGTTCCCTGGTCAATGATCAAGTCGTCGAAGGCAATTGGGACAGTAGCGACGAACTGGCGAAAACCTGGGAAGGCCGCAATCAATACAGCTATGGCCGCAACGATAAGGGTCAGGCTCGCCCAGAGGTTCTGAAAAAATTACTCCAAACAGGCGATCGCCTTGTGCAAGAAATTGACTCGGTAGAATATGGTCTCACAGATATCCAGGAATACTACGCCAGTACCGGGGGTCTGAAAAAAGCGGCGGAAAATGCCAGCGGCAAAACGGTTACGGCCAGCTTTGTGGAAAGTTTTTCAAAGGACACTACCCCTCGCAAGTTGGAATCTGTATTGCGCATGGAATATCGCTCTAAGCTACTCAACCCCAAATGGGCCGAGACGATGGCGGATCAGGGTTCGGGTGGCGCCTACGAAATTTCCCAGCGGATGACGGCCCTGATTGGTTGGGGTGGCACAGTCGGTTTCCAGGATGAATGGGTCTATGACCAAGCGGCGGCGACCTATGCCCTCGATGCAGCCATGGCGCAAAAATTGCGAGATGCGAACCCCGAAGCTTTTCGGAATATTGTCGGGCGAATGTTGGAGGCCCATGGGCGTGGTTTCTGGGAGGCTGGCGCTGAAAAACTCCAAAAACTGAGTGATCTTTACGATCTTACTGACGATGTTTTAGAAGGAATTTCAACCTAAATACAATTGACGATTCAATTTAACAAGAAGATGACTTGGGAATTTTAAAATCTATAACCAAATCCAAACCATCGAATCTTAGCTCAGAAAAGTGATTGTACTCAATCCTGTTGTTTAAAGTCACGCCAGGGTTCAAAAAGTTGTCCCAAAGGATCTTCAAATAATTCTTGAGGCGAAATTGTTTCCCAAGGCTCCTTTAAAATACCTTGGTCTTTGTAGGGATCTTGATCCAAACAGTAGGCAATTAATTCGCTACAAATCCAAGCGTCTTGTGTATTTAAGAGTTGAGTAATGCGCTTTTCTAATTGACCCCGAGATAATCGATTCAGAAAGTGACCGAGCATTGTACCAGCCGCAGCATGGGCCGCAATTAGACGCAGATCATATTCACTATTGAGTTCCTGTTCCGCACGATCAATCAAGTTTTTTGCAATGTCTTCATTGAGATCCCTTGGCTTTCTAAAAAAAATATCGCACTGTTCGTCGTCAAAATATTTACTTAAGCTAGATTGTTGTACGCCCGTTTGTGCATGGGCTTCAATGCATTCGTCGGCTCCCGTCACGATTAGGGCATGGGTCGCGATAATGTCACTCATTCTGCCTAGGCCTGTAAAGTAGGCAATGCCTTGAGAAACAAAGTTTGAGTTGTTGTATGTAAAACCAATATATCCCCGATTATAGTTGTCCCCATACTTGGGAATCCGATTTTGCTTCTCGATGTTACTAGGTTTTTCGTCTTGTGATTTGTTGTGTTGTGCTGACATATTTATTGTCTCCTGAAAAGATGGCAATGTTGTTTCAATTAGGAAAATAAAAAGCAAATTATTATCGATCTAAATATCATTCCTGCCGTACAAAAAAGTCTTATTGCGGGTTTTAGATCCTTTCTCCATAGGCTAACTCTTTATTTTTAAACTCGTCCCAATAGCAAAAAATCTTGAGGATAAACTAAGTGGTTATGCTCATTGTTTTTCCGATTGTAAACTGCCTGAAATAAGAGCTTCGTTAAGCTTGTATGGCAGTGGATGTTGGGAACGTTTCTGGGTGCCGTGATTGATGGAAATGCTGTAGGGCGATCGCCCCATTTTGACCACCGAACCCAAAGCTAAAACAGAGAGTATTTCGGAGAGAATAATCCTGGGCTTTCGTGACGAAATTCAAGGCAAATTCTGGCTGTTCTAGGCCGACGCAGGGAAAAAGTTGTTGCTCCCGCAGCATTAATACGGAGAAAGCAACTCCCAAAGCTCCCGACGCACCGAGGGTATGCCCCGTTGCCCCTTTGCTGCCACTGACAAAAGGACGGTGCGGAAATAGTGTTTCGATAATCGTTGCTTCGGCTTGGTCATTTAAACGGGTGCTGGTGCCGTGGGGATGGATATGATCAATATCTTCCGGTTTTAAGCCAGCCCGATCTAAACATTGGGCGATCGCCTTGATAGCAGCCTGATGATTCCTCTGGGGCGCGTTCATGTGGTGGGCATCACAGGTAAAGCTCCAACCGAGGATTTCCCCGTAGATTTTGGCGTTCCGTTGCTGGGCTGATTCTAAGGTTTCAAGCAGAAAAATTGCTCCCCCTTCCCCTAAAACCAAGCCTTCCCGCCGTTGGTCAAAGGGAAAACAACCCGTCGTTGCCAAAGCCCCCATTTTCTGGAACCCCGTAATACTCAAGGGCGTAACGGGAGATTCCACTGCTCCGGCGAACACTTGTGGGCAATCGCCCCGTTGCAGCAGTTCAAAGCCCTGGGCGATCGCCCACATTCCCGTAGTACAAGCACCCATCGGTGCTAAAACTGGCCCTTGGGAGACAACTTGCTGGGCCGTGGCGATCGCCAGTTGGTTGGGTAAATACGCTAACCAATTGCCCAGATCCGTTTGATCTTCTCGTTGATAGCCATAGCGGAGCCTTTCCCACTGCCCTTGGAAGCCGCGACTGGAACCGATCACAATCCCGCAATTTTTTAAAGGGGGTTCTAAACCAGCATCTGTTAGAGTCACCTCAACAAGCGATCGCCGCAGTGCTTCTAAATCCACAGGCTCTTTCGCCAACATCGCCACCGGAATGACGGGTAAATCCCCAAACGGTTGCCGCAATTGGATCGCACTTTCCCCTTGTTGTAGTTTTTGCCAAGCCTGGAGGCGATCGCCCAGGGCACAGCGCAAACCCAGGCCCGTTATCACTACCCGCACCATATCGATATCCCATCACTCAGCATCAAAAATTTTGTGTAATCCTGTCGATTTCTGTCAATCGCCGTTACCTTAAGATGTTGCAACCGATTATTCTCGCCAAGGAAACTCACTACCGTGCCCAATCCTCCCCTGATCATTGTGCGCCACATCTTCCTGTTCGGACAAGCGGTTTCTTTGCCGGCCAACGCCTTTACCGGCTTAGTGAATACTTTGATTTTGTTGCTGTTGGTGGCAACAGTCGTGGCGTTGGTGACCCGCTGGCTGAGAATTCCCTATGTGATTGGTCTGGTGCTGGCAGGATTGTTGATTCCCAAACAAATTCTCTCCGATGCCATTGGTCTGAATCCCGAAGTCATTCTCAATTTATTCTTGCCGATTTTGATCTTTGAGGCAGCGATCAATACTGATATCAGTCGTTTACGCAGCACTATTAAACCGATCGCCCTTTTAGCCGGGCCTGGGGTGCTCTTGGCAGCGACCATCACCGCTTTTTTCCTGAAGGTCAGTTTAGATTTAGCTTGGCTAACGGCCTGTGCGGTGGGCGTGATCCTCACAATTACGGATACGGTGTCGGTCATTGCGGCGTTTCGGACGGTGCCAGTACCGGGGCGACTGGCGACCATTGTGGAAGGGGAAAGTTTGTTTAACGATGGGATCGCCCTTGTTCTGCTGAATATCGTGACGACCATTCATCTACAAGGCTCGTTTAGCGTCGGGGAAGGGGTTGAGCAGGTGCTCATTGCCTTTGTGGGAGGTGGCTTGCTGGGCTTGGGGCTGGGTTATTTGTGCATTGGCTTATTCCGGCAATTGGATGATCCCCTTAGTAATATTTTGTTGACGGTGGCGGTTTCTCTGGGCACCTTTCAAATTGGTCAGGCTCTAGGGGTTTCTAGTGCGATCGCCGTGTTGATTGCGGGATTGCTGATCGGCAATGTGGCCCTGCGGGAATGCTCTGGTTCCGTGACGATTACATTGCTAAATTTCTGGGAATATGCGGGTTTTGGGGTGAATACGTTTATTTTTCTGTTTGTGGGCATTGAAGTGGCTCCTTTATCCCTTTTACAGACAATTCCAGCGGCTTTACTGGCGGTACTGGCCTATCAAATTGGGCGGATCTGCTCGATTTATCCTCTCCTATCGGTGTTGAAATTTTTTGACCGTCCCCTGCCACTTCGTTGGCAACATGTCTTGATTTTTGGCAATGTGAAGGGATCTTTGTCCATGGCCCTCGCCCTCGGTTTGCCCCTAACCCTCCAAGGGCGATCGCAGGTGATTACCCTGGTGTTTAGTACCGTCCTAGTTTCCCTCATTGGCCAGGGTTTGAGCTTGCCCTGGTTCGTGAAAAAGCTCAAACTCGCCAAGCCTTCCCCCGTCCGCCAACACCTCGAAAATCTGCAACTTAATTTAATCGCCGCCAAATCTGCCCAGGAAGAGCTCAAGGAACTGCTGCAGAGTGGTAGTTTGCCGAAATTTCTCTACGAAGAACTCTTTGCCAGTTACCAAGCTCGCATTGCCAACGCCGAGGAAGAATTGCGGGGACTTTATAATCAACGCCTCACCCAAAAGTTAAGCCAGTTTGAGAACCAAGCTTATTTAGAAGGCTTGCGCCATCGTCTCTTTCTCGCGGAAAAAAGTGCCATTAACGAGGCAATTCTCAAAGGCTTAATTAGTGATGAGACGGCCCGGCCCTACTTACAGGAGTTGAACCAAAAAATTCTGGCTCTACGGGATCCCTAAGCAACGCACAACCCCATAAAGTCCACCAATTGGTGTACCAGTTCTGGTTTTGTGACAGCCAAGATTGTCGAACCGCTCTCTAAGAGTGTGCTGCCGTTGGGAATCTGTAGTTCTTCGTGAGGGTGGGCTTGGTAGCCGATCACTAATGTCCCAGCAGGAAAGCGATGATCCTGGGCCAGTTCTGCCACACTCCGGCCAACAATGGCGCAATTTTCAGGAATTGAGAGCTTTAAAACTTCGATTTGACCCTGTTCAAAGTGCATCATCGCATCAACTTCGGGATATTCAATGGCATTGACCACGCGATTGAGGGCTAGTTCTGTGGTGCTGATAATGTGGGTTGCCCCGGCGAGTTTGTAGGGTTCAATAAAGTCGCGATCGCGCATCCGGACAATGATTTGCGGGACACCATAGTGTTTGCAGAGGGTAACCAAGGCCAGATTAAGGGCATCGTCCCGGAGCGTAGCAATGACAGCATTGGCTTTGCGGATGCCAGCTTCGATGAGGACGGTGGTTTTGACGGCACTCCCCTCAAAGGCCATGACACCAATTTTTTCGCGGGCATCCTGACAGGCGGCGGGATCGGTGTCAATGATCGCCACGGTATGGTTCATCCGTTGGAGGGTTTTTGCGAGATCTCGCCCCATCATCCCGGCACCACCAATTAAAACGTACATTGGGTTTCTCCTTGGTAATTGAAAAAAAGGCGATCGCCTTCCCAATTGATCATGAAGAGTTCTGACAGCGATCGCAATGGCCGCAGCGGAAGTCTTGGGCCTGATCACGGAAGCCAAAACTGTCAATTAAGGCTTGCCAACGGCAGGTTTTTTGTCGCCAAAAGGTTTGTAGCTGGCGCACAGCTTGGATTTGTTGCTGCTGTAAAAGGGCAAAGGCGGTGGGGTCTAAAATGGGCTGACGTTCGTAGGTAAACGGATCCCGCCAGCGAAGTTGCCCGGTGCTGTGTAAAATCCCTAAGCTCAATTCTGCCTGGTGATCCAGCTCTAAAATATTGCCCTGGAGGGGAAGGGTCTGGGCCAATTTGGCGGCGTGGCGGATCTGTTTTTGGAGATTTTGTTGAAAAAAGCGAGCGCGATTTTTATCCTCTGGGTTTAAAAAGCCCGTGGGTTCGCTAATCAAACTCAAGGCTGTGCTTTTTTTTCCATCACGACCGGCGCGACCAATTTCCTGGAGATATTCAGCCAGAAGACTTGGGGCATGGTAATGGAGAATCCAGCGCACATCGGCTTTATCAATGCCCATCCCAAACGCATTGGTACAGACGACAAATTGTAAGCGCCCCGTTTGCCAGTCGTTTTCCTGTTGGCGGCGATCGCCTGGACTAAGACCCGCATGGTAGGCCGCCGTTTGATAATTTTGTTGCCCCAAGGTTGTGGCTAGAGTTTCCGCCTCCCGCCGTGACCGGACATAAATTAACCCCGATGTCTTGGCATTGGTTTGGATAAACCGGTGCGATTGGTCTCGTTTGCCCTTGGGGCTCCAAACGGTGCGGCTCGCTAAATGTAAATTGGGGCGATAGGGACTCTGGACGAATTTTTTGGGACTCTTGAGCTGCAGAGTTTGGCTGATACTTTTCTGGGCCTGGGGATCAGCGGTGGCTGTAAAGGCGGCGATCGCCATTTTTGTGCCCTTGGGTTTGTGGTGCAGTAAGGCGGGACGCACGGCCCCCAAGCGTCGATAGGCCGGACGAAAGGTATCTCCCCACTGCACCAAACAATGGGCTTCATCGAGGATTAAACCATTTACCTTTAGTTGGGGTTGAATCAGGATTTCCCAGACCGGGGGACTTAAGAGAGTTTCTGGCGATAGATACAGCAAGCGTAACTGATTTTTTGCCACCGCTTGCAGGGTGTGCCGTCGCTCCAATTTTGACAACTGACTGTGGAGGAGTCCGGCCGGTAGGCGTTTTTCCTGGAGAGCTTGCACCTGATTTTCCATGAGGGCCACCAGGGGAGAAACCACTAGAGTCAGGCCCGTTTGTAGAATTGCTGGCAGTTGAAAACAAATGGATTTGCCGCCGCCGGTGGGCATGATAATCAAAGCATCCTGTCCGGCGAGTAAACTGCGAACAATTTGATCCTGGGGTGGCCGAAAGTCATCATAGCCCCAAATTTGTTGGAAGGTGTGCTGCACTTGCGCCCAAGTCTGTGTCATTTTTCCGTGAGATTCTCGCTACACCGTTTATTTTCAAGGTGAAACCCGTACAATAGTGGAGTTTTGCGAACCTTTAAGAATCTACAAAAGCAATGCCCACTGCTACTCTGCTAGTGTCCTGTCCGGATCAACAAGGTCTGGTTGCGAAAATTGCCAACTTTATCTACGCCAACGGCGGCAATATTATCCATGCAGACCAACATACGGATCTCAGCGTTGGTTTGTTTCTAACGCGTATCGAGTGGGAGCTAGATGGATTCAACCTGCCACGGGAAGTGATTGAGCCTGCCTTTGGGGCGATCGCCAAACCTTTGGGGGCAACCTACAGCCTACATTTTTCTGATCAAGTTCCCCGGCTGGCCATTTGGGTGACCAAACAGGATCACTGTTTACTGGATCTCCTCTGGCGACAACAGGCAAAAGAACTCAAGGCAGAAATCCCCCTGATCATCAGCAATCACCAGGAACTAGAGGCGATCGCTCAACAATTTAAGATTGATTTTCACCATATCCCGATCACCAAGGTCACCAAAGCAGAACAAGAAGCGAAACAACTGGCCCTATTGCAGGAATACAACATCGATCTGGTGATCCTCGCCAAATATATGCAGGTGCTCAGTCCAGATTTTCTCGGCAAGTTTAACCAGGTGATCAATATCCACCATTCTTTTTTACCAGCCTTTGCGGGGGCGAAACCCTACCACCGCGCCTACGACCGGGGTGTAAAAATCATTGGTGCCACGGCCCACTACGTCACCCAGGATCTCGACGAAGGACCGATTATCGAGCAGGATGTGGTGCGGGTCAGTCACCGGGATGACGTGAAAGATCTAATTCGCAAAGGCAAAGATTTAGAACGTATCGTCTTATCCCGCGCCGTCCGCCTCCATCTACAAAATCGCGTTTTGGTTTACGGCAACCGCACCGCCGTCTTCGCCTAACAATCCTCCCTCTAGGGAGGTGGCCAATAGGCCGGAGGGTGTTCTTCCTAGAGGGAGGTGGCGCAGCTTAAGATTTCCCATTGAGGGGAACTAAAGGGGTGTACAAAGTCTGAACTTGGGTAATCGGTAAACGGGAGGCCACGGGCAAATCTAACCGCGAGCGATCGCCCCTTTGGAAATGTTCCGCTGCGGCACAGGCGATCATCGCTGCATTATCCGTACAGAATTTGAGAGGCGGAAAATAAACTTGAATTCCGGCTTTCTCTGCTGCTGCGGTTAAAATCTGCCGTAAACCGCTGTTTGCTGCCACACCACCGCCGACTACAATCGTTTGCAATTGGCGATCGCCCGCACACCGTACCGCCCGTTTCGTTAAAGCTTGGGCAACAGTGTATTGAAAACTGGCCGCAATATCTTCTACGGGAACGTCTTTTCCCTCTGTTTCAAACTGCTGCACTAAGCGCAAAACTGCCGTTTTCAGACCACTAAAGCTACAGTCATAGGGATGATAGCCGCCGCCTGGTAAGGAAATTCTTCCCTCCGGCAACTTAAAGGCCTGGGCATTACCTTCCTTGGCAAGGCGATCGATCACTGGCCCCCCTGGATAACCCACTTTCAACAGCCGCGCCACCTTATCAAAGGCTTCTCCGGCCGCATCATCGCGGGTTTCCCCCAGCAGTTCATACTCCCCACAACCGCGCACTTCAATGAAGCTCGTGTGGCCCCCAGAAACTAAGAGGCAGAGAAAGGGCGGTTCTAGCTCCGGTTGGCTGAGATAGCTAGCGTAAATGTGCCCCTCTAGGTGATGAACCCCAATAAAAGGCTTTTGGTGCACCATGGCCAGGGTTTTTCCGGCGGCAGCTCCCACCAACAATGCCCCCACCAATCCCGGCGCACAGGTCGTGGCGATCGCCTCAATTTCAGACCAGCCCAACCCCGACTGCTCAAAGGCCGTGTCAATACAAGCATTGATACTTTCTAAATGGTGCCGTGATGCCACCTCTGGCACAACGCCGCCAAATTCCCGATGAATGTCGATTTGTGAAGCAACCACATTGCCAAGAACTTTACGATTATTAACAATTGCAACGGCAGTTTCATCACAACTTGTTTCGATTGCTAAAACAATGCTCATATATCGGTATAACTTAGATTTAAGTTAACAACTTTAACCTTTTTTGCCTTTACTCGATACGCTGGTCACAGTAATATTGCTTCCAAAGTACAAATGGATTGGCGTATCTTTTGTACAAAAAACTTAATTATTTTGTAACAAAAGGAAACAAACTTATGCAACGTTTCGTAGCTGTTGTTTGCGCCTTTGCTCTCTCTTTAACTTTGTGGCTGGGTTTTGCTTCCCCCGTGAAAGCAGATTCTTTGTCTCACTTAACCCCCTGTAGTGAGTCCGCCGCTTATAAACAAAGAGCAAAGAACTTCCGCAACACCACCGCAGACCCGAATTCCGGTCAAAACCGTGCCGCTGCTTACTCTGAGGCCCTCTGTGGCCCCGAAGGTTTGCCCCACCTCATCGTGGATGGCCGTCTTGATCATGCCGGTGAATTTTTAATTCCAAGTATTCTCTTTCTCTACATTGCTGGTTGGATCGGCTGGGCTGGTCGCTCTTATCTGATCGCAGTTCGTGATGAAAAAGATGCGGCAATGCAAGAAGTCATCATCAATGTCCCCCGGGCATTTAGTTTGATGTTGGCTGGTTTTGCTTGGCCTTTGGCTGCTCTGAAAGAATTTACTTCCGGTGAGCTAGTCGTGAAGGATGCGGATGTCCCCATCTCTCCTCGCTAGGGTTTCATTTTTAAGTATTTATCATTCTTTTTGGAGTAAATAAATGGATAAGTTCTTATCTTCTGCGCCGGTGCTGTTGACCGCAATGATGGTTTTTACGGCTGGACTATTAATTGAGTTCAACCGTTTCTTCCCTGATCTTTTATTCCATCCGTAGGTTTAAAAATATCACTGGGATTTTGGTTTTAATAATCTAATAAAACAATGGCACTGGGAATCGTCTCAGTGCTTTTTTAATTTATTCAACCTTAGGCTTTTTAATTTTGTAGTGACAAGAAGTTAATCAAAAATTGTTCTTGATTGGCCTAAGGAAAAGTCATTATTTTGGCTATTTTGTGAAAATATGATGCTTATAAACAAAGACAATAAAAGTCTAAAAATCATTAGATATTTTGGCCTTTCGATGAAGCAATTCCCGTGCAAATTAGGCGGGATAAATTAATCAAAAATACAAAAAATCCTCTCCCTATTTTCAAGGAAAAACTTTATCTGCTGAGCGTTAATTTTAAAGTTTAGTTTGTCGCCTTGGCACCGATTTTAGGTTCGGTACCAGCGATAATTCTTTGGATATTGGTGCGGTGGCGGGCAATCACATAAATGCCAGCGATCGCCCCAAAAAGGATGTAGGGGAGGGGCTGTTGTAAAACAATCATTAAAAGCATCACGGCGATCGCCCCACTGATGGAACTGAGGGAAACGATCTGGGTTAAGGTAATCACCGCCGCAAAGGTAACGATGGTACCTAGAGCCACCCAGGGAGCCATGATCAAAAGAACACCGATACTGGTGGCGACAGATTTTCCGCCGTTAAAGCCAATAAAAATCGATTTGCTGTGGCCCAAGACAGCGGCGATCGCTACGGCCATGGTGAGCCAATATTGATCATAGTTGGCCGGGAAGGCCATCCATTCGGGGTGGGTATAAAGCAGCTTGAAAAATAAAATCGCTGCAACCCCCTTGAGCGCATCAAAGAGCAAAACCGTGATCCCAGCTTTTTTACCGAGGGTTCTGAGGACGTTGGTGGCCCCTGTGGAGCGGGAACCATAATCGCGGATATCAATCCCCTTGAGCCACTTGCCAGCTAGGTAGCCTGTGGGAATAGCCCCCAATAAATAGGCCACTCCGATGCAAAAGGGGGCGATCGCCAACGAAAGATTCATAACCCATTACTCCGATGCAGGAAACACGTGCGAAAACTTAGAAAAAGTAAGAAGAATCGGACTGGGGTTCCGGCGCAAATGCAAGCCACAACGGGTATTGCAGCAACGACAGATTAATATTGTCCTCAGCCTCATCAATAATGATTAGCGGTAGTCTATCATCTTCTACGAGTCGATCTGCCTTTTGGACGAGGGCATCGGGACTTTCAAATAAAATGACCCCAGAATTTGGCCCAAAGTCACTGCGGGAGATGCCTAAACAGTCCTGGAGTCCCCGACGCCATTCGCCGAGGCGCTCTGGGGTATTGGCTAAAATCAAGGCCCGGAGGCGATCGCCATAGAGACTGTAGAGCACCGACAAACTGGCCGAAGCCACAAGGATATTTTGCAGACGGCTGCCCATACTCCGGGTTGCCCCCCGTCCACCTTGGTCAAAAAACCATTTCTTTACCCGTTCACTATGGATCGGCTCGAAGGTGCGACGCAGTTGCCAAGGGGGGCCATAGTAGTCCGGCGACATCCGGTATTGATCCAGCATTTCTTGAATTCGACGTGCCTTGGCCGCAAAACTTTGTTCCGAAAACTGGGGTGGGATTAACTTTTGAGGAGGAGGCTCTGGGGGCGGCACCTGGGAAGGCGCCGCAGACCAATCTTGATCAAAACTAGGTAAGTCTAACTGCTCGGCGGCGATCGCCAAATCCTGCAAACTACCGATGAGATAGTCCTTAAACCCTTGTACCCGCACAGCAATTTCCTGGGAAGTGCCCGCAAAGGTGGTGCGCATTTCCTCACGAATTTTGTCCCGGCGTCGCTCCAACTGGGCAATGGACTTTTGCAGGCTCGCCTGTCTGTCTTCGAGGGTTTGGAGTCCTGTGGCCATCAACCGTTCTAGTTGAGCCTGGAGATCCCCTGTTTCCGCCTGTAAGAGGGTCTCTTTTTCTGCCTTAAGTTCGGCAATCTCTGCCAAAAGCGCTTCTTTCTCGGCCCGTAATTTTTCTAATTCAGTGCCGTCTGCCGTGGTCTCTGGGGTCTGGTCAGGCGCAGGAGTCGCAGCACTACTCTCAGCCTCCGCACCACTCGCTTCGGAGGGCAAATTTAATGGTTCTTTAGGGGTGGGTTGCAGATCTAATTTGGGTCGGTCTTGTTGGGGGTCTGAACTCATAAAAGTTTGTCCTTAGGGAACAGGTGGCAAAGCAGGGAAAAAGCGATGTGAATGAAGGGTTTTAATCTTGGCGGGGGCAGCGCGCTTCGAGAACCTGCTGGAGGGTGCGGGGGTCAAAAATAATCGGCAAAAAATGAATGCTATTGATTTCTTTAAAGTAGAACAGGATGGGAACCCTTGTCCAAAAAATGCGCCAATTTTGCCACTCGCGATAGGGGAAACGCCGGATGCGATCGCCACTGCGATAAACATCTAAGTCCGTTGCGGTGAATTCTAAGCGCAGGGTCGCCGCTTGAAACAGTAAAAATAGGCCAAACAATGAGGCGATCGCCCCCACCCAAATTTGCCAGAGCGCCAGGGGAATCCCGGCAACGATCAGCACCAGGGGAATATTGTAACTGGGCCGTAATTCCACCGTTGGCGGCAGTTGATCGCTTAGTTGAGGTGACGGAGAAACAGAAGTCATGGCTGGGGGAGATTTTAGGTGAGCAAGGGTGAACCCCAATTTTAACGCCAAGCCCTGTTCCATTAAAGCTTTTCTGATTTGAGGCACAAAAACACAGAATTTGACGCAGGATCCGAAAAGTTGCCTGCCTTTCTGGGAAAAAACTCTTACGATAGGGAGATGCTTTTCTCAGATTCTCTTCATGTTTTCTAAGCTCTTCATCAAGAAGCCCATCTTTGCCCTGGTCTGTGGGGTCATTATTTTACTGGTCGGTCTGATTACGATTCCCAGTCTCCCGGTCGCCCAGTTTCCCCAAATTAGTCCCACCCAAATCAGCATCACGGCCAGCTACACCGGGGCTAGTGCTGAAGTAGTCGAACAAACCGTTACCAATATTCTCGAAGCAGAACTCAACGGTATCGAAGGTCTCAGATATCTTTCCTCCACCAGCAGTAACGACGGCCTCAGTACCATTGTGGCCACCTTTGACGCCAGTCGTAATGAAGATCTCGCCGCCGTTGATATCCAAAACCGACTCGCCGCTGTCACCTCACAACTGCCAGCAGAAGTCCAGCGGAACGGGGTTAGGGTCGCGAAAAGCAGCAATAACATTGTCCTTGGGGTCGGTTTGTACTCCGAGGCGGGCGAATATGACGATGTTTTTCTGAGTAATTATGCTGATAATTACCTGCTCGATGCCCTCCGCAAACTAGAGGGGGTCGGTAATGTCCAAATTTTTGGGGAACGTCGCTATGCGATGCGGGTCTGGCTCGATCCCAATCGTCTGGCGGCCCGTCGCCTCATTCCCCAGGACGTAGTTGCAGCAATCCAAGAACAAAATCGCCTAGTGGGAGCTGGACAGTTGGGCCAATCCCCCTCTCCAGCGGGACAACAGTATCAGTTTGACCTAGAAATTCAAGGGGGACGCCTGGGGACAGTGCCAGAGTTTGAAGAGCTGGTCCTCAAGGTTGATGAGCAGGGTCAGATCATTAAACTGCGGGATGTGGGCCGCGTTGAACTAGGGGCCGAGAGCTACAACACCACCGTCCGTTACCGGGGCAACCAGGCCGTCGGGATTGGGATCTTCCAGCGACCGGGGAGTAATGCCCTGGATGTGGCGAATCGAGTGATTGCAGAAATGGAAGTCCTCTCGGAGCAGTTTCCGCCTGGGCTAGACTATCGCATTGCGTTTAATACGACTGATTATGTGGCGGCATCGATGCGAGAAGTGGTGATCACCTTATTGACGGCGATCGCCTTAGTGATTTTTGTGATTTTCCTCTTCCTTCAAGATTGGCGCACCACCCTAGTGCCAACCATTACGATCCCCATTGCGTTGATTGGGACGTTTATTTTCATCAAGCTTTTCAATTTTTCGATTAACAGCCTGACCCTCTTTGGTCTCACCCTCGCGACGGGCTTGGTGGTCGATGATGCGATTGTGGTCGTCGAGGATATTGCCCGGCTCATCCATGAGAAAGGCATGGCCCCAAAACAGGCGGCGATCGCCGCGATGCAAGAGTTGACCGGGGCGGTCATTGCCACCTCCCTCGTCCTGATGGCTGTGTTTATTCCGGTGGCTTTTTTCCCAGGTACGACAGGGGCTTTATACAAGCAATTTGCCCTTACCATTGCGTTTTCCATTGCCATTTCAACGTTTATCGCCCTCAGCCTAACCCCTTCCCTCGCTGGGGTTTTGTTGCGCGATCGCCCCGAACCCACCAGTGCCCTAGGCAAAGTCTTTAACCAATTCAATCGGTTTCAAAACTGGCTCCGTCGTCGTTACCAAAAAATTCTTTTTCAACTGACCCGCATGAAATATGTCGTGGTGGGTCTTTTTACCGTCTTGCTGGTGGTGACGGCTTGGCTTTATCAAATTGTCCCCGGTGCCTTTGTGCCCGAAGAAGACCAGGGTTACATCATCACCCTTGTCCAAGCTCCCCAGGGGGTTTCCCTGCAGTTCACCGATGCTGTGATGGCCCAGGTCGAAGCAGAACTCCTCAAAATCCCCGAAATTGACGGCACTTTTGCCATTAGTGGCTTTAGTTTTGGGGGCGGGAGTCAAGCCAATTCTGGGGTCATTTTTTGTCCCCTAAAGCCCTGGTCAGAGCGGACTCGACCTGAACAAACAGCCCAAGGGATTATTGGTCGCCTATTTCCAACCTTTGCCCAAATTACTGAAGCCCGCGTCTTTCCTGTAAATCCACCACCGATCCAAGGTCTCAGTAACTTTGGTGGTTTCCAGTTCCAACTCCAAGACCGTAGTGGACGCGCTGCCATTCAGGATTTGGTGGGGGCCATGGGGCAACTGCTGGGGGCTGCAAACCAAGACCCAGCTCTCCAAGGCGTGTTTAGTACCTATGCCGCCAATAATCCCAAATATGACCTGGAAATTAAACGGGATTTTGCGAAGGCGAAAAATATTAATATTGCCCAGGTCTATGGCACATTACAAACGGCCTTTGGGTCTACCTATGTCAACGACTTTGATTTGGGTCAGGACAATTACCGGGTTTATGTGCAGATGGATGGCCTATTTCGAGATAATCCAGCGGATATTGGTCAGGTTTATACCCGCTCCGATACAGGTGAAATGGTTTCCCTGGGGCAGTTATTCACTGTCACACCTGGATCTGGCGCCCAAACAATTAACCACTACAATCTATTGCGTTCCATTGAAATCAATGGTTCTGCGGCTCCGGGGGTTAGTTCTGGGGAAGCGTTGCAAGCAATGGAGCGCATTGCCCAGCAAACATTACCCCGCAGTTTTGGCTATGAGTGGGCAGGCACGGCCCTAGAGGAAATTGAATCAGGGGGTCAAGCACCGATTATCTTCGGTTTGGGGCTGGTGTTTGTCTTCTTGGTTTTGGCCGCGCAGTACGAAAATTTCTTGGATCCAGCAATTATTCTGCTCTCGGTACCTTTAGCGATTTGTGGTGCTTTGATGGCATTGGTGCTCAGAGGCTTCCCCAACGATGTGTATTGCCAGGTGGGTCTGGTGATGTTGATTGGTTTGGCTAGTAAAAACGCGATCTTGATTGTGGAATTTGCGAACCATCTACGGGGCGAAGGGCTATCGATTACGAAAGCGGCCATTGAGGCATCCCGGGAACGACTCCGACCAATTTTAATGACGGCGATCTCGACCTTATCGGGGATCTTTCCCTTAACATTGGCAACGGGGGCCGGGGCCGCCAGTCGGCAATCTTTGGGGACTACGGTCTTTGGGGGGATGCTGGTGGCGACTTTGTTGAGTTTGTTTGTGGTGCCGATTTTGTATATTTTGGTGACTTACCTGAGTGAATCTTTATTGGGTCACCGACTGTCAAAGGATGAGGTATAGGAGTTTGCTCTGTAAGTTTGCAATGCTAAAACAAATGATCTGGACAAGACGCGTTTGGCAAGGGTTGGGGACAGTGGCTTTGGCGATCGCCTTCACGACTGCTTGTGGTGAGGTGCCTAATGGCAACAATCTGCCCCCGGTGGTAAATGAACAGCCCCCTGTGGATAACAATAATCCGCCCCCAGATGGTGAAGATCCCACTGACAATAATCCAGATTCAAATCCAGGGGAAACGACGCCTCAGCCGACGGTTTACTGGCTCAAAGACGAAGGCGATCGCCTGGCGTTAGCCCCCGTGGAAGTGACCCCCACCGCAGAAACACCCACAGGCCAACTGGAAAGCATCTTTACCCAATTACTCACAGAAACCCCAGGGGAGGGCCTCAGTAGCACGATTCCCGCCGGTACAGAACTGTTGAGTCTGATCATCCAGGGGGATGGCATTGTGGTGAATTTATCCGAAGAGTTTCAGTTTGGCGGCGGCAGTGCCTCGATGATTGGTCGCGTTGCCCAGGTGCTCTATACGGCCACCAGCCTTGATCCCAGTGCTGCAGTGTGGTTCCAGATCGAAGGGGAACCCCTGGAAGTACTGGGGGGTGAGGGGCTAGAGATTGCCCAGCCCATGACCCGCGACATTTTCACAACGCAATTTGATCTTTAGTTAGCCCATTTCAAAGATGAGACTGACCTTTTCGCCCCGGCCAAAATCGAGGCGATCGCCGTTTTGCAGCAGATGCTTTTCCTTAGGTTCCAACAAAGTGCCATTGAGGTAGGTGCCATTGGAACTCCCCACATCCAGGATGTAATCTTCAAAACCATTATCACTCCACAAATTCGCGTGGAGCCGGGAGACCACATCGCTATTGGGCAACGGCGATAAATCGACTTCCGGCGGATATTGGGGATTCGGCTTCCCGATGTGAACAATGGAAACTTTGGGGATCGCCAGCACCGTATCCGTTTGTACATGGCGAAATTGCGGTTGGGGTAACTGTAGAGTCGTCGCCCCGGCATCGGTGGGTGCTGGTTCTGGGGCGGCTGTCCCAGGGAGTGATCCCATCTCTGTTTGTACATCCTGATAGGCCCGTTTAATCAGGTGGGTCGCCACCGTTTGAATGCCAGTGTGGGTAAAGTAGTTGGTGGTTTGATCCAAAAACGCGGCCACTAAATCGAGATTATCGTCGGCAAATTCAATAAATCGTCCCAACTGACTAAATACAGCGCCACGGGACACACCGGTTTTCGCAATCCAGCTTTGCATCCAGCCCCGCACGGCCTCGAAATTTTCGCTTAAGAAACCCAGCTTAGAGGCGGTATCTTCCCCCGGTAAACTCGAACCAAGGACAGTGTAGCCAGTATTGCTTTGGACTTCAGTTTGATCCACCTGGCCGATAATGTTGTGGACTTTGTCGAGGAAATCTGGCCCCAGGGGTAACAGGCCATCAACACAAACGAGGGTTCCCATGCGCACTAGGGCGGCACCCCGATAGTTTTCTTGGAGGGCTTGGGCGAGAACCTGGGGGTTCGCCTGGGGCAGGCCATTTAATTTGCAGTAGGCGATCGCTTCAACGGAAATTTTCAGCACGAGATCGATGGTTTGGCTGGTGTCGGCCTTGGGGGTCAATTTACTGAGAAAGCCTAAAAGACCGATTTTTTCACCAATTTTGTCGGCGAGGGCAGCGGTACCTAGGGCTGTATCGGCTCGGTCAACGGTTTGGTACAAAAAAATCGCACTCTGGTAACCGTTTTTTGGGTCATCATAAAGGGCGATCGCCTTGTCTCGAATTCGTTGCAATACCTCTGGATTGGTCTCCTGGGTAATTTGACGGATTGCGTCGTCAAATCCCTGAAAATTTATCCATTCCCCTGGAAATAGGGTATCGAGAGCCGTCAAAACTTTTGTGGTGATGTTATTTTCCGGCAGATTATCAACAAGGGTGACAATGGATTTGGCCATGACGCTCAGCTTCTCCAGGATGGCAGAGGGTTTTGTTGCCCATCGTAGCACCGTATTTGGCGACGATTCACAGTCGTGACCAAAAGATTATCAAGGCGACCATTTTCCTAGCAATCTCCTAAAATTAAGTCCATATAGCCCGTTGAGGATAAAGCGCCAATGACGCTAGTTGTGGATCGACTACAATACTTACAGCAACTCCTCACACTTATTCAGACTAAAGACGCAGACCAAGACCAACGTTTTATTGTTAATCAAGTCTCTTGGGATGATTATGCTCGTCTTTTAGAACAATATGCAGAAAATAGTCAGATTCGTTTTAGATATCTTCGGCAGCAGTTAGAAATTATGGCTCCTGGTAGTCACCATGAATTTATCAAAAAGGCTATTGGTATTTTATTAGAAGCTTATTTTTTGGAAAAAGGAATTCGCTTTTATCCCCTAGGTTCCACTACATTTCGTTCAAATTCTCAACTTAAGGGTATTGAACCTGATCAATGTTACTGTCTTAAAACCCGCAAAATCATTCCAGATCTAGCAATTGAAGTTGTGATTACCAGTGGTGGTTTAAATGCTTTAGAGATTTATCAAAGCCTACAAATTCTAGAGGTCTGGTTTTGGAAAAATAGTAAACTGTCTCTGTATTATCTTCGTGGCGAAAAGTATCAAGAAGTTGAGCGCAGTGTTTTATTGCCAGATCTTGATATCCCACAATTCAATGAATGGATTTTGTTTGATGAAGTTTTTGATGCAGTACAACAGTTACGACAAACTTATAAAGACAGATAAACCATCCAAAAAATACAACTTTACAAGACAAATTGTAAAAACAGTAAATTTAATATACGTATCCTTTCAAAATACTATTGCGAATTGGATGGCGTAATTTGCGAAGAGCTTTAGCTTCGATCTGGCGAATGCGCTCCCGGGTCACGTTAAAGATTTGGCCAATTTCTTCGAGAGTTTTCATACGGCCATCATCAAGGCCATAGCGTATACGCAGCACATCACGTTCACGGGCATTGAGAGTATTGAGGACATTTTCTACATCCTCCCGCAGTAGATTCTTAGAAACGTGGTCTTCGGGGGGTTCGTCATCGGCTTCGATAAAGTCACCTAAACGAGAGTCTCCTTCTTTGCCAATTGGGGTTTCTAATGAGATTGGTAACTGGACAGATTTAGCGATGAAACGCAGTTGCTCGATCGTCACCTCCGTGCGCCCAGCAATTTCTTCCTCGGTGGGTTTGCGAGCTAACTCTTGGGAGAGAATCTTAGTATTTTTTTTGATGCGGGAAATGGTTTCGTAGACGTGAACAGGTAAACGAATGGTTCGGGATTGATCGGCGATCACCCGCGTAATGGCCTGACGAATCCACCAAGTCGCATAGGTGGAGAACTTATAACCCTGTTCGTGGTCAAACTTTTCAGCGGCACGGATCAGACCCAAAGAACCCTCTTGGATTAAATCTTGGAACGACAAACCACGGTTCATATACTTCTCTGCAATGGAGACCACCAGACGGAGGTTCGATTGCACCATTTTGTCCTTTGCCTGCCGACCATGGAACAAGCGACGCTGAAAATCCTTTAGGGGCATCCCAGCGGCTTCAGCCCATTCATTATCAGTGGGAACGCGGGACTCATACTCGGTGAGTTGTTCCCGTATCCGCTCAAGTTCGAGCAAATCGGCAATTTTCCGGGCCAACTCAATTTCTTCTTCGACCGATAATGTAGGAATTCGGTCAATTTTCTGTAAATAAGCCTGGATTGAATCTTTAGTGTAGATTTTTTTCTCGGTGGGGAGGGTAAACTCTACATAGTCGGTACTTTCTTTAATCTGCGCTTCCGCAAGAGTACTATAATCAGTATCGCCCTCATTCCGAGTTTGATCCAGTATGGAATTCGTCGCTTGGGCTGTACTTGACTTTTTCGAATCGAGAAAAAATTTGGTTTCTTGCTCAGAAGGAACCACTAAATTCTGCGATTCAATTTGCTTTAGAGTATCAATCTGTATTTGATTTAATTTCTCTATCTCATATTCATTTTTCTTAAGTTTATCTTTGATTTGGTGACCCGCTTCTAAGAAGATTTGAGATAATCGACGAGACTGATTTTTGTAAAAAAAGAGTTCTTTTTCGGTCTTTTTATGATCCCTAATGATTTTTGATAATTTTTCTTTCGATTCCCGTACTTCATCTACGTATTGCTCAATTATTTGATTTTTGTGATTGATCTGTCTTGTAAGTGATTCACATAGAGATTTTAATTGTCTATTCTCCGTATAAAGAGTCATCTTTTCCTGTTGTAGCCGATTATTTACTTTTTCAAGTTCTGTAAAGATTTCTTCTTTATTTTGAAAATTTTGCCCATCAGAAATATTAATTTTCAATAATTCAAGAGCTTTTTTGTGACTTTCAATGATTTGCTCTAAGTTTTCTTTTTCTGTTTTTAAAAGAGGAATTTCATTTAATAAAATACTTTTTTGCTGTTTTAGCTGTTCGACTTCCTTCCTAAGCTCAGAACGCCTATTCACAAGAAAATCAATTTCTTGCTTAAGTTGACTTATTTCTGCTTTTAGTGCTCTAACTTCTAACTCAAGTTTGTTTTTTCTTGCCTTGAAATCTACAAGATCTTGTTTCAGTTTTTCTTTTTTATCCCTAAGTATTTGCATTTCTCGATTGATGCTTTCAATTTTTCGTTGTTCTCTTTGATAATTGTCATGATAGCCATTGAAGTATTGCTTCAAAATATTACGTTGCTCATGCCATACGAACCTCGTGGATTCATATTTGAGAGCGTAAATCACTGCATCTTTTTCACTAGCATTACGAAAATATTCTTTTTTGACTAACTCAAGTAAAGCTTCATAATTACTTAACCCATGACGTAATTCATCACAGCTCGCTTCTAGATATAAAATTTCTCGCTGATTGTCCGTTCTTTGTATATAGAGCTCTCCATCTTTTTCATAAGGTTGTTGAATTTCTATTTGATTATTATATTTTTCAATTTTTTTTCGTAATTCTGCTCGTTTCATCTTTAGCTTCCCTCGCTTAAATAAAAATCTTCGGGATTTAAGTTATTTTTTTTGCACCTCTGGATCACAAAAGCTCTTTTTAAGCTTTTTGTGCTTGTTTTCTCTTTTTCCCACATCCTCCCGATTAAATGATGATCTCTGAGTAAACTCAAAAGATCTGGATCGAGTGCTTGGTGTCGAAAGGAATCATTTTGTTTTGATTTTAGTTCAATTTCTATGGCACGCTCAACCATGACGAAAAATTGTTGTTGTTCATGGTAAGTGTTAGTGATTTCCTCAATGATTCTTAAAATTTCTATCCAGTTTGTTTTGTACCGAAAATCAAGTTTTTCTTTCTGTGGCAGAGGGTAAAGTTTTTTGAATTCTTTGGTACTTTCAGTATGAGACAGTTGAAAAATTTTAGTTTTGATCAACCTAAGCGGATATAAATCTGGCTGCTTAATTACTCTCCAGTAAATCATATTCCTTATTTTTTCATCTTCTCGATCGCCGATCGCCTTTTCGAGTTGATCTTGGGTAAAGCCTAATTGTAGTAACCGATAATATTCAGTCTCTAAAACTATTTTGGGCGCATTCAAAGGAACAGAACTATATCCCCCCAACTTATAAGGCTTGATTTTCTGTTGTAATAATCGATAACTGGATTTCACTTTCTTCACACACCATGATGTTAGCTGTCTCAATCTTAATTTAGGACAAAAAAAGACGGCCCTTAGGCCGCCCTTTAGAAATCAAAGAAATATGAAATTGAAATTAACGTAGTTATTCAATTCCTTCAATGCGATCTTCAACTTCTTGGTAAAGCTGTTGGAGACGCTCAAGGTTTTCATCGCTGGTTTCCCAGTAACCCCGACCATTCACTTCAAGAAGAGTGCTGACCATCCGACGGAAGGAATTGGGGTTCAAATCCATCAGACGCTTACACATTTCCTCGTCCTTAATGAAGGTTTCGTTGGTATCTTCGTAAACCCAGTTGTCTACCGCGTCAGCCGTTGCAGACCAGCCCATAGTATTCACCAGACGCTTGGACAGTTCGCGCACCCCTTCATAACCGTGGGAGAGCATGCCCTCGTACCACTTGGGATTGAGCAGTTTTGTCCGCGCATCGAGGCGTACTGTTTCAGACAGTGTCCGTACTTGAGCGTTGGCGGTGGTGGTGTCAGCAATGTAGGCAGCGGGTTTCTTGCCATCGTCGCGGAGGGAGGCGATTACCTTAGTGGGATCAGAGTCGAAGTAGTGGGATACATCCGTTAAGCTGATTTCCGAGGAATCAAGGTTCTGGAAGGACACATCAGCTTTCTTAAGGGAAGATTCAAACACCTTACGGTTTTCGTCCATCACACCGGGATTGTCGGAGTTGAAGGCGAAGGATTTGCGGTTTAGGTACATGTCCTGGAGTTCTTTTTCTTCTTCCCAAGAACTGTTTTCCACTGCCAAGTTGACGTTAGAAGAGTAGGAACCGGACGCGTTGGAGAAAATGCGAGTCGCGGCTTGGCGAATGTTGATGCCCATTTCCTCGGCTTGTTCTAGGGCGTGCTTGCGCACATAGTTCATTTCCAGGGGTTCGTCGGCTTCCGCTGCCATTTTCACGGCTTGATCGAGTAGGTTCATTTGGTTAATGAACAGGTCACGGAATACGCCAGAACAATTGACGACAACATCGATACGGGGACGACCGAGTTCTTCGAGGGGAATCAGTTCGAGTTTGTTAACGCGACCGAGGGCATCGGGAACGGGTCTTGCGCCGACCATCCACATGATTTGCGCGAGGGATTCGCCGTAGGTTTTGATGTTGTCGGTTCCCCAGAGGACACAGGCAATCGTTTCGGGGTAGTTGCCGCCGTTATCGAGTTTTTGCCGTTCAATCAGGCGATCGACGACGACTTTTGCAGATTGGACTGCGGCGAGGGTCGGGATCGATTGGGGATCGAGGGCGTGGATATTTTTGCCTGTGGGCAACACGTTAGGATTCCGGATCGGGTCACCACCAGGGCCGGGGAGAACATATTCCCCTTCGAGGGCTTTGAGCAGCCCGCCGAGTTCTTTGTCGGCGCAAACCTGTTCGAGACAGAATTCAAGGTAGGCAAACAGGGGTTTGAGTAACTCCTGATCAACGTTTTTGTAACCTGCTTCGTGGAGGGCTTCAACCCAAGGCTCTTTTTTGCCCATGTTGAAGAAGTTAAGCTTAGAGACAAGGGATACGCGTCCTTCGGCGTTCACTTGTTCAATCACGAGCGCACGGACGGCGGCACGGCAAGCTTCGGTGATTGCTTGTAGGAGTTCAACATCTTCGAGGATGCCTTTGTCACTGTTGCGATAAACGTCCTCCATGTTGCGCCCGATGCTCTTGGCGATGATTGTCGGCAAGCTCCAAATGCCTTCTTCTTCGCGGTCGAGACTGGCAATATTCACTAAGGTGGCGATCGCCTCTTCAGCGGTGGGGGGTTTACCGATGACATGGAGACCACAGGGCAACAGACGGGATTCAATCTCCATCAACTTGCGGTAGACAATGCCTACCATGTTGTCCCGCTCATCCTGGGACATTTGAGCCGCATCTTTTTCAGGAATCTCAATATCCTTATCGAGGTTGCAGATGCGGGACTGATCCATGATCGTATTCACAATCTGCACACCCCGGGCTCCATCTTTTAGGGTTTGGTAGGAGCCGATGAGTTCACTCAGCTCTTTTAGACCTTTATACAAGCCGGCATTTTCAGCGGGGGGAGTCAGATAAGAAATGGTATTCGCATAGCTCCGCCGTTTGGCGATCGTTGCTTCTGAAGGGTTATTGGCAGCGTAGTAGTAGATATTTGGAATGTTACCGATTAGGTTATCAGGGTAACAGTCGCCGGACATCCCCATCTGCTTACCGGGCATAAATTCCAGCGAGCCATGGGTGCCAAAGTGAAGCACCGCATCTGCGCCCCATACCCGCTCAAGGTAAGTATAGTAAGCAGCAAAACCGTGGTGGGGGCTGGCAGAACGGGAGAACAACAGACGCATGGGGTCGCCTTCATAACCAAAGGTGGGCTGAACACCGATGAATAAATTGCCGAAATGCTTCCCGTAGATCAGCAAGTTTTGACCGTCGCTATTCAGTTCACCAGGAGGGGTGCCCCAATTTTCTTCAAGGCGTTTGGAATAGGGGGTCAGTTCTTCATATTCCGGCACACCCATGCGATAGGCGATGTTTAGCTCAGGGGAAGCGTATTGGGCCTGGGCATCATGGATGATCAGCTCTAACAGTTCTTTAGGGGTTTCAGGAATCTCTTGGATGTCGTAGCCGTTGTCCCGTAGACCCTTCATTACCTCATGGATGGAGCCAAAGACATCGAGGTAAGCAGCCGTGCCGATGTTGCCTTTATCGGGGGGGAAGCTAAAGATTGTAATGGCAAGCTTTTTCTCTAACTTGGGCTTCTTGCGGAGGTTCGTCCATTTCAAGGCACGGGTGGCGATCGCCTCAACGCGATCCTGGAGAGTAATGGCTCGACCTGTGGCCCCGTCACGACCAGAGAGAATAATCGGCTCAATCGCCCCATCCAGTTCCGGAATCGCAATTTGGAGCGCCACTTGAATCGGGTGCAGACCCAGATCACTCTCTTCCCACTCTTCTGTGGTTTGGAAGACCAAGGGCAGCGCCACCATGTAGGGACGGTTTAACCGCTTCAGGGAATCAATTGCTTTAGGGTGATCCTGCCGCGCCGGTCCACCGACAAGGGCAAAGCCAGTTAAGGAAACAACCGTATCTACCAAAGGTAGTTTTTCGACCCCGGCGACCGTGTTATCCCAGAAAAATTCATCGACTGGCTTCGAGAAATCTAGACCCCCGGCGAAAATGGGAATCACCTTGGCTCCCCGATATTCCAGCTCCTGGAGCATGGCCACATAGTGAGCATCATCCCCGGTGACGAGGTGCGTCCGTTGCAGCACCAGACCAATACAGGGAGCGAGGGGATCTTTCAGTTCGTCACTAATATCGTCGCGGCTGTTGTACCACTGGAGATACTCCTTGGTATCTTCAAACATTTTTGGGGCGAGGGGATGCCAAATGCCCATGTCTGGATAGACTACTGGTTCCGCATAATCGGCCTTATCCAGCTTCTCGCTGCCTTTGAGAATGTACTTGTCTGTCATCATTAACAGGAAGTTTTCCAAGTTATCGGGGGAGCCACCCAGCCAATACTGGAAAGACAGCATGAAGTTGCGAGCATCCTGGGCTTTTTCGACAGGCAGATATTTTAAAACCTTCGGTAATGTCCGGAGCAGCTTGAGCATGGCATCTTGGAAGGAAGCACCGGATTTTTCCTTCCGTTTTTTCATAAATTCGCCAATGGCACTCTTGGATTGTCCCAACTGGGCCATGGAGAAGCTACCCATTTTATTTAGGCGCATCACTTCTGGCATGGAGGGGAAAACAATCGCCGCATCCAGGTTATCCCGGTGGGGC
Source organism: Sphingobacterium thalpophilum (assembly GCA_943371005.1). Classification (GTDB taxonomy): domain Bacteria; phylum Cyanobacteriota; class Cyanobacteriia; order Cyanobacteriales; family MRBY01; genus MRBY01. The sequence continues at coordinate 66,352 of CALRTB020000004.1, forward strand.
GTCACGGCTTCGACGACCTTTTGGGCCAGGTCTTCAATGAAGATCAAAGAGGCAATGAATAAGTTGGCTTGGGCGACTTCCCGCTTGAATTCTTCGTAGTTATCGGGGTCACGCAGCTCTTCAATCAGATAACCACTAATTTCAACCGCAATCTTGGGGTGGTTCGCGTTAATCGCTTTTACCGCAGCAGAGAGGGCACTCTGGTACTGGGACTCCAACACGACATAGACCACCTTCACTAACGTGCGATTATTGATGTCATCTGGTTTGATGTGGCGAATGGCGGACTTGACGTTAGTGAACATAAATGGTGAGTCTCCTTTACTTGGACAAGTAGATGGATATTAAAAATTTATAACTATTCTTCTGCTCATCATCACATTATATGGAGCAGACGCTGCTGTCTGATAGCGAGCAAGCTGAAGGCACTTAAAGAGTTTTAGCAAAAAATACTGGTTGGCCTAGGAAAGGTTGGCCATTCTGACACAATTTGATAAACCAAACTTAATTTTTTGTCATATTCCTTGACATTTGTGGTACCCATTGGCGAGAGGCTGATTGGTCTTCCTCCTGGCGCCCAGGGTCACTTTACTTTCAGGGGGGCACCGTGGGATATTCAGGGCATCGTGCTGTTGTTCGTTAATGTTTTTTAGGGCGGCGGAAAAATGTTGTTTGAGCCTTATTTTTGGTTGCATGTTGCGGGCTTGGCCTTACTGCCTTTGATTTGGTCTTTGTTGGCGATCGCCTTGGCGATTGGCATCCCATTTCCCGTGGCTAATGTTGAATTGGGCTTAATTGTGCTCCTGGGCGGTGTCCCGGTGTGGCTGCTGCAAATTCTCCGGCCCTGGCAACCCTTTAGCCTCTTTGTATTTCAAATTCCGCCAGAACGCCTCGATGAACGACAACGGCAGATTTTACGACTGGTGCAGGGAACCCGGCAGCCGATTTTAAATGTCCTGGGGGCGATCGCCATGGTGATTTTGTTGTGGCAAGTAGCCCATTATGCGCCCCTCGCGGTGGGACTAACGGCGGGATTACCCCAGTGGCATATTCTGGGCTTATTCGCAGCAATTCTGCTGTTCTTCTTGGGGAATATTCTGTTACAAATTCCCCTGACCCTTTTGCCAGCGCTCTTAATTTCTGAAGCAACGGCCCAGGCCATCGACCCTCACCCAACCGTCAGCATCCGCCGCGATTTTGCCTGTTGGGGCCTACCTTTGGGGCAACTGTTCCCCCCAAGACGTTCCTAGGGCGATCGCTCCATTATTTTGAGAATCTTTAACGTTCCTCTGGGGCAAGAGTCCTCACGGTAATCACCTGGGGGGGCGTCGCATCGGGGGGATAGAAAAAGTCAATTTCTGCGGTGCGGCTCACGCCTGGGGGAATTTCCAGGGTGGCAAGGGGTTCTGAGCGTTGTCCCCGGTGTTGCACTAGATGGACGTAGCGGGTTATCTGCCGCCGGTATTCGTTGGGGTAATTAATGCGAACAGTACCCCGGTAGAAAACACGGTTGGGGGGCGATTCAAAAAAGGAAAGGCGATCGCTATGGAGATCATCTTTAATAGGCGTTTGAAACGTTAGCGATGTCCACTGATATTCATCACTCGTATTTTCAAGGGGAAAAGTCAGTTTGTAATGGACTAAATAGTTACCATGGCCCTGGAGCGCGGTATCGGGATAACGGGTGAGCATGGGGGCGCTTTGCACTTGGTCGGTGCCAAAGGTGCCGGTGCTGGTGGTGCTAATGGGGAAAGAAATCGCTTCGCCAGCAGCGGGGATGGCTAAACTGTCTGCGCCTGGATCGGTGACGGTTGCCTCCCACTGACTACCCACGGAAATGCCTGCAACCCGTCCGTAAACAATGCGGCCCGGATCTTTACTAGGTACCGGGGGGAGATCCCGGGGTTCGACGAGTTGACCTTGGGTCAGGAGCGATCGCCATTCGTCGAGGCTGGGGGGCCGAGAGCGGAAAGCTTTGCCTTCAACGATACTGCCATTATTGTCAATGCGGCTGGTGGCTATTTCTTCGCGGACTTCATATTTCGCTAAATTGGCCAAGTAAACGCTGCCGTCTGTTTCCACCTGTAAGTAGGTAGAGCGGGCGCCGCTGACTGGGATGGGGAGATTCGCCAAAACCACGGTGCTGTAGGGGGGAATACGGACAACCTCTGGAAATTGCGTTTGACTTTTGCCCCGGAGGGTATCGCTCACCAGTCGGGAGCCGGGGCCGGAATAGACATGACCTTGGGGATCCTCAACGAAGGGCAATAGCTCGCGGAAGGGGGCATCTTTACTATTGAGGTAACTAATGCCTTGGAGAATTTTGAGGGTGCGGGGGCTACCGGTTGGATTGTTGACCAACAGGCCTTGGTAGAGAGTGCGTGGCTCCGTGGCGGGCCGGGAAATGTGGTGGGTGAAAATATCAAAGCGTCCCTCGAGGGGGGTTTCGAGGTGGGCGATCGCCTGGCTTTTTCCCGCCTTCGGGAAAGTAGATAAGAGAATGCCTTCCTGGGCAATGACCTCAGGGCTGTTGCTGTTAAAGACCGGAATTTCATTCAAGCTCCCCGGCAAAGGACGCACCTCTTGGGGTTCCGTGACGATGGCCGCTGGCGATCGCCCCGCAGAAGACCCTTGCTCTTCCCCTGGTGTGGGCGCTTGGTGCGGGAGTAACTCTTCCTTCGACCTGTTCTCTTGGGCCACCAATAAAGGGGCAGATTCCTGGGCAATGAGCAAAGAAGCAAACAGGTCAAACATGGACTCTATCAAAAAAAGTAAATTTAGAATAAACCAAAGTGCAGTGGCACTGAATCATTATCGGGGCCCTAAGTTCCCGATGCGCAGCGATAAATCAGCGGCAAAGGGGCGCAATTTCAGCCAAAACCGTAACTTGTTTGGCATGATGGGCTAGGGATTTTAATTGCTAAATCGTTGCTAAAATTTGCTGCTCCAATCAGACTAGACCACAATGTTGAGAATTTTAAGGGTATTTTCACTATTAGATCGCTACATTATGGCGCAACTTGTGGGGCCTTTCCTGTTTGGGTTAGGAATTTTCACGAGTTTGGGCCTTACCATCGGTGTTCTCTTCGAGGTAATGCGCAATGTGGTCGCCAATGAAATCACCTGGGCGATCGCCTTCCAAATCCTCGCCCTCCGTCTCCCAGAATTTCTTGTCCTCGGTCTCCCCATGGCGACCCTACTAGGCACCCTCACCGCCTACAGTAGCTTGTCTTCTTTTAGTGAAATTATCGCCTTACGCAGCGTCGGTTTGCCCCCCTTGCGGCTGATGATTCCCGGTCTTCTTCTGGGGTTACTCATTACGGGCATTACTTTTGGTCTCAACGACTGGATCGTCCCCCAGACCACCAAACAGGCCAGCACCATCGCCAACATTGCCAAGGGAGAAGAAACCATTGACTACCAAGAAAAAAATATCATCTACCCCGAATATCAACGGGTTAAAACGGCCACTGGTAACCACGAAATCCTTAAAACTCTGTTCTATGCCGAGACCTTCGATGGCACCCAAATGAACAACCTCACCATCCTCGATCGCGCCGCCGTCGATACCCAAAGAATTATCACCGCCGCTGCCGCCCAGTGGAATGCTAATGAACGGGGTTGGCTGGTGCGGGATGGTAGCATTTATCAAATTGGGGCTAATGGCTCTTTTAGTGATATTGAGCAGTTTGAAAGCAGTTTTTTGAGCCTATCTGATGCTCCTTTGATCCTTGCGACCCGCTGTCAACGTCCCAGTGAAATGACCCTCCAAGTCATTGATGTTTGTTTAGAAAGCCTCAAGTTAAGTCGCAACGAAAGGCGAATCCGGACTCTCCAGGTGAGAAAACAAGAAAAATTTTCTGTCCCCTTCGTTTGCATTGTCTTTGCCATGGTCGGAGCTGCCATCGGCCTGCGCCCACAAAATTCCAGCCGAGCCACCAGTGTGGGCCTATCGGTGACCATTGTCTTTGCCTACTATCTGATTTCGGTGATTTCCAGTTCCATGGGCGTCTGGGGAACCATTACGCCGTTTATGGGAACTTGGTTTCCGAATCTGTTGGGGTTAGTGGCCGCAGGGACGCTCCTTTGGCGGACAGGCTAGTTCACTCTCGCGGCAATATTGTCGCGAACAAAAAAGAGGTAGGGGATAAACCTACCTCTAAAACGTTTTACTGACGATGGTCAGTCTATGACCGGACTCAGGGTTTTAACCCAGTACTGTCTCGGCTGTTTTCACAACATTGTCAACGGTAAAACCGAATTTCTCCATGACCACACCACCAGGGGCGGAAGCACCATAGGTGTCAATGCCGATCACAGCACCTTCGAAACCAACGTACTTGTACCAGCTCATGGTGGTACCAGCCTCTACAGCAACCCGTTTGGTCACAGCTTGCGGCAGTACGGACTCTTGGTAGGCGGCATCTTGCTCTTCGAAGCGTTCCACACAGGGCATGGAAACAACACGGACATTCTTACCATTTGCCCGGAGTGCTTTCGCAGCTTCGACACAGAGGTGAACTTCACTACCTGTACCAATCAAAATCAGGTCAGGGGTGCCTTCGCTATCGGAGAGGATATAGCCACCTTTTGCGGCATTTTCGATGGAGCTGCCTTCGAGGTTGGGCAAGCCTTGGCGGGTGAGGGCCAATAGGGTCGGTGTTGTTGCACTTTCAACGGCAACTTTATAGGCACCGGAGGTTTCGTTCGTATCTGCTGGACGGTAAACATAGAGGTTCGGCATCGCCCGCAGCGAAGCAACGTGCTCGATGGGTTGGTGGGTGGGACCATCTTCCCCAAGGGCAATGGAATCGTGAGTCATCACCCAAATTACCCGCGCTTCGGACAGGGCGGATAAACGGATGGAGTTCCGCATGTAATCGGAGAAAACGAGGAAGGTGGCACCATAGGGCAGTAAACCAGTGCCGTGGAGGGCGATGCCGTTACAGATCGCGCCCATGGCATGTTCTCGGACCCCAAAGTGGACGTTACGGTTTTCGTATGCGCCTTTCTGGAAATCGCCGGAAACGTGGATTTCCGTCAGGTTAGAGTGGGTCAAGTCCGCAGAACCACCAATCAGTTCCGGCAATACCGGGGCGATCGCATTGAGGGTAATCTCGGAGTGCTTACGGGTGGCAAGGCCTTTATCGGCGGGCGTGGCGGTGGGTAGAGCATCGGCCCAGTTTGCGGGGGGCTTACCAGAAAGAATCCGCTCTAATTCTGCGGCTTCTTCAGCATATTTGGTTTTGTAGGTGGCCCACACTTGGTTCCACTCTGCTTCGGCGCTAGCACCCCGTTCAACGGCTTTACGGAAATGATTGAGGGCATCTTCAGGGACTTCAAAAGGCCCATAATTCCATTCGAGGGATTTGCGGGTCAACTCAATTTCGTCAGCGCCGAGGGCCGCCCCGTGAACACCAGCGGTGTCCGCTTTGTTGGGGGAACCGTAACCAATCGTCGTTGTAATTTTAATCAGAGAGGGCTTGTCGGTTACTGCCTTGGCCGCTTCGATGGCTTTGGCGATCGCCTCTAGATCATTGTTCCCATCTTCTACATGGAGGACGTGCCAACCGTAGGACTCGTAACGCTTACAGACATCTTCGGTGAAGGCAATGTCCGTAGAGCCATCAATAGAAATATGGTTGTCGTCATAGAGGGCAATTAATTTGCCGAGACCCCAGTGACCCGCAATGGATGCTGCTTCTCCAGAGATTCCTTCCATGTTGCAACCATCACCCATAATGACGTAGGTGTAATGGTCAAAAATCTTGGCATCGGGCTTATTGTACCGGGCGGCGAGGTGTGCTTCAGCGAGGGCGAGACCGACGGCATTAGCAATCCCTTGACCGAGGGGGCCAGTCGTGACTTCTACACCAGGGGTCTCGAAGTTCTCAGGGTGACCGGGAGTCTTCGATTTCCACTGACGAAATTGCTTAATGTCTTCGAGGGAAACACTGTCATAGCCCGCTAAGTACATCAAAGCATACTGCAGCATTGAACCGTGGCCCGCTGACAAGACAAAGCGATCGCGGTTGACCCATTTCGGATTCTTGGGGTTAAACCGCATGAATTTATCCCAGAGGGTATAGGCCATGGGAGCCGCGCCCATCGGTAAACCGGGGTGACCAGATTTTGCCTTCTCGACGCCATCAATTGCCAAAAAGCGAATTGCATTAATACAAAGCTGATCTATGGATTGGGTTGCAACGGTCATAGTGAAAATTTCTGACAGTAAACGACAAATAAAGAAAAACTATAGGGAGTTATTAGACCATCGAGAAGCGCAAATTGCCCTCCTCAAAATCCCCCCCATCATCCCACTGTTAGGATCACTGGGCAAGAATGATTCTGTCAAATCGCTAACCTTTACGCCGACTAATTTATTCTGGACGATATTTTTTAAACGCAAGGGTGACGTTATGGCCACCAAATCCAAAGGAATTAGAAAGGGCAACTTCAACTGGGTGTTCGCGGCTTTCGTTGGGAACGTAATCTAAATCGCAGCCTTCTTGGGGATTTTCGAGGTTGATCGTTGGGGGAACGCGGTCATTGGCGATCGCCATCACTGTGGCCACCGCCTCAATACCCCCAGAACCACCCAAGAGGTGACCGGTCATGGATTTAGTCGAACTCACTAAAATTTTGTAAGCCTGGTCGCCGAGGGCTTTTTTAATCGCTTTTGTTTCTGTGATGTCATTGGCGGGGGTACTCGTCCCATGGGCATTCACGTAGTTCACTTGGTTCGGGGCCAAGCCGCCATCCTTGAGGGCCAATTCAATGGCTCGGGTTGCCCCAGCTCCATCGGGAGTCGGTGCCGTCATGTGATAGGCATCACAGGTCATGCCATAGCCGACAATTTCCCCGTAGATCTTCGCGCCCCGCGCCAAGGCATGCTCTAACTCTTCTAGGATTAAAATGCCGGCCCCTTCGCCCATCACAAAACCATCGCGGTCCTGATCAAAAGGACGACAAGCGTGTTTGGGATCATCATTGCGGGTCGATAAAGCCCGGGCGGAGGCAAATCCCGCAAAACTGAGGGGGGTGACAGCGGCTTCGGTGCCCCCAGAAATCATGGCCTTCGCATAGCCCTGTTGTACAAGTCGGAAAGCTTCTCCGACAGCATTGGAACCTGCCGCACAGGCTGTCACAGTACAGCTATTGGGCCCTTGGGCACCGGTATGGATCGCCGTTAACCCTGCCGCCATATTGGCAATCATCATCGGAATCATGAAGGGGCTACAGCGGCTGGGGCCTTTCTCCAGGTAAATTTCCTGCTGGTCTTCCATCACCTTGATACCGCCGACCCCGGTGCCAATCATCACACCGATATCAGGGGCATTGTCCGCATTGATCTCTAGACCCGCATCGGCAAGGGCTTGCTTACTGGCAGCCACGGCGAATTGGGAGAATCGATCCATGCGTTTCGCTTCTTTCTTGGGGATGAATGCGAGGGGATCAAAGCCTTTTACTTCACCTGCAATGCGACAGGCATGTTGGGAAGCGTCAAATGCGGTCACGAGGTCAATGCCATTGCGACCGGTCATGAGTCCTTCCCAATACTCCTCTAGGGTATTACCAATCGGGGTGATCGCACCTAAACCGGTGATTACAACGCGATACGGAGATGAGTGTGCCATGGCTGATTTGAGTGTTTTTGCAGTGGGAAAAAAGGCTTGTGCATCCGAAGGAAGCGACAATCAATCATAAAAACTAGCGAGAAAGCCGCGATAACTTTGGGAAGTTCGCAGCTCTGGAAGTTGGGGTTAAACTGACTAGACTAAATAACTTAGTTGGCGCCAGTTTTTTCAGCGATGATGTTAACTGCTTCTCCCACCGTAGTGATTTTTTCAGCGACATCATCGGGAATATCGATATCAAATTCTTCTTCAAAGGCCATGACCAGCTCGACTGTGTCGAGGGAGTCTGCATCAAGGTCACTGATGAAGTTTGATTCGGGGCTTACGGAGTCAGCATCGACATCCAGCTGATCAACGATAATATTTTTAATTTTGTCAAAAATTTCCTGGTTCATTGATGATTCCTAAAAATCTACCTGAGCGGTTCTCATACTTTGTTAAAGAATATGAGCGCTCATAAATTTAGCATTTTGTTGTGCTGACTAAAAATAGACTTATCAAATTAACATAAGCTGGAGTTTATTGTATCGGATGCTGGTTCCCTTCCGGGGCGATCGCCTCAAAAATAATTTTTAGAGATGATTGTCAGGGAGGAAGGCAAGTGGATAAACTGATTGGGGTATTTCAGAGAATATATAAAGCATGTCAGCCATCCGCACGCTACACCAACAACTCATTTCAAAGGAACGTTCTGCCGTCGAGATTTTGACGGAAACGTTTGCCCATATCGAAGCGGTGGAACCCAAGGTTAAAGCGTTTTTAACCCTGACTAAGGAACAGGCCTTAGCCCAGGCAGCACAAGTGGATGCAAAAATTGCAGCGGGGAAAACCATTGGCCTCCTAGAAGGCATCCCCATTGCGATTAAGGATAATCTCTGTACGAAAGGTATTCAGACCACCTGTGCTTCGCGCATCCTGGAAGGCTTTGTGCCGACCTACGAATCGACAGTCACCCAGAAGTTGCAGGAAGCTGGGGCGATTATGGTGGGCAAAACAAACCTTGATGAGTTTGCCATGGGTAGCTCGACGGAAAATTCTGGCTATCAAGTGACGGGGAATCCCTGGGATGTGACGCGGGTACCGGGGGGCTCCTCTGGGGGGTCAGCGGCGGCAGTGGCAGCAGGGGAAGCCCCAATCGCCCTGGGTTCAGATACCGGTGGTTCGATTCGGCAACCGGCTTCTCTATGTGGGGTTGTGGGCCTCAAACCAACCTATGGTCTGGTGTCTCGTTTTGGGTTGGTGGCCTATGCTTCTTCCCTAGATCAAATTGGCCCCTTTGCGCGGACAGTAGAGGATACAGCGATTCTGTTAGAGGCGATCGCCGGCCATGATCCCAAAGATTCCACCAGTTTAGATGTGGATATTCCCCAATATAGCCAGTTGCTCCAGGCGGCACTCCCCAAGGATAAGCCCCTCAAAATTGGCATCATCCAGGAGACTTTTGGGGAAGGGCTGAATCCAGAGGTGGCTGAAGCGGTTCAAAAGGCGATCGCCCAACTCCAGGAACTTGGTGCTGAGGTTGAAACTATCTCCTGTCCTCGCTTCCGTTATGGCTTACCTGCTTACTACATCATTGCCCCGTCCGAAGCCTCAGCAAATTTAGCCCGTTACGATGCCGTCAAATATGGCACACGCAACGCTGCGGCCGATAACTTGGTTGATATGTACACCCAAACCCGTGCCGCTGGTTTTGGCCCTGAGGTAAAGCGCCGGATTATGTTAGGGACTTACACCTTGTCGGCTGGCTATTATGATGCCTATTACCTCAAAGCCCAGAAGGTCAGAACTTTAATTAAAGAAGACTTTGATCAAGCCTTTGCCAAGGTGGACCTACTCATTTGTCCCACTTCCCCCAGTACCGCTTTCAAAGCTGGCGAAAAAACCGATGATCCCCTCAGTATGTATCTCTCTGACTTGATGACCATTCCCGTCAATTTAGCGGGACTACCGGCCCTGAGTCTGCCCTGTGGCTTTGATGCCCAAGGACTCCCCATCGGGATGCAACTCATCGGTAATGTTCTTCGAGAGGATCTCTTACTTCAGGTGGCCCATGTCTATGAACAGGCAACGGCTTGGCACCAGAAAGAACCCCAACTCTAAAAAGCCTTTACACAAAACAAGTTCAACTTATCAGTCCCCCTCAATCACTGCAGGGGGATTTTTTCATGCCATAAATGCCCTAGCAGAGCTTTAATCATCAAGATCTCAAGATCAAAAAAAAGCGAACAGATAACCTGTCCGCTAATCAACTAAATATCAATTGAAGCTATACCTACTTATCAATAGGCAAGTTGATATAAATTACTTGACGCTTGCTTTTGCACCAGCATCTTCAAGTTGCTTCTTGATGGCTTCAGCATCTTCCTTGCCAGTGCCTTCTTTAATGGGCTTAGGCGCAGATTCAACCATTTCTTTGGCTTCCTTAAGACCGAGGCCAGTGATGCCACGAACAACCTTAAGAACGGCGATTTTCTTGTCAGCAGGAACTTCATCGAGAATAACGTCAAATTCAGTCTTCTCTTCAACTTCCTCAGCAGCAGCAGCACCGGGGGCAGCCATGACCATGCCACCAACGGGAGCAGCAGCACTAACGCCAAAGGTTTCTTCAATTTGCTTAACTAATTCAGCTGCTTCAAGCAGGGTTAGAGATTGCAACTTCTCCAAAATTTCATCGGTAGTAGCAGACATTTAATCTATCTCCTTAGTGAATAAAAATTACGTTTAGAACAACGAGAAAGTTAGGCCGCAACGAAATAAATCAAGCGGCATTGAAAGTTAGGCTGCTTCTTTTTCGGAAACAGCTTTGATGGCTCTGGCCAAAGAACCCGGTACTTCGTTGATGCCGATGGCGATTTTTGCTGTAACTGCATTGATCGCACCTGCAATCTGACCGTAGAGTTGGTCTTTGGTGGGCAGATCACCAAGGGCTTCGATTTGGTCGCTGGTTAAAGCTTGACCTTCCATAACGCCGCCACGAAGTTCAGTTTTCTTCGTCGCTTTGCGGAATTCTTTGTAAGCTTTAACGGCGGAAGCAACGTCTTCTCCCGCAATTAAAAATGCGGAGGAATCTTTTAAGAGAGATTGCACGGGTTGCCACGTTTCGTCGCCATCAACGGCAATATGCATCAGCGTATTTTTCGCAATTTTGCAATAGGCCCCGGCAGGACGAAGGCGGTTACGTAAATCAGTGATTTCCGCAACGGTTAAACCCTTGTAATCAATCACAAAAGTAAGTTGTGCATCCTTGAGCAAATCTTTGATCTCAGCAACCAATTCTTGCTTATCTGCTAGCGATTTTCCCATTCTGTTCTCACCTCCTTTTTGGGGAAAGGTTATTAAAGTAGGGACAAAAAAAATAGACCCTAACAACAATGCCAGGGTCACGCTCTTCTTCCAAGCAAACTTGGAAAAAACTTGTCTAGTCTTGTAGCGTTTTACCTCGGCAGGATATTAAGCGATCGCCCCTGCTGTCTCTGGCATGAATACAAATCTATTTAATTGTTTTACCTAAGAAGGCCTAGGCTTTTTCTTCAATGGAAAGATCCCGGAGGGCGTTGATATCCACCTGGATCGAAGGCCCCATGGAAGCGGACACATAAATGCTCCGCCAGTAGCGACCTTTGGCCCCAGAGGGACGGTTCCGGTCGATGGTTTCCTGAAGAGCCTTTAAGTTTACCAGAAGATCTTCCGCAGCGAAAGAGGATTTACCAAAAAGGACGTGGACAATCCCTGCCCGGTCAGCCCGGAACTCTTGTTTCCCTGCTTTAAAGGCGGCGATCGCCGAAGCGACATCCGTCGTCACAGTGCCACCTTTCGGTGAAGGCATCAAACCACGGGGGCCAAGCTGACGACCCAAACGAGCTACCTTCGGCATCATATCCGGCGTTGCGATCAAGACTTCAAAGTCCATCATGCCCTTTTGGATATCTTCGATGAGCTCTTCGGAACCAACAAGATCCGCTCCGGACTCTTCCGCAACTTTTACCTGTTCACCGCTGGTAATGACAGCAACCCGTACAGACTGCCCCGTGCCTTTCGGGAAAGCAACGGTCGTTCTCAACTGCTGATCCGTGTATTTCGGGTCAATCCCTAGGCGGATGTGAGCCTCAGCCGTTTCATCAAACTTAGCTGTAGCAGTTTCTTTCAAAAGTGTCAAAGCTTCTAGAGGCTCATAGGCTCTATCTTCAACCTTCTCAAGCGCCTCACGAAGCCGACGAGATAATTTTTTTGCCATACTTACTCCTTGGGTACATAACGAGACACACGCCTCTCCCCAAACATAAAGATTAAAAACTTAACTGTTGTATCCAGTTTCCAGGCAGTTACTAGTCCGTAACTGTAATGCCCATATTGCGCGCTGTACCAGCAACAATATTCATTGCCGCTTCGATATCATTCGCATTCAAATCAGGCATTTTAGTTTGGGCGATTTCCTGCAGTTGCGCCCGAGAGATAGAACCTGCTTTTTGCTTGTTAGGCTGGGCAGAACCCTTCTCGACCCCGGCTGCCTTACGGATCAAGACAGAAGCAGGGGGTGTTTTTAGGATGAATGTGAAACTCCGGTCTTCATATACCGAAATTTCTACAGGAATAATCATGCCTGCCTGGTCAGAAGTCTTCGCGTTGTACTCCTTACAGAAAGCCATGATGTTCACCCCGTGCTGACCCAGGGCTGGCCCAACAGGAGGTGCAGGGTTGGCCTTACCCGCAGGTAAAGCTAATTTGATTACCGTAACAACTTTTTTTGCCATCGCTAGCTCTGTTTTTCCACTTGAGTAAATTCAAGTTCTACTGGCGTATCTCGACCAAAGATCGACAATAGAGCTTTCAGTTTGCTGCGCTCAGGGCTGACTTCAATGATCTCGCCTTCAAAATCCTTAAAAGGACCAGAAAGTACGAGAATTTTGTCGCCAATGGCCATATCGACCTTAACAGTCGGTTCAACAACCTGAGCTTGTTTAAAGATGCGCTCTACTTCAGACTTACTGAGAGGCACGGGTTTAACATGGCCCCGTCCCCGACCGTAGCTACGCTTTTGTTCAGCCCCAACAAAATTAATCACATGGGGCGTATTTTTGATGACCTGCCAAGCTTCATCATCTAGGGTCATCTGAACCAAGACATAACCAGGAAAAACCTTTTCTTCTCCATGCTGCCGACTGCCATCCTTACGGATTTTGACGGTTGGGGTTTGGGGAATCTGAACCTGAAAGATTCGATCCGCCACATCGAGAGTATGAATGCGTTGTTCAAGGTTTGCTTTGACTCTTTGTTCGCACCCAGATGCAACTTGGACGGCATACCAACGTGGTTTGGATCCGACTTGCGTTTCTGTGTATTCTTCTGAATGTTCCATAGAAAGTTAAAGAGTCTTTTAAAATACAGCACCTGAAACAAAAATGAAGAGATTGTCTACGACGTAGATAATAGTCGCAACAAGGATCACCATCAAAATAACAGCGGCAGATTCACTAATAAGCTGTTGGCGAGAGGGCCAAACAACCTTAGCAAGTTCTTCTTTTGTTTCATTGGCGTATTTTGTAACGTCGAAACCTTCGGGCTTATTGGCTTCAGTCTCGACGGTCTTCTTTGTTTTGGCCACAATCAGAAACTCCTCCCAGAGCCACTGCAATACTTCAACTAAAGTTTAATGTAAATTGAAACGCGCCCTGGAGGACTCGAACCCCCGACATCAGGTTTTGGAGACCTGCGTTCTACCAACTGAACTAAGGACGCTTGTACACTTGCTCTTAACAAGCCTTAGCAATCTTAGCACAGGTGGCAGGCTTTGTGCAAAACATTTTGAGCGAATCAAAGGGATTACAAAAAGCCTAGATCGGGCGATCGAAACGTTGCTTGATCCGAGTTGCTTTACCAACGCGATCGCGCAAGTAATACAGTTTAGCCCGGCGGACTTTACCACGACGGATAACTTTGATGTTATCGACGAGGGGAGAGTGCAGCAGGAAGACCCGCTCAACACCAATTCCTTGGAAAATTTTACGCACAGTGATGGTTTCGTTAATCCCACCATTGCGCATGGCAATAACGGTACCTTCGTAGGGCTGAACCCGTTCTTTGGTACCTTCTTTGATTTTGACTCCGACTCGAACGGTGTCGCCCACGTGGATGGTCGGAAGATCATCCTTGAGCTGTTCCGCTTCGATGGAGCGAATGATTGCTTCAGCGTTCATGGTTTTTCAAAAAACTCACAATTTATCAGTATATGTACAATACAACTTAAAGTCAAAATAAAACCTAATTTCTAAAACTTGGTGACTATAAAGAAAAAAGTGAGCCAAAATTGACTCACTTCCAATCTTAATTTTTTTGCTTTTAGAAGCAATATGTGTGAGGAATTAGACTTGGTTTTCCTTTGCCTTAGAAGCTGAAGGTGGTACGTACAGAACCCACAACAACGGTGTCATTATCGTCATTTTGGTTGGGGTTGAAGACGACATAAGCACCGGGAGTAATGGTGATGTTGTCGTTCAGCTTGTAGCGGTACTGAAGTTCAGCGAGATAAGTATTGTCATCACAAGTATCTCCAGCGCATAGATCTACACCATTTTCTTCTGCGCCTGTAAGCTTTGGAGGCTGACCGAAAATCAAACCGAGGACATTACCATCACCACCAACATCAAGTAGTGCTGCATTAACAGCCCAGTTCCAAATATCGGCATTACCGCTATTGTTTGGATCTTCGATTTGAGCATCCGTATAACCAACCCAACCACCAAGGTTGAACTTTTCGCCGATCATCCAGCTCGCTTGGATTCCATAGTTGTTGGAACTTGCTGCGTATTCATCAGAACCTAGTTCATTCCATGGATCTTTAGCCCACTCGCTTCCTGTACTGCCAGAAAAGTTCACTTCTCCAGATTGCTGGTAACGGCGAGCATAGACCGCAGACAACATGATGTTTTCAGAAGGCTCAAAGTCCAGTTGAGCTGCAGCCGTATAATCTCCATTAAAGAGACCATTTTTCTCGGCAGGATCACTTACGATACCGTCGTCGGCGAGATAAGCTCCAGTGAAAGTAAACTTGTCACCAAATTTGAGGTTGAAACCAGCACCAGCACCATCGGGGCCACGGTAGATGGGGTTAAAGCGGCCAAAACGAGAGAGGGCGCCACTACCACTACTTTCAAAGTAGGGACTGGTAGAGTCTGCAATGTCATCAAGACCCATACCCACAGCACCAATATAAGCGCGAACATTATCACCAATGGGGAAACGGTAGTATAACTTACCAATCTCCACTTCATTACCGTCACCAGTGATTCCACCAAAACCAAGACGAGTAGAGTCACCAGGGGCTGCACCGCCTAAGTTGTCGATATTGGCGGCTTCAAGGCGAGTACGAAGACGGTCTTTACCAGTGAAGCTAGTGTCAAGATTTAAACGAACGCGATCGCTGAAGGTGACCTGATCATCCTCAACACTATCGCCAAAAGCAGCGCCAAGATTGAAGATAACTTCCCCACCGAGCTTAGTAGTGGTAGAAAACTGATGGTCTTCGAGGAATTCAACGCGACCTTCGAGGTCATCAACGCGAGCACCGAGGGTGGCGAGTTCTGCTTCGAATTCGTTCACGAGACGGCGAAGAGCTGCTAGATCTTCGGGGGTTACTTCAGACCCACCGCTTTGGATCATGCGCTCAATTTGCTGTAAACAAGCGTTCAGACCAGCGGCAAATTCATAACGGCTGAGGGGACGGCTGCCACGGAAAGTGCCATCGGGATAACCAACAATACAGTTGTAGTTTTCGACTAGGTTACGAAGCGCGTCAAAGGCCCAGTCAGAAGGGGAAACATCACTGAGTTGGAAAACACTATTAACCTGAGCGATGTCGTCCTGGCTATAGCTATTGATTTGATTGAGGAGTTCAGTGTTTGCTTGGGCAGAGCCAGAAAAAGCAACAGTTGCGCCTAGGGCAACGGAAGCACCACTGAGAAGATTTCTCACTGTTTTAGACATATTCGATTAAACCTCACACCTGAGATATTTTTTGATTTTGAGCTTGGGCATTTATGTTACTGATAAGCATATTTTATTACTGCAAATCATTATCAAAACGCCGCTTAGCAGTATAGCACCAGAAATTCACAACTTTCAATATTTGTAAAGTTGGATACGGGCTAGTTTATAGTTTGATGCACTTCCAGTGAACCAAAGGAGGATTAATATCGCTTTGGTGTTGGATTAATGGCAGGTTAAAGATTTAAAGCGGGTTATGTGGTGGTGTGCTTGGAAGATGACAAAAAAGTTGACATAAGCGCAAAACCGGTTAAGAAAATGCGCAAAGAGGCCTTTTAGGGGAATTATCTCGCTACAGTGAAATTATCGGCAGAGGCGACAGGCGATCGCCCTAGGCCATGTAATTTTAGACGATGGAAAATTCAACTATGCAAGGACTTAACGACTGTCTCCGCCATAAAGTTGCCTATGTGGCGATCGGTGAATTTAAACCTGGACGCTTTGCCCAGGCTCAAACCCTTTATGAAAAAATTGTGTCCAGCTATTCAGAGGGATTTCAAGGGGCTTTTTTGCTACAAAAAATGGGGCCCAATAGCGATCAAGGCATTGCGATGATCCTTTGGGACAACATTGAGGATATGGATAAAAATCAGACGGAACTCAGCCAAAAAATCATGGCGGAAATGAATCCTCTCTTCGCGGAACCGCCAGAGACAGATTTTTATCAGGTTTGCAGTGAAGTTCAACCTTAGAAAGGAACTTCTTTCACCCTATGGCCACCTTCCCCAGGAAAGAATCCTTTCCGGCTTGCGATCGCCTTCTCCAGGGAAGAACCCCTTCCGGCCTGCGGCCACCTTCCCCAGGGAAGGATTTATTAGCCTTCGGCGGCGAGCTGTTCGAGTTGAGCCTGTTGATCCTGGGAGATACAAGCCTGGAGCATATCTTCAATATCTCCTTCTAGGGCCGGGGCCAAGGAAAAGTTTTGTCCTAGGCGGTGATCTGTAACGCGATTATCTTTATAGTTGTAGGTGCGAATTTTTTCAGAACGAGCACCTGTACCCACCTGGGACTTGCGCATGGAACTGACTTCTTCTTGCTGTCTCTGGAGTTCCATTTCGTAGAGCTTTGCCCGAAGAATTTGCATGGCCCGTTCTCGGTTCTGTAACTGCGATCGCTCTTCTGTACAAAAGACGCGAATGCCCGTCGGTTTGTGGAACAGATCAACGGCAGTTTCTACTTTGTTAACGTTCTGGCCCCCAGCACCGCCAGAACGGGCGGTGGTCATTTCAATATCTTTGGGATCAATTTCGACTTCGACATCATCAACTTCTGGCATCACGGCAATGGTCGCTGTAGAGGTGTGAACCCGTCCCCCAGCTTCGGTGACAGGCACCCGCTGAACTCGGTGTACACCAGCTTCATACTTCAATTTGCTGTAAACCTGTTCCCCTTGAATTTCTAGGATGACTGCCTTAAAGCCTCCCATGTCCGCAGCCGATTCACTCAGGAGTTTTACCCGCCAGTTTTGACCTTCGGCGTAGCGAGAATACATCCGGAGCAGATCGCCCGCCCAAATGCCCGCTTCATCTCCCCCGGTGCCGGCGCGAATTTCTAACATGATGTTCTTTTCGTCGTTGGGATCCTTGGGCAATAGCAGAATCTTCAGACGATTTTCGAGGGTGTCAATGGTATTTTCGAGTTCTTCGACTTCTAAGGCCGCCATTTCCTTCATTTCGGGATCTCCGGTGGATTCTTTGAGGATTTCCTTTGCTCCCCGGAGTTCTTCTTGTGCTTCTTTCCACTGATTGAAGGTATTTACTGTTTCTTCGAGGGAGGAACGAATTTTTGCCACCCGTTGTAGCTCATCGGGGTTCGTCGCGATGTCGGGATCGGCCAGGCGTCGGGTCATTTCCTGGAAGGTTTGTTCGACGGACTTTAGTTTATCGAGTAAGTATGCTTCAGCCATAATGCACAGAACGTTTTTACGTTAGGGGAAGAAAATCCCTAAAAAACAAAGGAACCCAGCAGGGGGCTGCCGGGTTGGGAAAACTCAAGGGAATACCTATTTCTGGTCGTCGGAATTGTTGCTGAGCATACCGTACTTCCGGAGGAAACGGTCTACACGACCTTCGGTATCGATAATCTTTTGAGTTCCGGTGTAGAAGGGGTGGTTACCAGACCAAATTTCAACGTTGATTTCAGGTTGGGTAGAACCAATCGTCATCACAACTTCACCGTTACAGATGACTTTGGCGTCTGGGTACCATTCGGGATGAATATCAGCTTTGGGCATGGGAATTATTCTCTAATAAATTCAGTTTAATAGAATGCATAAAGGCGATCGCCACAGTAGCCATAACGAACGCCATACCAAATAATTAACGCTTGGAGAACTGAGGCGCTTTGCGGGCCTTGTGTAAACCGTACTTTTTCCGTTCCTTACAACGGGGGTCACGGGTTAAATAGCCTTCAATTTTTAAGGGCTGGCGGTTGTCCGGATCCAATTCACAGAGAGCACGAGCCACACCAAGCTTGACGGCATCTGCTTGACCAGTTAAGCCACCACCATGGGCATTCACAAGAATGTCATACTCACTTTCTAAACCCAGGGTTTCCAGGGGAGACTTGAGCACCGCAAGGTAACCAGGAATCCGGTTGAAATAATCTTCCCCAGAGCGGTTGTTGACAACAACCTTGCCAGAACCAGGCACAAGGCGTACACGGGCAATGGATGACTTACGACGACCTGTTCCCCAGTAAATAGGGCGATCTTGAGTAGCGGTTGCGTTCATTATTTATCTCCTCCGGGAATAGTATTAATGGTCAGAACTTCGGGTTGCTGTGCGGCATGGGGATGCTCGTTACCAGCATAGACCTTTAGCTTGGTGAACAAGCGACGACCCAAGGCATTTTTCGGCAACATTCCTTTAACTGCTTTTTCGATAATGCGCTCAGGAATCCGGTCTTGCAGCTGAGTGAAGGTTTCAACCTTCATCCCACCAGGACGGCCAGAGTGACGACGGTAAAGTTTTTGCTCAGGCTTACGACCCGTCACAACTACTTTTTCAGCGTTCACAACAATGACAAAATCCCCAGTATCCATGTGGGGGGTATATTCTGCTTTATTTTTGCCCCGGAGTACTTTGGCAACTTCGGTCGCTAAACGACCCAAGCGTTGGTCAGCAGCATCGACCACATACCATTTCTGGTCAAGGGTTTCTTGTTTCGGTAAAGGTGTCTTAATCATAAAATTTTTGCGCTAGATGACGCATAAGGAATTCAACTAATGAGTTAGTAGAAAAGTTGGCTGGGTATCAAACCAAATATGGGGTGGAAACAAAGGCTCAGGATAACCAACCCTAAGTAAACATAAGCCTTTTGCTGGGGCTGAATATTTTACAAGGTGTCGCTTCTCATTTTTCCAAATATCTTGGAATTGCGCTAAAGAAAGTTTACCTT
Source organism: Sphingobacterium thalpophilum (assembly GCA_943371005.1). Classification (GTDB taxonomy): domain Bacteria; phylum Cyanobacteriota; class Cyanobacteriia; order Cyanobacteriales; family MRBY01; genus MRBY01. Next base: position 85,428 of record CALRTB020000004.1, read on the forward strand.
GTCCAATGTCCACTAGCATCCCGACCAGTAGGCGAACCATCCCATACAAAAACCCATTGGCTTGAATTTCTATATGAATAAAGGAGCCTCGACGGGAACATTCTGCTGCCTGTACATTGACCCATGCATGGGAGCGCTTGGAACCAGTCCGTTGAAAAGCAGCGAGGTGATGTTCACCCAATAGGGGCGTCAGGGCTGCTTGGATGAGGGTTTCATCGAGGGGGGCTTGGTAATAATGCCAAGCATAGGGCTGAATGAACAGGTTGGGGGTTGGGTGGGTATAGATGGTATACCGATACCGTCGCCATTGGGCAGAGAACTGAGCGTGCCAATCCTGGGGAACTTCGCAAGCACCACGGATATTGATATCGGGTGGTAGGCGATCGTTAAGGATTTTTGCCCATTTATAACCAGGAATTAAACTCTCACATTCAAAGTGGGCGAATTGCCCAGCGGCATGGACACCGCTATCGGTGCGGCCGGCACCGTGAATTGTGATTTTTTGGCCGACAACAGAAGAGATAGTCTCTTCAATGACGGCTTGCACGGTTCTTTCTGCTGTTTGCCGTTGCCAACCACAAAAGTGAGTGCCGATATATTGGATGACCAACGCAATGCGTTTTCTGGGGTTGGCTTGGGACATGGACTTAGACAGGTGGCAGATTAGTCTGGGTTAGACTAATTCGATAATTGCCATTTCTGCGTTATCGCCGCGACGACGAATGGTACGGACAACGCGACTATAACCCCCTTGGCGATCGCCATAGCGATCTTTTGCTTGGGCAAACAGGGCATGAACAAGATCTTTGTCGTACATATAGCCCAAAGCCCGACGACGGGCAGCTAAAGAACCATCTTTTGCCAAAGTGATCATGCGATCTACTTCAGAACGAACCGCTTTGGCCCGCGCTTTAGTGGTTTTGACTTGGCCATGGCGAATCAGTTGAGTGGTGAGGGCACGTAAGAGGGCCTTCCGTTGATCCGCCGGTCTCCCCAATTCGGGAACGCGACAACCGTGACGCATTTTTTCTTCCTCCCTAGGATGTAAACAGTACAGTCAGTGAAAAATCAAATAAATCTAAGGTTACTTTGCCGTTTTTTCTTCCGGTAAAGTAATGCCTAAACGGGTTTTTAGGGCATCGATCACTTCTTCGGCTGATTTTTGGCCAAAGTTTTTGATTTCTAGCAAATCTTCTTGGCTATAGTCTAAAAGATCAGCAACAGAGTTGATTTGCGCCCGTTTGAGACAGTTGTAAGCCCGTACCGATAGCTGCAATTCTTCGATGGGAATTTGGCTGGTGGGGTCTTCGTCCTCTTGGAACTCGTCTTGAATGGCTTCGAGGGTGAGATCCTTGAGGGGATTAAACAGTTCAACGGCGATCGCCGCTGCCTGGGATAATGCTTCCTCTGGCTTAATACTGCCGTTTGTCCAGATCTCAAGGGTTAGGCGATCGCGAACCGCATCTCCTTCACTATGGATACTATCGACGCTATAGTTCACCTTAGTGACTGGCATGAACACCGCATCAATCTGTAGAAAATCTAAAGCAGTGGCCTCGTCCCGATTCCGTTGAACGGCGCGATAGCTTTTCCCTTTCTCGATCCGAAACTCCATTTCCAGCTTCGCCCCATCAGCGAGGGTTGCAATATACTGGCTTGGATCGACCACTTCCACCTCAGAAGGCAAATCAAACTGAGCCGCCGTCACTTGGCCAGGGCCAGTGGCTGTTAAGCGACCAATCTGAGGCTGATGGGTGTAGCTCTTGAGAACGATTTCCTTCATATTCAGAATAATCTCAAGGGCATCTTCCCGCACACCAGGGATCGTCGCAAACTCATGGTTCACGCCACCAATCCGCAGCGCTGTCACGGCGGTTCCTTCTAAGTTAGACAGTAAAATCCGTCTGAGGGAATTGCCGAGGGTTGTTCCTTGACCCCGTTCTAGGGGTTCAAAGACAAACTTGCTATATTGACTTTGATTTTTGTGTGTTTTGCTTTCTACACACTCGATTTGAAACTGTGTCACGCTTTTTCTGATCTCCCGTTTTTCGCGATCTGAGCCAGGCACCAAGCCTTCAGACAAGATGGATATTGACTTGGACTGATTCTCTTGTTGTCAAGGATTCAGCCAAAGAGGATTTATACCCGTCTACGCTTGGGCGGACGACAACCATTGTGGGGAATGGGGGTGACATCACGAATTAACGTAATCTCCAAACCAGCGGCTTGCAGAGCACGAATTGCTGTTTCACGACCCGCACCAGGGCCACTCACCATCACTTCGATTTGGCGCATGCCTTGTTCCATTGCGCGGCGGGCTGCATTGTCAGCGGCGGTTTGGGCAGCAAAGGGAGTCCCTTTTTTGGCCCCTTTAAAACCACTTGCCCCGGCAGAAGACCAGGAAACTGCATCGCCTTTGGTATCGGAGATAGTGACGATTGTGTTGTTAAAGGTGGATTGAATGTGAGCAACACCGTTGGGGATATTCTTTTTAACCTTCTTAGGGCTGCCTTTTTTTTGTCGTGCCATAATTTTAATCTGTAGAAGATAGGATAAATGCGTAGCTTTGTGAGGTAAAACTCAAGGGATTAACGCGGTGCTTTCTTCTTACCGGCAACAGTGACGCGACGACCACGGCGGGTGCGGGCATTGGTCCGGGTTCTTTGACCACGTACGGGCAAACCTTGGCGATGACGACGGCCACGGTAGGTGCCGATGTCTACCAGACGTTTGATATTCATGGACTCTAAACGTCTGAGATCCCCTTCAACTTGGTAGTTGTCGGTAACGTAAGACCGGAGTTTGAGGGCATCTTCATCAGATAGATCCCTTACTCTGGTGTCGGGGTTTACCCCGGTGTTTGCGATGATCTCCTGGGCTCTTGATAAACCAATGCCATACACATAGGTCAGGGCAATTTCAATGCGTTTATCACGGGGAAGATCAACACCTGCAATTCGTGCCACGATTTTTTCTCCCTAAATGAACAATTTCAATAATTTATAAGTTACGGAATAAATGTCTCAGCGACTTCTACGATTTATCCTTGACGTTGCTTGTGCTTGGGATTAGCGCAGATCACCATGACACGACCGCGACGGCGTATCACGCGACATTTATCACACATTTTTTTGACGGATGCTCGAACTTTCATAGGTTTTCAGGTTAGATTTAGCAATTTTCTATATATTGATTCTGCTATGAACCGATTGGCGATTAGCACAAAACTCCGCAAGCTTATCATCATAGCAAGTTTTTTTGCTATTGAATATAAGAAACGGATGGGATAGGCTTATTTTTTCCGGAGTCGGTAGGTGATCCGCCCTTTGCTTAAGTCATAGGGGGTCAATTCTACTTTGACGCGATCGCCCGGTAAAATTTTGATGTAATTCCGGCGAATTTTGCCAGAGATGTGGGCAAGAACATTAAAGCCATTGTCCAAGTCGACCCGGAACATAGCGTTGGGAAGGGACTCGGTGACGGTACCTTCCATTTCGATTAGATCTTGTTTAGACAAAACAAATAGATCTCCTAATAAATTTCATCAATCGGCATCGAGTTCTAACCAGGAGTTATGAAGCGATCGCCTGCTCTAGGGCAGCGGTAACTTCTTCGAGGGAGCGATCGCCATCGACGGATTTCAAAGAACCCTGTTTTTGGTAGAAGTCAATCACTGGGGCTGTTTGCTCCCGATAAACTTCTAAACGACGTCGAATAGTCTCCTGGTTATCATCCTTTCTGCCACGACTTAGTAAGCGCTCTATCAATGTGGCATCGGGAACTTCCAAGTTAAGGGCAATGTCACATTGCTGCTTAAGCTCAGCGAGTAAGGTGCTAAGGAACTCGGCTTGGCTCACATTGCGGGGAAAACCGTCTAAAATCCAGCCCTGTTGGGCGTCTTGCTCTTGTAGTCTTTCACGAATTAAATTCAGAATTAGACTATCGGGCACTAATTCGCCTCGATCCACAAATCCTTGGGCCTGTTGGCCAAGTTCTGTTTGATTGGCGATCGCCGCCCGGAGAATTTCACCAGTAGAAATGTGAGGGATTCCACAAGATTCTGCCAAAACCTGAGCCTGAGTACCCTTTCCGGCCCCTGGGGGACCCAAAAAAATCAACCTTACTCCTTGAGCCATAACGCCTCTATTACCATCCAAATTGCTTACTTAATCAACAAAAAGTTTAGATATTCCAGCCAATATCTAAACCCCGATAAAAAACACTATTGTTTAACCATGCCTTCATAGCGCTGGGAAATAACATAGGTTTGGATTTGCTTGGCCGTATCAATCGCAACCCCCACCAGAATGAGTAGGGAAGTAGCCCCAAAACCCCGTAGAGTTGTGACGCCCGTTGCCCCTTCCACAAAAGTAGGCACCGTTGCTACTAAACCAAGGAAAATTGCCCCTAGCAAGGTCAAACGATTGATCACTTTTTCTAGGTACTCACTCGTGGCCCGACCGGGACGAATACCAGGAATACTAGACCCCATCTTTTTCAAGTTTTGGGCCATGTCGACCGGATTCACGATCAAAGACGCGTAGAAATAGCTGAAAAAGAGAATCAAAGCGAGATAAACCAAGACATAGGGAATTCTTCCCGGTTGTAACAGCGTCGAAATTGTGGCGATCGCTTGACCAAAGAACCCTTCCCCTGAGCCAGCCAGGCCCGCCAAAGAAGAAGGCAACACCAGAACCGCAGAGGCGAAAATAATCGGCATCACCCCACCCTGATTAAGTCGTAGCGGTAAGTAGCTTGTGCGTTCCCGATAGAGCTTACGGCCTACTTGACGACGGGCAGAAACAATCGGGATCCGACGTGTTCCTTCCTGCACAAACACAATACCGACAATCATGATCAGAAAAACGACCAGCAGTAAAATGACTTTAGCAATCACTGCTCGGCCACCCGTCTGGGCAAATTCGATGGTATTCCCCAAGGTTCTCGGTAACACAGCCACAATGTTGACGAAAATCAACAAAGAAGCCCCATTCCCCAAACCTTTTTCGGTAATCAGCTCAGAAATCCACATCACAAAGACAGATCCCGCCGTCAATGCCAATGTAGTTTCCAACACGAAAGTAAAACTAGGATCCAAAGCATAGGGACGCAGAATTTGCAGCGTAATCCCAAAACTTTGTAATGCTGCCCAGCCTACCGTCACATAACGGATAATCTGAGAGATTTTGCGACGTCCTGCCTCGCCATCATTTTTTTGCATGTCCTCAAGGGCAGGAATGGCTGCCGTCATGAGCTGCATGATGATTGAAGCATTGATGTAAGGGAGAATCCCTAGGGCGAAAATGCCGACAGCGGAAAGACCACCACCGGCAAATACATCTAAAAAGCCTAAGAGAGGAGAATTTTGAATCCCCTCGCTCAGGGCAACCCGGTCAATGCCGGGAATTGGAATAAAAACGCCAAACCGAACAAGAACCAAAAGACCAAGGGTGACAAGCAAGCGACCTCGAAGGCCAGCGGCTTGTGCCATCTGCATAAAGGTTTCCTGGGCGGTTGGTGTTTTTTCGCGACTGACAACCATAGTGATGTTCTCTTCGGGAGTTTACGTAATGAACAGTTCTAAGAAGTATTAAGCAACCTTGATAAATTCTAACTTAGTGCTTTGTTCCCGAATTTTTCTAGGCTTCACAACTGCCGCCAGCCGCCTCGATTTTTGCTTTAGCACCGGTAGAAAATGCCGCTGCGGTTACTTTAAGAGCTACAGACAATTCACCATCGCCAAGAACCTTAAGGGGGCCATCGTTGGTGGTGACGATGCCTGCTGCCATTAAGCTTTCAAGGGTAACTTCTGTGTTGGCTGGCAAGTCAGCTAATTGGCCAACATTCACAATGGTGAAATTTTTAGGATTCACAATGGTGAAGTGCTTTAGCTTCGGTACACGACGGTAAAGGGGCATTTGTCCCCCTTCAAACCCAGCTTTTGTACCGGTACCAGAACGGGATTTTTGACCCCGCATGCCGAAGCCACAGCTTGCGCCTTGGCCAGCAGCAATGCCACGGCCAACACGACGACGGCGCTTCTTTGATCCCGCTTTAGGGGATAGATTGGATAACTTCATGGTTTTTTTGAGTAAACGTTTTACTAATGTCCTTAGCCCGCCAAATTAGGGTTAGGCATAGATCCGTTCGATAGAAACGCCACGCTCTTGGGCAACGGAAGAGAAACTCCGGAGGTTACCCAATGCATCAACGGTCGCCCGAGCATTGTTAAGGGGGCTACTGGAACCCAACTGTTTGGCGAGAATGTTTTTCACACCAGCAAGTTCGAGGACAGTCCGTACAGCACCACCGGCAATTACACCGGTACCGGGGGCAGCGGGACGCATCATTACTTTTGCGCCACCCGCAACGCCATTGATCCGGTGGGTAATGGTGTTGGTTTTCGTCAAAGGAACATCGACAACGTGCTTTTTGGCATCAGAGACACCTTTGCGGACGGCACCAATGACATCCCCTGCTTTACCGACGCCAACGCCGACCTTTCCGGTCTCATTGCCAATGACAACAATGGCGCGAAAACTGAGTTTCTTACCACCCTTGACAACTTTGCTGACGCGACGGATTTGAATCACACGCTCTTGCCAGTTTGTTTCTTTTTCTTTGTTCTTTGATGATTTACGACGCTTTGCCATAATTATTTTCCTAATGATTTCATCAACAGCTTAAAAGTCCAGACCGGCTTCTCTTGCGGCATCTGCTAAGGCTTTGACACGACCATGATAAAGGTTACCACCGCGATCAAAGACGACTTTGGTAATGCCTTTTTCGAGGGCGCGCTTGGCAATGAGATTACCGACTGCAGTGGAAGCTGAGATGTTACCACCGGATGCGAGTTCCCCCTTGAGATCTTTGTCGAGGGTAGAAGCAGCTACCAAGGTATGTTGCTTCTCATCGTCAATCACCTGGGCATAAATATGCTTGTGGGAGCGGAATACTGCTAAACGGGGGCGATCGCCAGTCCCTTCGACACGACGGCGAATACGGAAATGACGACGCTGCGTGAGTTGTTTGCGAGTTGCTTTCATCTCTACTTCTTACCTGCCTTACCAGCTTTACGTCTGATGTATTCACCTTGGTAACGGATCCCTTTACCTTTGTAGGGCTCAGGAGGTCTGACAGCACGAACCTTTGCAGCCGTGTTACCCACAACCTCTTTATCAATACCAGAGATGATCACTTGAGTATTTTTTTCACCCATAGCCGCAGTCACGCCTTCAGGCATTTGCATTTCTACGGGCTTACTGTAACCCACATTAAGGGTGAGCTTATTCCCCTGTACCTGGGCCCGATAACCAACACCGATAATTTCGAGTTGTTTGGAATAACCCTGGGAAACGCCTTCGATCATGTTGGCCACGAGGGTGCGGCACAAGCCATGACGTTCACGGGCAGTCCGAGAGTTATCAACGGGGGAGACAACAATGGTGTTGTCTTCTTGAGCGACAGTTACTTTCTCTGGTAATGTCCGCTCAAGGGAACCTTTCGGACCCTTAACAGCAACATTGGCACCATTGAGTGTAACGGTCACTTTGTCGGGGATGGGAATTGGTTTTTTACCAATACGAGACATTCGTTTTTCTCCTGATATCAACTTCAGCCACGATTACCAGACGTAGCAAAGAATTTCACCACCAATACCTTCTTTACGGGCTTGGCGATCTGTCATCACGCCTTTGGAAGTTGAAATAATCGCAATTCCAATCCCACCGAGTACGCGAGGCAAGTCTTTGTGGTTACTGTATACCCGAAGCCCCGGCTTACTTACCCGTTGAAGTTTTTGGATAATCGGTTGACGATTACGACCTTTGTATTTCAGGGAAATAACAAGGTGTTTTTCAATCCCTTCACCTGCTTCGGTGTAGTTTTCAATGAAACCTTCGTCCTTCAGCACCTCGGCAATGTTACGGGTCATGCGAGTCATCGGGACTTTTGTGTTGTCATGCTGCACCATGCACGCATTACGGATGCGGGTGAGCATATCGGAAATGGTATCGTTAGCCGCCATTATTACCTTTAATCTCTCCTAAGATTTAGCTTTCACGGAAGGGCATACCCATTTCTCTCAGCAGCGCACGACCTTCTTCATCGGTTCTCGCGGTGGTGATGATGGAAATGTCCATTCCTCGGATTTGATCAATGGAATCGTAGTCAATTTCAGGGAAAATCAGTTGCTCACGAATCCCTAAGCTGTAGTTGCCACGTCCATCGAAACTTTTAGGGCTGATGCCACGGAAGTCACGAATGCGGGGCAGGGCTAAGCTGATGAGACGATCCAAAAAGGAATACATTTTTTCGGAGCGCAGAGTCACCATCACACCGACGGGCATCCCTTCGCGAATTTTGAAGCCGGCGATCGCCTTTTTCGCCCGGGTGATTACGGGGCGCTGACCAGTGATGGTCGCCAATTCTTTAATCGAAGACTCCATCGCCTTCGCATTAGAAGAAGCTTCCCCGAGACCCCGGTTCACTGAAATTTTGACAAGCTTAGGCACTTCATGGACATTGGTGTACCCAAACTGCTCCGTTAATTTAGGAACAATATTGTCTTGATAAAGGGTTTTGAGTCTTTGAGACATAGATTTTACGTTTAACCTCCCTGGGCTTGGTCAGGGAAAAACTAAATGTAGATAAAAATTTCAAGAAAGGCCGATTAGTCGATAACTTCACCGGTTTTCTTTAATACACGCACCTTACGGCCATCTTCAGTCAGCTGATAGCCAATGCGGCTAGCGACTTTTTCCTTTTCGGAATAGTGCATCACATTGGAACTGTGAATCGGCGCTTCAAAAGTTTGAATCTGACCCGACTCGCCTTCCTGTTGAGGCTTGACATGCTTGGTGCGGATATTGACATCCTTGACCACGATTTTGCTGGATTTAGGCAGAGTCTTGATAACTTCGCCTACTTTGCCTTTGTCGCGACCAGAAATGACTTGAACCGTATCACCCGTTTTCACATGCATTTTGTGACGTGTGGGGGTGGAACTTTTGCGTCCTGCCATGGTTAGATGACCTCCGGTGCAAGGGAAACAATTTTGGTGAAGTTTTTATCCCGTAACTCACGGGCAACGGGACCAAAAACACGGGTGCCTTTCGGATTGCCTTCTGCGTTGATAATCACAGCGGCATTGTCATCGAAACGAATACTCATACCGCTAGCACGGCGGAGTGGTTGACGCGTCCGCACGATCACGGCCCGAACGACATCCGATTTTTTGACACCCATGTTGGGAATTGCTTCTTTAACAACAGCGATGATTTGATCACCGATGCCACCATAACGACAATTCCCTGTACTCAGAACCCGTAAGCACATCAGTTTACGAGCACCGCTATTATCGGCAACATTAAGATAGGTTTGTTGTTGAATCACGGCTTTACGGTAAGGGTAAAGAAAATAGATTAGGGTCAACAGTTAATAAAAACTATTGGTTGAGGATTTCGGCAATGGTCCAGCGTTTGGTTTTGCTGGTAGGAGGGGTTTCGCGAATACGAACGCGATCGCCAACTTTGCACTTATTTTCCTCGTCGTGGGCTTTAAAACGCTTGGTTTTAACCACGATTTTTTTGTATTTCGGGTGGGGAGAGCGGTTTTCTACAGCTACAATCACGGTTTTATCCATTTTGTCGCTGACGACTATTCCCACTCTTTCTTTCGTAGCCATACGAGATTCTGTCTCCTACTTTTACTGAGCTTGGAGTTGTCTTTGGCGCTCAACCGTCATCAACTGGGCGAGACGGTGACGAGCATGTTTGATCTCATGGGTTTTCTCCAGGCGACCAGTACCTTGTTGGAGACGGAGGTCAAACAATTGTTTCTTGACGGCAACGATTTCGTCAGCAAGCTCTTGGTCATTGAGTTTGCGAGCATCTTCAATCTTGGGTAAAGGCATGATTTAGATATACTCCTCGTTGCGGGTGATGAACTTGGTTTTGATCGGCAGCTTTTGGGCCGCAAGGCGCATGGCTTCACGGGCGATCGGCTCAGCGACACCATTCATCTCAAACATGACCCGGCCGGGCTTAACCACAGCAACCCAAAATTCGGGGTTACCTTTACCAGAACCCATACGGGTTTCCGCCGGACGCATGGTGATGGGTTTATCGGGGAAAATTCGGATCCAAATCTTACCACCCCGCTTGATATAACGGGTCATCGCACGACGGGCGGCTTCAATTTGACGGGCGGTAATCCAACTGGGCTCAACGGCTTGGAGCGCGTAGTCACCAAATTGAATGTTATTGCCGCGATACGCCATTCCCCGCATGCGACCGCGATGCTGCTTCCGGAATTTTGTACGTTTTGGACTTAGCATTGTTTCCTAAAGGGTAAACAGTGAGGGTAGAAAATTAAATTGCCAGTAGTGGAGCAATTTATTGTTCGCTACGGTCTTCAAACTGCTGACGTCGAGATTTACGACGGGGCAGAGGGGCAGCATTAGCGGCAGAAGTTTCTTCTTGACCCGGAATAATTTCGCCTTTGAAGATCCAAACTTTAATCCCAAGAATTCCGTAAATGGTTTGGGCAGTTTTGTAGGAGTAGTCGATGTCAGCGCGGAGAGTGTGTAGGGGAACACGTCCTTCACGTACCCACTCTGTCCGGGCAATTTCTGCACCGTTTAAGCGACCACTTACCTGAATTTTGATCCCTTGAACTTCCGCTCTTTGGGCCCGTTGAACGGCTTGGCGGACAACCCGACGGAAAGATACCCGTCGCTCAAGTTGCTGGACAATGTATTCAGCAATGAGGGCAGCATCGGCGTCAACGCGGTTAACTTCGACAACGTTAATGCGAATTTGACGTTGATCACCAAGAACATCTTGAAGGCCAGTTCTGAGGGCTTCGATGCCAGAACCACCACGACCGACGACGACACCGGGACGGGCAGTGTGAATCTCTAGGTCAACTTGATCGGCTTTACGTTCGATCAAAACTTTAGAGATACCAGCGTTATTGAGGTTTGCATCAATGTGCTTGCGGATTTTGTAGTCTTCCTGCACGAGGGCAGGGTATTGTTTGGGGTCGGCGTACCAACGGGAGAGGTGCTCTTTTGTAATCCCCAAACGGAAACCAACTGGATGAATTTTCTGTCCCACGGTTTGTTCCTTTTGATGTTTACGATCTACGACAGGTTAGGAGTACTATTCGGCAGCACCAGGTGCCACACCAACGGTGATGTGACAAGTGGGCTTACGAATTTGATAAGCACGTCCTTGAGCCCGGGGGCGGAACCGCTTTAATACAGGGCCAGCGTCAGCAAAGGCTGCACTAACCACGAGATCAGCGGGATCTAACCCTTCGTTATGCTCGGCATTGGCAACGGCAGAACGTAAAACCTTCAGTACAGGTTCACAAGCGCGATAGGGCATAAATTCGAGAATGATCAAGGCTTCGCGGTAGCTACGGCCACGAATCTGATCGAGGACTCGTCTGACCTTGATCGGAGACATCCGAATATAGCGGGCGATCGCCTTGACTTCAGTTTGAGTATCGATAGTCATTGTTTTCTTTAACCCTTATCGACGTGCTTTCTTATCACTCTTGGCATGGCCCTTGAAGGTCCGTGTGGGAGCAAATTCGCCCAACTTGTGACCTACCATTTGCTCAGACACGAAAACAGGCACATGCTGACGGCCGTTGTGAACGGCGATCGTGTGACCCACCATCTGAGGCAAAATTGTCGATGCCCGTGACCAAGTTTTAATCACTTGCTTATCACCGGAAGCATTGAGCTTCTCGATTTTTTTTAGGAGGCTGTCCGCGATAAACGGACCCTTTTTCAGTGAACGACCCATAGTTTCTTACAGAGTGTGATGAACAAAAATAGATAATTAACGGCGACGGCGCACAATCAAAGAGCTACTTTGCTTCTTCTTCTTGCGAGTCTTCTTACCGAGGGCAGGTTTACCCCAAGGCGTCACAGGGCCACTGCGACCGATGGGTGCTCTACCCTCACCACCACCATGGGGGTGATCTACCGGGTTCATAACACTACCGCGGACTTGGGGCCGACGTCCCAGGTGACGGGTTCTCCCCGCTTTCCCGAGCTTCAAGTTCCGAGCTTCGGCATTGCCCACTTTACCGATGGTGGCATAGCATTCTTTGCGAACCATCCGGACTTCCTTCGAAGGCAGCTTAATGGTGACATAATCACCTTCTTTCGCAACCAACTGAGCAAAAGCACCCGCAGAACGGACCATCTGGCCACCACGACCGGCATAAAGCTCGATGTTGTGGATTTCAGTACCGAGGGGGATTTTGTAGAGCGGTAAAGCATTGCCGATTTCGTAGGGCGCTTCTTCCCCAGCGATAATCGTGTCACCGACGCCAAGACCAGCCGGTTGCAGAATGTAGCGTTTTTCGCCATCTTCATACTGCACTAGGGCAATCCGAGCATTCCGGTTTGGATCGTACTCAATCGCGATCACCTGGGCGGTCATATCCCGCTTATCACGGCGAAAATCGATCAAACGATAAAGGCGCTTGTGGCCACCGCCTCGGTGACGACAAGTGATTACACCACGATTGTTACGGCCTTTTTTGCGGTGTTTGTATTTGGTAAGAGATTTTTCCGGTTTGGATTTGGTAATCTCCGAAAAGTCAGAGACCGTAGCCTGACGAGTTCCCGGAGTATATGGTCTAAATGAACGAATACCCATGATTTATTCAAGTGAATGACGACTATACTTCTGGGAACAATGTGATTGTATCCCCTTCTGCCAAGGTGATGACTGCCCGCTTGTACTGGGGCTTAAAGCCCATAAAGCGACCGACACGTTTTTTCTTGCGGGGTGGCCGGCTGGTGTTGACCTTAACAACTTTGACTTCAAACAGGTTTTCAATGGCTGCTTTGATGTCGGTTTTTGTTGCTTTGAGGGCAACATCAAACACATATTTGTTGTCTTCAAGCAGAATTGTCGCCTTTTCACTAACAATGGGCTTGAGAATTAGATCGGCGAGATCGCGAGTTGGCACCCGGCTCGCAGTAGGCATTCTACTAGTCATTGTAAACCTCCTGGATTTTAGCCAGTGCTTCGGAGGTGACTACGATTTTGCCAGCGTTGAGAATATCAAAAATATTCAAACCATCGGCAGGAACCATTTTCACAGAAGCAATGTTGCGGGCAGAGAGATATACGTTGTCAGTCATCTCAGCAAGTACAAGGAGTACTTTTTCACCGGATGCGACGCCCCAGCGGGTCATGGCGTTGACCAACTCTTTGGTTTTGGGAGCGGCAAATTGCTCGGCAAAGTTTTCAACGACGATGAGATCTTCATTCCGGCTGTGGAAAGCGGTACGAAGGGCTAAACGACGCTCCTTGCGGTTCATTTTGAGGTTGTATTCCTTGGGTTTGGGGCCAAAGATTACACCGCCACCTTTCCATAATGGGGAACGGATTGAACCAGCTCTTGCCCGGCCAGTTCCTTTTTGACGCCAAGGTTTGCGGCCACCGCCACGGACTTCTGCACGGGTTTTCGTGGAAGAAGTTCCCTGACGCGCGTTATTTAGCTGACGTACAAGGGCGCGGTGGACAATATGTGCGGCATTTTCTTCTTTGGCAACTTTGAAGTTGAGGTCGGCTTGGCCAACTTCTTCTCCTTGCCAATTTTTTACTGCGCAGTTAACCATAGTGATGAAGTATCGGATTATCGGTTATCAGCTAATGAAATAAATAAAGTTGTGGTCTTTTATAAAGAGGTTGCAGGTGGCGATCGCCACGCAAGACTAATTATTTTTGGCCCACAATATTGCTGGGAGCAATACTTAATAAATTGCCGGCTTTGCCAGGAATTGCACCTTTGATCAGCAATAAATTCTTTTCTTCGTCAACGCGAACGACCTCGAGTTGACGGACGGTGGTCTTAGTCCCACCATAACGACCCGCCATGCGCTTACCGGGATAAACGCGACCGGGAGTCGTCCCTGCACCGGTAGAACCGGGGAGACGGTGGTTCTTAGAACCGTGGGTCATGTTGCCTCGCTTAAAGTTATGGCGTTTTTGATAACCAGCGAAACCACGACCAATGGTATTTCCAGAAACATCGACAACTTGGCCGGCCTCAAAAATAGTCGCAGTGATCGCTTGGCCAAGTTCATAGCCAGAAACGTCATCGAGACGATATTCCTTGAGGTGGCGGAGGGGGGCAGCATCCGCTTTCTTGAGATGCCCCAGTTGAGGCTTCGTTAAGTTTTTTTCCTTAACGTCTCCGTAGCCGATTTGCACGGAGGTATAGCCATCTGTTTCGGAGGTTTTGATTTGGGTGACGGTACAGGGCCCTGCTTGGACAACGGTGACGGGAATCGCAGTTCCAGTTTCGTTATCGAAGATTTGGGTCATACCGAGTTTAGTACCGAGGATACCGAGTGACACGGAACAGAGACCTCTATCTACTAATAGACAACATTAAAAGGTGAGTAGAAATAATATGAACCGCTCCCGAGAGAGTTGTGGTTCTTGTCTTCTACTCTTGGATATTCAGAGTGTTTTATGGCTCTGAAAGATTTTTGCCTACAGGTAGGTGTGCTACGTTTTACCCAAGACTTAAAGCGCTTGCTTCAGTATCTTGCTGTAACTGCAGGGGAGGGGCTGCCGCTTGGGGCGATCGCCCGAAGGATGTGACCGAAAAATGCAGCCTCAGAGAAGCCTGTTTTTGTGTTGAACCGATGCGACGAACAAGGGGGCAGGGGTTCTATGTTTCGCCAGGAAACTTCGTATAACTGGTTACATTTAGCCACAAGCGAGCATTATAAGCGGAGAAAGTGAGCCTTGGCAAGGGGCATATCAGAAAAACATGACAGTTCTTAATTTTTGGGACAGAGCTCGGTGGTTTAGGGGTGATCGTTTAGGGGCAAAAAGACCAAAGGCGATCGCCAATGTTGTCTACGGTTGAGGCCAGCATAAAGTGTTACGATTGCCACAGAACGAAGAAAAGTGATTATACACAAAAGGACAACACGCAATAATGCAAGAACATATTCAGTCGATTTCTTTCGATGGGCGAGAAATTCGACTAAAAACAGGTTTGTTTGCGCCTCAGGCCGGCGGGTCAGTTTTAATTGAATCAGGAGATACAGCGGTTTTAGTCAGTGCAACGACAGCCCCTGGTAGACAAGGAATTGACTTTTTACCTTTACTGGTAGATTACGAAGAACGGTTATACGCAGCAGGACGAATTCCCGGTGGTTATCTAAGAAGAGAAGGTAGACCTCCAGAACGGGCAACCCTCATTTCGCGCCTCATTGACCGACCAATGCGCCCGCTCTTTCCCCAGTGGTTGCGGGATGATATTCAAATCGTCGCCACAACTCTCTCCCTCGATGAAGAAGTACCGCCAGATGTCCTCGCTGTAACGGGGGCTTCTGTGGCCACATTGCTTGCAGGCTTACCTTTTTATGGGCCGATGGCCGCCGTCCGGGTTGGTTTAGTGGGGGATGATTTCATCCTCAACCCTACCTACCGGGAAATGATGAATGGGGACTTAGACCTTGTGGTTGCTGGAACCCCCGACGGTGTGATCATGGTTGAAGCTGGAGCCAATCAGCTGCCAGAAGCAGACATGATCGAGGCGATTGATTTCGCCTACGAAGCGATCCAAGAGTTGATCGAGGCCCAGCGTTCGCTGATGAAGGAACTCGGCGTTGAAATGGTCAGTGCTGAACCGCCCGCTAAGGATGAGGAGCTAGAAAAATTCATTGGCGATCGCGCCACCGACAAGATCAAAAAAGTCTTGAGTCAATTTGACCTAGATAAAAATGGTCGTGATGCAGCCCTCGATGAAATCAAAGCAACAGAAATCATTGAGGCGATCGAAGCGCTGCCAGAGGATGCGCCACTGCGGGTGAAGACCACGGAAGAACCCAAGCTCATTGACAACACCTTTAAAGCGCTGACGAAAAAGCTGATGCGGAGCCAAATTGTTGAAGATGGGGTCCGGGTTGACGGTCGTAAATTAGATCAAGTGCGTCCCATTTCCTGCCGCACGGCTGTGTTACCGAGAGCTGTCCATGGTAGTGGTTTATTTAATCGCGGCTTGACCCAGGTTTTATCCATTGCCACCCTTGGGACGCCCGGTGATGCCCAGGAAATGGATGATTTGCATCCCTCCGACGAAAAACGCTACCTGCACCATTACAATTTCCCCCCCTACTCCGTGGGTGAAACTCGCCCAATGCGATCGCCTGGCCGCCGGGAGATTGGCCACGGTGCCTTAGCCGAACGCGCCCTTTTACCCGTATTGCCGCCGAAGGATGAATTTCCCTATGTCATTCGGGTCGTCTCTGAAGTCTTATCTTCCAACGGCTCTACCTCCATGGGATCTGTCTGTGGCTCTACCCTGGCTCTGATGGATGCTGGGGTACCCATTACCAAGCCCGTGAGTGGTGCCGCGATGGGACTAATCAAAGAAGGCAAAGAAGTCCGCATCCTCACCGATATCCAGGGAATTGAAGACTTCCTCGGCGACATGGACTTTAAGGTTGCCGGGACGGCGGATGGGATTACTGCCCTCCAGATGGATATGAAGATCACTGGCCTAGCTGTTGAAGTGGTGGCAGAAGCGATTAAGCAAGCTTTGCCCGCTCGTCTCCATATTCTCGAAAAGATGACTGATGTCATTGCTGAGCCGAAGGAATTGTCCCCAGCCGCTCCCCGTCTGCTCACCATCAAGATTGATCCCGATTTAATTGGGATGGTCATTGGCCCTGGTGGTAAAACCATTAAGGGGATTACTGAGCAAACCCGCGCTAAAGTAGATATTGCCGATGACGGTACCGTAACGATCGCCTCCTCTGAATCGGAAAATGCCGAGAAAGCCAAGCGCCTAATCGTAAACATGACCCGCAAGCTCAACGAAGGGGATGTGTATTTCGGTAAAGTCACCCGTATTATTCAAATCGGTGCTTTTGTGGAAATTATGCCGGGTAAAGAGGGCATGATCCACATTTCACAACTGGCAGAAGGCCGCGTGGGTAAAGTTGAAGATGAAGTTGCCGTCGGCGATGAAGTGGTGGTTAAAGTGCGCGAAATTGACAACAAAGGACGCATTAACCTCACCCGCCTTGGGATTCATCCCGATGAAGCTGCCGCGGCTCGGGTTTCTGCTCAATAGAACCATAAAACATCGCTATTTTTCAGTGTTTTAATTTAACTCAACTTCCCTCAAGTGACTTGGGGGATTTTTTTGTTTAATGCCATTATTTAATCTTGTAAAAAAGCGATGAATTATAGCGACAACGGCCAGAAGAATGGAAAAACAGACCGAACTTTTCTCTGGTGAATAATCCCCGGCAAAAGGTTAGGCTTAGACTCCAGGGAACTGTGACTTTCAGGGAGGCTAAATTAGATACAGGTTGGATTGAGAGAAACTGCCATACTCTAGGGTGATCATCGAGCGCGCCTTCTTAAGTTACTCAGGCTATGGATCGTCCCCACGCAGCACCTCAATTTTCCCAAACCCCCTTTTCAACGGGTGGCGACTGGGTCGATCTTTTTTTTAATCACATTGTGATTGCGATTTGTGGCTATATGCTTTTTGGCTGGACTGCCCTGGAATCCTTCTATATGGTGGTGATCACGGTGTTTAGGGTGGGATATGGAGAAGTAAAACCCCTAGAGACAACACCAGAGAAGCTCTTTACGATTTTTGTCATCTTAGCGGGACATCGGCGGCCATCATTGACTTTAAAAAAAGATCTAGATATGATTTAAGGCATTATCATTGTGTAAATTAATCAATTAGCTATTGCCATGAATGTAAAAAAATTGAGCTTATATATTTTCTTCATCAATTTGATGACTAACTTTTTTGCCGTGGCTGTAGCAAATGAAATTGACGAATCTTTGAGATTTAGAAGCCCTGCGAATACTGATGTTTTCGATTTAGAAAATAGTGCTGAAATGCTGATTTCAGATGTTGCTGAACAGGAAAAAACGGCAACAGAAAATCAAGTTATTGAATATTCAACTAGTCCTTTTGAATCCGAATTTCTAGAACCTGAAACTATAGAATCAACGATTACATTGCCTTCAGGGGTTCTTGATCTTAGTTCTGGATTTATTGTCTATCCGACTGGTTCAGAATCCACTGGTGTAGGACTACAAGTATATTATGGTTCTCTTGAATATGGCATTACAGATAGATTGCAAATAGGTTCAGATATCTCATATTTTGATGATATTTTAGGTGATAAATTTAATGGAGAAAGCACTAATCTGACTTTTTCATCTGTAGCACCTAATGTTAAATACAAATTGATCGAAGAGCCTTCCTACAGTCTTGGTATTGTTGGGTCTCTTGAATGGATACGAGTCCGTTCCGAAAATGGTTTATTCAGTGAACGAGGTATTTCTGCCCGTCAAGAAGATAATGTTCTGGCTGGTACTATTCAATTACCAGTGACATATAATATTGCTGAAAATGCTCAGTGGCATGCAGTGGCTGGAGCAACGATTTTCCCTGACACTGTTAATGGAGGGGATTTTTATGGTACTTTTTTTAATGTTGGTACAGGAATAACTCTTCAATTAAGCGAAAGATTTGGTTTGCTAGCGGATATTAATTTTCCGATTAGTTCTTCTGGTGGTAACAGTGTCAAGACGAATGGTGATATCAGCAAAAAAATGGTTTGGAATGCTGGTTTCAGTTATCTCCATAGTCCAAACCTAGCTTTAGATTTTTCAGTTACTAACCGTTTAGGTACTACACCAGCAACTAAGTTATTAACCTTTTTACCCAATGGTGATGAAATAGGAGCTCAATTTAAACTCAGATATATTCCTGATCTTGCTCAAAGCTATCGGGGACATTTTGGAGACAGTCCTTTCCCACCTATGAGCTACCGAGAGAAACAATTACTATTTGATGGGATTGTTCTTAGTAGTCCTACTACTGTGCGGAGAGGAACATTTCTTGTTGATGGTGGAATTACTGCTGATGGTGATAGTGGTGATATACAGCTTGGTTTTGGGCTCAGTGATACTGCTCAAATAGAATTTCTAGCTTCGCAATTAGCCGAGAATGATCAACCGTTACAAAATAATTTCAAATCTGGTGTTGCGACTAAACTTAATTTTTTGAACCAGGCCCAAGGTGATCCCTTTTCCTTAGGTACTAGAATTGGACTAATATTCCAAGATGGTACCGATTCCTTTTTGGGAGAGCTATCTTTTGGTTATTCTCCCAACGATACAATTAGTTTTACGTTAAATCCGAAGGTCGCATTCTTTTCTGACGAGAGCATTGTTGGTACGGGTTTAGGAGTTAATCTACAAGTATCTCCCGGACTACAGTTAATTGGCGAAGTGACTCCTATGGTAAGTAATGATCCCATTGTTTGGGCCGCAGGTGCACGTTATCTATTTCCTAAGTCTAATTTTGGTTTGGGAGTTTATGGTACGAATGCCGCAGGAAAAGGAAATGTTGGCAGTTTAATTCGTCAATCTGATGATGATGTGAGCGTTGGTTTTAATTTAACGTGGTTATTAGGTGGTGATAGAAGCTATTAAATAAGTTTTACAAGCTCGTCTTTATATCCTTAAAAAAATGACTGATGTCATTGCTGAACTGAAGAAATTTTTCCCGGTGACTCTCATTTGTCTACCATCAAAATTGATCCTAACCTCCTACATTCCATCCTCTGATCTTCTTTGCGGCATGTAGGATAAAATGTCACTACTGCTAGGTGGTTTGATTGTGTTTCATTTCTCTCAGGTATGGGAGTTTTTTTGTTTAACGCTATTATTTAGCCTCGTAAAAAGACGATGAATTATAGCGACAATGACCAGATGAATAGATAAATAGATCGAATTTTTCTAGGGTAAAAAATTTCCAGTAAAAGGTTAGGCTTAGACCTCAGAAAACTGTAATTTTCAGGGAAGCTAAATTAGATACAAGCTAGATTGCTAGAAACTGCCATACTCTAGGGTGATCATCGAGCGCGCCTTAAGTTACTCAGGGTATGGATCGTCCCCACGCAGCACCTCAATTTTCCCAAACCCCTTTTCAACGGGTCGCAACTGGGTCGATCTTTTTTTTAATCACCATTGTGATTGCGATTTGTGGCTATATGCTTTTTGGCTGGACTGCCCTGGAATCCTTTTATATGGTGGTGATCACGGTGTTTGGGGTGGGATATGGAGAAGTAAAACCCCTAGAAACAACACCGGAGAAGCTCTTTACGATTTTTGTCATCTTAGCCGGGACATCGGCGGCCATCTATGGGGTGGGAGGATTTGTACAAATGGTGACAGAGGGGGAGATTAACCGGGCATTTGAGGCAGAGAGACAACGTAAAAGTATTTCTAATTTAGAAAGTCACATTATTATTTGTGGCTTTGGTTATATTGGTCAAATCTTGGCCCAAAAACTCGAAGATTCGGGGCAAGCCTTTGTGGTTCTCAGTATTGATCCAGAACAATTGGCGATCGCCGAACAGCGGGGTTATTTGACGAAAGAAGGAGACCCAGCAGACGAACTGATTTTGCAGGGATTAGGCATTCGGCGGGCGAAGGCTCTAGCGACGGTGCTCGATAGCGATGCCAGCAATGTGTTTATTACCTTGACTGCCCGGGAACTGAACCCAGACTTAATGATTTTGGCACGGGGAGAAGTGCCCAGCACCGAAAAAAAGCTTCGGTTAGCGGGGGCAAACCACGTCATTTTACCCGCCAGTGTCAGTGGGGCGCGCATGGCTAATTTGATTACGACACCGCCCGCGACGGATTTTTTTAGTCAGTCTTCCCAACAGGAGCAACTGAATGATCTCTTGCAACAAATTAATGTGCAGATGATCGAGTTGGCGATCGCCCCCCAATCATCCCTCGTGGGAAAAACAGTCCGAGAGCTAGAAATTCGCGGCAAAGGAGCCTTTATTGTGGTGGCTTTACGGCGATTTCAAGGGGAATTTATTGCCCACCCTAGTCCAACCTTAATGTTGACTTCTGGGGATATTTTAGTGGTTTTGGGTCACGAAGAAGACATTCCCAAATTTGCCCGATTTTATCAATTGTTTCAACCAAAATAAACGTTTTTTTTCTCAGCAAAATTAATTTAATCGCCATGAATTATCCGCCCCTAAGGAAACCCATTATTTTATGATTGATCAACTGTGGTTGCTAATTTGTGCTGGTTTGGTGCTGTTAATGCAAGCCGGTTTTATGTGCCTCGAATCTGGCCTGACCCGCACAAAAAATAACATTAATGTGGCCGTTAAAAACCTCTCCGATTTTGGTCTGTCGGTGATGTTATTTTGGGGCATTGGCTATGGTTTGATGTTTGGGTTATCCCAGTGGGGAGGCGTCGGTGGGAGTAATTTCTTTTTGGGTACAACTGGCAACCCAGAGGAAGCCGCTTTTTTCCTGTTCCAAGCAATGTTTTGCGGTACGGCCACAACGATTATTTCGGGGGCGATCGCCGAACGGCTAAAGTTTGAAGCCTACATCATCATTGTGATCTTGGTGTCGGGGTTTATTTATCCGGTTTTTGGGCATTGGGCCTGGAATGAAGCAGGTTGGCTGCGGCAACTGGGATTCCTGGATTTTGCGGGCAGTACGGTGGTTCACAGTATGGGAGCTTGGGTGAGCCTGGGCACCTTGCTTTTGGTCGGAGCCAGGGAAGGGCGATTTACCCCCACGGGAACCCAAAAAATCCAAGGCTCGAACTTGCCTTTTGCGGTTTTGGGGGCGTTGCTGTTGTGGGTGGGCTGGTTGGGATTTAACGGGGGAAGTACCTTTGCCTTTAATGACCAAGTGCCCCAGATTATTACTAATACAGTGCTGGCGGGAACTGCGGGAATGGTCACAGCGATGCTCCTCAGCCAATGGTATCTCAAGCGCTCAGAGGTCGAGGAAATTATCAATGGTTCCCTGGCGGGGCTGGTGGCGATTACGGCCTGTTGTGATCTGGTGTCGAGTCCTTTGGCGGTGGTGGTGGGCATTACGGCGGCCGGGGTGACTCGGTGGGTGTCTAGTCTTTTAAAACGCTACAAAATTGATGATGCGGTGGATGCGATCGCCGTCCATGGGGGGGCCGGACTCTGGGGAACCCTCTGTGTTGGTTTATTTGGCAATGTCGAAGCGCGCCATAGTCAACTGTTGGTGCAACTCTTGGGGGTGGCGATCGCCCTTGCTTGGGGAACGGGGCTGACTTGGCTCATTTTAAAACTGTTGCAGCAGTGGTATCCTTTGCGGGTTTCCCCGGAGGCCGAAGCCCTGGGTTTGAATATCTCCGAACATGGTGCCAAAACCGATGCCTATGAACTGTTTCAGGTGATGGATCACCAGGCTGCAACCCAAGATTTGACCCTGCGGGTGCCCGTGGAACCCTTTACGGAGATTGGCCACATTGCCACCCGTTACAACCAGGTCATCGACGCCCTGGAACAAAACCACCGGGAAAATGCCGAATCCCTAGAGGAACTCTACACGATCACTGCGATGGCCGTGGCCGCCATTGAGCACCAAAATTTTGATCCAGATTTGTTTGCCAGTTTTGGCGATCGCCCCGATGAATTGGGTATTTTAGGCCGCTCCCTCCAACAACTGCTCCAGACCATTAACCAACAAACAGCGGCCCTCGAACAATTACAGCAGCAACAGCAAACGACCCTGAAGGCAGTGCTCGGAGAAATTTTCCAGCAGCGGTTTGGGGAGCCCAGTCTCACTTATCAAGGGCAGTTACCCGATTTACCTCCGACGCTGACCATGGCCGAGATTACCCAAATGGCGATCGCCGCCACCAGCTTTGGGGAATTTTTAACGCAAGTGCAGGCCGCCAACATTACCTCTGGGGAAAATCAGCCAGTTGCCGTAGATTGGAGCAACTGAAAATATAAATTCACCAAGTCCTGAAACACTGACAAAGCCTCTCCCCCTGGGCCTGCCTTTTTCCGGGAAAATTAAACCATAGGTCTTTTCGGAGAATTGTCAGCCGTGGTCATCGATGCTCAGGATCGTTACGAAGCGCGTACCCAACAAATTGCCAGGGAGTTAATCGCTGCCACCCGGGAAAAGCGGTCATTTTTCTCGAAAATCCAAGACCAGATGCGCCTGGATGATAAATTACTGGGCTGGGCCATGGAAAATCCCCATCTACGGGTGCAACTGTTTCGCTTTATCGATGTGTTGCCAGCTCTAAAAGATAACGGGGCGATCGCCCAGCATCTCCAACAATACCTGGGGGACGAGTCGGTGGAGTTGCCTGGAGCCTTAAAAAAAATTCTGAACTTTACCGAACCCCAATCTCCTCCAGCTCAGTTAGCCGCTGCCACCATTAGTAAATCGGTGGAAACCCTCGCGTTTAAATATATTTCGGGGGAAAACGTCAAACAGGTGCTAAAAACCGTCGAACGTCTGCGCCGGGACAAAATGGCCTTCACCATTGATCTGTTGGGGGAGGCGGTGATTACAGAAGCAGAAGCACAAAAATATCAGCAAACTTACCTTGACCTAATGGCGGATTTAGCGACGGCGGCAAAACATTGGTCGCAGGTGAATGCCATTGATGAAGCAGACGGTGAGGATCTCGCGAAGGTGCAAGTATCCGTAAAATTAACGGCGTTTTATTCGCAGTTTGACCCCCTCGATCCGGCGGGCAGCAAAGAAAATGTCGCGGAACGGGTGCGCCTATTGTTGCGCCATGCCCAGGAATTGGGGGTTGCGGTGCACTTCGATATGGAGCATTACGAATATAAAACCCTCACCCTCCAGATTTTAAAAGATGTGTTGCTAGAAGAGGAGTTTCGGCACCGCAGTGATATTGGCGTGACTTTACAGGGCTACTTGCGGGATTCTTACGCAGATTTAGAGAGCTTAATTGAGTGGGCCAAGGAACGGGGGACCCCTGTCACCGTCCGTCTCGTGAAAGGCGCTTACTGGGATCAAGAAACGATCACGGCGCTGCAAAACCATTGGGAACAGCCGGTTTTTAACGAAAAGGGCGCAACGGATATTAATTACGAGCGCATGACCCGTCTGCTGCTGGAAAACCATCAGTATCTCTACGGGGCGATCGCCAGCCATAATGTGCGCTCCCAAGCAGTGGCCTGTGCGATCGCCAAGGAACTCAATATTCCCCGCCGCAACTTTGAATGTCAGGTGCTGTACGGCATGGGGGATCAAATTGCGAAGGCATTGGTAAAAGAGGGTTATCGGGTGCGGGTGTACTGTCCCTATGGCAAGATCTTGCCGGGCATGGCCTACCTAATCCGGCGTTTACTAGAAAATACCGCCAATAGTTCTTTCCTGCGCCAGAACCTAGAGGAGCGTCCGGTGGAGGAATTGATCGCGCCACCGACAGGGGATCTCAACGCAACCATTCATGATCTCGACAGTAGTCATCTGCAATTTGCGGGGGCTGCCAATACCGACTATGCAGAACCAGATCTCCGGGATAAATCCCAGTTTGCGATCGCCGAGGTGAAAAAGCAGCTTGGCAAACGTTATTTGCCTTACATCAACGGTGAATATGTACAAACCGAAAATTTCGTGGACTCGGTCAATCCCTCCCGTGCTGCGGAACTGATCGGCAAAGTGGGGCTGATTTCCCTAGAGCAAGCCCAAGGGGCGATCGCCACCGCCAAGGCCGCCTTCCCAGCCTGGAAGAAAACCCCTGTATCAGAACGGGCCAACATTCTCCGGAAGGCAGCGGAGATTATGGAAACCCGTCGCCATGAGCTAAATGCTTGGATTTGTTTGGAAACGGGCAAAATCCTCAAGGAAGCGGATCCGGAAGTCTCCGAAGCCATTGATTTCTGTCGCTACTACGCCGATGAAATGGAGCGTTTGCACTATGGCTACCAAGTCAAACCCGATGATCTCTCCCAAGTGCAGGGCTTCAAAAAGTACGATGTTTGCGGTGAAACCAACCGCTACCATTACCAACCGCGGGGCATTGCCGTCGTCATTTCCCCTTGGAATTTCCCCTTTGCGATCGCCACGGGGATGACCGTCGCGGCCTTGGTGACGGGCAACTGTACCCTACTAAAACCCGCTGAAACTTCTAGCGTGATCGGCGCAAAAATTGCCGAAATCCTCATTGAAGCGGGAATCCCCAAGGGAGTGTTTCAGTTTGTGCCGGGACGCGGTTCCACGGTGGGAGCGGCGATGGTGACCCATCCCGATGTCCATCTCATTGCCTTTACGGGTTCCCGGGAAGTGGGTTGTAATATCTATGCCAATGCGGCGATCGTGCAACCTGGCCAAAAGCACCTAAAACGGGTCATTGCCGAGATGGGCGGAAAAAACGCCATCATCGTTGATGACAGTGCCGACCTCGACCAAGCGGTGGCGGGAGTGCTCCATTCGGCCTTTGGTTATAGCGGTCAAAAATGTTCGGCCTGTTCGCGCGCCATTGTGCTGGAATCAATCCACGATACCTTTGTGGAACGTTTAGTCGAGGCAGTGAAATCGATTCAGGTCGGCGAAACCGATAACCCCAGTGTCAAGATGGGGCCGGTCATTGACGGGGCGGCCCAAGCGAAAATTAAGGACTACATCCTGAAGGGCAAGGAACAATCTGCCGTCGCCTTTGAAACAGCAGTTCCCGATAATGGTTTCTATGTGTCCCCGACTATTTTCATTGATGTGCAAGCGGATCAGGCGATCGCCCAGGAGGAGATTTTTGGGCCGGTATTAGCGGTGATTAAAGTGAGTTCTTTTGATGAAGCCTTAGCAGTTGCCAATGGTACAGACTACGCTTTGACTGGGGGGCTTTATTCTCGGACACCGCAGCACATTGAGCGGGCAACGGAGGAGTTTGAGGTGGGGAATCTCTATATCAACCGGGGCATTACCGGGGCGATTGTGGCGCGCCAACCGTTTGGGGGCTTCAAGATGTCTGGGGTGGGTTCTAAGGCAGGAGGGCCTGACTATCTGCTGCAATTCCTAGAGCCACGCCATGTGACGGAAAATGTCCAACGGCAAGGGTTTGCGCCCATTGAAGGGATTGATTAATTCATAAAAGTCATATAGTCCTTCTACTAATAAGTGGGAGGGCGATCGGATCTGCGTAGTGATTAGAGGTCGAGCCAAATCAATGGGCGATCGCCTTTTTTACTCTAATTGGGTGGATGCCATCCGGCGGACATCCATGCTTGCCGCACCATGACTGCATAGGGATTGTTGAGTTGTAATGCCAAAACAGTGGCGCGACCACAGGGCGTTAAACCATTAATTTGCATACCCTCTTTAACCCAGTTGAAGTGCTCAGACCAGTTTTGCTGGCGGGGATTGAATAAAGGTGCGGTTTTATTGGTGACAGGATCAATACCGTGGGTTTTTGTTGCTTTGTAAGAGTTGCAGAGACGACAGGCTAGCCAGAGATTTTCTCGGTTATCGCTGCCACCTGCTGCTTTTGGGATGATGTGATCGATTTCTAAAGCACCCAGCACATATTTCTGGAGACTGCGGCAATACCCACACTGATTATTTGCTTCTGCTCTAACTTGGAGGCGAATATCTTCTGGAATGTAACTCATTCGCCCAATGGTTCAATTAAGTGCCGCTTTACCGCCTCCTCAAGAGATGTAGCTTTCCGTAAAAGTCCTTCTTTATAAACTTGCATCAGGGTCTGTAGTTCGGTGGATTCGGCTTCTGTCAATAATCCAGACTGCTGATGGTCGAGTAATAAACTCAGGCGACTATCTTGTTCGGATGTCATTTCCAACTTTGTGAGAGCTAGAATCTGGTCATCACTGAGTTCTGCGATAGATTCACCTTCAGACAACTCTTGTCTTGGTGATGGAATAAGAAGTTGGAGGCTCTCGGCGACAATACTAGGCAAGTCTCGATTCGCTAGACGGGCAAATTGCTCAACTCTTTGATAGATATCGTCTGGTAAATCAATCGTAATGCGAGTGCTCATAACTTCTGACTGCTCAATGAGTTGAACTCTGACTAAAATTATATCGTGAGGTTTTAGATCTCAAGATGTCTGGGGTGGGTTCTAAGGCAGGAGGGCCTGACTATCTGCTGCAATTCCTAGAGCCACGCCATGTGGCGGAAAATGTCCAACGGCAAGGGTTCGCGCCCATTGAAGGGATTGATTAATTCATAAAAAAGGCGATCGCTTTTCCGTAGTGATGAGAGAGAGCGATCGTCGGCAATGTCAATAAATGTATTAAAGACTATGTTAGATGAATATATTAAAGACCAAATAAGTTCTTTTTTTGCATATTGGAAAAAGCGCATTCAATTTATACAAAATTTAATAGATCAAAATTATAAAGAAAACCGACATGAGATAGAGGTCTTAATTTGGGCTGCATTTGATGCGCTTTCTAACTTATGGGCAGAAAGTGAATTGGGGAATAAAAAATCATCACAACGCGTTCGATTTGATACCTTTCTTACTAATTACGGAGGGGAAATGTTTCAATTAATCTCGCTGCCTGATATCTGGCATCGAGTTGAAGAAGGACTGGTCATACTTCAAGAAAACAAAGAAAATAAACCAGAAATAAAACTTTCACCAGAGATATGTGAATTTTTAAAGTATTTTGATAGACCTCAATTGGATTATCCTAATCTCAAAGATCTAGAGTTTCCATGGCAGCGATTAAATCGTCAAATTACTGATGATGTTGATCTCGAAGACTTGTTAACTCAACTACTGAAAAACTTTTCTGATCTCAAAGATAATGAGAAAAAATTGAGGTATTGGCTTAGAAATTCTAGATATGGCTGTATCGCTTACAAAGAAATGCGTTCAACATATATTCATTACGGCCAGTCAGGAAATAGAACTCATGGGTTTGAGATGTCTGGTTATCAAACTAAGCCTACGTATCGTAGCAGTATTTACTCTTCTGTAGGAAGCTTAGGATTTTCTCCTCAATTTATGCTGTCAACTCTGAATCGATGTATTGAATCTTTTGAGCAAGAAGCACGAAAACAAGAAATTGATCCTTACCCTGACTATAAAAGCGCCATTGAATTTTATTTCAAAAAACTGCTCGAAGATTTGCTATTATATCAATTTATTCCTGTCAATAATGAAGGGTTGCTTGAGGAAATAAAAGGTTTCCGAGAAAAACTCAATTATTATCTTGTCAATGAAAAAGCACGAGAATATCTGAAAGCAATGAATCGAGAATTTTATTTGCAAACTATTTCTTTCCTGAAATATGAGCATGATATTTCTGTTGAGTTATCGGAATCAAATCCATATGATTTAGAAAAAATCCTTCAAAAAGAATGGCTGCCAGCAAAAGACATTCAACCTATAGGGGAATTACATTATGAATCCAATTCAGATTAGGAATCAAGCAAAACGATACATAGATCAACTTCCGTTAGAGAGTCTTCAGTTTGTGAATGATTTTCTATCTTATTTGCTTCAAAAAACATCAGTAGAAACAGAGTTTTCATCTGGCAAAGATGATGAGATCAGTGCTCTTGAACTTGCTGGAGATATTGTCGGCTGTGTTGAAGGACCTGAAGACTTAGCAACAAATAAAGATTACTTCAAAGGCTTTGGGGAATGATGCGCCGAAATGTCATTCTGGATACAAGTCCACTCGTTGCCCTAATTAACAAAAGAGACAATACCCACGAGTGGGCAAAGCAGCAATGGTCACAAATTAAGCCCCCTCTACTTACTTGCGAATCTGTCATTACAGAAAGCTTTTTCTTACTGCGTCATATTTATGGAGGAGATGCCGCAGTTGTTCGATTGTTTGAAAGAGAGGTGATCACTATCACCTTTGATTTGCAAAGCGAAATCGAGTCTATCAAAGATCTCCTAACTCGCTATCAATCTGTGCCTGTATCCTTGGCTGATGCTTGTCTAGTCAGAATGGCGGAACTGAATCCTAATAGTTCTGTTTTCACCCTCGATAGTGATTTTAAAATTTACCGAAAAAATCGAAACCAGATGATTGATCTCATTATTCCAGAAGATAGACAATGATTGTGGCGATCGCCTTTTTTTTAGATCAAATTGATTCGGGTTTTATTGAATATTTTCAAGTAACGAATACATTGTATCCGTAGCCCCTTAGGGGGGATTGTGGCCAAAACTTAAGAAAAATAAATCTTACTTTAAAAAAAGCAACTTTCCTGAAACCTCGCCCAGTCTAGCCTATAGTTTTGATAAAGTTAATTCTTTTTATCTTCTAAAGTCAATACTTACTATAAAAAAATGACTATACCTCTATTGACCTACGAACCAAGCTCTCAGAATCAACGGGTACAAGATTTTTTTATCGGCAGTGAAGAAAGTCCCAAGCAATTTAGCGTGGAATCGGCTTTTGCAAAAACAGATTTTGATACCTTAATTCAGGCGGCCTATCGTCAAATTTTCAATGAGCAGCAGATGCTTGAACAAAATCGCCTGAAAGTTCAAGAATCTAAGCTGAAATCTGGCTTTATCACCGTTCAGGACTTTATCCGGGCGTTGTTATTGTCTGAGTCTTTTCGGCAACGGAACTATGACGTGAACAATAATTATCGCTTTGTGCAGATGTGTGTCCAGCGGGTACTCGGTCGCGATGTTTATGGTCAAAAAGAAACTCTCTCTTGGTCAATTTTGTTGGCAACCCAAGGTTTAAATGGCTTTGTGGATGCCCTCTTAAACTCTGAGGAATATCTCGACAATTTTGGCTTAGATACCGTGCCCTATCAACGGCGACGCATCTTACCCCAACGTACAGAAGGGAATTTGCCCTTTGCCCGGATGCCCCGATACGACGCTGATTATCGTCAACAGTTAGAAGATTTGGGTTATTTCCAAGAACGGGATGAAACGCCTTGGGTGGCTCCTGCTTGGGTTAGCGTGATTGGGAGAACTGTCACCATTGCTGGTGCGGGGACATTGATTTTAGGGGCGATCGCCGTTGCTTTGGCCGCCTTTGAAATCATCAAGCTGTAGGCTGATTGCTCGATTGAGCGAGAGATTTCAATCCCTTGGGGACATCTCCTAGGCGATGCACAAATTTCACCCCAGGATCTCGCGCGAGTGGGTCTTGGGGTTTGGTTATTCTGCTTCAACTAAATCCGGTTGAACACCGCGATCAATCACCTCAATATCCCATTGCCCAGTGCGATCGCCTTCAAAGGCTATCCAACGGCCATCGCCGCTGACGGTGGGATTGCGCACTTGACCAATATAAGTGCGGGTCAGATTTTGGCTCTGGAATGTTTGGCGGTCGTAGAGATAAATATTCGTTTTGCCTTCCTGCTCTGAAGTGTAGACAATGAAGCGGCCATTGCGGCTAATGTCTGGCTGGTCATAGAACACATTGGGCTGATTTAAACCGGGCAGGGGCAAGAGTTTGCGTTGGGCGAGATCATACAAAAAAATACGCCGTTGCTGGCGGCGATCGCTACTAAAGACCAGGTAACGGCCTTCATCAGAAAGACGGGGATTTTTTTCGCTATGGAGACTATTGAGATTATTGCCGAGGGGGTCGGCTGGGGGCGTCACAAAACTGGTACTCTGGCAGCCGATACACAAGATCCCTAAAAAGGCGATCGCCCAAGCACGCTTCATGAATCCGAGGATGCAGACTGATTCGGTAGAGCACAACAGTTCACATTATCAAGACACACTTTCCCCCACTGTAATGCCCAGCGCACCAGGGAAACGCGGTTATCCGTCGCCGTTTTTGTCAGAATATTGCTGATGTGGTTGTCTACAGTGCGCTTGCTAATGTCGAGGCGCGCCGCAATCTCATGGTTCGTCAGACCCGCTGCCACCAAATCGACAATTTCGATCTCCCGTTCCGATAAAGCCGCTTCACTTGCCGTCTTTTCCGTAGCCATAGACCCTTCTTTTGTCTGTGTATTGTTATTTTCCTATTGTAGGGGAGGTTTTCACGTTGGCTAGATTGTACACAATTCCCTCCCCCAGACAACTAGAGATTTAACCCCGGAAAATCGGCGATCGCCATCGTCGAACGCACAAGTTGCATTCCCGCTGCGGTAAATCGAGCAAAGGCTTGATCCGCCTGGGCCGTAAAGTCGACCACCCCAGGAATGACCACCGGAGACGTACAGTCTTCTAAAAGATAAACTTTCTTTGCCAAGGCTGGATCGTGGCGCAAAATTTCCGAGAGTAAATCGTCCACAGTCCAGGCGAGACAGTGGCTTTTGGCCTGCCCCGCAATGATCAGCGCATCAAAGGCCAACAATTTTTGCAAGAAACGGGTATTTTCCTGGGCAATGGGTTGTCCCTGGGCATCTTCTAATACCTCTGGCCGCAACGCGGAATAATTTTCCGTGAGGGGATTGTCCCCTTTGATCTCAAACTGGGTTTGGCTATGGCGCACTAAATTATGGAAAAAGAGGGCTTCTTCTACCGCTGGTACAAGGGCATGGCCAATCCCCCCCAACATGGCGTGGTAGGGCCAAATCGTCAGGGGATATTTCCCCGCTTGGCTGAGTTGGGCGGTGTAGTGGCGAGCATATTGTTGTAACTCTTCGTAGTCCCGTTTGGCACTAAAGGCGATCGCCGGATTCACGCGCCAAAGACCCTGGTCAACTTCTGCAAAGCTAATTTGACTCGCGGGTTGGGGATGTTCACCTGCGGCATTGACCCAAAAGACCGGGTGAAAAATTTGCACGGCCCTGTGGGTGTCCATGGTCGGGGTGATGGCGGTGATTGTCCCGAGATTTCGGTAGATAAATTCACACAGACGTCGGTTATCTTCCACGGCCCCCAGTCCCGATTGGCCGCCGACAAACAACTCGAACTCCGGGATACAAAAGGTATTCTGCACATCGACCACCAGGAGGCACACGCGGCAACAGTCAGTGGTGGCAGGCTCGATCTTATGTTCTGTGGCCCAGGTTTCGGCAGCAGCGGCTCGGTCTAGGTAGGGGACACGCCAGATCTGACCAACGGTCTGGGGATCAAAAAAAGCAGGAATGGGTAATTGGTTCGCCATAATCGATACCTCACGGGCAACAGATATTTTCGCCATACCTCTATTTTGGTGTTTGAAAAACACATTGTCAAATCGAGGTCAGCAAAGGGGAAGGCGATCGCCGAAGCTAAGCCGCATTGACCGAAACGATAATTTGCATGATGTATTTTTTAAATTGATTTGATGTGCTTTTAGCGTGAAGCGTTGATTTTTGGGACAGTTTCCCAGGTTCAACATACAATTGTTGCCATTTAAAAGCGTATCTTTGATTACATTGCGTTGATTTTTTAACCCGTTTAATAGCAAGCAATCACTCCACCAAAAGTTTTTTTGCTAATACCTACTGGGATGTTTTTTACACAAAAACGATTTCAGTAAATTAAGGTTGAGGTCAATCTTTTTGTGATGTGGTATGGACAAATTTGCCCTGATTAATAGCTCAAATTGTCCACCAATTCTGTGCAGTTGAATCTATTTGATAACGGAGAAAAATTTCTATGGCGATCGCCGTAATTACCGAAAAATTACTTGCTGCCAAAAAAGCAACAGGTCTTAGTTTTACTACCCTCGGCGAAAAAGTCGGCCGTGATGAAACTTGGGTGGCGGCTGTGTTTTACCGTCAAGCCAGTGCCGATGAAACGGAAGCCAAAAGCCTCGTCACCGCTGTGGGTTTACCGGAAGATTTCGCCGCAGAACTCACGGAGCCTCCCCTCAAAGGTTCCCTAGAACCCGTCATTCCCACCGATCCGTTGATCTATCGCTTCTACGAAATTATGCAAGTGTATGGGATGCCCATCAAAGCTGTCGTCCACGAAAAATTTGGCGATGGGATCATGAGTGCCATTGATTTTTCCATTGAAGTGGATAAGGTTGAAGATCCCAAAGGCGATCGCGTGAAGGTCACCATGTGCGGTAAATTTTTACCCTACAAAAAATGGTAAGCGATTTAAAACTCACTGGGTTTTTCTTTTTTGAATTTCAAGTTTGATGTACATAACAAAGTCCCTAGATCTTTTTTAAAGGATCCAGGGACTTTTACTAATGGGCACCTCGAAAAATAGAAATTTTCCTGCTTTTGCCAACGTATCCTCGTTGTTTCAGCCCCTGAAAATCCCCAAAAGAGCAATTAATCGAGGTTCCCTAATGACAATTCACAAAATCGAAGGATAATTTTAAGGATTGGACGTGGCCACTTGGCTCTGGGCTTCCCGGAGTTTTTCTTGATCCTTACGGCGTTTTTTCGCGTAGAGTTGGATCGCAGCGGCCATAAAGACAATCAGGGCTAGAATTAAACCCCCTGTCCAATTGAGGGGCAAACTATTTTTAAACACGGCCAACATCACGATAGTCACTAACAGGAGGGTCGGCGCTTCGTTGAGGGCGCGGAACTGCTGGCCTGTCCAAGTACAGGTGCCTTCTGCCAGCTTGCGCATGATCCGCCCGCAGAAAAAGTGATAGACCAGCAACAGAACAACCAAGGCCATTTTCGCATGGAGCCACCAGGCTTTTAAGACCCCTGGTTCGGTACTAATCACGGCGATCGCCATGGCCACGGTCACAAACATTCCCGGTTGGGTAATGATGTTGTAGAGGCGCTTTTCCATCAACTCATATTGTTTTTTGAGGATGCTCCGGGCGGGTTCGGGTTCCTTTTCGGCTTCAGCATGGTAAACAAAAAGGCGCACGAGGTAAAACAACCCCGCAAACCAGACCACCACACCGATAATATGGAACGCCTTGAACCAAAAATAGGCCTGGGGAGCAATCTCTGACCAGAACTGTGTCATAGGAAGTTTCGATAAAAATCTTTATATCGTTTTTAGTCAGTGTAAAAGGGGCTGGGGGCGATCGCCGCAGTTTTTCCTGAAGTTGACATTAAATGTTAAATTCTCCGTCACAGCCAAACCAAGCAGGGGAAAGGAGATCGCCATAGACGACGCCGTGATTTTCTGTGGCAAGGTTTGTGTCGCCATTGGAACTCACCCGCCAAATAGGCCAGGATTCCTCCCCCATGACCCCAGTTTGGAACAGGACATCCTCAGCATATTGTTCGCTCCAGCCCAACAAAATTGCATGGCTATATTCGGTTTCGATATTGGGTTGGAGGGTAATACTCCGTTGGGTTTTTGCATCCCAGACCACCGCAAAGTCTGACATCATGCCACTGTTAAAAAAGCCTTCAAACTGCCGTGCCAGGAGCTTTTGACCATTGGCAGACCAAGACACGGGAATTAATAACGAAATTAAACCCGCTGCATCGTTTCCTTCGGCTTCCTGGAGTGGCTGGGGAGCTAAAGGCGATCGCGCCATCACCGTATTTAAAATGCCTGTTTGCAAATTTTCCACAAATAAAACACTGGTGACCTGACTTTCCTGGAGTTGCGGGCGCAGTGCTAACTGAATCCGACTGTAGGCGGCATACTGATGGCGACCGTTTTTCAACGAAGGACTGCGATAGACATCGGCACTCCTCTGGTCTCCGGCGGCCACCGTTGCTTGGGTCTCTAAAATCCACTGCCAAGGGACGGGAAAGGGACTGTGGAGCGGATCCGTAATGAGCTGGGGGTCGGCGGTGGAGATAGACATGATCTCAGGGGGGAAGGAGCGGTAAAAAAAGGATAAAACGGCCAGGCAATGGTTTAAACAAACCTGAGCGGCGGGGTCTCTAGGGCATTAGAATAGCGATAAATTATTGTGCCGATGGCGACGACTACTGTGAGTTCATCTTCACCCCACCCCCCAATACCGTCAACGAAATCCCGCTTTTCTGTAACAAAATGGATCATCGCAACCCTGGGCCGCACTGCACTTTTGCTAGGTTCTGGTCTCGGGGCGATCGCCTTGGGGATCTTGGTGGGTCATTTTATGCCACGGGCCGCGCCAAAACCGCCATTATTTTTACGGTTATGGGCGACAAATTCTGCTGGAATGACCCAACCGACCCTCAACGAAACCATTGCTGATTTATCGGCCGCAGACCGGGCCGCCATTGAACAAGAAATTGCGGGCATTCAAGCCCAACTGGATGTCCTCGAAGCGCGCACCCAACAACTAGAGGCAGAACTTGATCTGGGTCAACAACGGGCAGATTTAGGCGATCGCCTCAACAATTTGACTGAACTCCTCGCCGCTGACCCCAGCACCTTTGACCCCCAGGCGACCCCCGCAGCAACTTCGCAAAATCCGGAACCGTTAAAAATTACCCTGCCCAGCAATGCTCTATTTAGCGCCGATGGGCAACTTGCCGCCGAGGCTGCAGAAATTCTGGGGGCGATCGCCATCGATCTCCAGCAGCAGGAGCGCCAAACCATCACCATTAGCAGTTATCAAGTTGGGGCCGATGCCACCAAGGCCACAAGCCTCGCCCAACAGCAGGCCCAGGCCGTCCAAACTTACCTTGCCGAGGCTCTCCCTGGTGATTATCGCTGGCTCGTGGTCGGCTATGGCGAACAAGCCGTCGCTGATCCCACAGAAGACGCAATAGAAACCACCAGCCAAGCCCGCCTCGAAATTCGTACCCAATAGTCACAGGTTTTGCCGATGGATCTCCTCGATATCTTGCGCCAGGATTACCAAAAATTTCCCCAGGATCAAACCTTTGCCATTTACAGCGACGATGTTTTTTTTCAAGACCCCCTAAATCGGTTTCGGGGGCGCGAACGCTATCAAAAAATGATCGGTTTTTTAGAGCGCTGGTTTCGAGATATTCACTTGGAACTCCACGACCTCCAGCAAACTCAACAAACCATCCGCAGCGATTGGACTCTATCCATGACCTGTCCTCTGCCCTGGCAACCGCGTTTACGCATTTCTGGCCATAGCCTTTTGGAGGTCAACGCCGATAACTTAATCATTTCCCACATTGATTACTGGCAAAAACCACCCCTCAAGGTATTGATGCAAGTTTTTCGGTCGCCTACTTCCCCCTAGGTCATTTTCAGAGGTTTACGCTCAGGCAGATTTTGTTGGCCATTGCTGTAAAACTTTAATGAGAAATTCCGCCAAAGTGACCCCATCGACCCCGGCAACGGTTTTGGCCTGGGCTGCAAGAATTCCGGCTTG
The DNA here is from genome assembly GCA_943371005.1 of Sphingobacterium thalpophilum. GTDB lineage: Bacteria > Cyanobacteriota > Cyanobacteriia > Cyanobacteriales > MRBY01 > MRBY01. The sequence continues at coordinate 121,372 of CALRTB020000004.1, forward strand.
GGCGTGCCACCAAGCGGCGATCGCCGCAATTTCTAAAGGGGCCTCTGGATGTTGGGCCAAAAGACCACCGATTAAACCCAGGAGAACATCACCACTGCCGCCCCGGGCTAGGGCTGGAGTACTTTCTGTAACGCAATGGGTCACACCATCGGGCCGCGCAATCACAGTTTTTGCCCCCTTCAAAAGGGCGATCGCCCCGGTCAGTTGGGCAGCCATTTGAGTCATCTGAAATCGGTCGGCGGTGATGGGAATTTGATCCGCAAACAGACGTTTAAATTCACCGAGGTGAGGAGTCAAAATCGTGGGGAAATGGCGATTTTGGAGCACTTCTAGATCTTCTTCGGCCAGCCAATTAAGGGCGTCGGCATCCAGCACTAAAGGCACTTCCCGCGGCATGAGATCGGGCATTAAATTGGTCGCCCCCGCCAGGGTCAAACCACAGCCACAGGCCACCGCTTGATATCGGGAAAAATCGAGGCTCGGCAGTTGGGCGATCGCCCCCGTTTCGTCTTCTGGGCAACCAATGACCAAAGCTTCCGGCAGTTGGGCCACCACTAACAATTTCAAGGATTCTGGCACCGCAATGGTGAGCATGCCAATACCCGTCGCCCGCGCCCCCAAGGCTGCCAGTAGCACACTCCCCAGGTACGTTTGGGAGCCACCGATGAGTAATAAATGGCCTTGTCTGTATTTGTGGGTCAAAGGCGATCGCCCCAGGGGTAATAGACGTTGTAATAGACCCTGGGGAATGCCTTGAATCGTATTTTTAGCCGATAAAGTTTCGGCAATTAAATGGGAAGGAATCCCAAAATCAAGACGCTTAACTTTGCTCAGATAAGGTGTAGCGGCATCCTGCCCATAGGCCCGCTTCCAAAGACCTAAACAGAGACTTTCCGTCGCTTGAATCGCTGTACCCAACACTGCCCCGGTATCGGTATGGAGCCCCGCAGGCAAATCAATACTGACAATTGGGCGGCCCGATTCATTCAGTTCATCAATTAATAACCCTAAATCCCCCGTGATCGGTCGCGTTAGACCAAAGCCAAACAACCCATCAATGATTAAATGACTTTCTAAAAATAAATCAAGATCTTTTGTGTGGGAAATCCCTAAGAATTGTGCATAATCCCAATGGCTTTGGGTCAAGGATTTTAGCTTTTCTAGGGGGCGAAATAAGCACAGTTCATAACCAGCAAAATATAATTCCCGGGCAACAACTAGAGCATCACCACCATTGTGACCAGGCCCCACTAAAATGCTAATTTTTCGGTAATCTTTTAGAGGGTAATGATGTTGAATATATTGGGCAATTAACCCAGCGGCCTTTTCCATCAGGGCTGGCACTGGCATTCCCTGGTTAAAAATTTCTGTTTCGAGGTGCTGCATTTGGGCGGCAGTGACAAAGATCTGGTCAAGCTCAAGCATTGTTTTTGGGGTAAAGGTAAAAGGTCAATCAACTTTTAAAATACTCATTTTTCGGTAATGCCGTGGCTTTTGCCCAAAACCCAATGGCGGCGGAAAAACCGATATAGAGACGTTTCTTCTAGGGCCAGGTAAATGGGTCGCCCATGGGGACAGGTACTTGGGTTTTGACACCGTTGCCAGCGATCAATAATCGTTTGCATGGCTAGGAAATCTAGCGGTGTGCCATTGCGGACAGCAGTTCGGCAGGCGATCGCCACTTGGGCAGCCTCCAGATCTCCCCCTAGGCTTAGTTCTAGTAAAGCCGCTTCTAAGTCAGTATTATCTTGCAAAGCGCTTGGAATAGTATTCACTCGCCAAATATTTTCCCCAAAAGCCTCTAACTCAAGGCCAATATTCTCCGTCAGTTGTTCGATTTGTTTAGGGGATAAATCATTTAAAAGTATCGGTTGGGGCAGAGAAATCAATTGCCAATTTTTGTGTAAATCTTCATAGATTGCTCGCTCATCGGCAATGTGCTGTTCCACGAGCCAAATTCCCTCGGGATGCTCCACTAAAATATAGGTATTCCGCGCTTGGCCAATGACCTTTAAGGATTTTTGAAGCGGATTTTGGGGGGCGATCTCGGCTTGTTTTTTTGATGATTTGAGTGAATAATTTTCCGATTTTTCTGCTGCTTGAATAAGATTTAAAACCCGCTGATTTTCGACACGCGGCAAACTCGTCTCACTAAAACTTAGACTTTTGGCGATCGCCTTGGGAATAATCTCTTGCCAAAGGGCTTGATTTTGGAGATAAATTTCACTTTTAGCAGGATGACGATTCCAGTCGATTTGTTCTGGTGGCACGTGGAGATGAACAAAACAAACAGGATGGCGATCGCGGGGCAAGGTGCGGGCAAAGGCTTTTGTAATCGCCTGTTCTAAAGTGGGAAATCTGACAATTCGCCCGTTGATGCCGAGCTTTAACCAGTCAGCTTGGTGACGGTGACAACGGTCTGGTAAACCTACGACTAATTCCAAATGGCTCTGAGAAAAACTAGACTGATTTTCGACTAAGAATTCTGAGGCTTGATAGTACTGATAAATTAAGTCTTGAATATTAATCGATTTGAGCAGTTGCGGCAGGATATCCTGGGCATTTTTACCCGCACCAATGGCAAACCAGGGTTGATTATTTTGGGTGACTTGCCAGGTCATTTGTGGATGACATAGGGCTAAATGGTAAATAATTTGCTGGGTGGTCTTTAATTGCTGGGCGATCGCCGGTAACGCATGACGCCGCACCGGAAAATTCTGAAAAATATCTGTCACCGTCACCATGGTTCCCGCCGCCATGGGCTGAAGCACCGGATCGGAAACGTTATCTTGGTGGGCCGCGAGTTGGTGACCTTGCTGGTTTGGCTGACAACTGGCGATAGTAAGCTTCGCCACCTGGGCAATACTGTGGAGTGCTTCGCCCCGAAATCCGAGACTTTTGATGTGGGCTAAATCTTGGCGATCGCCAATCTTGCTTGTTCGGTGGGGGAGAGCGCATTGCTGTAAATCCTCCAGATCCATTCCTTGCCCGTTATCCACCACCCGAATTTGCCAACGTTGGGGCTGAATATCGATGTTAATGCGTGTCGCCCTGGCATCAATGGCATTTTCTGCCAACTCCCGCACCACCGCCGCTAGGGAATCAATCACTTCGCCGGCCGCAATCAACTGAATCACATCATTAGGGAGTTGTTTAATATTGGCCATTTAGTGCTGAGTAATTATTTATTTTTTCGATGAATTTACGGCTAAGCTCACAGCAGTTCAAGACCAGGGCTTTAAACTTAATAATCACTTTTTATGGGGAATTAAAATTTTTGCAGAAAATTATTTTTTCTTCGGATCAAACACCAAATAATCACTACAATCCCATTTTGAGCCAACTAAACACCTCAGCGGCTGTCAAGGATAAAGAAATATTTGGTAAAACCCTGAGCACATCTTCTTGCGTGAGCAGTTGGGGTTGCTGATCGGGTTGAAAGATCAAAATCGAGCGATCGCCTGGATCAATAAGCCATCCCAACTGACAGCCATGCTCTAAACAGTACAAAATGTTGCCAGTGACTCGGTTGGGGCTTTGTTCAGGGGAAAGAATTTCAATTGTCCAATCTGGACACAGCAGAAAATTATCTGGGACTTCACCATCTGCTTCTAACGGAATTCGCGACCACTGGAACACCGCAATATCGGGAACAATGGAGCGATCTCCAAAACTACAGCGCAATTCTGGAAAGGCATAGGCAATTTGAGTTGCTTCAGTAACAGCATTGATATGATTGCTGAGTTTTAACTGAAGACGGCTATGTTTCCCCTTTGGCATCGGCTTTTGGTAGATAGCACCATTGATATATTCGCTTGCAGGTTTTGTTTCAGGACGTGCTAAAAAATCTTGTAATGATATTTCTGGAGAAGTTAAAGCCGTCATCTCTTTACCTTGTCTCAAATGTATTCACAGTTTAACATCGCTCGTTCTTTTTCCCGAAACAGCGATTCTCTAACCAACTTAAAATAGTACGTTCTGATAACACATAATCAACAAATATAAAAAGCTGAAATTCTCAACCTATCAATTAATATTGATCTTTTTCTCTCCATCAACTTTTGAATTTAAGAATACTCTACATTCATTAATCTTGTTAGGAGAGATTGGATTTCGCACTGAACACTCGTTGAATCTTAACCTTACTCTAGTTGTGCTATTGTCTAGAGAATTCTTTTTTGAAATTTCAATAATTAGGTGCCTTCCAAAATCTTGTGTAGTGTGTCGATACTCAAAGCCATTACCTAATTTCTGTCGCAATTTTTCTGAACGTTCCTGAAGACTATGTAGTTTTGATTCCTCTAAATATTCCTGAAAGCTATGCATTGGCTTTTCGACTATTGCTTCAATATGTTTGTATTAGTTATTGTATTCCATGCCATAAAAACTTTTTTGACTGTATATATATTGAAAACCGGTCTTTTTTGGTGTTGCTTACCACACCAATCAAAACGAATCAAGTTTATGTAGCTAGTACAACGTATTGTTTTTCGTCCGTACACCTTCAGAATCTTGGAAGTTTTGTGCTTAATTGTTATCCATAACATTGAACAAGACTTAATCTCCGGTTGAAAGGAGACAACACGGAGATTAAGTTCATTTAGTTTATTGGTTTAAAACAGGTCGATGTCTGTGACTGCACCTTTACTGCTGGTGGAAACAATCTTGGCATACTTCCCAAGGACACCACGCTTATAACGGGGTTCACGGGGTTTCCAAGCGGCGCGACGTTTCGCTAATTCCTCGTCGGAAACATTGATTTGCAATAGTTTTTCGTGGGCATCGATGGTGATGCTGTCCCCTTCTTCCACGAGGGCAATATTGCCACCTACAAACGCTTCCGGGGCCACGTGACCAACCACAAGGCCATAGGTGCCACCAGAAAAACGACCATCGGTGATCAGACCGACAGAATCGCCCAGACCCGCACCAATAATCGCGGAGGTGGGCGCTAACATTTCCCGCATCCCGGGGCCACCCTTTGGCCCTTCATAACGGACGATCACCACATCACCAGCGACAATCTTGCCAGCGAGGATTGCATCGAGACATTCTTCTTCAGACTCAAAAACGCGGGCAGGGCCAGTGATTCGGGGATTTTTTACGCCACTGATTTTCGCCACGGAGCCTTCTTCGGCCAGGTTGCCTTTGAGGATCGCCAAGTGTCCTTTTTCGTACATCGGCTTATCCCAGGGACGAATTACATCCTGATCGGGAGAGGGTTCACTCGGAATGTCGGCGAGGGTTTCAGCGACGGTTTTGCCGGTAACTGTTAAACAGTCGCCGTGGAGAAGGCCGTGATCCAAGAGCATTTTCATCACCTGGGGAATACCGCCCGCCTTGTGGAGATCGGTGGCAACGTAGCGACCAGAGGGTTTGAGGTCACAGATGACGGGGACGCGCTGGCGAATGGTTTCAAAATCATCGATGGTCAGATCTACGCCGATGGTATTGGCGATCGCCAACAAATGTAAAACTGAATTCGTCGATCCGCCCACGGCCATAATCACAGAAATTGCGTTTTCAAAGGCCTTGCGGGTGAGGATATCCTTCGGCAAAATTTGTTTCTTGATCGCATTGACCAAGACACGAGCCGACTCTTCCGCACTGACTGCCTTTTCTTCATCTTCGGCGGCCATGGTAGAGGAGTAGGGCAAACTAATACCCATCGCTTCGAAGGCCGAGGACATTGTATTAGCGGTGTACATTCCGCCGCAGGAACCAGCCCCCGGACAAGCGTTTTTCTCAACGGCCAGCAATCTTTCTTCGTCGATCTTCCCGGCGCTAAATTCACCGACTGCTTCGAAGGCACTAACAACTGTGAGGTCTTCGCCGTCTAGATGACCGGGTTTGATCGTGCCGCCATAAACAAAGATGGCCGGAATATTCATCCGGGCGATCGCCAATACTGCCCCTGGCATATTCTTATCGCAGCCACCAATCGCCAGCACCGCATCCATGCTTTGACCATTACAAGCCGTTTCGATGGAATCAGCAATTACATCCCGCGAAACAAGAGAATATTTCATCCCTTCAGTACCCATGGAGATCCCATCACTGATAGTGATCGTCCCAAACATCTGCGGCATTGCCCCCGCTTCCCGGATCGCCTTATCCGCCCGTTGAGCTAGGTCATTGATTCCCATATTGCATGGCGTAATCGTACTGTACCCATTCGCCAAGCCCACAATTGGTTTACTAAAATCATCATCCCCAAAGCCCACAGCCCGGAGCATGGCACGGTTCGGGCTCCGTTGATGACCTTCGGTGACTACCCGGCTACGTCGATTGTCGCTCATAACAAATAGAAATCAAGATTTACATCAAAATAACCTTTCCATTGTCCTTTTTTTTCGAGCTTTTGGATAGGGATTCCCTAAAGTTAACCACTAACTACTACCTAGGGACTGTAGGGCAATACTGGGGAGCCGTCAGCACCAACGCCAAAATAACCTGAACCGTCTCAAAAAAGCCCATGAGCCACTGGCACTCTTCCTTGGGTTGGTCTTGATATTGCCCCAGCAGAAGATTGAGGGCTTGTACCAGTTCACCATAGGTTTCGGGCGCAACCAGCACCAATTTCAACAACAAAATACTGAGGGTTAAATATTCCCGCTGAATCATCAAGACAGGCAAAGGATGGGATAAATCTTGCAAATGTTCAGGATTGAGCAGGTAATGGATTAAATTGCGGCAAACATCAGCAATCAGTTCCCGATTTAGGGTGATGCTGTCCCCTTCGGGATAACATTGTCTGAGATGTTGCAAAACCTTATCGGGCAGCCACTTCAAACGACGTGGCGAAGTCATGGCACAGAACAAATAATCGACAAAATAGGGCTGCCAAGTGGCAAAGGTATGCTCGTCTGTCTGGACTAAAAATTGAGTGGCAATATCAGGGTAACTGGGCTGCTTTTTAACCACTAAACGGTGGATTAGGTTCAACGTAACATCTTCAATGAGGGTGGGATTTTTGATGGAGTCTCCCGTTGCGGTCATTTTCCCCTTTGTCGACAGGTACATCACCAATCGGTAGCGATAACGGTTATTGAATAGTTGGTAAAGCAGCTTGGAGGCCCGTTGTTGTTCTGGGGAAGAGTACGGATCCGTTGCTTGGGCACACAACATAAAACCAACATAGCGATCGCCCCAAGTGCGCTGGTTCATTTCACTAGGAGGCGCTAAAACCCGAAAGACCCGACATTCCTCACTCTGCACAAATCCCCGGAGCCAATCCTGAAATCGTTCTGTGGTTAACGACGCATCACCCGTCTGAGATGTGGGCGTCAGCAGCAAATGGGCAAGTTGGGTAATGTGCTGGATGCTCTCTTGATTAAGACAAGCCTCGATAAACAGATAACAACACCGTTTAAGCACCGCAATAAATCCCGTGCGCCGATTGGCAATAATCAGCTGATAACTTGCTTGTTGCAGGGATTCTGGACATTGAGACGCGTCATGACTAACGAAAAATGCCTGAAATAATCCCAAAAAATCATCAAGGGGAGCTGTTTGGAGTGTTTGGGCAAAGCAGTCAAAAATAACCTGTTCAGGGGGGATTTCTGGCTTCGGCAACGACGATTCTAAAGAAGTTAAGGGTTGTTCGAAATCACGGCCTGAAGTCATATCCGGAAGCATTTCTGTTGATTGCAGCACTGTTTCCTCCGATGATACATTGGCTCGCCTTGATGGGTCAGTTTTTGCACTGCGGCGGGCCGATTTCGACTTGATCGGCGGTAGGTGGTTCAGTGGCAATAGTTGCTCCATGACGTTTCGCCCCCCGGCAATCTCCAGTTATCTTGACTACTTTCATCATAAAGTTCCAGACCTGTTGAGCATGGCTGCCTCAGGCAATTCAAAGAAAAGCTTTATACTTCATTGGTTCTTTAGATATATGGCCAAACTTTATCGTAAGTTCACATTGCCGCATCCTTGGGCCGTTGGTCGAAAATAATGGCCTCCCTGAAAATTTAGGGAGGCCAAAACGATCTTTATGGATTATGTGGTGTCCCGTAGGACGACGGCTGGGGAGCTATTCAGTCGGTTCTTCGAGAACTTTTGGAGCTTCGGGGCTTTTACCCAGTTGTAGCTTGACAACTTTTTTCGCTGCGGGAACAACTTTGGGCATCTTCAAGGTCAGAATGCCATCTTTAAATTCTGCTGTGGCATTTTCGTGGTCAATGGCAACCGGAAGCGCAATGGTGCGATCAAATTTCCCATAGCGGAATTCGGAGTGGTAACAGCCTTCATCTTCTTGCTCAGCTTCGTACTTATATTCGCCGGAGATGCGGACTGATTCACGGGTCAATTGAATGTCGATATCGTCAGCGGCGATGCCAGGAAGTGCAGCTTTTAAGGTTAATTCTGCGTCTCCGTTGAGTAGCTCGACAGAGGGACGCCAGGGAGAGCCACCTTCTCCTTGCCAGCCGACAAGTTCATCGAGAATGCGATTCATTTGGGTCTGAACTGTTTCTAGTTCAGAAAATGGCGAGAAGTGCACTAAAGACATATATGACCTCCTAAGAGAATCGACTTTTTGCTACATCTTTATTATCGATAGTTTCAATGGATTTATGGATGGCAAAAACCGTATCTTTTTGGTGGAATTGCCGCAGAATCATCGATTTTTTTTTCGGATTGCAAACTTTATTTTCTTCGTAAAAATTTAAGGGTTTTTCGATCATCATTGGTGCTGATTGAGCATTCCTCCCAAAAAAGGCGATCGCCACCGGACGGGGTATTCCGCCAGATGGGGGGTCTCAATCCGGCCCCAGACCCCCGAAAGTATCGGCTTCGATCCCACCAAATTGATGGCGCAAGAAAGGCTCAGGAATGATACGATGTCACTTGCTGCGATAGGTTTTAGAACGATTTCATATGGCGGAAACTTTACTTTTTAATGCGCTGCGTCAAGCTATCGATGAAGAGATGGCGCGTGACGAGACAGTCTTCGTTATGGGCGAAGATGTGGGTCATTACGGCGGTTCCTACAAGGTAACGAAGGATCTTGCGAAAAAATATGGTGACCTGCGCGTTCTGGATACACCCATCGCAGAAAACAGCTTCACTGGGATGGCCGTCGGGGCTGCCATGACTGGGCTGCGGCCGATCATCGAAGGGATGAACATGGGCTTTTTGCTGTTGGCCTTTAACCAAATTTCTAACAACGCTGGGATGTTGCGCTACACGTCCGGCGGTAATTTCACCATTCCGATGGTGATCCGTGGCCCTGGGGGGGTCGGTCGTCAGTTGGGGGCAGAGCACTCCCAACGCCTAGAAGCTTATTTCCAAGCGGTACCGGGCTTGAAGATTGTGGCCTGTTCTACTCCCTACAATGCCAAGGGTTTATTAAAGGCGGCGATCCGTGACGAAAACCCTGTCCTTTTCTTTGAACACGTGTTGCTCTACAACCTAAAAGAAAACTTGCCCGACGGGGAATATGTGTTGCCCCTCGATAAGGCGGAGTTGGTGCGGGAAGGGAAAGATGTAACTATCCTGACCTATTCAAGAATGCGCCACCATTGCACCCAGGCGATCAAAACCCTCGAAAAACAAGGTATTGATCCGGAATTGATTGATCTCATCTCCCTGAAGCCCATCGACATGGAGACGATCGCCAAATCCGTGAAGAAAACCCACCGGGTGATCATCGTCGAAGAGTGTATGAAAACGGCGGGGATTGCGGCGGAAGTGATGTCCCTCATCAACGAGCAACTGTTCGATGAATTGGATGCGCCGGTGATGCGTCTCTCGTCCCAGGATATTCCCACCCCCTACAACGGCACCCTGGAGCGGCTCACCATCGTCCAACCCGACAACATCGTCGAAGCAGTGCAAAATATGTTGGCCCTGAACGTCTAAATACCAGCGACCAACTGCGGTTCATCCTCCCAGATCCATCATGCAAAAACAACGGTTAATCATAGTTGCAATTCTTTTTTTGGTGGCGATCGCCATCACGATTTTGACAACCTTACCCCTCCAGCTCGGTCTGGATCTCAAAGGCGGCGCCCAACTGACGATCCAAGTACAACCCAATGCTGAAGGAGTCGTTGTCGAAGCCGATGATATGGCTGCCGTGAAGCGAGTCATCGAAAATCGCATCAATGGTCTAGGAGTTGCCGAACCAATCACCCAACTCGTGGGAAATGACCGCATCCTTGTGCAATTGCCTGGGGTGACTGACCCTGAGCAGGCAGAGCGAGTCCTCGGTGGCACCGCCCAGCTAGAGTTTCGACCCCAAAATCCTGACACCGAAGCCGAATTTCAAGAAAAATACGCCCTCCGTCGCCAACTCGACGCCCAGTTGAATAGCCTCCGTGCCAGTGGAAACCCCGCAGCTAGCGATGCTGAGATTGAAGAATTAGAAACCAGCATTGACAGTCTCGATCAAGAAATTCTTGCCCTATTTGAACCCGTTGGTCTGGTCGGAGAATATGTCACCAATGCCCAACCTGCCCCTACCCAAACGGGCAACAGTTGGCAGGTTTTTCTCAATTTCAATAGCGAGGGGGCCGAACTCTTCGCCGAAATCACGAAAGGTTTAGCTGGTACAGGCCGGAGCGTGGGCATTTTCTTAGATGATGCGCTCCTCAGTGCCCCCACCGTTGGCCCAGAATATGCTGCCCAAGGGATCGCCGGCGGCAATGTGACCATTACCGGCAACTTTGATATTGATACGGCCAGTGATCTGGCCATTCAGATTCGTGGGGGGTCGCTACCCTTCCCAGTGGCAGTGGTTGAGAACCGCACTGTGGGGGCGACCCTTGGCCAAGATTCCATTCGCCAAAGTATCTATGCAGGGATTGCAGGTCTCATTCTGGTGTTGGTCTTTGTCGCGGTTTATTATCGCTTGCCGGGGCTGATTGCAGATGTGGCTTTGGTGGTTTATACCCTGCTGACTTTGGCTTGCTACTCCCTGGTGGGAGTCACGCTGACTTTACCGGGGATTGCTGGTTTTATTCTGAGTATCGGCATGGCTGTAGATGCAAATGTGCTGATCTTTGAGCGCACCCGGGAGGAGATTTACAAGGGCAATACCCTGTACCGGGCTGTGGAATCGGGATTTTTTAACGCTTTCTCCAGTATTCTCGATAGCAATGTCACCACTTTGATCGCCTGTGCGGCCCTCTTTTTCTTGGGTTCAGGTTTGGTCAAAGGTTTTGCGTTGACCTTGGCGATCGGGGTCGGGGTGAGTATGTTTACTGCGGTGACCTGCAGCCGGACTTTACTACTGTTGACGGTGTTGGGTTTGCCGGCGGTGCGTCAAAATCCCAAGTTATTCGCGCCCAAAGTCCCTAACTAATTTCCTTTGCCCTCTAGTCTGTTCTGAACCCGATGACTTTTAAATTTAGCGTCATTAAACAGCGTCTCCTTTGGTGGTCTATCTCGGCGATCGCCATCCTTGCGAGTGTGTTGTTTATGGGCATTTCCTTCAACCAACTTCAAGCGCCCCTCCGACCCAGTTTAGATTTTGTTGGGGGCACAAAAATCCAAGTCGCCCTCGACTGCACAGTGGCGGGTAACTGTACTGATCCTCTAGAAACAGCGACGATCCAAACGGTGGTGAATAACCAGGGAGTCGGCAGTAGTACGGTACAAATTTTGGGCCAGGAGCGAACCACTTTTTCGGTGCGAACGCCCCAGCTTGATGTGGATCAACGGAGCCGTCTGCTGGATGCCCTAGAATCCGAGGTGGGCGCCCTAGACCCGGGCACGATCCAAATTGACTCGGTGGGGCCAACCATTGGTCGGGAATTATTTGTCCAAGGGATGCTCGCTCTCCTAGTTTCTTTTTTTGGGATTATTGTTTATCTGAGTATCCGCTTCCAGTTTGACTATGCGCTGTTTGCGATCACCGCTTTGTTCCATGATGTGTTGGTCACGGCTGGGGTCTTTGCGCTGCTCGGTCTGGTGTTGGGCGTTGAAGTAGATAGCCTTTTCCTGGTGGCCCTACTGACAATTATTGGTTTTTCGGTGAATGATACGGTGGTCATTTACGACCGCATTCGCGAGAACCTTAATGCTAACGAGGGGGACAGTATCGATGAGATTGTTGATCGTTCCGTCCAGCAAACCCTGGGCCGTTCTATTAACACCACCCTCACGACTCTCTTGCCGCTGGTGGCGATCTTTTTGTTCGGTGGTTCGACCCTCAAGTTTTTCGCCCTTGCCTTGATTATTGGCTTTCTTTGCGGCTCTTACTCTAGTATTTTTGTCGCCAGTACACTCTTGGCTTGGTGGCGCAACCGTAATGGCCAACCGCCCACGATCACCAAAGAAGCGGTAAATGTCACAGAATTGTCCTAGCCATTGCAGGGTAACTTCCCCGTAGCGGCGGCAATCTCAGGATTTGGCCTGACCCCTCCGGTAAATATGTTTAGGGTGAATGAATATGGGCGATCGCCAACTTCAGGAAGCACCAACAGACCATCATTTCAGTCCCTTGGCCCGCAAGCTGGTGCGGTTCACTTTCCTTTGGCGTTGGCTAATGGTCGCTTTGCTATGGCTGATCTTGGGGAGTTATGGCGTTTGGGCATTACGGGAAGAATTTTCCCTCTGGCGAGACCATCTCACCTGGGCAGTGGTGCGCTTAAGCCTCGGTTATCACTATTGGGCCAGTGTTGGCTTAACGATCTGTGTCGCCTATACCTGCGCCGTTTTGGTTTGGCATAGCCAGAAATTAACAAAAGGTTGGTCTCAACGGGAAAAGTATCGTTTCAACCAGTGGGCAGAAAAACTAACCCAGAATCATCGGCACTGGCTTTGGTTTTTTCTCAATCGTTTATAGTTTTCAGCCATTTGTAGGGTGCCACAAGAAAAACCAACCAACATGAAAGTGCGCCAAATGACTTAAAGCGGCTTGTCGGGGAGGGCGAGTCGATGAAGCTTTTCTGGATGAAGTCTCCCCCAAGTTCCAGATAATGGCGGGTTTCTGCACTTATGTTCACTACTGACTGACGTAGGTGAGCTGGGTCGCGTTAACTAGAGGCAGAGAATTTGTGCTTAGTTTACCGATGCCGTGCTTGATTCTGCTTGCTTGATTGTTGATTTGCAAAAAGTTCAGCGCATTACCCAGGGCATTTCCGGTTGTCTGGAGCCAACGCTGATCGCCAAACGTTTAACTGAAGCCTTGATTGGAGACTTTAATTGTGCCTTTGCGCGAATTTGGTTAACTGAGCCGGATCAGCAATCGCTCCGGTTAGTGGCCTCATCGGGGCTGTCTGAAAATATTAATGGCAGTTTTGCCCGGGTTCCCATGGGTGCCTATAAGGTCGGAAAAATCGCCAAAAATGGGATTCCGTTCCTAAGTAATCAACTGGCTGAAGAAGCTTGGGTGAAAGACCGTGACTGGGCGATCGCCAACCGAATCCAAGGTTTTGCGGGTTATCCCCTCGCCAGTCAAAAACGAATTATTGGTGTGTTGGCAGCCTTTAGCCATGAAACCTTTTTACCAGAATTTTTAGAGGTTTTGCAGGTGCTGTGTATGGCCGGGGCGATCGCCTTAGATGCCGCCCAAAAAAGCCCCCAAGATCCCAGCAAAGGCCAGACAACAGGAGAATCCCACCCCCTCTCAGATCACCTGAGCAGCCTTCTGACCACCAGCCAGCTTACTTTGATTGGCACGGAGCGACCTTTAACCCCCAGTTCGACCTATCTCTTGATCAAAACCGTAGAAATCCTCAATCAATTTCACTGTCACTATTGTCGACTGACCTACGGCGATACAGAAATTTGTCTCGAAGGCATTATTGCCACCTCAACCCCGACGAAAAAAATCGGGCGATCGCCTTTTGCTGACATTGAATTCTTGGTACAAACCCTTGGGGGGAACTGCCATGTCGAGATCAAGGCCCAGGAAGCAGTTCACCAAATTAGCCTTACTTTGCCCTACGGGGCCACCACCCAAGCCCACACATCAAAGGAATCACTATCCCAGCGAGAACGTCAGGTTTTAGCGCTCCTCACCAAAGGACTGCGCGATCGCGACATTGCCCAACAGCTCCACATCAGTGAAAGTACCGTCAAATTCCACCTAAACCGCAGCTTGAGTAAACTACAAGCCAAAAACCGCTACCAAGCCATTTACCAAGCCACAAAACAAGGTCTGATCTAAGCAGAAGCCGGGACGAAAAGCCGCGCGGTAATCTGTGCTGCCAAATATTCTGCATCGCGAGCGACACCGGAAAAACGACCAGAACCCCAGGTATAGAGCCAGGGTAAACCGAGGAAATATAATCCATCTACGGCGGTCACACCCCGGTCATGTAAGGGTTCTCCCAATTCATTAAAAACCGGTAGATCAATCCAATTAAAGTTGAAGCGAAAGCCTGTCGCCCAAATAACCGCACCAATATTAGTTTCCCGGAGATTAAGGGAGGATAGTTCTAATTCTGGCTCCCAAATGGGTTGATAATGGGCCTCTGGGGGAGCGGTGATGTTGTTATCGGCAATGAATTTGTCAATATTACGTTGGATGCGCACCACGGTAGCATCAGCCTGATCTAAATTTTGTTTTAAATCGTTCCCAAAATGGAGAGTCTGCCCGGTAATACGTTGCAAACGGCCATAGAGGTGCATTCCCTGCTGGGCAAAGCGGCGTAGATCAATATCACGGCCCCCGTCTCGCCCTGTGACGTAGTGATTGGTTTTATGGCGCACCATTTCCTTCTGGGGATGTTGGTCAATGGGGAGGTCATAATAACCCATCAGTTCTAGCCACTCCACCACATCCTTGCCCCGATAACGGCGCGGCGCCCGGGGGGCACTACCGGTAACGAGATGGACTGTTTTTCCCGCTAAATGAAGATCCTCCGCAATTTGACAACCCGATTGGCCAGTGCCCACAATCAAGACTTCATCGGGCAGATCCTGGGGATTTTTGTACTGTACGGAATGGATTTGCTGTAACTCGCGCGGCAGTTGGGCGGCAATGGGCGGAATCTTCGGAATGTGGTATCCCCCCGTGGCGATCGCCACTTGATCAGCCGTGTAGTCACCGATGGATGTTGCCACTGCAAACTTGGTTCCAGCCGAACTCACTTGCGAGACCGTTACCCCTTCTCGAATTGGGGGATTAAAAGAACGGGCATAGGCTTCTAAATAAGAGACAATCTCCTGCTTGGCCATAAAACCATCGGGATTAGGCCCCGCATAGGGAAAACCAGGGAGCCGACATTGCCAATTGGGGGTCACCAAACAAAAAGAATGCCAGCGTTCATCACGCCACGCATGGCCAATCTTGTGTTTCTCAAAAACCAGGTGGTCAATGTTGTTTTGTTTGAGGAGATAGCTGAGGGCAAGTCCCGCCTGGCCACCCCCAACAATTATTACCGGGTAATGGGTCTGCATTGCCGTTGCTCTTAGGTGTGTTTGGCTCAACTGTAAACCTAGTCAACCCCCGTTCCTGTAAGGGTTGTTACCGATCCCATCGGTTTGTGACTACCCATAGGCGATCGCCAAATTATTGCCAAATAGCTGCTATTTTGGTGGCTTAACCTAGCGAAATCAATAGTTCTTGTGAAGACACAACTACCGTGCCTTAATCGGGGTCGAACCACCAGATATTCATTATTAAACAAGCTTGGGTTTAGTCGAAATATCAATGTCTGCAATACTTTTTCCATCAAAAAACTATTGCTTTATACAGAAGGTTTTTTTTTGTCAGCAATGATACAGGTTGCCTTGAGTTCTCCCCTTAAAGTGAGGCACAACTCAACGTATTAAAACCTAAAAATCAAAGGAAAATTTACCATGCCTGAAGTAACAATTCCTGCCCACCAGACCGGTGACTTTCTTGTCGATTACGAAGAAAAGGTTTTTCCTGATGTCCAAGCAGAACCTGGCGAAAAAGCACTGATTACTTTCCACACAGTGGCCTTTGAAGGTTCTATTGGTTTAGTTAATTTATTACAAGCGAGTCGCTTGATTAAAAAAGGATTTGAAACCTCTGTGCTGCTTTATGGCCCTGGGGTAACTTTGGGGGTACAGCGGGGCTTTCCGAAACTGGGTGATGAAGGATTTCCGGGGCACTTAGCCATGAACGATCGCCTGGTCAAGATTATGGAATCTGGCGGAAAAGTCTATGCTTGCCGTTTTGCACTGCAGGCTCTTTATGGCCATGGGGAACCTTCTTTGATTCCTGGTATTCGCCCAATTAATCCCCTGGATGTGATGGATTTAATTTTAATGCACCGCAAAGAAGGGGCGTTTATTCTTGATACCTGGACAATGTAGAAATAAAGGTTTTTATCTCCGAAAATTCTCAAGGATTTATAGGGCAACCCACAGATTTTTTATGCTTTTTAAAAACTTCTGGATATTTCGAAAAGAATTCTTATTGAAATATTTCTGGTTGCCAAATCCATTTTCCATGAGTTTGTTGTTTCCCCGGTAGCGATCATGCTTGATTACTCAAAAACAATTCGGGCGGCAGCGGCACAAATTAGTCCGGTTTTGTTTAGTTGTGCAGGGACAACGGAAAAAGTCCTGGAGACAATTGCCCAAGCCGCCAAGGAAGGAGTGCAGCTAATTGTTTTTCCAGAGACCTTTGTCCCCTACTACCCCTATTTTTCTTTTATCGAGCCTCCGGTGCTGATGGGCAAGAGTCACCTCCAGCTTTATGAGCAAGCCGTCAAAATTCCTGGCCCAGTAACAACAGCGGTGGCTGAGGCGGCCCAAGCCCGTGGCATGGTGGTGGTTTTAGGGGTAAATGAACGGGAGGAGGGTTCCCTTTATAACACCCAATTGATTTTTGACCATGATGGGACATTGTGCCTCAAACGCCGCAAAATTACCCCCACTTACCATGAGCGGATGGTTTGGGGACAAGGGGATGGGGCTGGTTTAAGGACGGTCGATACGGCTGTGGGCCGTGTGGGTGCTCTGGCCTGCTGGGAGCACTATAATCCCCTCGCTCGCTACAGTCTGATGGCCCAACATGAGCAGATTCACTGTGGTCAATTTCCGGGATCCATGGTGGGGCAAATTTTTACGGAACAAATGGAAGTGACCATGCGCCACCATGCCCTTGAATCCGGCTGTTTTGTGATCAACGCGACGGGGTGGCTCTCGGCAGAACAAAAGGCCCAATTAGCCAGCAATGAAAAGATGCACAAGGCTCTTAGTGGGGGTTGTTATACGGCCATCATTAGTCCGGAAGGTAAGCATTTAACTGACCCCATTTATGAAGGGGAAGGTTTGGCGATCGCCGATTTAGATTTCTCCCTGATTACTAAACGCAAGCGCATGATGGATTCGGTGGGACATTACTCCCGTCCTGATCTATTCCAGGTACAACTCAATGACGAACCTTGGGCTACCCTCAAAACGAATTCCTTGCCTGTGCCTCCAGAAATACCGCCACTTCCCAATACCCCAGCCCCGGATGTTATTGCCCCCTGTCCCTAACCTAGAACTCCATCACCCATCCCTATGACTATGCCCATGGATAAACAACGTCTGATTACAGAACTCCAGTCCCACGGTCTCCGCCTCACAGAGACCACGACGACCGGGCGCCAAGGGGGAGCGGGGCCTTCAGACCACCGGGCAGTGACCATTGCTGGCACCACTGTGATGGTTCCCATTTATACAAATACCGCCGGGCGATCACCCTATTCCGCCGCCCTAGATTCTCAACAGAGTGAGGTCAAGCTCCAGAAACACTACCAAGACATTGCCCCGATTACCCTGGAGGGGCGTCCCAAATTCTACGACCTAGAGACAACGGAGGGGATTCCCTACTGGAAAATTGCTCTCCTCCATAGCAACAATGTCCTCGCCACAACGGTGCAACAAACCTGTATGCGCTATCGGGACGAAAGCACCGCCTGTCAATTTTGTGCCATTGAAAAATCCCTAGAAGCCGAACGCACCATTGCCCGCAAACGCCCTGAACAGTTGGCAGAGGTGGTGGAAGCGGCGGTGCGACTGGATGGCATTGAACAGGTGATCATGACCACGGGGACTCCCAGCACAGGCGATCGCGGTGCGGCCTACCTGACCAAATGTGCCGCTGCCATCAAAGCAAAAGTCGATATTCCCATCCAAGCCCAATGTGAACCCCCCGATGATTTTGTTTGGTTTGAGCGCTTAAAAGCCGCCGGTGTAGATAGCTTAGGGATGCACCTAGAAGCCGTCGATCCAGCCGTCCGCGCCAAAATCATGCCTGGCAAAGCAGAAGTCCCCGTTGCTTACTACTACCAAGCCTATGAAGCAGCGGTGGAAGTGTTCGGTTGGGGCCAGGTAAGCACCTACCTCCTAGCCGGTTTAGGAGATAATTTTGCGACGCTGGTGGCGGCGGCAGAGAAATTAGTCGGCATTGGTGTTTATCCCTTTGTGGTGCCGTTTGTCCCCATTTCTGGCACGCCCCTGGCAACCCATCCAGCCCCTGATCCAGAGTTTATGTTTGCTCTCTACCAAAAGGTGGGTCAAATGCTCAAGGAAGCGGGAATGTCTTCCCAGGCGATCAAAGCTGGTTGTGCAAAATGCGGTGCCTGTTCAGCATTATCGACCTTTGAAAATTAGGGAGGTTACGGGAAATGAGTCGTCAACGATTTCAGTTTGAACTGGCCCAGTCTACTGCGGAAATCCGCGCTTATTTTGCTCTAAGACGGGATATTTTTTGTGAAGAACAGGGGATTTTTACCGGTAATGATTTTGATGACCTTGATTCTATTGCCTATCCGATTGTTGCCCTAGATAGCAATTCATCTCCCCAGGGTCAAGTGGTTGGTGTTGTGCGCATCTACGAAAGTGAGCCCCAGGTTTGGTACGGTGGCCGCCTGGGAGTCCATCCAGAGTTTCGGCGAGTGGGACGCATTGGCAAGGGCTTAATTTATAAAGCGGTCACGACAGCCCATGGTTGGGGTTGTACCAAATTCCTCGCTACGGTACAGCAACAGAATGTGCGTTTTTTCCAGCGGCAACATTGGCATTCCCTCGCGGAAATGGACATTTGCGATCGCCCCCACCATCTCATGGAGGCAGATTTAAACTTTTACCCACCAGCGGTAAATCCCCGACCCCAACTTGACCTTGGGACTTGTCTGGTTTCCTAAAGGAAAAATAGATCATAAAAATACTTGGCGTGAACATCACCTTACACCAGTTGGCAGAGACCCTACGCCACAACCTCGGTCTTTTACATAAACGAGATATTCAACTTGCTTCCCGGCAATTTCAACGGCAATTCACGGCCCAGGGGCAAGCAATTCTCCTGGGGGATGATTGTGCGGCCATTCCCGACCAAGATGGGTTTCTCCTGCTCGCAGCGGAGGGCATGAGTCCCGCATTGGTGCGACAGGATCCGTGGTTTGCGGGATGGTGTGGGGTGCTCGTCAATGTCAGTGATATTTATGCCATGGGGGGACGGCCGTTGGCGGTTGTGGATGCCCTATGGACTTCTGGAGATCGGCAGGCACAACAGATTTGGGCCGGGATGCAGGCCGCGGCAGAAAAATTTCAAGTGCCGATCGTTGGGGGTCACACCAATACCCACAGTGAATATGATGCCTTGGGAGTTGCGATTCTTGGTCGGGCAAAACAGCTCATTACAAGTTTTGATGCCCAGGTTGGCGATCGCCTGATGTTGGTGGCTAGTTTTCAGGGGCAACCACGGCCCCACCTCCCCTACTGTTGGGATGCTGCTACCCAAGTGGAGCCAGCGCAACTCCAAGCCCAATGGGATTTACTGCCCCTCTTCGCCGAACGGGGTTTATGTAGTGCTGGCAAAGATGTCAGTATGGGAGGGATTATCGGCACAACTTTGATGCTCTTGGAAACGTCTAATTGTGGTGCAATCTTAGATATCGGCGCGATTCCCTGTCCACCACAGCTCGATTTACAACAGTGGCTCCTCAGTTTTCCGAGCTACGGCTTTTTGCTGAGCGTGCCCCCAGAGCAGGTCTCTGAAGTCCAAACATTGTGTCAGGATCAGGGGTTAGTCGCCCAGGCGATCGCTACCATTACCCCAGGCCATACCTTGACCCTTAAACTGGGGGAAACCAGCCTCGATTTTTGGCACCTTGACCATGTTCCCCTCACTGGCTTTACAGGAGACGCTTAAATTCTATGCCAGCCGTTACTTTCGACATTGTTTGGCCCGACGGCTCCCAGGATCAGTTTTACTCCCCTTCCACCGTCGTCCATAATTACTTTCAAGCAGGACAAGCCTATGCCCTGACGGATTTTGTGCATCGCTCCCAAACGGCTCTGACCTTGGCCAGTAAGCGGGTCGAACAACGTTATGGCAGTCCCTGTTCCTTGGCCCTCAAACAACGCCAACGCATTGAACAAAAGGCCGAAAAATTTATGGATCAACCCAATGCCCAGGTCAGAATCTTGGCGGATGATCACTAAGCTGATGGGAAAATTTTGGCCGTTGGCGATCGCCGCGATGGGAGTGATTTTGGGGGGCTGTGGTCGGGCCTTGTTTTATCAGCCCCAAATTGCCACGGGGGGAATCAATAGTAATTTTGCCGAAGAATTTCCCAGCTACAGCGGGGATGGGCGCTATCTTGCCTTTGCCTCAGAACGGGACGGCCGCCGCAATATTTTTCTCTACGATCTACAAACCAATCAATTAGTCAACTTACCTAACCTCAACCGCCGCGACTCCAGCCAAGACCAACCGGATCTCAGCGAAGATGGACGTTTTATCACCTATGTTTCTACCGAACGGGGTCGCCAGGATGTGTTTGTCTATGACCGCAACCAGGGGCGATCGCAGTTGTTAACGGTGAATCTACGGGGTTCGGTGCAAAATCCCACCATTAGCGGTGATGGACGCCGGGTGGCCTTCCAGAGTAATGAGCGGGGGCAATGGAATTTGATGCTGGTGGACGTGGCTCCCTAGCGGGAAACTTCCCTGCAATTGCATCTACAGATCAGAATGGTGCTGGCGTGACCGGAGACGTTTATGGATCGCAGAGAGCTGGTCACGGGCAAAGTGGGGGCAATGGGGCACCGGAATATTTACATTCGGCCAATCCGCCAGATCCGCACAGGGGCAGCCGTTTTTCAGGCCCACAATATCGAAGGGCATGGGCATCGTACAACGGGGACAATTAGCAATATCCCAGCGCTCTGAGAGCAGATCCGCGATGGTTTGGGTTGTACCCTGGAGATAACAGTCACGATTTGCGTTGAGATCTTGCCAGCAGGCCTCAAAGTCTGGGGAATATTGATTTCCTTCGAGCACTGTCGTCGGTAAAATTTGGCGATCGCCCTTGGGACAGATCACCGG
Source organism: Sphingobacterium thalpophilum (assembly GCA_943371005.1). Classification (GTDB taxonomy): domain Bacteria; phylum Cyanobacteriota; class Cyanobacteriia; order Cyanobacteriales; family MRBY01; genus MRBY01. The sequence goes on from CALRTB020000004.1 coordinate 142,619, forward strand.
TTTACCCACCTGAAACCAGTAGGCTAAATATTGCTTAACTTGATTTACAGTCGCCATATATCTATCTTCTTCTTGCTTCATATAACCCCTAAAAGTACGCTGTCCCCATCATCCCTATCCTATCGAGAAAACAGAAGACCAGCGGCGATCGCCTCCGTCTGAGCCTCGAAAAGCAATTTTTTTTAAGATCGTTTTTAGATTTCAGCCCATAACCGCCTTTTTGTATGAATTTTTGTGAACCGCCCCACAGTGGCTACCATTGGGACCACCACACGCCCCGTTTCTTTGAAGGTTGGTATTTTCGCGTCACCTTACCGGAATTGGGTGATAATTTTGCCTTTATGTATTCCATCGAAGATCCCCTTGGCGATCGCCCCCATAGTGGCGGTGCCGTGCAAATCTTGGGTCTTCAAGATGAGTATCTTTGGCGCACTTTACCGGACGTGAAAAATTTTTGGGCCGATCATCAACGCCTCGCCCTGGGCCATTGGCGACATCGTCCCTCAAATTTAAAGCCCCAACTCCTTGCCCCCAGGGTTTTCCAGGACAAAATTCAGGAAGGCTACCAAGCAACGACGACCCTCAACCAAGGCCGGATTGTCGACCCAGGCACCGGAGAAGTTTGCCAATGGCACTACGAAACAAAGCCGATCTACGGTTGGGGAATGCCCGCTAAACCCACCGCTAATTGGTATTCTTTTTTGCCCATTTACGATCCCGGTTGGCAAGTATTACTAGCCCATGGGTTAAGTACGGGTTGGATCGAATGGCGAGGCAAACGCTATGAATTTAGAAATGCGCCGGCCTACAGCGAAAAAAACTGGGGCAAATCCTTTCCGAAGGCTTGGTTTTGGCTCAATTGCAATGGCTTTAAGGAAGAAAAAGACCTCGCCCTCACCGCCGCTGGAGGTATCCGGCAAATTTTAGCGAGGGAAGAGGAAGTGGGCTTAATTGGCATTCACCACCGTGGAAAATTCTACGAGTTTGCCCCCTGGAACAGTACCGTTACCTGGAATATTTCTCCTTGGGGCTACTGGGAAATGACCGCCGGCGATCGCCAAGGCTTTACGGTTCATCTCAGTGGGAAAACCGACCTCCCAGGACAACCTTTGCGGGCACCAACCCATACCGGCCTCCAGTTGTGTTGCCAAGATACCCTGCGGGGCCACATTTCCCTCGAACTTTTCGCTCCGGACAAAACGCCCCTCATCCAAGCAACGAGCGATCTGGGGGGGTTAGAAGTGGGGGGACAGTGGTGGCAGTCCGCTGCTGGCTGATTTTTGCGGCCAGTTTAATCGCTTCTTTCATGCTGGCGGGATTGGCGATGCCTTGCCCTGCAATATCGAAGGCAGTGCCGTGGTCGGGGGAAGTCCGAATAAAAGGCAAACCGATGGTGGTATTAATCGCGTAGTCAAAGGCCATCAGTTTCACCGGGATTAACCCTTGGTCGTGGTAAAGGGCCAGATAAGCGTCGGCGGCGGGCTTGAATTCTGGTTTGCCATACCAAGCTTTGCCCGCATTGACCCACATCGTATCGGGGGGATAAAGCCCTAACAAATTTGCGTTGGGATATTGTTGCCGCGCTCTTTGGAGCCAAGCGTTTAACCAGTCCTTTTCCTCGGTGCCCAATTGACCATCTTCGCCACTGTGGGGATTTAACCCGGCGATCGCCACCTGGGGATTTGCTAATCCAAAATCTTGCTGGAGCGATTCTAAAAGGAGGCTCAATTTTAGATCCATCAACTCTGGGGTCAGGGTTTCCGACACTGCTTTTAGGGGAATGTGGGTCGTCGCTAACAGCGTCCGCAATGTCCAGCCGGTGTAGGGCGATTTGCCAATAAAGGCCATGCCATAGCGGGTGGTTTCGCTTTTTTGGGCGAGGACTTCCGTTTGGCCGGGGTAATCGTGGCCCGCTGCTTGCCAGAGGGATTTGGCAATGGGGGCGGTGACGATGCCTGAAAATTCTCCCTCTAGAGTTTTTGCAATGGCCGTATCAAGGTATTGGAAAGCGCGATCGCCCGTAGTTGCTGAACCTTCTCCCCAGGTGAAATCTTGCAGAGATTCATGGCCGTTCGGTTCGAGAATGTCTAACTCACTGGGATCAATCAAAGGCGATTCCGTCCGGTTTTTGAGGCGCTGATATGTTTTTTCGAGCAAGAGGCGATCGCCAATGACCGTCATCGGACAAAGCGCTCTAATTTCTGGATCGGCAAGGGCTTTGAGGAGCACCTCTGGGCCAATGCCAGCCGGATCACCAATAGTCAAAGCAAGGTGAGTTTTCATAGGGGAGAATAGTCAACGAATAAAAAAATCCTCCCTAGATGGAGGTGCCGAAGGCGGAGGGTGCATGTCCCTAGAGATGGTAGGTTGACACTCCCCTAGCCCCTCTCAAGAGGGGAAAATTGGCGGGTGTGCTGGGGAGTCCCAAAATTTTCCCTAGAGGGAGGTGCCGCCGGAGGTCTTCTCCCCTGGAGGGGAGTTAGAGGGGTGTTACTCGGCCTTCGGTTCAAACTTCAGAGCCACGGAATTGATGCAGTAACGTAAGCCCGTGGGGGGCGGCCCATCGTTAAATACGTGACCCAGGTGGGCATCGCATTTTGCACAAAGCACTTCCGTGCGCTTCATAAAGAAACTAAAGTCATTTTTTTCGGCGATCGCCTTGTCGTCCACCGGTTGCCAATAGCTCGGCCAGCCAGTACCCGAATTAAACTTTGTATCCGACGTAAACAGGGGCGCACCACAGCAAACACAATTGTAGGTGCCTTCCCCCTTGAAATCATGGTATTCGCCGGTAAAGGCCCGCTCGGTGCCATGTTTGCGGGTAACTTTGTAGGCTTCTGGGGAAAGTTGCGCTTGCCATTCGGCGTCGGTTTTGACAACTTTATCGGTCATGGTGGTGTTTTGTCTCCAAAAGTGGGGTTGCACTGCTTTGTATCGTAACAAGATCGACTGGGAGGAAGACAGGGGAAAAATCCCCCAATGGATGTTGTGGGGTCGGGGCTTTCGGCTATACTCAACAAGGTTTTTTTATTCAATTCCCAGGAGAGCGCCAAAAGATGCGATGTGCCATTATTAGTCGTGCCGGTCAAACTTTGGCGCGAGGTAAGTTAGTTCTAACCCCGATCGACAATGATCAACAACGGCTCGATCTCGTCACTGACGGGGGGCGCTACCTAGAGGGAGGGCTGGTTGCTCCCGATGGCGATATGACCGAAGCCAGCTTAGAGCTATCACGGAAATTTTTTGCGATGTGGGGGATGAGCAATCTCCAGCTACAGATCATCCTCCGCTAGATCAAATACTTGAGTTAGACAATGCCGAGAAGACTGGCCATGAGTGCTTTTTGGGCATGCATCCGGTTTTCGGCTTGATCCCAAATCTTGGATTGGGAGCCTTCCATCACGTCAGCGGTGATTTCTTCACCCCGGTGGGCCGGTAAACAGTGGAGGGCGATCGCCTCTTTATCGGCGAGGGCCATCAGTTCGGCGTTGACTTGATAGGGCTGGAAAATGGGCACCCGACTATTGGCGAGGTCTTCTTGGCCCATACTGGCCCAAACGTCGGTATAAATGGCATGGCACCCTTCTGCGGCTTCCTTGGGATCGTGGGTAATCAAAATCTGACTGCGATCGCCGGCGATGTTCTTCGCTTGGGCGACAATCTCCGGACTGGGTTCGTAATCTTTGGGGGTGGCGATGTGAATATTCATCCCCACCAACGCCCCACCCAGGAGAATCGAGTGAGCAACATTGTTGCCATCGCCCACGTAGGTCATGGTCAGACCTTCTAATTTGCCAAAGGTTTCCTGCATCGTTTGCAGATCCGCCAACATCTGACAGGGGTGCTCTAGGTCGGTGAGGGCGTTGATAATCGGCATTTCACAGTAGTCGGCGAAGGTTTCGAGATCCTGTTGATCAAAGGTACGAATCGCCAAAATATCGAGGTAGCGGTCTAAAACCCGCGCAGTATCTTCGATAGGTTCACCCCGGCCCACTTGGGTACGGTTCGGGTTCAGGTCAATGACATTGCCACCCAGTTGGTACATGGCCACGCTAAAGGAGACCCGGGTGCGGGTAGAGGCTTTGTAAAACAACAGGCCGAGGGTTTTTGGGCAGGTGGGGGCGATGTTCCCCTGTTTGAGATCTGCCGCCAGGTTTAGCAGGGTAATAATTTCAGTGCTGCTGAGATCTGCAATGCTCAGAAGATCCCGACCCTTGAGTGCATTCATCCTGTTTCCGGCTCCTTACTGTGGCAAAAAAATCATTATAAGCTCCCCTCCAGATTCCACAAAAGTTTGCCAGGGCGATCGCCCTGGGTCTTCGTCAGGAAATGTTGATGGCGATCCCCAGGGTGTGACACCTGAAAAACTGTCTACTTTTGGGGAGATGGGTGAAATCTAGTTTTAAAGTAGGATTGTAGCCATGATTTTGGCTTGTTTTTTGCGCTTTTGAATGGAATTGCCATGAGCACTGCTGCCTCCTACGACCAGATCCAATCCTTATCAGAAATTTGGGCGATCGCCGCCGAGCGTTATGCCGACATTGTTGCCCTCTATGATCCCCACCAAAAACCAGAATTCAAACTGACCTATCATCAGCTCTGGCAAGGGATTCAGCAATTTGGGGCTGGCCTCCAGGCCCTCGGCCTCCAACCCCAGGAAAAAGTCGCCCTGATTGCGGATAATAGCCCCCGTTGGTTCATCGCCGATCAAGGTAGTATTGCGGCGGGGGCCGTGAATGCGGTGCGCTCATCCCAAGCAGAAAAACAAGAACTGCTCTACATTTACACCGACAGTGAAAGTCGATTTCTCATCGTCGAAGACCGCAAAACCTTTGAACGGCTCAACCCAGAAATTACAGATCTTCAACCCAGGGCCGTCATTTTCCTCACCGACGAAGAGGTGCCAGAAACGGAACTCCCGATTTTTAACTTTTCCCAACTGATGACCCTCGGCAGCCAGGAAGCCCTTGAAATGCCTGGGCGATCGCCCCAGGATTTGATGACTTTAATCTACACGTCTGGCACGACGGGCAAACCCAAGGGAGTGATGCTTTCTCACAGCAACATCCTCTACCAAGTGCGCAACCTCGACCAGGTGATCCAACCCAACCCAGGCGATGTCACCCTGAGTATTTTGCCCACTTGGCATTCCTACGAACGGGCCGCCGAATATTTCCTCCTGTCCCAGGGCTGCACCCAGATTTATACGAATATTCGCAATATTAAAAAAGACCTGCAAACCTACAAACCCGGCTATATGGTCGCGGTGCCGCGCATTTGGGAATCGATCTATGAAGGAGTGCAAAAAAATCTCCGGGAACAACCCGCCAAAAAACAAAAGCTGGTGAACTTTTTCCTCACCTGCTCCCAAAATTATGTTCTGGCCCAACGCATCGCCAATAATCTCAGCCTGGAGCATTTCCACGTTTCTCCCCTGACGCGGTTAATGGCTAAATCAAAGGCGATCGCCCTTTATCCCTTTCACCTCCTCGGCAACAAGCTCGTTTACGCAAAAATCCGTGGGGCCACCGGCGGCAAAATTCGTTATGTAATCAGCGGTGGTGGCTCCCTGGCCCAACACATCGACACCTTCTTTGAAATTGTCGGGATTAATATCCTTGTGGGTTATGGCCTCACCGAAACCTCCCCAGTGACCAATGCCCGCCGCCCGGAACGCAATGTGCGTGGCTCCGCTGGCCCAGCCCTCAAAGGCACCGAAATCCGCATTGTCGACCCTGAAACCAGGCAAACCCTCTCCCAGGGCCAAAAGGGACTGGTTTTAATCCGTGGCCCCCAGGTGATGCAGGGCTACTACCGCAAACCCGAAGCCACCGCCAAGGCCATTGATCCCGAAGGCTGGTTTGACAGCGGCGACCTCGGCTGGGTGACGCCCCAGGGCGATCTGGTTTTAACTGGGCGGGCAAAAGATACCATCGTCCTCACTAACGGCGAAAACATCGAACCGCAACCCATTGAAGACGCCTGTGCTCGCAGCCCCTACATCGATCAAATTATGTTGGTAGGCCAGGATCAAAAATCCCTCGGTGCGTTGATCGTGCCGAACCTCGAAGCCCTCGGTCAGTGGGTGTCCCAGGGTGGCCTCGGCTTACAATTGCCAGACCCTCGCACCCCATCAGAACAACTGCCCCAAACGGATCTGTACAGTAAGCCCGTCTTGAACTTATTTAAACAGGAGCTTAATCGGGAAATTAAAAATCGGCCTGGCTATCGGGTAGATGACCGCATTAGTGATTTTGCGTTGATTCTGGAGCCATTTTCCATGGAGAATGGCCTGATGACCCAGACCCTCAAAATTAAGCGGCCTGTGGTAGCAGAAAAATATGCGGCCTTAATTGCTTCCCTTTACGACAAAGATTGAGCGACTCGGATGGCGGAATCTTGGGGTATTGATGCTACCCTGAGAATATTTTGCAGATAGGGCGATTTTGGCCCACTGATTTAACAAAATTTAGTTATATTTCTCTAGGAAAACATTCACATGGACGGAAACCAAGTGCCTACCGTTACTCTCAAACGCCCGATTAATCTTAAAGTCATCGTTACGCCCCGCTGGAAAGAGGAAGTACAACAGCAACTCCAGGGGCAAATAGCGACTTTTGATGGTCAATTACAACAACTGGATGTCCAGGGAAATCGCACTATCAGTGAACTCCAACAACAGGGCAATACACCCCAGGTAGCCCAACAAATGGAAAATATCCAACTCCAGGTTAACCAAAAAAAGCGGGAACTCCTTGAGAAGAAAAACCAAGTGCTCCAGCAGCTCCAACAGGTACAGAATTTAGAATTAGATCAAGAGTTTCTCCAGGGTCAAATGGAGAGTTTCTTTGACGTAAAAGTGGGTGACAATCTGGTGCGCAAGCTCAATGTTGAACTTGTAGTTCGGGATGGCGTCATCGAGGAAATTCGCGGCGACCTCTAATTTTTTTGTGATTGCTGTCGTGTGACAGTGTGCGGCTCCCCCGATCATACTTGCGGTGCGGGGGATTTTTAATTAGGAAAAAATTCATGAAAATTGGCATTGTGGGACTGGGTTTGATTGGTGGATCTTTGGCGATCGCCTTCCGGGAAAATGATTTAGAAGTGTTGGGGGTTTCCCGAAAAAGTGCAACCTGCGCAACGGCTTTGACCAAGGGCATTGTCACCCAAGCCAGCACGGATATGAGCCTACTCCGGGATGCGGATGTGGTCTTTCTCTGCACACCGATCAAAGCAATTTTACCCACGGCCCAAGCCCTGATTCCCCACCTCAAACCCACGGCAATTTTGACGGATGTGGCCTCGGTGAAGGGGGAAATCGTCCAGGCGATCGCCCCGCTGTGGCCTAACTTTATTGGCGGACATCCCATGGCGGGCACCGCTGAACAGGGCATTGACGCCGCGCTTCCCGGATTATTTATCAATGCGCCCTACGTTTTAACGCCGACCGATGAAACTTCCCCTGATGCGGTAAAAATCCTCAAGGACTTAATCACGCTGCTCCAGAGCCGTTTCTACTGCTGCGCCCCAGAGATTCACGATCAAGCGGTGGCCTGGATTTCCCATTTGCCCGTTTATGTCAGTGCCAGTTTAATCGCCGCCTGTGGGTCAGAAATCAATTCAGAGGTTTTGCAAATGGCGAAAGCCTTGGCAAGTTCTGGCTTTCGGGATACCAGTCGTGTTGGCGGTGGTAATCCAGAATTGGGCTTAATGATGGCCCAGGGGAATAAACAAGCCCTTTTAAAATCCCTCACTGATTATCGACAGCAGCTAGATCAAGCCGTTGAATTCATCGAAACAGAAAACTGGGAGGCGATCGTCCAATTCCTCGCAGCGACCCAACAACAACGACCCGACTTCCTCTAGCTTCCAGCGGTACAATAGAGGTAGGAGGAAGTCGAAGGATTCAACTGCATTGATCCTCGCCAGCGACCATGGATCTTCCACCCACCAATGATTTCTGTGCCGATCCCACCGTTGCGTTACGTCAGCGGATGGTCAAGCAGCAAATTATCGCCAGGGGCATTGACGATCCTGCCGTCCTAGCCGCACTCCAGAAAGTACCTCGGCATCGCTTCGTACCCGCTTCCCTCCAGAATCTTGCCTACGCCGATCAACCCCTCACCATCGGCTATGGCCAAACCATTTCCCAACCCTACATCGTTGCCTACATGACCGAGGCGGCCCACCTCACCCCTAGGAGTAAAGTCCTCGAAATTGGTACGGGGTGCGGCTACCAGGCGGCGATCCTCGCAGAAATTGCCCAGGAAGTTTTTACCGTTGAAATTGTGCCCGAATTAGCCCAACAAGCCCGCGATCGCCTTGAAGCATTGGGCTATCAAAATATTCACTACAAAATTGGCGACGGTTACAAGGGTTGGCCAGAATTTGCCCCCTACGACGCGATCCTCGTCACGGCGGCCCCAGACCATCGTCCCCAACCGCTACTGCAACAATTGGCGGTGGGTGGCCACCTCGTGATTCCTGTGGGGACCATCGGCCAGCGCCTCGAAGTCCTCCACAAAACTGGCACTGACCTGGAAATGGAAAAGGCGATCGCCGTGCGTTTTGTGCCACTCCAGGGTCATAGCTACGGCTTTTAAACCCTTATACGTAACAAAAAAAGGGCGAGGTTGCCCCCACCCTAAAAATTTCTGTTTTGATATCTGATAAAAATTTCCTATTCGCCCATGATCTGGAAAATAGACGTATTGCCGCTTACTTCGTTGGTCACGACCAAGAGGTTTTCGCCATTGGGGCTATCGGCGGCGGGAACAAAGAGTAATCCTTCCGGGCCAAGATCCCCAGCGGTGCCTGCTTCTGCATCGCCAGCAAAATCACGGGCATTGGCGTAAGTCACAAAGAACGGTGCCATGGGATCAGTAACGTCATAGACCATGATGCCGCCCACCCGCTCTAAACCGATAAATCCATAGTGGCGATCGCCAATCTGACCGATGGTAACGCCTTCCGGTTCGGGGCCTTTGTCATCACTACGGTCATCGAAGGAACCATTTTCATCGTTGGTGCTGTTGAAGTTTTCGGGGGCAACTGCGGCGGTAATCGCTTCAAGCTGGCTACCGCTGTCGAAGACCAATTCCCCGGCGCTATTCCAAATCGAGAAAGATCGTGCCCCGAAAGCGTAAAGTTCTTCGTACTGACCATCGCCATCAATGTCGCCCATGTTGTTAATCACCTTCAGGCGACCGAGGACAGCATCATCTTGGAGAGCCGCCGCGTTAGGGAAAGCCACCGGGTCGAGGTCTAGATCGGCGATCCGACTTTCTTCGTTGAAAATATCTCCTTCCTCTGCACCAGGAATTTCATCATCTCCCGTGGGACGAATCCGAGAATCCCCTTCATTGGCGGTAATCAAAAAGGTTTCGCCATTCACTTCATAGGCGGCGATCGCATCGGGTTGATAAACCCCATACAAATTCGGATAGGCCGCCAGATTAATTGCATCATCTCTATTGCTTGCATCTAGGGCATTGACCGCAAGACTGTGATCTTTAAAGCCTAAACCGACGATATCAACCACTCTGGTCGCATTGAGATCCACCACGGCGAGGGCGTTACCTTCCTGGAGCGTCACCCAAGCGGTTTGGGAATCCGGGGCAACGGCCACATATTCCGGTTCTAAATCCTGGGCAACGGTGGTATTTAGACCAAAGACGCGCACACTAGGGTCTAATTCGGCATTATTAAAAGCCCGCAAATCAGCGGTTTTCACTGTGGCATTGGCAACGCCTCTGGAGAGATCAATGATGCTCACGGAACCTTCGGGGTCGTTGCTATAGTCTTCGTTGGGTTCCCCTTCATTGGCCACAACAATTTTTCGACCATCGGGGGTAAAGGTGAGCATATCCGGCAAAGCGCCCACAGTAACAGCCTTGAGTTGTCTGCCCATTGCATCGAAGAAGATCACCTGACCGGGCATTTGGGGTGTATCGCCTTCCACGGCAGCCGCTAAAACACCATCATGGAAAGCGACACTATTGGCTCCATTGGCTAGTTCAATACTGGTAATGAGAGTCGGCTGGGTCGGATCGCTCAAATTCAGAATATCGATGGTGTTCGCTTCGGCATTGGTAACAAATAAGCGCTTTGTCATGGGATCATAAGCAGCAATCTCCGCAGCACTCCCGTCAAAAATGCCGGTTTCGTAATTACCAATAGGATTTAAGGTAATTTGTGCTTGGGCGGCTTGGCCCCCGGCCCAGAGGGTTGAGGCGAGGCAAAGGGCGGTTAGGGATTTGAATTTCATAGGGCGCATGAGCGTTAACAATCGTCGTGTAATCCCTATGGAACCTAGCGCGGCAAGATTAAGGGTAGATTTTTGTTTGCTAATCAAATCCTAATCAATTGATTTTGGTCTAATGTTGTGGGGCGATCGCCTAAAATTGAACTAGTTTTCTTTGCACCTTTTTCCGCTTTGATCGTGACTTTGCCTCCCCTAACAACGGACACAATTCAGCAAATTATTGACGATAGCCTCGATGATGAGACCCTGCACCAATTGGTCTGGCATTACCTCGGCTACCGTTACGATGAAACTCACAAATGCTGGAATCTGGATCAAGTCGATCCAACCTGGGCTGAAAAATATCCTGAGCCACCTAAATTTATCGAAGAACGTCCCCCCACGGTGCAACTGACCCGCTCAATCCCCAAGCCCTACAAAGCTCTGCTCAAGGAAAAAATGGGTTTTAAAGGTTATACAGTTGATCAACTGATTCCGCGTCTGACGCGCCGGGCGACCATGGCCAGTTGGCTCCTCAGCTACATGGCCCAACATAATTTGTTAGAGGTCTAGCCGGTGGCACGGGTTGCGGCTCTATGGATTTATCCGGTGAAGTCCTGCGGCGGGATTTCTTCGGAGACGGTGGACATTTTGACCCAGGGCTTTAAAGGCGATCGCCAATGGATGATTGTTGATCCCGACGGGAAATTTTTAAGTCAACGGCAATATCCCCAACTGGCCAGGGTTAAGCCCCAAATTACAGAAGATAATCTCACCTTAACTTTTAATAATTTCTCGCCCCTCAAACTCCCCTGGGAAACGACAGGCTCCCTAAAACCTGTGACGATCTGGCGGAACCAGACCCAAGCCCTCGATCAAGGCCTAGAAGCCGCCGCTTGGTTTTCGGAGGTGCTACAAGCTTCCTGTCGTCTCGTGCGCCAATCCCCCGACTATCCCCGTCCCCTCAACCCGAAATATGCCCTCTGGCAAGATCAAACGGTCAGTTTTGCCGATGGTTATCCGGTGCTCCTTACCAATACCGCTTCCTTGAAGCTGCTGGGGAAAAAGTTAGGGACAACCGTACCGATGGATCAGTTTCGTCCTAATCTGGTGGTCGAGACAGAATTCCCCTTCGCCGAAGACCATTGGCAAACTGTGAAAATTGGCGATATTACCTTTGTGACTGCTAAACCCTGCGAACGTTGCATTGTGATTACGACGGATCAAAACACTGGCGATCGCCACCCAACCCAAGAACCCCTCCGCACCCTGGGCACCTTTCGACGCACTGCTAAGGGGATTCTCTTTGGTATTAACCTCATGCCCACAAGCTCCGGCAAGATTTCAGTGGGGGATGCGGTGATCCTGAATCCAGCGATTTCTTAACGCTCCCTGTCCTCAGCAGTTATTAAACCTTGAGACAGCGAATCGCTTCTAACATTCCCCGCGCCTTATCAAGGGTTTCTTGGTATTCCCGTTCCGGTTCCGAATCTGCGACAATGCCTGCGCCCGCCTGGACAAAGACCTGGTGCTGATTCCCCTGCGATCGCACAATCATGCTGCGGATGGTGATCGCCGTATTCAGTTGGCCTTCAAAGTCGTAGTAGCCGTAGACACCGGAGTAGGGGCCGCGCCGTTCTGGTTCCAGTTCGTTGATGATTTCTAGAGCCCGAATTTTTGGGGCGCCGCTGACTGTTCCGGCGGGAAAACAAGCCTGTAGTAAATTCCAAGCCGATTGGTCAGGGGCTAAATCGCCCATCACATTACTGACGATGTGCATCACATGGGAATAGCGTTCGATAATCATCAAATCTCCGACTGTCACCGTGCCTTTTTCGCAGACGCGACCGAGGTCATTGCGGCCCAAATCTACAAGCATCACGTGTTCAGCGATTTCTTTGGGATCGGCTAAGAGGTCTTTTTCTAACGCCAAATCTTCCGCCTGAGTTTTCCCTCGACGTCGGGTACCCGCAATCGGTCGGAGCATCGCCTGGAGTTTTCCGTCTGGGGTTTGTTCGGCTTTGACCATAATCTCTGGGCTAGAACCGATTAACTGCCAGTCCCCAAAATTGTAAAAAGACATATAGGGGGAAGGATTAATCAGACGTAGAGAACGGTAGAGATCAAAGGGATGACCTTCGTAGGTCGTCTGGAGCCGCTGGGAAAGCACCACCTGAAAAATATCTCCGGCTTTGATGTATTCTTTCGCCTTGGCAACGTTCTGGCAAAACTGTGCTTGGGAAGTGTTGCTTTCGTACTTGAGGGCTTCCCCGTCTGGGTTGGCGAGCCATTCTAAGGGTTTGGCCGCGACGGGCAATGGGAGTTTAAGTTTGAGGACTAATTTTGTAACGCGATCGCAGGCATTTTGGTAGGCTTCCTCTAGGGACACCGCCGGATCTCGCAGGTCGGCATAGGTGATCACCCAAATCTTGCGTTTAACTTGGTCAAAAATAATCAAGCTATCAATTTGCATCCAGAGGCCATCGGGCAGATCCTCTTCTTGGCGCTCGTACACTGGCACCCGTGGCTCAATCCAACGCATCAATTCGTAGCCCCACATCCCAAACAGGCCCCCAATGCCCGGTGGTAGTTCCGGCAGTTGGATGGGTTTAATACTGGCTAAACAGTCAGCCAACACATCGAAAGGATTCCCGGTGAATTCTTTGGTGTCACCGTTCCGAAATTTTTGCGTGGTGCGATCGCCTTTATTTTCTAAGATCCAGACCGGATCGCAACCAAGGAAACTATAACGACCAATATTTTCGCCCCCCTCAACGGACTCCAGCAGAAAATTGTAGGGTTGATCTGCACAAACCTTGTACCAAGCCGACACTGGCGTTTCGAGATCCGCCACCCACTCCTGATAGACCGGAATAAAATTACCCTGTTGACTGAGATGCCGAAACTGCTCGAAATCAGGAAAAATCATAGGAAATGCATCGGTCGCCTGGGGCACATGGAGAGCCGCTGGGACAGTGAATAAAAAGTAAAAATAGAGCTAGACACAAAGAAGCGGAAGCCTTTTGTTCAGCTTTTCATCATAACAGACTTTCTTCATTGGTCTGGGCCAATTGCCGCCACCAAGAAAGCCTTCATAACTCAAACTAAAACTGTTAACTTCCGCCCGAACTGTTGTGGTAAAAATCTAGGCTTCGTAGGGGGCCACACCAGAAAACTTCAGAGTTGCCGGCTCGGGGTTGCTCCCGATATTGCGGTCAACTTTCCCTTGGTATTCGCGACCTTCGTTTACCTTCTCAGAAGGTACACCATCCAGAGGATAGAGGAACTGAGTTTCGCCGGAGGGGAAGACACGGTAAATTTTATAGTCGGTAATCTTGGGCTTAAATTTTGTTTTCAGCTGAGTCCCGAGGGCAAGGCACTGTTCCTTGCGGGCAAAGTACATGAGGTTATCGCCTTCGTTCATGACCGCTGCACCACCGGTGGGCAGTTCAAAAACCTGCTCTTTTGCGCTAGACCAGGTGATGGCGTATTTTTCCTCCCGTTCAGCAGCGGCGAGTAGACCACCCGTGCTGCCACCGAATTTCGGTGTTTTTCCAGTAAGCTCGTTAGACATGCTCAAAAATCTTTATTAAATAAAGGGTGTTTCGCAAATGCTATCACCAGACCCCTACGCCATAGATCAAGTGTCAAGAACTGTAACAGTTATTTTCTGTTTGTAAGGGAAGCAGACAGGTTAATTTAGCGCTCTTTAGGGACTGTTTTGGTTGGGAATAGCCCTAGGGGGAAAAGTTTCTGGCAAAAGCCACAAGAATGCCCAAAAATCCCCTTTTTTCCGCCTCAAAATCTAGGCTTAGTACAGGGTGAGCATCAGTTGTTTTTGGAATTTTTGGGTCAGGGGATGGGTTGAACCGAGCAGATTAAAGATCGTCACCATCGCTTTGCGAGCGCCATCGTCTTGGTAGCGGCGATCGCCTGCGACAATTTCGAGAAAAATTAAGAGGGCTTCTTCGTAGTTTTCGGCGAGGGCCAACTGGGCAGCGCGGCTGTATTTTTGGTCAAGCTCGCTAGCGGGTTCGGTTTGACTGATGTCCTGGAGGAAAATTTGGCCCCGCAACTGAGCGGCGATCGCCCCATAGTCTGGATCGTCTGGGGGAATGGTATTGAGCAGACGGGTCGCTTCTGTGGGTTTCTGGCAGTGGAGCAAAAATTCGGCGGCGGCGATCGCCACCTTGGGATGCTTGGGATAGTCGTTAAACAATTGATCAAGGCATTGTTTCGCTTGGGCCAGGTCGCCAGCGTTTTGGTATTGCTGCAATTGGGCGATCGCCTCATCTAGACTAGATTTGACGTCGAGGTTATCGAGGATTTCACGGATCTGGGCTTCGGTGACGACCCCCACAAACCCCGGAATCACTTTCCCCTGGGTGACAACGCGCACATCGGGCACCCCTTCAACGCCGTACTCATTAGCGAGGTCTGGGTTTTGGTCAATATCTACCAGGGCGAGGGTGAAATCATATTCCTGGAGGAGCTTTTGGAGGATCGGTTTGAGGATTTGACAGGGGCCGCACCAAGTAGCGAAAAAATCCACTAAGACGGGTTTCTCTTGGGAAGCCGCAAGCACCGCCGTGGCAAAATTTTCTCGATTGACAACCACACTTTCAGCCATTGATCTCATCCTTACTGGAACACTGGGGATTTCTTCATCTTAGGGGATAGAGCCAGAAAATTTATGCCTTGTTGCATTGCGTTAAGGCTGGGGAAAAATTAGCGTCCAATGGCGTTCTGAGGATTGGTAAATTTGGGCATTGGTTAAACTTGCAGCTTGGGCGATCGCCTCAATTTCAGGCACCGTAAACGCCGCATGGAGCGAATCCCAAAATAATTGCCGTTGGCGATCGTCAAAACCTGGCCCCTCGGCGGCAGCAACAATCCGGTCAATGTCTGCGGTGCTATCGGGACGAAACAAATCCCACACAATGATTTTTCCCTGGGGTTTGAGGAGGCGGCCCATTTCCTTAAAACAGGGTAAGGGGTCAGGTAAATGGTGAATCAGGCTATTGGAGATGATCACATCAAAGCTTTGGTCAGGCCAGGGCAAATTTTTCGCATCGGCATAAACCAACTCGATTTGTTCACTTAAACCCGCTGCCACCACGTTTTTTTGCCCCAGGGCTAACATTGATCGGGCTAAATCGGTACCTTTAATGTGCCATTGAGGTCGCTGTTGCCCTAATAAGATCGGAATTTGCGCCGTCCCTGTGCCTAAATCCAAAACCAAAGCGGTTGCTTGGGGGTAAGTCGCGATGACGAGATCCACAAAATCCTGGTTTACCGCCCGAAAATCCATTGCATCGTAGGCGATCGCCTCGGTGGGATCATCCATCACTTCCGGTTCTAAAATCCGGGTCAATGCCATTGCGTTTCTGCCTCAAAGCCTCGAAAAATGTTTCTAAGATAACGGAATCAGTACCCTAATTTCACGAAAAATTCGCTACACTGCCGATGTTGAGTCTCCGTCCGTAATGCCCTTGCCCCTGTCTGCTCGTCTGTTTTTGCTTATTAGTTGCACCGGTCTTTGTAGCCTCAGCGCTTGCCAAGGGGTTGACCCAGCCCTCTACGATTGCCAAAAACTGCTCGACCAAATTCAACATACTGTCACCGAAGCTCAAACCTTGGTTCAAGATGAGCCATCAGTAGACATGCCCCAAACTTTTAACTTTGAGCGTTGGCTCCAGGCTGCCGATGCCCTAAAAATGGGGGCCGAGGCGATCGCCCAACTGCGTCTCCGGGATAGCCAGGTTAAAACCTACCAAACTCAAATTAGCGACATTTACCAACGCCAGGCTGAAGCTACTTACGCCATGGTGAAAGCGCGCCAGGAGAAAGACTTAGAAGCCGCCCAAACTGCCCAATCCCTGAGCCGAACCGCAGGCACCGAAGAGCAAACGATTGGCCAAGCTTTGGATGATTATTGCCAAGCCAAGTATCAAGATTTCACCGCCACAGAAGACCCATAAGCCAAGCAAAGCTTTAAACGAGTTAGGGTTTCCGGGAAGGTTTGGGTTTGCGGGCGATCGCCTGACCTGCCCCATCCTGAGGAAAACCCAAAGGCCGAATTACTTGGTCTTTTCTGGCTGCTTCCTTTTCCTTGAGTTCCGTGTAATCTAGCCAATGGATGCAATCTACCGGACAGGTATCAATCGCCTCTTGGACGACTGCCTCAGCATCTCCATCCTGGCGATAAGCCCGGGCGCGGCCATGTTCTTCTTCGATATAAAACGTATTTGGCGCTGTATGGGCACAATGTTTGCAGCCGATGCAGGTGGTTTCATCTACATACACCCCTTTTTGGCGCAGCAGGCCGCCCAGTTCCGGTTCAAACCCAGACCGTTCCGTGTCATTTCTTAAAAAGCCCCCCAACTCCGGCTCAAAACCAGACCGCTGGGGGGAATTTTCAAAGGTCATACCTTAGCTCCAGCGTTGGACGACGAGGCGAATCGAGCCATCTTCGTTTTTCTGCTGTTCACTGACTTGAAAGCCTTGTTTGTTGGTTTCGTTGAGGATAGTGTGGTAGGCGTAGCTCTGGGTGAGGCGCTGGAGGAATCCATCAACAGTTAGGGGCTGCTGCCAATATTGCAGGTCAGCGACGAGTTCATATTCGTGACCGTTCCAGCTAAAGCCGATGTCGTAGTCATTGTTCTGTTGAATGACAACTTCGGCGGTGCGGCGATCGCCTTTATAACCCCGCACAGCACTGGGGCCTTCTTTCCATTCAATGTCCATATCCTTAAGGGCAGACTTGAGGGAAGTCAGATTACGGATTTTGGTTTTGATATTGCTGAAATGAGACATAAGATTTAACGGGGCAGTTTATAGAGGTTTTCAAAAAAAATCACCAATTGCTTTGGACGGGGTTCGTCGTCGTTGCAGTTTGGCTTACCGGTTGGGCAAAATATTCTGAGGTTTGTTCCTGGGAGAGAACAACACCCAGTTGCTTTTCGATCGCAGCGGTCACTTCTTGGCATGAAGACCCGACAATGCCTGTGACCTTTTCTTGGACACGGCCATCAGGATAAATGATGAATTCTAATGTCTCCATGTTCATGGGTGCGCTTCCTCATTGGCATGGTGGGAAAGTTGACCAATTTGGTGGGGGACAATATACGGAATTTTGCCCTTAACTTTCCAGCACATTTGTGTTTACAGCAGTTTAACAAATCTCGACAATGGGGGGGTAGCTTGCCGCCGCAAATCGTAAGATTCCTTTCATTTTTGAGGGGCTGAATAGATAATTTTCAATGGTGATCTGGCGATCGCCCCAATGGATACTTCTGCTTACTTCAGGGGCCACCAAGCCACCTTATCCCGGGTCGCACTATAGACTTCTTTTAATCCCTCTGGATTTAACACATGGATCAGATCTCCTTGTCCCTCAGCAGATTTTTCTGTCCTAATCAATTCGACTTTTGTCATGCCCTTCAACACCTGTTCTACGGTGCGGTGATTTAACTGGCAGGCATGGGCAATGATATCCACGGGTAAATCAAAGCTAAAGATGCCATCACTCTGGGGTTGGTTGGTCAGCGATCGCTCTTGGTAAATTAAAGCGCGTAGCAGGGAAGCGACGGCCTGGGGCGGGTAGGTACTACAGTTCAGCAGATGGTACTGGAATTTTTCCCGTAATTCGAAACTCAGGTTATAGCGATCGCGAAAGTCAGAATCGTTTTCGTACAATCGCTGCACCGCTGCCACTGGAATCTTTAGTACATCTGTGGTTTTGTAGGCTTCTACCAAACTGGGAAAACTGCGACTCACCTGCCCAAAGCCAATGGGAAGATTCCGCATGCCGAAACAACTGCCCATGTAGGTGATCGCCAAGATGCGGTCGAGGGGCGTACTTCGTACAATCACTGGCCCCCCCGCAAGCAACACGTAGAGAAATTCCAAATTGTGATTCGGGCGAAAAGCCGTATAGATCGGACGACTGGAATAGAGTTTTTCGGTAATCAATGCCGCTGGATCGAGCCAATTTTGCAATTGATCTGGATCCATTCCCCGAAAGAAAAAATTGTTTTCGGTCAACTCAGTGATAATTTTTGGCACTTTGGGCGCTTGGACAGGCTTTGCCATGGGGTCTTTCGGGCTTGGGACGGGTCTCTGGTCATTTTAACGGAGGATTGTCGCCTGGGGCGATCGCCCAAGACCCACCCAACCAGAGCTTGTATTTGAAATGAATTGAAATACATCTTAAATTTTATTTGAAATTATTTTCCGTTGAGATATACTTCGAGGTTACTTAATCTTTTCTCTTGGTGCCCCTGTCCTATGGCAAAACGACCTTCCTGGTGGCCTTGGATTTTGCAACGTCAGCGGCGATCGCCCCGCACTTGGAACGCGATTCTGCCCTTTAATGTCATAAAAACGACTAAATTCTTTTCAACGGCACCCATGCTAGGTGTCCTATGTGCTGGAGGATTTTCGATGGCAATGTTTGCGCAGTTGCCTTCTTTGGGGGAGGTGGCTTTCTTCGGTTTGGGTTGGCAAGGTTGGTTGACCCTCGGTTTGACCCTGGTGGCATTTCTCCTGAATGCCCTGACGCCTCTCCCGGCTGAGGTGATTTTCCTTGGTGCTTTGGGGGCCTTGCTCCTGACAGGGGTGCTGGATACAGGGACGACCCTCGCCGGGTTTAGTAACGAAGGCTTGGCGACCATTGCCGTGCTCTATCTCGTGGTCACTGGCCTGCAACAAACCGGCTCCCTGAGTTGGATTTCCCAGCGGGTTTTAGGGTTACCGAAAGGAGAATCTGCGGCCTTGATGCGGTTGATGGTACCGGTGATGGGCCTGAGTGCCTTTTTAAATAACACCCCCGTGGTGGCAATGTTTATCCCCGTGGTTAATGAGTGGTGCCGCAAACTGCGCATTAGCCCCTCAAAATTGATGTTGCCTCTGAGCTATGCGGCGTCTTTTGGGGGGTGTTGCACTCTGATTGGCACCAGTACAAACTTGGTAGTCAATGGCCTCTTAATTGCTGAGACAGACCATGCGGGCCTCGGTCTCTTTGATATTGCTTGGGTGGGATTTCCCTGTGCGATCGCCGGCGTAACCTTTTTGATGCTGAGTCACCGTTGGCTTTTGCCAGAACGCAAGCCTGCCATTAGTGACCAAGATGATTTGCGGCAATACACCGTAGAAATGGTTGTCCACGAAAACAGTCCCCTGATTGGTAAAAGTATTGAAGATGCCGGGTTACGGAATTTGCCAAACTTGTACCTGATTGAGGTGGTACGGGATGCTTTGGTGTTGCCAGCGGTCAGCCCTCGCGAAGTTTTGCGGGAAAAAGATCAGTTAGTTTTCGTCGGGGCAGTAGATTCGATCCTCGACCTCAACCGGCTCCGGGGGCTACAGCCGGCCACGGATCAAGTTTTTAAACTGGATACCCCCCGCTCTGAGCGTTGCCTAATTGAGGCAGTTGTTTCCAATACCTGTCCACTGATCCGCCAAACCATCCGGGAAGGGAAATTCCGCAGCCGTTACAATGCCGTTGTTTTAGCCGTGGCCCGCAATGGGGAACGCCTCAAGGGGAAAATCGGCGAGATGCGCTTGTTGGCAGGGGATACCTTACTACTGGAAACCCATCCCACTTTTTTGGAACAGCAACGGGGTTCCCGAGATTTTTATTTAGTGAGTGAAATTCCGGATTCCGAGCCGATGCGCCATGACCGTGCTCCCCTTGCCCTGGGCATTTTGTTGGTGATGGTGGTTTGTGTGGTGTTGGGTTGGCTCTCCATGTTAAAGGCCGCCACCCTAGCGGCGATCGCCATGATTGTGATGGGTTGTTGCTCGCCGACTCGTTCCCTCAAAAGTATCGAATGGTCTGTTTTACTCGTCATTGGGGCGGCCTTTGGTCTGGGGAAAGCCTTAGAAACAACCGGGGCCGCCGGGGCGATCGCCACGAGCTTAATCCAACTGGCGGGAGATAGTCCCTGGCCAACTTTAATTGTGATCTACGGCATCACCGGCCTACTGACGGAACTCATCACCAACAATGCTGCCGCTGCCCTGATGTTTCCCATTGCCCTTTCCCTCGCCGATACCCTAGGGGTGGATCTGATGCCCTTTGCGATCGCCGTGATGTTGGCGGCCTCAGCGAGTTTTTCGACCCCCATCGGTTACCAAACCAATCTGATGGTCTACGGGCCAGGCGGCTACAAATTCACCGACTATTTTCGGGTTGGGATTCCGTTGAATCTCCTTTTTTGGGCCGTGTCCTCTGTCCTGATTCCCCTCGCCTTTCCCTTTTACCCTTAAAAGAATCTTGACTTATTCCTAAATAAGAATTATTCTGGGTTGTTAAGAAAGGTTTCGACCTTTCCCTATCTTTTCTGTTATCACACTATCCAAGAGGTCCACATGGCTAGAGTACCTGACGTTGTCTTCAAAACCCGCGTCCGCGATGAATCCGTAGAAGGCCCCAACCCCTACCGTTGGGAAGACAAAACCACCGCTGATATTTTCGGTGGTAAAAAAGTTGTTCTTTTCTCCCTGCCTGGTGCTTTCACGCCCACCTGTTCCTCCAACCACTTACCCCGTTACGAAGAGCTCTACAGCGAATTCCAAGCCCAGGGTGTAGATGAAATCATCTGTATTTCTGTAAATGATGCCTTCGTAATGTTCAAATGGGGCAAGGAAATTGGTGCTGATAAAGTATTCCTTCTTCCCGATGGTAACGGTGAATTCACCCGCAAAATGGGGATGCTCGTTGAGAAGTCTAACCTCGGTTTTGGGATGCGTTCTTGGCGCTACTCCATGCTCGTCGAAGATGGCGAAATCAAGAAGATGTTTGTGGAGCCTGACTTCTCTGACAACTGCCCCACTGATCCTTTTGAAGTCTCTGATGCAGACACGATGCTTGCTTACATCAAAGGCGAATCTGCTCCTGGTGTTTCTGAACCCCGCAAAGAATTTGTTGGTTAAGTTCTTGTACTGACGCTCACCAAATAATTTTTTTAGACTAAGGCAAGGGGGGCGGCGATCGCCTTCTTTGTCTTTTTTATTTCTCGTACCACCGCCAAACCATTGGGGGACCCTGCCATGAAGCTTTCTAGTAAAAACCTCGAAACCCGTTTAGATACCGTCTATGATGCCATTATTGTGGGGGGCGGAATGGGAGGACTATCCGCTGCAATCTACCTTGCCCGCTATGGCCTTAAGTGCCTCATCGTCGAAAAAGGCAGGGGCCGTTCCTTCTGGATGCAAGATCTCCGCAACTATGTCGGCTTAGATCCTGAAACCCCCGGCCGAGATATTATCATCCAGAGCACCAAGCAGGCCATTGATTGGGGGGCCGATCACCTGCGGGGTTACGTCGAAGAAGTCATGGATGAAGGTGAAACCTTTGCCGTCACAGTCAAAGTTGGTAGAAAAAATAGTACCTATCCTGTTTTTCGCAGTAAATATGTAGTCGCCGCCTCTGGCATCATCGATAATCTCCCCGAAACCGATGATATGCAAAATGTCTATGACTATGCGGGCTATACTCTCCATGTCTGTATGATCTGCGATGGCTTTGATATGTGGGATCAAAAGGCAGTGGTCATTGCAAGCACCGAAGGACAGATCAATGCAGCTTTCGTTTTAAATTGGTTCACTCCCTACATCTCTGTACTGACCCATGGCCTGGTGCAAGTGAGCGATGAAATGAAAGAAAAACTCGCTGAACACGGCTATCCTCTCTACGAACAAAAAATTGTGAAATTCCACGGCGAAAACCACAAAATGAGCGGTGTTGAACTAGAAGATGGCACCATCGTTGAAGCCACTACGGGTTTGGTGAATATGGGGTCAACCTATTACAACGACTACTTGAAAGGGATTGATGGTTTGGAGTGGGACGGTGAAAACCTAGTCACCAACAACATGTGTCAAACGAGCCATGAACGAATTTTTGCCCTTGGTGACCTCAAAAAAGGTCTCAATCAAGTCTCTGTGGCGGTGGCGGATGGCACCTTGGCCGCAACGCAGATTTGGCGCAATATTCGTCGGGCTGCTCCCCCCCGCAAGTGGGTTGAAAATGTCAGCGAACCTCATCCTTTTTTAAATGTCTAATTTTGCATAGGGCCCTGTTATTTCTGCTCGCCAGGTAAATTGGCTATTTTATTCCTCAACTTTTGGGGAATTTTTTTGTGCCAATATCTAGCCATCTAGGCGATCGCCTAGGGTTTTTAGCTTTAGATAATAGAAGCAATGATCTCTGGGAGGGCCTCCATGGCGTTTTCTTTTCATATTCAGCCCGATAGTGAAATCCCTGCGTCCCAACAGCTCCTGGATCAATTGCAATTTGCGATCGCCTCCCATCAGTTCGCTGGCGATCAACGGCTGCCTAGCCTGCGGCAATTGGAGATGATTACTGGGCTCCACCGCAATACCATCAGTAAGATTTACCGGGAACTCGAAGCCCTCGGCCTTGTAAAGTTAGTCCCTGGCTCAGGGGTTTACATCCAGGATCAGCGCCAGTCCCCAGCGACGCCACCCCAGGCCACCAAGGAGCCTTCACTTCAACCCCAAGCTATTTTTGGTGACGCGATCCACCAACTGTTAGAGGCGGGGTATAGTTTGCCCCAAATTCGGCAACTGTTTACTAAGGCCATTGATTGGCGTCTCGCCTGTGCCGCCCAGGTGATGATCACTGTCCCCCAGCGGGAATTGGGGGCTGGCCAGTGGATTTTGCAAGAAATTAGTCAGGCGATCGCCATTCCCCTCCAACTAGTTCCCCTAGAAGTATTGGCCGAACGTTTAGAACAGATCACGGCGGCAACCCTAATCACCACCCCCTATTTTTTCCAGGCCGTAGCGGCGATCGCCCCTCCAAATGTCCAGATTATCCCCGTCACGCTCCATGACTACGGCCCCGAACTGGCTCAAATCAAAGCGCTTCCGTCCAACCACTGCCTCGGTCTGGTGAGCCTTAGCCCCGGTATTCTCCACGCTGCCCGCACCATTATCCATAGTCTCCGGGGCACTGAGCTGACCCTGATTACCAGCACCCCGACAGATCTACCCCGTCTTCAAGCCTTAATCCGGCGCAGTCAAATGATTTTATGCGATCGCCCCAGCCTGGAAACAGTGCAACAACAAGTTACTCAACTCCAGCCTAGCCTTAACCACCGCCCCAAAATATTTCCTTGTAAAAATTACATTAGTGAAACGTCACTACAATCCCTGCGGCAAGCCTTACAAAAATCGTAAAATCCTATAAACTTTGGACTTTAATCTAACAAACTCGTTTATAAATATTGCTGATATTTTTCATAAATATCTACCGCCGGAATTGGCTCCTTAAATTCCTTAGGTAAACTATAATCCTGGGCCGAATACTCTTTTCGTAAATCAACAATATTCAGATAAGGGAGTTGCCAATCCCGCAGCCGTTGTAATAACTCTTGAAACTCGACGTCATTTTTTTTGTAACGGTATTTAAAAGTAATAAATTGCAGCATGCGTGCATAGGAGCGGGGATTATCATACTCTGCCGGAATTTGAAGAATTTTAGTCAGATTATTAAAAACTTCTTGATTGTCACGAATATGTAAGCTGATCTGCGTCACGTCATAGGTATCGGATTTCGTCAGGGTTTTCGAGAGGCTAGAAATAGACCGTAGCACGGTATAACTATAGGTCGCCTGCTTGAAAAGTTTCAGTAGTTCTAGTCCATCTGGATATTGGGCAACATTATCAATTGCTTTTAGATATTCCTGGAGTACGATGCGACCTTTTTGTGTTTTGATGCGGTCTAGCAGGGGCCATATCTTCTTGTGAATGATGGCGACCACGGTCTGGTGATCCTGGGTTGCAAGTACCTGGGAAATAAACTTGTAAATACTTTTTTGAAGCGGACTACGAAACTGCAACTCCGTTTCAGAAACCAATAGATAACTTTCTGCTGCTGTTAAAGCCAACTCTAAAAACTGAATAATTCGTTTTAGGCCTTTAAATTCTCCAAGTTCTTTTTCGATCAAGACCCGCATTTGTGCATAGGTCAAAAAGTCTTCATTATCGAATTTATTTAGTTCAATTCGCTGTACGTGCCAAGCCTTTGCTCTAATTTCACGGTTATACTTTCGGTGCGCTAAAACAATTTTTTCCGGCACTGATTTTTTGTGAATGAGCTTCACAATCTTCTCTGAAAGACTAGTCTCACCGATTAAAGGTTTATTCCACCATTGTGTTTCATCCATAATTATCTAAAGCAAGGAATGGAGTTTGGTTCTGGCGAATAGGATAGTGTTTTTTGTTCTCTAAAATGTTTCTTTATTTCTTGACAGAGAACAATGGACTTTTTTTACTACATTATTGCATACCATAAGCCCAGGCTAGGGCATTCATTATTACACAAATCTTGTCGAAATTGTTGCTTAGAGTGAGCAATAAAGCAATTTCAAGGACCTTAATGACACCCTAAGGTAGCGAAATGATTGAAGGCTAATCGGAGAAATCAACGGTTTGGTGGAGATGTTGTTTTGCCTGTTGCCACAGGGTCTCTAGCTCGGCGAGGGAGTAATCCGTTAGGGACTTATCTGCAAACTTTTCCATCAGAGAAATGCGCTGTACCATGCGGTCGTTAGTGCCATGGAGCGCCGCATTAGGATCGAGATCATACCACCGGGCTAAATTGACGATGGTGAAGAGTAGATCTCCAAGTTCGGCCTGTTGATGGGCTTTATCTCCGGTCTGGAGTGCTTCGTGAAATTCTTGGAGTTCCTCCTCAAATTTTGCCCACACTTCTTGGATGTTTTCCCATTCAAATCCGGCGGCAGCGGCTTTCTCTGACATTTTTAGGCTCGCCAGCAATGGAGGGAGGGTGCTGTTGTAACGGTCTAGTTTACGGCTGAGCTGGGGCAAATTTTGTGGGGATTCGCCTTTTTCCTCGGCCTTAATAGCTTCCCAATTTTGACGAACTTCGGCGACGGTACTAGCATTGGTTTCGCCAAACACGTGGGGGTGACGCCGAATCAATTTCTCGCTAATGCCTTCGGCAACTTCCTGGAGGCTGAAGTGACCGTATTCCTGGGCGATTTGGGCTTGCAACACTACTTGAAGCAGTAAGTCCCCTAATTCTTCGGCGATCGCCTGTTGATCGTCTTGGCGGAGGGCATGGACAACTTCATAGGCTTCTTCGATCACGTAGGGAATCAAAGTTTGGGGGGTCTGTTCTAGGTCCCAGGGACAACCGCCATCGGGCGATCGCAATTGGGCGACAACCTCAATCAGATGCTGGAGAGCCGTGAGGATTGCGTCGGTGGTTTTTTCCGGTGCCATAGCTTTTCAAGGGAATGTTGGTTCAGGGTGAGGGGGCGACAACGCCCCAAAAGAAAAAAAAGCAGTGTTGCCACTGCCTTAGGTTAACTGTAAGTGCGTCTTAACTACTGGCAGAAGAACGGCGACGGCGACGGCGACGGCCATTGGTCTTCTCTTCAGCGGTTTGTTCTGCTGCTTCCGCTTCCGTCTGGGACAAAACTTCCGTAGCAGCAGTTTGATCAGCTTGGGGGGCTTTGTCCGCTTCTGGGGCTGCTTCTGGGGTCTCAAGCTTGAGCTGTTGCGGCTCTGGATTCTCTGCTGGCGTTACCTTTTCCGGAGTTACATCGGTTGCTTTGACGGTTCCCGGTCGCACAATTTCAATAATCGTTGAGCGGGGATCTTTTTTCCCGGCAGCGTCTAAACGCACCAGGGGCGACACTCCAATCAGAGCATAGACATTTTTTTCTTGCTCTGTCATTTCCACCTGGACTGTTTCTTTTGGCTCATCACGACGGTAGCGACCCCGTTCGCGACGGTCATAGCGGGAAGAGGTATTACTACTATCTTGGGACGGTGCAGCAGTTTTTGTTTCTTTTTTCTCTTTTGTTGGAGTCTCAGTAGAAGGGCGATCGCCACCAGTATCTTGGGTCTCTTTTTCGTCCCGGAGCACCGGCTTACTCGAAACCTCCGGTGTCCGCCGCCGCCGACGACGATTATTATTGTTGCTGCCTTGTTCTTGATAATCAGGGTGGTGCACCAGATTCAACGGTTCTGCCGCAGGTGTATTCCCCGCATTGATCAACTTACTCCGAGCAACCCGCGAGGTAATCCGTCGTCCGTGGCTGGTGGTGCTGTGTCGTCCCCCAGAAAGCACAGGCCGACTTTCCCCGGGTGTCCGTGACCCACCTTGGAGAGAGAGGGAAGACATAATACTTAGCTGGAGGGGTACCGCTTCTTCTTCACCGGGTAAATGCACCAAATGACCAAGGCCATTACAGTGGGCACAGGGCTGACCAAACAATTCATAAATATTTTGGCCTTGCCGTTTGCGGGTCAGTTCTACCAAACCGAGTTCAGACAATTGGGCGATCTGGGGCCGGGCCTTGTCCGCCTTGAGAATACTTGTAAAATGCTCCAACAACTTCAACTGGTCATGGCGGGAATCCATGTCGATGAAGTCCACCACGATCACCCCACCAATATTGCGTAACCGCAGTTGTCGGGCAATTTCGGTGGCCGCTTCATAGTTCGTCCAGAGTACCGTTTCCCGCGCGGTGGCGGATTTGGTAAAGGAACCAGAGTTCACATCAATGACCGTCAATGCTTCGGTGGGTTCAATGATGATGTAGCCTCCAGACGGTAGCTCGACCCTGGGCTTGAGGGCTTCGCGAATGGCCGCATTCACCCGGAAATAGTCCAGAATAGATTGCTTTTCGCGGTGATGATCAATTAATAAACCGTCGGGCGCTTTCCCCCCTTGCCAGTTCATCAGTTGGCTTTTCACCCGTTTCATGCCGCTGGCAGAATCCACCACAATGCGGTTGACTTCATCGCTGTACATATCCCGCAGCACCCGCTGAATAAAGTCGTCATCGCGGTTAATCAGGGTTGGAGGGCGGCCATAGTTTGCCTGCTGCTGGATCCCTTCCCACTGTTTTTGGAGGAGTTCTAGATCTTCGATGATCGCTTCTTCGTCGGTGCCTTCGGCTTCAGTGCGCACCAAGAGTCCCATGCCGGGGGGTTTCATCAGCACAGCGAGGGCCCGCAGACGGTTACGTTCACTATCGCTACTAATGCGGCGAGAAAGGTTGACTCCTTTGCTGTAGGGCATAAGGACGACGTAACGACCGGGGAGGGTGATATTGCCCGTGAGCCGTGGCCCTTTGTTCCCCGTGGGTTCTTTCATTACCTGAACCAGGGCTTTTTGTTGGGGTTCGAGGAGTTCGGTGATTGAGCTGGAATTTTTTCTGAGTCGAATGGGGCCAAGATCGCTGACATGGATGAAACCGTTTTTTTCGGTATCACCAATGTTGACAAAGGCCGCGTCAATGCCGGGAATGACGTTTTCGACGATACCGAGATAGATGTCACCGACCTGCTGGGCACCGGTGGATACGACAATTTCTTGGATTTGGTCTTCCCAAAAAACGGCAGCAATCTGATGCTGCTCCGCAATAATAATTTGCTTAGGCATTCAAATTCCTCGATTTTTTTCGCTTAATGCTGAAAAAACTGTTCTATGCAAGTTCTGTTGTCTGGATAAATGCTTTGAAACTAGGCTGGATATTTCTTGTTTCGTGCAGACTTCACCGCAGACATGAGTCTATGTATGGCTGGGTGAGATGAAATGATAGGCGATCGCCGGATCTTGTGTCGTCGAGGAAAAGGTTAGGATTACCGCAACAACAAACAAAGACCGGAGCAAATTCTTTCTTCACACGCTGTGTAAAGGGAGAAGACGGTTACGGCTAAATAAAGGAAGGTTTAGCGGCATATTTGCAATCGCCTCAGATTCCATTCTAAAGCCAAGTGTTCACTTTGGATCACTTTCATGGGGTCTTGGTGGGCATTTTTCGGAGGCTGTGGAGGGTTTGTTGTAGGGTTTGGGCAACGTGATCGATGTCGGTGGCGATGGTGAAGCGGCCTAAACCAAAGCGCAGGGAGGCACGACAAAGGGCTGGGGAACGACCCAAGGCAGTGAGGACATGGGAGGGTTTGCCGGAACTGCAGGCGGAACCAGCGGAGAGGGCCACGGTATTGCGTAGTGCCAAAAGGAGGGCGGTGCCGTCCACGTTTTCGATGCTGACATTGAGGTTATGGGGGAGCCGTTGGTCGAGGTCACCGTTTAGATAAATGCCTTCTAGGGGTTGTAACTGCTGCCAGAGGCGATCGCGTAATAGTTTAATCCTGGCATTTTCTTCATCCATCTGGGCCAGACCAATTTCGACGGCCTTGCCAAAGCCAACAATTTGCGGCGTGTAGAGGGTGCCCGATCGCCGCCCCCGTTCTTGGCCGCCGCCGTGGAGTTGGGGCGCAAGATTAACCCGGGGATTTTTTCGGCGCACGTACAACGCACCAATGCCCTTGGGGCCATAGATTTTATGGGCAGTCAGGGACATTAGGTCGATATTCTGGGTTTGGACATTGAGGGGAATTTTGGCGATCGCCTGGGCTGCATCACAGTGGAAAAACACCTCATAACGCCGGCACAATGCCCCAATTTCGGCGATTGGTTGCAAGACCCCGATTTCGTTATTTGCCGCCATCACCGAGACGAGGAGTGTATCATCTCGAATTGCCTGTTCCAACAGCGTTAAATCTAATAATCCATTGGCTTGCACAGGCAGATAAGTGACCTCAAATCCCAGGGTTTCTAAATAGGCGAAGGGATCTAAAACAGCCCGATGTTCCGTTTGGACAGTAATCAAGTGACGACAATCAGAAAAATAAGCCTCTGCTAGTCCCTTAATCGCCAAATTGTTGGCTTCCGTCGCCCCGCTCGTAAAAACAATTTCCTCCGGTTCTGCCCCGATACTTGCGGCAAGGATCTCCCGCGATCGCTCTACCGCCGCCGCCGCTTCCCAACCGTAGACATGACCAGCACTCGCAGGATTGCCAAACTGCTCCGTAAAGTAGGGCAACATCGCTTCGAGTACCTGCGGATCAACGGGAGTTGTCGCATGGTTATCAAGATAAATGGGGCGTTTCATCGCAAAAGACAGCCTAATTTTTTAACCAGGCAAAAATTTCATCCCCGCTTAAGGTCAATGATTGCGCAAAAGCAGGCGTTGGTAGATTTTGGGCTTGTTGATCAAAAACTTGTATAAATTTATCGGCCTGATAAACGAAAATACAGGCTTCTTGGGGGTCAATCAGCCAACCCATTTCTGCACCATAGTCTAAGCAGTGCAGGATGTTACAAATAACGCGGGTATGGCTTTGATTGGCAGACAAAATTTCAATTACCCAATCCGGAGCAAGCTTAAAAACATTGGCAATTTCACCGTTGTCATCCCGGGGAATACGTTCTGTTTTAAATACTGCAACATCCGGCACAATGGAGCGTTCCCCAAAAGTACAACGTAGTTCCGGAAAAACCTGAGCTGCTTTATCTGCACGGAAAGCCATGGTGAGAGCAAAGGTTAATTCCCGTTGTAGGAGGCTACGTTTTCCTTGGGGTATTGGCTTTTGACGAATTATCCCATCGATATATTCGTTGGCAGGTTTTGTCTCTGGTAGCGTCAGGAATTTTTCTAGGGTAATTGAGCGACTCAGTGCTTGTACCATGGGACATGCCATCGATGGGAACTACTTTTTATTTTAGTGAACGGACTGACTGAGTTCTGGCTTAGATCGTGGGTGGGTTTCCATTAAACGCCGCACCTGTTCTGCGTGGTAAGAACTGCGGGTGAGGGGGCTAGAAACGACTTGCAAAAAGCCGAGGGATTCCCCATATTCTCGCCAGGCATCAAATTGTTCTGGGGTAATAAAGTCTTGAACCCCTAGATGTTTTTGGGTGGGCTGGAGGTATTGGCCAATGGTGAGAATGTCACAGTCTACGGCCCGCAGATCCCGCATCACTTCACGTACTTCGGCATCGGTTTCCCCAAGGCCAACCATAATTCCCGATTTGGTGTAAACCCAGGGAGTTAGCTCACGGGTGCGTCGGAGTAACTCAAGGGAACGTTGGTAATCCCCCTGGGGACGTGTTTTTTTATAGAGACGGGGAACCGTTTCTGTGTTGTGGTTCAACACTTCGGGGGCAGCATCAATGATCGTTTTGAGGGCCTCCCAATTGCCACAGAGGTCAGGAATCAGGACTTCAATGGTCGTTTTGGGGGACAGTTCACGGGTTCGTTCGATACATTTCACGAATTGGCTCGCACCACCATCGGGGAGATCGTCACGGTTGACGGAGGTGATCACGACATGATTCAGATTTAAACGACGTACGGCTTCGGCGAGGTTGTCGGGTTCTGTGGGATCTAAACCCCGGGGCACTTTGTCAAAGTCAATGTCGCAGTAGGGGCAGGCGCGGGTGCAGGCTGGCCCCATGATCAAAAACGTAGCAGTGCCTGCATTGAAACATTCGCCGATGTTGGGACAGGAGGCTTCTTCGCAGACGGTATTTAGGCTGAGGTCCCGTAAAATTTCTTTGACACTGCCGACCCGTTGCCATTGGGGGGCCTTTACTCTGAGCCAATCTGGTTTTACCGCCACGGCGATCGCTCCTTATCTTTTGAGAATTTTGGACTTAACGGACAAGTTTTTATCGTAGCAAGGTTTACCTGTGTTAGTATAGGTTCTGTTTTTCGGGATGTAGCGCAGCTTGGTAGCGCACCTCGTTCGGGACGAGGGGGTCGTAGGTTCAAATCCTATCATCCCGATTTTTTAGAAATCGCAAAATGAAGATCTCCTTGGTTGTCTTCTAAATTCTAAGGGAGATCAATTTTTGCAATTAAGACTGTAGCGGGTGTCAATGCCAGTGATGGTATTAGTGCCGCTAGCTCGTTTGCAGAGTTCAGACAGTTGGTAGCGGTCGAGGAGCGCGCCGGAAAAATCAGCCCCGTCGATAATCGCTTCGGCAAAATTGGTGCCCGGCGCAACGGCATCAACAAAGAGGGCGTTGGTCAGGTTCGCGCCTTCCATATTGACTTGATCCATAAAGGCTTCGGAAAGGTTGGCTTCGGTGAGATTAGCCTCCATAAAGTTGCCTTCGGTGAGAATTGCCCGGCTGAGGTCACTGCCGGTAAAGTCACTCCCGCGCACATCGGCCCGGGCAAAACTGGCAGCCTGGAGATTTTCGTGGGCAAAGTCGTGGTTCGGCAGTTCGGAATAGGTGTAGTTCAGCTTACTGGCGGCGATCGCCTCTGGGGTTATAAAAATCATCACGGCGATCGCCAACAAAAAAATCGTTACCATGCGTCGGATAAATTGCGCGGCCACAAAAACCATAATTTCACTAACCTCAAAAAATATTTTTCTTTTTCTAGGATACAAGCCTTCCCCAAGGGGGTTGCATCCAGAACTTCCATGTAGTAATTGCTAGATTTGCATCATTGCCACAATTTCGTAGGAAACACTACAAAATCTTCACCATAAATCATGGCAAAACTAAGCCATTCATTTTTTAACCCCGACTTTAACTTGGATTAACATTGCCAAAATCAAAGCTTCGGGTGTGAGGACAAACACCAAACTATGACTTCTTTGAAAACTGTATCCTTAGCTGCAACAGCTTTTATGACGATGGCCAGCCAGGCGATCGCCGCCGATAACCAAGCACTGCTCGAACAAATCAATCAATACAGTGCGAGCAGTTCGACCGCTCAAGTCAATAGCATCTTCCAGCTCAGTGATGTTGCCCCTTCCGACTGGGCCTTTGATGCGCTGCGAAATCTAGTTGAAAACTACAACTGTATTGTTGGTTATCCCGATGGTACCTATCGCGGCAATCGTCCCCTCAGTCGTTACGAGTTCGCGGCTGGTTTAAATGCTTGCTTACAGCAAATTGAACGGCTGATCACCAGTGGCGGTTCTGAAGTCACTGCTGAAGATCTCGCCGCCCTCCGTCGCCTCGTTAATGAATTTGAAGCAGAACTGGCGACCCTTGGAGCCCGCGTTGATGACCTTGAAGGTCGTGTTGAATTCCTCGAAGATCATCAGTTCTCAACAACGACCAAGCTAGTAGGGGAAGTCTCCTTCAATATTTCTGATGCTTTTGGCGATGGCGTCGATGATGCCCAAACCGTTTTTCAAGATAAAGTCCGCTTAATGCTGGTCACCAGCTTTACCGGAAAAGATAGACTCTACACCCGTTTAAGTGCCGGGAACTCAGGCCCTTCATTTACAGGACAATATGACACTCTGGGATCTGGATTTGTCCCTAGAACTGCAGAAGGACGTTTTTCCTATGACGGAGAATCCGACAATGATGTCACAATTGATCGGCTGCACTATGCCTTTCCAGTTGGTGATAGTACAACTGTCACGGCGATGGCGATTCTCGGTGCTCACCACTTCTATGCAGATACCTTCAACACAGGTCTAGAAGCTGGTGGTGGTTCCAATGGCGCCCTTTCTCGTTTTGGTGAGCGCAACCCAATTTATCGTCTTGGAATTGGTACTGCCAGCACGGGGATTGGGATTAAACATGACTTTAATGACGTCTTCCAGCTTTCGGCAGGATATCTTTCAACAAATGGCAGTGACCCAAGCGAAGGAGAAGGGCTGTTTAACGGCACCTACTCCGCAATGGCGCAGTTAGCAATCAAGCCCAGCGACAAGTTTAAATTTGGGGTGAACTATGTCCGCGGCTATGCCACTGATAGTAGTGATTTTGCCTATGGTGGTACGGGAACTGGCTGGGCCAATAATCTTAATAACTCCGGCATGGGCATGGCTGTAAATAATGTTGAAACGAATTCATTTGGTGGCCAGGTTCAATGGGATGTAACCGATAAAATCAGTCTCCGGGGCTGGGTCGGTTATACCGATGCTCAATTCGATGAAGGTGAAGCGGATATCTGGACTTGGGCCGGTATTTTGGCGCTGCCTGACCTTGGTAAACCCGGCAACATGGGGGCAATTATTGTTGGTTCTGAGCCCTACGCCACAAACCTAGAAGTTGGTGGCAGTACACCTCGAGGCTTTACCGACGACATGCCTTTGCACATTGAAGGGCTCTATAAATACCAACTGAGCAAAAATATCTCGATCACCCCTGGTGTGATTTGGTTGATTAACCCGAACCAAAACGAGGATAACGAAGATATTATCATTGGCACGATTCGTACGACCTTCTCCTTCTAAGTGCAAGCTTGGTCGTCAAACCTTTTTGGTCGAAAACTTTGAAAAATAATGATTGAAGCCCCTTAAATTTCTAGGGGCTTTTTATTGGCTATGCATCTGTTGTTTTGTTCTTACTAAAAAGAGATTGCACGCCCAGAATAAATAAACCCACTGCAATCAGCCCAAAGACTCCCGTTGCCATGGTAAACAGCCCCATAATGAGTGTACGCACGGTGATTCCAATTTGGATGGCAAGACCATTCCCTGTAGGCGGTTTACTGGCAAAGCCTGCAATGACTTTATTGGTTAAGAGGTAAGCCGCAAAGGACATGGAACCAGCAACGGCAGTGCCGTACCAACACCGCAAAGGACTGGGCAAAGTCTCGTCTGGTTTAAGGTCGGAGGTTTCTTCACTCATCGTCTTAGTTCTTTAAAATTACAAAGTACAGGCTGGGGCATGGTTGGTATTTTACGCTCTTGGGGTTTGGACAAGGAAATTTTCCGGAAATGCCAAGATCAAGATTTAAGCCAATATTGGGTAATGATGCCACTGAGCCAGATGTTGCCGTAGCATAAAAGTTGCAGGAAATATTTCTGTTGCAGTTTATAAGGGAGGGCAGATCAATGAAAGTGAAGTTGATGAGTGCGGGCAATTCGGTGAAGTTGATTATTTTTCTGCTGCTGGCATTTGTGGCGGTGGGAGATGTCTTTTTACCGGAACCTCTCAAGGGGGCAAGCAAGCAAATTAAGGCAACTGTAAACAGTATTGTCTTGAGTATTTTGCCACGGGAGGGATTTAAAGACCCCCATGAGCGGACAGAAAAGGCTGTAGAAGAAATGGAACGGGAAGCGGGGAGTCAACCTTAGGGATTGTGTTTAGTATTATTGCTCTGGTGCAAAATTAAGCGGTTTTTGGCGGGATCGTAGGCATAACATTCGCGTCCATGGGAGGCTGTACTGATTTCGCCATTTATCATTCCTCCCAAAGCTCGCACGGTGGCGATCGCCTGTTCGAGATCCGCAACTTCTAGGCAAAAACTCAGAGCGCCGGCGTTTCTAGCAAATTCTGCTTGGTGTTGGGGGCTAGGTTTAAAAATGCCCAATTTCAGACCCTTGATCCGAAACTCTGCATAGCGATCTCGGCTGTAGCTTGAGGGTTCGTCATCTAAGAGGCCACGGTAAAAGTCAACCTCCTCTTGCCAAGGGTCGGCGGCGATCGCCACAAAGATTTCTGAAAAATTTGCCATCACTTACTGCACAGGAACAATTTGCACCGCCAAACCCGTTTCACGCAACCGCATTTGCAGATCTTGGGCTTCAAATTCTGCGGCAAAGGCTCCAGCTTGCATCATCCGGCGATCGCCAACCCAAGTATGAAACGCATCCGGGATTACAGCCTTTAACCGTTCTTTTTGTTCTGGGGTTTGGGCATCAACCACCACACGGTAACGCAAGCCTAAGCTCTGGGCCAAGGAAGCACTATTTGGCGGTGGCGGTGGTTGTTTGCCGGGTTCTTCGAGGCGGATCACCCCGGTGTTGCTGGAACTATAGGTGGGAATCGAGCGTTGGGGAACCGGAAGAACATTAGGATTGCTCGGTAGGCTCACGATGGGTTCTGGGGCCGCAGGGACTGTAATTGCCGCCACAAGGGTTTCGGTCGGGCGACTGGTGGTTTCTTGGTAGGGAGGAACGAAAATTTGAATCGTTTCACTGCCAGAGACTGATTTTTCGGTAATCTTGCTACTGGTGTAGGTGCTAGGTGCGCTTGAGACCCATTCCTGTCGGGGGGCAGCCGCAACCAATTGGTCGAGGGGCCGTTCATTGGCTAGGTAAATGTGGCCGAGGATTTTTCCGTCGTAGGTGCGTTTCGCCATGCGCCAACCCGGATTGAGGTTGATCTTCAGCATTCCTTGGGCTAGGCCGCCAGTGTGTCCTACTTCGATGGGCGATCGCCAAGAATTTTCCACATCAAAAGCTTTGAGAACAACCGTGCCCCTTTCCTGAACTAACTGGAGACGATAGCGCCAAGCCATATCTTCTTCCCCTAGGCGGAGGGAATAGCCGTTGGAGTCAGTGCTACGGCCACAAATCCCCGTAAAGTCAAATTGCAGCAGTAGCGGATCAATGACCGTGGGAGAACCTCCCTGTTCTCGCCAGCAGGCCCGGTTTTGGTCAAGTTGTTCAAGGATCACAAGGTTATAGGCTTCACCGCCAGCAAGGGGCACGGCGATCGCCACCACATCTCCAGGGGTCAGATCCTGGGTGCTAAATAAACTGCTATTGGCTTGGGCGGTAGGTGCAAAACCAATCGGCCCTAGGGTAGCGATGCTCACTCCCAACGCCGTGAGACCTGCGCGAATATTCATATGATCCTCATCACCAAAACGAACAATGGGCCTGGGTTTTCTCCTGGGGGAAAGCTCAGAATTGCCAGCATTTTAGCACCGGACTTTTGTCTCTCTCATCCCCTCCCCAGCCGTCAGTCAACAAAAATTCATAGTTCAGTTTGCTGACAAAGTTTAAAAAGGAGAAATCGTTTGCAGCAGTTTCCGCAACCGGAGGAGAAAAATGGTGTGCTGGATGTCCGCATTGACGGTGGGGGGAAGATTTCGTTCCGCTTGTTCTTGTTGGATTTCGGCGTATTCTTGGGCGGTGACGGGTTCTCCATCAATGGGCGATCGCCCTTCGGTAATCATTTCTGTGCGCAACACTTCCTCCGGTAAATCCTCTGGGGGCGGCAAGGCGATCGAGAGGGGCGTTGTCAGGAGCAAAACAACGGCGGTTATGGGAAAAGCAGGTCGTCTTAGCATGGTGACATTTAGGGGACAGTTGCGGGGGACTCAATGGCCTTTCTTTTCAATGTAGCGAATCCAAAACCCGTACCCATGAAAAAGTGGGGTTGCCCTAGGACAGTTCCCCACCATTTTTGATGCTGTAAATCAAGTTTGCTGCGATAAACAGCCCAGAATACTTTATTCGAAATCCTTTCTACCGGGGTTGCGGGTTGGGTCGCTAGATAGAAAACCGAAGATAAACAGAGATACAAAGAAAATGACTGTGATGTAAACAGCAATCTTAAGGGTAAGCATATTTATAGGTCTCCTGTGAACACAAAACCAACGGATGCAATTGGTTTTATGAGGATATTTTAATTAACGTAACATATCATACGTTGATATCCTCGCTTCCGTAAACGAAAGGAATCCTTAAACCGTATTCGCTAGCGCAAAAGCTGTCATTCTCTGCCATGGAACGTCCCCTTTATTTCCTTAAAAATCCTTTCCTGTTACGGCTGGTAGTCGGGATCGGTTTGGGCCTCTGGATTTGGGGGGGTGGAATGCTGGGGGCGATCGCCACAGATTTTAAAGGCAGTATCGATTTCCATGTCCATTCCGCTCCGGATGTCACCGCTAGGTTATACGACGACCTAGAACTGGTTGAAAAAGCAGCCCAGGCAGGGATGCAAGCACTCGTGCTCAAAAATCATGTCACCCCAACGGCGGATCGAGCGGTGCTGGCCCACAAAGTTGTGCCGGACATGGAAGTGTATGGGGGCGTCGTCCTCAATGAAACGGTAGGAGGATTGAATCTCAGGGCCGTGGAAACGATGGACCGCCTGGGAGAAGGGCGAGGGAAAGTCGTTTGGCTCCCCACCATTGATGCGGCCCACCATCGTCAAACCCTGAACCACCGCTTTGGGGGATTGCGGGTTGCCCGCTATGGTCATCTGGTGCCAGAAATGCCGGAAATTTTGCAGTATATTGCCGCCCATAATTTGGTTTTAGGCACAGGGCACATTTCTCCGGCAGAAATTCTCACCGTTGTACCCGCAGCAAAACAATTGGGCGTCGAAAAAATCCTGGTGACCCATGCCATGGCCACTGTACCAGGGTTAAACCTCGCACAAATGCAGGCGATCGCCGACCAAGGGGCATTCTTAGAATTAACCTACGTGAATACATTGATGGGAGAAAATGCCACCGAAGCCGACCACCAAGCCTGGGAGAATGTGAGCATTGAAGCAATGGCGGCGGCGATCCAAAGCATCGGGGCAAGCCACTTTGTCCTCAGCACCGATCTCGGACGGGCTCTCGATCCATCTCCCATTGACGGCTACCAGCGATTTTTAGAACAGTTGGCGGCGGCGGGCATTTCTGAGGCTGACCTGTACTTGATGAGCCACACCAACCCCGAAAAACTCCTACAATAGGAGCCACTTTTAGTAAGCGACAAACGGGCAAACAATGATTTGGCAAGAGTCTGGTGGCAGTTGGATTTTAATCCCAGTACAACCGGTGGGGGTGATTCATTTTTTGGGGGGCGCTTTTGTGGGCACTGCGCCGCAACTCACCTATAAATGGCTCCTAGAACAGCTTGCCGCCGAAGGGTATGCGATTATCACTACCCCTTTTGTGAATGGGTTTGATCATTTGGCGATCGCCCGGCAGGTGCTCAACCGCTTTGAAAATATCCTCGAACGACTGCAAAACTCAAACCAACTGGGCTACCGTTACCTCCCCATCTATGGTGTGGGTCACAGCATGGGCTGCAAAATTCACCTGTTGATTGGCAGCTTATTTAATGTGCAACGGGCGGGCAATGTTTTGATGTCCTACAATAATTTTCCCGTCAAAAAATCTATTCCTTTCTTCGAGCAGTTTGACCCGGATAACACGATTAATTTTGAATTTACCCCTTCTCCTCTTGAGACCAACGAGATCATCCAAACCAGCTACCAGATCCGGCGCAATCTCCTGATTCAATTTAATAACGACACCATTGACCAAACCCCGGATCTGACCCCCATTCTCATCGAACGTTTCCCCAATATGGTAGCCACCCTCAACCTGACGGGAAATCACCTCACCCCTTTGGGCCAGGATCTAGACTGGCAATTTACCGAAGGTTTTTCTCCCCTCGATACCTTTGGCCAGTGGTTAAAGCAAGGACTGTCTAAGGATTTAAAGGGATTGAAAACAGAGATCTGTCGTTGGCTAAATCCCGCTGATTTTGCGGTCTCTAGGGCGTAGAGAAAGGAGGTGATCGCCAGAAGAAATTTCCCCCTAAGCAGAACTGCCCAAAAAGTAAGTGCGTGTTCCCTTTGCATCTAGGGCCTCGCCGAGGCGCAGCAGGGCTTGGACATAGGCCGCGGTACGCATCGAAATCTGTCGCGTTTGGGCAATGTGCCACACCTGGTTTGTCGCTGTGACCATGCGTGTCTTAAGCTGATCGCGAACATCCGTCGCCGGCCAGTAAAAACCACTGCGATTTTGTACCCACTCGAAATAACTCACCGTGACTCCCCCTGCATTGGTGAGAATATCCGGCACCACCATGATCCCCTTCGCCTCTAGGATGACGTCGGCGGCAGAGCTAATGGGGCCATTGGCCACTTCAAAAATTAAGTTTGCCTGTACTTGGTGGGCATTGTCCGCCGTAATTTGATTTTCAAGGGCCGCTGGAATCAAAATGTCCACATCCAAGGTCAAGAGTTGTTCATTGGTGATCGTTTGGTGTTCAACAATATTACAAACGGATTTTTCACAGTAAACGGCGGCCATGTTTCGACTTTCTGACTTGTAACGGCGGATGCTCGGAATATCTAAGCCTTGTTCTGCATAAATTCCCCCGCGAGAATCACTAACAGCGACAACACGATAGCCAGCACAGGCCAATTGTTGGGCCAGTTCTGCCCCGGCGTTCCCAAACCCTTGAATTGCAACGGTGGTTTTTTCGGGGACATAGTCTAGTTTTTTACAGATGGTTTTGATCACATCAAAGGCGCCACTGGCCGTCGCGGTATTGCGTCCTTGGCTCCCCCCCATCCCCAAGGGCTTGCCCGTTACGACCCCCGGCAAAATTTTCCGTTGAATGATGCTGTAATGATCCATCATCCAGCCCATTACCATGGCATTGGTATAGGCATCCGGCGCTAGGATGTCTGTGTCCGGGCCAATGGCATCGGCGATCGCCTCAATATAACCCCGACTCAAACGTTCTAGTTCTGCTTTAGAAAGGCTTTTGGCATCAACGGTAATCCCCCCCTTGGCTCCCCCAAAGGGCAGATCTAGCAAGGCACATTTGAAGGTCATCCAAAAGGCTAGGGATTGTACTTCATCCAGAGAAACGTTGGGGTGATACCGCACACCTCCTTTTCCCGGCCCCCTGGTGTCGTCGTATCGCACCCGATATCCCCGAAAAATCCTTAAAGAACCATCATCAAGGCGCACGGGAATGGAAACGCTCAGGCTCATTTTGGGATACTTTAAGCGTTCGCTGGCATCTTCAGAAATATTGATGTGCTGGAGCGCTTTTTCGAGGCGGAGGCTGGCATCGCTCAGGAGAGAATTTACCGTCATGGTTTATGGTTTAAGCCGAATAGAGGTATTAAATCACGGTGACTTTGGCTTGTGAGACTGGGAGCAGAGATCGCGGGAAAATCGTTACATCTGCTGGTACGAAATAATGCAAGATTTAAGAAAGCAGTCATCCCTAAAAATGGAACGATACACTGAAGAGTAAGCTCTTCTGTCCACGGGGTTGTGGCACAGAATTTTTTATGTGGACATGATCATCGGATTTTTGGCGGTATTGTCAGCGGCGGCGGCGGCGGGAATGCGCATCGGTTTACCGTTGCTGATTATTTTGCTGCTCCACAGTGATGAATTGGTGGCAAATTTACCTGGAATCGGTTGGTTGCCCCCCCGGGTTTTGATCGCCATTTTCACGATGTGGGCCGTGTTTGAACTGTTTGGCTCGAAGCAACTCCTGGGTCAACGCATTCTCCAGGCGATCGCCTTATTTTTTAGCCCGATTGTGGGGGCCATTTTAAGCCTGACTGTGGCCCAGGTGATCCGGTTAGAATTTGAACCCCTCTGGCTCGTGGGAGTAATGGGGGGACTGGTGGCTTTTGTCCTGAAGCTGACTTTGACGGGGTGGTTTTTTCGGTTGCGGGGCCTGCCCCTGTGGTGGTCTTTTACGGAAGATTTTTTGTGTGTGGTGCTGGTATTGTTTGCGTTTCAATCGCCGGAACAGGGCGGCATTATTGCGATGATTTTGCTGTGGTTAGCGGTGCGCAGTTCGACGGAATGGAAACGGTACTACGAGGAAAATCGCCAGCAACCCCAAGGTGATGGCCCAGGGCCAGACTAGCTTGTTTGGCAAACTGGCTTACTATATTGGGTGTCAAAATGTGTGACGAAGTATGATTTCCGTTGATCAAGCCCAAGCGCTAATCCTCCAGGCGATCGCCCCCCTGGGAGAAACTGAAGCTAGCACCTTAGAATCGTCTCTAGGGCGGATTTTAGCGACAACGGCGACCGGAAAATTGGATATTCCCCACTGGGATAATTCCGCCATGGATGGCTATGCAATCCGGTTTGCAGATCTGATAGAGGAGCCCGTTGAACTAGAAGTTGTTGAAACGATTCCGGCGGGTCAAGCGCCCCAAAAATCCCTAGCATCTGGCCAAGCTGCGCGCATTTTCACCGGGGCAATGTTGCCGACGGGGGCAGATACGGTGGTGATGCAGGAGCATACAGAGCGATGGGGTGATCGGGTCAAAATTTTGCAAAATCCCCAATTACGGCAATTTGTGCGCCAGCGGGGTGATTATTACCGAGCCGGGGAACCCCTCCTACAACCAGGGCAACGTTTAGGGGCGGCAGATTTAGCTGTGCTCGCGGCCTGTCAATGTGTCGAATTTCCGGTCTATCGGCGGCCGGTGGTGGCGATTTTTTCTACAGGGGATGAACTGCGATCGCCCCAGGAAAATTTAGAAATCGGCCAAATTGTTGATTCGAATCGCTATGGTTTGACAGCCTTTGTCCAGGGGCAAGGGGCGATTCCGAAAAATTTTGGCATTGTCCCCGATGATCCGGCTCAACTGAAAGCAACCATGCAAAAGGCGATCGCTGCTGGGGATCTGATCCTCTCTACAGGGGGCGTTTCCGTGGGTGAGTTTGACTATGTCGAAAAGCTCCTCGAAGAACTGGGGGGCGAAATTTTCATCCGTAGTGTGGCGATTCGTCCTGGTAAACCTCTGACGGTGGCGAAATTTCCTGGGAATAAACTCTATTTTGGTCTGCCTGGCAATCCAGTATCAGCCCTGGTAGGGTGTTGGCGTTTCGTGCAGCCTGCTTTAAAGAAGTTGTCGGGCGAGTGCGGGCCTTGGGCACCAGAATTTGTCTGGGCCACCTGTGATCAGCCCCTCAAGGGCGCCGGAAAGCGGGATGCCTATCTGTGGGGAACCTTGGCAACCACGGCAACAGGTTATCTCTTTCGTTTAGCTGGGGGAGGCCACAGTTCTGCTAATTTAGTTAACCTTGCCCAAACCAACGCCCTCGCCATTGTCCCCCAGGGCACTGGTGAAATTCCAGCAGGCGATCGCCTCCGGGTGATGCGCCTCCAAGCCTAGGAGAATTTTTGTGAAAAACGGAAACCCCAGGCTTACTATAGGGGAATAATTCCGCAACTCAAGCGGCCACAGTTGCGTCTTTAGGGTAAATAGCCGCCCCCAGCGCGCATTGTCTTTTTAGCAGGTACAACAGTTATGACGGTCAAGGGCTTTGGTAATCGAATAATTTATGGATTCGGGGGTCTCTCCTTGGCGATCGCCGCTACAATCAGTCAGCTTCCCCCCCAGCAGGCTGCCCAAGCCCAAAATGCAAATGCCCTCACGGTGCGCTCCGATATCCAAGAAGCCAATACCGAAACGGGAATTATCACAGCCCGGGGCAATGTGCGGATCAATTATCCGGCCCGCAATCTCCAGGCCACCGCGGCCCAGGCCCAATATTTTTCAGAAGAACGTACACTGGTGCTCAGCGGCAACGTCTATGTCCTCCAGGATGGCAATAGCCTCCGGGCGGAACAAATGACCTATTCCATTGACGAAGGACGTTTTGTCGCCACCCCAGGCCGCAGCGAACAAGTAGAAGCTAGCTATCTCATTCCCGAACAGGCCCCGACAAATCAGTCCCGCACCCCCGCTCCCATTACCCTCCCCGAAGACGAATAAACCGTGACCATCGTTCTCGAAAACATCCGCAAAACCTATGGCAAGCGCGTTATTGTTAACCGTGTGAACCTCAAAGTGAATCAAGGGGAAATTGTTG
This sequence comes from Sphingobacterium thalpophilum, assembly GCA_943371005.1. GTDB lineage: Bacteria > Cyanobacteriota > Cyanobacteriia > Cyanobacteriales > MRBY01 > MRBY01. The sequence goes on from CALRTB020000004.1 coordinate 185,027, forward strand.
GTCTCTTGGGGCCGAATGGTGCCGGAAAAACCACCACCTTTTACATTACAACGGGCCTGATTAAACCCAATGAAGGGCGCGTCTGGCTCCAACGGCAAAACATTACGCCCCTAAGTCTGGATGAGCGGGCCAAACTGGGCATTGGCTATCTCACCCAGCAACCCAGCATTTTTCGAAATTTAACAGTCAAGGAAAATATTCAGCTTGTCCTGGAACAATCTCCCCTGTCTCATCGCCAACAGCAACACCGTCTTAAAGAATTGGTGAGCGAATTTCGGCTGCACCGCATTGTGAATACCCGCGGTCGTCTGGTGTCAGGGGGAGAGCGACGACGCACCGAATTGGCCCGGGCCTTAGCTGTTGGCGGTCGGGGGCCGAAATTTCTCCTGCTTGATGAACCCTTTGCCGGGGTTGATCCTATTGCCGTTGCTGAAATTCAACAAATTGTGGCCCAACTGCGGGAACGGGACATGGGCATTTTAATCACCGATCATAATGTTCGCGAAACCCTCGCCATTACGGACCGGGCCTACATCATGCGGGATGGAGAAATCCTCGCGGCAGGAACCACAGAAGAGCTTTATAGTAATCCCCTGGTGCGGCAGTATTACCTTGGGGAAAATTTTGAGCGCAATGTGAAATATTTCTAAGGTTGGGGTTGTGGGGCGATCGCCAATGGGCCAGGTTTTTACGGGCTGAGACTTCATAAAACGTTAGGTAAAAGTTCCTAAGAATTCGTTAGGCTCAGAGCAATAACACCCTCTTTTTTTTACAACAAACCTTTGAATATTGCCGTGTCCGAATTGAGTAGCGTTTTTGAGCAGTTATGTGAATTTTCCCGGTGCCATTGCATTGCCATTTGTGGCGGTTTGGTTCCCTTTAACCTGATTTTGAGTTTTTTGACTTTGGTTTACGTGGTGCGTCAGGCCTCTCCGAGTTTGATCCACAGAAATGCGATCGCCGTTTATGGGGGCGTAACCCTAATGGTGCTTCATGTCAGCACTTGGTTCTTGGTGGGGGTTGTGATGGTGCCTACCTTTCTTCTGCCTGCCTTTGGAGCGGTTTGTGTCGCGATTAATCTCTGGGGGACCCAAGCACCTGAGTCCCTACGTCGTTTCCTGTTTTGGCTGTGGGAAACTGTACTGAAACAAAGCGAACGTGCCACAATATAGAGCCGTCGTATCAAATTTCACGGAGACCCATGGGCGATCAGGGCGAACACCTCAGCACGAACCAACAACCGAAACCATGGGCAGCCCTCTGGGAAAATATCCGCATCCTAGTCATTGCCTTGGCGATCGCCTTGGTGGTGCGCTGGTTTATTGCTGAACCCCGGTATATTCCCTCCGGTTCGATGCTGCCGACCCTCGATTTAGGCGATCGCATTGTTGTCGAGAAACTCTCCTATCGCTTCCAGCCCGTTCATCGGGGTGATGTGGTGGTTTTCCGGACGCCCCCCCAACTAGAACTCCTCGGTTACGATCCCCAACAAGCCTTTATCAAGCGCATCATTGCCACCCCCGGCGAAACTGTATCAGTTCATGACGGCACCGTGTATGTCGATCAAGTGCCCTTAACAGAACCCTTTATTGCCGCGCCGCCAGACTATGAATTACCCGCTTTAACGGTGCCGCCCCACGGATTTTTCGTCCTCGGTGATAATCGCAATAACAGCAACGATTCCCACATCTGGGGCTTTGTCCCTGCCGATAACATTATTGGCCATGCGATTTTGAAATTTTGGCCCCTGAATCACCTCGGTAAAATTGTTTAAATCTTCAATTGATGATCGGATAACTTGTAAATTTGTCTTACTAGGTATATGGGCCTCCCTTTAACCTCATCATAAATTCGACTCAGATATTCCCCAATAACACCAATAGCAATTAATTGAATACTGCCCAAGAACAAAATAGCGACCATCAATGATGCATAGCCAGGGATATCAATCCCAAAAATTATCGTTCGAGTCACCAAAAATACAGCGTAGCTCAACGAAATCATCGCGATTGAAATGCCAATATAACTCCAGATTTTTAGGGGAAGTGAACTAAAAGCAGTAATCCCATCAAGGGCAAAATTCCACAATTTCCAATAATTCCATTTTGTTTTCCCTAAAAATCGTGGTGCCCGGTCAAAGTAAATATAAGCATGACGATAACCAACCCAGGTAAATAATCCTTTCATAAAGCGACCTCTCTCCGGTAATGTCTTGAGAGCATCGACAACCTTTCGGTCTAACAAACGAAAATCCCCAGTGTTAGCAGGGATCGGAATAGTGCTAATTTTGCCAATTACTTTATAAAAACCTAGAGCTGTTAACCTTTTCAAAAAGCTTTCACCAAGACGCTTGTTCCGTACTGCACAGACAACATCATATCCTTCGCGCCATTTCTCAATGAGCTGAAGAATTAACTCTGGAGGATCCTGAAGATCTGCATCCATTGGAATTACCATCTGCCCCAATGAATGATCTAAACCTGCCGTTAATGCATTTTCTTTGCCAAAATTACGTGATAAATCAATGATAATTAAGTTGGGAAATTTTTGCTGGCACTGTAATGCAACTTGTAACGTGTTGTCATGACTACCATCATTAACTAGGATAATTTCATACTTAATAGATAATTCCTGCAAGATATTAGTGATTTTTTCACATAGGTAAGTCAGACCTTGAGATTCATTGAAGACTGGAATTACAAGGGATAAATCTATCTTTTTCGTTTGCTTAATACTATTTGTTTGCATACTCAATAATATAGATACACATAAACTTATAACTTGCGAGCGAGGGTCAGGCCATCGGCCACAGGTAATACCGTTAAACGGATACGTGGGTCGTTATACAACGCTTCATTAAAGGCACGAATTTTTTCCGTACGTTTATCTTGATCCGCTGGATCGGCTACCCGTCCCGACCACAACACGTTATCAACCGCAATCACGCCGCCTACCCGCAGTAACTTAAGAGACCGCTCAAAATAATTCAGGTAATTTCCCTTATCCGCGTCAATAAAGGCAAAATCAAAGGTACCCGCTTGGTCATCTGCCAGCAGAGAATCTAGGGTTTCGAGGGCTGGGGCAAGACGGAGTTCAATTTTTTCGGTGACTCCTGCTTTTTCCCAATAGGTTTGGGCGATCGCCGTGGGTCTTGGATCGCGATCGCAAGCAATGACTTTCCCGTCTTCCGGCAGCGCTAGGGCAACAACTAGGGCACTGTAGCCTGTGAAAACGCCAATATCTAAAGTCTTTTTTGCCCCCATTAGTTGCACGAGCCAGGCCATTAACTGACCTTGTTCCGGGGCGATCTGCATCCGGGCCGCTGGGTGTTGGGCGGTGATTTCCCGTAATTCTTGGAGAACGGGATGCTCTTTGAGGGAAATGCGAAGGAGGTAATCGTATAAAGGAGTGTCGAGGGAAAGGCTACTACGGGTCATGGCAAAGGAGTGAACAAAAAAAGTTTACAATTTGTTATAGACTGATGCTGATCCAAACTAGGAGTTTTTCCCGATGTTAAGACTTGAGCACATCCGCAAAATTTATCCCACTGGCGAAGTTCTCAAGGATATTAACTGGGAAGTTAAGACGGGTGAACGGGTTGGCCTTGTGGGGGTCAATGGTGCGGGAAAATCTACCCAGATGAAGATCATTATGGGGGAAGTGGAGCCGACGGATGGTGAAATTATTCGTCCGGCAGATCTCCGCATTGCCCATTTAACCCAAGAATTTGATGTGGTACCGACGCGCACTGTCCGGGAAGAACTATGGACGGTTTTTACAGAAGCCAACGCTGTGCAGGATGAAATTCACCGCATTCAGCATGAGATGGCAGAACCGGATGCAGATTTAGATGATCTGATTCACCAGCTTGACCGAGCCCAACGGAAATTTGAAGCCCTCGATGGTTATCGTTTAGAGTCCCAAATTGAAAAAATCCTCCCGGAAGTAGGCTTTGAGATCGAAGATGGCGATCGCCTGGTGAGTTCCTTTAGTGGTGGCTGGCAGATGCGAATCAGTTTAGGTAAAATCCTCCTCCAGGAACCCGATATTCTCCTCCTAGACGAGCCGACCAACCATTTAGATCTAGAAACCATTGAATGGCTAGAAAATTATCTCCGGGGTTTGAAAACGCCGATGGTAATTATTTCCCATGACCGAGAATTTTTAGATCGCCTTTGTACAAAAATTGTCGAAACGGAGCGGGGAATTTCCACCACTTACCTCGGCAACTATTCCCAGTATTTACAACAAAAAGCAGAAAATAAAGACACCCAACAATCTGCCTTCGAGCGCCAACAAAAAGACCTAGCTAAACAACAAGAATTTATCGAAAAGTTCCGGGCAAGTGCCACCCGCAGTACCCAAGCCAAGAGCCGCGAAAAACTGTTGGATAAGGTAGAACGCATCGAAGCGCCCATTAGTGATGTGCGTACCCTCAAGTTTCAATTTCCCCCAGCGCCTCGGGGCGGCCAAGAGGTAGTCACCATTCAAGATTTGACCCACACCTACGACGATAAAATTCTGTTTCTCGGTGCGAATCTGGCCATCGAGCGCGGCGATCGCATTGCCTTTTTAGGGCCGAATGGCTGTGGCAAATCCACGACCCTGCGCATGATCATGGGTATGGAAAGCTACGATGAAGGCAATGTTAAAATCGGCGCTCACAACATCATCCCCGGTTATTTTGAGCAGAATCAGGCCGAAGCCCTCGATCTCGAAAAAACCGTAATGGATACTATCCATGACGAAGTGCCCGATTGGAAAAATGGCGAAGTCCGGACGCTCCTAGGTCAATTCCTCTTCAGTGGCGACACCGTTTTCAAGAAAGTAGGGGCCCTGAGTGGGGGCGAAAAAGCCCGCTTAGCCCTAGCGAAAATGCTACTGCGGCCCGCGAATTTTTTGATCCTCGATGAGCCGACCAATCACCTTGATATTCCAGCGAAGGAAATGCTAGAAAACGCCCTCAAGGAATATGATGGCACCGTGGCGATTGTTTCCCACGACCGTTTCTTTATTTCCCAAGTCGCCAATAAGATCGTCGAAATTCGCGATGGAGAATTTATTGTTTACAACGGCGATTACCATTACTATCTTGAAAAAATTGAACAAGAAAAAGAAGCAGCGCGGCAGCGTCTAAAAGCAGAACAAGAAGCAGCCAAAAAGGCAGCCAAAAAGGCCAAACAACTGGCAAAGAAAGGGATTAAAAAATAATCACAAAATTGAATTTTATGTTTTATCAACCGCCCCTCTGGTTACGGTCTGGCATTGCTATGACCATCTATGCCGCTTTTGGTGCTGCGAAACAATGGCACAATCAACCGAAAATCTCTCCTTTAGAATATCGGGAAGTGATTCTGACAGGGGCGAACCAAACCCCTATTTTTTGCCAATATGCGCAACCCAGTCCGTCGAAAGGGACAATTGTGGCCACCTACGGCATTACCGGCAGTTTGGCAGACCAATGGTTTTTAGAAATCCTTGCCCATAAAGCGTTCCAGGCTGGTTATGGAGTTTTGTTGTTCGATTGGCGTGCCCATGGCAAAACAGCGACCCTTTCTCCGGATTTGACCAGTGATGGGCTACTAGAAGGGGAAGATTTTGTGCGTTTGGCGGCCCAGGGGAAACAGCAATTGGGGTTAAAGCCGCCCTTTTTCTTTACTGGTTATTCCCTAGGGGGACAATTGGCCCTATGGGGATTGAAAAAAGCTCAGGAATTAGATTTAAAGACTTTAGGGTTGCAAGGGACAGATATTCTCGCGGGCGCCGTCATTTGTCCCAGTTTGGAATCCCACCGTTCCCTCAGCTATCTCGAAAAGCATCCGTTTAAATGCTATTTTGAGCAAGCGATCGCCAAAAATTTACAGAAATTGGCTTGGCAGTTACAACGCTACCATCCCCACGCTTTCCAGACCGAAATCATTGAAAAGGCGACGACAATTCGAGAATTTGATCAATATCTCGTGATTCCCAAACTGGGTTTCACAACGACCCAAGCCTATTACGAGGCCAGTAGTCCCCTTTATTTTCTCCAAGATTTACACAGGCCGACTTTTATTTTGTATGCAGCGGATGATCCCCTCTTTGCGCCAGATCTCGTCGAGGATCTCCGCTATGTCGATCAGCGGAACATTCACCTAAATACCGAAATCACGCAGTTTGGGGGCCATGTGGGTTATATTAGCGATCGCCAATGCCAAAACCATTGGGGCGATAGTGATTCTTGGTGGGCCTGGCAAAGAATTCTTCCATGGTTTGACCAACAACTCAGTCAGCAGCACCAAACTTCTCCCGTCACTACAGCGCAACAATAATTGAGACGGGCAAACGAAAATGTCGGCAGTTTAAAGCTTGGAAGAACGGGCCTTGAGACGTTCGATGATAATCGGCATTGCAATAACAAGTACCTTAATGACCCAGGGCGCATAACATAAGGCGAGAAATCCGGCGAGAATGGCAACACATCCCGTCGCGACTTTCACAATTTCTTCTTTTGTGGTGACACTCAAGCAGGTTGCACAGGCAGCAACTCCGAGGCTCAAAATCGATGGGTTAATCATATTCAATACGAATTCTGCTTCAAAAGGCGATCGCCCGAATGGCGTTGGTGCGGATTTTCACTTCCCTAGCTGTCATGGTGGGGCGGTCAGGGAGCGCACAGTCGCTAAAGGTTAAGATATATGACATAATACTCCGATCTCCTCATCTGTCAAGGTGCAGAAAGGCGTCTTTTTTTCATATTGTTAACAATTGCCCACAGCAATAATGCTCTCTATTACTGCTTCAAATAAGGCTAATTTTTCTACGTCTACAGCTTTAACCCGACGGATTCACAATCACTTCCTGGGGCAAGTCAAATTCAATATTCGGGCCACGGTCTAACACTTCGATATCCCACTGACCCCGCCGGGCTGATTCAAATACCACATAGCGGCCATCGGGACTGATTTGGGGATTGCGCACCCAATGACGATAGCCCTGGGTCAAAATATCAGACTGCTTGGTCGCTCGGTCATAGAGAATAATATCTGGCTTACCCAGGGGACTCGAAAGATAAACGAGGTAGCGCCCGGTACGGCTTAGGCTTGGGCTTTCATAGATCACATTTTTTTGATTGAGATTAGGCAACTCCACAAACTGCTTCTGGTTTAAATCATAAAAAAGCAGTTCACTGGTGCCATGGCGATTAGAAATTAGGGCCAACCAGCGGCCATCCCCACTCAATGCGGGCTGTTCATCGTGGAAGCGGCTATTGAGGGAAACGGGGGTTAAGGGGGTGTTACCAAAGGAGCAGCCTCCTAGTCCCACCAGTATCGTCAACAACCAGAGAAAGCGGGGGGTTTGCCTAAGCACGTTCGTTAAGGGGCAGAAAATTCGGGCAATTAGTAATCGAAATTGACGGGGTTGTTGGGGCGATCGCCTTCTGGCATTTCTGGATTGTCGGGGGCCGGATCATCCCAATCTTGATCTTCACCAAAGGAAGCCCCATCAATGGGTTGATAGTCAACGGTGGCTACTTCTTCGTCGGGGGCACCATAGTTATCGGGGCGAGGCCGCCGGGGACGGCGAGGGGCTGGCGACTCATCCTCGGGTCGGGGGCGGCGGGGCCGACGGGGCGCTTCATCGACGGGGCGATCGCCTTGATCCCAAGCATCTTCTGACCAGACATCGGTGACATTGCCGCTGGGGCCATAGGCATCGTAGCCACCATTTTCATAGCGATCCGGACGGGGGCGTCGGCTGGGGGGTGTGGGACGACTGGGACGACGGCTAGTTGGGCGGCCACTGGGGCGATCGCCATAATCCGTGGGGGGGCGGTTGGTCGGACGGCTACTGGGACGGGTACTCGTTCCCCGGGGGGCTTCATCTTCGTAACCTCGGCTCCGACCCGAGCGGGGTTCAGGGTAGCCCCGGAGCCGACGTTCATAGCGTTCTTCCCCTTGGTAAGGCTCAATCTGATCCAATTCCGCCCGATAAACCCGACTGACGGGCCGTTCATCGTCCACAATGGGCGTATTGCGGCGGGCCTGCTCTGTGGCCAAGCCCCGGAGACGAATCGATTCAATGGCGAAAAATACCGCCGAGCCAGACAGGAGAAATTGACCAAATTGCAAAATCGGGTCTAAACGCCAACCTTGAAACAGGAGGATAAAGCCACACAATAAACCAACCGCCGCAAAGAAAATATCGTGGTCGCGGGAAAGTTCTGGGCGTACCGACCGTAAAAAATAGAGGGATGCACCCGCTGCGGCCAACGCAATCCCCAAAATACTGGCGGAATTTAGCCCAAAATTAACCATTGTTGATCTCCCTTGACTCTACCTTCTATACTAACGGCTTCCGTTTCCAGACTATAAGATATCTCAGATGAAAACAGAGGTGGACAATGTTACAGAATGCCCACCTCGCAATTTCGTGTTTTGGAAGGGAATATCTAGCGCTTAATTTTGTCCTGCTGACTGATGAAAATCAAAAATGCGGTGGCAGGAATGACCACAACTAAGGTGCCAGCCAAGAGGCTATAGAAAAAGTTTGCCAAAGAGGGAGTCATAATGAGGGTTTCCTTAATGTGTTTAATAATTATTTGTTGATAATTTTGCCATACTCTCCGCCGAATCTTGCCATTGATGTTTAGAATCTCCCTGCCGCTGCCTCGAAATGTTCAGCCCAAGGCTTGGGGATTTAGTCTGTTTGGCCTGGCGATCGCCCTCAGTTTGATCGACGTTGTCGTTCGGGGTGGAGCCTTATTTAACGGCCAGGGTTTGGGTACCCTTGGGCGATTTGTGGGGGCCGCTTTCCAGCCAAATCTAACGGCGGATTTTCTCTTGTTGACCCGCCAGGCGACACTGACCACCTTTGCCTATGCGATCTGCGGCACATTTTTGAGTTTGGTGCTGGGCACAGTGGGCGGACTGCTCAGCGCCAAGCTGCTCTGGGAGACAATGTTTCCCCAAGGCAAACAGTTAGGAAGCGGCATCCGGTTGCTTTTGGCTGTACCCCGTTCGATCCATGAGGTGGTGTGGGGTCTGATTTTGATTAATATTTGGGGTCTAGATCCGGTGGTGGCCTTGGGGGCGATCGCCATTCCCTTTGGGGCCATTGTGGCGAAAATCTTTGCCGAAATTATTGATGAAACCCCCCGTGCCGCTTTTGCAGCCTTGATTTATAGCGGTGTCCCCACGGCTCAAGCCTTTCTCTATGGGATTTTGCCCCAGGCTTTGTTTAATTTGTTGTCCTATAGTTTTTATCGCTTTGAATGTTCCCTGCGTTCGGCGGCTGTGTTGGGCATTATTGGCGCTGGGGGCCTGGGCTACGAGATTTATTTAAGTCTACAATCCCTCCGCTATGAGCAACTTTGGACCTTGTTTTATGCCCTGATTGCGTTAAATGGTGTGGTCGATTGGGGGAGCCATTTTTTGCGGCAACGGCTGGATTGCACTAGTCGGTTTGACCTCAACAGCCACCGTTACAAATTGGGGGGACAGCGACGGGATTGGTTATTGGGGATGATGGTCTTCGGTAGTGGCCTAGTCGCTTGGGGGTTTTGGTACATTCAGCCCGATTGGTCGCGCCTCTGGTCTGACCGGGGCCAAAACTTTTTGGCAGAAGTCACGGCCCAACTCCAAACCGTCAGTTTTGATTTTGCCCAGGGAAAACAATTAGCGATCTTGAGTTTACAGACTTTAGAAATGTCTATTTTGGCGATCGCCTTAGCTGGGGTGGGCGGCTTTCTGCTGGCCTTTTTAGCGGCGAAAAATCAGCGGCCCCTTTTCTGGGGACAACGGCTCCTGAGTCATCTAGTGCTCTTGGTTTGTCGCAGTATCCCAGCTCCCATCTGGGCGTTGGTGGTGGTGTTTGTGATGTTTCCGGGAATTTTGCCGGGGGCGATCGCCTTAGGAATTCATAACCTGGGAATTTTAGGCAGATTAATGGGCGAAGTGATTGAGAACGTTCCCCCTGCGCCCCTCAATGCTCTCCGAAATTTGGGCAGTAGCGAAGCCAATGTTTGGCTCTATGGCACGGTTCCTTTGACCCTACCTAATTTTATTGCCTACAGTTTTTATCGCTGGGAAGTCTGTCTGCGGGAAACGGTCATTGTCGGCCTCGTGGGGGCGGGCGGCCTCGGACGGCTTTTGATGGAACAATTGAGCAGTTTTAATTACGGTGGCGTCAGTCTCACCTTGATTTGTTTCCTCTTACTCACCTGGGGGGTCGATAGTTTTAGTGGCTTTTTGCGACAACAGCCCCGGTAAATAAACTGGCTTTGGCGATCGCTGGAGTCTTTTGGGGTCTTTTGACAAGACTTTTTTTTTGAGCTTTACTTACAATGACATTTCAAGTCCATAGGCTGTTCTTGCGGTTATGTCCGATGTTGCCCCGTTAAATCTCCAGGATCTGCAAACGGATCTCCAAACTCAACTTGAAGCAGAATATTTCCCCACAGACCCAGTTCAGGTACGTTGTCTCTTTAAGGAAGGTCTGTTGCTTGTCTTGGTGCAACATCAAGCCCCGGCCCAGACAGAACTCCCGCCTATTTTTCGACTGATCCGCGATCGCCTCCAGGGCGACCCCCGCGCCCAAGGGCATCAAACTCTCATCTATTTGCGGATTACCGGTGCCAATGAACCCTATGCCTTCCATGCCCTCACCCAGTCTGAAGTTGAGCCGCTTTCCGATGGGCAGTCCCCAGAAAATGCGACGAATTTCCCTGAACAATCTGAATTCCCAGAAGATATTGACCTCGAAGCCACGGATGACCCTTTTCCACCCGTGGGCAATGAATTAGAAGAAGACTCGTTTGATAACGTCGCCCCAGAAGAAGAGTTTACAGGCCCTACCGGAGATTTTGAAGGCTTTACCACCGCCGATGGAGGGCTGGAAGAATTTACTGAAGCCTCCCCTAGAAAAGGCGATCGCCCCGGCAAAAAAGGCCCCCTAATCCTTGGTGCGGGTTTGTTGTTCGTCCTTCTGGGGGCTGCAGGCTATGCCTTGAGTCGTCCCTGTGTGGTTGGTTCCTGTGCGCCTCTAACTAACGCCACGCAACTGGCTGATCCGGCTCGATCACTGTTTGCCGCCGGCGAAAATCCCTCTGGGCAAGCGATTCTCCAGGCCCAGGCCAATTTACAGGAGGCGATCGCCGCCTTAGAAACCGTGCCCCGTTGGTCGCCCCGGTATGGGGAAGTACAGGCCCAACTCGCCGATTACCAATCCCTCAATGGCAGTCTCGGTGATCTGATCACAGGTTTATCCCAGGGGGCAACAGCCGCCCAGATGGCTGAAACTCCCCCTGCTTCTGTGGCCCAATGGCAAGAAATTATCGAGCAATGGCAAACGGCGATCACTACCCTAGAAGCGATTCCACCAGAGGATTTTTACTACGATTTTGCTCAAACGAAACGGGCCAGTTACCAACAAAATTTAGCGGCTGTGGAACAACGGGTGCAACAACTCCAGGCCCAAGAAGCCCAAGCTCCGGCTGCGGCTAGCAATTAATGATTGCCCCTTAAAAAGCCAGGGGGGCGAGGGTATCAATGAGAGGAGCAGCCTTGAGGGTTTTGCCAATTTGATGCTCAAGGTACTGCCGCAATAAATGCTCGACCCGGAGCCAGGCTGTTTCAAGGGAAAACACCATTTGTTCGGCTTGGGACCACCGTTGTAATTCTGGCAGGATACGGTTGGGAAGCATTTGCAAAATATCCAGTTCCAAAGCCGTCAGCCGTTGATCAGGGCGAACATTCCCCTGGCCCAGCACCATAATCCCCCCCAGATCGTGACTAAAACCAACGCGCCAACGGGGATCAGCAAAGTTGGGAGCAACAAGAGTTTGGCTACCCTGACAATGTTGGACTTGGGGGGCGAAACCGGCGATCGCCAACAAATGAAACAAAGCCTGGGTCAGATGGGCGATGATCTGGGTCACCCGCGTGCCGGGCTGGAATTCTAAAGCTTCGATGCGGCGTAAATGCTCCCGGAGTAGTTCATATAATTCCGGCTGGGGAGTTTGGCTCACTGCCAGGTAATGGGCGACTTCCGCCAGGTATTGACCCACGGCTAATTTGGCAAAGTCATGCCTGAGACCTGGGTGGGAGGTGAGAATATCTGCCTGCTGAATCCGATCCAGCGATCGCCCCCGGGTCAAGACAAACTCATTGACCACCAGTAATTCGGTGCGCCCCCGTAGGGCAGAGCGGTGCTGACGGGCCCCAGGCGCCACGGCCTTTACCAATCCTTGTTCTGGCGACAGGATCGTCACCAGTCGATCCGCTTCGCCCAGGGGACTGCCTTTGAGGATGATGCCTGTGATTTTAAAAGACATGCCGTGTTTACCAAGTTGGGTTATCGCTCACTTGTTCCCTTTCCTGCATAATCTTGATACTCCGGGACGTGCCAAGGCGGGTTGCCCCAGCCTGAATTAAGGCGATCGCCTGGTCAACAGTTTTGATCCCCCCCGCTGCTTTGATGCCAATGCGGCCTTTGGTGATCCCATGGAGTAATTTCACATCAGCTACCGTTGCACCGCCGAACCAGCCCGTTGAGGTTTTGAGATAGCTCACCCCTGCATCGAGACAAATCTCTGCGGCGAGTCGTTTTTCGGTGTCTGTTAAAAGGGCCGTTTCTAAAATGCCTTTGATGGGAACTTTCGTCAGCTCAACAATTTGCGCCACTTCCTGATAGAGCTTCTCCGATTCCCCCATTTTCACAAAGGCTAAGTTCAGCATGACGTCTAATTCCGTTGCTCCATTTTCTACCGCTTCCTGGGCTTCGTAGAGTTTGGTTGCAGTCGTATGGGCCCCGGCGGGAAAACCCACCACAGAACAAATTTGAATGGGTCGCTGGTGCAAGAAATCCCGGGCTGTTTTGATCGCCGTTGGGTAGAGACATACCGCCGGAAAATCAAATTGGACTGCCGCCTCACAGCATTCTTTGACCTGGGCTTCGGTGGCCGCTGGGTGCAACAGGGAATGTTCGAGATACCGGGCTAAATCAATTTCGTTTGCGGGAATCGCCATGGTTTTTGGGAAGTGTACTTCCTTTGATTGTGGCAGAAATTGCTCGTCTTCTGGTGCTTCCTCTAGAAATTGCCTAGGCACAAAAGCCACAAAAAAATCCCCTGCCGTTACAGGAGATTAATCAAGCAAGATATTTCGGGAAAGGCTCTAGGGCCGAGCAAGTTCGTTTTAGGGTTACTTGCCCCGTTTGTCTCGGTCTTGACGACGGCGATCGCGCCATTCTACAAAGGTGAGATAGGAGATCCCGCCGCTGACCAGTAGCAGCAAGGCAAGGGCTCCCAAAAAAAGAGAATTTAAAAAAATTGTTTCCACGATCCTAGAAACCGTTACGTGCCCAAACAACCATGGCGATCGACCAAGTGAACAGGGCTAACAGCGCGCCCCAACCTAAAGAAAGAACATCCATTTTTAATAACGCCTTGAAATTACTAAAGAGTGATCATCCCATATCTTATCTTGTCTTGAAACCGACCGAAACGTAACCGCCTGAATCCCTAGGGCGAAATGGAAGTCGCCATGGGCGATCGCCAAAAAAAATTCCCCCAGTTGCCCAGGGGGTTTTTGATTAAAAGAATTGTCACGGGTTAAACAACACAAGTCATTTAACTGGTACGGCCTGCCAAGGTGCGGCGTTTGAAGACCATTTCGTAGGCTTCGATAATATCCCCTTCTTTCCAGGTGCTAAATTTATCGACGCCAATCCCGCATTCATAGCCAGAATTGACTTCCCGGACATCCTCGCGGACACGCTTGAGGGAATCAAGGGAACCGTCATAGACGATGACATCACCCCGACGCACGCGGATCATGCGGTTACGGACGACTTTGCCCGATTGGACATAACAACCCGCAACGGAGCCACGGCCCACGGGGAAGACGGCTCGCACTTCGGCCTGACCCAGGGGTTCTTCGACTTGCTCAGGATCCAGGAGACCTTCCATCGCCCCTTGAATTTCTTCGAGGAAACGGTAGATCACGTTGTATTCGCGGATATCAACTCCTTCTTGTTCGGCAGCCTGTCGCGCGCCGGGGGCCAAGGTGGTGTTAAAGCCGATAATAATCGCACCACTGGCAGCGGCAAGATCCACATCTGTTTCGCTGATTTCACCGGGGGCAGACAACAGGACACGAATTTGTACTTCGTCCTGGGGCAGTTGTTGGAGGGAGCCGAGAATCGCTTCCACGGAACCCTGGACATCGGCCTTGAGCACCAAATTGAGTTCTTTGAGTTCCCCTTCTTGGGCTTGGGCTGAGAGACTGCTGAGGCTGACCCGTCGGGAAGACATGGCCTGTTGGAGACGAGATTGACGTCTCCCTTCGGCCCGCTCATCGGCGATCGCCCGGGCTTCTTTCTCACTGGAGTAGACTTCAAACTCATCCCCAGCCGCTGGTACTTCACTTAAACCAAGGATTTCCACCGCGAAAGAAGGCGTTGCATCTGTGACTTTCTCACCGCGATCGCTAATCATCGCCCGGATTTTACCCATCACGGCTCCCGCCACAATGATGTCGCCGACCCGTAGGGTCCCGTTCTGGACCAAAAGTGTTGCCACGGGGCCACGGGCGCGATCCAAGTGGGCTTCAATGATCGTGCCCTTCGCCAGACGATCCGGGTTCGCCGAGAGTTCTTCGATCTCAGAGACGAGCAGGATCATTTCCAGGAGGGTATCCAGGTTTTCGCCTTTCAAGGCACTAACGGGCACCATAATGGTTTCGCCGCCCCATTCCTCTGGGACTAAACCCTGTTCTGAGAGTTCCTGCTTTACGCGATCGGGTTCTGCGCCGAGCTTATCCATTTTGTTGATCGCCACCACAATGGGCACTTTGGCCGCTTGGGCGTGGCGGATCGCCTCTAGGGTCTGGGGACGGACACCATCATCGGCGGCCACAACGAGGATGGCAATATCTGTCACCTTTGCCCCCCGGGCCCGCATCGCCGTAAAGGCTTCGTGGCCAGGAGTATCGAGGAAGACAATTTGACCGGGTTTCCCATTGTGTTCGATGTCCACATGGTAGGCACCGATGTGCTGGGTAATCCCCCCAGCTTCCCCTTGGGCCACTTTGGTCTCGCGGATAGAGTCCAGGAGGGTGGTTTTACCGTGGTCAACGTGACCCATGATGGTAACGACAGGAGGACGATGTTGGAGGTGTTCGAGGTCAGCGACATCCAGCATTTCTGTGGATTTTTCAGCCGCTGATTTCACCTCTGGGGCAATGACTTTGACGTCAAATTCCTCGGCCACCATTTGGGCGGTGTCGTAGTCTAGGGTTTGGGTAATGTTGATCGCGATCCCCTTACTGAAGAGACGACGGATGATGTCTGTTTCAGCAATGCAGAGGATATCCGCCATTTCCCGAAGAGTCATGGTTTCTGTGAGGGTGATCTCCGCTGGTGGTGTTTTAACATCGGGGCGATCGCGTCGTTGTTCCTTCTGGGATTGACCACTACCACTACCAGGCTTTTTCGCTGCTGGCTTTTTAGGCCGCGAAGGTGATGGCTTGCTCGGCGAAGAGGGGGATGAGGCACTCTTCGGTTTGGGGGGACGGGCAATGGACAGGCTGACAGAAGGCACTTCTGCATTGTTTTTTGTGGTTGTGCCAAAGTCATCATCATCGTCATCAATGACAACGGGACGACGCTTTAATTTGCTTGTTTTTGTCTTCTTAGTTTCAGATTCATCTTCTTCTTCATCTTCCCAAACTTTACGTTTGCTGGGTTTCGGACCAATGGCTTTTTTGGGTTTTGCGGTGGGGCGTTTGGGGGGAGCGAGAAGGACTTCTGGGGTCGCATCGTCATCCCCTTCGACATTGTTGGTGTCCGGTTCTTCATCAAGCTCGGGCTCAATCGCTTGGACGGGAGCGGGCTTTTTGCTAACGGTACCAACGATTTGCGGTTTGGGCCGCAATTTTGGTGCTTTGGCCGGGGCTTCGGCGGTGCTTTTCGAGAGGGATTTGGCCCTCACATCAGCTTGGGTTGCCCCACTGCTTGTTTCTGCCGTTGCGGGGCTGGCGTCTGGGGTCTTGGGGGCAGATGATTTAGGGGTTGGTCGCGGGGGAGGCCCCATGAGTTTGGGTTTGGGCGCAGCAGGGGCTGCTGGTTCTGCTTTGGGGGGAGTTGTCTGTGCCACTGGTTCAGCCTTGGCCCCATTGTTGGCCGGAGATTCTTCTGGTTGTCCAGGCGCTTCTGCCCCCCGACTCGGAGGAGACTGTAGTTTAGGACGCTCGAGTTTTTTGGCGGTTGAGGTTTGCTGATTTACGTCAGCTGATTCTGACTTACTAGCCTGGGATTTTGTACCCTGGAGCTGGTGCTGGACGGCGAGAATTTCTTGTTTTTTCTTTCTCTGGGGCCGCTGGGCCTTGGGGGCTTGGGGGCGCTTTTGTGTGGCGATCGCCCGAATTTTATCAGCTTCTTCTGTCGTAATGGTGCTACTGTGGCTCTTCACATCAATGGAGAGCTGGCCACAGAATTCTAAAATGTCTTTGTTTTCGAGATCTAGTTCCTTTGAAAGTTCGTAAATTCTAACTTTTTCGTTATTCATCCAATAATGTCCTTAACTACTAGTCGTACAAATTTAGGGTTGGTTGGGGATAGGTGGGTTTGGCGTGGATTGTGGGATCTAAATCCAACGGGGATTAGCGGCAATGATGAATGGAAAGGCCTCCGGGCTTGCTAGAGTTCAACGATAAAAAGAAGGTTTAATCTGAGTAATTTCAGGAATGATTTTAAATAGCATCGCGCGTCCGTAATGGCTTGTGGAGTGGCGATTGTAAATGGCCCTCAAAGGAGCCTTAATCTAAAGAATTTAAGCGTTCTTTTAGGGTTTGATAAATGTCGGGGGAGACGTTCTTTCTGAGCGATCGCCCAAGCCGATCTTTGCGCTGGGCCATTTCTAGACAATGATGACATTGACAGAGATAGGCGGAACGCCCCATGCCCCGATCTAATTGTACCTGCTGGGATGGATAGACTCGAACCACCCGCCAAAGAGATTGTTTTGGGGCAAGTTTGCGACAGGCAACACAGCGGCGTAGATTTGGCTCCATGGCAATGGTTGAAAAGGCGATCGCCTTTTTACAACAAAATTCTCCCCAGCTTCTAAGCGTCCGTTGGCGTGACCTCTTCTTCTAGGGGTTCCGTTTGCTCCGGCATCAAAGGCGCTTCCGAGTCCATTTCACTGGGGGGTGCTGTCTGTTCTTCGGCAAGGGCGGCCTGCTCTGCCTCGTACTTAGCACTATCTTTAATGTCAATTTTCCAGCCCGTCAAGCGTGCGGCCAAACGCACATTTTGTCCTTCTTTACCAATGGCAAGGCTCAGTTGATTTTCGGGGACTAATACCGTGGCCTGTCGCTCCTCAGCATCAACCAAAATCACGCCATCGACCCGTGCTGGGCTCAGGGCATTGGCAATGTATGTAGCCGGATCTGGTGACCAGCGGATCACATCAATTTTTTCGCCCCGCAGTTCATTAACAACGGCTTGGATACGCGATCCCCGTGCCCCGATACAAGCACCGACAGGGTCAACGTCCCGCTCTAGGGTATCCACGGCAATTTTTGTGCGGGGGCCAACGTAACGGCTGGGGGGATTTGCCTCCCGGGCCACGGCCACAATCCGCACGATTTCTTCTTCAATTTCTGGGACTTCGTTGGCAAACAGATAAACCACTAAATCTGCGGCGGCCCGGGAAACGACCAACTGGGGGCCTCGGTGGGAGCCTTCTTTGACGTGCTTTAAGTAGACTTTGTAGGTGGTATTGGCCCGATAGTTGTCGTTGGGAAGCTGCTCCCGTCTAGGTAACTCGGCTTCGGTTTCTGGTTGACCAAAGGCGCTGGTGACGGCCATCACGACAAAGTTCCGTTCAAAACGGAGGACACGGGCCTGGAGGACTTCTCCCTCTAGTTCTTGGAACTCTTCTTGGACGAGCTTCCGCTGCTGATCCCGTAATTTTTGGAGCAGCACTTGTTTGGTTTGGATCGCGGCCATCCGCCCAAAATCATTTTGTTCGGGCGTGACGTCGAGAATCACAGAATCGCCGAGTTGGGCTTCGTTGGCGACTTCTTGGACTTCCTGTAGGGCAATTTGATGGTCGGTATTTTCGACGTCTTCAACAATCACTTTTGTGGCCAATACCCGAAAGCCTTCGTCTTCGAGGTCTAGTTCTACTTCGAAGTTATCAAAGTAATCTTCAGCAAAGGGGGTAGCTTGGTTGAGCGTTAGGGAACGGCGATAGCGCTCATAACCCTTCAGCAGGGCTTCCCGGAGGGCTTCGTGGACGGCACTTTGGGGTAAATTGTGGCGATCGCTGATTTCTTCAACGAGGGCGCTTAAACCAGTGAGACTAACAAGGGACATAGAGATTTACGAATAGAAAGAGTCGATAAATGAACAAAACTAAGGGGAAATTTGGGACAACTAGGGTTGGTCATCTAGTTGTACTTTGGCGACCAGTTCCCGGGGAATGGCAATCACCTTACCTTTGAGATTGAGGTGAATGGCGGTTTCATCCCGTTCTTTGAGGGTGCCAGACCATTCTTTTTGATCCTTGTAGGGAGCGTAGGTTTTCACCCGGACAGGAAAGCCCCGGAAGGCAATAAATTCCCGATCCGTGGTGAGGTTACGGTCGGTGCCAGGGCTAGAAACTTCCAACACGTAGGCCCCGGGGATAATATTTTGGGCTTCCAGTTGGGGATCGAGCAGGCGACTGAAGCGCTCACAATCTTCCAGACCAGTGTCTTGGGAGAGATTCCGCACATCAATTCTGAGGACTGGTGGTTTTTTATTCGTCTGGAACACCACATCCACCACTTCTAAACCCAACTCTGCAGCAATGGGTTCGGCACAGGTTACGATTCGGGGTACGAGGGGATGAGCCATGGGGAAATCTAGACAACAAAAAAAGCGGGTCAGGCCCACTTCAGGATTTCTTGATCGGGGTGGTATAGATAAAAAAAAATTTTATCTATCTCCAAATAGTCTAACATTCGCCCGTCACAATGACATAGCTTGCGGCGATCGCCCCGGATAAACAGCGTTTATTTCTCTGGATTTATTGACTCAATTCAGGAGGAGATTTTCTAGGGGGCATCCAAATCTCCCGCTTCAATGTAAAATAATAGACTGTAAATTTTTGAAACCACTTGTGTAAATTTGGGTTTGGAGGCTTCTTTGGTAGAAAGATTTCTTTTAAAGGTACTTTGGTTAGATAAAGACGTGGCGATCGCCGTGGATCAAGTTGTTGGTAAAGGCACCAGTCCTTTGACCGCCTATTTCTTTTGGCCCCGTAACGACGCTTGGCAACAACTCAAAGATGAGATGGAAGCAAAGCATTGGATTTCTGAGGCAGAGCGCATCGAAGTGCTTAACCAAGCCACAGAAGTTATTAACTACTGGCAAGAACATGGCAAAAAGACCAGTATGGCTGAAGCCCAGGCAAAATTCCCTGAAGTGGCCTTTAGCGGCAGTAACTAAAGTTAATTGCCCCTGTGCTTGTCTTAAATGTAATCACTATCTAAGTTTTTACGATTGTTATTTTGTAATTAATTTCTATAAAAAAATGGGCAGCTCTAGAGCTGCCTTTTTATTGCAAAATTTCTGTTTTGGCCCTAGGGCGAGACATAGGTCTAGGCCATACCACCAGCCGCCATGTACCGGGCCCGGGTCCGCTTAAGTTCTTTGCGGGCATCGAAGATTGCTTTGCGATCAGCCGCATTGACTTGATCGAGTTGTGCCTTCGCACTTTCAAAAGCTTTGCGAGCTTCTTCGAGATCGATGTCTTGACCCTTTGCGGCGGTGTTGACCAGAACTTTAACTTCATTGGCTTCTACTTCAGCAAAGCCATCGGTAATTGCAATGTTCTCCCAGCCGTTAGTCCGGACGCGGATAACGCCGGATTCGAGGGCTGTGAGGAGGGGCGCGTGGCCCGATAAAATACCGATTTGACCAGAGCTACTGGGAAGGATGACTTCTTCGACACTGTCATCCAGCACCGTCCGGTCTGGGGTGATCACTCGTACTTTTAAAGCCATTTGCTTAAATCTAATTCAAAAAATAAAGAAAATTCTGATGCTCAAGGTCAGTACCCCGTTAAACGGCAGCACTGACCTGATGTCTTAGGGGAGGTCGGGTTTAGCCTTGCTCTTTGAGTTTCTTACCTTTGGCGATCGCCTCTTCGATGTTGCCAACGAGGTAGAACGCCTGCTCAGGTAACTCATCAAGCTCCCCAGAGAGAATGCGCTTAAAGCCATCAATCGTTTCTTCGAGGGTTACGTACTTACCAGGGGAACCAGTGAAGACTTCTGCAACGAAGAAGGGCTGAGACAAGAAACGCTCAATCTTCCGGGCCCGGTCAACCACCAGACGATCTTCCTCAGACAATTCATCAAGACCGAGGATCGCGATGATGTCCTGGAGTTCTTTATAACGTTGGAGGGTAGACTGTACCGCCCGCGCCGTATTGTAGTGGTCTTCACCCACGATGCTGGGTTGGAGCATTGTACTGGTGGAATCGAGGGGATCCACAGCAGGGTAAATACCCTTAGAAGCCAAAGCACGGGAAAGTACCGTTGTACCGTCGAGGTGAGCAAAAGTGGTTGCCGGTGCGGGGTCAGTCAAGTCATCCGCAGGGACGTAAACTGCCTGGATAGAAGTAATAGAACCTTCTTTAGTGGAGGTAATGCGCTCCTGGAGATCACCGACGTCAGTACCGAGGGTGGGCTGATAACCTACCGCAGAGGGCATCCGACCGAGCAGTGCAGATACTTCAGAACCTGCCTGGACAAAGCGGAAGATGTTGTCAACGAAAAGCAAAACGTCCTGCTTGTTTACATCACGGAAGTATTCCGCCATGGTCAAACCAGACAGGCCAACCCGCATCCGGGCTCCGGGGGGTTCGTTCATCTGACCGTACACGAGGGCGATCTTGGAATCGTTGAGGTTATCAGGGTTGATTACGCCAGATTCGATCATTTCGTTGTAGAGGTCATTCCCTTCACGGGTCCGTTCCCCTACACCAGCGAATACAGACACACCACCGTGGTTGGTCGCGATGTTGTTGATCAGCTCCATCATGATGACGGTTTTACCAACACCGGCACCGCCAAAGAGACCAATTTTCCCACCACGACGGTAGGGGGTGAGGAGGTCAACAACCTTAATCCCTGTTTCGAACACAGAAGGAGCTGTGTCGAGTTCGGTCAGTTTGGGGGCGGGACGGTGGATCGGAGAAGTTTCTTCTGCGCCGACTTCGCCTTTTTCGTCTACGGGTTCACCGAGAACGTTGAAAATCCGGCCGAGGGTTTTCTTACCAACGGGGACGCTGATGGCAGCACCAGTGTCGAGGATATCCATACCACGCACGAGACCATCGGTGGAGCTCATGGCAACGGCCCGGACTTGGTTGTCGCCGAGCAACTGTTGAACTTCACAGGTGAGGTTGATTTCTTGACCGTAGGGGTTTGTTCCTTGGATTTTTAAAGCGTTATAAATCCGAGGCATCTTGCCACTGGGAAACTCGGCATCAATGACAGGGCCAATGATCTGAGTGATTTTACCTAAAGTGTTTTCTTGTGTAGCTACCATGCTTCTCTATTATCGATTGGTTTCGCTCTAGGCCAAATGCTGGCTTTGTTCCTAAAGTTTTAACCAAATGTAAAAATTTGCCATACTCAGGGTACCATCTCTTGGGATCAAGTAAACAAGATTCGGCATGGGGCTAGGGAGCTTGATGTGTAAGGCTTAAACCGGAGCGAGGGGGGATTGTTTCGGCAGGCCGATCGCCCTGGGGAATTGGTCTGGGGTTGGGGCGCTTTTTGCGATATAGAGACAGGTGCGCTGGCCCTGGGTAATGGGAGTTGTAAATTGCTGTACGGCGAGGAGTTGGCCGCCACATTGGGCGATCGCCCCTTGGAGTTGTTCTGTTTCCGCTTCAGACCATTGACCCCGATAGAGAATTGCGAGGCCACCAATTTTCAAGAGGGGTAAAAGATATTCCGCACAAAGGGAAGCTTTGCCCACGGCGCGGATCGTCGCGATGTCGTAGCGTTCACGGTGGTTCGGGTCTCGGCCCAGGGTTTCGGCCCGGTCAGCGATGCCAAGGGTATTGAGCTGTAGAGTTTGGCTCAGTTCAACGAGGAAATTGATTTTTTTGCGGGTGGAATCGAGCAAGGTGATTTGCCACTCAGGAAAGGCGATCGCCAGGGGAATCCCTGGAAAACCGCCCCCGGTACCCACATCGATGACTTTTTGGGGTTGGGTTAAACGTGCCCCCAGTAGATCCAGTTTCAAAGCAGCGTAGGAATCCCACAAGTGCTTTTCCCAGAAGTCTTCTGGAGACGTAATCCGGGTCAAATTCAGTCGTTGGTTGCCGTCACAAATGCCGTGGTAAAGGGCGGCAAGGACTGGGAAGTAGGAGGGAGTGGGCTGCCAGAGGTGAGGATCGGCATAGCGCTGGAATAGGTTACGAAATTGGGCTTCGATGTCATTCATGGTTTCAGGAAAAATAGAGCCTGGATTGTGATCAACTGGGAATTTGGAGGCGTTGGTAAGCGGTGACGAGACTGTGGCGATCGCCTACATTGCCAGGAAACAGTACCACGGGTAACTGGGGAAATTGCGGGTGATCATGCTCTGTTTGCACGAGGCAACAACCAGGGATGATTTGGCCGCGCAATTGGATCACTGGAACCCGTAACCCTTTTTGGAGCAGGGCGTTGGTGGTGTTGCCCCCTTTGCTGATCATAAAGCCGAGATCTGAGGGCAACTGGGCAAGAATTTCAAGAAACAAAGCTGTGATCTTTTCGCCAAATTCAAGGTTTTGTTGGGCATCATCGCTGGCGATCACCTGACGACTGGTAAAAAGCACTGGGGTTTGTCCGGCTTGGCGAATTTTGGGGATCTGCTCCAGAATCGCCGCTTTTAGCTGATCACGGCCCTGGGATGTTTGGCACAGCTCTACGTCAATTTCAATGCCGACAATGCTTTTCAATTGCAGTAATTCTGCGAGTTGGATGGTTGTTTTTTGGGTATGGGAGCCGACGATAATTAGGCCTGGCTGAGGCGATCGCCGGACGGTAAAACTCTGTTCCGGTGGAATCGGTTGGGGGCCAAGATCTGCGAGGGAAGTGAGCAAACTGGCGGCACTGCGAAAGAGAAACTTTTTGCCCTGGTGAATTGCTTGAAATAGCGCCGGAACTAGACGATCAAAATCAGCCTGTTGTTCGCCGTCGAGGACAACGTATTTGCCATCCCGAAGACGACAAAAATAATCTTGAAGATTTTCGGGTAAATTCCCTGGACTCAGGCAAGCCACTTTATTCGCTGTCACTGCCCCCTTGGTTTTCGTCGCAATAAAATCAGGCAAAAAACTCTCCTGAAAACCAAAGAGGCGATCACCGGCAAATTCTGTCTCAGCCACGGGGATCAAGCGTTCATTTTCCCGGACGTAGTGAATGCCGTTGCGGGTAATGCGCCCCCCCTCAAAAAATGCTGGGGCAAAAAAACAGGCATCAAAAGGCCCCAACACCGAGGCGATCGCCTCGATTTCGGCGGGGAAATGGCCCCTCAAGGTAGAGTCTGAACGGCTGACGATGAGATATTCCTGAATATTTTCCTGCTCAAGGGCGATTTTGAGACTCTGACAAACTTCTGTGGTGGTGGCGATCGCCTCTGGTTCCGTCAAAGCACGGGTATTCGCCAAGATAAATAGAATGGGCGCAACATCTCGCAAACCAAGCCGCAGTGTTTCCACATCCCAACGTAGTAGCAAGGGACAACTATGTACCGTTTGGGAGCCTGTCGGGTCATCGTCAATCACAATAATTTTTGGCTTCACTATTGGCATTTTTCCTAAATCACGGCGATCGGCTCACTAGTCTCTGACATCTGGGGCACTAGGGCCAAGGCCTGTTCAATAATTTCCCGGCCCACCGTCGTTCCCCGGCCTTCCTCGGTGATAAACCGCTTCCACGCTTTGGTGCCGGGCTGTCCTAAAAATAACGACAACATATGACGGCTAATGCTGTGGAGTTTTACCCCAGCTTTTGTGGAACGTTCAATATAGGGCAACATGCTCTCAACAATTTCATGACGGCTCTTAGGCTGAACCGCTTCCCCGTAGATATCGCGATCCACCGTCGCAAACAGATAGGGGTTGTCATAGGCCGCTCGCCCCACCATGACTGCGTCCACTTGGGTGAGATGTGCTTTGATTTGCGCTAACTCTGTAATACCGCCATTAATTTCAATCCAGAGGTGAGGGAAATCCTGCTTGAGGCGATAAACATCTTCGTACCGGAGAGGGGGCACCGTACGATTCTCCTTGGGGCTTAAACCCTGTAACCAAGCTTTGCGGGCATGGACAGAGAAGCGATCGCACCCAGTTTGGGAGACAATCTCGATAAAGCGACAAAGGTCTGCGTAGCTATCCTGGTCATCGACGCCAATGCGATGTTTTACCGTAACGGGAATGTTTACCGCCCCCTGCATCGCCGCTACACAATCGGCTACCAACTCTGGCTGGGTCATCAAACAAGCACCAAAATTGCCCTGTTGCACTCGGGGACTGGGACAGCCCACATTGAGGTTGATTTCGTCGTAACCCCAGTCTTCTCCCACCTTGGCGCATTCGGCCAATTCCTTTGGGTTATCGCCTCCCAACTGGAGGGAAATGGGATGTTCTGCGGCATCGAAGTCTAAAAGCTTGGGGCGATCGCCATGGATAATCGCCTGGGTGGTAATCATCTCCGTGTAGAGCAATGTCCGTCGGCTGATTTGACGCATTAGATAGCGGAAATGACGGTCGGTGCGATCCATCATCGGGGCTACACTTAACAAATGGGGACAAACCACGGTATTGATCCTCTTCGACATAAACCAAAAGCAAAACAGATGAAGAAATATTCGACGGAAATTTCAGCCAACCCTAGAACAAAATAGAAACCAGCCAACAGGCTACAATGCGATGTATTCTCAACGCTAACTGATTTTTCTAGAGCAATGCCCCATGGCCGTTTTTGACGATATCCAAGCTGCAGGAAAGGGAGAAGTGATGGTTTATGCTCCCTATTACCCGAAAAATAAACAAAAAACACTGCCAAAAGCCCTCGGACTATACCAGATCGGCGCCGTTGAGGGAAAACGTGTGATCGAAAAGGGAGAAAATATCCCTTTTGTGGCCAGTTGGTATGTCTCTAAATTACCGTCTGAAATGACCAGTTGTCGCCTTCAATTTGCGGCCCAGGCGGATCTCAGTTACAGCGTGACATTACCGAATCACCAGTTTGTGGACTACCTCATTGATCTTTTAATTGGCTTTAGCCGTGACGGGGCCATTGACTTTCCTAAGGATTTTTATCGGGAGCTCCTGGGCCTGAAAAAAGAATAGCGTCATGGTTTGCTCAGTCGCGAAATTCCGTTATTGTGGAGGCTAAAGAATGTGAGCTTCTAAAGGAGTAGTGGGTGTGACCAATTCAACCCAACATATCGTCGTTGCTTCTACCGAACCCTACAGTGGAAAATCTGCTGTGCTACTTGGGTTGGTACAGAGCCTTAAGCAAAAAGGCATCTCTGTGGCCTACAGTAAGCCCATCGGTACGGTCTGGCATGACGAGCAGAATGGGCGGTTCACCCGCATCGAAGATGATCTCCGGTTCCTCGGGGAAGCCTTTGGTCTCAAGGAAACAGAAGTGCGATCGCCGGTACTTTTTCTGGATGAAGCGACGGTGGCCCAGCGACTCACGGGTCAAGATCAAACCGATTACCCCCAAAAGCTCAAGGATGATCTAGGGGCGATCGCCAGTGACATCACCTTTATCGAAGCCCCCAAAAGCCTCTGGGAAGGGAGCCTATTCAACCTCTCCGCCGGGGAAATTGCCGCGACCCTAGGGGCCAAAATTCTGTTAGTAATTCCCTACCATCACAAACTCTTAGTTGATAGTTTGTTGACAATTTATCGTTTCCTGGGCGATCGCCTCATGGGAGTGGTGATTAACAAAATTCCCCCCGAAGCCCTCGAAACCGCCGAAACCCAAATTAAGCCCTTCCTCGCCCAGCGTGGGATCGATGTCTATGGGCTTGTCCCCGCTGACCGTATCCTCCGCAGTGTGACGGTGCGGGAATTGGTCAAGCGCCTCAATGCTGAAGTCCTCTGTCGGGCCAATCGTCTAGATCTGATGGTCGAGAGTCTCACCATTGGTGCGATGAATGTGAACTCGGCGCTGAAATATTTTCGGCAACGGCAAAATATGGCGGTAGTCACGGGGGGCGATCGCACGGATCTTCAACTGGCTGCCCTAGAAACCTCAACCCAATGTCTGATCCTGACAGGCCATGTGGCTCCCCAGGAAATTATTCTCAACCGCGCTGAAGATCTAGAAATTCCCATTCTATCGGTGGACTATGACACCCTGACCACTGTCGAAATCATCGACCAAGCCTTTAACCATGTGCGCCTTCAGGAGCCGATTAAGGTAGAGGTAGCCCAGACCCTATTCCAAAAGCATTTTGACTTCGAGCGTTTCTTGGCCCAGATGCCCTTTCCCGTTGCCTAGGACCTTTGCCAACGCTTATGCTTAGATCCTAGATACCAGCGACTTTTTGTAATTTCTTATCCTCAAGTCCCATGCAAGCTTTAGAGCGTCCCGTGCCAACGACCGATTCCCTTGTGGATACTACTATCCATCGCCGGAAAACCAGAGCCGTCAAGGTGGGTAATGTCACCATCGGCAGTGATTATCCTGTGGTTGTCCAGTCGATGATCAACGAAGATACCCTTGACGTGGAGGGCTCTGTGGCGGCAATCCGCCGACTCCATGAAATTGGCTGCGAAATTGTCCGGGTAACTGTTCCGAGTATGGCCCACGCCCGCTCCCTGGCTCAAATCAAAGCCAAGCTCGCTGAAACCTACCAAGCAGTGCCGATTGTGGCGGATGTCCACCATAACGGCATGAAAATTGCCCTAGAAGTGGCAAAACACGTGGATAAAGTGCGCATCAACCCTGGTCTTTATGTTTTTGAACAGGCCAGCGGCGATCGCACCGGTTATACCGAAGCAGAATTTGCGGCCATTGGCGAAAAGATTCGTGAAACCCTCGAACCCTTGGTGGTTTCCCTGCGGGATCAAGGGAAAGCAATGCGCATTGGCGTGAACCATGGCTCCCTCGCGGAACGGATGCTCTTCACCTATGGGGATACCCCCGAAGGCATGGTGGAATCAGCCCTAGAATTTATTCGAATTTGTCAGTCCCTCGATTTCCACAACCTGATCATCTCCATGAAGGCGTCCCGTGTCCCGGTGATGTTGGCTGCCTATCGCCTCATGGCTAAACGGATGGATGAACTGGGCATGGACTATCCCCTCCACCTGGGCGTAACCGAAGCCGGAGATGGGGAATATGGCCGAATTAAATCCACCGCTGGCATTGGCACACTCCTGGCTGAAGGCATTGGGGACACCATCCGTGTTTCCCTGACTGAAGCTCCTGAAAAAGAAATTCCCGTTTGCTACAGCATCCTCCAAGCCCTGGGACTGCGTAAAACCATGGTGGAATACGTCGCCTGTCCCTCCTGTGGCCGGACGCTTTTCAACCTTGAAGAAGTGCTCCATAAGGTGCGCGAAGCAACAAATCACCTCACGGGCTTAGATATTGCCGTGATGGGTTGTATCGTCAATGGCCCTGGTGAAATGGCTGACGCAGATTATGGCTATGTGGGGAAAACGCCCGGTGTGATTTCCCTATACCGTGGTCGCGAAGAAATTCGTAAAGTCCCGGAAGCCCAGGGGGTTGAAGAACTGATTAACCTCATTAAAGCTGATGGTCGCTGGGTTGATCCGCCCCAATAGTTTTTGACAGAAATTTTTTCTCAATCATTGAGTTACCCAGGCGATATAACTTCATCCCCTGGGTTTTTTGTCGTATCCGATCAATGAACCGATTAATGCAGCAGCGAAACCCTGACTATTTAAACTGTTAATGGCAGAGATTTTCTATGGCGATCGCCGACTAATCTTCAGCGTCCTCAGGGTAACGGGCGTCGTAGGCAGGGCGTTCTGCTTCACTGACGAGGTGTTTTAGGGCATCCAGACGCGAATTAAGCAGGAGTTGGGCAACGGTGGCCGCGTCTCCTTCTTTGATCTGCATGGTAGCGAGGGAATCAAAGAGTTTTTGGTAACACTGGTTGAGTTCGTGGTGTAGCTGAAAACGAATTTCGGAAGTATCACGCATGGGCCAAGGATTTATCGAATCTAAAAGGGCACATACTTTTTCATAGCATGCTCTTCTGCCGTAGTTAAGGCGCGGCAATATATGTTGATTTTCCCAGAAAAATTTTCGGGACTTTAATCGAGTCGTTCGAGCATAGAACCGGGGCACCAATCGGTAAAGCCATCGACGGTAAACACCACATAATCGACTCCGTAGGCGTCCCAATAATCCACTACTTTGCCCTGTTTTTGCTCTGGATCTGACCGGCGTTGCACGAGGCAACCGAGGGGAAATTCTTGGGCGATCGCCTTATCTTTTAAATCCCTGAGCTTGAGAATGCGGCCTTGCTGATCTGCTGATAATTGTTTCCAGGCGATCGCCTTAAAGTCGGGATAGGCCTGGGTGAGGGTTTCAATTTCCGCCCAAGTCTGGGCTTGGGTAAGACATTCCGCCAATTGTTCAGGGGATTCAAGCACAGGGACAGAATGAGGAACGGTAGTCATGACAAGCTTCAAAATTTAACGGGATTGGAATGGATTTTGCACCATGGTTTTTGTGACTTGGGCTGCTGCTTGATCCAAAGCGGCCACCTCCCCAGAAGACAACTGCCATCCTAGGGCGCCAGCATTCTCCTGGGCTTGGGTGAGGTTTTTTGCCCCCGGAATCGGAATTGTCTCTTTACAGATACACCAGTTTAAAGCGACCTGGGCCATGGTTTTTTGGTGCAGCGCCATCAGTTCCTGTAAACAACTCTGTAATGGAGCCATATTTGGCAAGACTTGCTTGAAAACGCGTCGTCGTAGACCTTTGGGCAGAGGTTGATCTAAGCTGTATTTTCCGGTTAACAGACCGAGGGCCAGGGGACTGTAGGCGATTAGCTGAATCCCCAATTCATCGCATACTGCTTTAACGTCGTATTTCAGCACCGGATCCGTTGAAAGCAGAGAATACTGCACCTGTAATGTCCGAATGGGCACGCCCCAATCCTGAAACCAGCGGTGCACCTCCCTTAGTCGCTGACCACCATAATTGGATAATCCGACGCCTTTTACCTGGCCCGCTTCGTAAAGTTCTGCCAAACCGCGCAATAATCGTTTTTCTTGCCAAGGGGCATAATTTGCCGTTGACCAATGCATTTGCACTAAATCAATTGGCCGCTGTAAACGTTTCGCGGAGGCAGCTCCAGCCCGTTTCATCGAGCCAGCGGTGAGCCGCCAAGGGTAGGGAGCCAGTTTAGTCGCTAGAACGATTTCCTGTTGGTGACGACCAGCGTAGGCTTGGGAAAATTGCCCCAGCAGGCTTTCGCTACGACCGCTTAAACGCCCGGTACCATAGGAATCCCCCGTATCAAAAAGGGTAATGCCGCTAGTCACACAGAAATTAAACACCTGTTGTAATTCTTGATCCATGCTGGGTTGGTAGCCCCACAGGAGGCGATTGCCCCAGGCCCAAGTGCCACAGCCCATGGTAGGGAGAATGAGTTGCTCTCGCATAACATCGGTTTGAATGGAGTGAAATGTGGATAAAAGTCAGGAAAAGCTGATTAGCGCCGACTGAAAATTTGCCAACAGACCAGTAGGGTGACGCCAAAATAGCCGGCGATCGCCACCCAATCTAACACCGCAGTATCCATCACCATAATCCTCCTGGGACGATTGATCCTCTCACCAAAGCAGGTTTGCGCCCTATAAAAATACCTTGAATCTCCCCAGGCGCAACCGATAAATCTCCCATCTTGAGACCTTTTACGGCCCTTGCCCTGGGTCGTGAGGAACTTTTTAAGGATTGTGACAATGGCGTGATATGATTGCACGTGGTTTGTACTGTTTCCCTTGTACAAAGCAATATAGACAGTCAAATAAATCGATCAAAACCCTTGATCTTCTAAACCTGCTGAGCGTGAATTCATCTGAGTCTCAAAGCCAATCAGACATTCCCAACTCTTCTAACTCAACCTTAGAAAATAATGGGGATTCGGCAAGTAACACCCCAATGGACGAGTACTATCAGCTCAAACAGTCCATTTTTTTTGTGACTCTTGCCATCAGTGGGGCGATCGCCCTATTGGTCTGGTACTTTTATTCTGCCCAAACAGCAGTGAGTTATCTCATTGGTGCTGGCGTTGGAATAATTTATTTGAGACAGTTGGCAAAAAGCGTAGAAAAAATCAGTAGCAACAATCCCAGAACAGGTTCCGGTCGCTTAGCCCTTTTTATCGGCTTGATCGTCATCGCAACCCAACTGGAGCAACTGGAAATCCTACCCGCTTTTTTAGGGTTCATTACCTATAAACTTGCCATCATTGTTTATGTCCTGCCGAATAGTTTACTTGCCGCAGACAAAGCAAATTAGATTCCGCCCTAGCCCTTGATTGTCGAGAGAAAGAACCGGGGAAAGATCATCAAATGGAAATGCTTAATAGTTTAACTACATTTAGTTTATTTCCCCTTGCTGAACTCGAAGTCGGCAAACATTTTTATTGGGAACTCGGTGGCTTAAAAGTTCACGGACAGGTACTAATGACCTCTTGGTTCGTTATTGCCGTGCTCGTGCTTGCTTCGATCCTAGCAACCCGCAATGTTCAGCGTGTCCCTGGTGGTTTCCAAAACTTCATGGAATACGCCCTCGAATTTATTCGGGATCTGGTTAAAAACCAGCTAGGCGAAAAAGAATATCGTCCTTGGGTGCCCTTCATTGGAACATTGTTCCTCTTTATCTTCATTGCCAACTGGTCCGGTGCCCTTGTGCCTTGGAAAATCATTGGTTTACCCGAAGGTGAATTGGCGGCTCCCACCAACGACATTAACACCACCGTAGCCCTAGCTCTGTTGACTTCCTTGGCATATTTTTATGCTGGGTTCAAAAAGCGTGGAATTGGTTACCTGAAAAAATATTTGGAACCGACCCCTATCCTGCTTCCAATTAACATTCTGGAAGATTTCACTAAGCCCCTCTCCCTGAGCTTCCGTCTTTTCGGAAACATCCTCGCGGACGAACTGGTGGTTGGTGTACTGGTTTTCTTGGTTCCCCTGATTATTCCTTTACCCTTGATGGCACTCGGTTTATTCGCCAGTGCGATCCAAGCGTTGATTTTTGCCACCCTCGCAGCAGCCTATATTGCTGAGGCGATGGAAGGCCATCACTAAGGGAAGGTTTTACTTCAGGATTATTGATAAAAGCCCGAAGGCTAGCTAGAAATTTCAAGTCTATTTGTGTTTCTGGTCACTTTTTCTGTTAATTTTTTTGACGGGGATCTGTTTTAGAGACCTGTTTATACCCACTTCAATAACATCGAAAGGAAAAAATTATGGATTCTTTAACTGCTGCTGCTTCTGTTATTGCTGCTGCTCTTGCTGTAGGTCTTGCGGCGATCGGCCCTGGTATTGGTCAAGGTAATGCTGCGGGTAGTGCAGCTGAAGGGATTGCCCGTCAACCCGAAGCGGAAGGCAAAATCCGCGGTACTCTCCTCCTCAGCTTGGCTTTTATGGAAGCTTTAACCATCTACGGTCTTGTTGTTGCCCTCGTTCTTTTGTTTGCAAACCCCTTTGCATAAAGAGAAACCGAACTGGGTTTAGGTCATTCGATGCCGATTTAAAGGCAGCTTACCTGGATGATCTAGGCCCCGTTTTTCCCTGGGACAATGGGGTAACCCCCTAGATGTATAAACTCTATAAGACCCAAACACGGTGGGGTCAATTGATAAATGACACACTGGACAATTGTTTTAGCAACTGAAGCAGTCGAGAAAACCGCTGAGGGTGGTCTTTTTGATTTTGACGCAACGCTCCCCGTGATGGCCATTCAGTTTTTGGTCTTAGCGGCGTTGTTAAATAAGCTTTTTTATAAGCCTATTGGTCAAGCGATTGACGACCGTTCCGATTATATTCGCACCAACTTAGTGGACGCGAAAGAACGTCAGCAAAAGGCGGAGGACTTAGCCGTTCAATATGAGCAAGAGCTCCGTGATGTGCGTCGTGAAGCCCAGGATGTGATTGCCAAAGCTCAGGCTGAAGCTCAAAAGGTTGTGGCGGCTGAAGTGAAGTCTGCCCAGGCTGAGGCTTTGGCGGAGCGGGAAAAAGCAGCCTTGGAAATCGAGGCACAACGGGAATCTGCGTTCAAATCCCTTGAACAGCAAGTTGATTCTCTGAGCCAGGCGATCGCCTCTAAATTAGTTGGGGCAAAGCTTTAGGGTAGTGCGGTTTTCGCTGCCTAGATGGGAACTCTTGAAGATTTCAAGCTTTTATATCTTTAAGAAAAAGAGTTATCCATTTTTAGATGTATACACCATAAGCAAATAGCGCTGGGGTAGATCGATATCATGGGAATTATTTCCTACCTTGCCACCGCATCGGAGGGTGGTTTTCATTTAAACTTCGACATTTTAGAAACAAACATTATCAACCTTGCGATCATCATTGGGGTTCTGTACGTCTATGGGAGCAAGTTTATTGGCAACATTTTAGAGACGCGCAAAAGCAAAATTGTCGCCGATCTAGAAGATGCTGAAAACCGCGCGAAAAAAGCCCAAGAAGCACTGACAAAAGCCCAAAAAGACCTCGAGCAGGCCCAGGCCCAGGCTGCCAAGATTCGTGAAGACGCCAAGGTTGCCGCAGAAAAAACCAAGCAAGATATTTTGGCTAAAGGTCGCGATGAAGTTGAAAAACTCAAGGCCTCTGCGGTGAAAGAATTAAGCACAGAACAAGCAAAAGTAATCACCGAGCTGAAGCGACGGGTTGCAGAACTTGCTCTGGCAAAAGTGGAAGCTCAATTGCGGTCTGATTTGGATGAGTCTGCTCAAGCCAAGTTAGTGGATCGCAGCATTGCACAACTGGGAGGTGGCGCATGAAAGGCAACACAATGATTGCTCAAGTCGTTGAGCCCTATGCTGGTGCCCTGATGAACCTTGCGCAGGAGACCAATAAAGTCGAAGCATTCGCAGAAAATTGCCGGGCCTTACTGTCGCTCCTCCAAGAGTCTGCAGAGTTCCGGTCTTTTGTGATGAATCCTTTGGTCAAAGCAGAGGATAAAAAAGGCGTCCTACAAGGGGTTTGTGGCCAGGATGTAGATACCTACTTCCTCAACTTCTTGTTTCTGCTCGTAGATCGTCGGCGCATTGTTTTCCTCGAAGGCATTTGTCAGGAATTCGTTGCCCTCCAGCGAAAACTGAACAATATTGTTCTCGCTGATGTCACGAGTGCTCAGCCGTTGACCACTGATCAAGAAGCGGCGATCGCCGATCAAGTTAAACAAATGACTGGGGCCAATGCCGTTGAACTAAACATTGCCACCGATGCCGATTTGATTGGTGGTGTCGTGATCAAGGTCGGTTCCAAAGTCTTCGACGCTAGCTTGCGGGGCCAACTCCGTCGGATCAGCATGGATCTATTAGGCTCAAACTAAGCTGGTGCCAATTTTTTGGACCTGTTTTAACACCGGCCACTTAACTTTAAAAGTGTCTCAATAGACTGTCCCTAGAATTAACCTTATTTAACAGTACAGACATGATTAGTATCAGACCCGACGAAATTAGTAGCATTATTCGTCAACAAATTGAGTCCTACGACCAAAAAGTTCAAGTCGATAACGTCGGCACCGTACTTCAAGTCGGTGATGGGATTGCTCGGATCTATGGTCTTGAGCAGGCCATGGCCGGTGAATTGCTTGAGTTTGAAGATGGTACCGTGGGGATCGCCCTCAACCTTGAAGAAGATAACGTCGGCGCCGTATTGATGGGTGACGGTCGTGACATTCAAGAAGGTAGTAGCGTTAAATCCACTGGCCGGATCGCAGAAATTCCCGTTGGTGAAGCCATCGTTGGTCGTGTCGTTGACGCCCTCGCCCGCCCCCTTGATGGGAAAGGTGATATTGCCTCCACCGATACCCGCCTCATCGAATTCATGGCCCCTGGGATTATTGCCCGTCGTTCTGTCCATGAACCGATGCAGACTGGGATTACGGCAATTGACGCCATGATTCCCGTCGGTCGGGGTCAGCGGGAATTGATTATCGGTGACCGTCAAACTGGTAAAACGGCCGTGGCGGTTGACACGATCATCAACCAGAAAGATGAAGATGTCATTTGTGTCTACGTGGCCGTTGGTCAAAAGGCATCCACTGTTGCTCAGGTTGTCTCTACCCTCGAATCTAAGGGCGCTTTAGATTACACCGTCGTTGTGGCAGCAAATGCCAACGATCCGGCAACTCTGCAATACCTTGCCCCCTACACTGGTGCGGCGATCGCCGAGCACTTCATGTACCAAGGTAAGGCGACCCTCGTTGTGTACGATGATCTTACCAAGCAAGCCCAAGCGTACCGCCAAATGTCCTTGCTGCTCCGTCGTCCCCCCGGACGTGAAGCATATCCCGGTGACGTCTTCTACTTGCACTCTCGTTTGTTAGAACGGGCGGCAAAACTCAGCGATGAACTCGGTGGCGGTAGCATGACAGCCCTACCGATCATTGAAACCCAAGCCGGTGACGTTTCCGCTTACATTCCCACCAACGTTATTTCGATTACCGACGGTCAGATCTTCTTGTCTTCTGACCTATTCAACGCGGGCTTCCGTCCGGCAATTAACGCGGGTATTTCTGTATCCCGGGTTGGTTCTGCGGCGCAGACCAAAGCGATGAAGAAAGTTGCTGGTAAACTCAAGCTGGAATTGGCTCAGTTCGCTGAACTCGAAGCCTTTGCTCAGTTTGCTTCTGACCTGGATGCAGCAACTCAAAACCAGTTAGCCCGGGGTCAGCGTCTCCGTCAGATCCTCAAGCAAGCCCAAAATTCGCCTCTTTCTGTCGCTGAACAGGTGGCGATTGTATATGCTGGCTTGAATGGCTACCTTGATGAAATCCCTGTCGATCGCGTGGTTGAGTTCACCACTGGCCTGCGTCAGTACCTTGCCACCAGCAAAGCCCGGTACGGTGAAATCATTGCCAACGACAAAGCGTTGACCGATGAGGCAGAAACCCTCCTGAAAGAGGCGATCGCCGAGCACAAGCAAAGTTTCGCCGCTGCGGCCTAAGCAGATGATCATGTCGCCTGTAGCCCATGGCCAGCATCACCAGCGGTTGCAGGCGACCCAGAATCGAACTAAGGGATATTACTCATGCCAAACCTAAAGGGGATTCGCGACCGGATTCAATCCGTCAAAAATACCAAGAAAATTACCGAAGCGATGCGTCTGGTGGCCGCGGCAAAAGTACGTCGCGCCCAAGAACAGGTGACTTCCACCCGTCCCTTTGCTAACACGCTCTTACAGGTGCTCTATAGCCTCAAGAGTCGTCTCCGCCTTGAAGAAGCAGATTTGCCCCTCCTCAAGCAACGGGAAGTAAAGTGCGTCGGTCTGTTGGTCATCACTGGCGATCGCGGCCTTTGCGGTGGCTATAACGCCAACATCATCCGTAAAGCCGAACAAAGAGCAAAAGAATTAGCAGCAGCCGGCATCAACTACAAGTTTGTGCTGGTGGGCCGTAAAGCGGTGCAATATTTCCAGAATCGCCAAGCCCCCGTTGCTAAAACCTATGCTGGTTTAGAACAAATTCCTTCGGCAGCAGAAGCATCGGACATTGCCGATGAACTGCTCTCTTTGTTCCTCTCAGAAGAAGTGGACAAAATTGAACTGATTTATACACGTTTTGTGTCTTTGATCAGTTCTCAACCTGTCGTTCAAACTCTATTGCCTTTGGTGCCTGAAGCACTAACCAACCCTGACGACGAAACTTTCAACCTGATTACCCGGGGTGGTAAGTTTCAAGTTGAACGGGAAAAGGTAGCAACAGAAGTTAAGGAACTGCCCGCAGATATGATCTTCGAGCAGGATCCGAAGGACATTCTCAATGCGTTGTTACCGCTATATCTCAGTAACCAACTGTTACGGGCGCTCCAGGAAGGGGCAGCGAGTGAGTTGGCAGCCCGGATGACAGCGATGAACAATGCCAGTGACAACGCTTCTGATCTGATGAAAACCCTGACGTTGTCCTATAACAAGGCCCGTCAGGCTGCCATTACCCAGGAGCTGTCAGAGGTAGTAGCCGGTGCAAATGCACTCTAAAAGACGAACAAGTTATTTCCATTATCGTCACTAACTCCAACAGTTACTTGAAGACGGTTCTAATAATATAGAAAGGGTGGCATAACCATGTCACTCTTTTTTTGTCGTGGTCTGGGGAAGTGATCGCCAAAGAGTTTCAATGGATTTTTAGAGGGGATCAATTTACTGACCAAGGGAGATTTTTTTGGTGAATTTCAATTGAAATATCTCGCATTAGATAATCCGTCCCAGACCCATCACCTTGGCAAACGCCTCTGGAAACGTCAAAATAGAATATTGAAATGTCAATTGTGGGTTCCATTTGTGAGTCAAGTTCGCACCGTTTCCGATACGAAGCGTGATTTTTATACACACCATACTCGGCCAATTAATTCGATTTTTCGGCGCGTCGTCGAAGAACTTTTGGTCGAAATGCATTTATTGTCGGTGAATGCCGATTTTCGCTACGATCCTTTCTATGCATTGGGTGTTGTCACGTCCTTTGAGCGCTTTATGCAAGGCTATCGCCCAGAAGCAGATAAAGTTTCTATTTTCCAAAGTATGTGCCAAGCAATTGGGGGCGATGCCAACCGTTATAAAGAAGATGCAATGGCCCTGGTTGAACTAGCAAAACGCTGTTCTGGCACGCAACTCATTGAGTGTTTCCGGCAAGATGTGCCCCCCGAAGGTGCCCAAGAATTGTGGGAAAAAATTGAGGCGATCGCCAAAAATGATCACTTCAAATATAGTCGGTTGTTTGCCATTGGTATTTATACTTTCCTAGGTGAATCAGAGCCGCAACTCCTAGAAGACACCGAGAAGCGCGATGAAATGCTGACCACGGTCACCGCAGGTCTGAATCTCCCTGAGGAGAAAATGAAAAAAGACTTGGATCTGTATCGCAGCAACCTCGAAAAAATGAACCAAGTCCTAGAGGTTTTAGAAGATGCCCTTGCTGTAGAACGGCAACGTCGGGAAAAGGCAGAAGCAGAGGCCAAGGCAAAAGCAGCAGAAGCCACTGCGGTGACTGAAACCAGCGACGAACCAAAAGAAACCAGCGAATCCGGCTCCGATGCTTAGGATTGCCCGTGCGAAACCTTGATTCTTAAATGTTATTGATTAACACCTTGA
The DNA here is from genome assembly GCA_943371005.1 of Sphingobacterium thalpophilum. Taxonomy (GTDB): domain Bacteria; phylum Cyanobacteriota; class Cyanobacteriia; order Cyanobacteriales; family MRBY01; genus MRBY01. The sequence goes on from CALRTB020000004.1 coordinate 222,390, forward strand.
TCCTCAGGATTTTTCATGACCCTTGTGGGGCAAAAACTGCAGGTCGAGGTGTTCTTTAATGGGCAATTGTGGCGGTGAAATCGTCCCTTCTTCTACGGTGTCGATAATCGCCTGTTCTTGGATAAAAAATTCTCCGAAATCTTGCTGCTGGAGTTGCAACTCATGGAATTGTAGTTGTCCGGCGATCGCCAATTTTGCCCCAGGCTCCGGCAGCGGAGTTTCCGTAATCACCCAAATGCGCCCGGTACTGTCCTGCAATTCGTAAGCGCCTTGGTTGAGGAGAGGCACCCGCTGGGTGACAGTGCCTTGGACATACACCTCAACCCCCGGTGACACAGCCCCAAGACTGGCAATGGGCTGCCTGGTCGTGCCGAGGTTTTCCTGTTGAGATAAAACTGTCCAGGGAGTACAGCCGATTAAATTTACAGCGATGAAGCCGCTAAGACACCACCGACTAACTTTGAAGGCGATCGCCATAGACAACACAAGCTTATAAACGCATCATTGAGATCAAAAAAGTATTTCCAGTGTACTCGATTCCCTGGAAGCTGCAAAAAGTCCTGGAGCTAGCAGTGATTTTTCTCAAAAGAACTTTCTAGATCATTTTGTGATGTACTGCCCCTGAAATATCAACAAGATTGTCTAAATTTGTGGAATCGTATCGAGGCCCGTCTTGCCCAGAAACTCCCTTGCTAGGATCAAAGGCAGCATTTCTAGCCGACGGTTCCCCTATGGTTTCTCCCCAAAACCCAGTTCAGATCTATGACACCACCCTCCGCGATGGTTGTCAGCGGGAAGGTCTTGCCCTCTCCCTCGAAGATAAAGTCCGCATCGCCCAGCACCTCGACCGCCTCGGCATTCCTTTTATTGAAGGGGGCTGGCCAGGGGCGAATCCAAAGGATGAACAATTTTTTCTACATCTCCGGGAATACCCACTCCAGCAAGCTAAAATTGTCGCCTTTTGTTCAACACGACGCCCCCATTCTGCCGTCGAAACCGATCCTTTACTCCAATCGTCCCTCCGGGCCCAAACTCACTGGATTACCTTATTTGGGAAATCTTGGGATCTCCATGTCACCCTCGGTTTAGGCACCACCTTGGCGGAAAATTGCGCGATGATTCGGGAGAGTATCGCCTATCTAAAATCCCAAAATCGACGGGTAATTTATGATGCGGAACATTGGTTTGATGGCTATCAACAAAACCCTGAATATGCCCTCAAAACCCTTGAAGCAGCGATCCAAGGGGGAGCCGAATATTTAGTTTTGTGTGACACCAACGGCGGTACATTGCCCCAAGGGATTACGACTAGTTTCCAGGATATTCAACGGGCATTTCCGGATCTCCAGATTCCCCTCGGCATCCACACCCACAATGATTCGGGGATGGCTGTGGCTAATGCAGTGATGGCAGTACAGGCCGGGGCCACCATGGTACAGGGCACTGTCAATGGCTACGGAGAACGGTGTGGCAATGCCAATTTATGTACGTTGATTCCCACCTTGCAACTGAAATTAAATCAGCCCTGTTTAGCTCCGGAAAAACTACAACAACTCACCGGTACGAGCCGCTTAATCAGTGAAATTGTTAATTTGGCCCCTGATGACCATGCGCCCTATGTGGGTCGTTCGGCCTTTGCCCATAAGGGAGGAATTCATGTGTCGGCGGTACAAAAAAATGCCCTCACCTATGAACATATTGACCCGCAAACGGTAGGTAATGAGCGGCGGATTGTGGTGTCGGAACAGGCGGGCTTAAGCAATATTTTAGCCAAGGCGAAAAGCTTCGGTATTGCGTTGGAGAAAACGGATCTGGCCAGTCGAATGATCTTGCAAAAATTAAAGGATTTGGAGCATGAGGGGTATCAATTTGAAGCGGCGGAGGCGAGTTTTCAGTTATTAATTCGCTCGGCCTTGGGGCATCGGCAGGAATTTTTTAAACTGCGGGGGTTCCATGTGAATTGTGATGTGGGAGAAACCCAAAGTACGGCGATCGCCACGATCAAGTTAGAGGTGAATGGAAAAAATTTGCTCGAAGCAGCGGAGGGCAATGGCCCCGTTTCGGCATTGGATCAGGCCCTGCGGAAAGTGTTGACGAAATTTTACCCAGAGATTGCCGAGTTCCAGCTAACGGATTACAAGGTACGGATTTTGGATGGGGCAGCAGGCACCGGCGCGAAAACGAGGGTTTTGGTGGAATCGAGCGATGGCTTAGAACGGTGGACAACGGTAGGCGTCTCAGCCAATATCCTTGAGGCCTCCTATCGCGCCGTGGTCGAGGGCATTGAGTATGGTTTGTTGCGGCGATCGCCTTATCCGTCTGTGCCTTTACCTGTGGCAACTCCATAACCCTAAGTCTATAGGAGCAGCATAGACTTTTCGACCAATCTTTTGATGCAGGAAATTTGACATTTGCAGGCGATCGCCGCCCCTCCTTTTTTGATCTGAGCTAGTATGGTTTGCAAGTCAAAATACCTAGAAGATTTTGGGTATCAGCGTGTTTCATTGCCGTCTCTTGTTCTAGTTGCCGGACTAACTCAACTCAGATTTTTAGTCTATTTTCTGGTTCTGGTGTGTATCTACTACAACCCAAACCGCAGAGGCCCCCTCCTTAGAAAATTAGTGATTTAAAAAGTTGCTAAAGGTTCAATATTCCTGGGGATTGGGTCGCATCCTCTCCACTCAATTTTCATGTTTGATAATCTTCTTCCCCCCCTCAACGAGCATAATCTCCCCTATCCCGATACGATTCACCCGATTGTGGTGCATTTCGTGATTGCGATGGTGTTGTTTGCCTTTTTCTGTGATGTAGTGGGCTATTTCAGCCGTAAGCCAAAATTTTATGAGGTGAGCTGGTGGAATATGTTCGTCGCCACGGTCTCGATTTTTATTGCCATTATCTTCGGGCAAATCGAAGCGGGTTTGGCGATCGCCTACGATGCCGTCGAACCTGTGCTAAATCTCCACACAATTATTGGTTGGTCACTGTCGGGGATTATCGCGGCATTGACCGGTTGGCGCTACGTCATTCGTGCTAAAAACCCGGAAACCTTGCCAATGTCTTATCTGGGCATGGGGGTAATTTTGACCGGGATTGTTTTTTTTCAGGTGTATCTCGGCGACAAACTGGTGTGGGTCTATGGACTCCACACGACAGAAATTGTCCAGGCAGCGAAAGAGGGACTTTTATAAGCGATGTATTCTGATCTGCTCAATCAACTGAATCTAGGCGCAAACGGTTTACCCTATAGCATTCCCATCCACCCGAATCTGGTGCATTTAACTCTGGGGCTGTTCATCATTGGCATTGCTTTCGATATTGTCGGGGTATTCTTTACCTTTGAGCGTCCCATTTTTAAATATTTGGCGATCCCAGCGACCCGCTCTAATTTCTTTGATGTGGGCTGGTACAACATGGTGGCGGCGTCGATTATCACCTTCTTTACGGTGACAGCAGGCTTCTACGAAATGTTGTTGATGGATGCCCCGTCCGATGTGAAAAGCGCCTGGAATTTTAATGCCATTGACACGATGATCTGGCACGGGATCGGTGGCGTTTTGTTGCTGGCGCTCATCGTGGGCATGACGGTTTGGCGAGGATTTCAGCGTTATGTGTGGCGCAGCGATCGCAGTCGGCAGGTGCAATGGTGGTACCTGTTGGCGGGACTGGTGATTATGTTTGTGATGTATGTCCACGGCACCCTGGGCGCACAGTTAGCGGCGGAATTTGGCGCCCACAATACAGCGGGTCATCTACTCCGGCTCGGTGAAGATCCCAATGTGTTGTTGCGGTAAGGGGGAAAAAATTAGGCTATGAAATTAAAAACGGTTCTCTCACTGACGGCGATCGCCCTAATTTTAGGGATATTTAGCTACAACGTTGGGCAATGGTCTTACAGTTGGTTGCCGCCCCAGGCTTCCGTAGAATCGCAATTGGTGGATCGGCTGTTTAGCATCATGGTGGCGATTGGCACATTTATCCTGTTTGGGGTAGGTGGCACCATGACCTACTCGATCCTCTTCCACCGGGCAGGAAGGTACGACACCAGTGATGGCCCCCCCATCGAAGGAAATATCAAACTCGAAATCATCTGGACAACGATCCCCTTCCTGATCGTGATTTATTTAGCGTATTTCAGTTACCAGACCTACCACGAGATGAATATTCAAGCTCCTGGTCACGTCCATCAGGCAGCCCTCGTGAAAAATGTCGCCAGCGGGATGACCACCATGGATATGCCCGTGACAAATGTGGAAGTGACGGCAAAGCAATGGGCCTGGATTTTTCATTATCCCGAAAAAAATGTCACCAGCACCGAACTCCATCTCCCGGTGAATCAACGCGCTCACTTTATTCTGCGATCGCCCGATGTGATCCATGGCTTTTTTATTCCCGCCTTCCGGGTGAAGCAGGACGTGATCCCCTTTGAAGATACCGACTTTGAATTTACGCCGATCCAGGAAGGACAATACCGGATTCGTGATTCCCAATTTAGCGGCACCTATTTCGCAGCGATGCAAGCTGATGTCGTGGTGGAATCCCAGGAAGACTACCAAACCTGGTTAAACCAAGCGGCCCGCCAAACGCCGACTCCAGCACCCAACCAAGCCGCCAGTGAATACGCCCGCCGTCAACAGAAAGAAGACCGCGCCGCCTGGAAAACTGTCCCCCCTGCGCCGCCACCTGTGGTGAATTACCATCCCTAAGTTTTTGTTATTCGTCCTCTGAATTTTTTTGTAAGCCCTCAGAACCATGACCCAAGCTCCCCCAGAAGCCCTAAGCAACGAGGGACATCCCCTCACCAACCTGCCTAACTGGCGTACTTTTTTTTCCTTTAGTACTGACCATAAAGTCATTGGGCTGCAATACATTGTCACGTCTTTTTTCTTTTTCCTCGTCGCCGGAATTTTCGCGATGATTATGCGGGGAGAACTGATTACCCCAGAGCCTGATCTCGTGGATCGCACCGTTTACAATGCCCTCTTCACCATGCACGGCAGCATCATGCTGTTTGGCTGGACATTTCCGGTGCTGGCGGGTTTCGCGAATTATCTGGTTCCCCTGATGATCGGGGCGCAGGATATGGCTTTTCCAAGATTGAATGCGATCGCCTTTTGGATGGTGCCGGTGTTTGGCTCACTGTTAATCCTCAGTTTCCTTGCCCCTGGCGGCCCGGCTCAATCAGGGTGGTGGTCTTATCCCCCGGTGAGTATCCAGAATCCGGCGGGAGTGTTGCTCAATGGTGAATTTCTCTGGTTGGTGTCCGTAGCGCTGTCGGGAATTTCCTCGATCCTGGGGGCGGTGAACATTGTCACCACCATTGTGCGGATGCGTTGTCCGGGGATGGGCTGGTTTAAAACACCAGCATTTGTCTGGACGGTGCTGGCGGCTCAGATTATTCAATTGTTTGGCTTGCCTGCCCTGACCGCTGGGGCGGTAATGTTACTGTTTGATCTCACCGTGGGCACGACTTTTTTCGATGCATCCCAGGGGGGGAGTCCGGTTCTATACCAGCACTTTTTCTGGTTTTATTCCCACCCGGCAGTGTATGTGATGGTGTTGCCCGTTTTTGGCTTTTTCTCGGAACTGTTTCCCGTTTATGCCCGTAAGCCCTTGTTTGGCTACAAGGTGGTCGTCGTTTCTTCAATGATCATCGTTGCCCTCAGCGGCGTGGTCTGGGTGCACCACATGTTTGCGAGTGGGACGCCTCCGTGGATGCGGATGTTGTTTATGTTCTCGACGATGCTGATCTCTGTGCCGACGGGGATTAAGGTTTTTGCCTGGGTGGCGACCCTCTGGGGTGGGAAGTTGCGCCTGGATACGCCGATGCTCTTTGCGATGGGGGGTCTAATTAACTTCGTTTTTGCAGGGATCACGGGGATTATGTTGGCATCGGTTCCGGTGGATATCCATGTGAACAATACCTATTTTGTGGTGGGGCATTTTCACTATGTGATCTACGGGGCGATCGTGTTTGGGATCTATGGGGCGGTGTACCACTGGTTCCCGAAAATGACGGGCAAGATGTATTACGAAGGTTTAGGGAAGCTCCACTTTTGGCTAACAATGATCGGCACGACGTTAAATTTTCTGCCAATGCACCCAGTGGGGTTAATGGGGATGCCCCGTCGAGTAGCTTCCTATGACCCGGAGTTTGCCTTTTGGAATGTGATCGCAAGCATTGGTGGTTTTATCCTCGGGATGTCTACGATTCCGTTTCTCCTGAATATGATCGCGTCCTGGATCAACGGCGATCGCGCTCCGAGTAATCCTTGGCGGGCGATCGGGTTGGAATGGCTGGTGCCTTCTCCCCCGGAACATGAGAATTTCGAGGAGTTGCCCATCGTCATCGCGGAACCCTATGGCTACGGGAAATCGGAGCACCTCACAGAAAATCTGGGGGGTTAGGCCCGATTTACTGACTATTTTTTAACGTTAAATTGTTATCAATTTCCGAAATTATCCCTATGACTGCCATTAATGAAACCCCAGTATCGGCAAATAGCCATGGACATGAAGAAGAGGATCATCGTCTGTTTGGGTTTATTGTCTTTTTGCTCTCAGAAAGTGTGATTTTTATCAGCTTTTTTGTGGGTTACATCGTCTATAAACTTTCGGCAACGGATTGGTTACCCCCTGGGGTAGAGGGTTTGGAAATTCATGATCCGGCGATGAATACGGTGGTGCTGGTTTCTAGTAGCGGGGTGATTTATTTGGCGGAACGTTTTTTGCACAAAGAAAATCTTTGGGGGTTTCGGTTTTTCTGGCTACTAACAATGGCAATGGGGAGCTATTTTCTCTATGGTCAGGCGGTGGAATGGCAGAGTTTGGAATTTGGGTTTACGTCGGGGGTCTATGGGGGGATTTTCTATCTTCTGACGGGATTCCATGGACTGCACGTCCTGACAGGGGTATTACTGCAAGGGGTGATGTTGGGGCGTTCTTTTCTGCCGAATAATTACGCGGGCGGACAGTATGGCGTGGAGGCAACGTCCTGGTTTTGGCACTTTGTGGACGTGATTTGGATTGTTTTGTTTGGACTGATTTATCTCTGGCAGTAGTTGATGTAAATAATTCGGAAAATTATGGGGGCGATCGCCGATTTTTCTTGTAATCTTCTCTCCCGACAAAAATTTATAGACAGAGTGGTGTGTAAGTAATGATTATTGATGACCAAATTTATGACGTAATCGTGGTTGGGACAGGGGCTGGTGGTGGCACGATCGCCCGGAAACTAGCGGATGCAGGTAAAAAAGTCTTGGTGTTAGAGCAGGGAGAATTTTCCGAGAAAGAAAGCTCTGAATTGACGGAAGTAGAGGTTTTCAAAAAAGAGCAATACCACGCCCCAGAACAGTGGTACGACCAGCACAGTGAGCCCTTCCATCCCCAAACCAGTTATTGCGTTGGGGGCAACACAAAAATCTATAGCGGGGTGTTGATGCGGCTCCGGGAAAAGGATTTTGAGGCGGTCGAACATAAGGATGGCATTTCTCCGGAGTGGGGGCTAAAGTACGATGATTTTGAACCCTATTACACCGAAGCAGAAAAACTCTACCAGGTGCATGGGCAGGTCGGTGATGATGCGACGGAACCCCGCCGGAGTGGAGATTATGATTTTCCTCCCGTCGAACGGTTGCCCCAACTGGACGCAATTCATGAACGTTTTCAAGACTATGGCTTACACCCGAATCATCTCCCCATCGGCATTGGCCAGGAGGGACGCACGGACTCGGAAGATACGGGGATTAGTCCTGCGATCCGGGCGGGCGATCGCCTCACTTTAAAAACGGGAGCAAAGGTCACCTCCATCCACACCGATCCCTCCGGCAAAATCGTGAAAGGAGTACAGGCAGTAATCCAAAACCAAGCCTTTTTATTTGCAGCGGATATTGTGGTGCTCGCCTGTGGGGCGATTAATTCAGCCGTCTTACTTCTCAAATCGGCCAACGCCAAACACGAAAATGGTTTGGGGAACAGCTCCGGGCTAGTCGGTCGCAATCTCATGAAGCAACTAATGACCGTCATCGTCGAGCAGGAACCCACCCTTAGAGATGGGCTTTTCCAGCGATCGCTCTATGTGAATGATTTTTATTGGGGGGACAAAGATTTTCCTTATCCCATGGGACATGTGCAGGATTCCGGTGGCATTTTACAGGATGTCATTTTCTCTGAATCGCCCCCTTTAATATCCGTGGCGGCGAAGTTTTTACCGAAATTTGGGCTGAAGCAATTGGCGACGCGCTCCCTCGGCTGGTGGTTGCAAACGGAGGATTTACCGAATCCGGAAAATCGCGTCTGGCTCAAAAATAATAAGATCCACCTCAGCTATACCGAAAATAATCTCGAAGCCCACGATCGCCTGTTATACCGTTGGCAACAAATTCTCAAGGCAGTGGATCAAGAATTTAAAGGCACCCATCCCTACGCCCGGATGCCCATTTCCGTCGTCGCCCACCAATGTGGCACTTGTCGCTTTGGTACAGATCCCACGGCATCGGTTCTCAACTTGGATTGTCGGCTCCATGACCTCGAAAATCTCTATGTGGTAGACAGTAGTTTTTTCCCGTCCAGTAGCGCCACTAGCCCGATGTTGACCGTCATTGCCAATGCCCTCCGGGTCGGCGATCGCCTGTTAGAAATCCTTAAATAATCTAGTCCCACCGATGTTGCCGCGCCTCTTCGACGATCCCCTGGGCTTCTTCGAGGGAAATATCGTAGCGATCGCTCAATAATCGAGGCAGGCGACGACAGTCACGGTTGGGATTCATCTTTGGTTGCTGGGCATAGGTGGGTAGAGCAACATTGCAGAGAAAAGGCGAAGGTTCTGCCTTGAGTTGAATGGGTTCAAGGTTGAGCACTTCCCGTGAATTGACAAAAAAGAGCAGAGCCCCGCTGAGATTGGCTTCGCTGAGGTTCGCATCACTCAGGAGGGTACAGTTAAGGTCGGCATCACTGAGATTGGCATATCTAAGGTCAGCGCTGCTGAGGTTGGCATATCTAAGGTTCGCACCACTGAGATTGGCATACTGGAGCACTGCACCGCTGAGGTTGGCACCGTTGAGGTTGGCGCCGTTGAGGTTAGCCCCGTTAAAGTTCGCACTGCTGAGATTGGCACCACTAAAGTTGGCATTGATCAGGCTCGCCCCGGAAAAATCCTTGCCATTGAGGTCAGCACCACAGAAATTAGCATCATTGAGATCAGCACCACAGAAGTCAGTTGTCTCTGTATTTTTATTCTTATTATTCGTTCTGCGGATGCTGAATAGTAGCAAAATGCCACCAGCAATCGCGGCGATCGCCCTCAGGTCGCTAGCTAAAATTTCGCGATGGGGATCAACTAGGGTGACGCTTCCATGCTGGGATGGGCGAGGATACTCTGCCTGCTGTCTTTGACCAGGGAGAAACCATAGCCAGCACATCATCCAGAGCACAACTGGTGTGGCGATCGCCCCAATTGCCCACCCTTTCTTGATTTGTTTCTTTGGCTGCCATGGCTTAAATCGCTTGCGCATTCTTGAGACTCCCTTAATACTGATCCCATTATTGCGTCCTCGATTTGGCAACACTCTAATCTTTATGCAGGCTTCAGGATCCCAGGGAATGACCATGGGGTAATTGACGCCACAATTTCCACAGCCCCCAGGAATCGGGTGTTGCGAATATAGTGCACTGATCAAAATCAGTCTTGTCGTTTTTGGGAACTCGAATTTTTAGTAAGTGCTGGAAGTTTTACCAATGGTCCGACATGGGGTGACCGCAGCGGGCGCAATTAAATCCTCCGGGCGGATCAACAAACGAAGGACAACTACAGCCACTATGGGTACATTTTCCTTTGCCGCTGACGGGGTGACTTGGGGAAATATCTTTCCGAGGAACCAGCCCCCATGAAAGTCTTACATTTTTTGTCGGTTGAGCGACCGGTGTAAGTGTCTTAGTATTCATCGGTTTGATTGGGTTTACGACTAGACACTTCCAGGCTAGCTTCCCTGGTCGGCGATCGCTAAAAATTGCCAAAAATCTCAAAGTTTTCGTAAAGTCATGGTCAAGGCATATTTTCTATAAATACTGATCATAATCAGCTATTTTCACAATCAATCTCTTCGAAAGAAACGGACTGGCCTCACCGAGTTGTTCTAGTATAAGCCGCGCTTCACTCTGGTATGCAGCTATTTTGACTTTATCCCAATGCATTGGCGGGGGTTGTAAGTTGGTAATTCGATCACATAGTTTAACCATCCAGACTTCCCTGGGCTGCAATTTTATTCTCTCAAGACTGTCTGTCATTTGCGCAAATTTTGAAGGCAGCTCTGTATTTTTAGTCAGTGCCAAAACCCCAGCGGCGATTTCGCTATCAAAATTATGCTTGACATCCTCGAATGTAGCGGCAGTATCTTCAATGACATCATGCAACAATGCACACAAAACAAGAAGATTTGGCTTGTCAACACTCTCATGTGCCACAGCCGCCGTCGCTTCCATGGCAACTAGCCCAAGATGATTGATGTAAGGAATATCACTGCCTGGTAATTTCTGACCATTATGTACATTGGAAGCGAAATTCCATGCTTTTTGATATTGGTCTTGATCCCAAATTTTCATTGATTACCTTTTTGTGTGCTCGCTATGTGTTACGCGGATGCTTTTCCCACGACATTCTCTCTGTTATTTTCCCATGGAATATTTCTGCTTAAATATTATCCCTGTGGTACAAAGTCGAGTGATGGAATGGTCTAGAGTAAGTTAATGCTCATTCCTTTGGGATTGCCACTTTTCTTTTATTTCCATATCGCTAGAGCCGATGACCGACGCTGACTTGATCCTGACTCAAAAATATCAACCCCAGGCACCGATCCAAGTAGATCTAGAGCTATTGCTCACCGCTGCCGAACGTCAAAAGAGCCGCCAACGCCTAGAGTTAGACAATGGCCAGGCGATTCACTTCAACTTGCCCCGTGGCAGCCATATCCATCCTGACGACTACTTCCAAACCGTCACTGGTTCTACCCTCGTGCAGGTTAAGGCAAAACCCGAACCCGTGGTCACCGTAACGGCCTCGACGCCCTTTGAGCTGCTCAGGGCCGCCTATCACCTTGGCAATCGCCATGTGCCCCTAGAGGTTCATCCCCAGTATCTCCGCTTTTCTCCAGACCATGTACTCGAAGATATGCTCACCCGGCTGGGGTTGCAACTCAAACAGGAAGTGCTGCCCTTTTTTCCGGAAGACGGAGCCTATGGCCATCACCACTAACCTTGTCCCTAAGCGTTCAATTCAGGCAAACCCTGGGCGGTAACTCCCCAACATAAGGCGATCGCAGGATTTATACTTAGAAGTGATTCCTTCATCAACTTTTTGGTTGCCGAGCACGTATGTCAACGGAAACGGATCTACCGACCCTCTCCCCCAAAGATACTCCCCCAACCGAGATGGGTACGGCCCCGTCCGAAAGCGTAGATGGTTTTGGGCCTGTATTGCGCAACCCCAAATTTCTCGTCCTTTGGCTTGGCCAAATCTTTTCACAGCTGGCCGATAAGATTTATCTCGTGCTGATGATTGCTTTGATTGCCAGTCACTTTAAAACGGCGGATCAGAGCATTAGTGCTTGGGTCTCGGCGATCATGATTGCTTTTACGGTACCTGCTATCTTGTTTGGTTCCGTTGCAGGGGTTTATGTGGATCGCTGGTCTAAAAAAGGAACTCTGATCATTTCGAATTTGTTGCGGGGCATCTTTGTCTTTTGTATCCCGCTCCTACTCTGGCTAGTGCAAGATCAGCCCAATTGGTGGGAGTTACCCCCTGGATTTGTCTTTCTGTTGGGCATCACCTTTGCTGTTTCTACCTTGACACAATTTTTTGCGCCAGCGGAACAGGCGACTTTACCGCTCATTGTGAAGAACAAGCATCTGTTGGCGGCCAATTCCCTCTACACCACCACGATGATGGCTTTGTTAATTGTGGGGTTTGCGGTGGGAGAACCATTATTGGGCTTAGCGGATCAACTGGGTGAGTCTTTCGGCATTACGGGCGCTTGGGGCAAAGAACTCGTGGTTGGGGGAGGCTATGCGATCGCCGGTCTGATTTTGTTAGCTCTAAAGACCAATGAAACGGAAACAGATCGCCAACGGGAGCAGCCCCACGTTTGGGAGGATATCAAAGACGGATTGCGCTATCTAAACGAAAATCACCGGGTTCGTAATGCGCTGATTCAATTGGTAATTTTGTTTTCTGTGTTTGCGGCCCTGGCGGTATTGGCGGTGAGTCTGGCGGCCCAAATCCCTGGATTAAAGGCGGAGCAGTTCGGCTTTTTGTTGGCAGCGGGGGGCGTTGGTTTAGGGATCGGTGCTTTCTTTTTGGGTCACTGGGGTAATCAGTTGCCCTACCGTACCCTCAGCCTTTGGGGTTCCATTGGGACGGCGATCGCCTTAATTGCTCTCTCTTTTTCGATCCACAATTTAGTTTTTGCCCTTGTGAGTACCACCTGTCTGGGCTTTTTTGCGGCCCTAGTAGGAGTGCCGATGCAGACAACGATCCAGCGCGAAACCCCGGCGATCCTCCGGGGGAAGGTTTTCGGTTTGCAGAATAATGCTGTTAATATTGCTCTATCTTTACCTCTAGCCCTGGCTGGGGTGGCAGAAACCTTTTTTGGCCTGCAACCGGTACTTCTGGGCCTTTCGGGATTGGCGATCGCCGGTGGGGTATTGAACTGGTATATTTCAATCAAATCCTAACGCACACCACAGGATCCCCCTCAATGCATGTTGCTTGGCTCGGTAAAAAATCTCCTTTTTGTGGCAATGTCACCTATGGCCGTGAAGTGACCAATCACCTCCTTGATCGGGGCTATCAAGTAAGTTTTCTCCACTTTGCCCAGCAAGAAGAATGCGATCAAAAATGGCGGGATTGCCCAGAGGTTTTTTTACCGTTCCTCTACAAGTCGCAAATTTATACGATCCCCAGTCCCAAATCGAGTCATGTGCTGATGCGATCGCTCCAAAAATTCCAGCCAGACCTCGTCCATGCCTCCCTGACCCTTTCGCCCCTAGATTTTCGCCTGCCCGACATTTGCCGCGAATTAGATTTGCCCCTAGTGGCCACCTTTCACCCTCCCTTTGACAGCAAGCTACGGAACCTCAAATCCAGTACCCAATACCTCACCTACCAGCTCTATGCTCCTTGCCTAGCCAACTACGACCGGGTAATTGTCTTCTCAGAAATTCAAAAAGAAATGCTCGTCAAACTGGGGGTGCCACGGGATACGGTGCGCATCATTCCCAATGGCGTCGATGAACAAAAATATGCCCCGGCCCTCAGTGCTTACCGCCATACCTTCAAAGCGAAACGGGTGTTTATTTACCAGGGCCGCATTGCTCCCGAAAAAAATGTAGAAGCCCTCCTCAAAGCCTGGCGACTGGCCAATATGGGGGAAGATTGCGTGCTGTTAATGGTCGGTGATGGCCCCCTCAAGGCTTCCTTAGAGTTACTCTATACCGAGGATCAAGGGGTGCGATGGCTTGGATTCATCGGGGATGAAGTGCAGCGGATCGATCTCCTCCGGGCGGCGGATGTGTTTGTGTTGCCGTCTTTGGTGGAAGGGTTGTCTTTATCATTGCTTGAAGCGATGGCCTGCGGTTTAGCCTGCATTGCCACGGATGCCGGCGCCGATGGGGAAGTGCTCAATCAGGGAGCCGGAGTCGTCCTCGATACCCAGGGAGTTACTGGACAACTGAAAACCCTTTTACCCTTGTTCCGTGAGCAGCCAGAATTAGTCACAATCTTGGGTCACAAAGCGAGGCAGCGGGTGTTAGAACGTTACACCTTGCAGAACAATATTAGCCAGCTCGAACAAACTTACCAAGAACTCTGTCCCACGGCGGCGTCTGCTCCCCATCCGACGCCGGTGCAAAGCTTTCCCTAAAGGGCTTACTTTTGGCCAGGGTTTATCATGGGGAGACCAGTGTGTTTTTTGGCGATCGCCTTGATATTTTTTCTATGGATTTAGACCAACAACTGCAAATCCTCATTGACCAAGCCCCTCAAGATGGCACCATGCCCCAGGTGATGGCCCAGGCGATCGCCCCAGTGCTCAAAGCTTTCGCCCAAAAATTACAATCCCTTGAATACTATGTCTGTCAATCCCTAGGGGGAGACTGGCTGATCACGACCCTTGCCCAACAGAGCGATCCCCAGCAGACCAAAACCGTGATTTATGGCTTCTCCACCCTCACCCTCGCCCAGCAGCACCAGGGTAGCAATGCGGATCCGTCCCTGATTGCTGTACCGCTTCCTGTCACTCACCTGCTGTTTCAACTGTTTTCGATGGCCGCCGTTGATAGTTTAATCATTACGGAGGCCCAGGGTAGTCTTGAAGTTCGCCGCCAGGATCTACAACAGGCCGTTCAACAACAATTATTGGGCGATCGCCCCCGTCAAACCCCAGGCAGTCAATGGGCTTAAACAAGCCACCAAAGACAAACCCAGTTGCGCTCTAACTAGATGGGGTATCAGCCTTTGTTTCTTGATCGGAGGTTTCTGGTTTCGCTTCCGAAGCCTCGACTTTTTCGCCGTTTCCTTCCTCTAGGCGGGCCTGCATTGAAACGGTTTTTTCAATTTTTTCGGCTTCTTTCTTAAATTCTTCCTGGAATTCGCTGGAGGCATCCTGGAAACTACGGATCGTTTTCCCCAGGCTCCGGCCAATCTCCGGCAACTTTTTCGGGCCAAAGATCAATAGAGCAATAATAAAAATAAGGGCCATTTCTGGCAGGCCAATCCCGAAAATATTCATAAACTCGTTGGGGTTAAGGGTGGATTTTTGCTGTTTTATTTTACCGTTGCCGGGGCCGATCGTCGGAGATTTGACCGCAGTTGACCGCAGGCCGCATCTGCTTCCAAGCCCTTAGAATAACGCACACTCATCGCAATCTTGTGATCCTGGAGGATTTGCTTAAAGACATTAATCCGTTTTTTCCCTGGCCGCTGGAAAGGAACTTCAGTAATGGGATTGTAGGGAATCAAATTTACATGGCTTTGGAACCCCTTCAGTTTTTTGGCTAATTCGGCGGCATGGTCGGGCAAATCATTCACCCCCGCCAACAAAATGTATTCAAAACTGAGACGGCGACGGGTAATGGCGACGTACTCGCGGCATTCGTCTAACAGATCCTCAATGGGATAATGGACAGCAGTGGGGATAATCGATTCCCGGAGGGCTTGATTTGGGGCGTGGAGGCTTACCGCTAGGGTGATTTGTAAATTCTGCTGGGCTAGGGCGCGGATCTGATCGGGTACCCCCACGGTAGAAACCGTCAGCGATCGCTGGCCAATGCCGATGTCCTGGTTTAGGCTCTGGACCGATTTCAGCACTTGTTCGAGGTTGGCGAGGGGTTCTCCCATGCCCATAAACACCACATGGCTGACCCGTTGCTGGAAGTCTGTTTGGACAGTGAGCACTTGATCAATAATTTCGTGGGCCTGGAGGTGTCGGGTAAAGCCACTTTTACCGGTGGCGCAAAAATCACAGGCCATGGCACAGCCCACCTGAGAAGAAACACAGACAGTGAGGCGTTTTTCGGTGGGGATGCCAACGGTCTCAATAATTAAGCCGTCGTGGAGTTGGAGGAGATATTTGCGGGTGCCGTCGGGGGCGGTGCGTTGGTGGTGAATCTGCGATCGCCCCACGGGATAAGTCCCCATTTGTTCGCGCCAAGCCTTCGGAAAAACGGTGATCTCATCCAGGCCGTGGATTCCTTTTTGGTAGAGCCAATTGTAAAGTTGCTTGCCACGGTAGGCGGGTTGGCCGGTGGTTTCGATCCAGTGGGTCAGTTCCGGGAGACTTTTGCCGAGGAGTACGTCTTGGGGCATGGGTTGCAAGGGAGAGGGGCGATCGCCTGTGATTGGGTTAAGTGATTAAGTTAAAAAATTCCTCTTCCATTGTGGCATAGGGGCCGCTGCTTCCTGATGGGTGTTTAGACAATCGAAAAACTGTCCTGAAATTCTTGGCTCCCCCAGGGAATCTGCCTATGATTTAGAGGTGACGTATGACAAGGAAAATCATGTTGGGCTGGCTATTGATTGGACTGGTGTTGCTCTATCTGGGGGGCTGTGGTTATCTTTTTTTTGGGCAACGGCGGATTATTTTTGAACCCCAAGCCCAACCACCGCATCCTGTGCCGCCGGATTTTGCTTTGCCTTACGAAACGATCACCATCCCTGTCGCCCCAGGGCAACAATTAACGGGTTGGTGGCTACCCCAGGGGAATAGCGATAAAACGTTACTGTTTCTCCATGGGAATGGTGGGTTAACGGCCTACAATTTCCAGGCGATCGCCCTGTGGTATCGAGCGGGCTATTCGGTCTTGGCCTTTAACTATCGGGGCTTCGGCCATAGCAGTCCTGGCTTTCCCCAGGAATCCCAGGTGTACGCAGATGCAGCGGCGGCCTATACATTTCTCACCCAAACGAAGGAAATTCCAGCCCAACAGTTGACCATCTATGGTCATTCCCTCGGCGGGGCGATCGCCATTGAATTGGCCCGGCAGTACCCGGTCGGCGGCTTATTTTTAGAAGGCACTTTCACCTCAATGTTGGCAATGTCCACCACCAAACCTCTCTATCGGATTTTTCCTGTTTCGTTTCTCCTGCACCAACGATTTGACTCAGTGGCCAAAATCACCCAACTCCAGCTACCGATTTTCTTTTGCCACGGGGAACTGGATGAGACAGTCCCCCATACGATGGGGGCACAACTGTGGGCGATCGCCAACGAACCCAAGCAATTCCAGGCGGTGCCTGGGGCCGACCACCATAATCTAGCCGCCGTGAGCCCAGCTATCATCCAGCAAGGGATTACCTGGCTTGAAAACCACCGTTCCCTCTGCCACGGGTAACTAAAACAGATGACAGAACCAATTTTTGTGGGGCGATCGCTCTCGTGTCATTTCCGGGGGGTCGCTGCCCTGACAGAACTCAATTTTGTAATTTATCCCGGCGAGAAGGTGGGGCTAATTGGGGCCAGTGGCGCAGGAAAAAGCACCCTCCTCAGTCTTCTCAATGGGCAACGGCAACCCACCCAGGGGGAATTGCTCATCTGGGGGGAAGCGATCGCAACCCTCTCCCCAGGGCGACGGCGGCGCATCCAACGGCAGCTCGGCACCATTTATCAACAACTCCACTTAGTCGAAAGTCTAGCCGTCATTCACAATGTCAATGCGGGTCATCTGGGACGTTGGTCTTTCCTAAAAGCAATGTTTTCCCTGGTCTTTCCCCGTGAGCGTCCTTTGGCTGAAGCTGTCTTAAAACAGGTGGGCATCCCCGAAAAACTTTTTGCGAGAACCAGCGACCTATCGGGGGGACAAAAACAACGGGTTGCCTTGGCGCGGGTCTTGGTGCAAAATCCGGCGGTGATCTTAGCAGACGAACCCATTGCCAGCCTTGATCCCCAACTGAGTCGGGAAATGATGGATTTACTGGTGCAGCTTTGTGAAACCCAGGGAAAAACCCTCGTTGTTAGCCTCCACTCCCTGGAGTTTGCCCGGAGCCATTGCGATCGCCTAATTGGTCTCAAAGCCGGCCAAATTCTGTTCGATCAGCCCACCACAACGGTCAGTGACGCCCAAATCGCCCACCTCTACGGTGATCAATCGATATACTAGATGTCTGCATTTCTTGAAAAATCTCCATGGCGATCGCATCCTCTTCTGCTCCGAAAAATGATTGGCAACTGGCCAGGAAGCTCCTTCCCTACGCCAAGAAAAATCTAATTACCCTCGCTGTGTCGATTATTTTGCTGATCCCCTTGGCGATCGCCGGTGCTGTGCAACCCCTCGTTGTCGGTCAGGCCGTTTCCCTGTTGCGGGGCGAAACAGTGTGGGGCATCCTCGCTGATCTCAGCATCCCAGAAGGGATTAACCGTTTAATCTGGATTCTCTTGGCCACCATTGTGATTCGCTTGGTTTTTACATCGATCCAAGGCTACCTCGTCCAAAAAGTGGGCCAGGAAATTACCGCAGGGGTGCGCCAGGATTTATTTGATCACGTCACGTCCCTCTCGTCGCGCTTCTTTGACCGGATGCCCGTCGGCAAGCTCGTCACCCGTTTAACCAATGACGTGGAAGCCCTGGGCGATGTTTTTGCCAGTGGGGCGATCGGCATTGTGAATGATGTTATTTCCCTGGCTGTGATTATTGTGTCAATTTTCCTGTTGCAATGGCAGCTAGCGACACTCCTCATGTTGATGTTGTTGCCTGTCACCTTTTTGATCGTGTATTTTCAGGGACAATACCGCAAAGCCAACTACCAAGCCCGGGAAGAATTATCCCAACTGAACGCGATGCTCCAGGAAAATGTCGCGGGGATCAATATTGTGCAATTATTCCGTCGGGAAGCGCTAAATGCAGAGTTATTCCGCACCGTTAATGATCGCTATCGTTCAGCCGTTAATAAAACTATCTTCCATGATTCGGCTGTTTCTGCCACCCTGGAGTGGATTTCCCTAGTGGCGATCGCCGGAGTGCTTTGGTTGGGGGGCTGGCTAATTTTCCAGGATGCCCTAAGCTTTGGGGTGCTGTCCGCCTTTATCCTCTATTCCCAGCGGTTATTTAATCCCCTGCGTCAATTTGCCGACAAGTTCACCATGTTCCAGTCGGGGTTGACGGCCATCGAACGGGTAACAGAGTTAATGTCGGAGCCCATTGAAATCCAAGATAAACAACAACATTTAACGACTTCTTTAAATCTCTCGGATTCTGCCTCTGGTGAAATTACGTTTGATAACGTCTCCTTTGGCTATAAACCTGGGGAATATGTCCTAAAAAACCTGAATTTCAAGATTAAACCCGGTGAAAAAATCGCCCTCGTGGGGCCAACGGGGGCCGGTAAAAGTTCAATCATCCGGTTACTCTGTCGCCTGTATGACCCTAGTGAAGGACGTATTCTCGTCGATGGCATTGATATTCGCGATCTTCCCCAAGAAGACCTGCGGCGACACATTGGCGTGATCCTCCAAGAAAGCTTTCTCTTTGCCGGGGATGTCCAACGCAACATTACCCTGGGGGAAGATTATCCCTTTGAGGCTGTGAAACAAGCCGCAGTGTTAACCAACGTCGATCAACTTATCGAAGAACTGCCCCAGGGGTATCGCACAGCCCTCCGGGAACGGGGGACAAATCTTTCTGGGGGCCAAAAACAACTACTGGCCTTTGCCCGGGTGGCCATCCGCGATCCGAAAATTCTGGTACTTGATGAAGCGACGGCAAGTCTGGATGTGGGCACAGAGGCTTTAATCCAGTCAGCCCTAGAACAACTCCTCGAAGACCGCACAGCGATTATTATTGCCCACCGTCTCTCGACCATCCGGGATGTGGATAAGATCATTGTCCTGAAGCAAGGGGAAATTCTCGAAACAGGAAACCACGATCAACTGCTCGCCCAAAATGGGTTATACGCCAGCCTCTATCGTCTGCATATGTTGGGAGACTAGACGGGGCGTTTCCGTTGCTTGGTATGATAATGAACACAGAATTTTCATAAGGAACGGGCCGATGACAACCCACTTCATTACCGCAGAAATTGATCTCCAGGAAAATCCGGCGGATTTGCCCAAGGAAATTGAAGCAGAACTCGAAAAGCGGGGTGATGTGCTCCGGTGGGCGATTACTGAAGTTGAAGAAAATACGGCAAAAGTTGAGGCGATCGCCTTAACCCCAGAAGAATAAGATCATGGCTTTGGTGGTTGACCCCGATACCCAAAATATCGATCTAAAAGCGTGGCAATATTGTCACCCCCATTGGCATCGGCAGATGGAAAAGATCAGCCGTCAAAGCCCAGAAGCCCTGCTCGTGCCCTACTCCCACGCTGCCCTCGCGGAAATCTTTCGTACCGCCCACCGGGAACAAATCACGATTATCCCCTGCGGTAATGGCACTAAGCTAACTTGGGGGGGACTCACTCCGAAAGTAGATTGGTTGGTGAGCACCCGGCAATTAAATCGCATTGTGGATCACGCCGTTAATGATCTGACCATTACGGTGGAAGCGGGCATCACCTTTGCCGATCTGCAAAACCATCTCAGGCCCCATAAACAGTACCTGCCCCTCGATCCCAGCTTTCCTGACCAAGCGACCCTAGGGGGAATTGTGGCCACAGCGGATACCGGCAGTTTGCGCCAACGTTACGGTGGTGTACGGGATCTGCTCCTGGGGATCACCATGCTCCGGGCCGATGGCACCTTGGCAAAAGCCGGAGGAAAAGTGGTCAAAAATGTGGCGGGCTATGATTTGATGAAGCTCCTCACAGGTTCCCATGGAAGCTTGGCGACGATTACCGAATTAACGTTTCGCCTGTATCCGATCCAAGAGCAGTCCCAGACGATATTAATGCTTGGGTCGCCCGCACAGATACGCCAAGCCCAGGGCCAAATTTTAAATTCTGTACTCACACCAGCGGCGGCAGATCTCCTTTCGCCCCGACTATTGCAACGACTCCAAAGGGGAACTGGAGAAGACTGGGGTTTGTTGTTGCGTTTTGAGGCGATCCACGAGAGCATTACAGCACAACTACAGGAATTAGACGCTATCGGGCAACGTTTGGGTTTAGTCAGCCGGCCGGAGAACTTTAATCTCTGGGAACAGCTACGGGAAGCTTTATCTGGGGAAATGGTCAGCGCCAAAGTTGGCATTTTGTCCGATCAAAGTATGGCTCTGCTGCAATATATTGAGACCCTAACCAATGGTCAGGCGATCGCCCGGATCCATTGCAAAAGTGGTCTGGGTTTCGTTGCGTTTCCCCATGACCAATTTCTCCGGCAATTCCGCAGCATCCGGGACTTTTGTCAGGTTCATCACGGTTTTTTCACGATTTTGGATGCTCCTTATCGCCTCAAACAGCAATTTGAACCCTGGGGCTATCCAGGCGACGCCCTACCGTTGATGCGCCGCATTAAACAGCAATTCGATCCCCAAAATATCTTGAGTCCCCAGCGTTTTGTGGGCGGCATTTAACGGCCGAGAATCGCGGTGACAAACTGCTCCGGCTTTTCTGGGGTGACGACAATGGTCTGGTCAGCCCATTTCAAAACGACCGCTAACCGAACCGCCGTGGCATAGGCATCGTAACGCCCCAACTTTTTATTCCAAAATTTGCCGGTAAAAGCAAATAGACCGCCATTGCCAAATAGTCGTAATGAACCATCCATAGCAGTCGAATCGTAGGTGGCACTTTCTAAATTGTCTAGAGCGATTTCTGTTTGCCAACCAAGGCGATCAATGTAAAGGCGATCGCCGTCCAGATGATAGCCCCGCACCATAAATAATGCCGTGATGCCTAGAATGCCAATGGGCAAAATGATCCACAGCCAAAAATAAGGCTCCTGTTGTTGGAACCCCACAATCAAGAACAGCAGCACCATGCCAAACAGCACTAGACAAACAATCGCGGTAATCGTGATCAGGGTTTGACTCCAGGGGGCTCTAAAAAAAAGACTATGTTCCATAACCGTTACGAGAAGCTGATTTCACGGTAGCAAAGTTCTCCAAAAACCACGGCAACGGTAAAGTTTTATCTCTATCAGCCAGCATCATCTGCCGCCCTTCAACGTTTCCGTATATTTATCTGGTAAATCTTGGCTATAACGGTGCTACCCTGGATTTCTCGCCCACCCAGTAGTCGAAACTTCATAACTTAAATATTAAGAAAGATGATAATTAGGCTACAATTGGGCAGAAATTGTCAAAAAAATTTACAGGTCTTAGGAACCATCCGTAAAATTTATGTCTCTTCCCATTCGTAACGTCGCGATTATTGCCCACGTTGACCACGGTAAAACAACCCTTGTTGATGCTCTTTTACATCAATCTGGCATTTTCCGAGAAGGCGAAGACATCCCCGACTGCGTGATGGACTCCAATGACCTCGAACGGGAACGGGGTATTACGATTCTTTCCAAGAACACCGCCGTCCGTTATAACGACATTCTCATTAATATTGTTGACACCCCTGGCCACGCCGATTTCGGTGGTGAGGTAGAGCGCGTCCTCGGCATGGTAGACGGGTGTATTTTGATCGTCGATGCCAACGAAGGCCCGATGCCCCAGACCCGTTTTGTTCTGAAAAAAGCCCTCGAAAAAGGTCTACGGCCAATTGTTGTCGTCAATAAAATCGACCGCCCCAACGTTAATCCTGAAACCGCTGTGGATAAGGTTTTTGATCTTTTCGTTGAACTGGGTGCCGATGACGATCAATGTGACTTCACCACCCTCTATGCCTCTGGTTTATCTGGTTTTGCGCGGGAATCCCTCGACGACACCAATGAGGACATGGAACCTCTCTTCCAGGCGATTCTGCAGCACGTTCCCCCGCCAGCCGGAGATATCAATAAGCCTCTCCAGTTACAGGTTACAACCCTTGATTACTCCGATTACCTTGGACGGATCGTCATTGGTCGTCTCCACAATGGCACGATTAAAGCGGGACAACAGGCAGCCCTGGTCAAGGAAGATGGCACCATTACCAAGGCAAAAGTAGCGAAGTTAATGGGCTTTGAGGGATTGAATCGCGTTGAACTCGAAGAAGCAACTGCCGGAATGATCGTGGCCGTCGCTGGGTTTGCCGATGCCAATATCGGGGAAACGGTGACGTCGCCTGAAGATCCCCAAGCTTTGCCGCTGATCAAGGTCGATGAACCCACATTACAGATGACCTTCTCTGTAAATAACTCTCCTTTTGCGGGCCAGGAAGGTTCTTTCGTGACCTCGCGCCAGATCCGCGATCGCCTCGAAAGAGAACTCGAAACTAACGTTGCCCTACGGGTAGAAGATGGTGAGTCCGCCGATAGCTTTGCCGTGTCCGGTCGGGGTGAACTGCACCTGGGTATTTTGATCGAAACCATGCGCCGCGAAGGCTATGAGTTTCAAGTCGCCCAGCCCAAGGTGATTTATCGTGAAGTGAATGGCAAACCCTGTGAACCTTTTGAATACCTGGTGCTCGATGTCCCTGAAGAAGCAGTGGGTAGCTGCATCGAACGGCTTGGTCAGCGCAAAGGAGAAATGCAGGACATGCAGGCTGGCGCAGGTGGCCGTACCCAACTCGAATTTGTGGTGCCCGCCCGTGGTCTGATCGGTTTCCGTGGCGAATTTATTCGGATCACCCGTGGTGCTGGCATCATGAACCACAGTTTCTTGGAATATCGTCCCCTCTGCGGTGACTTTGATACCCGCTATAACGGCGTCATCACTGCCTTTGAAGAAGGAACAGCAACTTTCTATGCCCTCAAGAACGCCGAAGATCGCGGTCAGTTTTTCATTACCCCAGGCACTAAAGTTTACAAGGGCATGATTGTTGGGGAACACAACCGTCCTCAAGATCTAGAGCTAAACGTTTGTAAGGCGAAACAGCTCACAAACCATCGGGCGGCTAGCGGTGATGAACTGGTTCAGTTGCAAGCACCCATGGAAATGAACCTAGAGCGCGCCCTCGAATACATTGGCCCCGGAGAACTCGTAGAAGTCACGCCTGAATCTATTCGTCTTCGCAAAGTGGAAACGAAGAAAATGGCCAAGCGCTAATGTTCTAAATGCTCTAGGTAAGACCCAACACCCAAAGGGTAAATGTTAGTGATTTAAGAAAGGCTGATCCTGCCATGATGGGGGATCAGCTTTTTTTTATTTCTAGTTATTGTTGTTGCATTTCTCGCCACGATTGCGACAAAACTTTACTGGCTGATTTGGCAAAGACAAAGGTGAGGAGAAAACCCACCAGCAAATCTGGCAGCTTGGAATTTGTGAGAAAGATTAATCCGGCAGCAATTAACACGGATGTATTGGCAATGATGTCATTGCGAGAACACAACCAAACAGAAGACATATTGAGATTATCGTTGCGATGACGTGTTAAAAGCAGTAGACAGAGTAAATTCGCAAATAACGCGACAATAC
This sequence comes from Sphingobacterium thalpophilum, assembly GCA_943371005.1. Taxonomy (GTDB): domain Bacteria; phylum Cyanobacteriota; class Cyanobacteriia; order Cyanobacteriales; family MRBY01; genus MRBY01. The sequence continues at coordinate 246,313 of CALRTB020000004.1, forward strand.
CAATCGTCCCCATAATGGTAGCTTCCGGGCTAACACCTACGAACAATTGGTAGCTCGCCCTTGCAAACACTGCAACCGCAAACAAAAACATAATGATTCCCTTAAGGAACGCGGCTCCAGCCTGGGCCTGTATGCTCTTGTTAATGACATACAAGCTGCTGGCATAGACCAAGGCATCCCCCAACATATCCAAAGAATCTCCAGTTAAAGAGAGGGAACCTGCTCGAATCCCAGCCCCAAACTCGACCAGAAACATTGCTGCGTTGATAAACAACACGACCCAAAGTACTTTTGCTTGTTGTTGCTTTAGTTTCGACAACGCACAAGCTTTAGCTTGACAGCAATTATCACCCATGGCTTGGTTTTACATTTCGATATTCAAATTAATATTAGAATGTTTTTGCCGATAAGCGCAGATCGAGTTGAAGTTAATTTGTTTTATTGTGCAAGTTTCTTAAGGGTGTGGCTCAGGATTTCAGCAACCCGTTGATCTCTGAGAGAGTAATAAGCTAGTTTCCCTTCATTCCGATATTTCAGGATTTTGAGATCGCGTAATTTTCGTAAGTGGTGGGAAGTCGTGGCAATTTTGATGTTGAGTAAAGCCGCAATGTCACACACGCAGAGTTCTTCACTCGTACTGAGAGCGGCCAGGATCTTGAGACGGGATTTGTCGGCTAAAGCGTTAAAGAGAATCTGAGCTTCTTCGAGTAAATCACCCTCTGGTAATTGTTCACTGGCTTGGGCCACCAAATCCATATTAACACAGCGGACTTGGCAGATATCCTGTGATTTTGGCTTTATCACAACTTTTAAGGGCGCAAATTCTACAATTTAATTGTACTCATTGGGCCATCGATCTCAGGAAGTGCAGCATAAATGATTTGCTTTGTCAGATGACGCTTGGGTCTTGAGAGTAAGCTAAGAACAATGCAGCAAATTTTGCGCCCAGTAAAGTGGCGATCGCCTTAATTTTGCGATTTATCCCGCAATATTTTGTAACAATGTGTATCAACTATTCACAAAAAAGGGTTTAAACCCTGGTGTAGAGCTTGTTAGACTGTAACCTAACCAAAACCCCAAGTCTCACGCGGTTATATTTGGCAAAAAAAAGAGACTGATCCCCATAAAAAACGGAAGCAATAAACATTACAGATATGGTAAGCACTGTTAACAAATCTGCTGGCGTAGAGGAATTGCGCCCCGGCGTGAAGGTTCCGGCGAAGGAAACTATCCTGACTCCCCGCTTTTACACCACCGACTTCGATGAAATGGCGAAGATGGATCTTTCTGTCAACGAAGAAGAGATGGAAGCGATCATCGAAGAATTCCGCGTGGACTACAACCGTCATCACTTTGTTCGGGATGAGTCTTTTGATATCTCCTTCGATCATATCCAAGGAGAAACCCGGCAACTATTCATCGAGTTCCTGGAGCGTTCTTGTACCGCTGAATTTTCCGGCTTCTTACTCTACAAAGAATTGGGCCGTCGCCTTAAGGACAAGAATCCTTTATTGGCTGAAGGGTTTAACCTGATGTCTCGGGACGAAGCGCGCCACGCTGGTTTCCTCAACAAGGCGATGACAGACTTTAACCTGTCCCTTGACCTCGGTTTCCTCACCAAGAGCCGCAGCTACACTTTCTTTAAGCCGAAGTTTATTTTCTACGCCACCTACCTTTCCGAAAAAATTGGTTACTGGCGTTATATCAAGATTTATCGCCACCTCGAAAAAAATCCTGAAGATCGTATTTATCCGATTTTTAAATTCTTTGAGAATTGGTGCCAAGACGAAAACCGTCACGGGGATTTCTTCGATGCGCTGATGAAAACCCAGCCCAACATTCTCAACGATTGGAAAGCGCGGTTGTGGTGCCGTTTCTTCCTGCTCTCTGTCTTTGCAACAATGTATCTCAATGATACCCAGCGCCATGGTTTCTACGAATCCATCGGTTTGAATGCGCGGGAATTTGACAAGGAAGTCATTTGGGAAACCAACAACACTGCTGGCCGGGTCTTCCCGATTATCCTCGATGTCGAAAAGCCTGAGTTTTACGAACGTCTCGAAACCTGTGTAAAGAACAGCGAAAAGCTGCGGGAAATTGATGCCAGTGATGCGCCTGCGCCTGTGAAGCTGTTGAAGAAGTTACCTGCTTATCTCTCCAATGGAGTTCAGTTTATTAGCTTGTACTTGATGAAGCCGATCCGCGTTGATCAACTGGCTGGTACTGTCCGGTAAACCCCGCACCTCTCTAGCTTCCCGAACGGGGAACACCCTCCGCCTTCGGCACCTCCCTCAAGGGAGACACCCCTCTAACTCCCCTCCAGGGGAAAATAATCTTCCTTCTTTTTTTCAGAGGGAGGATTTTTTTGTGTAGAGATAGCGAGATTGAAGGGTTTTGGGCTATGGTTGTTTAGCCAGAAGAGGTATTGATTGACTCAGTGGCGATCGCCTTTTTTGGACTGGGATAACGTTTCTGGATCTAGCGCACCGATGGTTGATGCATTATTTTGGACGGATATTTTGACCTTTGCGGCGGACACAAGCCACCGGATTGGCGCAGAATTAACGGAAAAATTTGGGAAGCTCACGGCGGTACGCAAGGCCGATGGTAGCCTCGTGACGGAAGCAGATCAGTGGTCTGATCGAGAAATTTGTCAGGCGATCGCCAAAGCCTTTCCTGACCACGGCATTCTCAGCGAAGAAAAAACCCATGTTTTACCTGGGAACGATTGGTGTTGGGTGATTGATCCCATTGACGGCACAACAAACTTTACCCGGGGCATTCCGATCTGGGGCATTTCCCTGGGGCTACTCTACAAAGGCACTCCTGTATTTGGCTATGTGCATTTCCCTTGGTTGCGCCAATCGTTCCATGGCTACTGGTACGGAGACTCCGGCTTAACGGGGCCGACCGGGGCCTTTTGTAATGGCGAACCGCTCCAGACCAGCGACGATGAACCAAGCTTGAACCATATTTTTAACCTCTGTGCCCGCAGTACGGCGGTGGCAGCCCAACCGAATTTTCCCTGTAAGATCCGCTTGATGGGGGTTGCCAGCTATAACGTCTTAATCGTGGCAGCAGGGGCAGCTCTAGGAGGAGTAGAAGCTACCTCAAAAATTTGGGATATCGCAGCGGTGTGGGCGATTATCCAGGCGGCTGGGGGAGCCATTGAACCCCTCGAACCAAATCCGATGTTTCCGCTCAAAATTGGTCAAGATTATGGCGATCGCCCGTTTCCTTGTTTAACGGCAAGTCGGGCCGAACTGATTCCGGTCTTCAAACCCTGGGTGCAATTTATCGGTGATCAAGTCTGCGAAAAATACGGATTGTAAAGAACTTCGATACAATACACAACTGAGTATTTTGACAAACCATTGCGAGGACTCCCCCGACCATGACTGTTGCGGTTGCCATTGACCACCTCCAGAAAAGCTACGGCACCACCCAAGCGGTAAAGGATGTCTCCTTCACGGTGGAACAGGGAAAAATATTTGGGCTATTAGGGCCGAACGGGGCAGGGAAAACAACGACGATTCGCTGTCTTTGTACCCTCGCTCAACCGGACGGGGGAAAGATCGAAGTCTGCGGCATTTCTGCTCTCACCCAACCGAAAGCGGTGCGGCAACGGCTCGGCTATGTGGCCCAGGAAGTGGCGATCGACAAAATTCTCACGGGGCGAGAACTGTTGAATTTACAAGCAGCCCTCTACCATCTGCCGAAAAGCTTTATTCCCCAGCGGGTTGAACAACTCCTCAACGCTTTAGGTTTAACGGATTACGCTGACCAAAAAACGGGCACCTATTCCGGTGGCCTTCGAAAACGTCTAGATTTAGCGGCGGGTCTGCTCCATCAACCGGATGTGCTGGTCTTGGATGAACCGACGGTGGGCCTCGATATTGAAAGTCGCGTTGCAGTTTGGGACTTTCTGCGGCAACTGCGGGAAGCCGGGACGACAGTGATTATCACCAGCCATTACCTCGAAGAAATTGATGCCCTCGCCGATGGAGTCGCCATTATTGATCAAGGCAAGGTCATCGCCAACGGCACCCCCAACCAACTCAAGGATAAAGTGGGAGGCGATCGCATTACGTTACGCATCGAAGAATTTGCCACGGCTCAGGCTGCAGAAAAAGCCCAACAGGTCGTTTCGGCTTTAGATTTTGTCGAGAGTGTGATTATCAATGGTTCCCAAGGAAATTCTTTAAATCTAGTGGTGAGTCGCCAGGGAAATCATTTGAGTACCATTGAGCAAAGCATTCAGGCTGCGGGACTACCTATTTTTAGCTTGAGTCAGTCCCGCCCAAGTTTAGATGACGTTTATCTCGCGGCCACGGGTAAAACCCTTATGGATGCGGAGATTGAAGCGGCCAGTAAACGGGATCTCAAAAAAGAGAAAAAGCAACAGATGAAAGGTTAACCAAGCGAATCGTTTCTGGAGAATTTGTCCGTTAAACAGTTTATTTATTAAAATCCTCGCTGAAGATCATCGAAAAATATTTATGGGATGTGTTGTTCGAAATGGACGCCTACGTTTAAATCAAGGCCAGATTTTTTGGCGGGAAACAGGAGAAGGAAAGGCGATCGCCTTTATTCACCGGGAATATAGCGACAGCAGCCAGTGGTTAGATTTTTTTGAAAATTTAGGGCGAGATCATCAATGCTTTGCGCCGGATTTGTTGGGCTTTGGGGATTCTGATCCAGCAGTTTCGTCCCAGTCTATTCAATGGCAGAGTGAAATTTTAGCAGAGTTTTTTAGTCAGTTAAATCTGAAAAAAATATATTTTGTGGGAAATTCTCTTGGAGCTTGGGTCGCTACCCGTTACGCCCTGAACAATCCCGAAAAAATTCAAGGCTTAATTTTGCTTTCCCCGATTGGTTTTGAAGCACCCAATAATGCTGGTTATTTCCTTGAAAAATGCTTGCTATTACCAATTCCAATTTTGCCTTGGGGACTTAAATTACTTTATCCCCTAGGTAAGCTAATTGGCCTCGGTCAAAAGATTCAAAAACTGCTCAACTATCGACAACAGTTGCTTAAATCTCCGGCCAGTCGACGACTTTTGTTTCAGCGGCATCCCAGCGAAATTCAGGCAGAATATCTAAACTCTGAATTGTCTCAGCTAACTGCACCTACGTTAATTGTTTCAGCCGATCAAGGCTCCCACCAAGCGCTATTGTTTGCCAAAAAAATTCCCCAAGCACAAATAGTTAAAGTCCAAGACAAAATAGAGGCGATCGCCTTGATTAAAGATTGGCTAAAACAACAATGATTTTAAACCCAATGGGCGAGGGGAAAGAGGAGATATTCCAGAAAGAAGAGTTTCCAGATAAATTGGTAAAAGCTGGCAATAGATTTTTTAGATTCAAGATCAACCTGACGACTACGCCACCACAGCAGAGCACCTAGGATAATGTGACACCCAACAAATAGCAGTTGATTCAAACTGGTGGTCATCATTATTTCACCGAGAATCATCCCGGTGTAACAGGCAAAAATAATCCCCAACGAAAGCTGAAAAATCCGTTTTTTACCCAATAAAATTGTAAAGGTTGTGATTTGATATTGGCGATCGCCCTCTAGATCCGGCACATCCTTGAAAATGGCGATCGCTACCGTAAACACAATAATAAACCCCGTCAACAGCCATACCATCGGCGTAATCACCACTGGGTTCTGTAACATCGTCTGAAAATGGGCAAAAAGGCCAAGGTTCACCACCACACCCCGCACCGTAAAAATACACATCGCTGCGAGTAGGGGAAACCGTTTCAGGCGCACTGGGGGCAGAGAATACATTGTCCCGATGGCCAAGCTCCCCCACACCGTCACCCCAAGCCACAGGCCACTAAAAGCACTCAAAATCAGCGCTAAAGCTCCGCAAAACCAGACAATACCCCAACCTGTTTTTCGAGAAAAATGTCCCGCCGCCACTGGTAAATGGGGTTTATTAATTTTGTCAATGTCAATGTCCGTCAGTTGATTGAGGCCGACAATAAAGACATTGCCCGCCAGACAAGCGAGCCAAGCACCAAGCACCGACTGACCATAGCCCCAGGAAAATGTTTCAGGGGTCACCGCCAACAGCGCCAAAGCCCAAACACTCAGACTCGTGCCGATAATCGTATGGGGCCGGGAAAATTGCCATAGGGAAGCAAGAAATGACGGTCGCGGGGCAGTGGGAGAAATAGAAGACTTCACAGGTAAAAGGTTGCACCTCAAAAAGGCGGCAGCATACACTAATCGCACATCATTTTAACGGACTTGTCCATGGCTTCTCCCCTTTTGGCGATCCTCCAGGAAAAACTCCAGACCGCACCGCACCAGCGCCTCACCTTTGCTGAGTTTATGGAATTGGCGCTCTATCACCCCACGGTAGGTTACTACAGTAGTGGGAAGGTGGCGATCGGTGCCCAGGGGGATTTCTTCACGGCCACATCCCTCGGCCCAGACTTTGGGGAATTATTGGCAGAACAGTTGCTCCAAATGAAACAAATTTTGGGGCGATCGCCGTTTCAGATCGTCGAAATGGGAGCAGGCAAGGGCGACTTGGCGAAGGATATTTTGTTTTACCTCCAGCAGCATTATCCAAAAGAACTTGAAGAAATTGAATATTACATTATTGAAAAATCCCCGGCTCTCCGCCAGCAACAACAGGAAAAATTAGCAGGGTTTTCCTATTGCAAAATTCAATGGTGCGATTGGTCAGAGTTACTTAAAAATAGTATCCAAGGCTGTTTTATTTCTAATGAATTGCTTGATGCCTTTCCGGTACATTTGGTCACAGTGAATACCGGGAAACTTCAGGAGGTTTACGTTCAATATAATCCTGCTCAAAATGCATTGGAAGAAGTGAATGATTCTCTATCTACACCAGAGATTCAAGCTTATTTTGATCACTTAAATATTGATTTCTCTAATTATCCTGATGGTTATCGCACAGAAGTTAATCTAGGGATGCTGAGTTGGTTAGAGCAGCTACAGACCAAACTAAAAACCGGCTATATTCTCACCATTGACTATGGCCATCCAGCGGCAAAATATTATCATCCCCAACGGTCTCAGGGCACTTTGCAATGTTATTTTCAGCACCGTCGCCACGATAATCCCTACACCAATTTAGGCGAACAGGATCTAACAGCCCATGTGGATTTTACCAGCCTCCAAAACCATGGCGAATCCCTAGGATTAGCAACTTTAGGTTTAACGCAACAGGGACTTTTTTTGATGGCTTTAGGGTTAGGCGATCGCCTGAATGCTTTATCCCAAAATCCCACCGATGTGATGACTCTGTTTCGTCGTCGGGATGCCCTCCATCAGTTGATCGATCCCATGGGTTTAGGGGGCTTCTATGTCTTGGTTCAGGGAAAAAATCTTACGGCTGATCAGCTTCAGATTCCCCTCAAGGGTTTAATCCAACCTCCCATAGTCTAAATTAATTGCAACGATTGCGGAAAGTTCTATGCGTCCTGTTTTGTATTTGGCGATTACAAGTCATGGGTTTGGCCATGTGGTGCGGGTGGCTTCGGTGGCGGCTCAAGTGCAGCAATTGTTGCCCGATGTCCTCTTGATTTTTGTGACGACGGCGCCCCACTGGCTGATCAGGAGTTATGTGAAAGGGGATTTTATTCAGCGGCCAAAACGCTTGGATGTGGGAGTGATTCAGGCGGACAGTTTCGCCATGGACTATGGCGCGACCCTAGAAAAGTTGCAGGAAATCCGCAGGCGATCGCCCCGGATTATTGCGGGGGAAGTGGATTTTTTACAGTTAAATCGCGCCCAATTGGTCTTAGCTGATTTACCGCCCCTGGCGATTTCTATTGCCCATGGTGCTGATATTCCCTGTTGGTGTATGGGAAATTTTGGTTGGGATTTTATCTACCGGGCCTGGGGTGGAGAATTTATGCCAGAAGCGGACTGGATCACAGCGCTTTATCGCCAAGGCGATCGCCTTTTTCGTCTACCGCTGCACGAACCCATGGAGAATTTTTCGAGCGTCACCGATGTGGGACTAACCGGGGGTGACCCTGCCTATGCTCTGGAGGATCTGCAGGAAAAATTTCAACTAACCCGCCCCAAGGAAAAAACTGTCCTGTTGAGCTTTGGTGGTCTCGGCTTTGCGGGCATGCCCTATGCCGCCCTGGCTCAGTTCCCCGATTATCAATTCATTAGCTTCGACCGTAACGCCCCCGATTTAGATAATCTCCGCAAAATTACAGAGACCCAATACCGCCCCGTTGATTTTATGCCTTTGTGTGATCGGGTCATCTCAAAACCGGGCTTTAGCACCTACGCCGAAGCCCTGCGCCTTGATCTCCCCGTTGTGACGCTGCCCAGGGACGATTTTGCTGAAGGGCCAATTTTAATTAAAAATCTCCAACAATACGGCCACCATCAAATTTTAGATCCGGTGCAATTTGCCCAAGGCCAGTGGGATTTTCTCCGGGAACCACCCCAACCACCCCAAGGAAATCAACCCGTCGATAAAACGGGCACAAAGGCGATCGCCCAAGCTGTTGCTGAATTTCTCAGCTATTAATTTCCTGTGACAAAAACCTCTGGGACAGACTCCGGTTCAGGCAGCAGTGATTCCCGGAGGACAAAGGGTAAGTGCGCCCCCGTGAGTCCCTTAATGATGTGGTTAGGGGTTGTCGGAAACACCACAAATAGGGGGTGGATTTGGGCCGGGAGATTACTGACCATGTGGGCCTCCGACTCTGGCATTAACCACTCGTATTCTTGATCGAGGTAAACCTGGGTATGACGCCAGCGCAGCAATAGCTCTGAAAAGGTTTCCCCTGGACGATGGATAAACACCATAATTTCCGCATCGAGCTTAATTTGCCACTCTGGATCGCAGGTTAAAATCGCCAGATCACAGGGCAAAATCAAAGTTTTCGGGGTGGACTGCTGTTCAGTTCTGCTGAGGCAGCGCATCACCGGCAGCGGAATCACAATTAAACTCCCCTCAGGACGCCGGACACTAGGCACGAGGGAAAGGTAAGGGCGATGTTGCTTTAGTAAGGCGATCGCCGTCCGTCGATCACTGTAGGCCGCTAAAAGCATTTCATACTGACTCTGCTGTCCGGTCATTGTTTGTCCTAACCCAAATCTTCAAATACCTTAAACATTGGCAGATACATCGATAGCAAAATCACGCCAACCATTGTTGCAATAATGACCATCATCGCAGGTTCCAAAATACTGGTTAACGCCTTCACGGTCTGCTCTACTTCATCCTCATAGAAATCTGCCACCTTCATCATCATGCTATCTAATTCCCCTGTTTCCTCACCAATGGTCATCATCTGAATCGCCAGAATCGGAAAAACTCGGTCACGATCGAGGGCCACACTTAACATCCCCCCTTCTTGAATTTCAGACTTGGCATCATTAATCGCCTTGGCAATGACCACATTTCCCGCCGTGGCACCGACAATATCAAAGGAATTCAAAATCGGCACCCCAGACCGGGTTAACGTCCCGAAAATCCGACAAAATCGGGCCACCGCATTTTTCCGGAGCAAGTCCCCAAACAAAGGCAACTTGAGTAACAGAGAGTCAATTTGCCACCGCCCCATTTCGGTGTTGTAGTAACGGCGAATTGCAAAAAAGAAAATATTGGCACCGATGACCATCAGGAGGACGTTCCCAAAGGGCATTGGCAATAACCCTTCGTTAGTCCGCAGAAAGTTACTGATCCCCATCATGATGATCGTTAAAGCCGGAAGCTCTGTGCCAATACTTTCAAAAATATCGGCAAAAACTGGAATCAAAAAGACGGTCATCCCAAAGAACACCGCCACCGCCAAAAAAGCAACAGCTAGCGGATAGGTCATGGCTGATTTGATTTGGTTTTCCAGTTTGGCCATGTCTTCAAGTACCTTCGCCAAACGGTTCAGGACTTCATCGAGCACCCCACCAATTTCCCCGGCTTCTACCATGCTGACGTACAGGGTATCGAAGCATTCTTCGTGGGGCCGCATGGCATCGGAAAGGTTTACCCCCTGCTGCACTTCGGTTTTGATGGCAGTGAGGGCTTTACGCATCTTGATGTTGGAGTGATTTTCTCCCAAGATGCTTAGACAGCGAACGATCGCCACCCCAGCGTTGATCATCACCGCAAATTGTCGCGAAAATACGGCTTTATCTTTAATGGAAACCTTAGCGAGGGCTTCTTCTAAAAACGAGAGATCGATTTCTCCCGGCTTCATGATTTTGCCCACTTCTGGGTAGCGCGTCGCTAGCATAGTGCGGGCTTGTTCGGGGGAATTGGCTTCGATCTTTTCTTTTAGTTTTTGACCGTTGCGATCAACGACTTGTGCGACATACTGTGCCATGGCTTTCGTTCACTGGGAAAAATGGAATAAAAGGTGTCTTTTGCCAGCTTAACTGACAATACTTATTTAGCGACGTTTTGCGGTTGGACTGGCCCCCAAGGCCCCTCCAACGAGTCGTTGGAGTTCATCGGGTTTACCACTCTTGGACAGGGCTTCTTCGAAGGTAACGCTTCCTGTGGCTACTAAACCCGCCAGGGCTTGCTCCATGGTTTGCATGCCGAGTTTCATCCCCGTTTGGATCGCTGAGTAAACCTGGGCGCTTTTTCCTTCACGAATCAGGTTGGCGATCGCCGGCGTGACGACCATAATTTCTTGGGCCATGGCCCGACCAAATTCACCGGGCTTCGGATTTGCTTTTTTCACCAGACATTGACTAAAAACAGCGAGGAGGGAGTTGGAGAGCATCGCCCGAATTTGGGGTTGCTGGATCGGCGGAAAAACGTCTAACATCCGGTCGATGGTACTGGCAGCGGAGTTGGTGTGGAGCGTCCCAAAGACAAGGTGGCCGGTTTCCGCGGCGGAGATGGCCAAGGAGATGGTTTCGAGGTCTCGCATTTCCCCCACGAGAATAATGTCTGGATCTTCCCGGAGGGCGGCCCGGAGAGCATTGGCGAAACTTTTGGTATCTTCTCCCTTTTGCCGTTGGTGAAAGAGGCTTTTGTGGTTCGGAAAAACGTATTCGATGGGGTCTTCGACAGTGAGGATATGTTCGGCACGGGTGCGGTTAATCAAGTCCAGCATCGCGGCCATGGTGGTGGTTTTCCCGGAGCCTGTTTGACCCGTAACCAGTACCAAGCCCCGGGGACGTTCGGCCATTTCCCGCACAATATCGGGTAAACCTAACTGATCAAAGTTTGGAATTTTCGAGGACAAGGCCCGCAGGCAGGCGGCATAGCAGCCCCGTTCCTTGTAGACATTGACCCGAAAGCGTGCAAGTCCTTTGACGCCGTAGGAGCAGTCTAATTCCCAGTTTTGCTCTAGATCCTTGCGTTGGGTGTTGTTGAGCATACTGAAGATGAGCTTCTGGGCCTCTTGGGCAGAAAGGGGCTCTTCATTAATGGGGCCGAGTTTTCCACTGACTCGGAAATAAACGGGGGCACCGGCCTGGATGTGCATATCGGAGCCGCCCATTTCCACGAGTTGCTCCATGAGGTCTTCGATCATGTAATCCATTGGCTTGTTACTCCTTGGGCGATCGCCTGCGATAGGAAAAGAAAAAAGGTGGGGTGAAAGATTGTCGTTGCCATTATTTTGCCCAAAAGGCGATCGCCAGGGAACAAAGATTGATGAGTCTTAATTAAAGCGGGGCGTCATACAGTAGGGACAATCTAGCCAATCCGGCTGCAATTCAGCATTACAAGTGGTACAAACAAGGCCCGTTTTTCGTTTCGCTTTGAGTTCTGCCTCAAGACCAGAATCTGTAAAGGTGACGCGATCTACCTCTTCAAAGGTAGTATGGCCTTCTTTGACCAATTCCAAACTGTAGGCCAAGATACTCAACATTCCCTCTTGCACCGCCACTTCTTTAATCATGTCCGTAGTGGCACCGCTGTTGATCAGCCGTTCAATTTCTTCGCTATTTTGCATAAACTCATAGACCCCCACCCGGCCTTTGTAGCCGCCGCCGCCACATTTGGGGCAGAGACTGCCTGCCTCTTTGGCTATTTGAATCTGATCTGGCGTCAAGGTATTGGCCCGGTACACCGTTAAGGGACGGCGATCATTACTGGAAATGCCGTAGCGCGCCAGCTCTTCTACTGTGGGCTGATAGGGGATCCGACATTCGCCACAAACCCGTCGCATCAAGCGCTGGGCCAGGATCCCCAGCAGTGACCCGGAAATCATAAAGGGTTCAACCCCCATCTCATCTAGGCGGGCGATCGCCCCCGGTGCATCATTGGTGTGGAGAGTGGTTAAAACCAAGTGTCCCGTTAAAGCCGCTTCAATGGCTGTTTTTGCCGTTTCCTTGTCCCGGGTTTCCCCCACAAGAATGACATCCGGATCCTGCCGCAAAAATGCCCGCAAAATTGACGCAAAATCCATCCCCTTTTCCCGGATGACCTGCACTTGGGTAATGCCCGGCAATGTGTATTCGATGGGATCTTCTGCTGTACTGATATTGACGCCCGGCTCGTTGCGCTCCGCCAGGATCGAATACAAAGTTGTGGATTTTCCTGACCCCGTGGGCCCCGTCACCAAAATTAGGCCAAAGGGCCGCTGGGCCATTTCCCGCACTTGGCCGAGAATATCCGGGTTGGTAATCAACAAATCTAGGCCTAGCTGGGTTGAAGAATTATCGAGAATTCGTAAAACAATTTTTTCGCCGTAGCGGCTGGGTAAACTATTGACCCGAAAGTCCACCTTACGCCCCTTAAACATCCGCCGAATCCGGCCATCCTGAGGTAAGCGACGTTCTGCAATATCGAGATCAGCCATAATTTTGAACCGGGCCGTCACCGCTGGCACAATGCGTTTTGGTAGTGGGTCAAATGCATATTGCAGCACCCCATCTTTGCGGAAGCGAATCCGCAGATCATTTTCCTGGGGTTCAATGTGAATATCCGAGGCACCCTCCTGGAGAGCTTTGAGTAAAACTTTATTGACGAGCTTAATGACCGGGGCAGAGCTAGCCTGATTCTCATTCATCAGGTCAGCATTTTCTTCCGCCTGCTCATCTAGTTCCCCAGTCACCCCCAGGTCGAGATCTTCAATATCAACTGCTTTTCTCAGTTCTGCTGCTTCGGCGGCCTTGGCTGCTTGTTCTTGCTGTTGGATTTGAATCTGGACTTGCTCTTCTAAATAGCCATCTAGAACCTGGCGATAATCGTCTTCCGTGATCACAATGCGTCGTAGCGTCAGATTTTGCAGGCGAAAGAGGCGGTTTAGATCATCTTGGGCTGCTAGGTTATCGGGTTCTACCATCGCCACAATGACTTCATCTTGCACCCGACGAATCGGCAGGAGACGATGGCGGCGACATAATTCTACTGGCACTAGGGAGTTGATCAACTCTCCCATCTGGTCAATGTCAATCTTTTGAACTTCTGGATCAATGGAGTTGAGGCCATAGAGAATCTTCAGTTCAAAGAGATGATGCTTTTTGTATTGTCGAACTAGCTCAGGGGATAGGGCTTTCCCGGTTAATTCTTCGACAATGGCTGTGAGGGGGCGTCCACTGCGCCGGGTTTCAACGAGGGCTTTTTCCATCTGTTGATGGTCTACAACTCCCTGTTGAATGAGCTTGTTGCCGAAAGGAGAGAAATCATTGCGGAGGGCAAGGGCTCTTGTCCGTTTTGGAAGGGAAGATTGGGTCATAGGAAAAACCAGACAGCATTGGCAAATGACGGCAGACTAGGCAAAAAAGAAAAGCGGGATAGTGATTGAAAATATGATTATTCGTAGTTCAATGCTGAATGTAGCAGAAAGAATCTGCTTTTTGGGATCAAGGGGACTGGGGCTTAATAATGGCTGCTGTTTGTGTAGACTACAGTGCCAATACTGTTTCCTCCCAATATAGCGGTTGCTTGAAGTTTTGTTCTTTTTACCTGGGAAAGACGGGATCCACGGGGGACAATGTTACATTTGGTAATGTTAAAAGATCTATATTTGATGTTTTTACTCTAGGTTAGGCGATCGCCCACCAACACCACTAGGATAGAAACGACTAAAAACATCAATATAAACCCATAGCCAATCCTAAAAATAACTAGTTCAAGCAACCATGGTAGAAGACGCGAAAAATCTTGATAGCCCAATTGATCCAGGAAGCACGCCCGAGTCTGTTTCCGACGAGGCCCCCGAGACAACCATCGAGTCTAACCTTGGGGAGGATGCCGCAACGATCGAAGCTCAAGTCGAAACAAACACCGATACAGCAGACCAAGCCCCTGACCAGGAAGCCGATGACACGCCCCTTGATGGTGCCGAACTAGAAGCTGTCATTGCCGCCCTCCAGCAGGAGGTCAGTACCCTGCGTCAACAGCTCAGTACCCAAAGTCAACAAACCGAAAATTTCAAAAGCCAATATATGCGGATCGCCGCCGACTTTGAAAATTTCCGCAAACGCACCAGCAAAGAAAAAGAAGAAATGGAATTGCGCATCAAGTGCAATACCGTCAATGAAATCCTGGGGGCCGTTGACAACTTTGAGCGGGCTAGACTGCAGATCAAGCCTTCCACCGATGGCGAAATGACGATTCACAAAAGCTATCAAGGAGTTTACAAACAACTTGTCGATGGCCTGAAAAAAATCGGCGTCTCTGCGATGCGCCCAGAGGGGGAAGAATTTGACCCCAATTTCCACGAAGCAATCTTCCAAGAACCCACCAGTGAGCATCCAGAAGGCACCGTGATTGAACAGGTTGTGCGTGGCTATCTCCTAGGAGATATGGTCTTGCGCCATGCCATGGTTAAGGTTGCTGCCGCCCCCGAAGAAACCCCCAACGACGAAACTAGCACCAGCGAAAGTTAAGGGTTAAAGGCAATTTTTGCGCTGGGGCCAATTAACATAAACTGTTGCAGTTCCTGGCCCCAGACAAAATCTTCAGTAGTATTGAAAAAATCCTTATAGTCTTCCGGCCGCGAACCATGGGCAAAGTAATTGGCATCGATCTTGGCACTACCAATAGCTGTGTTTCTGTCCTTGAGGGCGGCAATCCCCTTGTGATCACCAACGCAGAAGGAGCACGCACCACACCCAGTATTGTTGGGTTTGGGAAAAGTGAGATTCGCCTTGTGGGTCAATTGGCAAAACGCCAAAGCGTCACCAATGCCGAGAACACAGTTTATAGTATCAAGCGGTTCATTGGCCGTCGCTGGGATGATACGGAACAAGAACGCCGTCGAGTTCCCTACAAATGTGTCAAGGGAAAGGACAATACCGTTGATGTAGCGGTGCGGAAACAGGTTTTTACGCCCCAAGAAATTTCAGCCATGGTGCTCCAAAAGCTCAAGGCCGATGCAGAGGCATTTTTAGGTGAGGAGGTTTTTCAAGCGGTCATCACTGTGCCAGCCTACTTTACCGATGCCCAACGCCAAGCCACTAAAGATGCTGGGACGATCGCCGGCCTTGAGGTACTCCGAATCATTAATGAGCCTACGGCGGCGGCCCTTGCCTATGGCTTAGACAAACAGGATCAAGAGCAGTTCATCCTTGTGTTTGACCTTGGGGGCGGCACCTTCGATGTTTCGATCTTGCAGTTGGGGGATGGGGTGTTTGAGGTCAAAGCCACTTCTGGGAACAATCAACTCGGTGGTGATGATTTCGACAATGCCATTGTGGAATGGATGGTCGAAAAGTTTCAGCAACTCGAAGGAATTGATCTAAGCAGCGATAAGATGGCCCTCCAACGGCTCCGGGAGGCGGCAGAAAAAGCCAAGATCGAGTTATCTAGCACGATTACGACGTCAATTAATTTGCCATTTATTACCGCGGATGACACTGGCCCTAAGCATTTTGAAATTGATTTGAGTCGCTCGAAGTTTGAGGAGCTAGTCAAAGATTATATTGAGGCGACCCTCCGGCCCGTCGAACAAGCTCTCAAAGATGCGGAATTAACGGTTGATAATATTGACCGGATTATTTTGGTGGGAGGCTCTACGCGCATTCCCGCAGTGCAACAGGCCATTCAGGGTTTTTTCCATGGCAAACAAATTGACCGCTCAGTGAATCCTGACGAGGCGATCGCCATTGGGGCTGCAATCCAAGCCGGTGTCCTGAATGGTGAAGTGAAAGACGTGCTTCTCCTTGATGTCACCCCCATTTCCCTCGGCATCGAAACCCTCGGCGAAGTCTTTACCAAAATCATTGACCGTAACACCACCCTCCCAACTAATAACTCCCAAGTTTTTTCCACCGCTACCGATGGCCAAACCTCCGTAGAGATCCACGTCTTGCAAGGTGAGCGGGCCCTTGCGAAAGACAATAAAAGTCTAGGGAAGTTCTTGCTTACAGGCATTCCCCCTGCTCCCCGGGGCTTACCTCAGATTGAAGTAAGCTTCGAAATTGACGTCAACGGTATTTTGCAAGTGTCCGCCCAGGATCGCGGCACCGGTAAAGAACAGGGCATTAAAATCACCAATACCGGTGGCCTTGACCCCGCTGAAATTGAAGCAATGCGCGCCGAAGCCGCAAAATATGCAGAACAAGACCGCCAGCGTCTCGAGGTAGTTGACCTCCAAAACCAAGCCGATAGCCTCTTCTATAGCCTAGATGCCACCCTGCGGGAAAATAGTGAATTGCTCACCAACGAAGTAAAAACCCAACTGATCCAAAAACGTGCTGTTCTAGAACAATCCTTTACCGATCGTTCCTTCTCTAGTGCTGAAATTCGCCGCCTACTCGAAGACTTTAAGACGGCACTCTTGGCCATTGGCTCAAAACTCTATGACCGTGAAGGCGATACACCGATTTATCAGCCCATCTCAGTGGTTCCCATGCCAGATACCGCTGGCAATGACTTGGTCGAATTTCCCACCGAGGCCGGCGTGGTCGTCGAAAATGGCGAAGGAAATATCACTGGGGATTATGAAGCAATTGACTGATTGAGTTGTGGCTAAACCTTGACCCAGATAACACATCTATTCCCCATAACACTTTTCAGGTTTTCCCAGTTCAAGTTAAGATTGGTAAAGGCTAGATTGTGCTCGTTATTAGAAAAGGTTTATGGCAGGCGACTTTTACGAAATTCTTGGTGTCTCCCGTGATTGTGGGAAAGATGAACTCAAGCGGGCTTATCGTCGTCTAGCTCGTCAATATCACCCAGATGTGAATAAAGATCCTGGGGCCGAAGAAAAATTCAAAGAAATTAACCGCGCCTACGAAGTTCTCTCGGAACCAGAAACCCGGGCCCGCTATGATCGCTTCGGTGAAGCTGGGGTCTCTGGAGCGGGTGCTGCTGGGGCTGACTACGGCGACATGGGTGGCTTTGCTGATATTTTTGAGACAATTTTCAGCGGTTTTGGTGGTATGGGGACTGGTGCCACCGGGGGCGGTCGCCGACGCAGTGGGCCAATGCGGGGTGATGACCTCCGCCTAGACCTAAAGCTCGACTTTAAAGAAGCAATTTTTGGGGGAGAAAAGGAAATCCGTATTCCCCACCTAGAGACCTGTAAAACCTGTAGTGGCTCCGGGGCAAAGGCTGGCACTTCGGCAAACACCTGCGGCACCTGTAACGGTACCGGCCAAGTCCGACGGGCGACCCGCACCCCTTTTGGTAGTTTTGCCCAGGTTTCTGTTTGTCCGACCTGTAACGGGGAAGGGCAAGTAATCGCCGACAAATGTGAATCCTGCGGTGGTGCTGGTCGGAAGCAGGAGACGAAAAAGCTCAAAATCACGATTCCAGCCGGGGTTGATAGTGGCACTCGGTTACGGGTATCACGGGAAGGGGATGCTGGGGTGAAAGGTGGCCCACCTGGGGATCTCTACGTTTACTTGGCCGTTAATACTGATAAAGAGTTCCGCCGGGATGGCACGAATATTCTCTCGGAGATTGAAATTAGCTATCTCCAGGCGATCCTTGGGGATACCGTGAAGGTAAAAACCGTTGACGGCACAGAAGATTTGACCATTCCAGCGGGCTTACAGCCCAACAAAGTCCTCACTTTGGAAGGCAAAGGGGTGCCTAAACTGGGTAATCCGGTGAGTCGTGGCGATCATTTGATTACGGTAAAAGTTGTGATTCCAACAAAAGTAAGTCGGGAAGAGAAAGAACTGCTCCACCAACTGGCAAAGTTAAAGGGTACAGAACATAGTAAAGGTGGCTTTGAAGGGTTGTTGGGGAACCTATTCCATAACAAATGAGCAATTCGCAAACATTACAGGCAGACGCACGGTTAGATTTGCGGGGGACTCCCTGCCCGATTAATTTTGTACGTACGAAATTACAACTCAAAAAAATGGCCCCCAATGCCCTACTAGAAGTGTGGCTGGATGCGGGGGAACCCATGGAGCAGGTGCCGGATAGTTTGACCATGGAAGGATATTTGGTAGAGAAGGCGATCGCCCAACCGGAGGGCCATTACGCATTATGGGTCCGTTGTCCGGCGACATGAGTGGCGGAGCAACTCCAGGGAACCTTCAGGGAACCGTAACGGCGGTTCAGGCGAACTTCTACCATGTGCAGCTCCAAGCTGGGGCAGGGCATTTGCTTTGTACACGGCGAGCCCGCTTAAAAAAAATTGGTCAACGGGTCATGGTGGGAGACCAAGTCATCGTTGAGGAAGCAGATTTTCAAGACAGACGGGGGGCGATCGCCCAGGTTTTATCCCGCCGCACTGTTTTAGATCGACCCCCTGTGGCCAATGCTGACCAACTCTTACTGGTGTTTGCCCTAGCAGAACCATCCCTTGACCCCTGGCAACTGAGTCGCTTCTTGATCAAAGCAGAGTCAACGGGATTGCCATTATTACTCGGTCTTAATAAGCAGGATTTGCTCTCCACAACAGAACAACAGACCTGGGTCGAACGCTTACAACAATGGGGTTATCGGGCTGTCTTTTTTAGTGTGCTCCAGGATGCTGGTGTTGCCGCCCTAGAAGCCAGTCTCAAGGATAAAATCACCGTAGTGGCTGGGCCTTCGGGGGTGGGTAAATCAAGTCTCATCAATCGCTTAATTCCCCAGGTGGCGCTACGGGTGGGAGAAGTCTCAGGTAAATTACAGCGGGGGCGACACACAACCCGCCATGTGGAATTATTTCCGCTGCCCCAGGGGGGACTCTTGGCGGATAGCCCTGGGTTTAATCAGCCGGATTGGTCGGTACTCCCCCAAGATTTGGGGGCTTATTTCCCGGAGATTCGCGCCCAACTCAAGGAAGAAAACTGCCAGTTCAAGGATTGTCTACATTTACAGGAACCCAACTGTGCGGTGGGGCGGGATTGGGAGCGCTATGAAATCTATGAAAAATTTCTTGAAGAGGCGATCGCCTACCGTGAAGCCCAGCAACAGCAACGGGATGAAGAAGATCACCTCAAGGTCAAAATCACAGCAGCAGGGAAACAAATCCAGGAACCGAAATTAGCGACCAAAAAATATCGAAGGACGTCCCGGCGGGAGCGGCACCAAAATTTAAAAGATTTATACGAGAAGCAATCCCTCGATGAGTTGTATGGCGATGACGACGGCTAGATCTCTTTTACAATAAACAGTTACACAATACTGAGGTTGATGGTTCATGGCGGCAGTGTGGCAGCAGATTCTCTTTTTGCGCTTTCCCTTTGAGCCTTGGTTACGGGCCAGTGTGAGTTACCGGATATTCGGACTTTTGCAGGCCTGGCGGGGCGGCAGTTGGCTATTGCAATGGGCAGAGCCCTTAGGAGCCATGATTCTCTGCGTATTGCTGGTGGCAGCGCCCTTTGTCTCGACAACGTTAATCGGGTTTTTGCTGTTGGCTTGTGCGGGTTATTGGCTTTTACTGAGTCTGTCTGATCTGCCTCTGGGACGGGTGACGGGGATTCATCTTTTGGTTGCGCTGTATGGGGGCATTGCGGCGATCGCCACGGTCTTGTCGCCGGTTAAGGGGGCCGCTCTGTCTGGGTTGGTTCAGTTATTGCTATATCTAGTTTTCTTTGCGTTTTGTGCGCGGGTACTGCGATCGCCCAAAATTCTCGCGGCGGTCATTTGGGTGTATTTAATGGTGTCTCTGGTGGTGAGTGGCTACGGCATTCGTCAGGAATTTTTTGGGGTAGAACAGTTGGCCACCTGGAACGATCCCTTGTCGGAGTTTGCCAATGACACTAGGGTCTATAGCTATTTAGGGAATCCGAACCTCCTGGCGGGTTATCTCCTGGGGGCGATCGCCTTTAGTGGCGTAGCGATGCTAATTTGGCGCACCAAGATCCAGAAAACTTTAGCCGCGGTCATGTTTGTGACCAATGGAGCCTGCCTATTTTTGACCGATAGTCGGGGGGGCTGGCTAGCCATGGTAGGGGCTGCCGTTGTGGGGGGATTATTGCTCTACAGTTGGTATGGCGATCGCCTCAGTCCTTTTTGGCGCAAATGGTTGCTGCCCCTGTGTTTTGGTTTTGGGGCGGGACTAATCCTGATTGCGGTATTGGGCGTTGATGCCATTCGCCTGCGGTTGTTGAGTATTTTTTCTTGGCGGGGAGATAGTAGTAATAATTTTCGGATTAATGTGTGGTTGGCGGTGCTGCGGATGATTGGCGATCGCCCACTGTTGGGGATTGGGCCAGGCCATGACGCCTTTAATGCGGTGTATCCCCAGTATATGGAAAGTCGTTTTTCTGCCCTGAGTGCCTATTCTATTTTCTTGGAGACGGCTGTGGAAACGGGTTTATTGGGTTTAACAACGTTTGTGTGGTTGCTGATCAATATCTTTAGCCAAGCTTTACAAAGCCTTAAAGACTTTCAGTCCCGGCATAAAATAGAAGGGCTATGGTTAGTTGGGGCGATCGCCGCTATGACAGGACTGTTGATCCAAGGTCTCTTTGATACTGTTTGGTATCGTCCCCAGGTCAATACCCTCTGGTGGTTGATGGTGGGCATTATTGCGGCCCAGATCCCCCAGCCCCAACCCACCGAAAGAAATAACGCCAACCCTTAATGTAAATTTTTTCTGGCTGAGCGACCGGGAGACTTTTTGTTTAATGGTGTCAGTGTGCGGCCTAAAAGTTTGATCGGCATCTGCGCTTTGGAGAGGAGCGGTCTGACTTTTTATTCCATTTTATTTCAATCATCTCCTGCCCTGAGGTTTGCAATTTTGTCATGATTTTAGTTGGTGAACACCAAGCCCATTTCCTTGAATTTTTCCTGGAGACCCTCCGGGGGATTGCCGCAGTTCAGGTTGCCCCCAGCGCCGCTCATCTGTCGGCATTGGCGATCGCCAGTAACCCAGAACTGATCATTGTGAACCTCGATTTTGTGTCCCGCCCGGAGCGCAAACTATTTGCCCAGCTCAAAAGTGATCTGCGGAGCCGTGATATCCCCCTCATTATTGCCACTACCGATATCCATGCCCAAACCCGTGCCGAGGCTTTCTCTTTTGGGGCCGATGATGTGTTGCTCTTGCCCTGCACCAGCACCGAATTACAAAAACGGGTTCAACAACAACGTAACCACAAACACCTCCAAGCCCTGTGGTTAAACCAAACCGACCAACTGCAACGAACGATAGCGCGCCAAAGAATTCTCAGCGTTGTCATCAATCGAATTCGGCGCACTCTCAATCTCAACGAAATTTTTCAGAGCACTGCTAAGGAAATTCATGATGCCTTGAACTGTGACCGGGTGGTGATCTATCGCTTTAATCCCGATTGGAGTGGTAATTTTGTGGCCGAGGCCATGTCTCCCCAATGGCGATCGCTGATGAATGATGCCAGTGCGCGACAGCGTGAACTGCTGAAATATTCCGCCGTGCGTGATGACCGCTGTATCGTCAAAGTTTTTGAGAGCGATCTGCCAGGCTGGGTCGAAGATACCTATCTCCAGGAAACCCAGGGGGGCATTTATCGCCAAAATAACACCTATCGGGCAGTTAATGATATTTACAAAGCTGGATTTCCGCCCTGCTACATCGAGCTTCTCGAAAATTTCCAAGCCAAAGCCTATGTCACTCTACCGATTTTTTTAGGCGATCGCCTTTGGGGGCTCCTCGGCATTTACCAAAACAACGCCCCCCGCACCTGGCTCCCTGAGGAAATTGAAATGTTACGGCAGATCGCGACCCAATTGGGTATTGCCCTCCAACAGGCCCAACTCCTAGAAACCCTACAGGTGGCCAAGGAAGAGGCAGAAACGGCGAACCAAGCAAAAAGTCAATTTTTGGCCAATATGAGCCACGAACTTCGCACTCCCCTCAGCGCTATTTTGGGATTTACGGAGCTGCTCACGGGGGATACCAACCTCACCTCTGATCAGCTCGAGTCTCTCGATATCATCACCCAGAGCGCCCAACACCTACTGAACCTCATCAACGATATTCTCTCCCTCTCAAAAATTGAAGCCGGGGAGACCAGTGTCGTTCGAGAAGCCTTTAATCTCGTTGAAGCCCTCAACGTTACCTACGATTTTGTTGTACTGGCGGCGAAACAAAAGCAACTAGAGTTGATCTTTGAGCGTGATGCCAATGTACCGGAGGTGATTTACCTCGATGAGAAAAAGCTCAAACAAGTTTTAATTAATCTTCTGAGCAATGCCATTAAATTTACGGAGGTGGGTCGCGTTATCCTCAAAATCACCCATGATGCCCACCGACAGAGCCTGCGCTTTGCGGTAATCGATACGGGGCCTGGCATCCCAGAACATGAGCAGGACAAATTATTTCAGGTTTTCCAGCAAACCAGCACGGGCATACGTTCGCGCCAAGGTACGGGCCTGGGCCTCGCCATTAGTCAGCAGTTAGTCCAGCTAATGGGGGGGGAAATTCAGGTCACAACAGCAGAAAATCAGGGCAGTTGTTTTTGGTTTGAGCTGTCCCTCGCCTCGCCAGAAAAAGATCAAGCGGCGATTTTAATTCAATCTTTTGTGGCGCACAGGGGACGACCTCCGAAAATTTTGCTCCTCAAAGATCAAATCGGGCAGCGGGAGTTACTCTGTCAGCGACTCGCCCGGGCCGGCATCGACACCCAGGCGATCGCCATGGACGCAATCTCAAATCACCAATGGCAACAATGGACACCAGACCTAATTTTGGTTGACTTGAAATTGGCCTCCGTCGATGGTGCTGAGATCTTGAGCGATATCCAACGACACCTCCAAACAGTTCCTCTGAGCGAAGACCCGAAACTTATTGTGATCACCGCTGATATCTTCCAAAATCAGCAAAATGAACATTCGCGGTTAGCTTGTGATGACATTATTTATCACCCGGTCTCTTTGGAGGAACTTCTGGGTAAGCTTGCCCATCATTTAGAGCAACATAGGGAAATCTTACAGCCCGTTGATGATGCCCACCCAAAACCACCAACTCCCCCATCCTAAATCTAGTTCGCTATGCTGAAGTTATCAGCGACTATCCTATTTCAATCCCCTTAGTCTAAAGGGAGTTATGTTTATTTCTGGTGTATGGAGGAGAGGAAAGAAAAAGCGTATCCTGCTGAATTAAGCAAAAACCAACAAGGATACACCCATGGACAAAGATAATCTGATTTCGTTGCCATCACCAGAAGCAACAGAAACTTTTCAAGACA
>CALRTB020000005.1:0-267005 GCA_943371005.1 Sphingobacterium thalpophilum
CTGTAGCTCTGCAAGCACCTGCAATCAACGGTTAATAACCGCTTGAGTCTTAGGGCTTAGTTGAAAAAAAGATGATTGCTTTGACAGTAAAACTGAATAAGTAATGATTGGCGAAGGCCCCTACCAGAGATGGTGGGGGTTTTTGCTTGGGAATTTTTGGGAATTATTTTCTGTCAGTAGCGTGAAGACAAAAAATATCTGCTTGGTTAAGCATTAACAGCTAGTTTGATTTTTGAGCCATTCGTAATCTTGATCTTGGCTTTTTTGATTTTTCTTGGGTGAGATTAATACTTGATAGCCCGGGGCTTTTTTGCATTTTTGATAATAAAGACGCATCAAATTGATATGGGGCACACGGCATTCTGTCCATTTGTTGTCGGTGGCGCGGACTTTTTTTGCAGCGTAGGCTTGGCCTTCGAGAATATCTTTCAGGGCTTTGATGAGGGCGGCTAGATTTTCGGGCTGGTCTACTAATACGTTCAGAGAGTCTCGTAGGAGGGTGATTTCTGGCAGTAGGGTGCTGACGAGGGTTTGTATTTGTTCTGCGTTGAGGTGATCGCCTTGGGTCGGTTGTCGAGAGGATGACTGCTGTTGGAGATTAAATAAATCAACCCTTTGTTGTTCTAAGTTAACGGCGTACTCTTGTAATTGGGCTTTCAGTTGGCTGATTTCTACTTCTTTGTGATGCAAGACATCCTGTTGTGATTTTTCTAAAGATTCGAGAATTTCGTCAATGTCGCGGTTATTTTCGCGGAGTTTCTTTTGGCTAGCGAGGCTTAATTCTTTTTCTCGTTGTAGCTTTTGTTCGAGGCGTTCTTTAACCTGGGTTTGGCTGGCAATACGTTGCTCGAGGTCGGCGATCGCCTGGTGAAAATCTTGGGCTTGATTCGCCATTTCTAAACTGTAATTTTCCGCCTGAAGCTGGAGTTGGGATTCGTAGGCTTCCTGTTGGGTGGCAAAGTTTTTTTTGAGTTTTAAAATTTCCTGCTTTTGGAAGGTGCGCATCGTAAAAAACAGACCGATGCCCCCTAACCCTAAGCCCCAAAAAAAAGAAAAGTCCATAGCCACGGATGTTGCCTACTGTAGTTACCTTTCTTCCAATTTAGCGTAAGGCACTTGGGATTTAAGTGCCCGTAGAGCCGAACCCGCCCGTACCTCGGCTCGTGCTACTGACTTTGTCGACCACCGTAATATCTAAATGCATGACTGGCACCATCACCATTTGGGCAATACGCATCCCGGCTTTGACCTCAAAGACCGTATCGCTGTGGTTGATTAAAATCACACCGATTTCACCGCGATAGTTGGCGTCGATGGTGCCAGGGCTGTTAAGGACAGTGACGCTTTGTTTGAGGGCTAGGCCACTGCGGGGGCGGATCTGAAGTTCTGTGCCAATGGGAATCTCCGCCGCGAGACCTGTTTTGATCAGGGCCGTTTTGTGGGGGGCGATCGCCACGGGTTCGATGGCATGGAGATCAACGCCAGAATCCCCATCGTGTTGATATTTGGGAATAATTGCGTTGGGGTGAAGCTTGAGGAGGCGGAGGTGCATAAAAAGCTAGACGGTGGTGGTTTGTAAACGATGTTTGAGGATTTGGGGATCGCCTTGGTCAACGACTCGGCCATTTTCCAAGAGGAAAGCCCCATCACAAAAGTCTAATTCATCGAGGCGATGGGTCACCCAAAGGGCTGTCATCCCTCGACTCCTCACTAAATGTTGTACCTGTTTGACGAGATCAAGCTGGGTATCGCCATCCAAAAGGGCCGTGGGTTCATCGAGGAGGAGGACTTCACAATGTCTGGCGATCGCCCCGGCAATGGCGACCCGTTGTTTTTGCCCACCACTGAGGGCATAGATCGGACGACGGGCTAAATTACTGAGACCCACTGCGCCCAAGGCTTCGGCCACCCGTTGTTGAATGATGGGGGTCGGTAAGCGTTCGGAAACCAAGCCAAAGGCCACATCCGCCCCCACGGTAGGCATGACCAATTGGTGGTCGGGATTTTGGAAGACAAAGCCGACGGGTTGGATCAATTCAACGGTACCCGAATCGGCTTCCAGGAGACCTGCCAAAATGCGTAGTAGGGTCGATTTGCCACTGCCATTGGTGCCCAAGAGCATCCAAAATTCCCCCTGGGGGACGGCTAAATTGCAGTGACTGAGGATTTTTTTGTCCGGTTGCCAACTGAAATTAAGGTTTTCGACGGCTATGGCAGGACTAGACATGGCTTTGGGAGGGGTCACTTGGGGCCATCATCACAACGACACAGTAAACGTAACAAAAAAGAGGGGAGCGATCGCCCCCCGTGGGTTTGAGGCCAGAAACTTCGGTTATTCAGCGGCTTGGGTGGCAAAAAAGCCTGGTACCCGTCCGCCGGCTGCCGCACCACCTTTTTTATTGAGGACAACGGCACTGATTTGATCACTGAGGAGGGCGATTTTTTTATCCTCATCCTTTTCGCAGGTGAGTTCGAGGAGGGTGGCATGGTCGCCTTTCATGGCCTCGAGGACAGATTGATACAAGGCTTGGGCTGCTTCGGCTTCTTTGCGTTGGACAGAAACGGGGATCGGGCTATATTTGAGGGTCAAATCCAGACTATACATGCAGATTTACGGGTTATTTTTCCTAGTTATTTATCGTGAACTGCCCCGCCGCAAGCAGCGAAGCTTCCTACCCAAAGAACAGCTTTCTATTCCGAGGAATAGCGAGTCTTAATATTCTGGCGATAGGCTGACTCCCCAGTTCCTGAGGGCAAAACTCATGGTCACAAAAAATACTTTGTATGTGTCTAGCTTGGTTTTCGCTATCCGTTGCCATGTCAACACCATGATTATAAAGGATTACGCCCCAAGGGGCGGGGATTTCAACCCATTGCCGTTAAACGGTTTGGGGGTCACGGTTGGGATGCTTCGGCGATCGCCTTGATCCGTCGCAGTTGGGCTTGCATATCTTTCTGTGTCCAGCGGGCGGCAAAGGTTTTAAACCCCCAACGCACCAAAGGATTGGGAATGTCAAACTGAAAGCGGTTCACTAACTGGGTTCCTGTGGCATTGGGGATACACTCCCAACGGTCTCGTCCCCGGAAAAACCCGGTAAATTGCCAGACAATTAAACCCGGTTCCCGTTCCACGACGCGATTATTCAACACCAGGTTAACCAAGGGAATTTTTAACCAAAAGCGACTTTGACTTTCGAGGGCTGTGCTCCAGCGATCGCCGAGGGGTTCACACCGCAGCAGAGGGTTTAGCCAGCGGTGCATGGTTTCTAGATCCGTAAAACACTGCTCTACACAGGTGGCACTGGCCCGCACTTGAATTGATTGCTCAAAAATTTCCATCAAAATTCTATCTAAAGGTGGATTTTCCCAAAGTTATGAAAAGAAATATAGCGAATTTGTCCATTTTGCGGGTGAAAAATCCGAGAGATCTTTGTAGGGTGGAAGAGGCAACGTCTTGCCGTAAATTAGCGCAAAAACGCCCATTATGGCCGTGATTAGCGATGTAGTTATTTAATTTTAATCCTGAAACAATGTCACCTTTAATCAATACTTTGGGGCCTCCTGTGGGTGACCCCTATGCTGTTTTAGCACTCCAACTGCCGGAGTCTATAACAACCCTTGTTGGAGAAGATGTCGCCAATATCATTAAGGCGATCGCCATCTTAATCATCGGTTGGATCGTTGCCCTAGTGGTCAAAGCTATCGTCAAAGGGCTCCTGAGCAAAACCGATGTCGACAATAAAATTGCCGCTTGGATCACCGGTCACGATGGAAAAAATGATCTGCCCATTGAAATTTGGGCGGCGAATATCGTCTACTGGTTTGTCATCCTCTTTACAGTGGTGGCTGTTTTAGAAACCCTCCAGCTTGACGGGGTTTACACGCCACTCAATGAACTGCTCAGTCAAGTGACAAACTTCTTGCCCCAACTGTTTGCGGCAGGTCTGTGGTTAGGGGTCGCTTGGTTGGTGGCCACCATTGCCAAATTAATTGTGGTCAAAGGTTTAAACACTTTTCGACTTGACGAGCGTCTTAATCCTGCTAGCCCCGAAACCGAGACCGGGGAGACAGAAACAGAAGCTGCTCCGCAATCCCAGACCACTAATATCAGTGAAACCATCGGGAATGCACTGTATTGGTTCATTTTCTTCTTTTTCCTCACACCAATCCTCGAAACCCTGGGCCTAGAAAATACCCTTGCGCCCCTCCGGGATTTGGTAGACGAAGTGTTGCTAATTCTGCCGGATCTCTTTGCGGCGGCTCTGATTGGAATTGTCGGTTGGTTCATTGCCCAGGTGGTGCGTCGTTTAGTGACCAATCTCCTGAAGGCAACGGGTGTGGATCAGATTGGTGAAAAATTTGGTCTATCTAGTAGTGCTGGGCGACAGTCTTTATCTTGGGTGCTCGGTACTATTGCTTATATTTTGATCTTGATCCCTGTGGCGATTTCTGCCCTAGAGGTGGCCCAGATCGAGGCGATTTCTCTCCCGGCGATCGCCATGTTGGATCAAGTATTAATGCTCTTGCCCAAGCTTCTCGCCGCAGCGATCATTCTCACCTTTGCCTATGTGGTGGGTGAATATGTGTCCGAGTTTGTGAGTAATGTCCTGGCGGGCTTTGGCTTTGATAATGTCTTAACTTGGCTCGGCCTCGATGGGATGGTCAGTGCTGCCCCTAGGGAAGGCGAAGGCGAAACCACGAAACCGGGTAAAACCCCTTCCCAGGTGATGGGGACAATTTCCCTGGTGGTCATTATGTTAGTGGCGGCTCTTACTGCCGTTGATGTGCTGCAAATTGAGGCTCTTACCAGCGTTGTGGGCGTCATTTTAGCGATCGCCGGACAGGTGTTAGTCGCCCTCTTGATCTTTGCGTTGGGTTTGTATTTCTCTAACATTTCCTACAAAGCTCTGGCAGCGTCTGGTTCTAGGCAATCGAAGATCCTCGGTCAAGCAGCACGGGTCATTATCCTGGTGCTCGTTGGGGCGATGGCCCTGGAACAAATGGGCATTGCGACGAATATCGTGAACCTTGCCTTTGGGTTGCTCGTCGGTGGAATCGCCGTGGCGATCGCCATTGCCTTTGGTCTCGGTGGTAAAGATATCGCCGCAGAACAGGTCAGAAATTGGCTAGATTCGATGAAAAACGACTAAATGCTCTTAAAAACTTAATCAATTTGGACATGGTTGCGGCCATGTCTTTTTTTTCGGTCACTTTGGCAGAAATTTACAGCCCACTAACGGAACCTTAACGCGTCGATTAAGCAACTGTGCCACGCTTCCCTTAGAACTAAATTTCGTCATTTTGGCGATCGCCTCTCCCTGTGCCGTCATATTTTTTGGGAAGTCCTGTGAACAGTCAGCCCAACCTTCCAGTCCCAAAGCCTTCTGCCCGATCAGAATCTGCATTTATCCCCAATCCCCTGCGTTTGGTCGCCGCTCCCTATCTTGCTAAAAATCAACGGCGATCGCGCTTTTTATGGATCGGCGATGCGACCCAACCCGTCACCGAAATTGAAATTACGCCGAATCTTTCCAGTCGCTACCAAATTCCCCGTGCCGCCGACCTGCCCGTGGTGACCCCCTTCCGGTTAAAAATTTTGCATTTTAATGATCTGCATGGACGGATCGCCCACCTTGCCCCAGAGGGAAATATTCCCGTTTTTTCGCGCCTTGTGTCCCGTTACCACCAGCAACAACGCAAGTATGCCGACAATCCGCAGGCGGGGGTGTTACTGCTTTCGGCGGGGGATGACATGGTGGGAACGCCATTTGATGCACTGGTTTCCGAAGGCAACCACCCCTACGATCTCTACCAAACCTTGGGGGTTGATGCCGCCGCTTTGGGAAACCATGATCTCGATTTGGGAACCCATGCCCTCGCCAAAATGATTCAGCGGTCGGGGGCGTTTCCGGTGTTGTCAGCCAACCTGATGCCACCAGCGCAGTTAAAAAAGTGCGTTTATCCGGCGGCGTTATTGGATGTAAAAGGGGTGCGGGTCGGCATAATCGGGCTAACCACTTCAGCGCAAATGAAGGGTTCCGATGCGCGGAATTTAACCTTTGTCGATCCGGTGCGGGTTGTTAAAAATTTGCTGCCTGTGCTGCGTCCCTATTGCCATGTGCTGATTGTCCTCAGTCATCTGGGCTATGATTTGCACTCGACCAGTGCCACCGTCGAAGGTTATGGCGATCGCCAACTGGCGGCACAGTTACCCCATGGGGCGGTGGATCTGATTATCGGCGGCCATACCCACCACATTTTGAATGAAACCTGTCTGGATCAAAGCAATATTGTTAACGGCATTCCCATTGTGCAGGCGGGAACTTTGGGACGGTTTTTGGGGGAAGTGACCATTACCCTCAGGGATCAGCAGCAACCAGCCACCGTCACCAATGCCAAACTATCTGTAACGGCGGATTTTCCGGTTGAAGAAGCCTTTGAGCACACCCAAATTACGCCCATTGTTGCGTCGCTACACCAGAAGTTAAATCAGCCCTTGGGCATTGTCGCAAATCATCCCGATTTGGAAACCGATGCCGTTTTAAATGATTTCGCCAGCCATGAATCCGCCTTTGCCAATTTCATCACCGCAGGGATGGTGGCTCAGGCAAGAAAAAAAGGGTATGAGGTGGATTTTGCCCTGACCGATGCGGCGGTATTGCGGACGGGACTGCCAACGGACAATTTAGTCTATGGTGATTGGTTTGCGGTGATGCCCCATGCCGACACATTGCGGTTGTTTCAACTCACCGGGGAACAGCTCTGGGCTTTGTTGCAGGACAATGCACGGCGGGCAAATCGCTGCGGGGAACCCCACCTAGAACGGGGTTTTGTGCAGTTTAGCGGACAAATTCGTTACCAGATTCGGCTCGGTGAAAATCGGGCGGCGGCACGGGTAACGGAGATTTTTGTGCGGGGCATCCCGTTAAAAGAGCAACTGGCGCAAACCTTTACCTTTGCCACCCATAGTTTTATTCGCCAAGCGGCTTGCCACTGGGAACGGCAATTTCACCAACAATATCCGGCGATCGCCCTGTTTGATCTCGACCAGCAGCCGAGTAAAGATACGGAGATTCTGTTGCGAGAGGCGTTGATTAGTCACATCAAAACCGATGGCGGCGTGACGAAAGCGGGCGGAGTGGTGCGGGATGGACGGTTACAGATAAAGTCTGTCTAAAACGATTCCTAGCCAAACCTTAAACTAGGCTTGATCTGGGTTTGCTTTGATCGGAAATGTTTTTTTGCCGTCGCGTTTGGGTTGTCACCAATGAAAATTGTCATGTTCTCCATTAATCCCCTATTTGGCGATCGCGTGCTGGGGGGTGCGCCGAAACAAATTAAAAATATCTCGGTGTATCTGGGGGAAATGGGGCATGAGGTGGTGATTTTATCGACCCGTTGCGCCGATAGTTGCGTTGAATTTCGCTGGCATGAAAATGTGCTGGTCAAACCGATTTTGCGGTTCCATCAACCCTTTCCGCAGCCCTACGCCATTCCTGCCTATGACATTGCGAACATGATGCAGGATGTGGCCGCCCACCTCGACGGGGCAGATCGCTTCTATATGCACGATGGGGAATTTCTGTTTCCCTATGCCTACCAGCACATTCCGACGGTGGTAGCCCTGCGGGATAACGTCTATCCAGAAACGATTTTAGGGGGATTCCTCTTTCAGGGCGATCGCCTGATTGCGGTGTCGGAATATTCGCGGCGATTTTACGCGGAGACAATGGGGCGATTTTTACCGGAATTAAACGAGCGGTTATTGGTGGTTTCAACGGGCATCGATTGGGACATTTTTAAACCTACCATTCCCCAAGAAATTTTAGAAATTGTGTCAGTTGATCCAGCAAAAGATGCGATTGTCATTCATCCCCACCGCCCCGAACCCACGAAGGGTTTACCTCAAACAATTGCCGTCGCGGATTTACTGGTTCATAAATATGGTATTAGCAATTTAAAAGTCTTAGTGCCCCGTTGGTTAGAAGTGGGAATTTCGCCGGAAGTAGCCGCTTTTTATCAAGAGATGGAAACGGAGATTAAAACCCGCAATTTAACGCAACATTTCATTTTTCATGACTGGATTCCCCAGTCTTTAATGCCGCAATATTACAGCTTAGGTGCGGTCACGTTAGGCTTAGGCAATTTCGTTGAATCCTTTGGTAATTCCCCCTATGAATCCTTAGGTTGTGGTACGCCCGCGATTGTGTCCCGGGTCTCAACCCATCGGGAATTATTGCCGGATCATTTAATTGATAAAGTCCATTTTGGCGATGCAGAAACTGCTGCGGCGATCGCCTCTGGAATTATTATGGAAAAACGCAAAACTTCCCCCGAAGCCCTCGCCTATCTCCACGGAAATTATGGCGTACAAAGCCAACTCGAAGGCTATGCCCAAGCAATTTTAAACGCGAAATGTCGTGAACCCCTCACCTATTGTTATACGCCGATCACGGAGAAAAGCTGCTACCGTTTACCGTCATGGTGTTACCTCTGGGAAGGGGGCATTTACCATGATTTTCTCGCCAAACATCAAACGATTCCTGCCCTACAAACATTGCTCAATCAATATCCTGAAGGCTTTACCCAACAAGCGGCGATCGCCGAAAATATTCCCCCTGAACAACTTGAAAATTGGTATCGCGACGGTTATCTGATTGTCCAATAGTCTAGGCTTGAGGCACTCCTAACACTGAAAATTTCAATAAAACTAAAAAGATAATTTATGCATTTCAAGATGGGAAAATTTCATCGCAATTTGATGCCAGTTAGATCTACTGAGTAATGCTTTTAGGCTGAGACTGAATTGACAGTTACTATCAATTACCACAAAATTCAAAGGCGTTATTCCTACATTATGAAACTGTCATTTTAATTTAGATGAAAAAAATATTTCTTTTCCCTTCATAAACCAAACAGCAAGAAACATCACTTGATAAGATAAAAGTTATATCCCGAAGACTTGATACATCAAAGTTGGTTTGTGTCGCTCCCTGCCGCTGCCATCTTTCAGCTTGTGTGCCATGTCAACAGCACTTCCACCACGGTTTCCAGTGCCCGAAATTATCGTCAGTTTGCTCTATCCGCCAGTCATTGTTGGGCCTGCTCTCTCCCTCCCAGCCTTAAGCGATCGCTTCTGTGCCGATCCTCAGCTTGTCGGTGTACTGGTTATGGCCGACGAACAGCTCCTTGGTACCGTCTGCCCAGGGGATATTTTAAGGGCGATCGCCCAGGGAAAAAATCCCCAAACGGCCACCGCAGCAGAGATTATGCAACGGCCCGCATCGACCTATCCCATAGACGACCTCGACCAAATCGAACCGCTGTGCCAATACTTCACCGCGCAGCAGCTTACTTGGCTGACCATTGTTGATCACCAGGGGAAACCCGTGGGGATCTTATCTGGCGATCGCCTCGCCGAATTGCGCCAACACCTCAACCCAGAACCAGCCGCCGCCCCAGAATACAGCCACCATGAACTGAAATTTTTTGAAGAAATTCTTGAAAATGCCTTTGCGGGTTATTGGGACTGGGATCTTGTCAGCAATAGAGAGTATCTCAGCCCCAGTTTTAAGCGGATGTTTGGCTATGCAGATCACGAATTGCCCAACCGCCCAGAATCCTGGCAACGGCTCATTTTTCCTGAAGAGCTTCCGACAGTTAACCAAAACCTGCAGCGGCACATTGCGAGCCATGGCGAAATTCCCTTCTGCAACGAAGTTCGTTATCGTCACCGGGATGGCTCCACTGTCTGGGTGCTTTGTTCTGGCAAGGTCATTGAATGGGATGACCAAGGTCAACCACTACGCATGATTGGCTCCCACATCGATCTCACGCCCTACAAACGCTTTGAAGAACGCCTCAAACGCAGTGAAGCCTCTCTCCAGGAAGCCCAACGCCTGGCCCATATCGGTAGCTGGGAAGTCGATCTCACCACCGGTAATCTTTCCTGGTCGCCGGAGTTGTTGCGGATGTTTGGCCTGAACATGACCCAAGGGCCGCCCACCTACGATGAACATTGGGCCTTAATTCACCCTGATGATCAAGAACGCCTCAAGCGCTGCGTTGAAACGGCGATGCGCACAGGCGAAAGTTATGTGGTTCAATACCGTGCCCAACTGGCCAATGGACAAATTTTTTACCATGAGGCGAGGGGCAGTAGTCAAAAAGATGCCTCTGGTAAAACCATCCGTTTTTTTGGAACAGCCCTCGATATTACTGAGCGAGTCCTCGCAGAACAAGCCCTCCGGGAAAGTGAACTCCGCTGGCAATTTGCCCTAGAAGGTTCTGGGGATGGGGTCTGGGATTGGAATGCCCAAACGAACCATGTCTTTTTCTCACGGCAGTGGAAAGCGATGTTGGGCTACAGCGATGCGGAAATTGGTGACACCCTGATGGAATGGGAAAGTCGTGTCCACCCAGATGATTTGGCAATGACTTATCAAGCCATCCAAGCTCACCTTGACGGCCAGGTGGAAGCCTATCGCAGTGAACATCGGGTCCGGTGCAAAGATGGTTCTTATAAGTGGATCTTAGACCGGGGTAAGGTGATCGAGTGGACGCCGGAAGGAGAGCCCTTGCGGATTATTGGCACCCACAGTGATATTGGCGATCGCAAACAGGCAGAGCAGGCGTTGATTGATGCCAAAGAAGCAGCAGAAGCAGCAGCCCATGCAAAAAGTATGTTTTTAGCCACCATGAGCCACGAAATTCGGACGCCCATGAATGGCATTATCGGCATGCTGAATTTGTTACTCTACAGCGAAGATCTCAACGTAGAACAACAAGAACACGCCCACATTGCCCTTTCTAGCGCCGAATCTTTACTGATTTTGCTGAACGATATTTTGGACTTCTCGAAGATGGAAGCCGGGAAGTTGCAACTAGAAGTGGTGGATTTTGATCTCCATCAGTTCTTTGAAAATTTCGCTAAGTTAATGGCCTTTGCTGCCCAAGAGAAAGGTCTACAGCTAATTTTTGATCTGCGGGGCCTGCAACATAGTGCCATCCAAGGGGATCCTGGCCGTTTACGACAAGTCCTGACAAATTTGGTGAGTAATGCCATTAAATTTACCAACCAAGGATATGTGACTGTTCGCTGTCAAACGGAGTGTGTTGGCGATCGCCTCGATTTTACCTGCTCAGTGACGGATACCGGCATTGGCATCGCCACCGAAAAACTGAGCGATCTCTTTGAGCCTTTTACCCAGTTAGATGCGGGGACCACCCGGCGTTATGGTGGCACAGGTCTCGGTTTGGCGATTACCCAGCGCCTCTGCCAGGTGATGGGGGGCACCATTGAAGTGGCCAGTACCCCAGGGGAAGGGAGCTGTTTTACCTTCACCCTAGGGTGTGGGGCGGGACGTTCCCAAATGTCGCGGATGACAGCCGATAGCTTGCAGGGGCTAGAAATCCTCGTCGTAGAGGAGCAGCAAAACCAACGGGAAATTTTGTCCGACGCGCTCAAAGCCTGGGGTGCCACCGTCCAGGCCGCGGCCAATGCCCAGGAGGCGATCTCCCTCTGGCAAACCCAGCCCCCCACCACCGACACGCCCCTCCTGATCCTGGATCACTCCCTGAGGGATATGGACGCCCTCACCCTCGCCCAAAATCTCCAACGGCTTTATCCCCATAAAAACTGCCAATTATTACTGCTCACCACGTTTCTTTACAGTCCCACCGATCCCCAAAGCTTCCCCCAACTCACGGCCACTCACCACCTCATTAAGCCGATTTTATCCCGGCCCCTGTGGCAGGCCTGTCGGCGTTTCTGTGAAAATCTTGCCCAGCCAAACTCTAGAATTCTGGATTCTGGGCCGCAACCCACCGCAGTCGATCCAAAGCAAAAAATCCCGGCCCGCCTCCTCCTTGTGGAAGATAACCCCGTCAATCAAATTATTATTCGAGGTCTCTGTCAGCAGTTTGGGTTTGCTGTCGATGTTGCCATGGGTGGCACAGAAGCCCTACGGATGCTCCAGACGGCCCCGAAAAATCAGCCCTATCGGTTAGTCTTGATGGATTGCCTCATGCCCAAAATGAATGGCTTTCAAACGAGTCAACATATTCGCCAGGGTGGAGGCGGCGATCGCCACCGACAGATACCAATCATTGCGCTCACCACCACCATGGGAGAAGCCAACCAAGAGCAGTATTTAGCAGCGGGCATGAACGACTACCTCAGTAAACCCCTCAATCCCCAAACCCTCCGGGAAACCCTCAATCACTGGTTACAGGAACAGTCCCTAATAACCGACTAACTTCTGGCCCAAAAAACAAAAAAGCACCCCGGAGGGTGCCCAATTCAGATCATTAATCTTTAAAGGGATTGAGAAGAAATTACATCATTCCCATGCCAGGCATTCCCATGCCGCCCATGCCACCCATACCGGGCATGCCACCACCCATGTCAGGGGCGGGAGCTTCGGGTTCAGGCTTTTCAACGACGAGGGCTTCAGTCGTAATCACCATCCCGGCAATGGAAGCCGCATTTTGCAGAACGGAGCGAACAACCTTCGCCGGATCAATAATCCCAGCGGCAATCATATCGACATACTCGCCAGTAGCGGCATTGTAGCCAACGTTGAAGTCACTGGTACGCACCCGTTCCACAACTACAGAACCTTCAGCACCAGCGTTATCAGCCAATTGGCGCAGAGGCGCTTCTAGGGCGCGGGCAACAATATCGACACCGAGCTTCTCTTCGTCGCTACTGAGGCTTGCTTTTACTTCAGCAACTTTTTCAGCAAGGTGAATTAAGGTTGTACCACCACCGGGAACAATCCCTTCCTCAACGGCGGCTTTGGTAGCGTTGAGGGCGTCTTCAATGCGGAGTTTGCGGTCTTTGAGTTCGGTTTCCGTCGCTGCACCAACTTTGATCACGGCAACACCACCAGCGAGCTTAGCGATCCGCTCCTGGAGTTTTTCCATGTCATATTCGGAGTCGGTTTCGGCCAACTGCTTACGGATTTGGTTCACGCGAGCGTCAATGTCAGCCTTGCTACCGCCACCGGAAACAATGGTGGTGCTTTCTTTATCGATGGTGATTTTTTCGGCATTACCGAGCATATCAAGGTCAATTGCTTCGAGACTGAGGCCCACTTCTTCGGAGATGACGCGACCCCCGGTGAGGACAGCAATGTCCTGGAGCATTTGCTTGCGGCGATCGCCAAAACTGGGAGCTTTAATCGCAGCAGCATTGAGCACGCCACGGGCTTTGTTCACAACGAGAGTAGCGAGGGCTTCCCCTTCGAGGTCTTCGGCAACAATCAATAGAGGACGACCGGAACGGGCCACTTGTTCGAGGGCGGGCACGAGGTCGGCGATCGCCGAAATTTTCTTATCGGTGATCAGGATGTAGGGATTTTCAAATTCAACGATTTGCCGTTCCTGATCGGTGACGAAATAGGGGGAGATGTAACCGCGATCCAGTTGCATCCCTTCGACCACATCCAGTTCGGTGGCGAGGGACTTGGACTCTTCGACGGTAATGACACCATCCTTGGTGACCTTAGCCATGGCTTCGGAGATCATCCGGCCCACTTCTTCGTCGTTCCCAGCGGACACAGCGGCAACCTGGGCGATCGCATCTCCTTCAACGGGCTTGGCGATCGCGGCCACTTCCTTCACGAGGAACTTCACCGCTGCATCGATACCCCGGCGCAGGGCCACAGGGTTTGCCCCAGCAGTTACATTTTTTAAACCTTCGCGGATCAAAGCTTGGGCCATGACGGTGGCAGTGGTTGTGCCATCCCCAGCACTGTCGTTAGTTTTCGCTGCCACTTCCCGGATTAACCGTGCCCCCGTATTTTGGAGCGGATCACTGAGTTCAATATCCTTAGCAACGGTGATCCCATCATTCACAATTTGGGGCGCACCATACTGCTTTTCGAGGAGTACATTCCGACCCTTGGGGCCGAGGGTGATTTTTACCGCATCGGCAAGGGCGTTAATCCCTGCTTCGAGGGCGCGTCTAGAGTCATCCTTGAAAGAGACAATCTTAGCCATAGGAGTTTGCGTTATAAAGTTTTACGTCACTAGCAAATTTAGCACTCCTAGGGGGCGACTGCTAATGTTTTCTGTTTTCAGAGGCACAAACGGGCCAAAAGCGCTCTAAAAAAGCTTTTCAAGCAATTTGTCTTTTATGGCTACATATTTTTCTAAAAAAATCAAGTGAGGGATCTCATACCTTTCCCCCCAATGAACCGAAACCCTATCCCCTACTTTTTCTCGGACGGATCCATTAATTGGGTAAATTTGGCGATCGCCGCCTTGGCCCGTTGGGGTTGACCCCAGAGAATCGTTTCCTGTTTATAAATGCACATTCCTGGTTTAGCGCCTTTGGGTTTATAAACATGCTTGGGTTTAGTGTAGACGATAGGCACTTGTTCACTCTGACTGGCGCGACTGTAATAGGCCGCAAAATCCGCCGCCCATTGCAATTCTGCTTCATCGGGAACCGCGCCAGGTTGGAGCCGCAGCAGCACATGGCTACCAGGAATTTCCTGGCTATGAAACCAAAGATCATAATCGTTGGCAATCCGAAATGTTAGATGGTCATTTTGTTGGTTGTTGCGCCCGATCCACAGTTCGGCTCCCCCTGGAGTGCGGTAAATGTGGGGTTTAGAGACTTCTTGTTTGGCAGTGGGTTCTCGGTTGGTTTTGAGATAGCCTTCGTGGATAAGTTCTGCCTGAATTTCTTGCAAGGCTTCCAAATCAGTGGCGTTTTCGTAATGGGCGATTTGTCCCAAGCTGGCTTCAATGTGTTCGAGGTAATGGATCTCTGTTTCTACTTCCTCTAAAAGCGGTTGCACAATGTGATTTGCTCGCTTTAGTTTTTGATGCTGTTTATAAAAAGCTTGGGCATTTTGAACGGCATTTTTATCGGGTTGGAGGGGAATTTTAACGCGATCGCCTGAGGCAAAATCCGTCAAGGCAATTTCGGTCAAGCCCGGTTGCCACTCATGCAAATAAGCCATGAGTAAATCGCCGTATTGACGGTATTGATCCGCTTCGGTAGATTCTGTGAGGCGCGTTCGAAAAAGTTGGGCTTTTTGCTGCAATTTTGCCAACAGGAGACTAATTTTCTGGTTTAGTTGGTGGTGCAGTTGCTGGAACTGCTGTTGATTAAGACGACTTTGGTAATAGTGATTGAGAGTGGGCTGTAGGGGCAAACAAGGGTCATTCGGCTGCCAGGTCACCACTTGATATTCGTTATCCTGGAGCGTTAAACAAAACTGCCGCTGTTCTAAGCAAGTGAGCCACCGTTGCCACTGCTGAAAAAGATTTTCCCAATCGTTAGCGGTGAGGCTATCCGTCGTTTGCTCAGGGGTTAACTGGGCCGCGCGAACCATTCCTTCTAGGAGGATAGGACTCACGCCCCGGTAATTTTCAAGCAGTTGTTTTTTCAGGGATTTGGGTAATAAAGCAATTCTTTCTTGCCAGCGTTCCAAGGATTCCGTAGTGCTGGGCGCTGTTTTCGTCAGGGCCGGGGGAAATTCGTAGGGTTGACCGGTTTGTACAGGGCGGACAGTGGAGCGATCGCCACTGATTTGTTGGGCCGTGGTGACGATTTGCTGATCGGCATTGGCGAGGATCACATTGCTATGTTTCCCCATAATTTCAACGTACAAATGCCATTGGGGTGGATCTCCGGGGCGGCGGCCAAACTGAAAATCCACCACCCGTTCCCAGGGCTGGATCAATTCAATCCCCAGTAAGGCTGAACCTTTAATCAAATGGCGCAGTTGGTCGCTAAAGGTGAAAGTATCAGGATCCCTGGGGGGGCGATCGCCTAAATGCATTCTTGCGGCCTGGGGATGCCATGACAGCCAGAGCCATTCCCGCTTTTCGAGGGTACGCAGGGCTAAGCAGAGGGTTTGTTTGTCGTACTGATAAACCTGTTCGAGGCGCGCCGGCACCCAGTCCCGTTGCAATTCCGTGACCAGGGCCACCAAGGTTGTGTAGTCTACCGCCTGAATTTTCATTGCTGCTCCAATCTCTCCAATGCCGATGCCACCGATGCGCAGTCTTGGATCTTAGGGGCTTTCGCTGAAACTATCTAGGTAAGCGCCGATATATTTTTTCATTCGTTCGATGAAATAGGCCGAAAACAGTTCTCCATAATCTGCTTCCACGAGGGCGATCGCCTCATTTAAACGGTGATGACCACAGGCGATAAATTGGGCCGTAGAAATGGCATGGAACTGCGACTCTGTCCCTGGGACATTATTTTTAAACGCATCAATATAAAGTCCCCGCACGCGCCGCACATAGTCGGTTTCCCAGTCGCTAAATTCAACTGTGCCGATGCTGGGAAAGGTCAATTCTACATTTTTCATAAAGCCCATCACCATATTCATACATTGCCGGGTCTGCTCGATGGAAAGAGCTTGGTCTGCCCCGCGCCGATAGGCCCATTGGGTAATGCCGTTGGTCACTTCCAGGGCGCGCAGTTTTGCCAATTTCTCCAGGGTTGCCGTCGGGAAGCGATCAAGATCTTGCAACTGCTGTTCAATTTCGGCTTGAAAACCAGCAAAATCCGTCTCGAAAAATTCCTTGAGTTCGTAAATCTCCGCTAATTTTTGCCAGTCAATCTGTCGCTGTGGTGTCATAACCATGCCTAAAACTCCCGCTCAAAATCTACCAATCATCCCGCCGTCGCCGTTGGGGTGCCGTCCATTCCAGTTCTGCTAAGTCGGGATCTTCTTCTAGTTCAATCTGCCATACTTCCTTAAAGGGATTGACCACCTTAAGAATGGCATCGCCAACAA
The DNA here is from genome assembly GCA_943371005.1 of Sphingobacterium thalpophilum. Lineage (GTDB taxonomy): Bacteria > Cyanobacteriota > Cyanobacteriia > Cyanobacteriales > MRBY01 > MRBY01. Next base: position 16,770 of record CALRTB020000005.1, read on the forward strand.
AATCTTTCACAAACTCGTCCTTCTTACTGAGCTTAAATTGCTCCTGCACCACTTCTGTGATCCCCCCATCACCCCAATCCTGGTCATGGCGGAAATATTCAATGAAACTCTTGCCCGCAATGCGCGTGAGGTAGGCGGCTGTCACTCCCTGGATTGCTTTTCCCACAAGGTAAGTGGCGATGTTCGTTTGAAGAATCTTCGCAAGAATTTCGACGGCCCCTTTCACTACCCCCAAACTGACCAAAGTTTTCCCGAGAGAAACGGCCAATTCTTTACCGCGATCGCCATCAATTTCGCAGCCATAAACCCGACCAATTTCCATCACCATCTGGGCATTCACTGCCGCCGTCGCCAACATATCCACCACGGGCAGAGGCGTTACGGCGATCACCCCAGCCCCGATCCACTGGTAGCGTTCGATCACCTGTTCGGCTTGTTTTTTTCGTTGGTGTTCGATGATTTTGCGGGCTTCCTCCCCTAGGCGTTGGGATTGCAATAAGAGATTATCTGCTAGTAAATCATCTCCTTCGGCCCGCAGCACCACCGCTAAACGTTTCACCAAAGGCATCACGTCTGGCTCTGGGGTAAATATTTCACCATCCTCTAGTTCGACGGGCTGGGGATTGGCACAGACTAAAACCACATCCTGGGGAGTGATCAGGTGTTGCACTTTTTCCTTGAGGCGATCGCCAATCAATTGTTGATCGGTGTCTGGATACACATCGATTTTGTTAAACACCAACAGCGATCGCTTGCCAATTTCAGCCAGCTCGCAGAGGGGATCATATTCCGATTGCCGCAGATCGTTATCCACCACAAAAATCAGCAGATCTGCATTGGTCGCCAACTGCCGCGCCAGGCGATCGCGTTGAATGCCCGCTTCCCCAGCTTCTAGAATCCCCGGCGTATCCGTGATCAAAATTTGCCGATTCACCCCCTTTAGCTTCAGGCGATAGGTCTGCCCCGTTTGGGTGGTACCCATAGTCGCTTCGACATTGCCCACCATTTGCCCAATCAGGGCATTCACCAAAGATGTTTTCCCCGCTGATCCCGTACCAAATACAGCCACCTGTAACTCTTGGCGCTCAAAATTCGCCTGAATTTCCTGGGAACGGTTCAGGAGAACTTTCTGGGCGACTTTGTCTTGGATTTGGTTGACTTGCTGTTGAATGGTGCGCAGATTTGCCGCCGCCACCTCTGTTTTTTCCGTGGGCAGTTGAGGCTGATAATTGACAACTTTCCGGGGCGATCGCGGTTTTCGTTTGCGGCCAAAAAGATTGAAATAGCGCCAAAATGTCCAGAGAATTAGGCCAATTAGGGCAATGAGCACTAAAATCAGCAGATTTGCCAGAAACGGCGCCGTAAAGGACACCTGGAGATAGAGACGGTAGAGGGAATTCACCAACCACAACATCAGCCCCAGAATAATACTCAGGCCAATGAAAAATAAGGTGAGGCGAATCGGGTGCATTAACGCGCAAACTCTCTGAAAAACCTGATGACCATCATAGCTTGTCCCCTTTCCAGGGCGTGCTGAAATCCTGTAGTGGCAGGACTTTTTCCCTCAAAGGCGATCGCCCAATCGCTAGATTTCCAAATGCCGCCTTGGCTTCTAAAGCATTATTATTAGAAGCATTGGATATCATAGTGAAAAATAAATCGCGAAACGATTGTGTATCGAAAAGCATTTGTGCTGAGATATTTGATCAAACTATGGATAATCTAACGACCCAATTCCTTGGCAATGAATATCAATGGTCTGCCGCAAAGATTTTATGGGATGATGTGCAGTCCCTTACGGGAGGAATACGTCTGAAAATTGGGGGTAGTGGTCGCGTTGAAATTACAGTTGTTGAACCCAAAAAACAAAATCACCGCTATTGGTTTTATTTAAACGATAAAGAATTAAAAGCATTATTCAATCAATTTATTACTCAAGATTTTGTCGCAATTAAACTAGAAGAAAAAGCCGCTATTGCCGACGATGCTCGACCACAAATCACATTGATTAATCACAAGGGTGAACGTCATAGTTTCACAAAGTGGGCTGGGGTTGTAGATAAACGGTTAGAAAAGCTTGAGCGTACCTTAAATAACATTGCCACCCCCCAGGACTATTGGCTATACATCGAACCAGAGGAACCCCGATGGCAGGCAATCGCCAAGGCTTTGTCACTGCTTGTACTGATTATTGCAGCCCCAGTCGTCACAGGTAAACTGCTTTATCATTTTATTGACTTGAAGCAGGGCCAGGAACCAGAAACATTTATTCCTCTAATTTTAGCTGGTAGTTGCATTGTTCTTTTATTATTAGGAATAAGCCTCTTATGTGAATGGTTGACTGTCCGCCATACCGACTTCTTTTCTCGCCCCGCTTCGATACTAATTGTCTTATTATGTGCTGTTTCATTGATCGGTTTGTTATTTGTGCCTCCGGTCATGATTCAAACCAGTTTTAGCTACTGGGGAACGCCGACAGCTGCGGAGATCAATGATAAATTCGTCCATTATTCGTATAACAGTGAGTCTGGGATTGTCGAAACGGATTATTACTTAAAATACCGTTATCAAACGGTCTCTGATGAATATTTCAATGGTCAGGCTTTGGTGAAACGTCGCTATTATGATCAAACCAATCCAGGCGATCGCCTCACTGCTTATTATCTGCCCATGGTGCCACGTTGGTCAGTCCTTGAAGCCCAACAGAATGCTTTGAGTCGAATCTCCTTTGTTCTAAAAATTTTGTGTACGCTAATCGCTTGGTCACTCGAACTGCTCATTATTACCTACATTGCTTATCCCCTCTGGCAACGATTTAAACCGAAGCCCAAACCTTTACCATTACCTCGGCGGAGTTGATCGTAACTATTGGCGATCGCCTTTTCCCTTTTGGCAACCCAACAGTTGATATAAGAGAATGGAGCAAAAGCAAATTCTGACCCTGCAGACATAACCCCATCACCACAAACTCCTATGAAACGCGATTCCTACGGTGCTTTAGCGGGCGCATCGATCCCCGCTGCCATCCTCAGAGCCTCGGCCACCCTCAAACTCGCCGGTAATATTGGCTTCTGGGTACAGATTATCCTCGGTGTTGTTGCGGCGCTGATTCTCCTCTTTGCCAGTGCGAGCCTAGTGGGCAGTGATGCCACCAACGCCAATCAAGATATTCGCTTTAGCCAAGGAAGCAGCTTTGGCCTATTCTGTGCCGCCGGCGGGATCATTGCCCTCATCGTAAGTATCTTTTTCTTCTTCCGCTACAAAACCATTGCCCGACTCATGCTCGCAGGTGATAGCTCCCTCCGGCCCAAGAAATCCTACACCATTCAAACCATTAAATTTGGTCTCCTGGCCAACCTCCTCGGCATGATGTTTGCGATCATTGGGGCCGAAGCCTTTGTGGGGCTAGTCCTGGGTAAATCTTTGACCATTCCCCAGGGGGCGGTTTTTTCTAATACATCCCAGCTCATTCAACCGAAAGATTTATTTATCATCTTGGCGAATACCCACACCATCGCCTCCCACTTTACAGGGATTGTCATTGCCCTCTGGCTCCTCGATCGCTTGAATAAATAATGTCCTCACCGCTCCCAACGTGACCCATGCAACGTACCCGACTCAATCTCCTCCTGGGGGAAACCCTTGGGCAATTTACCAGTTTTTTTCAAAATCCATGGCGCAAGATAGCCTTACTTGCCATTTTTTTACTGTTTGGAAATTTTGTTGCTACGGTTTTTCCGCCGGCCATCGGTCAGACTACGACTTGGGATCCTGTGGTCGCTGTTGGGATTATTTTCCTGGCTGAAGTGAGCAATTTTCTCTACTACAGACAAGGCGATCGCCAAATCGTTTCTCAAAAAGCTGCCACAAACACCGCTGCATCCCAAAACCGACTCTTTTTTCAACTGGTGCATGTTTTCAAAATTGGGCTTCTGTATGGCCTCACTGTCTCCGCCATTAACGTCGGTTCGTAGCGAATGTTACCAGAGCTTGCCAAGGGGGAGAAACCGTATCAGAATCAATTGTTCTAGGCATCAACCAAAAATTTCCCCTGTGCTAGAATCAACTCTACATAGGGACTAGCAGCAGGTAAAAAACAGGTCATGTTTGAACGCTTCACAGAAAAAGCTATTAAGGTGATTATGCTTGCCCAAGAGGAAGCGCGTCGCCTTGGTCACAACTTCGTTGGTACGGAGCAAATCCTCCTCGGTCTCATTGGTGAGGGGACTGGCGTTGCCGCTAAGGTACTCCGGTCTATGGGCGTTAATCTCAAGGATGCCCGCATTGAGGTAGAGAAAATCATCGGGCGGGGTTCCGGCTTTGTGGCCGTTGAAATTCCGTTCACTCCCAGGGCAAAACGGGTTTTAGAACTCTCCCTCGAAGAGGCTCGCCAATTGGGTCATAACTACATTGGCACAGAGCATTTGTTACTAGGCTTAATCCGTGAAGGGGAAGGAGTTGCTGCCAGAGTCCTCGAAAATTTAGGGGTTGACCTCTCCAAGGTACGTACCCAGGTGATCCGGATGCTCGGTGAGACAGCAGAAGTCGCAGCGGGTGGCGGTTCCTCTCGGAGTAATAAGACCCCGACTCTTGATGAGTTTGGCTCGAATCTGACCCAACTAGCCAAGGATGGCAAGCTTGATCCCGTAGTCGGTCGCCAAAATGAAATTGAACGAGTGATTCAAATTCTCGGTCGCCGCACGAAAAACAATCCGGTGCTAATTGGTGAACCAGGGGTCGGTAAAACGGCGATCGCCGAAGGTCTTGCCCAAAGAATTTCCAATGGGGATGTGCCCGATATCCTCGAAGAAAAGCGCGTTGTCACCCTTGATATTGGGTTACTCGTCGCTGGCACGAAATACCGGGGTGAATTTGAAGAACGCCTGAAGAAAATCATGGATGAGATTCGTCAAGCTGGGAATGTGATCCTGGTGATTGATGAAGTCCATACCCTCATTGGTGCGGGTGCTGCGGAAGGTGCCATTGATGCAGCGAACATCCTCAAGCCTGCCCTTGCCCGTGGTGAACTGCAATGTATTGGTGCGACTACCCTCGATGAGTACCGCAAGCACATTGAGCGGGATGCAGCCCTAGAACGGCGTTTCCAACCGGTGATGGTCGGAGAACCTTCCGTCGAAGAAACTATCGAGATTCTATTTGGTCTGCGGGAACGCTATGAACAGCACCACAAGCTGAAAATTTTAGATGAAGCCCTCGATGCAGCGGCAAAATTGGCGGATCGGTACATCAGTGATCGCTTCTTGCCCGACAAAGCCATTGACCTTATCGACGAAGCGGGTTCCCGTGTTCGGTTGATCAATTCTCAACTGCCTCCCGAAGCAAAGGAATTAGACAAAGAATTGCGCGATGTCCTGAAACAAAAGGATGAAGCCGTTCGTTCCCAAGATTTCGACAAGGCTGGGGAACTGCGCGATCGTGAAATGGAAATCAAGACCGAAATTCGGGCGATCGCCGCCAGCCAAAAAGAGAAAAACAGCGATATTGATGCCGTCGTTGATGCCGAAGAAATCGCCCACATCGTTGCGTCTTGGACTGGAGTACCGCTCAACAAACTCACCGAGAGCGAATCCACCAAGCTCCTCAACATGGAAGATACCCTGCACCAGCGGCTGATTGGTCAAGAGGATGCCGTTAAAGCAGTATCCCGCGCCATTCGTCGGGCCCGCGTTGGCTTGAAAAATCCCAACCGCCCCATCGCCAGCTTCGTCTTCTCTGGCCCCACCGGGGTTGGTAAAACTGAACTGACAAAATCCCTGGCAGCCTACTTCTTCGGTTCTGAAGACGCGATGATTCGTCTCGATATGTCCGAGTTTATGGAGCGGCACACCGTTTCCAAATTAATTGGTTCTCCTCCCGGCTACGTCGGTTATAACGAAGGCGGTCAGTTAACGGAAGCAGTTCGTCGTCGTCCTTACACCGTGATTCTCTTTGATGAAATCGAGAAAGCACACCCCGACATCTTCAATATGTTGCTGCAAATCCTTGAAGATGGACGCTTGACTGATGCGAAAGGGCGCACCGTAGATTTCAAGAACACCTTAATCATCCTGACCTCCAACATTGGCTCTAAGGTCATTGAAAAAGGTGGTGGTGGTCTCGGTTTCGAATTCGGCGAAGATGCGGCAGAATCCCAGTACAACCGGATTCGCTCTCTGGTCAATGAAGAACTGAAGCAATACTTCCGCCCAGAGTTCCTCAACCGTCTCGATGAAATTATTGTCTTCCGTCAACTCAACAAAGACGAGGTTAAAGAAATCTCCGAAATCCTCCTTAAGGATGTCTTTAAGCGCCTTACTGAACAGGAAATTGAGTTGCAAGTCACCGACAAGTTTAAAGAGCGGCTCGTGGAAGAGGGCTACAACCCATCCTATGGTGCCCGTCCGTTACGCCGCGCAATTATGCGTTTGTTAGAGGATGTCCTCGCTGAGGAAATTCTTTCTGGCCGCGTTGGTTCTGGTGATACGGCGATCGTTGACATCAACGAAGAAGGTAAAGTGGCAGTCAGTAAAGCTGCAAAACCTTTGGAATTGGCAAAACAGCCTGGTTAACACTGACCACTCCATTGCCTGTCGATAACCCTAACGCGAATTAAACATAAAATGCTGAGAGGAGCTTTCGGGCTCCTTTTTTATTGTTTGTTCATACATATCCAGGCAGGATCCTTAAGTTTTCCTGATTTTTTCGAGAAAATTTGGGAGTTAATGTAACAATGGTTACAGAAAAAGTATTGAGGCACAGTGAGGAAATTTCTATGAAATTAACATATCGTGGTGTTTCCTATGATTCTCTTCCCGCAACCTTAGAAGTGACGGAAGGAGATATTTTAGGTCGTTATCGTGGACAAACGGTGCGGCGACACTGTGTAACACAAACAGTTGATCGTCCAGATGTCGAGTCCGTACTTCTCCATTATCGGGGCGGCACCTACGCGATTCAGCAACCTGTGCTCAAAGCGACGGCCCAACAGCAACAGGAAGCGGCAGCGGCAGCTTGTCCGGTTCGGGTGCCACAGCTCTCTAAGTTAATGGGTCAAGACGCCCGGCGCGTACACCTGGAAAATATGCGCCGCAGTTTGGAACGACGGATCCGCACGGCCCAAGCCCAGGGAGATGAGCAACTGATTACCCTTCTACAACAGGAATCTAATGCTTTATCCTCGGTTTAAACGGTGATTTTGATTGTAATCTCTAAGGGTTAATTCCTCGCCTCTTGGGGCGTGATAAAATAAACCTGGTTAGCAGCCCACCATTTGAGAGTGAAAGTCAGGCATTGCGGGGGCCTCCAAAGTCTAGGAATTGTACAAAAGTTTTTCTGTTTTGCTCAATCTATACCCAGGGACTCTGGGGAACGGAAACAGCCTATCAAGTCGGTCTGTCGGGGGTCTAAGACCTAGATAAGTGGCGTGGGGTAGGAATACTCAATTGTGAGGTTGGGATGCCCCATCCGCTTGCGATGGGGAAGATGTCACTAATAATGAGCATTGGTTGGAAGTGGATTTAAGCTGCTTCCTTTTTTGTTGGGAAAATGCTCGGCGATCGCCTTGGGTTAGGTTTCCTTCTTCGGGAATAATGGAAATCAAGGTGTTTTGGGAGTGACCATGCGCATTTTGTTGGTGGACGATGAACGGGAACTAAGGGGCGCCCTCAGCCAAGTGCTACAGCGGGAAGGACATACCGTTGAATTGGCAGAAACTGGCCAACGGGGACTAGAACTGGCCTGCGATCAAGAGTATGATCTGCTGATTTTGGATTGGATGTTGCCGCAATATTCAGGGGTTGAAATTTGCCAACGGGTGCGATCGCTGGGACGCACGACGCCTATTTTATTTCTAACGGCTAAGGATACGGTGGATGATCGGGTCTCTGGTCTAGATGCCGGAGCCGATGATTATTTAGTCAAGCCCTTTGAACTGCGGGAACTGCTGGCCCGGGTGCGGGCTTTATTAAGGCGATCGCCGGGGGGAGAGCCACCTAATCGCTTAAGGATTGCCGATCTCGAACTCGATGTGGCCAACCAAATGGCCTACCGTGCAGGCCGGGCCATTCGCCTCTCGGATCGGGAGTTACAACTTCTGAGCTATTTTATGGAACACCCAGCCCAACTCCTGACCCACGAGCAAATTTACCAACATCTCTGGCAGGATGGCGATGAGTCTCCTAGTAGTAACGTGCTGGCGGCCCTGGTGCGCTTGCTGCGACGTAAGGTGGAAGCAAAAGGCGATCGCCCCTTAATCCACACCATTTACGGGAAAGGATATTATTTTGGTGAGCAAAATACCTAGGGCGTCGTTTCCTTCTTCTGAACAACAGGGGGAGCTGGCACATCGACATTCGTGGGGGTTGGTCTTGCAGCCGCAGGAGGGCTTGGCGGGGTTGCCGTTGATGCAGGTCGATTATTACTCGGCAATGGTGCCAGGGGAGGCACAGTATCCGCCGGATCGGTGAAGTCAAAGGCCGGTGCTGTGGGTTTAATCTCATTGTCAACCACCGCTTTATTGTCATTGTTTGTCGGTGTTGTCGCCGCTGTTTCTGGGGTTGTGCCTTCATCAGAGGAGGTTTCTGTGGTCTCCTGTTCTTCCGGCTTGGTGGTGGCAGTTGTTTCTTCTGCGTCAGTGGCGATGACCTTCGTTTTTTTCGCACCCCCTTGGATCGGCTCTGCGGCAATGGAACCGACGCGATTATTCAAATTGGGTAATTTGGGAAAGTCTTCTACCGTCATCGAAGCGGCAATCTGGCGCATCACATCACCCCAGAGGCGCGCCGCCGTACTACTTGCCCCCCAGGTGGGTTTATTATCGTCGTTGCCGAGCCAGACTCCGGTCACCATTTGGGGAATGTAACCAATGAACCACAGATCCCGCGCCTGATCAGAGGTGCCTGTTTTGCCTGCCACCGGACGGCCAATATTCGCTTGACTGCCTGTACCGTTACTCACGACATTTCGCAGCATATAGGTCATGATGGCAGCACTATCGGCATCAATGGCTTGGATCGGTTTGCGATTCGCTTGGTAGACGACCTTGCCGTTGCGATCAAGGATGCGACTAATGCCATACACAGGCTGATAAGCACCACCGTTCGCCAGGGTGCCATAGGCAGCAGTTAGTTCTAGCAAATTCACTTCCCAAGCACCTAGAGCCAGGGAATAGGTGGGCTTCATCTCAGATTCAATGCCCATGCGGTGAGCGAGATTAATCACGGGGTCCCAACCCACATCGAGCATGACACTCAAGGCAATGGTATTGATCGATTTTGTCAGGGCTTCGGTGAGGGAAACAGCTTGATTGCTGACGGTGCCTGAATAATTTTTCGGACGGTAGCCATCAATGGCAAATGCTTGATCGACGTAGGTTGTATTGGGAGACATCCCAGAGGAGATCGCCGCCGCATAGACAAACATTTTAAAGGTCGAACCGGGTTGCCGTTGGGCTTGGGTGACGCGGTTATATTGATTATTTTCAAAATCTAGGCCCCCGACCATCGTTTTAATCTGGCCACTGCGGGGGTCGATGCTCACCATCGCGGCCTGTTCAAAGCGTTGATAGCGCCCATAATTCGTAATGCCCTCGGCCACAGCCGCCTCTGACAACTCCTGCCACTGGGGGTTCAAGGTCGTTTCAATCACAAAGCTACCCGTTTCTAGTTGCTCCGGGGAAAGGTATCGCTTCAGTTCTGCCTTCACATAATCAGCAAAATAGGGGTATTTACGCAGTAGGCGTTGGGGCGTTTGCCGATTTGTTTCAATGGGGGTGGCGATCGCCTCTGTATATTCCGTCTGGGAAATATAACCCTCTTCCCACATCCGCTCTAGTACCTGATCCCGCCGCACCGTCGCCGCCTGGAGATTCACAAACGGCGAATACAAACTGGGGGCTGGGGCTAAACCCGCAATCATCGCCGTTTCCCCTAGGGTCAACTCTTCTAAATCTTTACCAAAATAAACCCAGGCCGCATCCGAGACACCATAGGCTCCAGAACCTAAATAAACCAAATTTAGATAACTCTCTAGGATTTGCTCTTTGGAGAATTCTTCTTCTAATTTCGTCGCCAAGCGCATTTCCTTGACCTTACGCGCCAAGGTCATCTCCTGGTTCAAGAAAACAATCCGCGCCACCTGCTGCGTAATGCTACTGCCTCCTTCTACGACTCTACCCGCCCGAAAGTTCATGTAGGCAGCCCGTGCTACCCCCTGCAAATCCACTCCAAAATGCTCATAGAAGCGGCGGTCTTCACTGGCAATAAATGCCTCTGTTAAGGTCGTTGGTACAGCCCAAATTTTGACTCGGTCATGGGAAACCGGCCCAACCTCTTCAATGACGCTGCCATCCGCCGCTTGAATCGTTAAGGTGCCAGGACGAGTATAAATTAAGATTTCGTCAACATTTTCTGGCACCAGTGCCTCTAGTTCCTGCCAGCCCCGGTAAATGAGACCACCACCACTACCCGCCCCAAGCACCAGCCCCGCCAACAGCCAGAGCCGCCAACGCCGTTTTCGCGATTTCTGCTGCGGCTTTTGTGGCGATGGGCTGTTATCTACAGTGGTTTGTGTTAATTCTTCTTCGTTCATGGCCGCCATTTCAGCACTCTCTAAATCATGTTCAGAGGGAGTCCCAGGCTGTGACTGATTTGGGCTTTCTTCTAGGGGTTGGGACACTGACTTTCTGACAAAATTAAACACGCCGAAATCCTCTAAGCATGGCCCGAACTAAGCGACATGACCCATCGTGGTCTTTGATTCTGAGCCAGTTTAACAAATGTGCTTGAATATTCCAGACAGTCTATAGCAAATCGCGACGATTGTAACAGTCTAGTGGTGAGGTTATTTTATTTCTTGATTAAGCGGGTAACGCGATTCGAACGCGCGACATTCACCTTGGCAAGGTGACGCTCTACCGCTGAGCTATACCCGCTTGCGTGCTGAGCACGTATACAACTATGCCAAGAAAAAACAAAGATGTCAAGAGTCTCATTGATTTTTTTTGACCGGCTGCTAAAGATGGCACCAAGGCTTAAATTTTTCCCATGAGACTCGCCATTTCTAAGGCACTGAGAGCGTAGCCCCAACCAAGGTTATTCTTAATCCCAGCCCGTTCGAGAGCTTGCTGCATGGTGTCTGTGGTGAGGACGCCAAAAATAACAGGCACTCCCGTTTGGAACGCCGCCGCCGCAACGCCCTTAGACACTTCGGCCGCAACGTAATCAAAGTGGGGGGTATCGCCACGGATCACCGCTCCGAGGCAAATGATGGCATCGTATTTACCGGAATCGGCCAGTTTTTTGGCAACTAGGGAAATTTCAAAGCAGCCGGGCACCCAAATGTAATCAATCTGTGTCCCTTCTGGATCGGTATCGACCCCATGGCGACGAAGACAATCTTGGCAGCCTGCGAGGAGCTTGCTCGTTACGAGGTCATTAAAACGACCAATGACGATCGCCAATTTGAGCGTTTGGGTGTTGTCGTTATAGGTTCCTTCAAAGGTAGCCATAGTGGGTTTTAAAAAAAGGTGTAAAGGGTGCAATCAATAAAAAAATTAAGGTGCAATCACGTTGAAGTTGCCAACGCAGGGGATTGCACCTTGGGGAAGATCAGGATCGCCCTGATCGCCAGACATAAAAATGTGCTTGGTTAAATCACGAAAAAATTCAGGACGCCGACGGCAATTACCAGCACAGTCCAAGCAATGGAGCCGACAAAAATCAAGGATTTGGACTGTTCCCAGTTGGTGGGGGAGGCATAGGCAACGGGGACGCCAATTACCATCAAGAATGAGAGGGCCACGAGGGCAGCAAGGGCAAGTTGGAATAAAATAGTCATTTTTTAAAATTCTCCCAAGACAGCAAGCAAATGGGGTTTATGGGCTTAGGATGCCAAATAAGGTTTTGAAAATCCTAAAGTTTTCATTGTTTATAGTAAGCTACCAGAAAATTGACCTTCTCTGGTAGATGGGGCCGCAAGTGATTCTCAAAGAAGGCATTCTCGGTGAGAATGGGAAAGCTTTTTGCTTTTTATTGTGTTTTTTTAATTCCTAAAGATTGTGACTGATTCTCCTCGAAAGTCTCGTTCGCTGGCTGGTATTGCGGGGGTCGTGGCGATCGCCACCCTGATTAGTAAGGTATTCGGTCTAGTGCGAGAGCAGGCGATCGCCCGGGCATTTGGGGTGGGGCCAGTGGTCGACGCCTATGCCTACGCCTACATTATCCCGGGCTTTTTGCTCATTTTGTTGGGGGGAATCAACGGGCCGTTTCATAGTGCCTTGGTGAGTATCTTAGCCAAGCGGGATCAAAAAGATGCGGCGCCTCTCGTTGAAACGGTTTCTACCCTGGTGACGGGGGGACTCCTGTTGATCACCATTCTGCTGGTGGTCTTTGCGGGATTTTTCATTGACTTGGTGGCCCCAGGTTTAGAGGGAACCGTGCGGGAGCTAGCGATTTTGCAGCTGCAAATTATGGCCCCGTTGGCAGTTTTTGCGGGTCTCATTGGTATTGGTTTCGGGGTGTTAAATGCTTCGGATCAATATTGGCTACCAGGGATTAGCCCGTTATTTTCCAGCCTCAGTGTGGTGATTGGGGTCGGCAGCTTGATCTGGATTTTAGGAGAACAGGCCAGCGCCCCAGAATATATGCAGTTGGGCTGTATTGTCTTGGCTGGAGCGACCCTCATTGGTGCGGTTTGGCAGTGGCTCGCCCAGGTGTTTGCCCAGTGGAAATCGGGCTTAGGCACCCTGCGACCCCGGTTGGATCTCAATATTCCAGGGGTAAAAGATGTGATGCGGGTAATGTTGCCGGCCACCTTATCTTCGGGGATGCTGCATATCAATGTTTATACCGATATGTATTTTGCCTCCTACATTGAGAGTGCGGCGGCAGCGATGCGTTATGCCAATTTCATCGTCCTCACGCCCCTGGGGATTATTTCCAACATGATTTTGGTGCCGTTATTACCTGTGTTTTCGCGGTTGGCAGCCCCAGAAAATTGGGATGATTTAAAGATCCGTATTCGTCAGGGTTTGTTGCTCACGGCCCTTTCGATGTTGCCCCTGAGTGCAATTTTTGTGTCCCAGGCGCGGACGATTATCCGGATTATCTATGAATACAATGCCTTTGCGGCAGAAGCGACGGCCATTGTCGCCCCGGTATTAATAGCCTATGGGATGGGGATGTTTTTCTACCTGGGACGGGATGTGTTGGTGCGGGTTTTCTATGGCTTGGGGGATGGGGTCACGCCGTCACGGATTAGTGTTTTTAATATCTTTTTGAATGCGTTTTTAGATTTTATTTTGGTGAACCAGTTCCAGACGCCGGGTTTGGTCTTTGCCACGATTGGGGTCAATGTCTTTTCGATCATTATGATGCTTGGGATCTTAAATCGCCGCCTGGACGGATTGCCCTTGGGGGAATGGGGCTTGAATTTGCTGGGCTTAACGGGGGCAGCGATCGCCGCTGGATTTGTGAGCTGGGGAATTTCTCTGGGGGTAGAATCCTTGAGTTTTGGTCAAAACCTCTATGTGCAGGGCTTGGAATTATTCGTGGCGATCGCCTTTTCCTTAGCCGTCTTTTTTGGTCTGGCGAGTTTGTTGAAACTACCAGAACTCGAGATCTTTTGGCAACGTATCAAAGGTAAGCTCAAGCGGGGTTAGGAGCAAAAGTTTGAGGGGATTTGGTTTATTAAAACCCTTGGTTTGTTTGGCGAGACAGATAAAGGTTAAAAATCGACAACACAAAAATCACCAAAAACAAGACCAGTCCAATGGTGCAGGCATAGCTAATCTCCAGATTTTGAAACGCCTGCTCATAAAGATAATAGACCACCGTTTTTGAAGCGTTTAACGGCCCCCCCTGGGTCATTACATAAATTTCTTCGAAAACCTTCGTTGCCGAAATCGCCGAAATCACTGACACCAGCAAAATATAGGGACGCATCAAGGGCACTGTAATGTCTAGATGTTTCCGCCAGCCGTCCGAACCGTCTAAGGAAGCTGCTTCATACAATTCCGGGGAAATCGCCTGCAATCCTGCCAGATAGATCACCATGTAATAGCCCAGTCCTTTCCAAATGGTCACCAACATCACACTCCAGAGGGCGAGTTTTGGATTTGTGAGCCAAGGAATTCCATCCCCTAAACCGACTTGCTTTAGGAGTTGATTAAAAAAACCATTGGAGGCATACAGGGCGCGCCAGGCAATCCCCGCCACGACCAGAGAAACGATCACTGGCGTATAAAAAGCCGCCCGGAACCAAGTAATCCCCCGGAGACTCTGGTTCACCAGAATTGCCAAAGCTAAGGAAAAACTTACCAAGATCGGCACGACTCCAATTAAGTACAACACCGTATTACCCAAGGTTTTCCAAAACAAATCATCCTGGAACAGCAGAGCAAAATTTTTAAACCCGATCCAGCGGGGGGTTTGGGTCAGATCATATTGATACTCGGTGAAACTGAGGTAAAACGCTTGGAGGGCCGGGAGGGCCACTGCTAAGCCCAAAATGGCAAGGGCCGGTAACAAAAACAGATATGGCGTCAGGAACTTAGTTGAAAGTTTCATGGGGAATACCGGGGCGCAGAATCAAAATGTATCTTAAGGCAAAAATCCAAGGTTGCCTGACCTAGACTGCAATTTAGGGTCGTCCCTCGAACCAAGGAGAAGCGCCAATTTGTTAAGCTAAAGGTGATCGTTATTCATTATTTTTCAGCCCCTGTGGAAAATTTCCCTGGAAAATTCTATGGCCCGTTTCAATCGACGAACTGTTAAGCGTTTATATCGTAAGGAGCCAGTGTCTAGCTTCTTGATTGTGATGGGTTTAATCGAAGTGGTCATTGGGGGTGTCGATGAGCATTGGGGTCTATTTACCATCGGTTTGGGATTTGTATTGGGGGCGATCGCCATTCGCTGGTCTCGTATCCGCCGCGATCAACGGGATCTCAACCGGGTTTTACCACGTCGTTATTTACCCCCCACAGAAGTGAATGTCCCGCTTCCCCAGTTGATGAACGAAAGACAACGCTAATGGCAACGGCAGATTATGGTCTCAAAATTGGGACAGTGGCCCAGCAGAGCGGCTTACCGGTAAAAACAATTCGCTACTATGCGGATTTGGGGTTGTTGACTACTGTTATGAGGCGATCGCCAAAGGGTTATCGACTCTTTTCGGCGGCAGTATTGGCTCGCTTGGCATTTATTAAACGAGCCCAGTCCCTCGGTTTAAGCCTTGAAGACATTGGCAAAATCCTGACGGTGCGCGACCAGGGTAGCTTGCCCTGTGGGGTGATTAAAGAATTATTAGAAGCGCAACTCCAAGAAATTAATCAGCAAATGGCTGCCCTGACGATCCTAAAGGGGGAATTACAGGGTATTCTGTCTGGTTGGCAAGATTTTTCTGATCAGCCCCAGCTCCCATCGACCATTTGTCCGAATTTGCAATGACCCCCCTCCAACAACGCTGGTTTGCACAACTCCAAGAACACCGGGCGATCGCCGTCATTCGGGCTACGGATTGGCAACTGGGAATAAAAATGGCTGAAACCGCGATTAACGGGGGATTGCAACTCATCGAAATTACCTGGAATAGTGACCAAGCCAGCCGCATCATTACTACCCTACGGGAAAAATTTCCCCAGGCAATCATCGGCACGGGCACAATTCTTACGCCCACAGATTTAAAAGAGGCGATCGCCAGTGGCGCAACCTTTGCCTTTAGCCCCCACAGTGACCAGGCTCTGATTAAAATTGCTCACCAACAGGATATTCCCATGGTTCTTGGAGCGATGACTCCCAGCGAAATCTATCAAGCTTGGCGTTGGGGTAGTGATGGCGTCAAGGTCTTTCCCATTAAAGCTGTCGGTGGCGCTAGTTTTATCCGTTGTCTCCAAGGGCCACTACCCCACATTCCTCTCATTCCCACTGGGGGCGTTACCCTCACCAATGGCCCAGAATTGATCCAAGCCGGGGCGATCGCCGTTGGCCTTTCAAGTGATCTCTTTCCTCCCGCGATGCTCGCAAAACAAGAATGGCCGGAACTTAGCCAGCGACTCCAGCAACATCACCCCAGTCAATGGTAAACACCATAAAAAAACGACCCCCATAATGGCGATCGCTATACTGATTTGTGCAGATTAATTCTTAGGAAAATTTAAGCCTCTTCGTCAGCACCCAGTTGCTTGAGGTGAATATGCTTGCGACCTAAAGAAATTTCAAATTCATCACCAGGCTGAAGACCCATCTTTTTTGTGTAGGCAGACCCAATCAAAAGATTCCCATTGGACTGTACACTAATACGATAGGTGGCAGCGCGACCACCCCGACCTTGGGCATTTGTATTGCTATCTAACTGCACACCTTCTGCTTCGATAAGGGCGTTATAGAACTTCATCATATTGACACGTTCAACCCCATTCTTGGTGATCGTGTAATAGCCGCAAGCTCTAGCTTTTTCTTCTTTACTGTGGTTTTCCAGCTCCTTAACTTTTGCGAGCAGTGCATCACCGGTCAATGTTTCAATCTTTTTCTTTGTAGCCATTTACTTATTACGAATGAATGACGATAAATGAGAGTTATGGGATGAAGCCTGCGAATTCTTTTTTTACTTCGCTGCGCACCTTAAACTTTTAAATTAGCTGTTTCTCACGTTTATCTTACATTATTCTCTCTTAAAATAGAGGTTAAGACGATTTTTTTTGGCAAAAATAATCGCATTCTTTCCTAACATGCCAAATTTTTTTCAAAAAAGGGAGCCATGAAGCTAACCACCAGAGGTCATTACAGCGTTAAAGCTTTACTTGATATTAGTTTACAACCTGGTTATGGCCCCACCTCCGTAAAGGCGATCGCCAAACGCCAAAACCTCCCAGCCCCATACCTTGAGAAGCTGTTGATTGAGATGCGTCGAGCCGGAATTCTTCGCTCAGTCCGGGGTGCCCAAGGAGGATATCAATTACTATCGAAACCCGAAGATATTTCCCTAGGTCAAATTCTCCAGGCCATCGGTGAAACCATTGAACCGCTACCCCACCACGAACCCCATCCCGACCAAGCCGAAGATTGGGTGACCTTTAGTCTCTGGCAACGACTCCACCAAAAACTCCAAGAAGCCCTTTATAACATTACCCTTGCTGATTTGTATTACGACGCCCGCAGTTGGAAAGCAGCCCAGGGAGAAGCCACAAGTTTTGTTATTTGAAGTTTTCACAATGTCTAATTTTTCTGAACCGAAACATTATGGTGGTGGCTGTCATTGTGGTGGTGTTCGCTTCCAAGTCATTCTGAGAAACGTTAAAGCCCTTGACTGCAACTGTTCCATTTGTCGCAAAAAAGGCTTTCTCCATATCATTGTCGCCCAGGCAGATTTTCATTTACGCCAAGGACAAGATCTGCTAACGGCTTACCACTTCAATACCCACCAAGCGACACACTTTTTTTGTCGGCGTTGTGGCGTCCATTCTTTTTATATACCTCGTTCCCATCCCGATAGTATCGATGTGAATCTGCGCTGTTTAGATGAAAATCTATTAGATGTCTTTGAGATTATATTTTTTGATGGGGAAAATTGGGAAGACAATCTTTCCCAAATCACCTAAAATCTGGATCCTGTGCTGTTAGCTAAAAAATAAGATTGTGCTATCGAGAAGATATCAACGCATTTGCCAAACCCTAGACCGTCGCCAACCCGACCTCACTGTCCTCATGGAGGATGTCCACAAACCTCACAATATTTCCGCGATTATTCGCACCTGTGATGCGGTAGGGGTGATGGCTGTCCATGGGATGAATCAGGTCGCAGATGGTGATGTCCTCGATACTTACTCCCAGGTGGCCCAAGGCAGTGAGAAATGGGTTGATTTAAACCGTCACCCCGATATCACCACGGCCATTGACCATCTCCATCGGCAAAACTTCAAAATCTATGCGGCCCATTTAAGCGATCGCGCCGTTGATTACCGTGATATTGACTATACGCAACCCACAGCAATTTTGATGGGCGCCGAACGGTGGGGTGTCAGTGAGACAGCAGCCGAGTTAGTGGATGGTCACATTATTATTCCGATGTTAGGGATGGTGCAATCTCTGAATGTTTCCGTGGCTGCAGCGGTGATTCTCTTTGAAGCGCAACGTCAACGCCTCCAGGCCGGGTTTTATGACCAACCCCGCCTAGATCCAGAGTTCTACCGTCAGAAAGTCTTTGAATGGGGCTACCCCGAACTTGTCGCCCATTACCGCGATCGCCAATTACCCTATCCCCCTCTAGATGCAGAAGGTCAAATTATTCAAACCGAAGCCTAGCCAGCCTTGACCCTCCATTTCAAGACACCCATGACTGTGATCATTCCTGCTTGGGTGTTTTTCATGCAAAAACGTAATTCAATTTATGCATGGAGCTCAAGTGCCATCAAAAAGCGTAGCTTCGGTTACAAATTTTTAGGATTTCCTTGTTTAGCTTATGAACTGTTGAATGTACAAGATCTCTTTAAAAAAGATTTTTTGTAGATCAATTTCTCTTTTGGCAAGGATTATTACTATCTTTGCAAAGCCAACTGCAAATCACACCTTAATCATCTCCTTCTAAGCAATATAAATACGCTATATTTTGTTGCTAACAGTAAGAAAATAGGGCTTTAATTGTGACTGGAAGATGATTTTTTTTTAAAAGATTGCTCTTTGGGCAAATTGCTCGAAAATGCTTTGGTATTCTGCTTTGACGTAGTTCAAGAGGTTTTTTCAGATCAATATCAAAGCAAAATAAAAATCCAGAGCTAAGCTTTTGCAATTAAATTCACAAAAAGCAAAATTAAGTTCTTCATGAACAATTTCCCTGTAGTTTAAAAGTTAATCTCAAAGCGCATTAACTTTAGAAAAATTAATGACCCTTTTGTTTCCCAATCGGTTTTAAATTAGGAGAAAATAATGGACTACGTAATCCCCAAAGAACTAGTAGATGCCAGTATCAAAGCAGGCGAAACAAAAGCACGTCTTTCCGTCAAAGATCTGCTCATCCGTGGCTTCTACTCTGGTCTGGCCCTTGGCGTTGCCACAACCCTCGCTGTTACCGTCGCTGTGCAAAGTGGTTTACCCTTCCTCGGAGCGCTCCTCTTCCCTTGGGGATTTGCCTCCATCGTGCTCTTTGGGATGGAATTGGTGACCGGAAACTTCGCTTTGATGACATCGGCAATGTTGGCAAGACGAGTGAGGTTTGGCAGAGTCATCAACAATTGGCTTTGGGTTTATATCGGTAACTTTTTAGGCTGTTTGTTTGTTGCACTACTGATGGGTTTCTCCCTCACCAATGGTGGCACGGCTGACCCGAGTCCTGTGGGCGAAAAAATCATGGAAATTGCCCTCTCCAAAACCGTGGCCGTCAAGGAAATGGGCACCAATGGCTTCTTCCTCTTCATCGTCCGTGGTATTTTCTGTAACTTCCTGGTTTGCCTAGCCGTGATGATGGGTATGGTGAGCAAGTCTGTCCCTGGTAAGTTTATGGGCTGTTGGTTCCCGATCTTCGCGTTCGTCACCCTTGGTCTGGAGCACATCGTCGTTAATATGTTCTTTATCTTGACTGGTATGGTTCTCGGCGCACCGATCTCTGGTATGGATATGGTTTTCTGGGACTTCCTGCCTGTGACGATCGGTAACATCATTGGCGGTGGTATTTTCATCGGCGCTCTGTTGTACTCAACCCACTACACGAAATCTCAGGGTCTTCCCCAAATGGCAATGGAAGAATCCATGAAAAATCCTGTACTGCGCTAGGAAATTGGGCTTAATTCACTGATTGCCAAAATAAAAATAATTAGGGAAATAAAGGGAGTGACTTAGGTCGCTCCTTTTTCATGTTTTGAATAATCTTGAAGAAGGGCGATCGCCTGAGGGATTAATTCAAAGAATGCTGAAGGTTAAACCACTGTAGGTAGTGAGACGTTCGATGAGAGGTTCGCCCATCCCTGTGGCTGGCGTCCAGAAGCCACCTGGCCGGAATAAATGATCTTTGGCTAAACAGAGTCCTGCTTGGGCAATAATTTTTGCGGTGGAGCCATAGCCGGGATCGCGATCGCCAGTAACTTTGGCCATGAGGGTTTCGCCGGAGGCAGTGGTTCCCAAAAAGCGTAGATCGTAAAACCCTGCTTGCTGTTGGCTGGGGGAAGGCCCTTCACCGGGAGCCGGGACAATTTTTTCGAGGATCCCAGGGGCGATCGCCGCTGCTCCTCCCAGAATCTTGAGTAACAAGCTTAGACCCTGAGCTTTGAGCCAACCGCCAACACTGACCCCCGTAAGCAGTCCTTCGTCGTACTGGAATTGCTCACCATAGGCCCAATTTTCTAAGGCATTGGAGCGCAGCACGATGGGGGTATTCACCGCCGCCATGATAAAGGGTGTCACCCATTCACCAAAGGCGTGATCGATTTGTACGGGAATTAGGGGAGCTGGATGCTGTTGATTGGGGGCTTCGGAACAGAGGGCATAGGGATTTCCCAACAGTGCTTTGATCTCTGGGTCGGCGATCGCCTCTTTAATCAGATTCACGCCACTGGCCGCTGTTCCTCCAGAAATTCCCCCCTGGGCAGCCTTAACGCGCATTTTAATTTGACAACAGGGTTCCCCAAATTGTTTTCGGGCTTGCTGCTGCAAAAAATACACCCCAAGGTCAGACGGTACCGAATCAAAGCCGCAACAATGAATGATCCTGGCCCCCGATTGTTGGGCGATCGCTTCATATTTGCTCACCATTTTTTTAATCCACTGGACTTCCCCGGTCAGATCGCAATAATCTGTTCCCGTCGTAGCACAGGCCCGAACCAGCGTTTCTCCGTAGAGGCTGTAGGGGCCGACTGTTGTGACAATCACCTTCGTTTGCGCACAGAGAGCCATCACTGCCCCTTGATCAAAAACATCAACAACGTGGGTTGCTAAGGTCTCCCCAGGGACACCCAAGGAACGCTTCAGTTGGGCTAATTTTTCGGCTGAACGACCGGCGATCGCCCA
This sequence comes from Sphingobacterium thalpophilum, assembly GCA_943371005.1. Classification (GTDB taxonomy): domain Bacteria; phylum Cyanobacteriota; class Cyanobacteriia; order Cyanobacteriales; family MRBY01; genus MRBY01. Next base: position 37,760 of record CALRTB020000005.1, read on the forward strand.
AGTAAACGATTCATATTCTGCATGGCCACAAAGATAGCGACAAATAATTTGGCCCACAAAGCCAGTGGCGCCCACCACGATCAGATCATAGGTGGGTGACGACGACATTTTTTCAGAAGACATAAAGCCTGGTGCCCAAGACAAAGATGCCCTTCAGTGTATCGCCTGCGTTAAACCTTTGTGGCTCGGTTGGGAGTGCCCCGCTCCGCATCCCGCACCCGCTTACCGCGCCAGACGAGTTTGATAGGAGTTCCCGTAAAACCTAAATCCTGACGAAATTGTTTTTCGATGTAGCGGCGGTAGCTATCGTTAAAACGTTTGGGGTCATTGACAAATAGAGAAATCGTCGGCGGCTGACTCCGCACCTGGGTGCCATAGTAAATCCGGCCCTGTTTCCCTTGGCGACTGGTGGGGGGAGAATGCCAGGAAACCGCTTCTTGGATCACCTCATTAATGACGGAGGTAGAAACGCGGCGACGATGGGATTCAGCAGCTTGATCGACTAAATCGAGAATTTTATTTACCCGCTGACCAGTTTGGGCACTGATAAAGAGCATTTCGGCCCATTCCATGAAAAATAGACGCGCCTGCAACTCTTTGCGGTATTGGTTAATGGTGTAGGTATCTTTTTCGACGGCATCCCACTTATTGGCAATGAGAATCACGGCGCGGCCTTCGTCAATAATCCGACCCGCCAACTTGAGATCTTGTTCTGTGACGCCATCTAAAACATCAATTACAAAAAGCACCACATCCGCCCGACGAATCGCTTTAAAGGCGCGGTTGATGCTAAAAAATTCGGCCCCATAATCCACATTTTTTTTCCGGCGGATACCCGCGGTATCGATGAGGCGATATTGCTGATCATTGCGCTTAATGATCGTGTCAATGGCGTCGCGGGTTGTACCAGAAATCGGACTGACGATCGCCCGTTGTTCCCCGGTGAGGGCATTTAGCAGACTCGATTTACCGACGTTAGGGCGACCAATAATCGCGACATTAATGGTGGTATCTTCTTCCACGTCGGTGATCGTCGGGAGATATTCAATGACTTTGTCTAAAAGATCACCGGTGCCACTGCCATGGATCGCCGAGATGGGGAATGGTTCTCCCATGCCCAGTTCCCAAAATTCAGCCGCTTGGGTGTAGCCCTGTTCGAGGGATTCGCACTTGTTAACGGCAAGGACAACGGGGACATTTTGTTGGCGCAACCAGTCAGCAATTTCTTGGTCAGCGGCATTGAATCCGGCCTGGCCATCCACCACAAAAAGGGCAACGGCGGCTTCGGCAAGGGCGATCGCCGCTTGTTCGCGGATTAGGGGTAAAAATTCCTCGTGGTCATCGAAAACAATCCCGCCCGTATCGACAATTTGGAAGTTGCGGTCTTGCCAAAAACCAGGGCGATAGGTGCGATCGCGGGTAATGCCGGGCTGATCATGGACGATCGCCTGTTGATCGCCAGCAATACGGTTGACGAGGGTGGATTTGCCCACGTTGGGACGACCGATCACGGCAATAATGGGGAGTTTCATAGGGACTCTGCTTGAATCAGGGGGAAAAGACTGGATAATGACGGGGGGACTCGCTAAGCTTTAGTACAAGCGGTCTGTTTTGCTTCAAAAAATTATGATATAAACGCCAACATCAAAACTCAGAATATTTAATCATACCAATTTTTAAGGCGATCGCCCCGATTCTGGTTCCCCTTTTCTTAAGTCTTTTACCCTGTAATTTTTCCCATGGCTTCCCACAATGAACTGCCTGAGGTGATCAAACCTCTCTTGATGTATAGTGGCTCGAAATTTGCCTACGAAGTGAATCGTCTGCGGTTACCCAATGGGGCTGTCGGCGATTATGGGGCGATCCGCCATCCGGGGGGTGCGTTGGTAGTGCCCGTGACCAATGAAGGGCAGTTGGTGGTGGTGCGGCAATATCGCTTTGCGCTCCAGGGACGGATTATCGAATTTCCGGCAGGAACCATCGAAACCAATGAAGATCCCCTCAGCACGGTGCAACGGGAGCTGCCAGAGGAAGCGGGTTACGCAGCGAAAAATTGGCGATCGCTAGGGAAATTTCCCCTTTGCCCGGGCTATTCTGACGAGTGGATCTATGCTTTTTTGGCGACGGATTTAGAAAAATTAGCTACCCCTCCAGCCCAGGACGCCGACGAAGATATCGAGGTGCTTTTGCTAAGTCCAGAAGAGTTGGAAGCCAAAATCCACAATGGCGATCGCCTCGATGCAAAAACCATTGCCAGCTACTATCTCGCTAAACCTTTTTTGACCCTCTAATACTGCGGTAATCCCACCGAAAAATTGAGCTAAACTGCTACTGAGATCACAAAATTTCCCTGAGCACAGACTAAAATCGGGAAAATCCCAGGATTTGGAGGCAAATGATGCAGCTAGGCGCACTTTTAAAACAGGTATCGGCCATTGAATCCCTGCCGGATCACCCGATGCTACAGCAAGTTGTCAAAGGATTGGCGAGCAACTCCCAAGCCGTGATGCCTGGGGATCTGTTCATTGGCTTGCCCGGCACCCGCGTCGATGGGGGTGAGTTTTGGCAAGGGGCCATCGAAGCCGGGGCGATCGCCACTGTAGTCAGTCCAGAGGCCCTCGAAAAATTCCCCGCAACCAAAGGCGAATGTGTCATTCCCGTTGCCGACCCCGTAATTGCCTGTGCTGAAATTGCCAACCTCTTTTACAACAAACCTACTGCAAGTTTAAAACTGGTAGGAGTGACTGGAACGAACGGCAAAACGACCACCAGCCACCTAATTGAATATTTCCTCCAAGCCGCCCAACAGCCCACTGCCCTGATCGGCACCCTCTACACCCGCTGGCCTGGTTACGAAAAAATTGCCACCCACACGACTCCTTTCGCCATCGATTTACAAAAGAATTTCGCGGCGGCCCTCGCAGCAGGAAATACCCACGCCGTTATGGAAGTGAGTTCCCACGCGCTGCACCAAAATCGCGTTAAGGGTTGTCAATTTGATGTGGCGGTATTCACAAATTTGACTCAGGATCACCTGGATTACCACCCAACCATGGAGGACTATTTCCAGGCGAAGGCCTTGCTCTTTAATGAGGAATATTGCCACGGCCGAGCGGTGGTGAATTTGGATAACCCCTATGGCGATCGCCTCGCCCACAAACTCGGTGAAAAAGCCTGGGGTTACAGTCTCCAAGATGCCGCAGCGGATCTTTACATGGATCGTCTGATCTACACTGCCACGGGTGTTCAAGGCCGCTTAAAAACGCCCATGGGTACAGTGGAATTCACGTCGCCCTTAGTTGGTCAGTTCAACCTCGAAAATGTGATGGCCGCCATCGGTGCGGGTCTGGCTTTGGGCTTGGATTTAGACCAGATGATTACCTGTCTACCGCAGTTCCAAGGGGTGCCGGGTCGCATGGAACGGGTGATTGTGGCGGAGGATCAAGACATTAGCGTGATCGTTGATTATGCCCACACCCCCGACAGTTTAGAAAATCTCCTGAAAGCATCCCGGCCTTTCATCGCCAAAAAAATGATCTGTGTGTTTGGTTGTGGCGGCGATCGCGATCGCACCAAAAGACCCCTGATGGGGAAAATCGCTGCGACACAATCCGATTGGGCCGTGGTGACCTCTGATAATCCGCGTACGGAAGATCCCAAGCAAATTTTGGCCGATGTGGTGGAAGGCATTCCCGAAAATATTCAATTTCTCGTGGAAGCAGACCGAGCCACAGCAATCCAGCGGGCAATTGTCGAGGCGCAACCGGGGGATGGGGTGCTCATCGCTGGCAAAGGTCACGAAGATTATCAAATTCTGGGGACTGAAAAAATTCACTTCGATGACCGGGAAGAAGCCCGCAAAGCCCTCGGCGATCGCCGCCAAAAAACCGCCTAACGCTACAATCAACATAAATTTCTCTGCCTGAGTCTAGTAAAAAAACTGCCCCCATGAGTGATCTGGTTCTCGATGTCCGTCAACTGCAGGTGGCCTTCACCAGCGAAAATCAAACCAATCTCGCGGTTGATCAAATTAGCTTTCAGATCAAACGGGGCCAGACCCTCGGCATCGTGGGCGAGTCAGGCTCCGGCAAATCGGTCACTTCCCTCGCGCTGATGGGGTTGATCCAAAAGCCAGGCCGCGTCACCGGGGGCAAGATTTTCTTTAAGGCGACCCCAGACACAGAACCCCTTGATCTGCAAAGTTTGCCGGAATGGGAACGGCGCACCTATCGCGGTGGCGAGATTGCGATGATTTTCCAGGAACCCATGAGTTCCCTCAACCCTGTTTATAACGTGGAGTTTCAGCTCACCGAAGCGATTTTATTGCACCAAAATGTCACCCCAGCCCAGGCCCGACAACAGGCGATCGCACGGCTCCAGGAAGTGCAACTACCTGCCGAAGTGATGAAACGCTATCCCCACGAACTGTCCGGGGGCCAATTGCAACGGGTAATGATTGCGATGGCGATCGCCTCCAATCCGACGCTATTAATTGCTGACGAACCCACCACCGCCTTGGATGTCACCGTGCAAGCAACGATTTTGCAACTGTTGCGGGATTTGTGTCAGGCCCGGCAAATGTCTTTGATTTTCATTACCCACGATTTGGGGGTGATTGCGGAACTCGTCGATGAAGTGGCGGTGATGTACCGGGGGAAAATCGTTGAGCAAGGCCCCATTGAACAGATTTTTAAAGCGCCCCAACACCCCTACACCAAAGGGTTACTGGCCTGTCGGCCCCGTCTTGATCAAAAGTTGGTGCTGTTGCCGACCGTTGCCGACTACATGAGCGTTGAAACTGATCCCGATACCCAAAGTATTGTGATTCAAGAGCGACAACCGGATCTGAATTTACTGGCGGAAGTATCCCTAGAGGCCGATAAAAAACGCCTCGAAGCTCTAATAAAGCAAAAACCTCTCCTATCTGTACAAAAGCTCCAGGTGGGTTATCCCAGTCGTAATTTTCTTTTGACGGGACAACGGTATTTCATGGCCGTTAATAACGTTTCTTTTGATCTCTATCCGGGGGAAACCCTGGGTCTAGTGGGCGAATCTGGGTGCGGCAAATCCACCCTTGCCCGGGCTATTTTGCGACTTATTCAACCCCTCAGCGGCGACATTTGGTTTCGGGGTGAAAATATTGCCCAACTCCCTGCCCGCAGCAAACGCCTCCGACAACTACGCCGGGAGATGCAAATTGTTTTCCAAAATCCTTACAATTCCCTCAACCCCCGCATGACCATTGGCCAGGCGATCGCCGAACCGTTAATCATTCACAATATCAAGCGGGACAAGAAAAAACGCCTCGAACGGGTGCAATACCTGTTAGAACGGGTGGGCCTCAATCCCGGTTGGGTTAATCGTTACCCCCACGAACTGTCGGGCGGCCAGCGGCAACGGGTTTGTATTGCGCGGGCCTTGGCCATTGAACCCCAATTTATTATCTGTGACGAATCAGTGTCGGCCCTTGATGTGTCTGTCCAGGCCCAAGTGTTAAATCTGCTGAAGGAATTGCAAGCGGAATTTCAACTGACTTATATTTTTATTTCCCACGATCTCAGCGTTGTGAAATTTATGGGCGATCGCATTATCGTCATGAATAAAGGCAAAATCGAGGAAGTGGGTACGGCTGACCAAATTTACCGAAATCCCCAACAGGACTACACCAAACAACTCATCGCCGCGATCCCCCAAGGCCTCTAAAAAATCTCTCCTTAAAGGAAGTTAGAGGGGTGCCTCCTTTGAGGTAGGTGGTCGAAGACCGGAGGGAGGTTGCTGAAAGTCAGAGGATATTGCCCTTGAGGGAATTGCCAAAGGTGAAGGGCGTTTACCCGTAGTTGTTATAACTATCCACTGCATTGGGATCTACATCCCGCTTGGAACCCAATAGATCCAATCGATTAACCCGAATCACCGGCTTAGACGATTCATGGCCATTACGGTTCGTGAAAGTCTCAATCTTTAAGGTGCCTTGGATGCCGAGCAGACTACCTTTTTTCACATAATTGGCGGCCACCTCTGCTGTTTTGCCCCAAATTTCTAAATTAAACCAATCCGGCTGATCCGTCCGACTGGTGGGACGATTTACCGCTAAAGTCAAATTACACAGCACACTACCCGACTCGAAATAGCGCACTTCCGGATCGCCACCGGCCCGGCCCACAAGATTTACGAGGTTAATGGTCATCGTTGACTGTCCATACAACTGTTCTGCTTTATTGTGCCACAAGTTCCGATGGCAATTTGTTGTGAAGTTTTGTAAGGTGTGAGTGATTTCCCTACTCAATCATCAAGGCGAACCCCTATGTTGGCGTTATACCAATTTGAACTATCCCAGTTTTCGGAAAAAGTCCGCTTAATCCTCGATTACAAGGGTTTAGAGTACAAAAAAATCGAAGTGACCCCCGGTATCGGTCAACTGGACGTATATAAAATGTCGGGTCAGCGTCAAGTGCCTGTCCTCAAAGATGGCGATACGGTAATCAGTGACTCCACAGAAATTGCTTTTTACCTTGACCGCAAATATCCCGAAAAACCGATTATTCCCACAGCCCCAGTGCAACGGGCCCAGTGTTTGATTATGGAAGAATGGGCCGATGAGTCCATTGGTTTAAAAGGCCGCAAAGCTTTTATTGGCGCCCTCAACCAAAACCCTAACTTCCGCACCTCCATTGTGCCGAAGCAAGTACCTGATCTCTTTAAAAATCTTCTGGGGGCTGTGCCGGGGGATGTTTTAGATTTCTTTGGGGCGGGCGTTGGCCTTGGTGGTGATGCAGTTAAAGAAGCCCAGCGGGGCTTAAGGCAGGATCTCGAAGCATTAACCTTGCTTGTCCAGCAGCAACCTTATTTAATCGGCGACCAACCAACCTTGGCGGATTTTTCCGTGGCTGCCCTGAGTATTTTGCTCAAATTTCCTGAGGGAAACTATTTTGATATCCCTGACTACCTCAAAGGTAAGGGCATTCCGGGCTTGGGGGATAATGCGGAATATGCGCCGTTTTTTGAGTGGCGCGATCGCCTTTATCGAGATTTCCGCCAAGAAATAGGGGGCAATCGTGAGACCAAGACTGAAGATGGTGCGCCCACAACCATCGAAATCGATTAATGAATTGTCCTTGAAATAAAAGAAAAAGCCCCCAAGTCCAATGCAAACCTGGGGGTTAATCAGTTTCAAAAAATAAATCGTTTTCTAGGGAAAATAATCTTTAAAGTAATTTTTGGATATCTTTGGCGATCGCCTCTGGTGTCGCCGTGGGTGCATAACGCTTCACCACTTGACCCTGACGGTTAATGAGAAATTTCGTGAAGTTCCATTTCACATTTTTTGTCCCTAAAATACCGGGTGCTTCTTTGGTTAAATATTGATATAACGGGTGGGCATTGCTACCATTAACATCAACTTTTTGAAACATCGGAAAAGAAACCCCAAACGTTGTTTCACAAAATGATTGAATTTGCGCTTCGTTGCCGGGTTCCTGTTGGCCAAATTGGTTACAGGGAAAACCAAGAACGACTAAGCCTTTGCCGCCATATTGTTCATGGAGTGCCTGCAAACCTTTGTATTGGGGAGTAAATCCACATTGACTGGCTGTATTAACAATCAATAAAACCTGGTCTTTGTAGGTACTGAGATCGACCGATGTGCCATCAATAGCTGTGGCCGAAAAATCATAAATAGAAGTAGGCGTTTGGGTAGTCATAAACTCGAAAAAATGTTTGTAGAAGCTATTTAAAAAATATCGCAAGCACTATATGGATTATTTCAGCAGAGTGTCAATAAGTACCAGATACAAGATCTCTGCACAATTTTTACTGCGACGCTCCCCATGATGCTGAAACAGCAGCAACAGTATAACAAAGACCAACAATACTGTGGGCTTTGTCTGTGGATTTGAGATCAAGGATCAGCGGTTGCCTGAGAGTCGATGGGTTTCCGCTCGGATCAGTTGGGTTTAGATGGGGACATTTTGTTTTCCCAGAAGTTGAGGAGCCTTGACTGCTTAAGGGGCAGATTTTTTCTTCGTTATAATATCTTTCTTGAATGTCTCCCGATAGAAGTTATCAACCCGTTTGAGATCTATGCAATATCGTCGTTTTGGTCGCACCGAACTGCAAATGCCTGTTTTTTCCTGTGGCGGGATGCGCTATCAGTTCAAGTGGCAGGATCAAGATCCAGCGAAAATTCCTGCGGATAACCAAAAAAATCTAACAGAAACAATTCGGCGATCGCTTGACCTTGGCATTAACCACATCGAAACGGCGCGGGGTTACGGTACCTCAGAAATGCAGTTGGGCTGGGTGTTATCGCAATTTAAACGAGACGATCTGATTATCCAAACGAAGGTTTCCCCAAAGGCAAATCCCCAAGAATTTCGACGCGAGATTGAAAAGTCCCTCACTTATTTGCAATTGGATTACGTGGATTTATTCGGCATCCATGGCATTAATAATGAGGAAATATTTCGGTTCACCTTTGAGCAGGGTTGTTTAGAAGTTGCTCAGGAACTCCAGCGAGCAGGACGCATTCGTCATATCGGTTTTTCGACCCATGGCACTACGGATCTCATTGTAAAAACCATTGAAACGGGGGCGATGGATTATGTGAATTTGCACTGGTATTGGATTAATCAGGACAATTGGCGGGCCATCGAAGCAGCAACGCAGCAGGATATGGGGGTATTTATTATCAGTCCATCGGATAAGGGGGGACATCTTTATAATCCGCCCCAAAAATTAGTCGATCTCTGCAAGCCATTGCATCCAATGGTGTTTAACGATTTATTTTGCTTATCCCATTCCCAGATCCATACCTTAAGCGTGGGGGCGGCGCGTCCCTCAGATTTTGATCGGCATCTAGAAACCCTCCCTCTACTGGGGCGAGCCGATGAAATTTTACCGGATATTCTCGCACGACTGGAAAATCAGGCGATCGCCTCCCTAGGAGAAGATTGGGCAAAGACCTGGAAAGTGGGCCTGCCAACCTATGACCAAACCCCGAACAACATTAATATCCCCGTCATTCTCTGGCTCAGAAATTTGGCGATCGCCTACGACATGATTGAATACGGCAAGGCCCGCTACAACCTGATGGGTAACGGCGGCCACTGGTTCCCCGGCCAAAAAGCCGACCACTTAGCGGAAGTCGATCTGCGTAATGTATTACGCCTCAGTCCCCACCGTAAGCAAATTTTCCAGTACCTCCAGGAAGCCCATGATTTACTCGGAGGAGCAGCGGTGCAACGGTTATCGACGAGCTAGATATTATCCTCAGGAGACTGCTTAAGGTACTTGGAGAGTGACAAAGCGATTTTCCGGAACAAAGCTATGGTACTCGCCATCATCAGCCAAAATCGCCACTAAATTGAGCGTATAGTCCGGTTTAATCTGCAACACATCCCACGGCACAGACAGTTCTAAACATTCCCGGTAAGCCATTTTTGCATGGGCGCCCCGGGGCCGCCATTGGCCATAATCACTAGCCTCTTCAAACCAGATGGATTGGGTTAGAAGGTTAATGCCGATGTGGTGCCGGAAAAGATAATTTAGGGGCGCTTGGTCGGGCATACTGGCGATGGGAGCCGGACTAATGGCGCAATTTACCCCTGGATAGAACCAGAGCAGGTGGAGTTCTGCCGGGAGTTCCTCACCCCATTTGATGCCCCGTTTGAGGTCAAAGCGTAGGTAAAAATTGAGGTGATCCCAACCGTAAAAGAGTCGTTGCAGGGCGCTACTTTGGTGCATGGTGCCCCGGGCACCGCCAATTTCAATGCAACCAGCCTTATCCCAATCCTGTTCGTCGCCGACACCATCAATCACTGGGTGAATAAAGCTTTCGGGGAGGTGCTCCCGGTGGCGGGTGTGGTCTTCAATGGGTTGCAGCACTTCCGGGGGAACCGGTTCGTTTAAGGCTTTGTAAATCCCGGCGACATGCTCCCGAAAGAGTTGGTCAAACATGGCGTCTTGGTTAGAGGAATGGCCTTCCCCAAACCACCAGAACCAGTCTGAGCCTTCGGCGGCATAAAGGGACTCCCAGGCTTCGGGGTTGGTGATTTCCGTGGCCTCAGGGTGGGCCGCAAGCAGATGGCGGGCTTTGGTGAGCATATCCCAGGCGCGATTTTTAGCGGGATCGCCAATCCAGGTGGTAAAGCTCCCGTCAACCCAGGAACCACTATGGAGTTTGTGGCTGGGGATCGTTTCGGTGGGGGGAAATTGCTCGATAAATTCAGAGACGGTGACGAGTTCTAGTTGGCGGTTGGCGCTCAGTTTTTCATAAAGAGACGTAAGGAAGGGGATGCCGTCTTTTTCGTAGAATTCCCAGCAGTTTTCGCCGTCGAGGGCAATGGTGACGAGGTGTGGTTCTTGGAGGGCGGTTTGGCCTTCTTTTTGATGGTGGCGCAAACTACGGGCGATCGCCTCTAGGTGACCGACTAAATCGCTGGCAGCTTGTTCTGAGTCCATACCGCTGTAGGTAAAGCCGACGAGATCCGACAGACGGTGATCCCGGAAGACAATGGCGAGATCCCCATGGTCTGTTTCGAGGCGATAGGGGCGGTACATTTTTTCGGGTTCGTAGACATTGCCCACTTCATCCCGGTGGAAGAAATGCTTCAGGCTCCAACCCAGCACCGCTTCATCGGAACAGATCCACTTAAAGCCAGCAGCGGCAATGGGATTCAGTACTTCTGGGCTGACAGATTGCTCCGATGGCCATAGGCCTCGCACTTCTCGGCCAAAACGCTCGCGGTACATTTCCTTAGCGCGGTTGAGGTGGCGGGGAATATCCTCTGACCACTGGAAGCGCTCCTTGGGTAATTCCATCCCGGGGACGGCGACCCGACCGGAATCTGTATCTGCTAGCAGGGGCAAAATCGGGTGGGTGTAGGGGGTGGTGGTCACCTCCAGTTGCCCGTTGTCCTGCATTTGTTTGTGTTTGGGGATAATCCGCTTGATGATCTCCCGTTGTTTAGAATAGATGCGTTGGCGATCGCCTAAAGTAAAGCCGCGATCCTTTTCGAGCCAGGCGGCGATCTCCGGATCATCCCAAAAGAGGGGATCAATCCAGGCTAAATTGTGCCAAGCCAGCAGATCACTAAATTTTTGTTCGTCCCAATTTTCCAGGCACCAGGCTTTGCCTTTGTCCTGGCGTTCGGTATAAAGCTCCCGGTAGCGAGGGTGGGGATCCACTAAGGTGCGGTGATTGCCATCAAAGAAATGCTCTAGGATGTACCATTTTTGGTCGCTGTTGAGGTCTGTGACGGGGGTGAGGGCAAGCTTTAGGTAGGGATCAAGGGCCTTGCCTTCGGCATAATCTTCCAACTGCATCATCAAGGAAGGCACCAAATTCACAGTTTGGTGGAGGCGCGGATATTTTTCGAGCAGCAGAATCAAATCTAAATAATCTTTGGTGCCGTGGAGCCGCACCCAGGGGAGATGATATTGACCGTCCGGTGCTTTGTAGAGGGGTTGATGCTGATGCCAAATAAACGCGATGTAGAGGGGATAAGACATATAAATGGAAATATTTGCCGCTGTGGAGTCTCAAAAAGCCTTGGGTAAGCTTGGCTTTCTCTTTAAATCATAGCGATCGCCTTTCCGTTATCCTGGGCGGCCTTAATGAATTGCAAGGATGCGATGGGGCTGTGACATTTAGCCGTTGCCGCTATGGTTGACCTTGATTAGTTTGGTTTTCGGTGACCTGACGGGCCAAGTAAGCCACGGCAAAATCGCCATTGTTGTGGGCTGCGAGTTTTTCGCCCAGGTCAAAAACAGCGGTGGCCAGGGTCGGCCCCAGTTTTTGGATGAGCGCCTGCCGTTCGCTAATGTTGTGCTGTTGTTCCCGGACTTTGTGCTGCCATTCGGCGGTAAAAATATATTCGAGGCTGGTGTGGAGTTGGAGTTTTTGTAAAATTTCCCATTCTTGGCGATCGCACCAAAAGCCATTACATTCGGGGCAACGTTCCAAGTAAAAGGGTTGATCAACGGGGATTTTTACCCGCGATAAATAGCGGCGACATTCGGGACAGAGGGCGGCTTTATTGTCCGTTTCACCGGGGGTCACAGTCTCTGAGAGGGACAGTTGGGTATTGATGCGCTGTGGTTTCCGTTGGCTATTTTGCCAGGTTTGGTAGCGATCGCCAGGGAGCCAATCTCCTTCACATTTTTCACAATGGTAACTGGTTAGCGCCCCGGAGAGAAGCTGATCCCCAAGCTCAACATCGCGACATTTAGGACATTGCACAGTTTAATGACTCCCACAGTTTTTTCTCGTTTTATCCTACGCCGAAGCCAATCCCGCCACAACTATGGCCCAGAAATTTCGCGGCAACTTTTCTATAATCACGAAACAGAAACAGTAGACGGGGCAAAAAATTCATGCAGCGGTTATCAGTGGTGGTCGTCCATGGCAGTTTTAGTGACAGTTATCAGCAAGAATTTCAAACCCTGATCGCCCAGGTGAAAGCCCAGGTGGATCATCCGGTGCTTGGGGCCTATTTAGAATGTAGCGAGGTGCCCTTAACCACGGCGATCGCCCAGTTCCTCCAAGATCACGCCCCAGAACCCGCTGAAGTGCAAATTCTGCCTTTGTTCCTCTTGCCCGGTGTTCATGTCCGTGAAGATTTGCCAGAGGCGATCGCCCAACTGCAAACCCAATTTCCCCAGGTACGCTTTAAACTGCTCGATTACCTCGGTAAAGATGCCCGCCTTGCCCCTTTCCTAGAACGACAATTTGCCCAGAATCCTACGACCCAGCGTCTTTTGATTGCCCATGGTAGCCGTCGCACCGGGGCCAATCCCGAAATCGAAAAGCTGGCCCAAACCCTCAACGCCAGTACCGCCTACTGGGCCACAGAACCGTCTCTTGACCAAAAGCTTACCCAACTCCAGGAGGCAACAGCAACAACGATTCACTTGGTTCCCTATTTTCTGTTTTCCGGCAAAATCCCAGGGGCGATCGCCGCCCAGATCAGCACCTTCTCCCAAGCCAACCCCGACATTACCGTTTATCTCGGTCAACCCTTTGGCACCGATCCCCAATGCGCAGCGGCGATCGCCCATATTCTCCAGGGTAAATCCTAAAAAAGTGGAAAAAAGAAGCGCGAAATATTGCTGTTCTTTACGGATTTATAAGAAAAATTCACCCCAATGGCATGATATGTATGGTTAGTTGCCCTGGCTGACTGGTGCCGTTGGCAACGCAAATTTAAACAAACAAAGATAAGCACATTTACTTACAGCCTTGATAAATTCTTGCCTGTAGGTCTGCCTTCACAGTTAAATAGGTGGAGATAGATTTATTTACGTTATTGCTGTATTGAGGAAAAACATGAATAAAATTCTGGGGATCGACCCACTCAAAAAATTTATTTTCGGGATTAGCGCATTCGTTTTACTATTTTGGCAACTCAATGTCGGCGCTGCCAATGCCACCGCCCTCCGGGAAGTAGACCGCACCGTCAACCTCAACGAAACCGAAACGGTCGTCCTCAGTGACCAGCAGGTTGCCAAGGGAGAGCGGATCTTTATCAACACCTGCTCCACCTGCCACAACAGCGGTCGGACGAAAAGCAACCCCAACGTAACCCTTTCTTTGGGAGATTTAGAAGGGGCAGAACCCCGCCGCGATAATATCCTGGCTATGGTGGACTATCTTAAAAATCCCACCTCCTATGATGGTGAATTAGACTTGTCTCAGTTGCACCCCAACACCGTCCGTGCCGACATCTGGAGTAGCATGCGCAATCTCAATGAAGAAGATCTGCAAAATGTTTCCGGTTATGTCCTCGTTCAAGCCCAGGTGCGTGGTGTTGCTTGGGGCGGTGGTAAAACCGTTAACTAAAACACGATTGATCGACTTTATTTAAATCGTCTTTTTTATCTAAAATTCGCAAAATGAAGTACCGAAGACAACCATCATTAGGGTTGTCTTTTTTATTGTCCTTAAAAACGGCCACAACCATGACTACAAAAAACTCCCCAGGGCGGGGAGTCACAGATCATGATTTATTGCATATTTGAGGAAAATCCCAAGGATTAACGAGATTAACCTAAAGGGTTAAGCTATGGGTATTGTTTTCGATCAAGTCAGCTAGATCCTTGAGGAATGCCGCTGCATCAGCACCGTAAATAATGCGGTGGTCGCAGGTAATATTGACGGTCATTTGCTTTTTCACACCAAACAAACCATCAGGCGTCGCAACCACTTTGGGCTGGGCACCACCAATCGCGAGGATTGAACCTTGGCCAGGGGGTAAAATCGCATCAAAACTATTGACCCCAAACATCCCTAAGTTAGAGAGGGTGAAGGTGCCAGTGCTGTATTCATCGGGTTGTAATTGCTTGAAGCGCGCCCGGTCTACCAAATCTTTCCACTTGCGGGAAAGGGAATAGATATCCATTTGATCGGCATTTTGGAGCACAGGAGTAATCAGACCACCATCCGGCATGGCGACGGCCACCGCCACATTAATGCCACTGCTGTATTGGATTGCGTTATCCCCAAAGCTGGCATTGACCACTGGGTGTTTTTGGAGGGTCACAGCCACCGCCTTTGCCAATAGACCCGTCATGGTGACGCCTTTACTCTTGATTTGCTTGTAGAGAGCATCTAGGGCATCGGTCGTGATGTCATAGGATACATGGAAGGTGGGCACATTCAGGCTGGCATTCATGTTACGCACAACCGCCTGTTGCAACGTATTCATCGGGACGACTTCGCCAGGCGCAACAGCGACAGGGGCCGGTGTGGGGGCTGCAGGTTTAGCAGTTGTCGGGGCGGGAGTGGAGACGGCAGCAGGGACGACAGTGGGCGCTTTACCGGCTGCTTTTTCGACATCTTCGGCGACGATCCGACCGTGGGGGCCAGAACCAGGTACTGTTTTGAGATCAACACCAAATTCCTTGGCGAGTTTTTTTGCCCTTGGAGAAGCAATAATTCTGCCATCATTGACCACCGGTGCGGGAGTCGGTGCCGCAGGTGTGGGGGCCGGGGCTGCAGCAATGGGCGTCGGCTCTGGACTAGGTGCCGCAGGTGTGGGTTCAGGTGTAGCAGCAGGAACACTGCTACCTCCTCCCTTTAGGGTCGCGGCTTTTTGTTTGGCTTCTGAGATTTCTGCTTCGGTTTCTGCGATGAGGGCGATCGCCGAACCCACTGGTGCTTCTTCCCCCGCATCAACGATAATCGCCGCAAGAAACCCTTCGTTAAAAGACTCAACGTCCATATCGGCTTTGTCAGATTCCACCACGACAACGGTTTCACCTTTAGCGACTTTATCCCCCGGGGACTTAGTCCAAGAGACGATTTTACCTTCGGTCATCGTAGAGCTGAGGGCGGGCATGAAAATATCGTGAATCATGGAGGAATCTTCTTTTAAAACAACGGTGTGGACAAACTTTACAATCGTTGTCGATTTTAACCCATCAGGGGAAGCTGGGCTGAGGAATTTGCCATCAGAGAATCAAGGTCTGTAAGGACTTCTTGGCTATGGATCGCGGGATTTACCCCCAGATAAATTTTGCGCAAAATACCTTCTGGATCAATGAGGTAGGTATGGCGCAGAGAATAGCCCGTCAGGTAGGAGCCATATTGTTTACTCACATCCCCGGTGCTATCGGCCAGGAGGGGAAACTTTAAGCCTTCGGCATCACAGAACGCTTCGTGGGAATCGACATCGTCAACGCTGACCCCCAGGACTTGTACATTACGCTCCAGGTATTTGGGAAGATCCTGTTGGAAACGGCGGGCTTCGAGGGTACAGCCAGGGGTGAAATCCTGGGGATAAAAGTAGAGTACGACCCATTGGCCCCGGTAGTCTTGGAGGGAGAATTCTTGAATTTCTCCTTCGCCGTCATTGCCCAGGAGGGTGAATTCTGGGGCGAGTTGGTTGAGTTCAGGTTGGGGGCCACCCAGGGCGATCGCCGCTTCACTGGGGAACCACATAAAGGCGATCGCCGCCACCGTAATTAAAATCGTCCGAAAAAATTGCAACATGGGATTCAAAGCAGGTTTTGATACAAGATAATGTTGTAGCAAATCAAGGCAAATCTAACAGCGAGTCACCATGGCAGACATCAAAATTGGCATCATCGGCGGTAGCGGTCTCTACAAAATGGACGCCCTCCAAAACATCGAAGAAATTACCATTGAAACTCCCTTCGGTGCCCCAAGCGATCGCCTCATTAGTGGCACCCTCGACGGCACCCCCGTTGTCTTTCTCCCCCGCCATGGCCGCCATCACCATCTCCTCCCCACAGAACTCCCCTTTCGTGCCAATATCTACGCCCTCAAATCCCTCGGCGTCGAATACATTATTTCTGCCTCGGCTGTGGGTTCGCTCCAGGCCCCCATCAAACCTGTGGACATGGTCATTCCCGATCAATTTATTGACCGCACCCGCCACCGCGCCGACACATTTTTTGGAGACGGGATTGTTGCCCACATTGCCTTCGGCGATCCCATCTGTCCTCAATTGGCGGCCATTTTAGGCGATGCAGTGGACTCTTTAAACCTAGAAGGCGTTGATCTCCACCGGGGCGGCACCTATGTCTGCATGGAAGGCCCGGCCTTTTCTACCAAAGCCGAGTCCAATCTCTACCGCAGTTGGGATGCCAGCATCATCGGCATGACCAACCTCCAGGAAGCCAAACTGGCCCGGGAAGCAGAAATCGCCTATGCGACCCTCGCCCTCGTGACCGATTACGATTGTTGGCACCCCGACCATGACAGCGTCACCGTTGAAATGGTCATCGGCAATCTCCATAAAAATGCCACCAATGCCCAAAAAGTGATCCGGGCTGTCGTTGAAAAACTAGCAACCAATCCTCCCCAGTCCGCCGCCCATGATGCTCTTAAATACGCGATTCTTACTCCCCTCGACCAAGTCCCAGCCAGCACTAAGGAAAAACTAGCCCTATTGCTTAACAAATACCTATAAAATCAGCCAAAAATTAGCACTCTCCCTTAGAAACTGCTAAATATTGCAAAAAGTTTGCAGATAACCCTTTGAAGAGGAATTTTCCTTAAACTAGAAAAGTAACAGTCCCTATATCTCAACCGTAGGGACGAGCGCTCTCCCTCCCACTGTCCTAATCCTGTGGCGATCGCCTTTGATAAACGGGACAGTCCCAGCCCAAGGATGCCGTGGACTGATTTTTCCCTTGTCATGCGTTTGGAGTGTGCAAAAAATGACTTACTCTTTCGATCTTCTTGGGGTGACGCCCCTCATCACTTTTTTTAACTATCAACAGCAATACGAACTAGATCCCCAGCGTCCAAAAGCCTATTTAGCGGCCTATCGCTGTACCTTAGATAGCTTTATTCATGCCCTAGACACCATTCCGAAAAAGCCCCATTGGAACTGGGATGAAGTCGTCGAAACCATGGTTCACTTTTGGCTTAAACAAGAAGCAGTGGTGCGTCGCTGTGAACAGGAATTCCCCGACGATCCCCAAGAGCCCTATCTGGTAGTGGCTCGCATTGCCAATCTTCAGGCCCTACGCGATGAATTTGAGGGCCTGTTTGAAGTTTAGCCAGCAAAAAAAAGAGGTGGTACAAAGCCACCTTTTTTCAACTACTAACTTTCCCTGTCTGATTAGATGTCTAACCTGTGCTCAACACTAATGTCAGGCATGGTACATCTAGTTTTGAGCAATTACCCTTGCCAGTTTTGGGCAACAATTTCTGCGAGGTCAACAACCCGTTGAGAATAACCCCATTCGTTGTCGTACCAAGCCACAACTTTAATCAGGTCACCGTCCATGGCGAGGGTGAGGCTACCATCAATAGTAGAAGAGACATCAGTCCCCCGGAAATCACAGGAGACGAGGGGTTCTTCAGTGTAAGCCAAAATCCCTTTCATGTAGGTTTCAGAAGCTTCTTTGAGTACTTGGTTAACTTCCTCCGCAATGGTGGGCTTGGCTACTTGCGCAACTAGGTCAACCACGGAGACGTTGGGGGTCGGTACCCGCATGGCAATCCCGTTGAGTTTACCCTTCATTTCAGGAATAACTAAGGCAACGGCTTTTGCGGCACCGGTAGAAGTCGGCACAATATTTTCTGCTGCGGCCCGTGCCCGACGGAGATCCCGGTGGCTATTGTCGAGGATACGTTGGTCGCCAGTGTAACTGTGGACGGTGGTCATCGTCCCTTTGACGATTCCGAAACGATCATTGAGTACTTTAACAATGGGGGCGAGGCAGTTGGTGGTACAACTAGCATTACTGATCACATTTTGTTTGTCATGGCCATACTGATCGGCGTTTACACCAACTACATAGGTGCCGATATGACCGCCTTTACCGGGGGCTGTGATCAGAACTTTTTGAGCACCAGCTGTAATGTGCTTAGAAGATCCTTCTTCGGTGTTGAATACACCGGTAGATTCAATCACCAAGTCGACGCCCCACTCTTTCCAAGGAAGGTTGAGGGGGTTTCTGTCAGAACAGCATTTGATCACGTTGCCATTGACAGTCAGAGAGTTGGCGTCATAATCGATTTCGCCATTAAATTTCCCCAGCATCGTGTCATAACGAAGCATGTGGGCATTACTTTTGGTATCGGTGGTTGCATTGATCCCAACGACTTGGAGTTGGCTGTTTTCACGACCAGCCCAACATCTCAAGAAGTTGCGTCCAATACGTCCAAATCCATTAATCGCTACTCTAATCACCGCGTCTTGCCCTCTATTAAAGATTAAATTGCAATAAAAGTTTTCATTTGATGACCCCAATCATATCAAAGACTGCACAATTCGATCCCCGAATTTCGGGAAACTACCGAATTGATTTGGGAATTAAGACTTCGGTGCTACGCCTCTAGATCGATTGACCAGACCCAAAAAGGCGATCGCCAAAAGAAACCTTTCCGCAGAATTATTTACTTGTAAATGTCCGGTAATATTGCATACTTAAATGTGTTCTGTTATCTATCGTTACCCATACTAGCGATAGAACGTGTGAGGGGAGGGATCTTTGAAAACAGTAGATCTAAACGGAAAGCCATTCCATTTCATTGGCATTGGCGGGATTGGTATGTCTGCCCTTGCCTATGTCTTGGCCCAGAAAAAGTTACCCGTCTCTGGCTCTGACCAACGCGCCAGTCACATTACAGAACGTTTAGCGGCAGTGGGTGCCCATATTTTCAGTCAGCAAATCAAAGAAAATTTACAGGCTTTTGAGGGGGAGTCCGATACCATTCAATCCAATGGTCTGCCCCAGGTCATTTGCTCAACGGCCATTGGCCAAGAAAATCCAGAATTTCAAGCGGCCCAATCCCTCGGTTGTCACATTTTCCATCGGTCTGATGTTTTGTCTGCCCTAGTCGCGGAATATGACAGTGTGGCGGTGGGGGGAACCCACGGAAAAACGACAACCAGTAGTTTAATTGGCTATATTTTTCTGGTGGCAGGGGTTGATCCGACAATTATTGTTGGGGGCGAAGTAGATGCCTGGGATGGCAATGCTCGCCTCGGCCAGGGCAATTATTTGGTGGCTGAGGCCGACGAATCGGACGGTACCTTGGTAAAGCTCCGTCCCCAGTTGGGGGTTGTCACGAACATTGAGTTAGATCACCCTGATCATTATCAATCGCTAGATCAGGTGGTAGAAATTTTTCAAACCTTTGCCCAACAGTGCGATCGCCTGATTGCCTGTGTGGATTGTCCCACCATCGCTACGGGGGCCGTGCCCTATCAGGTGGGCTATGGGTTACAGAATATTGAACAAGCTGATTATTGGGCGACGGATATTCACTACGGATCAACATCGACCCGGGCAACGATTTGGGAACGGGGCGATCGCCTGGGGGAAATTGATTTAGCCCTGCTGGGTGCCCATAACCTGAGTAATGCCCTGGGGGCGATCGCCGCTGCCCGGTGTTGCGGTGTGCCCTTTGAGCCGATTGCCGAAGCTTTAGCTTCTTTCCAAGGGGCAAAGCGACGGTTTGAAATTCGCGGTCAACACCAGGACATCACCCTTATTGATGACTATGCCCACCACCCTAGTGAAATCGAAGTTACCCTCCAGGCCGCTCGGCTCCGGGCCGGTCAAGGGCGGCGGGTTGTAGCCATTTTCCAACCCCATCGGTACAGTCGTACCCAAGCTTTCTTCGATGAATTTGCAAAAGCTTTCAAAAACGCAGATGTGACCATAATTACTGATATTTATGGCGCAGGGGAGAAAAATGTAGATAACCTTACAGGTGAAGCCCTACAGCAGGCGATCGCCCATCAACAGGATGGTGACGTTGCCTATTACCCAGATCTCCAAAGCCTACCCACATGGTTAGCACCGCAACTACAAGCAGGGGATTTGGTACTGTTTCTGGGAGCCGGGAATCTCAACCAAACCATCCCAATTCTCTTGGCTCAACTGTCTGCCAATGGCGACCCTGCGTTGCACCAAGCGCCGTTGACCCAATGTTCTGCCCCAGACTAAGTGCTTTTGACCTTTGCCCCCTAGACCCGGAAATACGCCATGGTTTGCTCCCCCTCCCGTTCCCAGATTGCTGCTAATGTGACAACCCTCGGCGACGGTACTAGCCTGATTCAAGCCCAAGTCCCTTTGGCCCACTACACTTCCTTTCGGGTTGGGGGAAAGGCGGAATTTTATGCAGAACCCAGTAATTTGGTGGAAACCGAAGCCTGTTTTGAATGGTATCTCAAGCATTTATCGGGATTTCCCCTAACGATCCTGGGGGCGGGCTCTAACCTTTTGATCAGTGATAAAGGCATTCCTGGCCTCACCATCAACACAAAAAAATTGCGCTATTACCATGCCCAAGAGGACGATGGCATTCTCGTGGCTAGTGCAGGAGAACCCATTGCTCGCCTTGCTTGGAATGCAGCGAAACGGGGTTGGAAAGGTCTGGAGTGGGCCGTGGGCATTCCCGGAAGTGTTGGCGGGAGTGTGGTTATGAATGCGGGCGCCCACCAGGGCTGTGTTGCCGATCAACTGCTGTGGCTCAAAGTCCTTAACCCCGACGGCACGATTCACCAGCTCCAACCGGCGGATCTTGATTACCGTTACCGCACCTCTAATCTCCAGGGGAGCGATCGCCTGGTTTTAGAAGCAGCCTTTCAACTAGAACCCGGTTTTGATAAAGCAGCGGTACGGGCCGAAACCAATCGAAATCTCCGGATGCGCAAATCTACCCAGCCCTACCATCTCCCCAGTTGTGGCAGCGTTTTTCGCAATCCCTATCCCCAAGCTGCGGGTCATTTAATCGAGCAAACAGGGCTGAAAGGATATCAAATTGGCGGTGCCCAGGTAGCCGAACGCCATGCCAACTTTATTGTCAATTGTGGTGGCGCTAAGGCAATGGACATTTTTCAACTGATTCAACATGTCCAAGCCCAAGTGGAGCAGAGCTGGCAAGTTTTACTCAAACCCGAAGTGAAAATTCTGGGGGATTTTTCCTAATCCTCTCCGGAAGAAACTGCCTCAGAGGCGTCAAATGATGCCAAGAGATATTAAGATAGGTTACGGATTAGATGCCCTGGGGGCCTGATCTAGACGAGACAATCACTAACATCATTATTTTGTAAAGACTATGCCACAAGGATTTGGACTCGGGAAAATGAAAGAGCTGGCCGCCGCATTCCAGCAAGCCCAAAAGGTACAGGAAGGGGCGAAAAAACTCCAAGAAGAATTGGAAGCGATGGACATTGAAGGCACCAATGCCGATGGTTCTGTAAAGGTTGTCCTCAGCGGTAACCAGGAACCACGGGGCGTAGAAATTTCCCCAGAGGCGATCGCCAAGGGTGCAGAAGAACTCTCGGCTGCTGTTTCCGAAGCTCTGACCGATGCCTACACCAAATCCACCGAAACCATGCGCACCCGGATGGAAGAGCTGACCAGTGGCCTCAACCTTCCTGGTCTCTAGGATTAAAAAATCATGAATCTGGCGAGTCTGGGCTGCTGAAAACACCCATACCAAGCCCTAATCCTTTAGCTTAAAAAACTAGTAGTTTTTGACCCCAGGGTTTCGTCTCGGGGGTTTTTTCTTGTTTGATTTTATTTTTGAAAATTGTGCCAAGCCCCAAGATTATGATGATGCATCCGCTTCCACAACGGTATAGGTAAAGCGCAAACCCGCCCATTGGGTCGTCGAGAAAACGTAATTTTCTTTATTGGGTTCTGTGCCTTCCGGAGGCATCGCTTGCAAATCGCTGAGGAGCGCTTGAATCAGGGGTAGAGGTTTTTCGAGCCTCTGGGGAATGGTTTCTAAATCCCCAAAAAGTTGGGTGGCCTGGTCTTGGAAATTCTCAAAGGGGCGATCGCCAATAATCCAATAGATTGTCCACGCTCCTAGGGGACGTAGTGCTGTCAATTCGAGGGGACTGGCGGCAGCTTCTGGGGGGAGATTGAGACCTTCTTTTGAGGTTAGCAGCAACAATTCCTGTTTCGGACTTTGGGCAAACCCCAGACAAAACAAGGGGCGCGTCCCCGTATTTTCCAATTGATATTGCCCTTTTTCGCCCACTGTAAACGTCGGTTGAGGATTGGGATTGCTTTTCGACTGGCCCAGGCTAAAGGGCGTGGTTTTTGCTGTCAGCAGGGTTGAAAAACGATCGAGGCGTTGAACCGTCACTTTCAAGGGCAGTTGGGTACTAGTTTCATTCACCAGTAGCCGGAGCCATTTTAAAGCTAATAATTGCTCTAGACGGGGTAGCAAGCGATTCACTGAAGATTTGATCGCTTCATTGGTATCACTGGCCGGCATCACACCGGGGACAATTTTGCCGGGGACTGTGGTTAACTGATAGGCGCCATCAAAAACGTAATCTACCCAATCTTGGGGGTTACTGACACTAGCGATGTTGGTCAGACTCGCAAAAGCACTGGTAGCATCTACCCGTTCGATGCGACTGAGATCCTCAGCAAGGGCAATTTTTAAAGCGAGGTTCCGGGGCAGGTGACGCTTGGTTTCTTGGAGCGCTGTGCCGACGGTGACATTCGGAGTAGAGGCTCTCCCTTGGCCGAAGACCCCTGCTTTTCCGCTGAGTTGGAAAATTGGTGCGGTTTCGGTGCGGATTGTTAACTCAGTACCAGGGGCGATCGCCTGCAAAATTTCCGGTTCAAAGCCCCCCAAATAGACTTCTAACCCCGTGGGATTTTGGCTAAAGATCTGACCCGTCGCTGGCAATGTATCGGTGGGAAGCGTGCCATAGAGGGGCGTGGTTTTGGTGCCTAAAAATGTCATTGTCGCCGGCTGAGTCTCATCCTTAGGTAGACGAACAGCGAGGTTCGCCTGGGCTGTAGTTACGGTAACCATTGGGTCATAGGCGGCGAGGTATTGCCCAAGGGCTGCTGTAAAAAGCCCCGTCATCACGCCGTTAATTTGCACTTCTGGGGTAATGCCCTCAGTGGCAGCCCAGAGTTGGATTACAGGCGATCGCCCCAACGCAAAACTAGAACTTGATTTAACAGTGGTGGTTTCGGGGGCAACAACGGGGGCGATCGCTGTTCCCTCAGGGTAGGTGCGGGGTCGCCAATAGGCAGCCGGAAGCCGGGAGCCGGGGTCAAAACTAGTATCTAAGACGAGAATCCCCTGGGCTGGATTGAGATCTTCGATTAATGCTTGGAAGGTACTAAGGGCGATCGCCTCCGGGCCAGATTTTCCAGGGAGTACAAGGGCCGGCATCGGTTCTGAGTCCGCTGGGTCGGGGGCTAACCGGGTACCATAGCCGCTGAAATGCACAAAAACCAGATCCTCCGGCTTTACCTTCGTCTTGAGGTCTGTTTGAAGCGTTGTCAAAATACCACTGCCACTGGCTTGCTCATTACGGAGGGTGATAATATCCGCCGCCGCAAAACCAAAACGAGACTCCAGCAAATGCTTTTGGATTTTTAGATCCTGCTGACAGCCCCCCAAATTAGGCCCTTGGCCATATTGATCAATGCCGATGAGTAGCGCGATCTTGCGGCCGCGAAATTGGCTGAGAGCTTGGGCAGATTGGTTAAGAGCAGATGGCTGTAAAAACGAAGAAAAACCCAGGGCACCCCAGGTCAACCCCAAAGCTTGTAAAAAATCACGCCGACGCCATGCCATCCTAGTTCACTGCCTTTGAAATTCTGATATCAGCCTACCAGTACATCACTATCCCTGGCTAGAGCTATTTGTCGCGCTGCTTTGCAATATCTGCATTCGTTGCTGAGGGATAAGTTATATTTTTCTGCTGTACGGGACTGACGGGACTCGAACCCGCGACCTCCTGCGTGACAGGCAGGCATTCTAACCAGCTGAACTACAGTCCCAAGTGGTTTAGGTCACTTTTAATAATATAAAGTCAAAAATTGCATATGTCAACTCCTTGGCTCAATTTTTTTCAAGCAATGTCTGGTGCGCCGCATTAGATAACTGTATGGCGATTTTATGGCATTTTTCAGGGGCTTAAACGGTGGCTTTGCCAAAGCGACGTTCCCGTTTCTGAAAAGCGAGGAGAGCGCGGTGGAGTTCGGTTTTGTCGAAATCGGGCCAGAGGGTGGGGGTGACATAAATTTCGCTATAAGCCATCTGCCATAACAGGAAATTGCTCAGGCGCATTTCACCACTGGTGCGAATCAAGAGATCGGGATCCGGGATGCCGTGGGTATAAAGGTGATCGTTAATCAAGGTTTCATTAATATCGCTGGGTCGGAGTTCTCCGGCGGCGACTTTGGTGGCGATCGCCCGACAGGCTTGGACTAACTCTTGGCGTCCGCCGTAGTTGGTGGCGACGGTAAATTGAATGCCGTTGTTGTGCTGGGTTTGGACGACGGAGCGTTGAATTTCAGCCTGGAGAGAGTAAGGTAAGGAGGTCAGATCGCCCACAAAGCGAATTTGAATTCCTTTTGCCGCCCAAATTTTAATTTCCCGCCGCAGCACTTTTTCAAACAGGGTCATCAAAAATTCCACTTCAGTGGGGGGGCGCCGCCAATTTTCGGTGGAGAACGCATAGACCGTGAGGGCATGGATTCCCCAGTCTTGGCAGTAGGTGAGCATATTGCGGATCGTGTCTACCCCTTTTTGGTGCCCCATAATTCTAGGTAAACCACGCTGTTGGCCCCAGCGACCATTCCCATCCATAATGACAGCGATGTGTTTGGGAAGTTTTTGGGGATCGAGGTCAGCGGGCAAAGGATGAACCATAGTTACAGTCAAAGGTTAATCTTTGTTGGTGAAAGGGAGATTCAGTTGCCGGAGAAACTTGAGTAAATCTTCCCCTTGAGATTTTAGCCGACGACCCAGGTCACCTAGAGACGGCGTTACAGATTCGCGATCGCCTGTGGTGAAGTATGCCGATAGGAGATCTTTGAGTTCGCTGCTGGTCAGAGGACGATTTAGGTTTCCGCCATCTGCAAGGGAAATCGAACCCGTTTCTTCGGAAACCACCACACAGACGCAATTTTCTGCTTGTTCGGTGATGCTGCGGGCGGCCAGGTGACGGGTCCCCAACTGACGAAAGCCAGATTTTTCAGACAAATGGAAAAAGACCTTAGCGGCCACCACCCGAGAGTCACGAATTAAAATTGCACCATCGTGGAGGGGATTTTTGTCATAAAAAATCGATTGGAGCAATTCTTTAGAGACCTCTGCATCAATGGGCACTCCGGGTTGGGCAATGCCTTTTTTATCGATGGGAGTGGCGGTGGTTTCAATGAGAATCAGTGCCCCAGTACGGGATTGGGACAATTCTTTAACCGATTCAACAATCCGGTCGAGTACGGTATTTTCGGAGTTGGTATTCCGCGCCTCGACGGGGCGGAGTAACTCCATGATTTGACCTCGGCCTAATTTCTCCAATAGGCGCTTCAGTTGGGTTTGGTAGACTAGGGCGATCGCCACTGCAGAGATTAATAACAATTTATCGAGGAGAGCTGCGGCATATTCAAACTGATATATTTCCGCTGCTTTATCGGCGATCATTAACAGCAGAAATCCCCGCATCACCCAAAGGGTTCGTCGGTCTCGAATGGCAAAAACTGCCACATAAACTAAGAACAATGTCAGCGCAATATCCGCAATGTTAAACAGCCAATCTGGCATCCTCTATTACCGCTACTCCAGCACAACCAACAACTTGCCATCAGACTCTATCATGTCATGGCGGGGGTAACCTTGGGCAAAGAAAAACAGGGTAGGCGATCGCCTCAATTTGGCCATCCCATCTACCCCATTCCCCAAAATTGTTTAACCAATGAAAACAGATTAGCCTTGACGTAGCCGCTCCGGTAAACAATCCTGACGTACTAAATCCTCCAAGGTTTCCCGACGGATAATCAGCTGGGCATCCCCGTCATTCACCAGTACTGCCGCCGGGCGACCGATGCGATTGTAATTCGAGGCCATACTGTAGTTATAGGCTCCTGTTGCTAGCACCACGAGGACATCTCCCGGTTGGGGCGTGGGCAGTTGGGCATCCTTGATCAACACATCCCCCGACTCACAATGTTTACCCGCCACCGTTACTGTTTCCTCACAGGGGGCCGACAGACGATTGGCAATGACGGCTCGGTATAGGGACTGGTAGGTAATCGGGCGGGGATTATCGGACATGCCGCCATCTACAGAAACATAGGTACGAATTTCTGGCACAACCTTACGACTCCCAACGGTGTAGGCAGTAACACAGGCACTACCGACGAGGGAGCGACCCGGCTCTACGATCAATTTCGGTAGCGGAATCCCATGGCTCTGACAGGCGACTTCGAGGGATTGGGCAACATTTTGTGACCAGGCCTCAATGCTGGGGGGATCATCGGACTCGGTATAACGGATTCCTAAACCGCCCCCAAGATTGAGAATTTCAGGGTTTAAACCATAGTCAGCGGCTTTTTTGTACCAACCCGCGAGGACATCACCAAGATCTTTGTGGGGTTGTTGTTCAAAGATTTGCGACCCAATGTGGGCATGGAGACCGATGCAGTTTAAAAATTCAGCCTGGCTCACTAATTCAAAGGCCGCTTCGATTTGGTTCGGGTCAAAGCCAAATTTGCTATCTAAATGCCCGGTGCGGATATATTCGTGGGTGTGGCATTCGATGCCGGGGGTGAGACGCAAAATAATCTTGGCCGTTGTTTGGCGATCGCCCGTCAAGGCCTTGAGCAATTCCAACTCAAAGAAATTATCAACAATGATCGTTACCCCTTGGTCGAGGGCAAAATTTAGCTCCTCACGGGATTTGTTGTTGCCGTGGAAGTAAATCTTTTGCGGGCTTACCCCAGCTTTGAGGGTTGTGTAGAGTTCTCCCCCGGAGACCACATCAAAACCCAACCCTTCACTATCGACGATGGCGCAAATAGCCATACAGCTCCAGGCCTTGGATGCGTAAATCACGAGGGATTCACCACCGTAGTATTTCTGGAAACTATCGCGGTATTGGCGGCAGGTGGTTCTCAGGGTCTGCTCATCGAGGATATATAACGGAGAACCGTATTGCTTGACCAACTCGGTTACATCGCAGCCTCCCACCACTAAGTGATCCTGTCCATTTACGGTGCTGGTCAGGGGCATTAACGCTTGGTTGGGAGACAGAACATCTGGACTTTGGGGCAGATATTGTCGACCTGTATTGTCAGTGGAGGCTGCGGTTAACATAAGCAATTACTTTTTGGTTATCTTTAACGAGATTCAATAGAATCATAGGTAAATAAGGATACCGAAAAAATAATCACCCTTGCTATGACAATGACGGCTACTTGTCTAAATTTTTAGTCTAAATTCTCATTGGCATTGGTAGTTGTCGTTTGATCACCATCCCGGCCAGTCGTCGTATTGGTATTTTCACCGCTGCTCGAAGTATTGTTTACATTCGAAGCTCCACTTTCGCTAACACGAACTCGAATGGTACTGCCATTCTTAGTTTTGATGGTAATTTCTGTACCATTATTCCCTTCAGACACAGTCATCGAGCCACCCTTAAAGTCCTGGGCCATGGCATTATGACTAAACCCCAAAAGGGAGCCACCGCACAGAGCGGCAACTGCCATACTTTTTAGGGCAATTGCTTTGAGAGTTTTGTTTTGTTTTTGCATCGTTTGTGCGTGAAATCTACTGCCATTGTACGAATGAATAAAAAAACGGTTTAAAAATTTTTATAAACTAATTGTCTTTGTTACTGGCAGATGATTTTTCGCGCCAGCATGAAAGTTCAATGACTTAACTTGGTGTCGTCCAATTCTTTTGCTGTTCACGTTTGATAAACTTTTCAAGTGTTTTGTTAATGGTGGTGAAATTTGTGAGTGCAGTTGCTTTATCAGTGCAGCCTTTGACGGAACAAACGCTACCCCAAGCCTTGGTTTTGGATCAACTCTGTTTTGGTGGCCTTTGGTCTAGGGATGGCTACCTGCGGGAACTAGAAAGTCCGAACAGTACGCTGCTGATTGTGCCGGCACCCCATGATCCAAATAAATTATTGGGGTTGGGTTGTCTCTGGGCGATTGTCGAGGAAGCCCATATTACCCTCATGGCAGTTCATCCGGAGGTGCAACAACAGGGCTTAGGACAGCTCATTTTATTGGGTTTACTCCGGGATGCTTGGTTGCGGGGTTTAGAGCGGGCGACCCTTGAAGTAAAGGAATCCAATCAGCGGGCGATCGCCCTCTATGAAAAATTTGGTTTCACACTAGCCGGACGACGTAAAGGGTACTACCAAGACACCGGAGAAGATGCCCTGATTATGTGGCGTAAGGGTTTAGAGCAGCCCGAATTTGCCGCCCAATTAGAAACCTGGGGAGCGACCGTTTCCCGACGACTCCAACAACACCACTGGTCTTGGGCCCTCGATAGTTAAAGACGAAAAAGGCGATCGCCTCTGGCAACAAAAAACCCCATCTCACCGAGAGACAGGGCACATTACCTAGACAAAAAATGTGATTTAAAAAGAATTTTTAAAACAAGAGTCGCAATCGATCCTAAATGACCGTGCCATCAGGAATAATGGCATTCTTCAGGACTACCGTAATGCCGCTGCGAATGTAGTAGCCAAGCTCCTCGCGGTTTGACTCCTCCACATTTTCCTTATTGACGATCATCACGTTTTTACCAATGCGCGCGTTTTTATCCACGATCGCTCGGCGAATCGTTGTACCTTCCCCAATCCCAATGGGTGGCTTGCCCCGACGAAGACAATCCTGGCGCTTTTCATAGGGCTGATAATAATCTGCACCCATAATCATCGTATCTTCGATAGTGCAGTCCGCTTCGACGCGGGTGCGAATGCCGAGGACTGAGTGATGAATGCGACAGTTTTTAATAATGCAGCCTTCACTGATCATCGATTCTGTCACGTCAGCGTTGAGAATCTTCGTCGGCGGTAGATAGCGGGCGCGGGTATAAATCGGCGCCTTTTCGTCATAGAAACTAAAGGGCGGGATCGGCTGCTTCGTCAAGCCAAGGTTTGCTTCATAGAAAGCTTCGATGGTGCCAATGTCAGCCCAGTAATCATCAAAGAGATAGGCTTGAACGTTGTAATCTTTAGCCGCATCAGGAATAATTTCTTTCCCGAAATCGGTTTTATCTTGGCCTTCTTTGAGAAGATCGAGGAGTACCTGTTTCTTAAAGACGTAGATCCCCATCGACGCGATGTAAGGTTTTTCTTTCGCTTGCTCTGGATCAAGACCCAAGGACTGGGTATCTACTTGCATTGCCCTGAGGGCTTCACCGGTGGGTTTTTCGCTAAAGTCCACCACGCGACCATTGGTGTCAATTTTCATCAACCCAAAGGCGGGAGCCACTTTTTCGCCCACGGGAACCACAGACAGGGTAATGTCTGCCCCTGTGTCACGGTGACGTTGAATAAATTCGCGGTAATCCATGCGGTAGAGGTGATCACCGGAAAGGATGATGTATTCATCGACATCCCAGTCTTCTAGAAGCCAACTGTACTGTCGGACAGCGTCGGCGGTGCCTTGGAACCAATCGGGGTTTTCTTTGGTTTGTTGGGCTGCGAGTACTTCGGTAAAGCCTTCGGTGAACCCGGTAAAGTTGTAGGTTCGACTAATGTGACGATTTAAAGATGCTGAATTAAATTGGGTTAAAACGTAGATTTTATGAATTTCAGAATTAATGCAATTGCTAACAGGAATATCAATTAGACGATATTTGCCTGCTAGAGGTACTGCGGGCTTAGCTCTGAGTTTTGTTAGCGGATATAGGCGAGTACCTGCGCCGCCGCCAAGTATGATTCCTAGGACTCGTTTCACAAAAAAGACCTCACGACTGCCTTTGACCTCTGTGTCAAGTGTATGACTGGAGGGGGGATCTCGAAAAGTAACAATTCAAACTTTTTCGGGATTTTTTCCCCAGAATCCATCATAGGTCTGATTTTCACCGACGTCATTTTAAGATTTGGGAATCGTTTATTTAAGGGCGATCGCCACCCCAGAGATTCAGCGGGGGATCGCAGTAACCTGCTGCAACTTCCGCGCAATGTTCCTTCCATCTCCTTTGGCAACCCTGATAAAATAGGCCTTTGGTTTTCTTACTTATCCTCTAAGCTTATTTTCCCTAATGGTTTCCCCAAATCCTCGCCTGACCCTCGGTGTGAATATTGACCATGTTGCGACGATTCGTCAAGCGCGACGCACAGTAGAACCAGACCCGGTGGCAGCGGCAACCTTAGCAGAACTGGGGGGGGCCGACGGCATTACGGTACACCTACGGGAAGACCGGCGCCACATCCAAGACCGGGATGTCAAAATCCTGCGGCAGACGGTGCAGTCCCACCTGAATTTAGAGATGGCCCCCACGGCGGAAATGGTGGCGATCGCCCTAGACATTAAGCCTGACTATGTGACCCTCGTCCCTGAAAAGCGCGAGGAAATCACCACCGAAGGGGGCATTGACATCGTCGGTAATTTTGCCCGATTTAAAGAAGTGGTCGCACAACTCCAGGGGGCCGGGATTCCCGTCAGTTGGTTTATCGATGCCGAGCTCGACCAAATCGAAGCAGCCCAGAAAACCGGGGCACAATTTATTGAGTTGCACACGGGAAAATATGCCGAAGCCCAGGATTCAGAGCAGCAACAGGCAGAACTGGCCAACCTCAAAACCGGCGCAAAACAGGCGATCGCCCTGGGGTTGCGGGTCAACGCTGGCCATGGCTTAACCTATCGTAATGTTTACCCAGTGGCTTGTATTGAGGGCATGGAAGAGTTAAACATTGGGCATACCATCATCAGCCGCGCCGTATTGGTGGGCTTAGAACGGGCCGTTCGGGAGATGAAGCTTGCCATGTGGGGACAGTTGTAGGGTATCTTTACTGGAACAAAAACATTTATAAATCTTTCTATATTGAACAAGTGATGACGACCTATCATTTCGCCCTTGCTAGCCAAAAATTTCTTTTTGAAGAAGAACCCTTCGAAGAAGTAATCAAAGAACGCATCCGCCACTACGAAGAACAGGGCAAAGAACGGGATTTTTGGGTTGTGGAAGAGCCCGCCTTTATTAATGCTCCCAGCCTCAAAGAAGCCAGCGAAAAAACCCCCAAACCCTGTGTGGCGATCATCTCAACGAAGAAGCAATTTATTACTTGGTTAAAATTACGGTTGGAGTACATCTATGTCGGCGAATTTGAGGCTCCCTCTGAGGAAATTCCAGAGCCCCTCAAGTCCCTAGCCGCCTAGACTCCCCTATTCTTTCTGGCGAGTGAACTTATGATGGGCAATTTCTGGAAACCGTTGATTAGGCTTGGTCGTGCTGCTTGCATCGGCAGTATCGCGGCGATCGCCTTTGTACCTCCCAGTATTGCCCAGCGGGGTTTATCCCAATGTCAGCCGCCCCAGGGTGCAGAGTTTTTGGTCTTGGTATTTACCCCATCCCAACCCCTCCAGGCGGAAGTACGCAGTCAAGTGAGCCAGACCCTGCCGGAAAATCAACAAGCGGTGGTTTGTGAATATGATGGCAACGTTCTCAGTCGGATCGGGGGCTTTACTGGCCTCGAACAGGCGACCCAATGGGCTGAATATTTTGGGGAAGCGGTGGGTTTGCCCTTGATGGTGATCACCCCAGTAGATAGCGATTTGGCCCTCGAAACCAGCCAAGCGCCGACCATTCCCCCCATGGCAACGGCGATCGCCCCGGATATGGTAGTCGAAACCACCCAGACGTCAACCCGTAATGTTTCTCTACCCCCAGCCCAGCCCCAGGCGGCAGCAAAATCCACACCTCCCATCGTGACCCAAGGGCCAGCTAATTTCCAACCCCAAGGACTCCGGGGGGGATTCGGGGTGCTGGTAGAATACGGCGGTAATTTGGCGATCGCCAATCAGTTGCAGCGTTTAATGGGTCAAAATATTGGTTTGGTCGCCTATGGGGGGCGAGGATATCTGCTAGCGGCCCACACCGCAGACTCGGGCCGAGTCACCGAATTGTTAAATCGTCTCAATCAAAATGGCCTCGGGGCGATCGCCGTTCCTGCGGATCAAGTCATTCTCCTGAAGGCCGACATTCGCCTTTGATTTGTTTTTTTGAAAAAGTTTATGACCACCATCCATGTCCAAGTCCCTGCTACCACTGCGAATATCGGCGCTGGGTTTGATTGTTTAGGCGCTGCCCTCAGTCTCCATAACCAGTTCCAATTTCGTCTCACTGGGGAAAGTGAGCCATTTTTCAGCCTTGAACTCGTCGGCGCGGATGTGGAAACCCAAAAGCTTGAGGCAACGGCAGATAATTTGCTTTACCGGGCCTTTGCGAAGGTGTTTGAAACCCTTGGTCAGCCTGTCCCCCATGTGAATATTGCCATTGATCTCAAGGTGCCTTTATCCCGTGGGCTGGGCAGTTCAGCGACGGCGATTGTGGGCGGCTTAGTGGGAGCCAATGCCCTGGCCGGATCTCCCTTAAGCCAGCAGGAAATTATGAACCTTGCCATCGAGATGGAAGGCCACCCCGATAATGTGGTGCCTGCCCTGTTGGGGGGTTGTCAACTGTCGGTGAACCATCGGCAAGATTGGATCATTTGTCCGTGGGCCTGGCACGAAAATGTTGTGCCGGTGGTGGCAATTCCTGATTTTGAGCTGTCCACCGAAGAAGCGCGCGCTGTCTTGCCCCAACAGTACGCCCGGGCCCAAGCAATTTTTAATGCGTCGCGGTTGGGTTTGTTGCCCCACGGTTTAGCGCAAAATAATGCTGAATATTTAACGGCGGCATTGGATGATCAAATTCATCAGCCCTACCGAAAAAATCTGATTAAAGGCTATGACTCAGTGCAACAGGCAGCGATCGCCGCTGGGGCCTATGGCATGGTGATTAGTGGGGCTGGCCCGACCTTATTAGCCCTTACTACACCAGAAAATGCGTCCCAAGTCGCAACGGCGATGCAAACCGCTTGGGAAGGGATTGGCGTCAAGGCGATCGCCCACGTTTTAGAGATTGACCAGCAGGGTACTGTCATTCTCTAGGGAATGGATTGTGAGGCTCGACTATTAACGGGAAATTTCAGGATGAATGCTGCTGGGTCATGGCGATCACGGTTTCTACTGTCAGTTTTTTGATGTCCCCTAGAGTTGGTAAAACGTTATCGCCAGCGTAAATAATTGGTAGCTCATCCTGCTCCCAAACCCAAACCCGTTCCCGTTGAATATCAATTAACCAAGCTAATGCTGTTCCTTGCCCCAGGCAATGCAGAATTTTATTTTGGAGATCGAGGGTGCTCTGGTCGAGGAAGCGAATTTCAATCAGCCAGTCCGGTGTTCCCTGTAGTGGGCCATCTTCTGTTAATCTCTCTGCTTTGGCGACTACAATATCTGGCACAGGCGATAGGGGCGGCACAAGGCAACGCAATTCTTGAATCGCTTCATACTGGGTGGTTTGCTGGTTAATGGCGTTGACCAAATTACGCTGGAGACGGGAGTGGAACAGAGATGGCATCGGTTTTTGTTTTGCAGCCCCAAACAGAAATTCCCAAGCAGGCGAAGCTTCGATATTTTTTTGGCGTAAAAAATCGTCTAATTCAGTCGCTATGGGTTTAGGGATCTGGGTCATGGGTTCGAGTCGGCAAAAATGACTGGATCAAATGTGGCGCTAGGAAATGCCCTTAAGGAATTCCTGGGTTTTTTGCCAAAGGGTCTGGACAGATTCTTTGAGTTGCATTTTCCGGTCCCATTTCTGAAATTCTGTTTCGTAATCGGTGCCACTGGTTTGCCAGAGTCGCCAACTCCGCAAAGTAAAAAAGAGTCCCCACAACAGCAGCACATACAGCGACCAGGAGGGATGTCCGGTATCGAGGGTATCCAGGCCAACGAGGAAGCTGTTGATGATGCTGAAGCGGATCACCCGATTTTTCAGGAGATGGCGACGATATAAATTGAATTCTTGTTTTTTGCTGGTTTCAACCTTGAGGTCGAGCCAAGTCTGTTCGGCAGCGACGAGGTCGGTTTGGGGGATGCCGAGATCAGCGGCAATTTCTTCGAGTTGGCTGCGGGTCAGTTCGCCATCGGTATCCCGGCGGGCGATCGCCAATTGGAGAATGGCTTGGATATCTTCAACTTGATAGGTGTCGGGCCCTTGGGGTGCGCTCATCGATGCATCGCAACGAAATGGTTTTCTTCCATTATGCCGAATGATTTTCCTCTGCGACGGGGGCGATCGCCCCAAATTCGGCTAACAACGTTTGGGCTTGGCTCGGATTGCAATAGATCAATTCCAATAATTCATCGGGGCTCATCTTAAGCAACTTGGCATAGAAACCCACCTCTCCCATCACGCGCGCTTCCCCTTGGCGTAGGTACATGGATAGGCAATGGTGGGCTTGGGTTTCCACGGCGCGGCCCGTCCGAAAAAAAGCAAGGGCATGGAGCAAACGGTCTTCGTAGGGGGCAAGGGGAGGTAAGGAAAAAGGTTCGGGATGTTTCATCTTAAAAGTGACTAAACTATGGCTGATTTAAAAATTTTTGGGCATAGCGATCGCCGGTGCGCCCAAGGGCAAATTTAAAGGAAGTACCAATTTTGGCATTGCCCTGGGTAAGGAAAATAAAGAAAGAAAACAGGGCCAACCCAGCGGCGATCGCAAAAATCCCTT
The DNA here is from genome assembly GCA_943371005.1 of Sphingobacterium thalpophilum. GTDB lineage: Bacteria > Cyanobacteriota > Cyanobacteriia > Cyanobacteriales > MRBY01 > MRBY01. Next base: position 72,757 of record CALRTB020000005.1, read on the forward strand.
GATAACCGACGGTCTGGGTGACGGTGCCGAGCAACAAACCCGCCAGGGCAATCCCCACATCAAAGCCGCCAATACAAATAGAATAAACCTTTCCCCGTTCCGCACTAGAAGAACGATCCGACATCAGCGCAATCATCATCGGCACGAGAGTCCCTGCCCCTAAACCTTCCACTGCTCCCGCCAGGACAAACCAATTCGTACCGCTGGCATTGGTGAGGATCAGCATTGTCGCCGCGTAACAAAGCAGACTCCCGCTAATAAACAGACCACGCCCCAGGGTATCTGACGCTTTTCCCACTAGGATACGACTGCTAAAACTAGAAATTGCTGCCGCTCCATAGAACAGACCGACATTAAAATTTAAGCCCAGTTCCCGAATGTAGAGGGGGAGAAATGTCACTAAAACGCCAAACACCAAGCCGATGCAGAGCATAATTAGCGACGGAATATAGAGTCCCTTATGACGAAACAGTTCCGGGTAATCACGGTTGGTTTCTCCTTGGTCGGGGGTCAGGGGATTTTTAGCAACGGCGATCGCCTGGGGATTAGACTCTTTAGTCTGACTGGCAAGGAGCAAAGCCCCCACCCCACACAGACCCGACGCCGCAAAGATCCACGGGTAATCGACGACACCCAAGAGGTAGCCCCCCAACACTGGCCCAATGGACATTCCCACCGGAATCGCCAAACTCATGTAACTGATTACCTCACCTCGGTTTCGTTCTGGGGCCAAATCTACGACCAGGGCACTGTAACCCGTCGTAAAGGCCGCAATACTAATGCCATGGAACGCTCGCCACACCATCATCTGGGGAATCGAATTTAAAAAGATATATCCCCACGGGGCGATCGCCACCACCACAGCCCCAATGAGAATCACCCGCTTGCGGCCTTGCTCATCGACCATTTTGCCGAGGCGGGTGCGGGCCAAAAGCAGACCAATGGCAAAGCAACCCATCACAAAGCCCACCTGCTGATCCGTCGCCCCCAAATCTTGGATATAGGCCGGGAGCACCGGCAATAAACTGGTCATACTCAACCAAAATCCAAGGGCTGCTAAAAATAACAAGCCCAAATTCCAGCGCATTTCCGACTGGAGTTGCAAAAAAACCTTCACCTAAATTTCCCCAACAATTGCTTGCATAGATGGCACATCTTTACAGATTGTAAAGGGATGTTAACAAAGTTGGGGGCGGAGGCCCTTGGCAAAATACGTTAGATTTTTAAAGCACACAATCCTATTCGCCTCCTGTAAAACCCGTCATGGTGCTGTTTAAAGTCCCCCCCAGCTATACTCTTTCCGAAAACCTCGTCACCACCGAAAGCGTCTATTGGAACCGCCGCAAATTTATTAAAACCCTTCTGGGAGCCGGGGTGGGCATTGGCCTGACGAGTTGTCAGTCCCAAGATCAGCAGTACAGCGCCCTCCGCAAAACTTTAGATTTACCAAAACTAGCCGCCAGCAAAAATCCCGACTTTCGGAAAATTGGCGATCGCCCGATCACCAAAGAACTCTTTGCCGGCCAATACAATAATTTCTACGAATTTGGCGGGACCAAAGGCATCTGGCAAAACGCCCAAAACCTCCCCACTAACCCCTGGCAAGTAGAAGTGGGTGGCCTCGTAAACAACCCCCAAACCTACGATATCGACGACCTCAAAACGAAATTCCCCCTCGAAGAGCGCATTTATCGCTTCCGTTGTGTAGAGGCCTGGTCAATGGTGTTGCCCTGGATTGGCTTCCCGATGCGTGAACTGATCAAAGCCGTCGAACCTACAGCCCAAGCAAAATTTGTCCGCTTCACTAGCTATTACGATGAAAATGTCACCTACGGCCCCAGTTTCCACCTGGGGAATTTGCCCTGGCCCTACACCGAGGGACTGCGCATCGAAGAAATGAATAATGAACTGGCCTTCTTTGCCTTAGGAATCTATGGCCATGATCTCCCCAAACAGCACGGCGCGCCCCTGCGGATGGTGATTCCCTGGAAATACGGCTTCAAGGGCGCAAAATCCATCATCAAAATTGAATTCCTCGCCGAGCAACCTGCCACCTATTGGAACACCATCGACGGCCATGAGTACAAATTTGAAGCCAACGTCGAACCCAATGTGCCCCACCCCCGCTGGTCTCAAGCCACCGAAAAATTTATCGGCAATACCCCAGAATTTAGCTGGGAAATGAAGGAAACACTCCCCTACAATGGCTACGGCGAATATGTTGCCAGCCTCTACAGTTAGGAATAATTAAATATTTACCAGGGCAAAATTTCCCCGTTAGCGTGCCAAAAAGTGCCTGTATTATCGAGATTCAGTTCCTCAATGCGGGCTAGCAACCCTTTCACTGCCACGGCGGGACTAATGCCATCTTCCCGAAAATTAATCATGCGGGTTTTCACAAGGCCAGGGTGCAAAATGCCCACTGCGATGCCCTGGGGTTTGAGATCAATCGCCAAGGATTTCCCGGCCATAGAAAGGGCCACCTTCGACATCCGATAGCCGTAGGAACCACCAGAGGTGTTGTCCTCAATGGAACCCATACGGCTGGTCATCAGAATCACTTTTGAACCAGATTTGAGATTTGGCAAAAGGGCTTGGGTAAAACGTAGCGGGCCAAGGGCATTGACTTCAAATTGACGCCGAATACTCTCAAAATCTAAATTATCTAAATTGACTCGTTCTATAATGCCGGCATTGTTAATTAAAACGTCGATGGTTTCTCCCTGGAGATCTTGGGCAAGGTGTTTGACTGCATCAGCATTTGTCAGATCTACATCGGCTTTTACCGTTACCCCTAGTTGCAGCAGTTCCTCAGAAGGAGTACGACAAACAGCAATCACCTGATGGCCTTGGGCTGTGAGTTGACGGCAGTATTCCAGGCCAATGCCCCGGTTTGTGCCAGTGATGAGATAGGTTGCCATATTCTTGAATGTTTGTTTTGAGACAACGATTTGCAGTGTGGCAAGCTTCCTTAGGAAAGTCAAATTTAGAGCATTATTCATAGCCAAGGGAAATCTGGCCAGGGGGAATTTTGATGATGCTACTGGCACCGGGGGCGACGAGTTTAACCAGTAGCTCGCCCTTTTGATTGACACCAGTAATGACCCCTTTGTGGCCTTCGTAGGTGATTGTTTCGCCTAGGTTTTTGAGGTGTTTTAAATAATCCGGCAAGATATTTTCAATGGAACTGTGAGCTAATTTTTGCGTCCCATGCAAAATTCCGGCAATGACCAAAGCAGCAAGGCGATCGCCTTCGATTTTTAGCGTCCCTTGCCAGAACTGTTCGAGGTTAATACCCGTCGGGGGGACGGGATTTTGGTAGTTAAGACCGACCCCGACTACTGCGGCGCTAATTTTGCCCTGGGAGACTTTCGTTTCTGTTTTAATACCCCCCAGTTTCTTGCCTTGCAAAAGAAGATCATTGGGCCATTTAATTTGTACGGGAATCCCTTGCTCTTGTAACCTCTCGATAATGCCCCAAACGCTAGCCAGGGTTAGGCTATAGGCAAATTGAGGGTCTAATTCTACGGGCACCAAGACCGACAGATATAATCCCCCCGGCGCTGAAATCCAAGTGCGTCCCCATTGGCCCCGTCCTGCGGTCTGGGCTAAGGCGATCGCCACCCTCGGCATCGTGCATTGCCCTTGATACCGTTGCCACAGGAGTGCATTGGTAGAGTCAAGCTCCGGGAAAATTTCGATGGGTATCGTCGTTTCACAAGCAAGAAGAGTGCTTAAAGCCCCTTGAATCGCATCAGGATCGAACACGGTCGGTAAATATTTCTATCGCTTTTCTCAAATAGCGTACCTTGCACTGCCCCTCACCCCAGGAATTTGCTAAAGTGAAACGCCAGTGTTCTTTTTCGGAAAGTCTCCTCTGCCCATGGTTGCTAGCCCTGTGTCTCCCCAAATGACCCACCGCACCGTCCTCAAAAATGGGATTACCCTGATTGTGACGGAAAATCCTGTGGCGGATTTAGTGGCAGCGCGTTTATTTTTCCCCCAGGCGGGCGGACGGTGGGAATCCCTCGACCAAGCGGGTTTATTTCATCTTCTAGCAGCGGTGATCACGAAAGGCACCAACCGTTACAGTGCCGTCGAAATCGCGGAACAAATAGAATCCATCGGGGCGAGCCTCGGCGCGAGTGCGTCCAACGATTATGTGGCCCTCAGTCTCAAAACCGTCACAAAGGATTTCTACACTATTTTTAAGCTGGCAGCAGAAATCCTCCGGGAACCCACTTTCCCTCCCGAAGAGGTGGAGCTAGAGCGCAAAATTACCCTACAAAATATCCGTTCCCAAATGGAGCAGCCCTTTAATGTGGCCTATGACCTCCTCCGGAGCCAGATGTACCCCCGGCATCCCTACGGCCAATCCATTTTAGGGACAGCGGCAACGGTAGCGCGGTTTACGGCTACAGATTTACGCCAGGCCCACCAAACCCATTTCCGGCCAGACAATTTGGTAATTAGCCTCTCCGGTCGGCTGACCCTAGAACAGGCAGAGGCAATTGTGGAACAGACCCTAGGGGATTGGCAAAACCCGACAACGCCGCTACCCACCCTAGAGATCGCGCCATTGCAACCCCAGGGAGGCGTTTGGACGAAGGAAAAAGATAGTCAACAGGCGATTATTATCTTGGGCTATCTGACGGGAACGGTGGCCGATGATGATTTTTTTGCCTTGAAACTTCTCAGCACTTATTTGGGTAATGGGCTATCTAGTCGGCTGTTTGTGGAATTGCGAGAAAAACAAGGGCTCGCCTACGATGTGTCGGCGTTTTTTCCCACGCGCTTGAGTCAATCTCAATTTATTACCTACATCGGTACGGCCCCTCAAAATACGGCGATCGCCCTCAACGGATTGCACCAAGAAATTCAACGGCTAGTGGCAGCCCCCCTCACGGAAGCAGATTTGCAAATTGCGAAAAACAAGCTCCTTGGTCAGTATGCCCTAGGAAAACAGACCAACGCCGAATTGGCACAAATTTTTGGTTGGTATGAGAGCATTGGCCTTGGCATCGACTTTGATCAAGCTTTCCAGCACCACATCGAAAAGATCACAACGGCGGAAACCCATCAGGCAGCCCAACGTCATTTTCAACATCCCTATGTGTCGGTGGTGGGCTCCCAAACGGCCCTTTCCCTGATCGAAGATCTTCAGCTATCGTAAAAGGCGATTGCCCCCTAAACATCATGAAGAAAATCGTCATGTCTGCGCGTCAAAACGTTTTTAATTTAGGTCTATCGACAGCCCTGATTTTAGCCAGTAGCCTCGGCCTCAGCCCACTGGTCAGCGCCCAAGCTCCCCGACCAGAATTGCGCATCGGCAGCACGGGGACTGTAGTTCAAGGGTTGCAAACCGCCTTCCGACTAATGGGCTACTACAGCGGCGAAACCACAGGTACCTACGACGAAGCCACGGTGATCGCGGTTTACCAATTTCAAAAAGCCGCCCAAATTCCCCAGACTGGCGTCATGGACAGCACCACTTGGGAAACCTTATTTCCGATTTCTGCGGCGAATTTCCCTGTTGCGGAGAGCCAAACCCCGACAGCCGCGACCACTAGCCCAGCAGCAGCCCAGAACGAAACACCTGCAACTCCAGCCCAGGCGGCGACATCAGAGGCGATAGATTCAAACGCAACCCCCAGTACCAGCATAGATCCAGATACGCTGCCCCTGTTAAATACGCTGCCCCTGTTAAAGGAAGGTAGGGAAATCGAAGATTTTCAGTTATCGTAAAAGGCGATCGCCCCCTAAACATCATGAAGAAAATCGTCATGTCTACGCGTCAAACCGTTTTTAATTTAGGTCTATCGACGGCCCTGATTTTCTCCAGTAGCCTCGGCCTCAGCCCACTGGTAAGTGCCCAAGCTCCTCGACCAGAATTGCGCATCGGCAGCACGGGGACTGTAGTTCAAGAGTTACAAACCACCCTCCGACTGCTGGGCTACTACAGCGGCGAAACCACCGGTACCTACGACGAAGCGACCGTGATCGCGGTTTACCAATTTCAAAAGGCTGGCCAAATTCCCCAGACTGGCGTCATGGATAGCACCACTTGGGAAACCTTATTTCCGATTTCTGCGGCAAACTTTCCCGTTGCTGAGGGCCAAGCCCCGACACCCGCGACCAGTAGCCCAATAACAGCAGCCCAGAACGAAACACCTGCAACCCCAGCCCAGGAAGCGACAGATTCCAACGAAACCCCCAGTACTAGCGCAAAGCAAACTGCCGCCAGCACAGATCCAGATACACTGCCCCTTTTAAAGGAAGGCATGGAAGGGGATTCGGTAAAACTCTTGCAAACTCGCCTGCAGGCACTAGGCTATTACACAGGCAATATTGATGGTATTTTTGGCCCTAATACTCGCATTGCCGTCATTGCTGCCCAAACCGCCTTGAAATTAGACGGAGATGGAATTGTTGGTGCTCAAACATGGCGTAAATTACTAAACTAAATTTATTACTAATCTCAAACTAAAAGTCTTACAATCGGCTAAATCCCCACTGTTAACCATTATTTTTTAGTATTTATGGAATTTACGATTACTGTGCCGACCATTGCCTGTGAAGTCTGCGGTCAAACCATTACAAAAGCCATCCAAAATCAAGATCAAAATGCCCAAGTTACTGTCGATGTTCCTCACAAAATAGTTTCGATTCAGACAACACTTTCTGAAACTGCCTTAAAAAATATCATCACTGAAGCAGGCCATACTCCCGCCTAGGACAGCACCGCCGATGGAAAGCCAATTACCTTGGCGATTAAGATTAGGCCGTTACCTCGATGATTTTGACAGTGGCACAGGTCGCCTGCTCAATTTGCTTTTGTGTGGGTTGATTTTTATTTCGTCGGGGATTTTTGTGGCGCAGACCTATCCTTTACCAGCGGTTTGGGCGCAATGGTTAGATTATTTAGATACGGGCATTTTGATTTTATTTGCGGTGGAATATTGCTGTCGCTGTGTGGGGGCTGCAGAACCGCGAAAATTTATTTTTAGCTTCTTTTCTTATCTTGATCTGTTGGCGATCACCCCGTTATTTTTTGGCTTCCTCGACATTCGTTTTGTGCGGCTGTTCCGGTGGTTTCGGTTGCTGCGCTTGATCAGATTTTTTCGCTTAGAAATTTCTATTTTTAAAATCAAGGCCGAAGACAGCATTATTCTCAGCCGAATCCTCCTGACCTTATTTACCATAATCTTTGTTTATTCTGGGCTAATTTATCAAGTTGAACATGACATCAACCCCGGCGTTTTTGGCAACTTTTTAGATGCTTTATATTTTGCTGTGGTGACCATGACTACAGTGGGTTTCGGTGATAAAACTCCCATTTCAGGTGTTGGTAAAGTCGTGACTTTAAGCATGATCCTCACAGGAATTGCCGTGATTCCTTGGCAATTGGGAGATTTAGTGCGGCAGTTTCTCAAAAGTGCAAATCAACAGGAAATCGACTGCGCAAAATGTGGTTTAGCCTTCCACGATCAAGATGCTCAATTTTGTAAACGATGTGGCACAGCCCTGCGGCAAAATTAATTAAATTAGCATTCGGCGACATTGCTCAATAAAAGATCACAAAAAATTGGCGATCGCCCCAGGAATTCCTATGATAAAAACATCGTTATTTTTTCGAGTTTAAACTAACAGAATGTCAATGCCCCTCACCCTCAATTTATTACAAGGTTCTGTCACCTTTCGGTTTACCAGCACTGCCGCCCAAACCCTCAAGGCAGAAATCGCTCAACTGATGGACAGTATGAAGGCGATCGCCGGCAATACTAACCTAAAAGGCCGCCCCCAGCCCCAAGAATCAATGAATTATCAATACACCGGGGACATTTTTTTAGAGATTTTTTGCAATCCGAATATTTACCCCAGCCCCTTCGCCGCAAAGGTATTGATCACCCTCCGGGACGACCGGATTCGGCTCACCAGCGAAGCAGAATTACCCCGCTTAATCGAAGATTTAGAGAATTATCTAGCCCATGCCGATTAGTGTGAAAGATAACAGCGATTTTTGTGGCGGTGCGCTAGGCTAAACATCAATGATGCAATTTTCTAGTCCCATCTGAATCCCTCAAGCGAGAAAACTGTTGCCATGAGTACATCCACAAACTTCTTTGAACTGTTTCAAAAGGGCTTCCATGTCACCGTTGGGGCCGCTGCCACCTTCGTCGAAACGATCCAAGATCCAAGCAAGCGCGAAGTGACAATTTCTGAATTTCGTACAGAGCTCCAAAATCGCGCTGAAGAATGGTCAGAAAAAGGTGAAATGACCGAACAAGAAGCCCGTAAATTTCTCGAAAAAATCTTCCAACAAGACAAAGCCGCCAGGGAACCCGGTACCCAAGAAATCGTGACCACGGCGACGGAAGTGAAAGATAGTGATCTGCAAAACGAACTAAAGAACCTAACAGATCAAATTGTCACCCTCAAAAGCGAACTTGCGGCTCTCCGCCAAGATAAACAGGGAAATGACCCGAACTAAGCATTGGATCTGGGTCTATCAGTAAATTTGATATGAGTTCAAACGTTTGGGGCAGTTAAAAAAACTTCTGCCCTATTTTTTTGTGCCTATTGCCTGGAGCAATAACGAGGGAGATCAACTAATCGTTATCCCATCGCTCTGCCCCCAGCAAATCACCGATGCAGTCCCGGAGGAGAAAGCCGCAGCGTTCTAGCTCGACTTCGATGCAGTGCCACTCGCGGGGGGGAATATATTCACAAAGGCTATAGATCGGCTGTTGACGACTGACGCGATTTTGTTCGACTAATTGTTTTACTTCATCGCGAATTTGTCCCAATGAAAAAAAGAAAGGCGATCGCAATGCAAAGACTGATTGAGTCATGGAAAGTCATCCAGGGGAATGGTCGGCGTTGGGCAATAGACCCAGGTACCGACAACAGTGAATTTATTTAGTCATCAGACCAGCATTGGGCTGGATTTAGATCGGCAATTTGATCCCGGAGGAGAAAGCCATTGCGTTCGAGTTCGCATTCTACACAAACCCATTCCCGGGCCGGAATGAACTGACAGAGGACATAAATAGGTTGACTGCAGTCTACTGTTCCTGATTCGACCAACTGACGGGCTTCGTCCTTAAGCATTTCAATAGAAAAATGTTTTGGGGTAGGAGACGCCGGAGGCATTGTCGTGGTGGTCATAGGATTTACCTCTTGGGTGGCTGATGTTTGTTCCATGCCTATTCTATTGGATTATGCAAGGCATTGCTATACAGAAAACGCTGTATATTTCAATACTTATCAATAACGTTTTTAGCGAAACTTTAAGTAATGTAATCAAAGATCATTAAGGTTGGATTATCCGTTGTCCAAAGTCGGGGGAAATTTTTAGATAAACTCGGCAGCGGTGTGATCCGGTTGGGGTACTGATTCCCAGAGGGATGTACAGATTTGTGCTTGGGCGATCGCCATTTGACCATAGCTAAACCACCAGGGAATTTCTGGCAAAGTCGTTTGTAAAGCTTCGAGGAAGTAGGGACTGCCGTAAAAGATAACGCCCTGTAACGGTATTTGCGCGGCAATTTCTTTAAGAGAGTCAATGGGATCCGCGAGTTTTGCGGTAAAGGGATTCCCCCGAAGAAAACACTGGATGAGGGTGGGGATCGCTTCTAACTGCAGGCGAGGGAGGGTTTTTAATTCGATAATTTCTGCTGTATAACCGTGGCGTTGGGGAATGGCGATCGCCGGACAATTGGGACGCAAAAAAGGGCTTTTTAAAACTGAATCCACCACAATTAAATTGCGCGCAAAATTGTCAGGAAAACTTGATATTTTTACAGGCTGTTTTTTGTTTTTACTGGCCTTTTGCAGCATCATCGCAACGGTTTTTTTCGTTTCTGGGTGATCCCCGTTGATCCCCTGGGGAAAAATTAATGGTTTCGCCGTGAGAATTTTTCGCTTCGCTTGCCAAATGCGGGCCACGGATGCGTAAATGCGACTTTCTGGGAGTTGGCCTGTTTTAACTGCCGTTTCGATGGCCGTAATCGCTCCATCCACATCGGGGGGCATCAGGAGAATATCGGCCCCAGCGGCGATCGCCTGGACAGCAACGGCATTAGAATCAGCAAACTGGGTAATTCCCCCCATGACCAACGCATCGGTGACGATTAACCCCTCAAACCCCAGATTTTGCCGCAGTTGGCCCGTGAGAATTGCCGGAGAAAGGGTCGCTGGATATTGCTGATCCCAGACGGGGATCATCAGGTGAGCACTCATCACGGCATCGACTCCCGTTTGAATGGCAGCTTCAAAAGGAGGGAGTTCAACGGTATTTAAGCGCGTTTCGTGGTGGGAAATGGTGGGGAGAGCGAGGTGAGAATCGGTCGCCGTGTCCCCATGGCCAGGGAAATGTTTCGCTGTGGTTAAAACAGCGTATTGTTGCGCCCCACGGATAAAAGCGGTACCCAAGGCACTGACCTGATCCGGCGTTTCCCCGAAGGCGCGGATGTTGATCACCGGGTTATGGGGATTGTTATTTACATCCAGCACCGGGGCCAAGACCCAATTGATCCCGATACTGAGGGCTTCCTGGGCCGTAATGGCCCCCATGGTTTCTGCCAGGGCGATCGCCTGGTGAGGATCGGTGCGCCAAATCTCACCGAGGGCCATGGGGGGCGGAAATTCCGTGGCACCGCTAAACCGTTGACCGACCCCTTCTTCGATATCTGCGGCAATCAGGAGGGGCATTTTAGCCCAATGTTGCAATTGTGCTGTTTTTTGAGCCACTTCGGCAGCACTGCCCCCCAGGAGGATTACGCCGCCGATACCGGCCTCGCTCCACCGCTTTAGGGTTGCCTCGTCGGCTTCCCACTGGGGGTAAGGTCGTTCGTGGTCAAATAAATAGCCAGCCCCCCGCACGACGATCATCTGGGCGATCGCCTGGCGCAGAGACAAAGATTCAACCGGGGGGAGGGGAGCCATCACCAAGGGCGCTACACCATTTCCTCAGATTCTTGGGCTTCTAATTCCTCTGGATCCTTAATTTCTAATTGGTTAATGAGATGAATCATCCGGTCTCCTTCTTCGAGGGAGCGGTCTTCAATGAATGAAACCTCTGGCGATCGCCGCAGGCGAATCCGTTGACCTAACGTACGACGCACAAACCCTTGGCTAGCCTTCAGCCCTTCCATTGTTTCGGCTCTGGCTTCCGCTGAACCATAGATGCTCACAAAAATCTTCGCGTGCTGCAGATCCCCAGACACTTCCACTTCAGTAATGCTCACCATGCCCGCCCCAACTCGGTCATCTTTAATATCTTGCATGAGCATCAAACTCACTTCCCGCTTAATTAGCGAAGAAACCTTCGATACCCGTCGACTATTTGCCATGACTCTATTCGCCTCCTAAAATCTTGTACCGCGTTCTAGGCACCCATAACCCCGGCCGCTTCTTCTCATTTCCTTGAGTCTTCTATTAATTCATAAAGCTGCAAAAAAATGTGGCGATCGCGGCGGCGGCTTGCTGTGACTCGAAGTCGGTTTGGCGGTGTGACAACGCCCTCAGTGTATCTTGAAAAAACCCAACCCTTCAACTCCCTAGCCATCCTCCCGTTGGCGATCGCCGCAAACCTAAAGAAAATATCAAGATATATCCCTGAACCTTGACAACGGGTCATTGTCCCTAAAATACCCGCCAAAAAAAACAAAAAATCCTCCAGAACAGGGTATGTTTATACCTGAATATCAATGGTCAGTGAGTAATCCCAAATGCTGGACAAATCCGAAGCAATCATCGAAGCAATAGATGCTAGAGAAATTTTAGATTCCAGAGGTCGCCCCACCGTCGAGGCAGAAGTTCGTTTAGAAAGCGGTGCCGTGGGTCTCGCCCAAGTGCCCAGTGGAGCCTCTACCGGTAGTTTCGAAGCCCATGAACTGCGGGACGAAGACAAAGCCCGTTATGGCGGCAAAGGGGTACTCAAGGCCGTCCGTAATGCCAAAGAAAAAATCGCCCCAACCCTGATTGGCCAAGATGCCCTCGACCAAACGACGGTCGACTACGCCATGATTGCCCGGGATGGCTCCGAGAACAAGAAAAACCTTGGTGCAAATGCGATTCTGGCAGTTTCCTTAGCCACCGCAAAAGCCGCCGCCGCTGAATTAGCCCTGCCCCTCTACCGTTACCTCGGTGGCCCCTTAGCGAATGTACTCCCTGTGCCTTTGATGAACGTGATCAATGGCGGTGCTCACGCGGCTAACAACGTTGATTTCCAAGAATTTATGATCGTGCCGGTGGGTGCAAGTTCCTTTAAAGAAGCACTCCGTTGGGGCGCGGAAGTTTTCACTGCCCTGAGCAAAGTCCTCGACAGTAAGGGTCTATTAACTGGTGTCGGTGATGAAGGGGGTTTCGCGCCGAACCTCGGCTCCAACGAAGAAGCCCTCGAAATTCTCGTGGATTCTATTAAAGCGGCGGGTTATGAACCGGGTAAGCAGGTCGCCCTCGCCCTCGACATTGCCGCCAGTGAATTTTACGCTGATGGTCAGTACACCTATGATGGTGCAGCCCACAGTCCGGCAGAATTTATCGATTACCTGACGGCGATGGTTGAAAAGTACCCGATTGTTTCCATTGAAGATGGCCTCCATGAGGATGATTGGGATAGCTGGACACTTTTAACTGCACGCATCGGCCACAGAGTCCAACTGGTTGGGGATGACTTATTCGTTACTAACAAAGTGCGGCTCCAGCAGGGCATTGAGAAAAAAGCGGGTAATGCAGTGTTGATTAAGCTCAACCAAATTGGCACCCTCACCGAAACTCTTGAAACTATCGATTTGGCGACCCGCAATGGCTATCAGTCCGTGATCAGTCACCGCTCTGGGGAAACGGAAGATACCACCATCGCGGATCTGGCTGTGGCAACCCGCGCAGGGCAAATCAAAACCGGTTCCCTCTGCCGCAGTGAACGGGTGGCGAAATACAATCGTTTACTCCGCATTGAGGATGAACTCGGCGATCGCGCGGTCTATGCCTCCAAAGTTGGTCTCGGCCCCCAATTCTAAGCTTTCTCGCCTAACAGACATTCAACTTTAACTTTTTCATACTCCCATCCGGATCACAGTGTTCTATCGCTGTGGTCTTTTTTGTGGTGAGTCGTCAAAAGGCGATCGCCAAAAGCGCCGCTAATTTGCCCCTAAGCAATTTTCGACCGAACCCAAAGCAGTATGATAAAAAACACCGTTTTGACTTCCTTCCCATGCCCCAACCGATCCAATGGTATCCCGGCCACATTGCCAAGGCCGAACGCCAACTCAAAGAACAACTCAACCGCGTTGATGTGGTGTTAGAAGTCCTTGATGCTCGCATCCCCTTCGCGTCCCATCACCCCCAGGTCGATGAATGGATCGGCGAAAAGCCCAGGGTCGTGGTGGTCAATCGGCGGGATATGATTCCGAGCGAGATTCTCAGTCAATGGCGTGATTGGTACCAAGCCCAAAAAATTCAGCCCGTCTTTACCGATGCCAAAAAAGGAACCGGGGTTAAAGGCGTGATTAAAGCCGCCCAATTAGCCGGAAAAGCGATGAATGATCGTCGTATTTCCCGGGGGATGCGGCCCCGTCCCGTGCGGGCGGTGGTCATGGGTTTGCCTAACGTTGGAAAATCAGCCCTGATCAACCGTTTAGTCGGCAAAAAAGTCGTCGAAAGTGCCCGCAAAGCGGGAGTGACAAAACAATTGCGCTGGGTGAGAATTTCCGATCAAATTGAAATGCTCGATGCTCCGGGGGTGATTCCCTGGAAGCTCGACGATCAACACAATGCAGTGAAATTGGCCATTTGCGAGGATATTGGTGCGGCCTCTTATGACAACCAACTGGTCGCCGCGGCAATGGTGGATTTACTCGTAGAGCTGAATTTAGAGCAGCATCTCATCGAGCGCTACGACCTCGACCCCCTCGATATGTCCGGCGAAGATTATGTCATTGCCCTGGGAGAACACCGCTTCCAAGGCGATAAAGAACGCAGTGCGGTGACTCTACTACATGAATTTCGCAAGGGCATTTTGGGACAAATCCCCCTCGAATTACCAACTTAAAGATTTGCGCTACAGTACAGCGTGGAACTGATTTTAGATAGAACGTTAAACAACGATGAATTTTGAGGCGCTAGATGAGGCCACCATTGACCGGGTGATCGAAATGGCCTGGGAAGACCGCACCACCTTTGAGGCCATTGAGTTGCAATTTGGGCTCCAGGAAAAGGAAGTGATTCAAATTATGCGGCGCTATATGAAACGCTCTAGCTTTAAGATATGGCGCAAGCGGGTCACCGGTCGAAGTACAAAACATCTACAAAAGCGTGATTTTATCGAAGGACGATTCCGGTCGACAAATCAAAAGAATTTTCTATAGTCAGCGGCGTCCCGTTAAATACTCAATGGCGTCTTTTTTTTCGGAGAAAGTTAATTTTTTTATAATGTCATGTTAAATATAGATGATTAAAAAATTCAAGTGCCGCTCGGCGTATTAATGACAAAAAAAATATCGGATTTCGCTTATTTTGAAAAAGTACCACTTCTTCCCACGATCCTGCTTGGCTTAAGTGCCTCGATTTTAATACCCGGAATTTGGTTATTTACAAATATTCCTCAAACAAGAGTACGTGAGGAAGCCGGATTTATGATTGAGCAAGATTTTTGGTTTTTTCTACGGGAGAATATACCTGTCTGGCTGGGACATTTGTTGTCATTTATGTATGATTTTGGAGACAAAGAAATCTCAGGGGTGGTTGTTGCGCTTACTCTGGGATTGTTACTCTGGAAAAAACAGTGGCAATCTGCCTTGTTGATGACCCTTGGTTCAGGGGGAGCCCTACTCCTGGTTGACAAAGTTTTTAAACCAATTATCGATCGCCCCCGGCCGCCCTATTTTATGGGGGAGTATGGTTCTGTGCCTGATATTATTGGTGCTTCTTTTCCCAGTGGTCATGCCACAGGTAATTTAGTGCTTTACCTGCTCCTGGCCACTTTTTTAGCACGGAAGTTACCCCGACTGAGGTGGGTTCCCTATGGGATCGCCCTACTATTGCTTTTGGGAATGGGGTTGGGTAGTCTTTATCTGGGAGTTCACTGGCCTAGTGATATTTTGGGAGGCTATATCTTGGGTCTTCTCTGGTCAACAATTTGTATGTTTTTTGTCCGTCTTCCCTGCAAAGATTGATAGTTCTTTAAGGGTAAAATATTTATTGGCTTGTGACCTATGAAAAATAAATATTGGCTTGTTTTGATCGTCTGTTTTTTATTGGGCACCGTGAGTTTTATTGCCTTTTTCTGGGGGTTGGGGGCGATTGGTTTAATTGACAAAACGGAGCCGATGTTTGTCGAAGCAGCCCGTCAAATGGTTGTCACCGGCGATTGGATTACCCCTTATTGGAATGATGCAACGCGTTTTGATAAACCGCCTTTGAGCTACTGGTTTATGGGGCTCTCGATGCAGCTTTTTGGGATTAGTGAAATATCGGCACGGCTACCTTCGGCAATGCTGGCTTGTGCGGTTGTTTTTTTAGTGGTTTATGTGTTGAGATATTTTTCGCCTGGCCGTCTGTCCGGGATGCGCTTGTGGCTGGGGGCTTGTGTTGGTGGCGGCATGATGGCGCTGAATCCGGCCTGGATTGCTTGGGCCCGCACTGGGGTTTCTGATATGTATTTGTCGGCAATGTTTACAATCGCCCTCATTGCGTTTTTCATTGCCTATGCAGGGAAGCCTATCCATAAACGTTATTGGTATTGGGGTTTTTATTTGGCGATCGCCTTGGCTGTTTTGAGTAAAGGGCCTGTGGGGATTGTCTTACCGGTGCTCATTGTGGGGACCTTTTTGTGGTATGTTGGCCAGCTGCGCTCTACCCTGAAGGAGATGCAACTTTTACAGGGTTTGGCGATTATCGCGGTTGTCACCCTACCTTGGTTTGTGGCGATTACCCAGGTACATGGCCAGGAGTACATCAATAATTTTTTTGGATATCACAACATCCAGCGTTACACCAGCGTCGTCAGTAATCATCCAGGGCCTTGGTATTATTTTTTTCCAGTCATTTTTGTGGGTCTTATCCCTTGGTCTAGCTATTTGCCCTTGGCGATCGCCCGCTTAGAATTTTGGAAACGCCGCTATTGGCAAAAACAAGGACGTCAACAGCAATTGGGATTATTTTGTCTCTTTTGGCTGGGGACGGTATTTATCTTCTTTTCCCTATCTTCCACAAAACTGCCCAGTTACATTTTGCCTTCCATGGCGGCGGGGATTATTCTCATTGCATTACTGTGGCTCGAGCAGCTCTCCCCCGGGGCGATCAACAAAAAATCAACTCCCTTTATCATCAGTACCGTCATCTACATATTATTTTTGGTGGCCTTGGCGATCGCCAGCTTTATTGCCCCCAGTCTCTTAGGCGATAATCCCTTAACCCCAGGCATCGAAGCCGCCCTACAAAACTCCGGCTTGTTATTGCGAGGGAGTTGGCTGTGGGCGATCACCAGTCTAATGACCCTCATCCTCCTTACAAAAAAACAATGGTGGCCCTGGCTGTGGGCAACGGGAATAGTCGCTTGGTGGAGCTTTTTAGCATTTTCGGGGATTCCTACCTTAAAAATTGTTGATCAATATCTCCAGTTACCTTTACGTCAGCTAGCCACAACCGTCATTGAACTACGTCAACCTGGCGAAGAATTGCTGATGGTGGGATTTATTCGCCCCAGTCTTGTGTTTTACACCCGTCAACCAGTGATCTTTACCTTTGCTTCTGACGCGGCTTTAGACCACCTGCATCAAACACAGACTGACTCCGCCTTGATGATTATTGAGCAGGATTACGCCTTGGCGATTCCCCCAGAAGAATACACCACAAAAGTTCTGAAAAATTATGGTGCCTATCAATTACTGCGGGTAGAGAAACAACATTCCTAGTTCCCTCCCACTGTTTTCACCGTTAGGCTTTGACCCCCAGTTTCTTGCGGCAAAATTAAGATTTTGTAGTAATCTAAACTAGCCGCACAGACTGTTATTGATTGATCACCGTCTATGACCACAGAACATCCTGGAACTTTGGCCCAGCCGATCCCCGTCGAAGAAATTCAAAAATTACTGCCCCACCGCTATCCTTTTTCGCTGGTAGACCGCATCCTCGAATATATACCTGGTGAAAAGGCTGTGGGCCTAAAAAATATCACCTTTAATGAACCCCATTTCCAAGGTCACATCCCGAATCACCCGATTATGCCGGGGGTGCTGATGGTAGAAGCGATGGCCCAGGTCGGTGGGTTTATTTTGACCCAAATACCGGGCATGGAAGATAGCTTTTTTGCGTTTGCTGGGATTGATAAAGTCCGGTTTCGGCGACCGGTAGTTCCTGGAGACCAACTGATTATGACGGTGGAAGTGATCACGGTAAAAGCCAAGCGCATCGCGAAAATGAAGGGTTGTGGCACCGTGGATGGTCAAGTGGCGGTGGAAGGGGAGATGCTCTTTTCCCGTCTAAATTTTGAATAATTGGCCCTAAGGCCCGCTAAAACTACTATGGAGCAAACTGGAGAATTCTTTTGAGTACTCTGATTCATCCGACGGCGGTGGTTCACCCCAACGCTCAAATTCATCCAACGGTTCAGATTGGCCCCTATGCAGTGATTGGTGAGTATGTCACGGTCGGGGAAGGTACGATTATTGGTGCCCATGCAATTTTGGATGGTTATACACGCATTGGTCAGGGGAATCGGATTTACCCAGGGGCGGCCATCGGCTTAGAACCGCAGGATCTTAAGTATCAAGGGGCGGCCAGTTTAGTTGAAATTGGCGATCGCAATACGATCCGCGAATATGTGACGGTGAATCGGGCGACGGCGGCGGGAGAAAAAACCATCATTGGGAACGATAATCTTTTGATGGCCTATGTCCATGTGGCCCACAATTGCGTTCTGGAAAATAACATCATCATTGCGAATAATGTGGCGATCGCCGGCCATGTGGAAATCGAATCCCGGGCGGTGATTGGTGGGATGTTGGGGATTCACCAGTTTGTACATATTGGGAAGATGGCGATGCTGGGCGGCATGAGTCGCATTGACCGGGATGTGCCGCCGTTTATGTTGGTCGAAGGCAACCCCTCGAAGGTGCGCTCTTTAAATTTAGTCGGTCTGAAGCGCAGTGGTTTAACCCCGGCTGAAATGGGTTTACTCAAACAGGCATTTCGCTTACTTTACCGTTCTGATTTAAAAACATCTGAGGCGATCGCCCAACTCTCAAACATTGGCGACCACGAACATTTACGTCATCTACAACAGTTTCTCGAAAAAGCCCTTGACCCCAGCCGTCGCGGTTTAATTCCGGGGAAACGGAGCTAGGCGATAATGCATATTTTCATCAGTACGGGGGAAGTGTCCGGCGATCTCCAGGGAAGTCTCCTGGTAGAAGCGCTTTTTCGCCAAGCCAAAGCTCTAAATATTGACCTAAAAATTACAGCATTGGGAGGCGATCGCATGGCTGCAGCGGGAGCCACCCTCCTGGGGAATACCACAAAAATTGGCTCCATTGGTTTAATCGAATCCCTGCCCTACATCATCCCCACCCTCCGTATTCAACGGCAAGCGAAACGCTATCTCAAAAAAAATCCACCGGATCTGGTGGTACTAATCGATTACATTGGCCCGAATATTGGCATTGGTAATTTTGTCCGTCGTCAGTTGCCCCAGGTGCCGATTATTTACTACATTGCCCCCCAGGCTTGGGTTTGGTCATTTAATGACAACAATACCAAGGCGATCGCCCGCATTACCGACCGCATCCTCGCTATTTTCCCGGAAGAAGCCCGTTACTTTGCGGAATATGGCATTGATGTGAAATTTGTGGGCCATCCCCTCGTGGCGAAAATGGCCGCCTGTCCCCGGCGTGTCGCCGCTAGAGCAAAACTGGGCCTGAACCAAGACCGTCCCCTGATTACCTTGTTGCCAGCATCCCGCCGCCAGGAGCTGAAATATCTCTTGCCTGTGATGGTTGAGGCGGCCAAAATTCTCCAGCGTCAGGTGCCGGAGGTGAAATTTTTAATTCCCGTCGCCCTGCCCCACTACCGCAACATCCTAGAAACGGCGGTCAATGAGGCGAGTTTAAATGCGATTCTCATTGATGATTCGGCCCAAACTCCCTTGGCGATCGCCGCTGCGGATCTGGCGATCACAAAATCAGGCACCGTAAACCTCGAAATTGCCCTGTTGGACGTGCCCCAGGTGGTGCTGTATAAGGTGCATCCTGTCACCGCTTGGATTGCGAAACATCTGCTGAAATTTTCGATCCCTTTCATGTGTCCGGTGAATTTGACCCTAATGCGCCGCATTGTTCCCGAACTATTGCAAACAGAAGCGACCGCCCCCCGCATTGTCCAGGAATCTCTAGCTTTACTCCAGGATGGCGATCGCCAAACCCAACTCCACCAGGACTACCAAGAAATGCGGCAAGTTATGGGCGACGGCAAAGCCTGTGATGTGGCGGCTGTTGATATTCTTACCTTTCCCCGTCACTGGCGATAAAGTTAAGCTTCCCCTGATTTTTTCGGGTCATTAAATTGAGCTTTAGCCTGGATATAAATCTCCTTATCGATAATCGTTGCTCCCATTTCTTCGGCGAGTTTTTCAATTTTTCCCTTGGCAAAGGGACGCACAAAAAAGGGGATTTGTTTAAACAGGGTTTTGGCTTCGTCTGTCCATTCCATCGGAATTTATCCTTTGATCAATTGTTTGACTTCGTACTCTAATACTATTATCCGGCAAATCACGATCAGCAAGTCCTCAAACAATTGCCAATTTTATTTCAGCTAAATAATAGTTGTATTGGTTTAAAAAATTAATTTTCCTATCTTTTTCGAAGCGATCGCCTGATATTTATGCTCTGAGTGCCAAGCAGAAATTCATTTTCTCATATCTTTTCGAGAGTATCGGCATTTTTTTAAATTCTTTTGATAAATTGAGAGATATCCTATCAAACTCAGTTATCAATGTCCGAGTTAATCCCTGCCTGTCAGTCCCTGACCACCAATGTCAATGAACTCCTCGATCTATGGCAGCAAGAACCGAAGCTTCATTTCCAGCAGGACACAACGGCGATCGCCACATCCCTCGAAAAGGCCACATCTCCAAAGTTTGAAATTGTCTTTGCTGGGGCTTTTAGTGCGGGTAAGTCTATGTTGATCAATGCCTTACTCGAACGGGAGTTACTTTACAGCGCCGAAGGCCATGCCACAGGCACCCAATGTTACATCGAATATGCGGCCCCAGATCAGGAGCGAGTAGTACTGACTTTTTTGAGTACCGAAGAAATTCAAGGGCAGCTCTACCAACTTTGTCAACAACTCGCATTAAAAATTGAGACTTTAGATGACCAGCAACAACTTGTTGTCCTCCAAGATAATTGCCAACAAATTTTGCAAGAGGAAGGGGGGTGAAAACAAGTCCGACAAAGCCAAAACCGCCAAAGCTCTTTTTCTTTTACTCGAAGGCTATCTTCACAACCAAGAGCGGATTCATCCTAGCCAAAATTCTACTTATTCCATGGAGCAGTTTAATTTTGCCAATCTGACGGAGGCAGCAAATTTTGCACGACGGGGTAGTAACAGCGCTGTTTTGAAAAAATTGCAATATTATTGCCATCATCCATTGCTAGAGGATGGTAATGTTTTGGTCGATATGCCAGGGATCGATGCTCCAGTTAAACGGGATGCCCAGTTAACCTACGACAAAATTATTCATTCAGATACTTCAGCGGTAATCTGCGTCCTCAAACCCGCTTCGGAAGGGGATATGACCAGTGAGGAAACAGAATTACTGGAAAAAATGCGTACCAACTTAGGCATTCGCGACCGTGTTTTTTATGTTTTTAATCGTATCGATCAAACTTGGTACAATACGCAACTACGGCAACGGCTTGATAGTTTGATCCAAAGTCAGTTTCAAAGGGATGAAAGAATTTACAAAACAAGTGGTTTGTTAGGTTTTTTTGGTAGTCAAGTTAAAGATAGTGCCAGCGGCGATCGCTTTGGTATTGATAGTATTTTTGCGGACAGTGTTAAAAATCTTGGTGGCGAAGAAGAAACGCCTCAATTTGTGAGTGAATTCAACAACTATTGTGCTAACTCTGGCAAATTGACTCGCACACCTTTCAAGGTTTCTGTCAACAGCTATGAAACCCCTAATGAAAACTATGTCCGCATTTTAAGTGAATGGGGCAAACCATTAATTGAGCAACTGGTTAAAGACAGTGGTATCGAAGAATTCCGCCAAGGTATAACCCGTTATCTGAAAGAAGAGAAGCGACCGCAATTATTTGCCGCTTTAGCGGATGATCTCCAGCCTTTATGCATCGCTTTACGGAAACATTTACTTTCTGAATACCGAGAGCTAGAAAGTCAGCCCCACGAGATTGAAGCGATGAAAGCCCAAGAGTTAACTCGTCTCAATCAAGAGTTACAGGAGGTCGGTATTCAATTTCAAAAACACATTACTGAAGAAGTCAATAATGTCATTATCAATCAGGATTTTCCTTTTGAAGAGGATTTTCAAGCCCTTAAAGCAAAAATGGTCAGTCGTTTAGATGAGCTGCTACAAACCTTTTCTGTAAAAAGTGCCTACAGTCAAGCCACCCTTTCACATCCTCGCAACGCAACCGCACCTCTAATTGCAATTTTAGTAGAGGCTTTGTATTATTTGGCAAATGAGTTAGAAAATGTTTTGATCGAATTTTCAGACATTCTCATCCACAATTTTTGTCAACGCTTAGTGAAGCGCATTCAACAATCTGATTATTATCGAAAACTATATCGACTGTTAGGAAATGACGGAGGTCTTGAACAATCTATTTTCGCCCTCGAAAGTCAACTGGTTTATGCGCTCCAAAGTGAAGCAAGAACAGAGTGCGATCGCTATGTGCGAGAAAGTCCAAGATTTTATGATGAAGGAACTTTTTCAATTTATCAGTTTCGACAAACTCTCCAGCAGACTTCCCAAGCCTATGATTGCGAAAGTATGGTGGAAGCGGAACCAGCAATTCGCCAACTTTTAAAGTTGGATTTTGAACCCAAAGTCAACGCTACCATTCGTCAAAATTTTCGACAAACAATCAACCAAACTCTAAAAACTCAGTT
This sequence comes from Sphingobacterium thalpophilum, assembly GCA_943371005.1. Taxonomy (GTDB): domain Bacteria; phylum Cyanobacteriota; class Cyanobacteriia; order Cyanobacteriales; family MRBY01; genus MRBY01. Next base: position 94,891 of record CALRTB020000005.1, read on the forward strand.
GTTACCAATGGCAGCACAAAAATCAGAGTTTATTTTAGAGCAATATAATGTAGCTCGGCGTTATTTGGAACAAACTCTAGAACAGGAAGCCCGTGAAAAAATCGCTCGAAATCTTCAGCTACAACAGGAATATAAACAGAAAATTGAGGCTTATAATCAAGCTGCAAGAACAATCAACCAATGTCTTCAAGAAATGCAAGTTTATGAGCGGCAATTGCCAACCATTCTTGAATCAGACTTGAATATTTTTCAGGAAATAGAAGACCTTAATTTACCAAGCGGATAAGATAGTTCTAAAACATCAGAGTAATAAGTCGTTATATAATGACAAACACGATTTCTAGTAGTATTAGAGAATATTGGAATGACAAATAAATTTCAACCAATTGAAAAAATCCTTCAATCAGAAGACGTTATCGATTGTAGCAGCAATGGTAATGTTCGTTTATTTAAAGATTTTTTTCAATACGTTAAAGACGTTTTCAGTGGCCCTTTAATGGTTGAGCTATACTCGAATCTTCGCCGTAAAGGTATTGACTTCTCTAAGAATATTCATCAATCTCCTCAACTAGGAACGGAAGGGGTCGAGTGTCGCGTTCTTAGAACTAATGGTAATGGATGGCAGAATGCAAAAGTTCGTTTTCGAATTATCATGGAAATCGAATTGGAAGATTCATCTCAAAACTCTGATTTTGCAGAAACTTCACCACTAGATGATATTCGTCAATCAATCAATAATTCTGAGGAAGCTTAAAATGGAAAATGATTTTCAGCCTATTCACGATATTCTTAACTCAGAAGATGTTATTGATTTTGGTTCCAAAAGTTATCTCAGAAGAACTTCTGAATTTGTGGAAATCCTTCGAAGCTGCTTACATCAGAGTCATCAAAAAATCAAAGAACAAGCTTGTAATAAATCCATTAAATATCTAAGAGACTCATTGCAAGAGGGTGTGATTTTTGAAGTTGATATTCTTCAACCAGGAGAAAGTGAAGGATGGCAAAAATTGCAGATAAAATTTAAAACCTCTGTTGAGGCTTGTCTGATCCAGCCTGAAATTCAAGAACCAGAATCACCACTTGATGATATTCGCCAGTCAATTCAAGAAAAAGTAGAAGATTAAACTATGTCACCTAGTCAAAAAAAACTACTAACACAAGAATCATCAGTCATTCATTTTCTCGAACCAATAAAAGTATCTTTCATGGGTCAGCCGATGGCTAAAATTGGCGATTTTCTCAAAGCACTTAAATCTAAACTGTTAGGGTTTTCTCCGAATGATTGGGAAAAAGAACATTATATTCCTTATCAACAATGGTTCACTGATGGCTATGATGCTGAAATATTAGATGTGGCTGGCTCTGGTTGGAAAAAGGGAAAAGTTAAAATTAAAATTTCCCTTGAATTTATTCCCGATGCAACGGAAACAGGGAATGGAGAATCCCCCTTAGATGATATTCGTCAATCTATATCTGAGGCATAAAAAATTACTATGTCTGAAAATTTTGATGCAATTGAAAATGTCTTTAGTGAAAATACAGTCTTCGAAATCAATACTGAAGCTGACATCATGAAGGGCAGCGCTTTTTTCAACATTATTGACGAAATTTGTATAGAAGCATTATCTACCATTGAAAACGAGATTGATAATGTCTTCAGCAATGAATCTATTGAGTTACAGAAAACCAAAAGCTCTACAGATAACTCAATTATTTATGAAATCAAAAGCTTAATCGCAGAACATAGTGAATTAGTTTGGAAAAATAAAAAAATCCGGTTTCGCTTAGTTGTCGAAGCTTCAGAAGAGAGCGAAAATTTTAATCTTAAATCTCCTTTGGATGATATTCGCCAAGAAATCACTAAAAAATCAGAAGAAGAATCAATTTAATGACCAAAACACCACGTCTCCCGATTCCAGATGCTGTTCGACAATACGTTTATCAACGAGATAATTATCAATGTCAATGTTGCGGTTCACGGCATCATGAAACCCAGCTCAGCATTGACCATATTATTCCTCTAGCCAAGGGTGGTAGTAACGACATTAGCAATCTACAAACGCTATGTTTAAACTGCAATCAAAAGAAAGGTACTCGGCGTGATTGCCGCTTTCAACGTCGCTTTACTTAAGGAATTTCATTGACGTTGCTGAATTGCAGCGAGCAGATTATAAAAAGGTTGCCAGTTGTTTTCTGTGGTGATCGGTTCCCAAACAGATTCGATCACCGGACGTAAGAGCACCGTTTTCGGGTTGGTCTGCTGGAGGCGATCGCCCACTTGTCCCAATTCATTTTCCGGGATTTCCTGTAAGGCCCGCTGGTAAAGTCCTTGCCACTTTTCAAACAGCGGCCCCGATAAATCGCTATTTTCGAGGATGGTTTCAGCGTGCGATCGCCAAGCGTGGTTAAACTGAATTCCCAACTGATAGAAAAATTCGTGGTAGCCCGTTTGGGTTTCTTCTAGGAGCGCCAAAGTTGCGGCGAGCAGATCTGCCCCTAGATCTTCGGGTAAATCTCGCAGCCCCAATTTTTCGAGCATTAACTGGCGATAGCTTTGCTCATATTCAATGTCATAGTTCACAAGGCCCATCGCCAAATCCCGTTTATCCATCACCATCCCCAAGGGCATTTGCAGCATTTCCAAATTCAGACGGCAGATCATCGGCTGGTTGCCATAGCTGTACCGACCGCTATAGTCGAAGTAAGCCGCCGTAAACTTGCGGTCATAGCTGGGAATAAACGCATAGGGGCCATAATCAAAGCTTTCCCCCGTAATCGCCATATTATCCGTATTTAAAACCCCATGACAAAAACCCGCTGCCATCCACTGGGCCGCCAATCGCGCCACCCGTTTCACCAGATCAGCATAAAACAGAGCGTAGGAATTTTCGTCTCCGGCATAGTCGCTGTAGTAATGGGTCACCACATGGTCGAGGAGTTGCTGTAAGAGATCCCGCCGTTGCAGGTAATAAAGCCGTTCAAAAGTACCAAACCGAATATGCGATCGCTGGAACCGTACCATCACCGAAGACCGCGTTGGAGAAGGTTCATCACCCCGCCAGAGGGATTCTCCCGTTTCGATCAAACTGAGACAACGGGATGTATTCACTCCCAGTTGATGCAACGCTTCCGCCGCTAAAACTTCCCGAACGCCGCCCTTGAGGGTTAAACGGCCATCGCCATTGCGGGAATAGGGAGTTTGACCAGAACCTTTGGTGCCGAGGTCATAAAGTAAGCCATCCTGAGCGCGTACCTGTCCATAAAGAAAACCGCGTCCGTCGCCCAGTTGGGGATTATATTGGCCAAATTGATAGCCGTGGTAACACATGGCCCGCAGGGGATGGGGCGCTTGAAATTGACCAAAAGCTTCAATGAAATCTTGATCGTCTACTTGTTTGGGTTCGAGGCCGAATTTTTCTAAAACAGCGTCATTACGGAACCGTAGCTCATGCTGGGGAAAGTCCGCCGCCGTCACTGCATCAGAAAAGCGATCGCCAAGGCTTGCAAATACCTGTTCATAGGGCAGACAAACGAGGGGATTTTGGGTGAGCTCACTGATGGGGGCCATGGGCGTACAATTAAACCAAAAAGCATTAAGGCATATTATGGCAGATCCGATTATGTACCAAGTGGATGGTTATGTGGTGTTGCGCCACGACCACCCGGAACAATTGATGGAGCCGGAAGAAATCCGTACTTTTTTCCAGGATCTATTTGCTACCCAGCCGGATCTACTGCCCCCAGAGTTGGCGAACCTTTCCTCCCAGGAAGCGCAAATTGATCAACTTCTCGCAGATTATTGTGAACTGGCGATTGAGGACGGTTTTTTGCAGTGGTATGCGGTGCGGTTTGAAAAATAGGACATCCCATCCCCCACATCCCTCTAAATCTCCCTTACGAAGGGAGACTTGAAGACCTTTTCTTGTTTTCTTTTCGCTACTAATTTGCCCATTCCTGTTGGAGTTGTTGAATAAAGGCAAAACGCACATCTTCCCCGGTTTCAATCAAAGTCACGTCGGGATGGTCAGGCGTAAAGAAATCGAGGCCCGTTTCCCGCCCGGAGATGAGAAATTCCGTTGCCGCGACCCGATAAATCCGTTGGGGATCTAAAGGGCGATCGCCAATTTGCCAGGTTTGACTTTCTGGGACAAAGGTCACTCCTGCCGTTTGCAAATAGCCCCCGGTGCCGCGATTGGCTAAACCTTGATTGAGAATTCGTTCTAGGGTGGTTCCCTTAATCTCAACGGTGGCCAAATTCCCGCCGAAGGGCAAAATCCGAATCACATCATATTGGGATAAAGGGCCGGGGGGCAGCACATCATCGACACGGATCGAGCCGCCATTGAAAAAGGCTAATTCGGCACTGGGCGTCACCGTCAACATCGACTGGGCAATGATCTCCGTTAAGGCCGTGGCTTGATTACGCACGGAACTTTCCAACCCATCTAGGGCGATTGGACTTTCGGTAATGATTTGCTCTGGTTCAAAGCCATTGGCCCGAAACCCATCAAAAGCCAGTTCCTGCCAGTAATTCACGACCTGTTCCGTTTCTGGATCTGAGGCGATCGCCGCTGTGATCGGTTGCAAGTGCGATTGAACCGTAAGCTGATCTGTTTCCGTGTCATAGCTGAGATTGTGGAGATAAACCGTGCGGGCATTGGCATCGGCCTTAAAAATTGGCGTAAAATCCGCACCACGCCACTGCTGAATATTTTCATGGTCATGACCCCCCAGGATTAGGTCAATTTCCGGGATATTTTCAGCGAGATAATGGTCATCCTGCATCGCCAGGTGGGTGACCGCCACAATAATATCCGTTTGTGCATCTAGTTCGGCGACGAGGGTTTCCATCTGTTCTAGCGGGTCGAGGTAGGTGACATAATCCACGGGATTACTGGGAATCACCACCCCCACAAAACCAACCCGCACCGGGGTGCCCGCCTCACCATAAATGGTTTCAATCACATAGGGGGGCACATTCTCCCAGGGTTCCCCTGCTGCCGTCAGGACATTCCCCGAAAACCATTGGAAGTCCGATTCTGCTAACCGTTGTTTGAACTGGGATTCGCTGATGTCAAATTCATGATTGCCGAAGGTGGCGAGATCGAGGCCCACTTGGTTCATCACCGCCACAATTTGTTTTCCTGCGAGGCGATCGCCATCAACCACCGCAGTACCCAAGGCCGACGGACTAAAGAGATCACCAGCTAAAACGGTGAAGGTGTGGGGATTTTCTGCGAGCAATTCCTTGCGTAGGGTCGCCAGCCGCGCCAGACCTCCCGTTGCCCCACCACCCAGGGGCGTAATTTCATAGACATCATTGAGGTGAAGCAGTTGCAATTCTACGGTTTCGGCCCAGAGGGATAGGGGGGCGATCGCCAAACCGACCACCGCTCCAGACACCAGCACCGTAGACCGAACGACCTTCCCAAAGCAATCAAAAAACATGGGTCATTACCAAATCCATCACTAATCCTTTCATGATGGTTCAGGTCAACGCCGCAAAAGGCGATCGCTCACAAATTTTGATGAATACGTTGTTTCCCTCGTGAATTTAAGTGGGGGAGACAATTTCTCCCGTTTCCAGATCCCGGAAAATCGTATCCGGTTCAGGCGACTCTAACTCCGGACGAAAAATCGTATTCAGAGCTGTTTCTAGGGTGCGGGACATCACGATTTGGTTGTTATAAACCACGATCACCCGTGCCAAGGTTGGGACGCTATTTTCCTCGGCCTCTAGGTAAAGGGGTTCCACATAGAGAAGCGATTGCTCAATGGGAATTACCAATAGATTTCCTTGCACTGCCCGGGAGCCTTCCCGGTTCCAGAGGGAAATTTGCTGGGAAATCACGGGGTCTTGTTTAATGAGAGCTTCAATTTGATCCGGCCCATAGATCAACTTCTGTTTCGGGAACTGGTACAGCAACAGTTTGCCGTAGTTATCACCATCGACCCGACCGGCCAACCAAGCAATTAAATTGGGTCGGCTCGTGGGGGTATAGGGATGGAGCAGAATAAATTCCTCTGAGGTGGCCGTAGGCAACCGCATAATCAGATAGTAAGGGGCGATCGCCCGGGGTTCATTTCCATAAACTTCCTGGGGAATTTCCCACTGGTCTTCACGGTTATAGAAAACCTGGGGATCTTGCATGTGGTAGCTCAGGAGGCGCTCGGACTGCACATTAAAAAAATCAGTGGGATAGCGCAGGTGGTCTTTTAAGTTGTCGGGCAGTGCAGCAAAGGAGCGGAACAGTTCTGGAAAGGCCCTTTCCCAGGTTTGGATCATCGGATCCGCGGCATCGGCGATATAAAAACGCACCGTGCCATTGTAGGCATTGATCACCACCTTGACGGAGTTGCGGATGTAGTTGAAAGGATGTTCCCCCGGATCGGCGTAGGGATAATGATCACTGGTGGTGTAGGCATCCAAAATCCAATAAAGGTAATTTTTTTCACCGAAGCGGTTGGTCTCGCCAATGTCCGCTGATACGAGGTAAGGATCACGATCAAAGCGCAAGAATGGGGCGATCGCCCGCACCCGTTGATTGATATTACGCCGCATCAACAAGCGAGTATCACCGGTGAGATCATTGGATAATAAAATACGCCAATCCCGGAGATACTGGGCAAAAAACAAGCGCTTCAAGGGATTCCCAAAAGCAATGCCCCCCGTGCCGTCATAGGTGTTGTAGCGGTTATCTTCCCCACTGGGATAGTCCAACTCCTGCACCTTGGTATCGGTCATCACGTAGTTATTGGTCAGCTCGCCATAGTAAATGCGCGGTTGACCAATGGGAATCGCCTCCCGTATTTCTGGGGTTAAGGTGGTTAAATTGCCATTATCTGCCGTTGCCCCAGCCCCGATATCCTGCACATAATATTGGGGTAAACCTGTCTCCTCGGCCCGATTAACCGGACTAATGGTAAAACCATAGCCGTGGGTATAGATGAGGTGTTTGTTCACCCAGGTTTTCGCCTGTTCCGGCACCGCTTCGTAATCAAGCTCCCGGGGGGCCATAATGACTTGCTGCTTCGCTAAATCTTGATCTGGTTCGAGGCGCAGACTGTAGCGGTCAATATCAGCATCAGAAAAACGATAATACAGCCGAATTTGTTGCAATTGGCGGTTGGTTTGCAGGATCGGGCGGCTATCCCACAAGCGGATATTGTTAATGGTCAGGGGATTATTTTCAATGTCGGTGGCAGTAAGTTCCCCCTCTGGATTAAAAACCCTTGATTCGATGGCATCCAAGCCAAAGGCCCTGCGAGTTGAGGCGATGCTGTATTCCAGATAGGGACGCTCCCGGGCCAATTCGTTCGGTTGCACGATGAGGCGCTGGGTTCCGGCAGAGAGAATGGCACCGATCGCCATCACGCCGATATAGAAAATGATGCCCTTTAAGACCTGGGGTTGTTGGCGACGGATAGAAACGGTACGGCGGTGGGGATAGCGCCAGAATTGCCCCAAACACCAAGTGGCGATCGCCAAGGCCAACACCGTGAGAAGAATTTCCACATGTTGATCGACATTGATGTTGGTATAGCTCACCCCATAAACCACCCCCAGCTTGGAGTAGAGCAGTTCATAACGTACTAACCAATGGCGTCCCGCAACGGCGAGGAAGAGGAGACCCGTCAAGAGATTGAGATGCCGTAACTGGGCTGGACTAAACCCCGGAAACTGCCCCTGGGAAAAACTATCACCAGACAGCAGATAGTACAGGGTGACACTCACCAAGCCATAGAGAAATAAACCTTCAAACCAAAAATCGAGGATTTGCCACAGGGGCAGGGTAAAAACATAAAAGCCGGCATCGTGGTTATAGATCGGATCGATTTGGCCAAAGGGCACCCCAAACCAACCCTGGAACACTCGCACCCAATTATTCGCGAGGATCGTCCCGAAACAGAGACTTAAAACCACGGCGATCGCCCGCAAAGAAAACCACCGTCGCCAAAGGACACCCCCCACGACCACCGCAGCTAATCCCAAACGCCAGATTTGCTGCTGGGTAAATTGCCATAAACTGTGCAAGGACTTAAACGCCAGGGGATCGGGTAAGGCGGGAGTAATGAGGGGTAGGCTCATGTCTCGCTGTCCCATTTCCCACACCACCGAGCCGTAATGGAACAAAATTAGGACAATCAGCAAGCTAAACCCAACCATTAGCAGCAGTAGCCCCCGAAAGTTGATCGCTGGCGATTCGGGAATTTTCGTGTGATAGGGAATTGGCTCTAGGAAAAATTTTTGCCACCACCGCAGTGGGGCACGGGGCACATTAGTTTGGCGATCGCCTCCCGATTGATCTGGAATTATTTGCCATTCCTGGCGGTCAACCACCCGGTAATTAATCCAGAGAAACACAAAGGAGCCGCAAAAACCGAGGCTCCACAGGCCGATGCGTAGGGCGACCTGCTTAAAAAAAACAGAACGGTACCCCAGCTCGGCGAACCAGAACTGTTCTACGAGGAAGCGGGAGACTAATTCAAATAGACCCCAGCCGGCGGCGATCGCACAGCACAGATAGATAATTAGTGACCATTTTTTATCCATGGTGCCGATTGTATCGACTTGCTGGTCTAAAAATCACGCTCGATTAATAATTCCGGAAAATTGGCCGCCCGCACTTTTGTAAGATGCCTGGGGGAATCGGTTTACCGCTGGCGAGGCGTTGCTGTTGGCCGGGGGGGAGGCAGCGGCGATCCACATCGTAAAAGTAATAGCCTTGGGAATTTTGAGGACGGGAACCATTGAGCAGCAGATCGACGAGGATTTCCTGGATTGTGAGGCGATCGCCCGTTTGTCCCCAAAACAGCGAAAAAAGCTGACTGCGGAAAGCGTCATCCCCCTGTAACTGGGTAAAGCGGTTGTCCGGAATGGTTTGATATTGATTACGAATCTCGGCCAGGATAGCTTGCCAAGTTTGGCGACCGGGGAGCCCCTGACTAGACCCCAAAGATTGCTGCACGATTGTCGATTCGGGTTTGCGATCTGGTTTGGCGATCGCCCCTAACGTTGGCAACAGCCCCCCCGCCACCAAGGCTGATCCCAGGGTGAACTGAATGATCCGTTGTCCAAAAAAGCCCATAATTCTCCGCTGATGTTGCCTCAAATTGCTATGGTGTAGAGGGTAGACGAAAATCACCAAGCAAAGTTCCCTCTTTTTTGCCACCGCAGTATTTCCATGGTTCCTCCCCAACGTCAGAACAGTCTCCGTCGCCTCATGGATCGCCTCGGCCTCCCCGATTACCATGGTATGCGTTGGGATTTACTCGATCTGGCCCTCACCCATCCCAGCATTTCCCCCGACAAAAATTATGAACAGTTAGAATTTATCGGCGATGCGGTGGTGCGTCTGGCCGCTTCTGAAGTGCTCTACGCCGAATATCCCGATGAACCCGTGGGAGAATTTGCCGCCATCCGGTCAATCCTGGTGAGCGATCGCACCCTGGCAGAATTTGCCCACCGCTACAACCTCAAAAAATATTTGGCTTACCACGGCCACTACCACGGTGCTGGGGAAATTTCCCTATTGGCCGATGCCTTCGAAGCGATGTTGGGGGCATTATTTCTCACCACTAACGATTTAAGCCTGGTGCACCCTTGGCTCGACGAACATCTCCGCCACAAAGCCGCTGAGATCAAGCAAGATCCAGCCCGGGAAAATTATAAAGATGCCCTGCAAACCTGGAGCCAAGGGGAATATCAAAAACTCCCCACCTACCAAGTGACCGAAAATCCAGAATTTCGCCACGAAGAAGAGCGATTTTTGGCCGAAGTGAAGCTAGGAGAAACCTTGCTCGGAAAAGGGGTAGGCCGTTCCAAAAAAGCCGCCGAACAAGCTGCCGCCCGCATGGCCTTTGAGGCGATCGCCCCCCTCGAAAATTTCACCCCCCAGCCATAGAAAAGCGCCCGGAGATCTTGCCTGAGTTACGATCTCCCGACGCCCTTCTATTTTCCTCACACCCAAACTAGCGTCCTAGACGCTCGATTCAGGTTTGGGGTTCCACCATGATTTAGCTGCTTTGGATTGCCTCGATGATCGCTCGATTGGCCTCCGGGAACTGGTATTGCCCTAATTCATTGGGGTTGACCCACAGAATCTCTGCACATTCAATGGGTTTAGGGTCGCCGGCCAGGACGCTGCACCAATGCACATGGAGCGAAACTTTGAATTTCGGGTAATCGTGTTCAATCAAAATAAGGCGATCGCCCACTTTGACTTGGAGATTAATTTCTTCTTGGATTTCTCGGGCAATACAAGCTTCTACCGTTTCTCCTGGTTCAATCTTTCCCCCAGGAAATTCCCACAGGCCCGCCATTTCCCCTTGGTCTAAACGGCGATCAATTAAAATTTTCCCCTGGCGATCGCGAATAACGGCGACACCGATCTGCTTATGGGGCAACGACGACATTTTTTAGCTCCACACACGATAAACCCGATCATTATAGAAGATGGTTCCGGCTGAATCTGACCAACGCCATCGTAGATCTTTGCCCAAATAAACCCCTTAAAATTATCCTTGTGCTAAAAGCCTCTCAACCCTTTGTCTTTTTCTAAACTGTGACTTGGATTACAATTAAAACCACAAAAGCCCGTTGGGAAGCTGAAATGATGGGACAGATCCTAGAAGCCCACAGCATCCCCAATCGTGTTTTAGATATTGGACTGGGCATTTATTTTGGGCAGGGTAGTCAAGCTGCTCTCCAGGTGCGATCGCCTGATCAATGGACCGCCTTACTGCTGCTCAGTCCCCCCGAAGATGACCCCTAAACCCTTGTGTTTCGCCCTAACCGCCTATGTCTCTTTTTGATTGGTTTGCCGCAAATCGCCAAAATTCTGAAACCCAGCTCCAGCCCCAACAGGAGCGAGAGATTGCCGATGGCCTCTGGACGAAATGCAAATCCTGCGATGCCCTAACCTACACCAAAGACCTCCGCAACAATCAAATGGTCTGTAAAGAGTGTGGCTTCCATAACCGGGTCGGCAGTCGGGAACGGGTACGCCAACTCATTGACGAAGGCACCTGGACAGAAATTAGTCAAAATGTCGCGCCGACCGACCCCCTGAAATTTCGCGATAAAAAAGCTTACAGCGATCGCCTCAAAGATTACCAAGAAAAAACAAGCCTCACTGATGCTGTAATCACTGGCACAGGACTTATTGACGGTTTGCCCCTCGCTTTAGCCGTGATGGACTTTGGCTTTATGGGGGGCAGTATGGGATCTGTTGTCGGCGAAAAAATTTGCCGCCTCATCGAACATGGCACAGCCGAAGGTTTACCCGTGGTGGTTATTTGTGCTTCTGGTGGGGCGAGAATGCAAGAGGGCATGCTTAGTCTGATGCAGATGGCGAAAATCTCTGGTGCCCTCGAACGCCACCGCACCCAAAAATTACTCTACATCCCCGTCCTGACGAATCCCACCACCGGGGGTGTCACTGCTAGCTTTGCGATGTTGGGAGATTTGATCATCGCCGAACCCAAAGCAACCATTGGTTTTGCGGGACGCCGCGTCATTGAACAAACATTACGAGAAAAACTCCCTGACGATTTCCAGACATCTGAATATTTACTCCAGCACGGATTTGTAGATGCAATTGTGCCCCGCACAGAACTGAAAAAGACCCTCGCCCAAATGATTAGTCTGCACCAGCCCTTCCACCCCATTTTGCCGGAGCTACAATTGGCTCCCCACGTGGAGAAAGAAAAGGTTTACGAGCCCATTGCATCAACTTCGACCAACGACTTTTATAAGTAAGTAAGAGCATTACCAGCACAAGTACAGGGGAGTGATTAGTCCAGACAATGACATCCTTCAGGGATTTTGTTGCTAAATGTACTGTTCTTACTGGCATTCATGTTAACTTTGATTAAATATCTCTTTGCCTCGGCCTAAACAATATGTTGGCAGGACGTTGCGGAGAGAAATTTTTCTTTAGGTATCAATTTAGGTTGAGCGGGAGTCGGGATATGGAAAATGTCATGAATCAGACTTGGCAAAAGACAGCACTCAGCTGGGAATATCACAAGGCAGCCAATCCACGTTTAGCAGATGTGCCTATTCGCGCATTTCCGGCCAGTCTCCATGAATCCGGTGAAACACGGATCATCCCCCTCGACCTGGCGGTGGAACTAGGCACAAAATACCCCGCCACGACCCCAAATTTATTGGCAAATTATATTCGAATTAATTCTGGAGAACAGATTCAGGCGATCGCCGCCTCTAGTTCCGAAGTTTTTTATGTGATGCGCGGTGCTGGGCGCACCGAAACTGAATATGGCACCCTGGAATGGAAAAAAGGGGATTCTTTTACCCTGCCGATGAATGCGGGTGTCACCCACTATGCCGACGCAGACAGTGCTTTATATTGGGTTCACGACGCCCCAATGTTGGCTTATCTCGGCGTTCGGCCCACTGCTCCCCGCTTTGAACCGGCTTTCTACGCCAGCGAATATCTCAACAATGAAATTGAGCGCATTCGGGAAGAAGGCATCCGTCGCAACCTTAATCGTAATGGCGTGATTCTTGGCAATCCTGAGAGCGAAGCCACCCGCACCGCCACCCATACCATGTGGTCTTTGTATAATCTGGTGCCGCCCCATTCTTCCCAGAAGCCCCACCGCCACAACTCCATCGCCTTAGATTTAGCCGTTTCTGCTAAAGAAAATACCTATACATTGATTGGTAAATCCCTCGATAATGACGGCAACATTATCAACCCTGTCAAGGTGATGTGGCAGCCCAATAGCGTGTTTGTAACTCCCCCAGGCCTTTGGCACTCCCACCACAATGAATCTGACGCAGATGCATTTGTGTTTCCGGTGCAGGATGCAGGGATGCAAATTTATATGCGTACTCTCGATATCCAATTTGCTAAGTAATGAAAAACACTCGTTAGTGCAGCTCACTCCTTCCATCTGAGGGAGTTTTTTTATGACACATTACAATCGAAGTTAGACAATTACGCCTTAAAAATATGGCCAGCATCTCAATTCACGATTTAGATCGGCATCTCAGCGAGCGTTTACAAGAACGCGCCCAGAAACATGGACGTACCCTCGAAGCAGAAATTATTGATATATTGCAAAAAGCTTTAGTTGCAGAGGAATCACCGCAAAATTTAGTGGAGGCGATCGCCCAACATTTTCAAGAATTCGATGAATTTGAAATCCCCTTACCCCCTCGGGAAAAAATTCGTGATGTTTTTCTAGCTTGAAGCACGGTGATTATTTTAGATACAAATGTTCTCTCTGAACTAATGAAGCCCCAAGGCTCCCATCTGGTGAAAACTTGGATTGCCAAAAAAAACCGTGCAGAACTTTTTATTACAGCGATCACTCAAGCAGAAATTCTTTATGGTATTGCTACTTTGCCAGAGGGACAGCGACGAGAGCAGCTCACTCAAGCGGCGCGGAAGATGTTTCAAATGGAGTTTCGCCATAAGATCCTCTCTTTTGATGATGAGGCCGCCATTGCTTTTGCAGACATTTCATCGGCGCGGCGAAGACAAGGAAGACCAATATCTCAATTTGATGCTCAGATTGCAGCGATTTGTTTGATCAACCAAGGCATTATCGCGACTCGCAATATTGACGATTTTCATCATTGTGGAATCGATGTTGTTAATCCTTGGCAATCATGAAACTTTTTCAAGATTTCCTCTCCCTGTTTCTTCAGGATAAATGTCCCCTCTGCGATCGCCCTGGGGAAAATGTGGTCTGCCGGGACTGCGATCGCCAACTGCAAAGAACCCAATTGCCCAACCCAAAACGCTATTGGCAAAACGATCTACCGTTGTTCGTCTGGGGCAATTATGACGGCATCCTTAAACGGGCGATCGCCACCATGAAATACAATAATCACCCCCAACTGGGGCGGTGGCTCGGTGCTCAATTGGGTTTGCAATGGCGAAAATTCTTTCCCGGCCCGCAAACATTAACTGTCATCCCCATTCCAATGCATCCCGATAAGCAAAAACAACGGGGTTTTAACCAAGCCGAGATTATCGCCCGCCAATTTGCCCAAGTCACCGGATTACGCTACGAAGCCCAGCTGCTTCAGCGCACGAAAGCGACCCAAGCCCTCTTTGAACTGACGGTACCCCAACGGCAGCGGGAACTCCAGCAAGCTTTTTCCCTCAATCCCAAGGCATTTTCCCAAGGGTTTCGACAGCCCATTTTGCTGATCGACGACATCTACACAACGGGAACAACAGCCACCGAAGCCCAACAAACCCTGAGGAGGGCGGGGCTAAAAGTACTTGGCATGGCGGCGATCGCCACTCCTAAAACCGGAAAAAATCCTCCCTCCGAAAGCAGTCGAGGAATTTAGCTGGAAATTTCCCTATCAACGGTAGAATATGGTTTGATTATGCAAGCCCGTAATGTTGCTAAAGCTCCATGATTTCAAGTAATGACTTTCGTACTGGTACATCCATCGAATTAGACGGTTCAGTGTGGCGCGTCGTCGAATTTCTCCACGTTAAACCCGGTAAAGGTTCCGCCTTTGTCCGGACAAAACTAAAAAATGCCCAAACGGGAAGTGTCGTTGAAAAAACGTTCCGCGCTGGTGAAACTGTTCCCCAAGCCATTCTCGACAAACGCACGATGCAACATACCTATAAAGAGGGCGAGCAGTTTGTCTTTATGGATATGGAGACCTATGAGGAAGTCCGCCTTACCGAAGCACAAATTGGCGATCGCGTTAAATATTTGATGGAAGAAATGGAAGTCAATGTCCTCTTCTGGAACACCCAAGTCATTGACGTAGAACTCCCCAATACCGTTGTCCTTGAAGTCACCGAAACAGATCCTGGCGTTAAAGGCGACACTGCCACCGGCGGCACCAAACCAGCGATCGTCTCCACCGGCGCCCAGGTAAACGTTCCCCTATTTATCTCGATTGGTGAGCGCATTAAGATCGATACCCGCACCGATACCTATCTCGGTCGCGAATAGAGCACCGAAGCTTTTTTGGAGATCCGAACCCATCCTGACTTGGATCTCCCCCTACCCATGCAGTTGTGAGGAATAACCTGTTCTGTGGCTATTAATTTACAAGAGATCCAAGAACTTCTATCCACCATCGGCCAAACCAATATCACCGAGTTTGAACTCAAAACCGATGATTTTGAACTCCGCGTGAGCAAAGGTACCGTTGTGGCTGCCCCCCAAACGATGGTGATGCCTGAGGCGATCGCCCAACCGGTAGCATCTGCCCCCGTTGTTTCTCAAGCTGCTGCAACCTCCGAAACGTCCCAAGCTGAAACCCCGGCCCCCAGTGCGAGCATTGATGATAAGTGGGTCGCGATTACCTCCCCCATGGTGGGAACGTTCTACCGTGCACCGGCCCCGGGCGAAGATCCCTTTGTGGCCGTCGGCGATCGCGTTGGCAATGGTCAAACCGTTTGCATCATTGAGGCGATGAAATTAATGAATGAGATTGAGGCAGAAGTCAGCGGTGAGGTTGTTAAAATTGCCGTTGAAGACGGTGAACCCATTGAATTTGGTCAAACGCTCATGTGGGTCAATCCAACCTAAGCGCTCCAATAATCAATTGATACAATAGTCTTATAACTATCTATTCTTTTTTCTGAGAAAACCAATGCCTGACGACCATCAGATGCCCCCAGAAGTGCTCCAACAGGTAGCTTCGTACTTTAGCGTTCTGGGAGAGCCGATGCGATTAAGGATTTTAAGTCTCTTGCAGGACGGGGAACGCTGTGTCCAGGATTTAGTTCAGGCAACGGATACAAGCCAAGCGAATGTGTCTAAACACCTCAAGGTGATGCTCCAGGCAGGAATTTTACAACGACGGAGTGAAGGGACTTCTGCCTATTATCGAGTCAGTGATGAACTGATCTATGACCTATGTAATCTAGTTTGTAATCGCTTGGCTGAGCGCATCGAAGAACAGGCGAAGAAATTCCGGAATGCCTCTTTGACCTCCTAGGCGATCGCCTTTTCTGATGCTGTCCAAGGTTAACAAAAGGATTAGGTCACGAAAGTTTACAATTATTTTATAACGAAGCAAGAATTTATTCCCTAGCCCACCTACAGATTGCCGATCCTATGACTTCCTATTCCACTTTTTCTGCCAGAGCCGAAATGAGTGAGCTGCGTCGCCTCAAGACGTTGTTACCCCCTGAGTTGCAAAGTTGGGTCATGGTCGAGGGCACCACAGAGGTGAATCCGCCCCTAGTACGCTGTGAAGAATTGGGTAAAGACGAAGTCGAAATCCAAATTGATTTGGCGAAGTGGGAAAATCTCGCCATTGACCAGCGCAACCTCTTGTTTTGGCATGAAGTAGCCAAAATTCAGAACGATACGATTCCCCGGGAAGGTTGGGAAATGGCGGCCCTCGCCATTGGCCTTGGCGGTGCCGTGGGTGAGCTTTGGGTACAAGATGGCTTACTCTTAGTTTTGGCGATCGCCCTTTGTGGTTTTTCGGGCTACCGACTGTGGCAAAAAAATAGCGGTGAAAAACGGATGACTATTGCCATTGATGCTGATGAACAGGCGATCCGTCTCGCCACACGGTTTGGTTATACCCTGCCCAATGCTTACAAGAGTTTGGGGAGTGCCCTCAAAACCCTGATTGAACAAACCCCCAACCGCCGCAAACGCAAGGATTACGAAACGCGTCTCCAGTTTTTGCGCAAGAGTGCCGCCAAGGCGAAGGCCCAGATGGAAGATCAACAGGTGCGCCGCCCGAAAATGAGCTAGTTTTCGTAGCGGTTAAGCGGTGGCGATCGCCGTTGGTTGTGCCTTTGTTTCGGCGATCGCCCCTTGGAGAGTTTCGATTAACTCTTGATCCAAATAGGGCTTCGTTAGATACCCATTCGCTCCCAACTGCTGGGCCAACTGACGATAACGTTTACTACCCCGGGAGGTCAGCATCAGCACCGGCAGTTCTGTTTTCGGATGTTTTTTGCGGCAGCGGCCAAGAAACTCAAAGCCGTTCATATTGGGCATTTCCACGTCACAGATGATCCCGACCACCTCAGGGTGAAGCTCCAGTTGATTGAGGCCATCGGCACCATCCTGGGCCTGGATGACACGATAACCAGCCTTTTGCAGGGTGGTGGAAAGGGTTTGGCGTGTCGTCAGCGAATCATCGATGGCGAGGACAGTCGGCAAGGTCAATTTCGGCTGGCGGGCCTGGAATTGACGATTAATCACAGCTGTGTTGTGGTTGTCTTTTTGGTAGACCCGTTCAATGAGGGCGGCACTATCCAGAACAGGCACAAGGCGACCATCCCCTAGAATGGTGCAACCCGAAATATACTGAGGTGAAGCGATCGCCGTCCCAAAGGGTTTAATTACTAGGTCTTGTTCTAAGAGAATTTGATCGACCCGCAAACCAATCACTTCATTGGCCTGGGCCATGACCAAAACCATCTGTTGGCCCACTTGATTCCAAATATTGCTGATATTGCCCTGGGCCAAAGAGCCAATTTGTTGCCGACTGGCAATGGCCGCAGCGGAATAATTAAAGCCACTCAGCAGGGCTTGGACGAGGGGCACTGTTTTCCCCTGCCAGTGGAACTGTTCTTGGTGACCATCCTGCCTGAGATCTGCTTTTTCAGCAGCGGCGATCGCCGACAAACTATTGATGGGAACTGCAAAGAAACTCTCTTGACAACGGAAAATCAGCAATTTTGTAATGGTCATACTCCAGGGGAGCCGGAGGGTAAATGTTGTCCCTTGGCCCAACTCGGAGGTCAAGGTAATATTCCCCTTGAGGGCACGAATTTGCAGCCGCACCGCATCGAGACCCACCCCGCGACCGGACAAATGACTGACTTTTTCTGCCGTCGAAAAACCCGGGACAAAAAGTAATTCATACAGTTGTGACCGAGATAATTCAGCAGCTTCAGCAGCACTAATTAAGCCTTTGCGCACGGCTTTAGCACGGACTTTCTCGATGTCAATGCCACGACCGTCATCCTGGATTTCAATGTAGGTGGAGTTGCCCCGGTTGTAGGCTTTGATGGTAATGGTGCCTGCTTCTGATTTATTGTGGGCGGCTCGCTCTTCAGGGGAGTCGATGCCATGGTCAAAGGCATTACGGACTAAGTGCACCAGAGGATCATAGAGCTTCGATAAAATGGCTCGGTCCACAAGGGTGTCTGTCCCTTCGAGGTTCAGGGTGACGGGTTTATTATCTTTAACGGAGAGATCGCGCACGGTGCGAGGAAAACGATTGAGAAGCTCCCCAATGGGCAACATCCGTGCTTGGATCAGATTATTTTCAAGTTGTTTGAGGGTTTGTTGTCGTTGTTTGAGAGCTTGTTGATCCTGCTGGGCAATGAGGGTGGTGTCTTCAATGGTTTCACTGAGCTGGGCCATTTCCTCAGCCATTGTTGAGGCAAAAATCACAAATTGCGCCAACTGCGCCCGGGCCTGGGGATTTTTGATCACCAGTTCTTTGGCGTACTCTTGAAATTGCGCGGTAATTTTATCGAAGCGACCATACCAGCGTTTGAGGGAATCGAGGGCATCGCTACTTTGTTTGTTGCGGAGTAGGGCGCTGTTGTCCTGGGTGACCAATTCTCCAACTAAATTATTGAGGTGATTGAGGCGGCCCATGTCGAGGCGCACGCTCAGGTTATTGGTGTCGATGGTGGGTAGAACTGGATTGGGGGATGTGGCGATCGCCTTTTCTGTAACCACTGCCTTTTCTGTAACCGGAGCCGCTGTGGAATTTGGGGTTAAATTTGGTTCCAACGCTTCAGTCTGAGGGGTGCTGGGGGGAGTCTCATCCTCGACGACAACGACAGCATCATTTTGGGTAATGGATTCGCTTGGTTCCGGTTCATCCATGAGCACGAGGCTCGCGAGGTCTATATCGACTTCTGTGAGGGCGTCATCGGCTTCAAGGATTAGTTCAGCCAGATCCGTATCACTCAGGACAGGGCGCATCTCTGCTTCTGGTCGAGCATTTTGGGTCAAAAATTGCAGAGCTGCCAGTTCATCGGCATCGAGGGAAAGACCATTGCCTAAATCTTCGCCAGCGCCACCATTTCGGCTGTCACTGACTGTCTCTGAGGGGAGGGTTTCCGGTTCCGTTGACCGGGGCGCAGTCTGACTTTGGCTGAGTTGGCGGAGGGCGGCGCTGGGCTCTCCTCCCTGGGTGCGATCGCCTTCGAGGACTGCGGCTTGGCCCGCTTGGAAATCAGCAAGGGCGCAGCGGGCAATCTCTAGATACTGCTCAGCATTGGTTTCGAGGGCTGCTTGGGCCACCTGGGCGATCGCCGCAAATCCTTCAAGGTTCAACATATCGCCTAGGGTTGCCAAAACTTCCATCTGGGAAACGAGTTCCCCGTGGGGATTTTTCGTCGGCGGTTTTTTGACGTAATTTGCGAGGCGACCAAGGGCCTGGGGGACTTCTTCTTTGAAAATAAATTCAGTAATATCCCCCTCCATTTGCATTTCCGGTAGTTCTGCCGCTTCATCCAGAGCATGGCCTAACTTTTGTTCTAACTGACTAAAGATCGGCTTCGCGCGTCCCAGGGCGTGGTCGGGGTCATATTCTCCCTGGTGGATTTGCTGATTGATTGGGCCTTGGAGGGCGTCATAGGCTTCGAGCAAGAGATTTTCCAGCTCCACATCAAACACAGTGTCCTCTTTGTACAAGGCCCGGATCCCGTTTTCTAGATCATGGGCGATCGCTTGGATCGCCATCAAGCCGACACAGGCGGCGCCCCCTTTAATGGAATGGGCTGCCCGCATCAAGCCATGGATTGTCGGTGTTTCGTGGTCTTGGCAGAGGTTCATCAAACCCGTTTCGAGGTGCTGCAAAAGCGCCTGTGATTCCTGGACAAAGAATTCATAGGCTTGATCGTTTGTATCAACTGTTTCCTTGGCCATGATTGGATGATGATCCCCTACTCAACCGATGTGATGATGAAAAAATAATGTTGCGACGCAATATCTCTAAATAGGGAAGGGAAAGGGCGATCGCCTCTCCCCCATACCCCAGAGATTCAATTACTGCACCTTAAAGCGAGACACACTCTGTTGCAGTTCTCCAGCGACCCCCAGGAGCTTGGTGAACGATTCCGCCACCTTTACCGACTGGGCAGAGGTTTGATTGGAAACATTGGCCACATCCTGCATCGTTTGGTTCAACTCATTGGAAATATCAACCTGGGTAGACGCCGAATCCGCAATTTTTTCGACCGTCTGGTTGATGCTCATACTGACCTTAGCGAGATCTGTGAGGGCCTGGCGTGTTCCTTTCACCAATTTTGTCCCGATCAGAACCCGCTTCCGGCCCACATCCATGGCTTTGATCACCTCGTTGGTTTCCGCCTGGATTTCTTCGATGATCGCCTCAATCTCTTTGGTGGCGTTGGCCGATTGTTCCGCCAGAGTGCGCACTTCGTTGGCAACGGCAAAGCCCTGCTCTTCTTCTCCGGCGCGGGTTGCCTCCACAGAAGCATTCAGGGCAAGGAGATTGGTTTGGTTGGCCAGTTCGCGGATCAGGTTCAAGACCCGGGAGATCTTCTGGGAAGAATCCGCCAGATTTTTAACCTTGCGAGCCGTTGCTTCAACAGTTTGTTGAATCGCCACAATCCCTTGCACAGTCCGGTTCATGGCCATGTCCCCTGATTGGAGGGTTTTGTTTGCCAATTGGACTTTGGCTTGGGCTTCCTGGGCGTTGCTGGCGACCTCTTGGATAGATGCAGTCATCTTAAAGAGCTTATCGAGGGCCACATTAACGCTCTCGGCTTGGCGCAATGCTTCCCCAGAGAGGTTTTGGACGAGGGATTCACTCTCTTGGGCGGTGTCCGACACAATGGTGGTCGATTCCTGTACTCGCTGTACCAGCAGTTGGAGATTTTCGAGGGTGGCATTAAAAAAGTCGGCGACGGTGCCCATTTCTCCTTCGGTGACCCCAGCCCGCACGGTCAAATCCCCCTCAAAGGACTCTTCGATTTCTTCGAGGAAGTTTTCAATTTGCCCTTGGAGTTGCTCCCGCTGTTGGCGCTGTTCTTCGGAAACGGCTTCTGCTTGACGGCGGGATGTTTCGACTTCTTCGAGGAGGAGGGCTTGGTCGAGGGCATAGCCCAATTGAATCGCCACCTGACGGAAGGATTCTACCAGGGGAGCCTCCCATTCTCTGGTGCTCGAACATTGGTGTGCCCCTAAAAGGCCATAAAGTTTTTGGTTAACGAGAATGGGTACCACGACGTTGGCTTTTACCTGCCATTTACCGAGTTGTTCTTCGTGACAAGCGGTGAGGCCAGCTTGGGAAACGTCTGGGGTCACTTGCACCCGTCCTTGGCGGTAGGGTTCAACGTAATCTTCGGGGAAACAGGGGGCATCGCCGGAGGTCATCATATCTTCACTGAGTTTGCGCCAACCGCTTTTGACCGCTTCGTATTTAATCCGGCCATCCCAATTGTCGTCAAAGCGGTAAACCACGACCCGATCGCACTTCATGAGTTTGAGGGCTTCTTCGACGCCAGTCCGGAAGATTCGTTCTAGGTCGAGGGATTCACGGATCCGGAAACTAATGAGGTTCACTTGGCGTGTCCGGGTGATCGCCTGCTCCTGTTCTCGGCGGAGGAGAGCCTGGTCAAGGGCATACCCCACCTGCTCAGAGAGTTGGCGGATAGTATCAATTTCCGCCTCCGTCCAAGCACGGGTACTGGAACACTGGTGAACAATGAGGAGCCCATAAAGCCGTTGGTTCGCGTTAATTCCAGCCGCCATGTAACCTTTCACACCGTAGGGGGAAAATTCGTTGATATGGCAATCGACGAAATCGGAATTGAAAATGTCAGTGACTGCGAGAATCTTCCCCTTCATGTAGCCTTTGGACAATTTTTCCGTTACGTGGGGTTCGTCGGTACGAACGCCGAGGGTCGCAGGGTAGCCTTGCTCCACTGACTCAGCCGTGATCAGCCCTTTCCAGGAGGAGTCGAATTCATACACGAGCGCCCGGTCTGTGCCCAAAAGGTTCCGCGCTTCTTCCACTGCCACATTGAGGATCGCTTCTACCTCTGAGGCTTCCTGGAGACGGATACGGGTTTCATTTAGGCGCTTAGCCCGTTCCTGTTCTTCCTTCAGAAAAGCTTGCTCTAGCACATAACCAATTTGTTGAGCAATTTGTTTGAGGGTATTGATCTCCGTGTCATTCCATTGGCGAGGGCCAGAACATTGGTGGACGATCAGCAGACCATAGAGTTTTTGATTTGCCACAATGCCAATGGCCATGTAGCCCTTCACCGCATGGGATTCAAATTCTTTGATGTGGCAATCGATAAAGTCAGCTTCGTAGATGTTGTCATAGGCAGTGACTTTTCCACGGATATAGGCTTTGGCAAATTTTTCGGTGACTCGGGGTTCATTGGTCTTAAGACCCAGGATCGATTCAAAGCCAGGCACCACGGATTCAGCATTGATCAACCCACGCCAGTTGTGGTCAAAGCGATAAACGATCGCCCGGTCTGCCCCGAGGATTTCTCTGGTTTCTTCAACGGCGGCGGCGAGGATCTCCTTAACTTCGAGGGATTCCTGGAGACGGGCACTGATATCACTGAGGCGCTGGGCCCGCTCGGCGGTCATTTGCCGCTGTTCAATGAGACTGATCCGCTCCAGGGCAAAGTTAACCTGGTTGCTGATTTGTCGCATCAAGTTGCTGTCTACGTCCTGCCATTGCCGTGAACCTTGACAACTGTGAACTACCATCAAACCAAAGAGATTTCGTTCAATGGTGATGGGGGCAATCATCATCGCCCGCACCTGGGCGGTGTCAAGGGCTTCTAGTTGGGAGTTGCTCAAACCGATATCGCTGAGGCGATTGAGTACGGTGAGCTTGCCCCGTTGGGCTTGCTTTACATAGCGTTCGTCAAGGCCGCAGTCCTGGAGGGTTTTCCCCATGAGGCTTCTCCACCGAGGATCTGCAGATTCGGCGATCGCCATTGTTTTTTGTTGGCCATCGACCCGGAAAATGAGGACTCGGTCAGCCTGGAGAGCTTCGCGGGCATCGTCCACTACCGTTTCCAGGATCTCTGCGGTGTCGTTAAAACTGCCGAGGCGGGACGACAATTCATTAAGAATTTGGGCCTGGAGGGCGGCGGTTTCTTGTTGTTGGAGGGCAAAGGCTTGATCTAAGGCCGTGCTGACTTGGGTGGCTGCCTGGCGCAAAATCTCTAGCTCACTATCGGCCCAGCGGCGGGGCAGCGAGCATTGGTGCACCATCAAAAAGCCCACGAGCTTTTGGCGGGCGATAATTGGGGCGATCGCACTGGCACGAATGCCTTTGGCCTTGAGGTGATTGAGCACTGTTTCATCGAGATTGGCATCGTAGATATCCTCGATGACATTCACCTGGCCCCGCAGATAGGCGTCTTGGTGGGTGGCCTCCAGCCAGGGAAGATTAAGCTCTAGGCCCATAATTGTCGGAAACTGCCGTTCTACGGCCTCGGCAACCACTTGACCCCCAAGGGCATTTTCACCGAGGTGATAAACTACCGTGCGATCGCCCCGGAGCGCAGTTTGGACTTCCTGGACCACCGTCGCAAAAATATCCGCTGGCGTGAGGGATTCCCGGATCCGCGCACTGATTTGGTTTAACCATTGGGCCTGTTCTGCCGCCGCCCGTTGTTGATCTAACAATTGGGCCTGGTCGAGGGCGTAGCCCACCTGCACCGCTAACTGGCGGAAAAATTCTATCTCTGACTCTGACCATTCCCTGGCGATCGCACATTGGTGGGCCACCAATAACCCATACAAATCGCCCCCTAAAAGCAGCGGTGCCGTTAAGCTCGCCTGTACTTCCAATTGCTGCCACTGATCCAGTTGGGGGCCGTCCGCCGTCGTCCCGTGGCCAAGATCATTAAAGGTTTCGACGCGGCCCTGCTGAAAGAGCCGAATGGCATGGTCTGACAAACCCACCAGGGAATAGGGCATCCCCAACGCACTGGACCACCGCCGTTCAACGGACTCGTACATTACCTTGCCGAGCCAATCTGGGTCATCAAACACATACACCACCACCCGATCCACATCCAGGGCATTGCGCGCATCCGAGACCGTTGCATTGAGAATATATTCAAAACTTAAGGACTCGCGAATGTGAGAAGTCATCGCATTGAGCAGTTCCGCCCGCTCCACCGCTGCCCGTTCCGTGGCTAACAGAGACTGGAGTTCTTCCGTCATCATGTCGATGTTGGAACGGAGATTACTGAGTTCACTGACGAGGGTGCCAGCCTTCGAGGTGAGGGTAGAATGCTTCCCGTTGGCGTTGGTGGCTTGTACCGGCACAATGGTCACCGTTTCTTCAATGGGTCGTTCTTTGCGGTCATGGCCGAGGGATTGGGGCTGAAGACGGTTGTCCTGGGAGGTGTTGGGGCGGAAGGGAGCTTGAGTCATGGCAGTTTCAGGGAATAATTTAAATAAATGCAGGGAAGGTAAAAGAACGAGAGACCAAGAAATTAGGCCTATTCATTCAGTCTGGAAAAATTAGCCTGGGGATTTGAGGTAGTCTAGCAAGGCCTCGAGGTTGATGCTCCAGATGGTCTCACCCGAAGCTGTACGAAACTGGCCAGCCACCAAAGCCGAAACATCACTGGGGATTTGCCCCGGCGAGCCCGGTAATAACTCCAGGCGATCGCCGCGCATTAAATGCTGCACCTCGGCGACGAGAATGCCGAACGTCTGGTGGTTGACCGCAACCCGTAAAACATGACATTGCGATCGCGCATAATCGGCTCCCAGTAAGGGAGGCAAACGAAGGGCATAGGCTAAATCCACTAACCACAGCACATCGCCGCGCCAACCACAGACCCCCACCACCGCAGGCGGCAAATCTGGCATTTGCACAATGTGCCCTAACTCGACATTGATTGTTTCGGCCAATTGAGCTGTGGGCACCATGGCCCGAAAACCATCGGCCAAAAGAATACTGATGTATTGTGTTGTGCTACTTTCCGGGGCAGAGGTCACAGGGGCCATAAACAACGCTCCAAATCAAACTTCAGTTAACAAAAGTTGCGCTAGGCGGGATGGCAAATCAGGCAGCGCCAAACTCAAGGAATCCAACGCCGTACCGCGTTTAACAATTCATTTTGGTCAATGGGTTTGGTGACATAATCATTGGCTCCCTGTTTACTGGCCCATTTTTTATCCATTTTTTCGCCTTTGCTGGAGCACATGATGACAGGGATATTTTGGGTTTTTGGATTATTTTTCACCTCACGACAAAACCCAAAGCCGCTTTGGCCCGGCAGCACTACATCCAAGACAATGCCATCAATCATTTTGTGATCCAGGATGGCCCGCGCCGCCTCTGCCGTCGTGACTTTTAGCAAGCTAAACCCGGCATTTTCTAGACAACTTGTAATAATTTGTGCTTCTGTCGGACTATCTTCAACTAATAATAAAGTTGCCATTACAAACCTCTGAGGAAAATTCAAAATTCAAATTAAATAACAATTTTTGTTTGAGAGCAACCCTTAAGTAAACTTTGAAAAGTCAAATTTTATCGGGTAGAGCTAGAGACTTTTAAGGTGACATCTTCTGTTTCATTACCCTGTGCGGCAACTTCATCTAAATATTTTTCAATTAAGGCAATGGTTTTTTCTGGATCCGGTGGTTTCCCCAGAAAATCAGAAGCTCCCACCAGCTTGGCACGATTACGGTCAATTAAGGTATCGCGGCTAGTCAAGACAATAATCGGCGTTTTTTCAAACACAGAGGTCTGCCTGAGAAATTTACACACGGTATAACCACTGGCATTGGGCATCACGAGGTCAAGAATAATGACGTCTGGTTGACTCTCGATAAGCTTGGCAACGCCCCGCATGGGTTCACTAATGCCAATGGTGCGATAGCCAGCTCCTTCGAGGATTTTCCGCAGGGTTTGGAGAATCACGGGGCTATCATCGATGCAGGCAATGAGGGCATCACGCTTTTCCGGAGACCTCAGACTGCCGGAGATGGGGCCATCAGCATCGGTGGGTTCGGCAAGATTGGCTAAGGGATGGGGTAAATCTGCAATTTTTTTCAGTTGTACAATGCGCTTTTTTAATAGGGGAATTAGGGCATTGGCAACGCTATTGACTGATTTACCGAGGCGCACAGAAATGTCCCACATGGTGAATTGTCCATTGAGATACTGGCCCAGACCACCAAGGGCACTGGCATCAATACCCGCTTTTAGCACTGGGGCAAGGGTAGGACTCAAGTTGCCTAAACCGGCGCCTTGCCATTGTTGCTGGAGTTGCCTGACCCGATTGAGGTCAGGTTCGACTTCCAGATAAGACAAAGACAAACTTAGGGCAATTTCTGTGGCATTGCTTTGGGTTTCATGCCATTCGATGGTGGCATCGGCATAGCAACCAAGATCAAAGAAGACTTCCTGGGCGATCGCCCGAATAATCGCCTTCGCCTGCATGACTGTCAGTTGCTTGGTTGTAATCCCTTGATAGAGGAGCTGATATTCCCACATTTGCGAGCTGATCAGATCTTGGGGATTCGGCGTCCACTGGGGGGCGAGCCGTTGGGTAATGCGGTTCCAACGACGGGTCGAGTGGATTCCGGCGGTGGCATGGAGAAGACGCCCGGACAGGAGATGAATATGCCCCTGGTATTGACTATTCCCCACAATCAACTCACCCGTAGCCCGTGTTTGGCATAACTGGTTTAGTTGATCGGCGATGAAATTGAGTGTATTGCCTGCAGCAGTCATATTCTGTGTCTAGAGCATTCTCGGTCTTAATATACCCATAACATCAAGATTGCCTAACAAAAACTTTGCAACAATATACAAAATATTTTATCAATTTGTGTCTTATGAATTTAAAAATAAATAGCAAAACAAATCCCAACATTTTTTCCTTGACATTGAGATTTATTGGCTTTTTTTTGATTTTTTTGCCGCAGAAACATCCAAGCAGTCTTTAATTCTTTCGCTGCTTTCTACGTATAAATACTGAATATTATTTTAACTTTTGTTAAGTTCAAAAACATGTTGATCGTTGGATGTTTAAAAGTAATTATTAAAAAAAGATTATAAGGATTTCTTCTAAACAATTTTGTGAAGATTTGATGTAGCTTTTGAGGTTCTGGGATAAAAAAAGGATCTGCCAGCCATGGTTTGGGTTGACAAAGGGCGGTGGCGATCGCCAACAATGACATAGATTTCTAGCCCTCTCCAGTTGAGACCATGACGGATATTGCGACGTTAATCGCCCAAGTAAAGACGGAGGCAGAACGGGAACCATTTCCCATTGATGTGCCTGTGTATCAAGCGGCACGCCTTGCCCCCACGGAGCCGGTGCTCTATGCAGGAAATCTCAAAGCCTCCCTCTGTTTTTTTGGGCGGGATTTGGGACGGGATGAGGTTCACGCTCGCCAACCCCTCTATGGCGCTGCGGGCACCCTGGTACGCCAGGGATTTTATTATGCAATCCACCAGCAGAAGGTTCATGACAAAGCACAACTAGCAACGGTGTGCGACCGAATCTTGCTGACCAATACGGTGCCCTACAAACCACCGGGTAACAAAGCCTATCCGGTGTCGGTCAAGGAACGCTTTCGTCCCTTTGTGGAGCGGCTGTTGGTCTTGCACTGGCAGGGGAATCAAATTATCACCCTTGGTACAGAGGCCTTTAAGTGGTTTGACCCCTATGGGCGTCGTGGGGAGGTGAATGGATTCTTTCGGCGGGGCGATCGCTTTGAAACGTCCTTACAAGTGGCCCTCCGGGCCGTGGACGATCTGGGAATGGAACACCAAAAGATTGTTACTTTATCGCCTCTGCCCCACCCATCCCCTTTAAATCAACGCTACTATGCCCAGTTCCCCCAGATGCTACAAAATCGTTTAGGGGCGATCGCCTTTTGAAGCGCTGTTTTTTTAGGCTGTCCTTAGTCCTGTCCCGTTAGTCCAGCCTGGTGGAAATCTTGACCCGACCCGTACTGCCACGCCTCGCGCCGTCGTTTAGCCTGGTAACTATCCCCCATGGGTAGACGCTGACTAAGGGCATGACCTGAGGTGTAGAGACCCAGGGCAAGGTAGTGGCGCAACCAATCAGCTAAGGCTCCCACGCCTAAATGGGGCAGCAGGGGAAGCACAGTTTTAAAATTCACCCTGGGTAACGTCTTCGTCAGTCCCTGGAATTGCACCACATCCTGTAAAAAAGGATTGAGGGTGTCTTCTCCCAACTGGGCCATTACCCCAAAGACCGCATTTAATAGATCATTAATCTGATTCGGTGGGCAAGTTTGGTTTACCCCCACGCTCATGGCCTTTTGAAACAGCCAGGTAACCGAAAGGTTCGGTTGATAAGGTTGTAACTGAGCAAGGGATTGGCGATCGCAACAGTCCTGGGTCAGGGCATCATCTAGGCCGTTGGTGAGTCGTTCTAGATGTCTCAACATTGCCCCAAAGCCACCAAAACTGACGGGGGATTGGCTGCCACTACTATCTCCAATGGGCAAAATACGGTCCCAAGGATAACGGAGGGGACTGCGACGATAGCTCGGGAAAAAACCAAACAGAAACCGTTGAAAATCTAGGGCCGCTAAATCAACCTGTTGGTAGTCAGGGAGTAGTTTGAGATATTCCTCTAGGAGAAAAGCCAGGTCAAACCGTTGGGGATGGGCATCGAGATAGGTAAATAGGTAGGTGGTGCGGCCATCGTGGGCGGGAAAGGCTTCCCAAAAATATTGGCACTGGTTGCGAATCGGCGTGAATGAATAGATCAAATCCCCTTTACTGTTCGCCGAAAACCCCTGGGCACAGCTTCCCACCACCAGACAGACACCGTCGGGCTTTTGGCCTTGGCGAACCTGTTGGGCAATGGGAGAAAAATGCCCCATCCCATCCAAAATTAAGCGGGTATGGAACGTAAATTTTTCAGTCTTGGCGATCGCCCCTTTCGGAGAAACTGTGATGCCCGTGCAAGGGTGATTTTCAAAGATCTTGCCGCCCCAGGTGAGGAATTTTTCCTTCAAAATTGCTAGCAACCGTCGGGGACTGACACCAATATTTAAAATATCTTTCACCCAGAGGGGATCTCCCCCATGGAACTGGATCCGCAGGGGGTTAAATTCCGTCATGATGATTTCGCGCAGTTCTGTCTCACTAAGGAGATCAAGATCCAGGAGTGTTTGTAACTCACTCCGGGAAATGTTCCATTCCTGAACACGCCCTTGTAATGGCCCCCGCTCCAGGATAATCACCCGCCAGCCTCGACGTTGCAGCGCCGCCGCAAGGAGCAAGCCTAACGTGCCCCCGCAGACCAGCACATCACAATCATAGTCAGGGCAGTCTTCTGTCCCGCTCTGCACCATCATCGGAGCGCTAATCTGACCCTGTCGCCAATTTTGCCACCGTTGATCAGCGGCCCGTAATCCCTTGAGGGGTTCCCCCGGCATGGCACCCAAAATTGTTTCTACCTGACCCATGGCGATCGCCTCTCATTTTTCTGCACAGTGTGGCTATTTTTTATCATTTTCCTTGGGGGCTATGGTCATAAATACTTAAAAAATCTTGAATTTCCGGGATTGTCTTGACTTAATAAAACTTAATCAATAGAATCAGCGTAACTTAATCCCACCAAAATATTCATGCTTAATCATTTGGTGCGTTGAGTACTGTTTTAATTCATTTTTAATAATCAGGAGCTTGCCCGTGCTAGGAAAAATTTTAGGAAAGAAGAAAGATAACTTTTTCATGGAATTACCTTCCCAAGGTAACGACACCATTGCCGAAGCCTCCGTTGCTCCCGAAGTGCGGGTACAAGAAACACCAGAGGTAGAAGCCCCCACCGCTGAGACTACTGCAACGGCCCAGGAGACGCCTGCCCCTGCCACCAGTGCCCCGGCAATTAATGTTAATGACCCCACCGATGTGATTGTTGCGGCAATCCAGGCTGCAAGCCGAGAGGCCGTCCTCGCCCAGACAGTAGAAACTGGTGCCTTTGCAGAAAACTATCTCCTCAACCCCGGTAATCGTTCTAGCCGTCGCCGTCCAGGGGCAAACATGGCTGCTTTTAAATCCATGGCCCAAAATATCAAGTTCTAGAAAAAGGTTTGAGTCAAAAAATTTCTGTCAGAGACAACGACATCCATTCATGATTTAGGGTTTAGCAAGGGAAGTAATTACTTCTCTTTTTTTGTGGCAAATTTATCAATGTGGCAACAGTCAAACAACAAATCTTTGATGCTTGGGCTACTGGGAATCGCTTCTATATGGGATTGATTCAAAACTTTTCAGGCTGACCTTTTGGGGCAGATCCAAAATCTGTGGTAATTAAAAAGCGACAAAAGCCATTGCGATAGGGTCATCCTATCTATAATGATCGCAACACTTGCAACCTGTTGCCACCATGAGCCAAAATCTCCCCCCTTCCTCCGAAAACTCAGTGCAAGTTCCACCATCTCGGCGGTGTCAACGTCTCATTACGGGGGCGGCAGTGGGCCTTGTGCTGGCTGTGGGAGCAGGTCTGGGCTATGGGCGTTACTACATTTATCGACGCCTCTCACCACAAATTGAGCAGCAGCTGAATAAACAAATTGATCGCCCCATTAACCTGGGGTCAGTGCAAGGATTTTCTTTGGGGGGGCTACGGTTCGGCCCTTCTGAACTGCCACCAACAGCAGATTCTAATGATCAACTCCTGGTTGAGGCGATCGCCGTTGATTTTAATCTGTGGACATTGCTCACCCGACGACGCTTAGACCTAAACCTCACCTTGATTAATCCCCAGGTGACCGTCGAACAAAACCAAGCCCGACGCTGGCTAGATTTAGAAATTGCTCCCGATGACCCAGACACCGAAGGTCTCGAGGTCAATATCAACAACATCCGACTCCGCCGGGGCCAACTGACGCTCATTGCTCGCCAACGTTCTGGCACCCTGAATCCCCCCGTGCAATTGGCGATCACCTCCGGGAAAGGCCGCCTCACGAACGAAAATAAAGTCATTGATTTCGATGTCCAAGGCAAGCTGGCCTCAGGGGGAGACTTAAATATCCAAGGGGTTCTCGATTTTGACCAAGAAAGGAGCCATCTCAAGATTCGCGCCCAGAAATTAGACCCTGTCGCCATTTCTAATCTGGTGGTTTCCCCGGTCACTTTTTCCGGTGGCTTAGTGGATGGGGCCATTGAGCTATTTCTCGAAGAAGGCGACCTCAGTGATTGGAATGGGGAGCTCATGGCTGAAGGTTCAACCCTGATCGTGCCAGCCCTCGCCAAACCCGTGACAGAGTTTACCGGCAGAGTCGGCTTTCAGGATCAAGAAATTCAACTCCAGCAGATTACGAGTCAACTGGGGGCACTGCCGTTTAAGGGCGATCTAGATATCAATTTTGAAACCGGTTTTGCGGGACAACTTGAGACGGCCCCCGCAGAAATTGCCCAAATCCTGGACACATTTGAGCTAGAATCCCCAGCCTTTCCGGTGGAGGGTCAATTGGCAACGACGGTGACCTTTGGGGGGCCATTGGAGGAAATTCAGTTGGCCGTTGCCGCGACGAATGCCAGCCAATTAAAAGTAGATCGCCTGACCTTTGAGCGTTTTCAGGGCGATCTGACTATTGTAGGGAATCGTTTTTTGCTTGAGCAGTTTACCGCCCAACCCACCCTGGGGGGCATGATTACAGGCCAAGGGGTGATTCAATTGGCCGATGAAAGTACTTCTTCGCCTGGGGCGATCGCCATTGCTGCCCAGGGCGATCAATTGCCAACTAATGCATTGGCTCAACTTTACGAACTCGATTTGCCTGTCACTGCTGGGCCGGGCCGCACGGATCTTGTGTTCGAAGCGCCCCTGAACCAAGTCTCAGAATTTGTGGTTTCAGGTACCGCTGTGGTGCCCGTGGCTGGGGGCCTGGTGACAATGCCTAACCTGCGCATTACCCAAACTCAATTCCAAACACCCGCCCGCGCCCAGGGACTGCGCCTTGCCCAATTGACGGAACAGGAACTGCCTCCTTTTCTCCAGCGCAGCATTGTCAATGGCGATTTCCAAGTTGCGGGCACCTTTGGCCAGTCGGAACCCCAGCAACAAGAGGGTTCCCTCGAGATTACCGGTCAGGCCCGTACCAGTTTTGCCAATGGTCAGGCGATCGCCCGCAATATTCGCGTCGGGGATGGCCGGTGGCGTGCTGACCTGGCCTTAAATAGCCTCGATCTCAAGGACATCCTCCCCGCGGTTCCCCGTACCCTGGTAGCAAACTACTCCGGCCAGTTCCAGACCGGGGGAACCTTAGATGAGGTGAATTTGAATACCGTCGAAGCAACGGGTTCAGGACGTCTCACCGTGGGCAACGGCGAGATTCGCACCGAGGGGGTCACCATCGCCGGCGGGGAATGGTACAGTCGCACCGCCCTGAATAATGTTGATTTGGTGGACTTTGCGCCTCAATTGGCTAATGTGGCGAATACAGTCCCCAGCCAAGGTCAGTTTGAGGTGCGGGGGAATTTAGAGGATCTCTCAGTAGAGGGAATTTTGGCCCAGGGTTCCCTCAATGCCCAGCTAGCGGGGGGCATCATTGACGGCGGCCTGTTAACGCTCCAGAATGGCCAACTCCAGGGTGACTTCACTGCTCAAAATTTGGATCTCAATCGCCTCAACAGCAGTCTCGATGGGATTGGTAGTGGCGCTGTGCAATTGACGGCAGATGTAACCCAACCAGATCTGAGAAACGTGCGAGCTGAAGGGGATCTACGCCTCAGTGAAGGGGTCGCCTTGATCAATTCTTCGTTAACCAGTCAATGGGCTTGGAACGGACAACAACTCCAAATCAAAAGGGCGATCGCCGAAAATTTCCGGGCCGATGGGGTTTTAACCATTGATAGCGATCGCCTCGGTCGCAATGCAAGCCAAGCGATTACAGAGTTAGCGCTCAACCTAGAAGCCGAGGGTTTAGATCTGCAGCAACTGCCTTTACCGGAGGTGGCCCAGTCCCTCGATGTCTCTGGTCAAGGGGATTTTCGAGGCACAATCCAAGGGACGCTCCAGCAGCCCCGGATCAACGCTCAAGTGGCCCTTAATAATGTGCAGTTAGCTGAGTTAACCCTCGACCCGACCCTCCAGGGCACCATTCAAACCCGCAGCGATCGCCGCACCATTATCGCCATCGAAGGGGAGGAAGATCAGATTTTTGCCCGTTTGAACGCCCGCCTCCGCCCAGAACAGGCCGAGTTGAAGCTTGATGGCTCTACCCTAGACCTCGCCCTTGAGTACAACCCCGCAGGCCTCGAACCCACCCGACTCCAACTGAGCAGTGGCAACCTCCCCGTCACCTTGATCCAACAGGTGGCCCAGGGACAACCCGCCTTGCAACGGCTTGATTTTCCCCTAGAAACAATGGTCTTGGGGGGACGAGTTTCCAGTGAATTGCGCGCAGATCTCCAAGCAAATTCGGTGTCTGGTCAGGTGGCGATCGCCCAACCGATGCTGGGCTACCTCGAAGGCGATCGCCTCAGTGGGAACTTTTACTTTGCCAACGACACCCTCAGGCTTCAGGATTTCCAGTGGGCGCAAAATGGCGGACTCTACAGCGTCGATAGCACCATTGCCCTGGCCAACGAAAACCGTCCTAGCCCAACGATTCAAACCACAGGCTCCATTGAGCAAGGCCGGATTGAAGATGTTTTAGCGGCCCTACAAATTTTTGATTACGACGATTTCCAAAACCTCGGTAGTTTGTCTTTGCCGGACTATTTTGGCCGTTCTAGTCGCTTTGATCAGAGCGCTGATCTCTACGCCAACCGTCCCCAGGATTTGCCTCCCATCACCACCGAAATTGAGTCTGTAGCAGTACCAGCCCAACCGACCCTGGAATTGGCCGATGCTTCGCCCCCCGAACGGGAAAAATATCGTTGTGAGACTCTCCTCAACGGCATGGCTGAAGCGAATCCGCCTGAAAATAATGGCGAAAATCCAGCTCTCTACAGTCGCGGCGATCGCCAACAGTCCTTTGCCGAAAGAATCGCTCTCCTTAGTTGCGTCCAAAGCCAATTAAATTTGGATGTCGCCGAGAGCAAACCGCTCCTGCCCGCAGAATTAGCCGACCTCCGGGGGGAATTTAACGGCGATCTAACCATTGCCTACAATGCCGATACTGGTCTCCAGGCAGATTTTGATCTCACCGGGGGATACCGCGAAGTAGACGTGTTTGGCGAATCGCAGATTGTCGGTTCTCCCTGGCAGTGGGGCGAGATCACCATGCCCCAAATTATCGCGCGCGGTGTGCTGCGGGACCGGGTCTTAACGCTACGGCCCGTGGGCATTCGTCTCTCGGAACAAGATGGTGGGGGACGTTTGAGCTTCATCGGTAGCTTTGGGGGAGATACCCAAACGGGACAATTGCGCCTGACCGAAGTTCCTGTGGCCTTTTTAGAAAAATTTGTTGATTTACCGGAAGCGGTGGCGATCAACGGCTTGATTAATGCCAATGCGGCCCTCGCGGGAACCCCTGCAGATCCCTCGGCCCGGGGTGAAATGACCATGGCCAATGCCAGCATCAATGACACGGCAATCAACAGCGTTAAGGGGAACTTTACCTATGATGATGCCCGCCTCAATTTCATTGTTGATAGCGAATTAGTCGCCGATGCTGACCCTCTGAAAATTACAGGTAGTATTCCTTACCAACTGCCCAATGCCACAGTTGTCCCGGAGAGTAATGCCCTCAATCTCACGTTTAACCTTGAGAATGAAGGATTTGCTCTCTTAAATATCTTGACGCGGGGTCAAGTGGCATGGCTGGGGGGTGAAGGGGAAGTGGATCTGTCCATTGACGGAGAAATTGATCCTGATACAGGACGGCCAGTGGATCTTGTTGCCGATGGTCAGGTGGCGATCGCCGCAGCGGAAATCCAAGCCAAGGTTCTACCTGATGCCCCCTTGACCAATGTCCATGGACAAATTGATTTCAATCTAGATACCCTGACGATCCAAGAACTCACCGGTGATT
Organism: Sphingobacterium thalpophilum; assembly: GCA_943371005.1. Taxonomy (GTDB): domain Bacteria; phylum Cyanobacteriota; class Cyanobacteriia; order Cyanobacteriales; family MRBY01; genus MRBY01. The sequence continues at coordinate 129,838 of CALRTB020000005.1, forward strand.
TTAGCGGTGGCCAGGTGGCGATCTCTGGACAATTGCCCCTCGCCAAGCGGATGACCGAGAGCCAAACCCTTGATGTGCGCCTAGAAGATCTCAACTTTGAGCTACCTGATCTTTACCAAGGGGGCGTTGTGGGCAACCTGATCATTGCTGGCACCAGCCTAGAGCCGACTATTGGGGGCGATCTAACCCTCCGAGAGGGACGTATTTTGCTAGTGGGGAACCAAGAAAATGGCAACAATGGCAACTCAACCGGAGCGACAGATCAACAAACCACCGCCGGGAATAAACAGCTTGATTCAGAGGCATCATCTGCGCCGAAACGCGTTTCCAATGTCGATCTGCGGGCAATCACAGAGTTTAAAGACCTCAAAATCACCCTTGGCGATCGCGTACAAATTACCCGGCAACCGATCCTAAACTTCTTGGCGACGGGGGATTTAACCATCAATGGCACCCTCAACGATCTGCGTCCTACGGGGGTGATTCAGTTAGATCGAGGTCAAGTGAATTTGTTTGCCACCCAACTCCGGCTGGCGGGTAATCGCAATACCGCAACCTTTACCCCCAACTTTGGGCTCGATCCAGAACTTGACCTCACCCTAGAGACTTCCCTATTGGAAAATTCCCGGTCATTCCTCGCCACCACCGATCCCCTTTCTGCCGAAATTCGTGATAATAGCGTCTTTGGCCCCAGTCAGATCGGTACCGTCGAAACCATCCGTATCCAAGCGAATGTGCGAGGCCGGGCAAGCAACTTAGATGAAAATATCGAATTGACCAGTAGTCCGCCCCGTAGTGAAACAGAGCTAATTTCTCTCTTGGGAGGATCGTTCTTAGAAAACTTTGCTGGCGGTAGCACCAACGAAACTCTAGCCTTGGCGAACTTAGCTGGGTCGGCCCTTTTGAGTAATATCCAAGATGTCATTGGTAATGCCCTTGGCTTGAGTGAGCTTCGTCTCTTCCCGACGGTGATTACAGAAGACGAAGATGAGAGCAGTTCGACCTTGGGGCTTGGGGCTGAACTCAGTGCCAACATTAGCCCAGATTTGTCCCTGTCAGTGCTGCAGATTCTAAATAGTAGCCAGCCCGCTCAGTTTGGTCTCCGGTATCGGGTCAACGATGAGATTTTTGTGCGGGGCTCAACGGATCTCAATGATGATAATCGCTTTTCCATCGAATATGACCTGCGATTTTAGACATAAAAGGAGAAAATTTAACAATCTTTCCTGAGAAACGTTAACATTATTTAATAACCAACCTGAAACACAGGATAAGACGCTCTTTTAAGAATCGCATAATTATTCTGCTTATCCTCAAATCCTAGGAGGCTCTCAGTAGTGAACAAAAATAACAAAAAATGGCGCAGTACCGGGCTTTATGCCCTATTGGCGATCGTCGTGATCTCCTTGGCTGTGTCTTTCTTAGATCAGCAACCCCAAAGTCGAGAGACCTGGCGCTATAGTCAGTTCCTCCAAGAAGTCCAGCAGGGCAATATCGAAAGTGTCAAAATCAGTGGCGATCGCACCAAGGCTTTCGTCCCGGCCCAAGATGGAACTCCCATTCTCGTCAACCTCCCCCCCGGTGATACAGAGCTAATCGACATCCTCAGCGAAAACAATGTCGATATTGCCGTGTTGCCCCAGAGTGACGATAACTGGATTTTCCGCGCCCTCAGCACACTTATTTTCCCAATCCTATTGCTTGTGGGGTTATTCTTCCTGCTCCGGCGCGCCCAGAGCGGCCCCGGTTCCCAGGCAATGAACTTTGGCAAATCAAAGGCACGGGTACAAATGGAACCCCAAACCCAAGTCACCTTTGGTGATGTGGCAGGGATTGAGCAGGCCAAACTTGAGTTAACCGAAGTTGTTGACTTCTTGAAAAACGCTGATCGGTTCACTGCAATCGGTGCCAAAATTCCCAAAGGGGTGCTCCTCGTTGGCCCGCCTGGAACCGGTAAAACGCTCCTAGCCAAAGCCGTTGCTGGCGAAGCAGGTGTGCCTTTCTTCTCCATCTCTGGTTCTGAATTCGTCGAAATGTTTGTCGGGGTCGGTGCTTCTCGAGTCCGCGATCTCTTTGAACAGGCCAAGCAAAATGCCCCCTGTATCGTCTTCATCGATGAGATCGATGCCGTGGGTCGCTCCCGGGGTGCTGGCCTCGGTGGTGGTAACGATGAGCGGGAACAAACCCTAAACCAACTCCTGACAGAAATGGATGGTTTTGAAGGCAATACTGGCATCATCATCATCGCCGCGACTAACCGTCCCGATGTGTTGGATGCTGCGTTAATGCGTCCCGGTCGCTTTGACCGTCAAGTGGTCGTTGATCGCCCCGACTATTCCGGTCGTTTAGAAATTCTCAATGTCCATGCCCGGGGTAAAACCCTCTCGAAGGATGTGGATCTTGAAAAAATTGCCCGTCGGACTCCCGGCTTCACGGGAGCAGATTTGTCGAACCTCTTGAATGAAGCGGCAATTCTGGCAGCCCGTCGCAATTTGACGGAAATTTCCATGGACGAAGTGAACGATGCAATTGATCGCGTCCTCGCTGGCCCTGAGAAGAAAAACCGCGTGATGAGTGAAAAGCGCAAAACCCTTGTTGCTTACCACGAAGCAGGGCATGCCCTCGTTGGTGCGTTGATGCCTGACTATGACCCAGTCCAAAAAATTAGCATTATCCCCCGGGGTCGTGCTGGCGGTTTGACCTGGTTCACCCCCAGTGAAGATCGCATGGATTCTGGTCTATACTCCCGCGCTTATTTGCAAAACCAGATGGCCGTTGCCCTCGGTGGCCGCATCGCTGAAGAAATTATCTTTGGTGAAGAAGAAGTAACTACAGGGGCTTCCAATGACCTGCAGCAGGTCGCTAATGTTGCCCGACAAATGATTACCCGCTTCGGGATGAGCGATCGCCTGGGGCCTGTGGCCTTGGGTCGCCAAAACGGCAACGTCTTCATGGGTCGTGATATTGCTTCTGATCGGGACTTCTCCGATGAGACCGCCGCAGTCATTGACGAAGAAGTCCGGGGCCTCGTAGAGGAAGCCTACAAGCGCGCCAAAGATGTGCTCGTCGGTAACCGGAGCGTTCTCGACAAATTAGCGGCGATGCTCGTGGAGAAAGAAACTGTCGATGCCGAGGAGTTACAAACCCTACTGATGGAAAGCGACGTGCAAATGGCCGCTTTCTCTAGTACCGCAGCTTAAGCGACTCGGGAAATTGAATTATTGCTAATCACTACGGTGAGAAACGAGATCCCTAATTTAATTAGGGATCTTTTTTTTGGCTTAAAACGTGGGCACATTAATGTGGCTGACACTGACCAACACCGAAGAGCCGCCCACGGCAATCTCCGTTAATTCCCCTTTTTGTTGTTGCATCGTCAGCATTAACTGACTGGGCCGCCCCATCTGAATGCCTTGATAAATTTGCCAAGTTTGTAACGTCGCCTGACTGGGCAAGTAGCGATGTAGATAGCCTGCTAAACTCGTGGCCGCTGACCCCGTTGCTGGATCTTCAGCAATGCCTAGGCCGGGGGCAAACATCCGCGCATAAATCTGATTGTCTTCGGTCACGACAAAAGGATAAATATGGGCCGTAAATTGATGTTGGAATCTTTCTTCCCAGAGGGTACGGTTGAGGGCGCAACGGCTCAGGGCATCGAGATCCTTGAGGGGCAGGTATAAAAAGGGCAGTCCGCAGGAAATTACCGCCGGTTTTAGCACCGGGTGTAGATCATGGGTCTGGAGATTCACCAAAGAAGCGTAATCGATGGGGTGAGATGGCTCAATAAACTGGGGCAACTGGGCGGCACTCAAGGCGGTGGTGCGGACTTGATCCTGTTCCCAATAAATCGAGACGGGGACAACCCCCACTGCTTCCTGGAAGCGCACAAGTTGACAATGCTCAGGTAGATAACCGAGATGGGCCAAGAGGTAGGCGGTCCCCACGGTGGGATGGCCAGCAAAGGGGATTTCGGCGGCGGGCGTAAAAATGCGCAATTGAAAGTCCGTATCGGGATCTTTTGTGGGGAGCACAAAGACGGTTTCTGAGAGGTTCAGCTCTTTGGCGATCGCCTGCATTTGGTTTGGGCTTAATCCTTGGGCCTGGGGAAACACCGCCAGGGGATTACCCCCGAAAATTTGCTCTGTAAACACATCGAGGGTGTGGAAAGTATAGGTTTGTGACATGTAGGCTAAAAATAAACTTAAACTAAGGCCGGTGCTGTGGGGACTGAAATCGAAACATCCGCTAAATCAAGAATTTGCGGAATCAAATCTTCTTTTTTGACGGCCATCATATGCACACCGTGGCAGAGATTCTTGGCAATTTTTACTTGCTCTGCTGCAATTTTGAGACCTTCTTCGAGGGGATTTTCGGCTCGGGCTAAACGCTCAATAATGGCGTCGGGAATTTGTGCCCCCGGTACACAACGGTTGATAAATTGAGCATTTTTCGCCGACTTCAACAGAAAAATTCCCGCAAACACAGGCACATCATATTGACTCGCCACTCGGTGCATAAATTCTTCGAGCCGCTGAAAGTCCGTAATCATTTGCGACTGGAAAAACTGCGCCCCGGACTCTACTTTTCGGGCAAAGCGAGATTCAATGGTGTACCAACTTTTCAGCTGGGGATCGACAGCTCCTCCGGGGAATAAATCCAGGGGGCCATCGGGCATTTTTTTGTCGTTAAAATCCTGACCATTATTTAATTTGCTGATGAGCTTTAACAAACGTACTGACTCAAGATCAAAAACTGCCTTGGCTTTAGGGTGATCACCTGCTTTGACGGGATCCCCCGTGAGGGCCAACACATTCCGTAAACCGAGGGCATGGGCACCCATTAAATCTGCTTGGAGACCAATGACATTACGATCGCGGCAGGCCACCTGGAAAATCGGTTCGATGCCATTTTGCAAGAGGACAGTGGAGGCGGCAATGGAGGACATCCGCATCACAGCCCGGCTCCCGTCGGTCACATTCACCCCATGGACGCGATCGCCAAGCAATTTTGCCATCCGCAGCATTTTCGTTGGGTCACCCCCCTTCGGAGGCGCAACCTCAGCCGTAACGACAAAATCTCGATTTTCAATGGCACGACGCAGACGGGTGGTCATGGAAACAGTTTTAGGGTTAAAAAAATCACAGGTAATGAACCATTCTACAGGGACGGCAGAAAACCAAGGGCGTCTTTTACCTGCTTGAGGGTCGCATTGGCAACAGTGTCGGCTTTTTCACGGCCTTCCCGCAACACCTGATCGAGGTAGTCGGGGTTCGCCATAATGTCATGGTATTTCGTTTGAATTGGCTCTAGGGCGGTAATAACTGTCTCTGTGAGGAGGGGTTTAAATTGACCCCAGCCCATATCGGCACATTCGGCGGCTACGGTTTCTTTGGTTTTGTCACTGAGCAGAGCATACAATCCCAGCAAATTATTACATTCCGGGCGGTTCGGATTGTCAAATTCAAGGCCCCGTTCGGGATCGGTTTTGCACTTTTTGATTTTTTTGGTCAGCACATCGGGGGGATCCAAAAGGTTAATCCGGCTCAGTTCTGAGGGATCAGACTTGGACATTTTCTTGGTGCCATCTGTGAGGCTCATCACCCTAGCGCCCGTCGTCCGGATCAGCGGATCAGGCATTTTCAGCACAGGATTTTTCTTCGTGCCAAATTTGTCGTTAATGCGAATTACAATATCGCGGGTCAGCTCTAAATGTTGTTTTTGGTCTTCGCCCACGGGCACTTTATCGGCGTCATACAAAAGAATATCAGCGGCCATCAGCACTGGATAATCGAGCAAGCCCACGCTGACGTTTTCCCCTTGTTTTTGGGCTTTTTCCTTGAACTGAATCATCCGCTCTAACCAGTTCAGGGGGGTCACGCAATTGAGCAACCAGGCCAGTTCGCTATGGGCTTTAACATGGGATTGAACAAAAATCGTCGAATGCTCTAAATCAATGCCACAGGCTAAATACAACGCGGCGATCGCCCTGGTATTGGCCGCGAGAACTTTTGGATCGTGGGGCACCGTAATCGCGTGGAGATCCACCACACAGAAAAAACTGTCATAGTCCTGTTGAATTTCCACCCAGTTTTGGATCGCCCCGAGATAGTTGCCGAGGTGAAGATTACCAGTGGGTTGTACCCCAGAGAGAATGCGCTGTTTCGCCATGGATCGCTACGGTGTGGAATGCCCCAATGATTATCGGCCAAATGTTTCAGACTGTAAAGTTGCCTGACGAAGCCTAGGGGCGATCGCCTGCTTTTGCTTGGGGATATCACCAGTGGGCCAGATTAAAATAGAGATACAGGATCTTAAAATTCGCCCTCTCTTCTTTCATTAAGTTTAAGGCAGCAATTTTTTTAGATTTCCTGTCGTGATTTGCGCCAGTATTGTCTTGCGGCCCATGCCATGAATATTCTCTGTCTTACGGTTTTTCCCGATGAGTTCCTTGCCCTCCAAAGGGCGATCCACCACCCCTGGCAAGAAACCGTAACCCCCAGTGGCACTCCCTACCTCGCCACTGACTACGACGGGTTACAACTCGCCCTTGTGCATCTTTCTGCTAAATCCCTGGCTAATCCCCAGCGCCTTATTTCCGTGGGAGATTATCTCAGTCCGCAGTTGGTTGTGATGGTCGGCATCTGTCGCGGCAACCCAGCTCGGGTTGTTTTAGGGGATATTATCGTTGCCCAGAAAATTTTCACGCTACCGACAGATAGTTTTACTGACTCCACCTATACCCTCCCCCAACCTTGGCAAGGGCGACTCCTGGGGCAATCCAGTGCTTGGCAACAGCAAATTCAAACGCCCCGTCCCAAATCAATGTTGCATCAGAGGGGCTGGTTACTCCACACCCTCTACGACCACGAACTCAAGCCCGACCATTGTCCGCCGCCCCAGGCACACCCTGAGCGTCGCCACCACTGCCCCGACTGGCCTTTAATTTTCGAGCAATTGGTCACAGAAAAATTACTCACTGCCGACCCAATTCGTCTGACGGCCCAGGCCATCGATTTGATCCGTGAGAATCACGCACTCCATTTAGCGACGGGCTTTCCCCACGATCCGGCAGTTCCGGTAGTCCACCTAGGGGTGATCGCCGATATGACCAATACTGATATTCAGAACGATGATGATCCTTTTGAAACCCAGACCCACTTATTTGGCCTAGATATCGGCAGTGCTGCCGCCACGACCCTGGCCACTCAAATAGACTGTCCTGCCATCGTGATCAAGGCAGTGCAAAGCTACGGCAATCCTCAACAGCCCCTGCCTTTCCGTGCCTATGCTACCGAAGCGGCCGCTCAATTTTTCCTGGGCTTCCTCCGGCACCTCATGCCCCAAATCCCCTTGACCTGTCCTCGCTCCCCCTGAGTTAAAGGCCGTGGCGGTTCTGTTTTGAGAACGAAGCCGTTATAATAGCCGAGTTCTGCGACGAGCCTTCACAGTTTTTAATTTTCCCATGTCTGAGTCTAGCCATTCCTCCCTCGATGACATTCGCGCAACCCGATTAGAAAAGGTCGATCAACTCAAGGCGATCGCCATGAATCCCTATGCCTACAAATGGGAGATCAGCCACCACACCGCCGAACTACAGGAAAAATATAAAGACATCAAAGCTGGGGAAGAAGTCGAAGACCAGGTTTCTATTGCTGGAAGAATCCTCGCCCGTCGAGTGTTTGGAAAACTGGCTTTCTTTAGCCTCCAGGACGAAACTGGAACCATTCAGCTCTACCTCGACAAAAAACTGATTAATGCCGGAATGCCCGACCTCGAAGGTGCCTTTAATCACCTCAAAAAACTCACTGATGTCGGCGACATTATCGGCGTAAAAGGCATTATCAAGCGCACCGAAAAAGGGGAACTCTCTATTAAAGTGAGTCAATTTGCCATGCTCACCAAATCCCTGCTGCCCCTCCCCGACAAATGGCATGGCCTCACCGACATCGAAAAACGTTATCGTCAGCGTTACGTCGATCTAATCATCAACCCTGAAGTCAAAAAAACATTCCGTCTCCGCGCCAAAATCACTGCCGCCATCCGCCGTTATTTAGAAGATCGCGATTTCCTCGAAATTGAGACTCCTGTGTTACAAGCCGAAGCCGGTGGTGCAGAAGCCCGTCCCTTCATCACCCACCACAACACCCTCGATATGCCGCTCTATCTGCGGATTGCTACCGAATTACACCTGAAACGCTTGGTTGTCGGTGGTTTTGAGCGGGTCTTTGAGCTGGGGCGCATCTTCCGTAACGAGGGCGTTTCCACCAAACACAACCCCGAATTTACCTCCATCGAAGTCTACCAAGCCTACGGCGACTACCTCGACATGATGGATCTCACGGAAGATTTAATCCGTACCCTTGCCCGCGACATCGTGGGCACGACCGAACTTCCCTATGGGGATGCAATGGTCGATGTGGGTTCGCCGTGGCGCAGAGAGACCATGCATAATCTCGTGAAAGAGGTGACAGGGATCGATTTTGCGCAATTGACTGATTTTGCCGCTGCGAAACAAGCCGCTGAGTCGATTGGGATGCATATCCCCGAAAAATGCACCACCGTTGGACATTTGTTGAATGAAGCCTTTGAGCAAAAGGTTGAGGAAACCCTGATTCAGCCGACCTTTGTCACCGATTACCCCGTTGAAGTCTCTCCCCTCGCGAAACTCCACCGCGATAAACCAGGTCTAACGGAACGTTTTGAGCTATTCATTGTGGGTCGAGAATTGGCGAATGGTTTCTCGGAGCTAACGGATCCGGTGGATCAACGGGAACGCTTAGAGGAACAGGCGGCGAAGAAAGCGGCAGGAGATGTGGAAGCCTGTGATGTGGATGAGGATTTTGTCACAGCGCTGGAATACGGGATGCCTCCCACTGTTGGTTTGGGGATTGGCATTGATCGCCTCGTGATGTTGCTAACAAATTCCGAAAGTATCCGTGATGTAATCGCCTTTCCGCTGCTCAAAAGTCAGAGTAAAGCGGTCAAAAGTTTCGATTATGATGCCGAAAAAAAGATCCTGAAGGTTGAGTTTCAGGCGGGTGGTGCTTATCTCTACCACGACATTCCAGAGGAAGTTTTTGAAAATCTCAAATCAGCTCCCTCGGCGGGTCAGTATTTTAATCAGTTTATTCGAGATAAATATGGTTGCGATCGCCTGTCTTAAGCACCTAGTTCATTAATTATTTGGATCAAGCATTATGGATCAACAACGGTTAAGGGAAGTTTTGGCGATCGCCCGACAAATCGGTTGGGGCGCAGGGGATGTTCTCCAGAGCTACTACAAAGGCGATATCAAAAATATTTCTGACAAAAAAGATGGCCCTGTCACCAAGGCGGATTTAGCGGCAAATCACTATATTTTGGAAAATTTCCAAGCAAAATTAGGCACCGAAGATTTTGCCTATCTTAGTGAAGAAACTTACGACGGCAACAAGATTGAACATCCCTGGGTATGGATTATTGATCCCCTCGATGGCACCCGCGATTTTATTGACCAAACGGGAGAATATGCCGTTCACATTTGTTTAGTCCACGAAGGCCGTCCAATGATTGCGGTGGTAGTCGTTCCAGAAGCAGAAAAACTTTATTTTGCCCTTAAGGGTCATGGCACTTGCGTGGAAACCCGCGATGGCAGTGTTACCCCCATTCAGGTTTCTGAACGCAATAAACCGGAAGATTTATATTTAGTCGCTAGCCGTACCCACCGGGATCAACGCTTTCAGGATTTGTTAGATCGACTGCCCTTTAAAGATAGAAATTATGTGGGGAGTGTCGGCTGTAAAATTGCCCACATCCTTGAACAAAAATCCGATGTTTATATTTCTCTGTCAGGCAAATCGGCGGCAAAGGATTGGGATTTTGCTGCACCGGAATTAATCCTCACAGAAGCAGGTGGGAAATTTAGCTATTTTGAAGGAAATGAAGTGCTCTATAACCAAGGGGATGTGGTGAAATGGGGCGGCATTATGGCGTCTAATGGGCCATGTCATGCAGAACTCTGTGAGCAGGCGATCGCCATCCTTGCGGAACTAGATCGGGCATAGTTTGTCACCAAAGATAAGGATTGTCTATCGAAATACCTTGGCGATCAATCAAGGGGGAATGCCCCACTGCGGCGACGGCGGAGATTAAACTACGAACTTATGCCTTTTCCTGCAGTCACCCCTTATGCTGAAGATACTCATTTGTTTTTGATTTGCCACCATGTCTTCGAGTGTCCTTGAAATTTTGGTCATTCTTCTACTAACTATCCTGAATGGCATCTTTTCCGGTTCAGAGATTGCCGTCGTTTCTGCCCGAAAAATCCGTTTAGAGCAGTTGTTAGAGCAAGGAAATGTAAAAGCGAGAGCTGCGCTGAAATTAGCGAATAATCCGAATGAATTTCTCTCGACTGTACAAATTGGCATTACCTTAATTGGCATCCTGAGCGGCGCAGTCGGTGGTGCAACTATTGCCCAACGTCTCAGACCTGTTTTTGATAATATCCCGCGCTTACAACCCTACAGCGAAGCCATTAGCGTGGTGATCGTGGTGACAATTATTACCTATTTATCCCTCGTAATTGGGGAATTAGTCCCAAAACGGATTGCCCTCAACGCCCCAGAAAAAATTGCCTGTAACGTCGCAAAGCCCATGCGCTGGCTGTCTCGTTTAACAACGCCATTGGTGCGGATCTTGGGCAGTTCGACGGATGCTCTGTTGCGTCTTTTGGGTATTCAGGATTCAAATGAACCGGATATCACCGAGGAAGAAATTAAAGTTTTGATTCGTCAAGGAGCAGAATCTGGTCTCTTTGAAGCAGCGGAGCATGACATTGTCCAACGGGTTTTTCGACTGGGCGATCGCCCCATTAAAGCCATGATGACTCCCCGCACAGACATTGTGTGGCTGGATATTACCTCTTCCCTAGAGGAAAACCTGCAAGAAGTGATGGGGAGTAACCATTCCCGTTTTCCTGTTGGCCAAGACACCCTCGATCATTGCCTTGGAACAGTGCGAGGGACAACGCTATTAAGTGCGCAACTATCGGGTCAGCCCATCGATATACAAGCGATGCTCCAACCTCCCCTGTACATTTCCGAAGGAACCCGCACCCTGAGTGTGATTGAACAATTCAAAGCCACAGGGATTCACATTGCTTTAGTCACCGATGAATATGGCGGGATTGAAGGCTTGGTAACGTTGAATGATCTGATGGAGGCAATTGTTGGGGACTTACCCTCTGTAGAACATGATGAGGAACCGATGATTATTCAACGGGATGATCATTCTTGGCTATTGGATGGACTCCTAGATATTGATGAATTAAAAGCTTTGCTGGCAAAGAAATCGCTCCCCGATGAATATACAGGTGCATTCCATACTTTAGGGGGATTTATGACCCATCTCTTAAAGCATATTCCCCAATCTGGTGAACATTTTGAATGGAGTGGGCTCCGCTTTGAGGTGGTGGACATGGACGGCACCAGGGTAGACAAAGTTTTGGTTTCGCTGCTGGATTCCCAGGAACTATAAGAATTTGACCAAGCTTAAAACTCGATGAGATTGCAACGCAAAACAAAACCCCCTAGGTTAATTTAGGGGGCTTTTTGTTGTAACTGATTGATAGTAGTGGAGCCGAGCAGAGTCGAACTGCTGTCCAAACTGGGTATTCACCCCTAGCTCATTCACAGGTTTAGTTCTTCTAATCCTCAGAACGGGAACGACTGCTTGTTCCGAGTCGCCAAGAATCTCTGGTCTAGTCTTAGCTCTAGTGCAAACCAGATGTATTCCTAGAGAGCATCCGTTGGGGGTTTAGTCATAATCCTTAACGGAGTCGAATTATGAATGCTCGAACCTAAGTTAAGGTCTTCTTATTAAGCTACAGCAGCAGCTTTGCGAGCGAAAGGAACGATGTTGTTCGCAGTTACATTTTGTTTGGATCTTTGATTTGCGAGAGGAGACCCACTCTCGACCTGCATCACAGTGGAAGCTTTCGCCAACCTGTCGAAACCGTTGCGGCCCCGTGCATATGCTTCTGATTATAACATTTGATTCTCAAAGTTCATCGCTCCTAAACCATTTATTCGTACGGTTTTCCCTAACCAAAGGTTCGGCTAAGGCACGGCAGAACTAACTTGGGAGACGGAAGAGGGTTTTGAAAAATAGTTGTGATAGTCGTGCCAACAACGGTACCAAAACTGTGAGAAAGAAAATCTGGTCTGATGAATTACACTGTAATGCTGCCAGTAGATCCCCCCGAGAAAGACTGCAAATAGAGCATTATGTCGCAGAAAGAGTAACCACTGCTTCATGGGGGAATATTGATGCCGCAGGTGATTGAGCACGCTGGCCCCATACTCCACATGGGCGGTTTCTTCTTTGATAATGTGTTTGCAAATATCGGCGAGTAAAGTGGATTGGGTACTGTGGGCTAAATAATGATAGTAAGTCAGGGCAATGATTTCTGCGCAAATAAGGACTGTGACGGACGTTTCAAAGGTCGTGTTTTTGCGTAGTTTGCGGAAAATGCTATCTGTCCATTGTTTTCTGAGGGTCGGAATATGATGTTTGTCCATGAAGCGCTTGAGTAGAGCGGCATGGCGCTGTTCTTCTTTGATGAATAGTTTGGTGATGGCAACCAAATCAGGGGTTTCTTGGGTTTCAGCGAAGGCGATCGCCGCCTGCATGAGATGCCTACCTTCGGAGGATTCGCCTAACTGAAAAGTGGCGATCGAACGGTGAATCCGTCGATATTCTGAGGAAGTGAGTGTTTCGGGTTGGAACCAAGAAAATGGCTCATCTACAGACGCATTGTCTTGGAAGTAGATAAGCCATTGTGCCAAATGATCACTGAACATCAGGTCAAGTCCTGGGAGTTCGGTATGGGGAATGGGGAGATTAGCCAAGTAAACTCCGGAGCATCCAAGCATTTTTTTCATGGACTTGCATCCGCTGGGTGAGCAGATCAGCGGTGGGTTCATCGTTCGCCTTGTCCACAGTGGGGAAGATGGAACGGGCGGTGCGGACGACGGTTTCTTGGCCTTCTACCAAAAGACGAATCATTTCTTCGGCAGTGGGTACCCCTGTGCCTTCGGGAATGGCAGAGAGTTCAGCAAATTCTTGGTAGGTGCCGGGGGCAGGTACACCGAGGGCGCGGATCCGTTCGGCAATGAGATCTACGGCGAGGGCGAGTTCGTTGTACTGGGTTTCAAAGAGGAGATGGAGGGTCTGGAACATTGGCCCAGTGACGTTCCAGTGGAAATTGTGAGTTTTGAGATAGAGGGTGTAGGTGTCGGCGAGGAGGTGGCTTAATCCTTTGGCGATCGCCTCTCGATCCGCTTCGCTAATGCCGGTATTGATGGGCATGGGGCCAGAGACAGTGGTCATGGCGATTTCTTCTTTGGCTTTGGTCTTAGTTTTGGATTTACTACCCATTATGTGAAGATTTTCCAGTTAGAGTGCTTTTACGCCCATTATCAACAATTTTTTTGGCGATCGCACCCTAAGCGTCAAAACCAAACATATTTTTAAAGAAATGTTGTCAGTATTTCCTGATGGGTCTGGACTTGGGACTGGATGCTTTGCTGCTGGGCTGGAGTCAGCGGCCGTTGGTTCTGGAAAGCCGTTGTCCATTGCGCCGTAATTGCAGCGGCATCACGGGGAAACTGTTCGAGATCGAGACCAGGAATGCCGCATTGTTGTTGCAACTGGGTGACCTTGGGATCGTAGCTAAGGGCAAAGCAGGGACAATCTGCGGCGGCAAGGATCAGGCTATGGAGACGCATCCCAATCAGAAAATCCACCTGGGCAAAGAGGCTTTTGTACTGCTGGGGCTGAATCGGGGCAATAATTGCCTTGGGTTCTGCCAATTCATCGTAAAGTTGCTGGGCGATCGCCGCGTCCTGACTTTTTTGAAACGGCACAAGAATAATGCTTGCCTGGTTTTGCTGCTGGAATTGCTTTAGGGCTTCTACGAGAACGGCGATTTTGGGGGGAGTTAAAGTGCGGTGGGAACGCAGATTAACGGCGATTCTAGGCTGGGGCAGATCAGGCATTTCTGTGAAGGATTGCGCCGCTAAAGCCCACACAGGATCCGGGGCGAGAACATGGGGAATCTGCCAATTTTTTAACAAGTTTGCTGAGGCTTCATCCCGCACGGTGATCCCTGTACAACCCCGCAGAACAAAGCGAGTGATGTGATTCGCCAAACTAGACTGCAACGGGCCGATACCCTGGGCCCAGGCGACGGTTTTCTTGCCTAGGAGTTGCGCCCATTTCATCAAGCCAGCGTAATACAACAAGCTGCCGAGACTCGTGACATCCTGCAATAAACTGCCGCCCCCAAAGATAAAACCATCTGCTTTGGCGATCGCCTTGAGGGTCGCCCAGGATTTATGGGGAATTGCCGTCACACCATAGGCTTGGGCCGTGGCGGTGGGATTGTGGGAGAGAACAATAGGCTTTACCCCAGGGGGCAACATCTGCAAGAGGGTCAACAGTAGGGCTTCGTCCCCCGCATTGCCCTGGCCATAATAGCCACAAAAAACAACGTTTGGCATCGTGCAATCCACAAAAAACAAGCCTATTATGCCGGATCCTGGGGGCGATAGATTTTGTTGGGGCGATGGGCAGCATCAATTTCAATGACGAAATCTGTCCAATGGGGATTTTGGGTGAGGGGCTGAATAAAAAGTTCTGGGTGGAGCGATCGCCAAAAATAATCCACAAACTGATCAATTTCTGCATCACTCATGCCCGTTTTACCCTGGGCGATCATCTGGTGTTCTGCATCCTTGCGCCACTGTTTGCTCAGGCGATAATCTGCGGGGGACAGCACCAACAACCGATCTAGCTTTTCCCACAGGGGAACATACGCCGCTAAAGCCTCGTTAATACTGCGCGCAAAAAGGCGATCGCCTTCAGTTGCAATCGGTTCTGGGGCTGTTTCAAAAACTTCTGGGGCAACGGGCCGACAACCCACAAACCACCCTTCAAAAAGCACAATTTCTACCGGATCAATCCACTCCGGTTCAAGGCGATCGCCTGCGCCCTGGTGCAAAGACTTATCGAAGCGGGGAACGGCGATTTTATCCCCTAGGTTGGCCCGTCGCAGTTGTGTTAAAACCCCTAGGCCGAGGTCTACATCGTGGGTACCGGGGGGACCGCGCCAAATCAGGTCTGGTTGGGTTTTCAGTAAATCCTGGCGGGCGGCATAGGTTTTGTAAAGGTCATCAATGGAAATCGCTACACAGGGATATTGCCAACGCGTCAGAATCGTCTGTAGCACCCGACAGAGGGTCGTTTTACCAGTGCCTTGGCCGCCGAGGATGCCATAAATTAGCGGTTGATCCTGCTGTTGGCGGGCGGTACGAATTTGTTGGGCTAGGGGCAGCCACAGTTCCCAGAGGGTTTTGAGAATTGCACCTTGATCGTGAAATTGGAGAGTCTCACAGAGCTGAAGAATGTCCGGGGCGATCGCCAAAAAATCCTTAGCCCGGTGGGTAATGCCTGCCAGACTCAGATCATAGTCGAGGGCTTCAGCTTGGGTTGGATCCGCTTGGGCTTGTGCCAGCAAGTAGGGAAAGTCTGCCGCTTGGGGTTTCTGTGCCGTGAGCCAATTATTTAAGATCGTTTCCAGTTGCATGATGAAACTATGCCCATGTCCCTGCCATTACTTGGCTTTAGGGTAAACCCAAATTCCTAAAACCGGATCGAAAAGTTGGCTCGCTTTGACACTTCAATCTTGCAAATTTTCCAAATCAGCTAAATCTTGCCATCGACCCGAAGCACGTTTATTTAACCGCAAACTTTCTAAATCAATAAAATAGACAACAATCCCTTCAATTTCAACTGGCACTCGCAGGTCATAGCAATCTGCAAATTGAATCCCGTCTACGGAAGTTAGTAAATCAATACGACTCGGCGGATATCCCAACTGAATAACTTGATTGGCAGTTGCAAAATCCTCTGTCCGCAAGTCAAGATCACCAAAACCAAAATCCCGTAGCGCTTGCATGACTTTCTCACCATTTACCTGGGAAGCCTCAAGCCAAATTATCGATGTCTTTTGTATAACGGGGATAGCCATAAAACGCTAAAACATAGCCCCCAACAACTAAATAACGAACCTGATTAGCGTTGAGAAACTGTATAAATTCTTTGAAATCTTGGTTCAGCATTGTATTGCCATTGATGGTACTCTCGGCGGATATTTTCTAAGGCTGCTAATCGTTCTATGTAAGATTTTGTCAGCCAAAATTGCCGATCACTTTTTCTTTTATATAAAGATACTTTGTTAATGACTTTTTCCATATTATTTGTCACCATATTATTTGTCATAATTTCAAGTTATTTTAATTTTAACTTGCGGCAATCTGGTTCAGCGATCGCCAAATAATTCTATGATGATCGCCCCACGACAACTCGATATCATAGAAAATGGGTTCTACAAATTTTTTTGCTGCCGATGGATAGTCAACAACAAGAAAGGCACTTCACCCTGGCGCGGGCCAGTCTCCAGCAAGCCCTCGCTTGGTATGGCAACACCCGCCGCCATTGGCACTATCCCCCCGACCCGGCATTAAAAGCAGCCGTGCGGCCCGAATTGCAACAACTCCAAACGGCGATCGCCAAACTGGATCAAAATCTATTGCGTATTGCCACCTTTGGCCTGGTTAGTCGTGGCAAGTCAGCGGTAATCAATGCCCTCATTGGCGAAAAAATGCTCGAAACTGGCCCCCTCCATGGGGTGACTCAATATCCAAGGGCGGTGCGTTGGCCCCTCACAACGGAAAAACTAAAAATTGAATTAGTTGATACCCCAGGCCTCGATGAAATTGCCGGGGAAGCCCGCACAAAAATGGCGGCAGAAGTCGCGGCAAACTCCGATTTGATTCTGTTTATCATTGCCGGGGATATTACCCGCACCGAGTACGAATCTCTCTACGAACTGCGCCAACAGCACAAACCGCTGCTGGTAGTGTTTAACAAAATTGATCTTTATCCTGACTGCGATCGCCAAAGCATTTTCCAGCAACTCCAACAACTGAGCCAAGAGTCAACGGGCACCCAGTTTCCCCTCAGTCCCGAAGAAATCGTCATGGTTGCCGCTGAACCCCAACCCCTCGCCGTCCGCATCGAACATCCCGATGGCCGCATTGAAGAAGCCTGGGAAACCCCCGACGCCCAGATTGATCCCCTGCGAGAAAAGATTTTTACGATCCTCAGCCGCGAAGGGAAATCTTTGATGGCTGTCCACGCCCTTGTCCAGGCACGTCAACTACAAACGGCGATCGCCCAAAAAACCCTGTCCCATCGCCAAACCGAAGCCGAAGAATTGATCTGGAACTATGCCAAATCTAAAGGTGCGGCGATCGCCCTGAATCCCATTGGTTTTTTGGATATCCTTGGGGGGACCTTTGCTGATTTAGCCTTGATTCGTGCCTTGGCCCGCTTATATGGATTGCCCATGACGAGTTACGAAGCGGCCAAACTCTGGCGTAATATCCTCATCAGTGCGGGAATTTTGTTTGTGGCGGAACTAGGTAGTGGCGTCTTTTTGGGTCTAGGAAAAACGGCCCTCAGTTTTGAATCTTTAACCAATCCAAGCACCCTTGGTCTCTACGGTACCGCTGCCCTTGCCCAGGGAGGCATCGCCGCCTATGGTAGCTACGTGATCGGGAAAGTGACCCAGACTTATCTGCAAAATGGGTGCAGTTGGGGGAATCTGGGGGCGAGTACAACTATTAAAGAAATCTTGGCCCAGTGCGATCGCCAAACCCTGCTGTACCGACTACAAACGGAGATGCCCCGCGTCGCCTAGGACAACAAGGGGTAAAAATGGCCCACTGGCCCCGTCCCTTGACCAATGGCAAGGCTAAATTTTAAGGCTTCTGTGACGTAATTTTTTGCATTTTTGACGGCCTGGAATGGCGTATCCCCTAGAGCCAATCGAGCGGCGATCGCTGCCGAAAGGGTACAACCGGTGCCGTGGGTGTGGGGCGTTTGGATGCATTCTGTTTTTAGGATTTCGAGCCGTTCGCCATCAAACCACACATCAACCCCTTGCAATGTCCCGGTCATCGCTCCCCCTTTGACGAGTACCGCCTGACAACCGAGCTGGTAAATTTTCTGGGCGGCCTGTTCCATGGTGGCGAGATCTGTAATTGTCAGACCGCTGAGAATCTCTGCCTCGTAACGGTTTGGCGTGAGGATCTGCGCGAGGGGGATTAATCGCTTTTGCAAAAAGGCGATCGCCCCATCGTCGATGAGCTGTACCCCTGTGCGGGAAACCATTACCGGATCCAAAACCCAGTTGGGAAGTCTGCCTATTTCTGCCGCCTCCAAGACCGCTTCCATGATGTCTTCGTTCAAGAGCATCCCTGTTTTCACCGCTTGAACACCGATATCCCCGACCACCGCCTCAATTTGAGCGGTCACCATGGCCGAATTCAGGGCCACCACATCGGTGACGCCAACGGTATTTTGGGCCGTGACACAGGTGATCGCACTGGTACCGTGGACGCCATGGAAGGCAAAGGTTTTGAGATCTGCTTGGATACCTGCCCCACCGCCACTATCGGAGCCTGCGATGGTTAAGGCGATCGCCGGAGTTATCACCATCGACCTACTGCTTAGAACGATTAGAACGGCGCATCAAAAAATCGGGAATATCAGGAAAACCTGTCCGGGGCGCGGGGGGCTGCTGAGCCTGGGGTGGGGCAGCCGGTCGGGGTCTAGGGGCCTCCGGCACCGGTGGAGCCTGGGAAAGATCCGGTTGGGGAACCGCCTGCATCCGGCGCTGTTGGGGTAAAGGCTGGGGCGTTTCTGCGGGCTGGGACTCCGCGGCAAACCCAGTGGCAATAACCGTAATTTTGATTTCCCCTTGGAGATGTTCATCGATCACCGCCCCAAAAATAATATTGGCATTGGGATCGACCACTTCATAAACGGCCTCTGCGGCATCATTGACTTCATGCAGGGTCAGATCGTGGCCTCCAGTAATATTTAGGACAACCCCTTGGGCTCCCTCAATGGACGACTCCATCAATGGCGAAGAAATAGCCATTAAGGCGGCTTCCCGTGCCCTAGATTTACCGGAACCGATACCAATCCCCATCAGGGCAGAACCCGCATCGGCCATCACCGCCCGCACGTCGGCAAAGTCCACATTCACCAGACCAGAGATGGTAATAATATCGGAAATCCCCTGCACCCCTTGGCGAAGCACTTCATCGGCAGCGCGCAGGGCTTCGGACATCGAGGTTTCCTGGGGGATCATATCCAGGAGCTTTGTATTGGGGATGACCAAGAGGGTATCGACGCGGCTCTGGAGTTCTTTGATGCCTTCTTCGGCTTGGTTCGAGCGGCGGCGTCCTTCAAATTTAAAGGGTCGGGTCACCACAGCAACGGTGAGACAACCTAAATCCTTGGCCACTTCGGCAACGATGGGGGCAGCGCCAGTGCCGGTACCGCCTCCCATACCAGCGGTAATAAAGACGAGATCCGCGCCTTCGAGGGCTTGGGCAATTTCATCACGAGATTCTTCGGCAGCTTTGCGACCAATGGCTGAATTACCACCCGCACCGAGGCCCCGGGTGATTTTTTGACCAATTTGCAGGCGCTTTTTGGCTTTGGAGTTGGTCAGGGCCTGGGCATCGGTATTGATCGCCCAAAAGTCGATACTCGACATGCCCCCTTCAATCATCCGATTCACCGCATTACAGCCACCACCACCCACACCGATGACTTTAATCTGAGCAACGCTGCTGGGCATGATCGGAAATTGCGACGCGGTTTCTTCGGCGCTGGCGGCATGGTTTCCAGTCGCATCAAAGGAAGCATTATGGGGTTGGAATAGATGGTTTTGGCTCACGGTCACAAGAAGAAGTGTGATGGATATGGATATTTAAGTTTAGTCGTTTAACGGAATTTATTAAGTATCTTTTGGGAGAAATTTCTTAGATCATAAGACCTTCAAGCTTTTTTAGACTGCCAGGTTTTGGGAAATGTTGCTGTTACAGGGGCATCATTTTTTAGGTTTGGGGTGTTTCGGGCTGGGGATCTGGGGGAACGATTGGTTTATTGCTCTGGATAATGGGCTCGTCGGGATTTTGCAGATCGATGTATTGGATATCCTGGGCGGGAATGGTTTTGCCGAGGGTTTGTTGGAGTTTGGCGATCGCCTCTAATTGTGCTTCGAGTTGTGTGAGGTCTGGCCCCAGGTGAAACGTACCAAGTTCGGTGTTCAAAATCAAATTGTTAGAGTCTCGCCAGTTGATGCTCAAAATTTCTACAGGCGATCGCCCCAGGGTGCGATAGAGTTCGGGCCAGAGGGGCAGTTGTAGTTCCCGAATTCCGGTCACTTCTAAGGTCGGTAGTGGCTGATATTCACTGAGAGGTGCGTAGACGGCGGCAGGAAACCACTTCCCTTCGGCGTCTAGGTATCCCGGTTCGAGGGGACGTTGTCCTTGGCTGGATATGGGGGTTTGGGAGCGGGCGACGGGATAGCGCTCTTGGACTTGGATCGCCAGGCTAGGAGGCACTAGACGACGGGAAACCAGGGCTTCGGCGATCGCCCCTTGGGCTTCAATGGCCTGTTCTAATTCCTGGGGTTTTAGGGTTAGGATCGGCTGGGGATAGGTAAGGGGGATCAGGGGACGAATCCGCGCTGCAGGGAGGACTTGATTTCCTTCAATGGTAATTTGGGCGGCACTTTTGATAATCCAATCGGGTCGGTCTAATACCCAAAATGCCCCATAGGCCAATCCGATCAGGGCCAGCGATCTCCACAAACCCTGGAACCAGCGGAGGGTGCGCTGTCGTTGTTTTTGCTTCCGTTGTTCCCGGAGCTGCTCCCGTGTTGCCATGGTGATTTCTGTCATGGGTGACGCTAAAACCGACACAATGTATGACTATCTTACTGAAGTTAGTTCTCTTTCCTTGAAATTACCCTTGGATTTGCCATGATCAATCGCCCTGGCCTGCCATTTCCCACGTTTCACCCCGTTGTGCAGCGGTTGACCGATCGATTATGGTCTTCTTCCCGTAATGGTAATCAGCCAAGACTTTATTGCGTGCGTTGCGACTACCAAGCCCAGGAACAGGCACTTTTGGCACAACTCCAGGGCGACCTAAAATTGCGATGGCACCAGGTCTTTTTTCAGTTTACGGCGGCATATTACAGTGACCTGGCGTTGGCAGATTTAAACGGAAAAGCGAAGGGGCTACTTTGTCTTTGGCTAGCACCCCAGGCTCAGGATCTAGAGGAGATTCTGAACCTGTTGGCAGCAACCCTAATTAATCTTGGTATCCAGCCGTCCCACATCAATGGGGCCATTGTTTTTGGGTTAACCCCAGCCGTTAAATTAACTGCGGCGACCTTTCAACAACACCAAATTCCCCCCTGGATCGTGGTGCTACCCACAGCAGATTATCAACAACGGCAAATTCCTGATGGGCTGGCAACCGCAACGGATTTGGGGGAAATCACTGGGTCTCCCCAGACCCTCAATGATTTTTGGCAACGTACAGAACAAGACTACTTTCAAAAACTAGTAGCCACTGGCCCCCTAACTTTTCCCGATCATCGCTGCTGGGATTTAGCCCCCGATCAACGCCGTTATCAAGACTTAGATTTAGCCACCAAGACCTTGGGTGAGGGGACCGGTTTGCTCTGTTTTATCCGCGGCCGGCAGGCCCACCAAGATCAGCAATGGCAAACAGCCCAGCAAGCCTATCAGGAGAGTTTGCGCCACTATTGCCGTGGGGAACAGGGGATCGATTGGCTCAAGGTGCTGCGGGACAACCCAAATTCCCCTTTACTGGAGCAGTTATCACTTTCCCAGGGTCAACGACTGGCCATGATCTTATTTCATTTGGGCTTACTCCTGGGCGATCGCCCCCAGCATTACCAAGCCCCCAGTCCGGAAGGAGAACAGGCCCTCCAGTATCTCCGTCTGAGCCGTTGCCTCTGGGAACGACAAGAACAATGGGCCTGGGTTAGCCAACTGAGTTTATTGATTGGCGTATTTTTACAGCAGTGGCAGCGCGGGCTAGCCCTAGGGGATTTAGCTTGGTCACTCCTCAAGGGCGTCCAGGAACCTTGGCCACCCGATCTTCTGGCCCAACATTATGGTCTGATGGCGGCGATCGCCCTTCAAGAACAACAGTGGCATAAGGCCCAAACTCTTGCTCAAACGGCCCTAGAACATTGCCAAGCTTTAGATGAACCGCCTCCGGTGGTCGTCATGGCCTGGAGTACGCTCATTTTCGCCCGGGCCAGCCAATCTCTTGGTCAAGTTGCCCAGGCGATCGCCGCCCTCGAAGAAATCTTGATCCCCATCCGCAGCCAACTCACGACGCCCGAGACAGCGCCTATTCCCTGGGGTTACTGGCAACAACAACTCTATGATCAGATTTTTGCTTGTCTGGGTGATCTTTACCAACAGACCAAAGACTACCGCCAGGCCTTTGACCTTGCCTGGGAACGCCAACAATACGAACAGAGCTGGGGGTGGCGGCCCTTTGTGGGGACTCAACCCCTACCAGATCAGCGGCGATGTAACCTGTATTCATCCCCTGAGCCTCTCAGTCTGGTGATGATCCGGGGTTCCCAACGGGATCGGGATCTCCAGGCCTTGATCACCCGCTTGCAGCGCCCCCAGTCCAACCTGATTTTGCTCCATGGGGCCACCGCCGTGGGAAAAACCTCTCTCCTCCGGGCGGGGCTGATTCCTAAGCTCCAAAGCCAGCCTCTAAATGGGCGGCCGGTGCGGGTTATTTATTTTAAAAATTATGGCCAGTGGGGCCACCGCCTGGTACAACAACTCCATGGCGATCGCCCTTTTTGTCCTTGGCCAAATCCCCCCAGCTTAGATCCCCTCGTTCACCTCCAACAGCAACAAGATTTTGCACCTTTGACGGTGTTGATCTTCGATCAATTTGAGCAGTTTTTCTTGCAATATCCCCACCCCGAAGAACGTCAGGATTTTTTGCGCTTTTTGGCCCAGAGTCTCCAACTACCAACGGTGAAAGTGATCTTGTCCTGTCGTAACGAAGCCCTTGCCCCCCTTTTGGATTGGGAAATCGAGGCGGAGCTGGGGGAGGTAAACCAAAATCTTTTTGACCATCGTCTGCGCCATCGCCTGGGAAATCTCCGGCCGGATGCGGCGATCGCCCTTTTAGAACAGGTAGCAGCCTGGGCCAAACTCCCCTTAGAAACAGCGTTAATGCAGCAATTGATCCAGGATTTGCAGGATAGCCATGGAGAAATTCGCCCCCTCGAACTCCAGGTCATTGGCGCCCAACTGCACCAGGATCATCTCTATACCCAGGAGGAGTATTTAAGTTTGGGTTTTCCGCCTAAATTGCTGCTGTTGGAGCGATCGCTGCTGGGGATTATTCGATACTGCGGTGATGAAAATCGTGATTTGGCCTGGCAATTTCTCCATTACTTTACAGATCTGCGCCACAGCCAACTGGTGCTCACTAAGGCGGATATTCTCCAACTGGGTCGTCAATTCCTCGGCGATCGCCGCCTGGGGGAAGAAAAAGCAGAACTCATTTTGCATATTTTTAAAACAACAGGGCTAATTCGCTACCAACTCTATGGCGGCCAAGAGTCCTACCAACTGGCCCGGTCCGATCTCGTTGAACCCATCCGGCACCACTACCAAGCCTTTCAGTCCCAACAATGGCTCCAGCGCATCACTGGCCGGGAACGGGAAATGCTCTGGCGGCGTTGGTGGAAGGTTTCTGTGGGCACTGTTTGGCGCTTGGGGCTGGTGGCGATCGCCTTGGGGTTTGGTCTACGCTGGGTGGAACTGCAACGGTACCAACGCTGGCAAGGGGCGCAAAACACCATTTTGATGAAATTGGCTGAGGCCGCCAAGGTGCTCCAGGACGGTGCCCAACCCGTTGAGGCCCTGCGAGAAAGTATTCGGGCAGCGGTGGTCTTACAACGACTGGACGAAAAGGATGATGATGTTGTCACTCCTGCAACCAGACTCAAGGTGCTTCTTGCCCTCGAACAAAATTTCAGTACCCTCGCTGCATCGACTACTGCAACAACGGTGCGGGACTTTAGTCAAAATTTTATTCCGGCAGTTTTTCGGCCCCCTGGCGATCGCCAAACCATGACCCCAGATGTGCCAATTACGGACTTTGCCTTTGTGGGAAATAGTTTCCAGCTTCTGCTCGCCCAGCCAAACCAGCCCCTAAGGCAGTGGCCCAACCAGGATCCGGCATTGAGTCTCAACAATGAGTCGATTACCAGTCTCGCCTGGCAACCCCGTGGTCACTTTTTCGTTACTGGGGGAGAAAATCGCCGGGTTACGCTCCACCAAAGGGATGGACAAGTTGTGCAAACCCTGGGGGGCTTCCGGGAAAAAATTAATGTCGTTGCCTGGAGTCGTGAGGGGAAAATGTTCGCGGCGGGTAGCCAGGATCAGACGGTGCGCCTCTGGACAAAAACCGGAGAACTTTTGCAGATCTTGACGGAACACCGGGGGCCAATTACCGCCCTGCAGTTTAGTCCCGACGGAAAATTATTAGCGACGGCGGCAGACGATCGCACCGTGCAAATTTGGCAGCGGCGACGGAATAATTCTTTCTTCCTTGTGACCCAATTTCCCCCCTTTGCCACAGAAATTATAGATCTTCAGTTTGGGGCCGATAGTCGTCACCTCGGCTTAACGGGGCAAGACCATCAGGTGATCGTTTACCCGATGACCTACGAAAACAATAATCCAGTCTTTGGAGAACCCATCGCCATCAACCACCAAAGCAATGGCCTCGACCGCATCGGTTTTTACGGTGCTTTACCTTTACTAATAACCAATACAGAAAACCACCATCTGCAATTTTGGCAACTGGATGGCACCTATCTCGGTAGCCTCACGGGGCACCAAGCTCCTGTCACGCAACTCCATTGGCATCCCCAAGAAAAGGCGATCGCCACCTTGGATCAAAACAATCAGCTTATCCTCTGGAATCTCGATCTCGACGAATTACTCCAGAAAAGTTGCCGACTACTAATCTATGGCGATTTAGGGATTCCTGCCGATCAACGCCAAGGCGATCGCCAATTGTGTACGGCTCTCCTCAACCTCCTACCGGAGTAGCACGTTATACTCACAAAAGTAAGTCATCAGACCCATTACACCGATTTCATTCCGCAAAAAATCATGACCCAGGCCGTCACCCCCACCTCCGCCCTAACGCCCCTCGATTGGACTTGGCGTGACCAACAAATCCGCTACACCGTCCAGGGGGAAGGACAACCCCTCCTGCTGATCCATGGGTTTGGCGCTTCGATCGGTCACTGGAAACACAACATTCCCGCCCTTGCGACCCAGGGGTATCAAGTTTTTGCCCTCGATTTATTGGGGTTTGGGGCCTCGGCAAAACCGGCCTGGGACTACAGCCTCGACCTATGGCAGGCATTACTCTACGATTTTTGGCAGGCTAAAATCCAACAGCCCACGGTATTTGTGGGGAATTCCATTGGTGGTCTACTCAGCTTGGCGATGTTAGCCAATCACCCTGACCTCTGTGCTGGGGGCGTCTTGATTAACTGCGCTGGCGGTCTCAACCATCGCCCCGATGAATTGGCGTTACCGCTGCGGGTGGTGATGGGTACCTTTGCGAAATTAGTCAGCTCGCAGTTAACGGGGCCGTTTATTTTTAATCAGGTACGGCAAAAATCGCGCATCAAAAACACCCTTTATCAAGTCTATGGCGATCGCCAAGCCGTGACCGATGAATTAGTAGAGATGCTCTACGAACCTTCCTGTGATCCGGGGGCGCAACAGGTCTTCGCCTCGGTGATTACGGCTCCTCCTGGGGAAAGTCCGACGGAACTTCTGCCCAAACGACAACATCCTCTCCTTGTTCTCTGGGGCGATCGCGATCCCTGGACACCGATTAAAGGCTCGCAGATTTACCAAGATCTTGCCGCCCAAAATGCCGGGGTCGAGTTTCACCCCATTCCGGGAGGGGGCCACTGTCCCCATGACGAAAATCCCAGTTTGGTCAATTCTTTAATCCTTGATTGGTTGCAGCGTTTGGGGTAACACCCCTCTGACTCCCCTCCAGGGGAGAGAACACCCTCCGGCCTAGCGGCCACCTCCCTCTAGGGAGGATTTTAGAGAGTGTCATTCGGCGAGACAGTAAAAAGCGATCGCCGTTTTGCCGTAGTTTTTTTCCTTGAATAGCTCTAGCCCAGACAATTCAATCGGTTGCCAAAGTTTTGGGTCGTACTCCACGGCCAATTCTCCGGTGGGGGCGAGTAATTCTAGATCAACAATTTTGGTTAAAACTCGGTCGTAGAGTTTGGCGGCGTAGGGCGGATCGAAATAAATTAAATCAAAGGTTTCGCCCCCCAGATTTTCCAGACGCTTCAGGAGATCACCCTTTAAAATTTGATATTCCTGGTCAGCTTTGGCGACTTTTTGCCAATTTTCTTGAATAATGCGGCAGGCCTGGGCATTCTTTTCGATGCCGACAACTTTCACTGCACCACGGCATAATGCTTCAGCGCCCATAGAACCAGAACCCGCACAAAGATCCAACCAGCGACAGCCTGCTACCTGCCCTTGCCAAATATTAAAAATTGCCTCCCGCACCTTCGCCAGGGTGGGCCGCGTCAGTTCGCCAGGGAGGGTTTTAATCTGTCGATTGCCATAAATTCGCATCCCGGTATTTTACCGCGCTGACACAAAACGCTCCGAGGCGATCGCCCGTAATTTTTCCACATCCTCCCGCCGCGATACCGACAGGGGCACCGTACTTTTCATCTGGGCCACCAGAGCCTCCGTCGTTAGGGGAGTTTGGGCATAAAGAGCCTGGTAAAGCCCCGCAATAATCGCCTGCTCAATTTCTGCGCCACTATAACCCGCCGCCGCCGTCACCAGGATGCGCAAATCAAACTCCTGAACATTTTGCCGATGGCGGGTCAGGTGAATCGAAAAGATCGCCGCCCGCTCCTGGGCATTGGGCAAATCCACAAAGAAAATTTCATCGAAGCGGCCTTTCCGTAATAGTTCCGGCGGCAGTTGCAATAGATCGTTGGCTGTTGCGACGACAAAAACTTCCTGGGATTTTTCCTGGAGCCAGGTCAAAAACGAACCAAACAAGCGCAAACTCAGTCCCCCATCGCCATCGCCGCTGGGATTACCAAAGCTTTTTTCAATTTCATCGATCCACAACACCGCCGGGGCCATGGATTCGGCCAGCTTGATTGCCTGGCGGAAATTTTTCTCCGATTCACCGACAAATTTGTTGTACAGGCGGCCCGCATCCAGTTTTAACAACGGCAGTTGCCATTCCCGGGCAATGGTTTTCGCCGCAAGGGATTTACCGCAACCCTGCACCCCGACGATCAAGATACCCTTCGGAGCCGGGAGATTCACCCGTTTCGCCGCCGTGCTAAAGCCCACTTGAGCCCGATTAAGCCATTGTTTGAGGCCCACAAAGCCCCCTAATTTCGCGGTGTTTTCTTCCACGGGAAAGAGTTCGAGGAGAGATTCTTCCCGGAGGATCTGGGCCTTGCGGTGGATCACCTTGAGAATGTCGGCCCCGTTTAACTCCCCATCTACCAGGGCAGCATAGGCGATCGCCTGGCGCGCTTGTTTCAGGGTCATCCCGCTGAGAGCATGGACAAATTGATTCAGCTCTTCCCCCTGGAGGGTAATCGTTAACTTGTGGCGCACCTTAAGCTCCCGCATTACCTCCGAAAGGGTTTGGTACAGCTCGTCCTCATCTGGAAGGGTCAGCTCAAAATACACCGCATCGTGGGCGATCGCCTTTGGTAAAGTGATCGACTCCCCCGTCAGCACCATTGCCGAATTCACAACCCCATAAATCTCGGCCAACTCCCGCACTTCCCGAATGACTTTAGGATCCTCCAGGTGGGGCGCAAAATCCTTGAGCCAAAAAATGCCATTACGTTCCATCTGGCCCATGTATTTCAGTACATCGAGGGGATCTGCCGTATTCTCAAAGGCGATCGGTTTGTTTGCCCCAGGCCGAGCATATTCATTAGTGCGGGGTGCATATTTCGTCCCCGGTGTCGGCGCTAGCCCCAAATTCACTGTCCATTCAAACAAGGGCATATGCAAATCCTTGACCACTTCCCGCAGGAGCGCCTCGACCCGTTCCTCTTCGACGGTCTCAATAACGATGATCGGATGAAACGCACAGATGAAGGTTTTTAAACTGTGAATGTTATCCAAAAAGCCCATGGCTCTAGCCCAACTCCTGACCTAACTCAGAGTAAATTGCGGTAAAGCAAACGCAGTTCCTCGACTGTCTGGAGGTGGTAAAGTTGATTTTCGATCATTTTGAGGCCGTGCAGACTGGGAATTTGTTGAATATCGGCAAAAATACGATCCGCATCCTGGGGAAATTTGATGTCTAGGCCGTGGCGGATTTGATTAAGGACACCCCGTCGCACACTGCGATCAATTCCCTTTTTGACCAGTCGATTAAACTCAACCATTGAGGTTCCCCAGAAAAACATTGGCCGTGGTAAGAAAACGGTATTTTGATCTTATGCTATTTTCCTAAATTCCCTCTAAATTTACGGTTTCGCCCCTGGCCCAGCAGAAATACAGGGACATTTCTTCACATATTGTCATGCTCAATTCACAAAGATAAAAATTCTAACGCCTGCCCCCACAGCCCCAAAGCAACCCTTTAAGGTAAGAGAAGAAGCCAGCGTTTTGTCACCAACGACAATCCCACTATGAACCACCAACCTTTTTCGACCCAAGGTAGCAGTGCTGCCTTTGAAAAAGAAGCTTTAGAACGTTTTCGTCAGCTTACGGCTCTGCTCCCCAGTCGGTGCCAAATTTATCGAGAAGTTTGGGGCGAATCAACTGTATTAACTCTAGATTTTGAGGCCTGCCCGACACAACTGGCGACAGTAAAAGATCAGGCGATGATGCTGTTGTTAGGGGCTGATCATTTAGGGTTAGCCCAATCTCTGTTGTTTCGCCTAGGGCCTAAAATTGAAGGCTGGATTAATTTTGCAACCACGGATTCCTAGGGAATTTTCTCCCTTGGGATTTAGGACGCACGACAAGTCAAACCAAGCATCGAGCAAGAATTGAGTATGATAACGCCTCAGATTCAAGTGACCCGTTGTCTACACACAGCTATTTTGGTGGCGGATGTGCAACGGGCGGTGGCCTTTTATGATCGACTGCTGGGGCTGCCTAAGGTGGAACGACCCTTTAAGTATGGTGGCGTTTGGTACCAGCTACCACAGATGCAAGTTCATCTGATCGAAGACCCGACGTTCCAGGCGAACTTACCTAATCCAGAAAAGTTAGGTCGCAATCCCCACATCGCTTTCGGTGTAAAAGACCTTGATACAGTGCGATCGCAGTTAGATAGCGAAAATTACCCCTATGAGATGAGTGCATCGGGACGACGAGCCTTATTTTTGCAAGACCCAGATGGCAACGTGATCGAGATTACGGAAGAGAGCTGAGGGGCTGTGACCAGAGGGTTTCTCTTGTTTGCTGCTGGCTGATTGGATTGACCCACACCAGTTCGGCTTTGCTTGAGCGGCCTTGGGTGAGGGTAATCACAGAAAAACTGTGGTGGCGATCGCCATTTTTATAGGTTTGGATGCGAGGCACCCGGGCGGCATTGAAATAGAGGGTTGCGTCTGAAAATTGGCATTGGGTGCGCAGACGATCTTTGCGGTGGCGGAGGCTGTGGTGCATGTGGCCAAAGGTGACTAGGGGAATTGTCTTGTTTTGGCGGCGGGCGATCGCCAAGGCTTGGGCAAAATCCGGATCACCAAAATCACCCCCCAGGGGATTCCAATCGCGGCCACACATATCCTCCGGTTCAGAACCTAATCCGGTGGGGCCATTGTGACCGAGAAAGATTAGGGTTTCGTACTGACAGGCCGCAATATTTTTCTCGATTAAGGCGGTGGATTCTGTAAAGTCATGGACACTGTAGCGATCGCCATAGAATTTTTCATTTTTCCACTTTTCGCCCCCCCAACTAAAGGGCCGCGCCCCGACCACCGAAAGCTTAAATTCCGGTAAATCCAAATGGCCGTAGCCCACATGGGTTTCTCCCAGAATGTCTAACTGGGCCTGGACGCGATCTTCGATGGCATGGTCATAGGGCGCTTTTTTACGACCCCAATCGGAGGCGGTGTACCAGGCGTCGTGGTTACCTAAAATCACGGCTTTCGGGAGGGGAAGATCGGCGACTTGTTGCACCAATTCGACGGATTCGTTGCCAAAATCCCCGACGAACAACACAAGATCGACGCCGAGAATCTCCAGGGCTTGGTGATCGCCAACGGCATCCCATTGATCATGGACATCTCCCACCACAGCAATGGTTAGTGAACGGTTATCAATCATTGATTATTCGGTCTCAAACTTAGTTGCTGAGGGCTTTTAGGAAGTTTTGTAGACCCCCAAGCAGTCCTGTTTTTTTGATTTTTGGTGCGTTGGGATTTGCCGCCTCCCCGGCTTCGGGTTCCACTGCCGCCAACAACAGCCGCTCTAAATATTCGCCGAGGGGTTTAGTGGTTTCGCTGGCGATGAGTTCATATTGGTCTTCTTCTTTTTCGAGATACACTTCCCAGGCCGAGGGGTAGGAGCGCCAAACCATCGCACCTTCGTAGGGTCGGATGTAATAGGCGGTTTCGAGGGTGCTGATGAACCGTTCCCGCAGTTGCCGCGCCGCATAGCCAATCCCCACAATGGACACGTCCTCCAGTTGAGGAATCAACATAATCACCGGGCGATCGCCAGCAAAGTTACAGAGCTTTTCGACTTGGGCAACTTCCACCGCTGACGGGCAGACAATGATAAAAATCTGGTCATCATCGCCGATTTTATTTTCGATAGGCGATCGCGAGGTGCCGATATCTGTCACCTTAAAGGGAATTTCCCCCCAATCCCGCCGGGCCAAAGCGGCGGCCCCTGTATCCGGAAAGAAAATTTTTAACCCCGAACCATACTCCTCCACAAACAGTTGCGCCCAATTCCACGCCAGCGCCTGGGCCTGTAGAGCAATTTCAGGAAAGCACAATTCAATTAAAATCCGCCCACAGCCTGCTTCTAAACTGTTTAGGGTTGCGGCTTTCGCTTGTTCGAGGGTTTCTTCAAAGGATTTGGGCAGATTGGACATGGTTCACCGACGCACAACAGAACATCGACTTATTATCAAATGTTCCCCATCGCTTCGTCAAAGCGAGGTTTTTAGGTTCTTTTTTTGCATTAGGATATTCTTGCTGTCTCCCAATAACACCAAAAACATCGTTTCATAAAGGTCAAGCGATGGTAATTTCTGGATCGAGGTAGACATCCTGGATCAGGTGAAAAAGTTTAACCCCTTCCGCCATAGGCCGTTGGAATGTTTTGCGACCCGAAATTAAGCCACAACCACCAGCCCGTTTATTGATCACAGCAGTGCGAATCGCCTGGGCAAAATCGTTTTCCCCAGAGGAGCCACCGGAGTTGATTAGACCGGCCCGTCCGCCATAACAGTTCAACACTTGATAACGGGTGAGATCGATGGGGTGATCGCTGGTGAGTTCGTCGTAAATCTTGGGGTGGGTTCTGCCGTATTTTTGACCCGTTGCTTTGGCGATCGCCCCGTAACCATTATTAGTTTCCGGTAATTTTTGTTTGATAATGTCCGCCTCGATGGTGACCCCCATGTGGTTCGCCTGTCCCGTCAAGTCCGCCGCCAGATGGTAATCCTTGTCCTGTTTAAACACATCGTTGCGCAGATAACACCAGAGAATCGTTGCCATTCCCAGCTCGTGGGCGCGGGCAAAGGCGCGGCTGACCTCTTGAATTTGTCGACTCGATTCCGGTGAGCCAAAATAAATCGTTGCGCCGACAGCTATGGCTCCTAAATTCCAAGCCTGTTCCACCGTTGCAAACATAATTTGATCGGCATTATTCGGGAAGGTCAGCAGTTCATTGTGGTTGAGTTTGACGATAAACGGGATGCGGTGGGCATATTTGCGGGACATCATCCCCAACACACCGAGGGTCGTCGCCACGCCGTTACAGCCCCCTTCAATGGCCAGACGGATAATATTTTCGGGGTCAAAATAAATCGGATTGGGCGCAAAAGAAGCCGCACCGGAATGTTCAATGCCTTGATCGACGGGCAGAATTGAGAGATAACCTGTATTTGCTAAGCGCCCTGTGCCAAAGAGTTGTTGCAAGGAACGTAACACCGGAGTGGGGCGATCGCTCTGGGCATAGACCCGTTCTACGATATCCGCACCAGGCAACGTTAAAAGATTTTGGCTAATTTTCGCGCGGTGACCCAAGAGGCTTTCTGCTTCATCGCCGAGCCAAGCTGCAATTGATTTTTCGGCAGAAATTGTCGTCGTCATGGTGAAAAATTTTGGGACTTGCTACAGTTCCCGTTGTAACACTTCTGCCAAAGTGGACTGCCTCTGAATCATGGATAATAAACAGGATTATCTTTTGTTTAAGCGATTAAAATGGCCCTGCAAGTTTACGGCATTCCCACCTGCAACACCTGTAAAAAAGCCTTGAAATGGCTAGAAACAGCCGGAATTTCCTACGAATTTATCAATACCAAGGAGCAACCTCCCAGCAGAGAGGCGATCGCCCAATGGGTCAAAGCACTTGGTAGCAAACCAATGCGTAATACTTCTGGACAATCCTACCGGGCCTTGGGGGAAGAAAAGAAAACCTGGGATGATAACCAGTGGATCGACGCCTTTAGTCAAGATGCAATGCTTCTAAAACGGCCTTTGTTTGTGCGGAATAACAAGGCAGTCTTGGTGGGATTTCGGGCCAGTGAAACGGAGTTGCGCGATCGCTTGGGTGACAATTGAGCTTTTACAATGACAGCAAACCGATTCAACCTGCAACCATGACCGACATCCGTACACCACCCTGGGGCAAAGTCACCATCCTTGAAGAAGGCGATCGCTACCGCATTAACCGCATTGAAGTAAAACCGGGTCACCACATCAGCACCCAAATGCATTACCATCGCAGCGAACATTGGGTCGTCGTTTCCGGGACAGCGAAGGTGATTTGCAACGACCAAGAAATTATCCTGACCCCCCGCCAGTCTACCTATGTGCCGATGAACACCAGGCACAGAGTTGAAAATCCGGGGGTGATTGATCTCGTGATGATCGAGATTCAGAATGGTGAATTTTTGGGAGACGAAGATATTATTCGTTTCGAGGATCGAGATTCTGCCTAGGCTAGCCCCCACGTCACCGGGCAAAAATATCTGACTTTCGACCAGGGAACCGATATGCTTAGTGGTTGTACTTCCGAGGATTACCGCGATTGATGGGTAATGTTGCGCTAAATTCTGCTTTAATTTCTCCCCCTGTGACCCTGGCGGATGTGCCCTTATCCCGTCCGGTAAAACTAGGGGTCTTGGCCTCCGGCAGCGGCAGTAACTACGGGGCGATCGCCAAAGCCATTGCCGAAAATCAACTCAAGGCGGAAATCCCGATTCTGATTTACAACAACCCCAAGGCGAAAGTTTTAGAACGGGCCGCAACATTTGGCACAAAAACTCAACTGATTAACCACCGGGATTTTGCCTCGCGGGAAGCCTGTGACCAAGCCATTTTAGATGTCTTGCGATCGCATGGGGTGGAATGGGTGATTATGGCGGGCTGGATGCGCATTGTCACCGAGGTTTTGATTACTGGCTACGAAAATCGCATCCTGAATATTCATCCTAGTCTCCTGCCCAGCTTTAAAGGGATTCGCGCTGTGGAACAGGCTTTAGATGCTGGCGTAAAAGTGACGGGCTGTTCGGTGCATTTTGCTAGCCCCGAAGTGGATAGTGGCGACATTATTATGCAGGCAGTGGTGCCGATTTTGGCCGACGATACCCCTGAAACGCTCCATTCCCGCATTCAAGTCCAAGAGCACCGTATTTTTCCGGCGGCGATCGCCTTGGCCGTTTCCAAATATTCCTAGAAATTTCCTGTAAATCCCATGTCTGATCTGATTGCCCAGTTTAAAAATCACCTGATTATTTCCTGCCAAGCCCCCGCTGATTCCCCCCTCCACGACCCTAAAATGATTGCGGCGATCGCCCAAGCCTGCGTCAATCAAGGAGCCATTGGGGTACGCATCGATAGCCCTGATCACATCCGCGCTGTGCGGGCCAAATTACCCCAAATCCCGATTATTGGGTTGTGGAAACGTACCTTTCCAGAATCGGAGGTCTACATTACGCCCCGGCTAGAAGATGCCCTGGCAGTGGTCGAAGCGGGAGCTGATATTGTTGCCATTGATGCTACTGCCCGCCCCCGACCGAACGGGGAAAGTCTTGCGGATCTCATTGCTGGGATTCACCAGAAAACAGGAAAATTAGTCATGGCAGATCTCGATACCTACGACAATGCCCAACGGGCAGCCCAGGCTGGTGTTGATATTTTGGGGACGACCCTCTATGGCTACACGGGAGAAACCCAGCATTTAACGCCTCCCGGTTTTGCGTTGCTCGAAAGGTTAGTGCAGGATTTTGAGTTGCCGATCATCTGCGAAGGGGGCATCCACACCCCAGAAATGTTGCAAAAAGCCTTTCAACTGGGGGCCGATAGCGTCGTTGTCGGCACAGCGATTACTGGCGTTGATCTCTTGGCACAAAAATTTTGTCAGGCATCCCAGGTGATCGCCAATCTCTAACTGCGCCAGCGTAAGACCTGTTCTTTGACCGGATTCAGAAAAGGACGGCCCTCTGCAAGACTTTGTTGAAATTCTTTTTTGAGCTGAAAATACCACAGTGCCTGGGTATCTGCGTCCTTAATCAGCATCATCGGTGGGTCGTAAATGAGACGTTTCTTTTGTTTAACCACCATCTGACGATCCTGATCTAAAAAAGTGCGCGTCAAGAAAATCAAAATCGGCTTTACAGCTTTTAACCATGGCAGGGTCGTATAGAACAGTGTGGTAACTTCTGTCTTTTCCTCAGAGATTGGCGTAATAGTTGTTAAATTACAAATTTTGTTTTGTTTAGTGGTCACTTGTTCCACACGAATTCCCGGCAGTTGAAAGGAAATTTCCACCTCTGGATCTTTGCCGGCTAGATCATAAATCAGTGTAGATTGTTCGAGTTTATGGCGACGCATCGTAAATCCATAGGGGCTGGCATCAAAGGTTTTGACTTCCTCCTTAAGGGTTGGATCTGCGCGCCACCACCAAGCGCGATGGACAAAGGGCACATGGGCAGGATCCATTAACCCTACCACTGCTTGATCAAAGCTGCAGGGAAAGATCATCGTAGTTTTAGCTTGATAGATGCCGTCTGCAAAATGGGGAACAGTGGGGGGCAACAACTGGGGCACAGCATTTTTTTTCTGGGACATGTAGATCCAAATATTTCCCTGAGATTCGGCGAGGGGATAAACCTTCACACCAAAGCGACTAATATTGATGTTTTGATCCTCCGTTAAACAGGGGATCGCCGTGCATTGTCCTTGCGTGTTAAATCGCCAGCCATGGTAACAACATTCGATTTCTTCGCCGTTAAATCGACCGTCGCTGAGGGGCACCGCCCTGTGGGGACAAGCATCTTGGATGGCGAAGGCTTTTCCGTGGTGATCGCGTCCGAAAAGAATGGGTTCATTGAGGAGAACTTTGGCGACGGTTTGTTGGGGTTTGAGGCGATCGCTAGGCATCGCATAGTACCAAAGATTGCGGAGAAAATCAGTTTGACTGGTTGCTGCCATAGACATTGCATCGGAGAAAAGCGGTTCCCATTGATAATAGGCAGATTTGATCGAAATAGATACACTCAATACTTTGGTGATCACTTCTCTCAACAACAATCAGAACTAACTACAATTGTTGCTAAATCCCCCAGCTTGACCGATGGCCTCCATGAAAACCTATCTAAGACTCCTAGGCGATCGCCCCAGGCAACCCGTGAGTAAAATTCAGATATACAAATTAGAGGTTCACCAATGGGCCTAAAAATTTATCTCCAGACCCTGGGCGATCGCACGATCCACAGCACCGCCATCCGTGTCGCCCTGATTGTGGGCACTGTGATTTTCTGTATTAACCACGGTAGCGCTTTTCTCCATGGGGCGATGACCCGTACCCGTTGGACGTCTGTGGTTGTAACTTACTTTGTGCCTTACTGCGTCAATCTCCACGGCCAAATGGCCAGCCGGATGCGCCAACGGGCCAAAACACACCTTCCTTCTAAACCATAAATAACAGATCTACTTTTTTAGTTTGGGGATTGCACCGATGCGCTTGACAACCTATTTCCGGGCCTTAGGCGATCGCACCTTTCGACCAACGGCGATTCGAGTTGCCCTCTTTGTCGGGACGATGCACTTTTGCATTAACCATGGCGTTGCAGTACTCAATGGCACCATGACCAGTACCCGCTGGATTGCGGCGGCCATCACCTACTGTGTACCCTACTGTGTTAACGTCCATGGTCAATTGGTCAGCCGACTCCGAGCCGAGGCCCAAGCGTCCCAAGAGAGTGCCCAAGCAGATCCCCAAGAATTGGCACCATAAAAGTTAGTTAGTAAGTATGTTGACCTTTGTTGGCAGCCTCTTTTTGCCAGCATTTTTCTAACAGGTTGATTTTATAGAGATACCAAAAACGGTTAGGGTTCCAGACTGTATGCCGATCTGTGTGTCCCACGGGTTGATTGAGATATTGAAATACAGGATCGACTAGGTGCCTAATTTTGAGCCACATAGACAGCATCCTCACCTTAGATAATATTTTTTGAATCGAAAAGCGGCGGTACATCACGAAACGCCTGCCCTCAAAATCTTGCTATGTCTTTAATGTGCCAAATTCCCAGAAGAAGCCAAAGGGATGCTTTTTTGGGGAGGATGCTGGTTTTTGCGGCAATATCCCCTAATTTGTCTGAATAATCCTTTTTTCACCAACATAAACTTGATAGAAAATGTTGTAAAACTAGGCTGGGATGTAATATTTCTTTGGATAGTTACTATTTGTTGAGATTTTGCTCACAAGGGTAAGGAAAGTTTTTGCCAAGCAGTTTCTGGATAAAGGCGATCGCCAGCAGGTTGCAAAATTTCCGTGAGAATTTCTAGGGAATCTACGAGGCGTGGCCCCGGTCGGTTGAAATAGGCGTTGCCATCACAGATAAATAGCTGATCATTTTGCACAGCCCGTAATTGTTTCCACTCAGGATGCAGCTCCAAATCGGCGAGCATTTCCTGGCGGGTGCGCTCTAGATCAAAACCACAGGGCATCACCACCACCACATCGGGATCACTGGCGCGGAGGGTGTCCCAGCTGATGTAGGGGGAATGTTTACCCGATTTTCCTAAAATATTTTCGCCGCCTGCGAGTTCAATCAGTTCTGGGAGCCAATTGCCGCCACCCATGAGGGGATCAATCCATTCAATGGCCGCCACCCGGGGACGTTTGGGCAAAGTTTTGCCTCGTTTCTGGCAGACTTGTACTCGCTGTTGCAGATCTTGCAAAACAGGTTGGGGATCACGGTTAAATTGCTGGGCTACGCGGCGAATATCCTGGTAAACATCCGCTAGGGTATTGGGCTGGAGGGAAATTAGCTGTGGTGGGTGATCACTCAGTTGGGCGATCGCCGCCTGGACATCAGCCAGGGTGACGGCACAGACATCGCACTGGTCTTGGGTGACAATGTGGGTTGGCTGCAAGGCTTGGAGTACATCCAGCTTCACTTCGTAAATTCCCAAAGCTCCCTGGAGCAAAGCCAAGACTTCTTTGTCAATTTCGCCGCTGGGGCGCTCCGAGTCAAGGCGGGCCGCAGTACAAACGGGGCGATCGCCAATCTCCGGCGGATAGTCACATTCATGGCTCCGGCCCACCACGTTCGGGGTTAAACCCAGGCAATCAAGAATTTCTGTGGCACTGGGCAAGAGAGAAACGATCCGGTAGGAAGCAACCATGAATGAAACAAAATTGATGAACTACTGCTCATTGTAGCGGTGTCTTTTTTGGCGTGATGGGGACCGCTGGTTCTTAGAGGTTTTGGTGGTGGTGGTTAATGCGATCGCTAATTTGGCTCACCAGTTGGGAGATTTTTTGATTTTTTGTGAGTAACTGGCCGATTTTGTCGCAACTGTACATCACCGTAGTGTGGTCTTTGCCGCCGAACATTTCCCCAATGCGAGGCAAGCTGAGATCGGTGTGTTGGCGCATCAAATACATCGCAATTTGCCGGGCCGTACTAATTTCCCGCCGCCGGGAAGCCCCCTTTAAATCCTCAATGCTCACCCCCGTTGCTTCTGCGGCAATTTGCAAGATCACGTCCGGAGCCGCCGGGGCATATTCCACCGTCGGGTTCAAAATGGGCGCAAGGTTTTCGACGGTCATCGGTAGGCCAGAAATGGCAATGTGCGTCACCGCCCGCAGGAGCGCCCCCTCTAATTCGCGGATATTCGCCGTGTAGTGGGTAGCGATATATTCAATCACCGAGCGGGATAGGTTTAAATTTTCCGCCTCGGCTTTTTTCTGGAGAATCGCCATCCGGGTTTCTAGGTCGGGGGGTTGGATATCAGCAATTAGACCCATGGAAAAACGCGAAGACAGCCGTTGTTGCAAGCCTGGGATTTGGTGGGGGGGGCGATCGCTCGCTAAAACAATTTGTTTACCCGCTTCATGGAGGGTATTAAATGTATAGAAAAATTCCTCCTGGGTGTACTCTTTCCCCTCGATGAACTGAATATCATCCACCAGCAAAATATCAGCGGTGCGGTAATGTTCCCGAAAGGTTTGCAGACTATCCTTGCGAATCGCAACAATTAAATCATTGGTAAATTGCTCCGTAGAAACATAGAAAATCTTCGCGTCCGGCTGGGTATCCAAACGGTAATGGCCGATCGCTTGCATCAGGTGCGTTTTCCCCAACCCCACGCCCCCACAGAGCACCAGAGGATTAAAATCCCGCCCCGGTGATTCCGCCACAGCCAAGGCCGCCGCATGGGCCATGCGATTGGTGGGGCCAACCACAAACCGCGAAAACGTATATTTCGAGTTGAGTTCTGGGGTCTTTTTACCGGGGCGAGTCGATTGGCCGCTGCGGGAACTATAAAAACTTTGGGTGGCTGCCAGGGTATTTCCCTCTGGAGAAGTAAGGCGTACCTTAACGGGCTGTTGCAATAATTCGGCGATGGTTTCGGTAATCAATGCACCATAGTATTTCTGGATATGGTTCAGGACAAAGGCATTGGGGGCACAGAGAACAATTTCGTCCTCCCGCCACTGTTGGATCGCCGTCGGCTGAATCCAGGTTTCGTAGGTGGGGCGACTCAGTTGTTGTTCAAGTTTTGTCAGGACTTCTTGCCAAAGCCATTGGGGATTTTGAGTCACCGTAATTGATCCTACAAAATAGACGGGAACAGAAGAAGGTTGGGCTTTTCAATGTAGCTCAATTTTTCTCAGCTTGAACCCCTGGCAACACCCCAAATTCTCGTAGGGCCGGGATAAAGTTGTGGTTTTCGTGACTGGGACGACTTAGTTTAAGCAGGGCAAATCGTTGCAGGGGTGTTAGGGCTTGCCATTGTTCTCGAGTAATTTCGACAGCGCAATCTTGGGCTTTTTCGAGGATTTGGGCGGGAATGTCTGTTTGTAACCAGGGAGGATTTGGGTCAATGTCTAGGACTTTGGCTGGCGTGCCTGTTTTTGCTGTAATTAGCCCTTGGAGCGTTTCGTGGTAGTGCTGTACTTCAGCGGGCGTTTCACAGGGCATTTGGATTAATTGCGTTTTCTCAGCTTCTGTGAGTTTGTGCCAATGGTCGAGTTTCATTTTGACACCACAGGTATCGAGTTTGTAGCGCAGGATCATCGGAATGCAGCGCAGGGATGCAATGAAATCTTGCTCGAACCCAAAGAAATCTGTCATGGGATTTTGCCTCAGTGAAAATATACATAATCATGTTGGGTTAGCTTAGGGATTTACATCCCCCTAAATCCCCCTTCATAAGGGGGACTAAGAGTTCTTTTTTATTCCCGGTGCCACTCGGTAATGCCACCTGGTTTGTCCACCAAAACAATGCCTTTTTCGGTGAGTAAATCCCGGAGGCGATCGCCTTCTGCATAGTTCTTATTCGCGCGGGCGTCTTTGCGCTGCTGGATCAGGTTTTCGATTTCGGCATCGGTTAAACTATCGGCCTGCTGCTTCGTTTCCGGAACAAAACCAAGGATATCGGCCAACTCCTTGAGGGTAAGCCAAAGAGACGCGAGAATTTGCGGATTTTGCTGGAGTTTGCCTTCGTGGACGAGGATATTTTTTTCTTTTTTCAGTTCCTTTGCCAGTTCAAAGAGAATCGCCAGTCCACCGGAAAAATTGAGGTCATTGTCAACAATCCCCTTAAACTTCGCCAGGATGCCCTTGTCTGCGGTGATATTGTTCGTATCTAAATGTTCTGCCCCAAACAAAAGCGCATCGTTGAGGGTTTCCCAGCCTTTCGTGGCAGCGGTGAGGGCTTCGTCGGTGAAATCCAGGGGCTTGGTGTAGTGGGCCTGGAGGATAAACAGGCGCACGGCCATTGGGTCATATTTTTGCAGCAGGTCGCGGATCGTGATGAAGTTGCCGAGGGATTTGGACATTTTTTCCCCTTCTACTTTCACCATGCCATTGTGCAGCCAATATTTTGCAAGGGGTTGGCCGGTAGCCGCTTCCGATTGGGCGATCTCGTTTTCGTGGTGAGGGAAAATTAAATCACTGCCCCCCACATGGATATCAATGGTTTCCCCGAGGCGATCGCGCACCATCGCCGAACATTCGATGTGCCAACCAGGACGACCAGACCCCCAGGGGGAGTCCCAGGCGGGTTCCCCTGCTTTGGCGGCTTTCCAGAGGGCAAAATCAAAGGGATCATGTTTTTTCGGTGCATCGGGATCTTCCGTCACCCGACCGCTAGCCCCCGCTTGCATATCGTCTAATTTGCGGCCAGAGAGTTTCCCATAGCCATCAAACTTACGCACGGCATAGTACACATCTCCCTGGGAGGCGTAGGCAAAACCCCGTTGTTCTAGGTCGTGGATCAGCTTCTGAATCCCATCTAAACTGTGGGTTGCCCGGGGATATTCGTCGGCGGGTTGAATGTGGAGCGCTTCCATATCCTCGAAATAAGCTTCGATAAATTTTTCGGCGATCGCCCCCATGGAACTTTTTTCCGCCCGTGCCCGATTGAGAATTTTGTCGTCAATGTCGGTGAAATTTTGGATGTAATGTACTTCATAGCCCGACCACTGCAAGTAACGTCGCACCACATCCCAAATCAAACAGGTTCGCGCGTGACCCAGGTGACAATAGTCATATACTGTAATCCCGCAGCAGTACATCCGCACCTGATTATTTTCGAGGGGTTTAAAGGGTTCGGAACGGCGGTGGAGAGTGTTGTAAAGACTGAGGGACATGGTAAGCACTGGCGTTGAGCGTGTCTCATTCTAGCCTAGGATGGATTCCATGTTTAGTAGCTGTGATCTGCCAAATCATTGCTGCCCAGTTTTCAATGAATATCACCCCGACAATTCGCGTCAATCTTGACAATCCATTCACGAAAGATGACGCTGCAATTATTACCAAAGCAACTTTACAGGATATGCCGAGGGAAAATTGGCAGTGTGCTTGGGTGAGGTTATTTGAAAATACTAATGAGCAGTACGGCGAAGGCCTCGTCAAAATGGAATACCAAGGCTCTGTGATGGGGTTAATGAAGTTTGCCTTCTATCCAGATCCACCGGATAGGATTGAAGTCCTTGAAATTCTTAATCTAGAGGCTTTGCCCAGGGGACAGAGGATTGTTAACCCTGTGGGACGGTGGTTAATTTGGTATGCGGCTAATCTGGCTTTAAATTATTGTCCCCCTGAGCCAACCGCACAAATTT
Organism: Sphingobacterium thalpophilum; assembly: GCA_943371005.1. GTDB lineage: Bacteria > Cyanobacteriota > Cyanobacteriia > Cyanobacteriales > MRBY01 > MRBY01. The sequence goes on from CALRTB020000005.1 coordinate 171,703, forward strand.
TGTTTTTGAACTCAGTTCAGGCAGCCTTCTCGTATTATCGAGATAAAATTGGGATGGAATATATTCAGCCAGTGACCTTAGCTCCAGGAGAAGACGGCTATGCCCTTAGATTTAACCGCGAAAATGCCCAAAAATTCTGTGAGCAACAAGAACAAAGCTATGGCCGCCCCATTATTTTATCAAGTCGCAGTTAGTGCTTACAAAGCAAAAATATTGGCCAAACTCAGACGCTTTAAGGCAAAAGAAGAGCCAACGATGATCATTACTTGTAAATCTCCTGTGGGCTTGACCCGTCAAGAACGATACGAACGAATTAAACAGCTAATGAATTCTAAGTCAGCAGAATGAATTGACTGACCCATCCGCTGTAATTGAAGCAAAAGCAATATACATTGTCTGTCGTTACAGTTTTTTGAACCTAGGCGATCGCCCCAAAAGACGGTGTTAGGTTGAAGGTAATTCTTCTCCTGGAGGTCAGCCCATGGCCACTTCATCGTCCCGTAAACCGTTTTCCCAACGCTCCCTCACCCTACTCCTCAGTGGCTGTTTGTTAGGCACCCAAATTTTAGCAGGCTGTCAGATGGCCTCCCAGAGAACTTCAGACACGGGGATGGATGCCATGGCCCCCCAAGTGGCAGAAACGGAGTCCATGCCGGTGATGCCACCCCCCGATGGGGAAATTCCCCAAGAAGCACCGGATCTCTCCCAAGAAGATTACAACCTCATCCGTGACAATCCTTTCCAATTGGTGCGCACCGAGCCCCTGTCTACCTTTGCCCTCGATGTAGACTCCGGCGCCTATAGTAATGTGCGCCGCTTTTTAGATGATGGTCAGCTTCCCCCCGCCGATGCAGTGCGCCTGGAGGAGATGATTAACTATTTCACCTACGACTATCCCGCTCCAGACAATCAACCCTTCGCCATCAACACCGAACTCTCCCAAGCCCCTTGGCAACCCCAGCACCAACTCCTCCGCATTGGCATTAAAGGGAAAGAAATTGAAAATGAAGCCCTCCCCCCCAGCAATTTGGTGTTTCTCTTTGATGTGTCAGGGTCGATGAATGATCCTGATAAACTCCCCCTTCTCAAGTCAGCTTTTCGATTATTGGTGAATGAGTTGCGCCCGGAGGACCGCGTTTCCATTGTGGTGTATGCCGGAGCAGCAGGTTTAGTCTTGCCCTCTACATCCGGGGCCGAAAAGGAAACCATTCTCGCGGCTTTGGATAATTTAGAGGCGGGTGGCTCCACGGCAGGTGGTGAAGGCATTGAACTGGCCTACCAAGAGGCGGCGGAAAATTTCCTCGACAATGGCAATAACCGGATTATCCTGGCCACTGATGGTGATTTTAATGTGGGAATGTCCAGCGATGCAGAGTTGATTCGTCTGATCGAACAAAAGCGGGAGCAGGATATTTTTCTAACGGTGCTGGGCTTTGGCACAGGCAATCTCAAGGACGCCAAGATGGAGCAACTGGCCAACAACGGTAATGGAAATTATGCTTATATCGATAACATTCTCGAAGCGAAAAAAGTATTGGTAACAGAAATGGGCGGTACGCTTTTAACTTTGGCGAAGGATGTGAAAATTCAGGTGGAATTCAATCCGGCCCAGGTGCAGGCCTACCGATTGTTAGGTTACGAAAATCGTCTATTGGCAGCCCAGGATTTTAACGACGACACGAAAGATGCGGGGGAACTGGGCGCTGGTCATACGGTGACGGCCCTCTATGAAATTGTACCGGTGGGTGTTGATTCGCCCGTTGAGCTGCCGACCGTGGATGATTTGAAATACCAAGAAACACAACCTAATTCGGGAAATTTTGCGGGGGAATTGCTGCAACTAAAGCTCCGCTACAAGCCCCCCACTGGGGATAATTCAGAACTGATCACCCAGGCGATCGCCAATGACAGTAAACCTTTAGATCAAGCCTCTCTAGATTTCCGGTTTGCGGCAGCAGTGGCGGAATTTGGGATGCTGTTGCGGGACTCCCCCTATCGCGGCGAAAGTTCCTTTGATCAAGTTTTAGAGCTCGCCCAGGGCAGCAAAGGGGCAGATCCCGAAGGCTATCGCAGTGAATTTATCCAACTGGTCAAAACGGCCCAGGCCTTGAAATTCTAAAGAAAAAGGCCAACGCAGTTTTTTGTTCTCCCCTGTTGTTGTGGGTTAGGCGATCGCCAAGTGCATAGGGTCTGCTCCCCGGCCACTACATAGCACCACGAAACACAACACATCCTTCGGAGAACAAATCAATGAAAATCACACGACACACCATTGGCAAAGGCTTGATGCTTGGCACTATGATTTTGATGGGAAATAGCTTTAGTGCAAATGCTGCGCCACCGCCCCCTAGTGGTTGTCTCACTGGCTGGACTCCCCGTCCCCAAGAAGTAAATTTCCAACTCGGCCCTTGTCTTCCCGGTACCATTGCCACGCCTCTACCAAATCCCCACCAGGCCCAACCGAAACCCTTGACCTGCCCAGAAGGTTGGCAAACTCGGCCCCAGGAAGTAAATTTCCAGCTTGGCCCTTGCCTACCCGGCACTATTGTGACCCCGACTCCCCAACCCCAGGCAGAACTTCTCCTTCCCGCTATTCAAAAAATGCATTTGGGTCTGCCCGGAAGATAACTCATAAGAAACAAGATCACCATGGCGCTGTTTTCTGAAAACTTTTACCGGGGTGATCTTATTTTTTGATTTGATTTAATCGGGTTTAAAGAAATAGTTCGATTACCTAGGCCACATCCGTGTAGGGTTCTAGATCCATAAAAGGAGAACTATAGGGCTCAAGATCCATAAAAGGAGAGCTCAGAAACTCCTCTGCTTTGATGGGACGACTAAACAAAAAGCCCTGGATTTCATCACAGTTAAATCGCGTCAAAAATTCTAACTCTCCCTCATCTTCAACCCCTTCAGCAACTACCTTAAGGTTGAGATTGTGGGCCATTTCAATAATTGCGGTGATGATCGTCGCATTAACATGGTTCCGATGAATCCCATGGATAAAGGAGCGATCTAGCTTGAGGGTATCAAAGGAAAATTGCTGCAAATAGCTTAAAGAAGAATAACCCGTGCCAAAATCATCTAAGGCAATTTTCAAACCCAAAGACCGCAAGGCCTTTAAACGTCGTATCGATACTTCCCCATTGTTCACGAGGGTGCTTTCTGTCAATTCCAGTTGGATATCTTGGGGTTGTAACTGATTATTGATAATAATTTGGCTCAGGCGATGGTGCAGATTTAGTTGGGTAAATTGTTTCGCCGAAAGATTGATGGACATATAAAAGTCCTTAAGGCCCGCAAGTTGCCAATGGCGCAATTGGCAACAGGCTTTTTCCATGACATATTCCCCAATCGGGATGATCAAACCGGTTTCTTCTGCCAGGGAAATAAATTGATTTGGCAAAACCAAACCACGGGTTGGATGAAACCAGCGTAAGAGGGCTTCAGCACCAACCACCTTGCCCGTTTGCAAGTTCATCTTCGGCTGGTAAACGACTTCGAGTTCGTTGCGTTCAAGAGCTTGCCGCAGGTCAGCTTCGAGGAAAACCGTATTCAAACGGCCCACGTTCATTGCTACGGAATAAAAGGCGTGTTGATTACCCCCCTGTTTTTGAACTCGCAACATGGCTGTGTGGGCATTACTGAGCAGTTCATCAAGGGTAAGGCCATCTCTGATGTAGAGGGCAATCCCGATGCTGAGGCTGATAAAGACATCCTGCTGGTCTTCTGTGGTAAAGGGGGGGCTAAAGGCCGTGAGAATTTCTTCGGCAATGTTGACCACTTCATGACGATGTTCTAAAGGATAAAGAATCGCACAAAATTCTGAAGTGTTGAGACTAACGACGATACCGTATTTCTCTAAGGTTTGTTGTAGGCGATCGCCCACCTGCTTGAGTAAAGCGCTAACAGTGCCGTGGCCAAGGTATTCATTGAGGAGTTGAAAGCGATCTAGACCAATGGAAAGAAGCGGGGTGAAGGGTACCGTTTCACCATCCTGATCGAGGGGTAATCGCGCCACCATTTTTTCAAAAGCATGGGTAATCTTATTTTGATTCGGTAGACCGGTGAGACTATCTTTCTCACTCAGTTGGTTTAACAGCTCGGAATAGTATTGTTTGACCTTGGAATATTTATTGAGACGTACTTCGACAGCCTTGAGGAGTTCTGCAGCCTGGATCGGTTTCATTAAATAATCATCGGCTCCGGATGCCATTCCCTGACGGAGTTGCTGACCCTCTGCTTGGGCCGTCAAAAAGATGAAGGGAATCATTTCCGTTACTTCCTGTTGCTGGAGCCGTGCCAGAACGTCATAACCACTCAAACGGGGCATCATCACATCGCAGATGATGAGATCGGGGAGATATTCTTTGGCTGCCTGAATTCCTTCTTCACCATCACTCGCTTCGATAACGATGTAGCCGGCATTCGTGAGAATTTTTCGAGTCAGTTTACGGATAACGTAGTCGTCCTCAATGACGAGAATCGTGATAATCTCTCTTGGATTTTGCAGGCCAGAGGAAACATCGTTTTGCGCAGGAAAGTTGTTAGGAAACATATTCACTTAGCATCTCAGGGCATTGACGGAACATTTTTTCGGGGAAAGAAACCAAGCCATTTGTCAACTATTGCCAATTTGTCATCTGATGATTGGATGTTCGCTGTTTCTGTAAGAATGTTTTCTTTCATTAAGTGGCACAACCATTGCGCTGCAGATGCCGATTGCTGTTCAAAACGTTGGAGGTTCGGGGTTAAACCTCAGACTAGCGGGGTGACTACGCGCGAAAAATGTTGGCTCGCTTTAATTTTGGTTTATGAAAATCAAAGGCGTTATGTGTAGAAATGTAACACGGTGATGGGAAAAAAGTAAATCTGGGGTATCTGCTCTAATTTTTTTCCGTGGAAAATTAAAACCAAAAGATTGCTTGCGCTAAGGGAATTGTCTATTTCTGTTGGGCGATCGCCACGGTCGTTTCGGGCAAGGTCGTCAATCGAGGTAGGCGATCGCGCTGTTGAAACAAAATGAAAGCCGCCACCGCCAAGAGAAAATACCCAAAGCCCTTTTGGAGTTGTTTGGCTTTGACATACCGCGAGCTATAGCCCCCGACCAAAATGCCGACACTGGCTACAAAGGTAAAGTTCACCATCAACGGCCAATCAAAAACCACATCGGCTTGGCCAAAGTAGCCCAAAAATCCGGCGATCGCATTCATCACAATAATCACTAGGGAAGTACCCACTGCCTCTTTCATTTCCGTCTTGCCGAGCAGCACCAGGGCAGGCACAATCGCAAAGCCACCACCAACCCCCACTAACCCTGTTAAAACCCCAATTCCCAAGCCCTCCGTGAGTAACCACAGCCAACAGTAGCGGCACACCGGAACCGGATAATCTTCGAGGTGCGGTTCATTGGCTGGGTGGGCGATCGCCTTACCGCTTTTACGAATCATAAAAATCGCCGCGATCAACATCATCACCGCAAACAGCAGCAATTGCACCGTCCCTGTAATCATGGGCAACCGGGTCAACTGTGCGCCGAGGAACGCCCCGATCATCGTTGCCGAGCCAAAAATCCCTGCTTTTTTCAAATTAATATTGCCCTGCCGCCAGTGGGGCACCAAACCCACCGCACTGACAATGCCGACAATAAACAACGTCATGGCGATCGCACTTTTGGGGTCAACCCCCATCACATAAACCAAGATCGGCACCGCCAACACCGACCCGCCGCCCCCCATCAAACCCAGACTAATGCCAATACAGGCCGCTAAAAAATATCCCAAGAGCTGCATTATTTCTATCCTCCAAAAAAAAAGCCCCCAGCAACTGTGGAGGGCAATGTCGTTCGTTAAACTTATTTGACGCGGTTGTAGGGAAGACGGGCCAAAATCTTTGCCATGCCGCAGAAGCCCGTAAAGCCCGCAAACATCAGCCCAGAGCCGACAAATCCGGTGAGGAGCAAAAACCAAGGGGAGACAAACGCACTTAACAGCGTGCCTGCGAGGACTAGGCCCCCGGCAACGATCTGTACCTGGCGCATCATTGGCAAGGGGGCTTTTTTGTTTTCGTTGTAGGGCAAGTTAGCGCCTTTCCAGGCCGTAAACCCACCGTCAAAATGGGCCACTTGGTAATAACCTGCCGCAAAAAACAGTTCCGCCGCCCGTCGGGAGCGATTGCCACTCTGACAGTAGAGGATCACATTTTTCGTTGTCTGGGGGACGGTGTCTACGGTCAAGCGAGACAGGGGAATATTTTGCGACCCCGCCACGTGTTCTCTGGCGTATTCAGCCTGTTCGCGCACGTCGAAAACGATGGTATTGGGGGAATTGACCTGGGCCGCAAACTCAGCGGGGGAAAGTTCAAGTAATTGTTGTTGAGTAGTCGTCATTGCACTAAAAAAGAATGGTGATGATTGGGTGTAATCCAGGACGAAAAACGGCTCCCTTGCCAGGGAAAAAAGACTTAAACGTTGCCGCAGACTTGGTTAGCGGGCACTGCTTCCATAATCTTTTTCGGGTTGGGGAGGTTGAGGTTATCCATGAGGTGAATAAAGGCTTGGCGATCGCCTTTGAGGCGGGGGTTAAATTGCTTTTCTTCGGCGATGGTCGAAACCATCTGGCCCCGGTAGTCGTGGCCCGGATAAACCAAGGTTTCGGGCGGTAAATCAAACAGTTTTTGAATCGAATCGTAGAGGGTGCCCGCATCGCCACTCTGGAAATCTGTGCGGCCACAACCCCGAATAAATAAGGCATCCCCCGTGAAAAGATGGGTACCATCGGCTAAAAATGCCATGTGACTATCGGTATGACCTGGGGTGGCGATCGCCTTAATTGCGATGGCACCGACGTTGAGCACTTCCCCATCGGCAACGGAACGATCCGCACAAGCCACTTCCGCTCCCTGGGGGACAACCCCTAAACAGTTTGTTTTTTCCCGGAGCCGACTCGTTCCCGTCACATGGTCCGCATGGACATGGGTTTCGAGACAATACTTTAAGGTCAGACCCAATTCCTGCAGGAGCTTGAGGTCCCGTTCCACTTGCTCAATCACAGGGTCAATCAAAGCTGCTTCACCACTTTCAGGATCTGCCACAAGATAAGTATAGGTATAGGTTTCGTAGTCAAAAAGTTGACGAAAGAGCATGGTTCACAAAGACAGCAGCTGAGTGACTAAGCTGGCCGTTAAATATAATTATATCACTAAAAAGTGATTTATCAATAATAGATTTTAGGCTTTTTTTAAGTTTGTGGGGGAAATTTCCCCTTGAACCCCCCGCTTGAATGCCTATACTCATGGTGACGGGGCAGTTTAAGAATATAGATTTTTCCCATCATTTGATTGTTACCTCGCAACTCAAGGATGTAGGAGTGGAGTTTGTTACATTCAGAAGCGCCATTCCGCCCTATGGTAGACCTAGGCAAAAATTCTGAAGATTTTTGTAAAAAATGGGTTCTTTTCCTGTTTGATCTTGGGGTGTTCTTTTTTTTAACAACCCTAAGCAATGCTCCCCCTGGGGTGACTCTGCTGTTCAACCATGCACCATTATGCTGATCAACCCATTTCGTCGTACTTTTCGCAAAAACCTCCGGGTCTATCCACGACCAATGGCAGCCACTAAAAATCACCCACAACATCGCCTCAACCATTGGCTGAAATGGATGATGCCCGGTCTCTCGGTCAAGCGATGGCTCTTGATGAGTGCTTTGGGAGTTCTGTTTACGGCGTTGGGATTGGCGATTTGGCTCAATTTAACCCCCGTCTCTCGGTTACTGGCTTTGATGGGAGCACTCCTGCAATGGTTAACGGCGGTGGTTCCGAGTAATATTTCTGGGCCAGTGGCGATCGCCGCCGGTTTGAGCCTAATTTTCTGGGGCCAAAACCGTACCTTTGGGGCGATTACCACGGTACTAAATCCCGATGGGGACGAAGAATTAGTTGATATGCTCCACAACCATCGCCGCTTAAATAAGGGGCCAAAAATTGTCGCCATTGGTGGGGGGACGGGTCTCTCTACCCTGCTGCGGGGCCTCAAAAAATACAGCAGCAATATTACCGCAGTGGTGACTGTGGCCGACGATGGCGGATCTTCGGGGCGACTGCGACGGGAAATCGGTGTCCTGCCACCGGGGGATATCCGCAACTGTCTCTCGGCCTTTGCGGACGAAGAAAAACTCCTGACCGAATTATTTCAATATCGCTTTAAAGCGGGCGATGGCTTGGTGGGCCATAGTTTTGGCAATTTATTTCTCACGGCCATGAGCGAAATTACCGGGGATCTAGAACAGGCAGTGCTGGCCAGTTCCAAGGTTTTAGCGATCCGGGGTCGGGTTTTGCCAGCGACCCTCAGCGATGTGAAGCTTTGGGCGAGGATGGCCGATGGTCGGGTCATTGAGGGGGAATCTAATATCCCAGAAGCTGGGGGACACATTATGGAACTGGGTTGTTGGCCCGAAAATCCCCCGGCGCTCCCCGCAGCAGTCAAGGCCATTGAAGAAGCCGATTTTATTATCATGGGGCCGGGTAGTCTCTACACCAGCGTGATCCCTAACCTTTTAGTCCCGGAAATCCGTGAGGCGATCGCCCGTAGTGGTGCCCCCCGCATTTACGTCTGCAATATCATGACCCAACCGGGGGAAACCGATGGTTATACCGTGGCTGACCACATCAAAGCCATTGACCGCGCTTGTGGCAAAAAACTCTTTGATGCGGTCCTCGTCCACCAGCGATCACCTTCGGAAGCAGCCCTCCGTAGATATGCCCTCGAACGTTCCCATCCTGTGTTCCTTGACCGTGAAGAAGTGGGACGACTGAGGCGACGGGTGGTAATTGCCAACATCATGGACGAAGATCCCGACACAGGCTACGTCCGCCACAACCACGAACGCCTAGCGGGGATGTTGGTGCGTTGGTTTAGCCGTGCTGCCGAAGTCCAAACCAAAATGGCCTATCCCCCCACTAAATAGATCCTTCCCTGGGGAAGGTGGCCCTGGAGCTAACACTCCCCTAACCCCTCTCAAGAGGGGAACAGTTGGCCGGTGAGCTGACAAGGCCCATGAATTTCTCCCCTGGAGGGGAGCTAGAGGGGTGGCCATTAGGTCGGAGAGTTGTTCTACCCCGAAACCCTCGATGTCACAATGCGATTGCGCCCTTCATGTTTCGCTTGATATAAAGCTTTGTCAGCCTGAAAAATGAAATGCCCCATATCCGCCTGGGGTTGGGGTTGGGCCACATGGAGACCGATGCTGATGGTAATAAATTCACTGATCGGCGACTTTGGGTGGGGAATCTTCGCCTTGGCGATCGCCTTGATCAGTTCCTGGGCAATATTCTTCGCACTCGCAAAATCGACATTGGTCAACAACAGCACAAACTCTTCCCCCCCATAGCGGGCCGCCAAATCCGTCGGGCGACGGGCCATCGAACTGACCCAAGAGGCCACCTGTTGAATACATTCATCCCCCTTTTGGTGCCCATAGTGATCGTTGTAGTTTTTAAAAAAATCAATGTCGATCATCATCAGCGCCAGGGGATACTGATACCGCGCCGCCCGCTGCCACTCCTTCGTTAGGGTGAGGTCAAATAAGCGACGGTTACCAATGCCCGTCAACCCATCCAAGTGGGAAAGTTCCTCAAGCTGCTGATTTAAACCTAAAATTTCCTGCTGGGCTTGTTTTAATGCCTCGACCTGGGCCTGTAAGCGGATCGCAAACCACACGGCGATCGCCAACACCAAAGATAAAGAGCTCCCTAAAATCAAGATCCCCAAGGCCACCGGATGCTCAAATAAACTCTGGGTTGTGTCCTGGGCCACTAGCAATTTCTTAGAAAAAAAGGCTTGCCATAGGGCGATCGTTAAGGTCAACCCCAGCCACAACAACGCCAAAGGGAAGAAAAAATTCGACACCCGACGGTGAATTTGTAAACTCAACTGGCGCGCCTGGAGAATTACGATCAGACCCACCACCACAAAGCCACTGGAGGTATGAACCGCCATTTGCGTCAGCTTCCCCCAACCGTAGGTCGTCTCAATATTCGCGAGATAGCCTAAACAAGCCACCGCCCCCAACCCCATCACCGACGCCCCCAAAAAACTTCCCCCCAGCAAATTTTTTTTGTGTTGCGGCTGCGCAATTAGGCACAATGCAATGCTCGTTAGTAAAAAACAGAGGGCGGTATTGGGGGCCATGCGTCCTGGATGGGACGTTGCGACAACGATGTAATGGCGCATGAAGAGTTCATCCAGGGGGAAATTTAGGCCAAAGATATATTCAGCCAAGGTCAATCCTCCCAATAAGCCGATGAGAACAGCCAAGGCGATCGCCACTCTTTTCATCGGCCCTAGGGCAAACATCGCTAGCCCCACCAACACAAACCCCAGGGCAGTATTAAACTGCATCGGCACAAACGTGGGATGAAGCTGAATAATTTCCGGCAGGCGTAAATACCACCCCAAGATCACAGTAATCCCCAGGGTACAGACCGAGGCCGTACCAAGATAAATAAGGGCTTGGGTAAAGGGGAAGCGTTTCATCAGCAGCCTAGAGTTCCACGGGCAGGGGGAGGAGGTGAGCGCAGTTTGATTTTTTGCCCGCTATTCCTATTTTGTCCCGTCGACCCGTAAAAACTAGCAAGGGATGGTTACAAATTTAAATGATGATGCCTTCTCTTTTGCCCCTCGTTGAAGCGTTAGGCCGTCCCGAGAGCCTCGTAGATCGCCCAGATTCCCATGGCCCGCAGGTAGTGACAGGCGCGGAAGGTGCCATTGGCCGTAATTGCTTCGGGGGTGCGGAACTGCAACCCATTGTCGTAGACCTGGTGCACCACGGCTTCCACCATCTGTAAGGCTTCGGTTTGCATCCCATTACGGATCATCAGCGCCGCAATGCCAAAGTTAATCCCTGTCCACACTTCAAGGGGATGGGTGTCGTTTTCCTTTTCGGGGGTGCCGTCGGGGTTGAGGCCATTGGCGGCGCCAAATTGACCGCCATGGAATTTTTCAAAACAAGCAGAATAAATGGTGGCGAGGGTCGTGGCGGTGCGATCGCCGGGGTTTACATCCGGGAGATGCAGCAGTTGGGCGTAATATTGACCACACAGTTGATCGGCCATCACGACGCGGGAATTGCTACCAGTATCCAGGGTGTAGTAGCTGCCATTCCAGAGGCTTTCTTGGTAGAGGGGGCGGGCCTGATCGAGCCAGGTTTGGTAGGTGGCGATCGCCTGCGCGAATTCGGCTGCGGAGACTTGATTTTGGTGTTCCTCGAAGTGACTGGGGCTTTGTTGGAGGATTTTTGCCATGGCGATCGCCGCTTCGAGGGCCGCAATCCATAGCCCCCCACAGTAGGCACTGATCCCTTTGAGTTTCCAGTCGTCGAAGGTTTGATCCGGTGCGCCCCCGTTTTCGGGAATGCCATCGCCGTCTAGGTCAAAGGTTTTGAGGTAATCAAGGGCAGTGACCACACTCCCCCAACAGCTCCAGAGAAATTCCGTGTCCTCAGCCCCCGTCATCACAAAATCCCGATACACTTGCAGGACAAAATCCGACCCCAAATCTTTCCAGAGGTTGCAATCTTGGTAGGCAGTGTAATTGGTGGCTTCCCAGGGGTGCTCGTTTGGTGCTCCCAGATCGTGAGGTGTGGCCCCGGCGACTTTACGGGTGGCCATGGTCTTGTTGTAGCCGATCATCCGCTGGGTAGCGTCACTGCTGGGAATGGCGCGGGCAAAGGCTTCTAGCACTGCTTTATCCAATCGCGGCCAAAGCATCGTCAAACCAAAGGAACCATACATCCGCACATCGAGGCTTTCGTACCAGCAGTAGTCGAGGCATTCTAAAACCCCAAACTGACCGACGGGATCATTTTCCGTGGCTGCCGTCCAGAGGCTTCCCCCCTGGGTTAACAAATACAACTCGTTAAATAAGGCCATTTTTAGCCAATCCGGCAGGTCGTCTCGCCCCAGGATCGGTTGTTGCCAGTCGGCGATCCGTTCCTTCCAGAGGTCGCTGTGTTTCATCGCCGTGCGGATCATCGTCCAGACATTACTCCCACTGCGGCCAAAAAAATCTGTGTAGCGACGAAAATAGGTCGTCTGGGGTGAAAACTCCATCACCGGTAAATCCCAGGCTAAAAAGAAGGGGATTTTCTTCGTTTTGCCAGGTCGGAGGGTAAAACGGACGGCGATCGCCCCGGCAATTTGTTCCCCTGGAGCCGCAGGGGTTTCGTCCTCAATGTCTGGTAAAGAGCCATTCCCGGCAAAATAATCCCACACATCGCGCCCATCCCCTGCTGGGTTCCAACGGTTATGATACAAGACTTCCAGAGTCGGATTTGTCACCGTCGCAAAGCACAGTTGGCCTTCCCCTTCGCTGAGATCCGCATGGGGGCGCACTCGATTCAGCAGACAGCCCACCCGATAGCGGTCTTGCACCCATTGGTTTAAGTTGCCAGTGCTGTCTCCCCAACGGGATTGGTATTCATACACAGGAGAGCCATCATCCCGCAGCACCACTTCCGGCGTTTTTTGGGCCTTAGTAAACCACCCCACCATGTTTTGCCAAGTCATCATAATACTGACGGTGATCGGCTTATCGGTAGGGTTATGGGCCGTCCACTCAAACACGGCGACAGGGTAACTGGTTTCTTGGTAATTTTGGGCAATAATTGGCGAAAACTGCTCGCAGGTCAGCTCTGCGTCGAAAACCCCCTTATATTCGTACCAACTGCGCGGGTATAGGGCGGCATAGGTGCCTTTTTCGGCGGGATACCATTGCCAACTGTCCAGGGTGCCATCGTCTGGAGCAACGGTACTCATCGCGTAGGCTTGGGCGTCTTCTCCCTCTGGCTGTTCAAAGACACTAAACTGACAAGCGCCTGCATTGCGAAACGTGTGTTCCCCCGCATCTAAATGCCACAGATTAAAATCTCCCCGGGGCGATCGCCCGATGCAACCCGCCCCAAACCCACCAAGGGGCATCCCATGCCAGGGGCCATCATCTAAATTACTGCCATAGCGGACGGTGTAGGGTTCGTCCCATCCCAAACCAAGGGGACGTTTCCAGGCACAATCGGGGATGATAGGAGGTTCCGCAAACAGACTCATAGGGACGGGCTGATCTCATGAAATAAATACAGCCTTCAGTCTATCGCCTTTACCACCACCCCGAACCATCCTCCCTAGAGAGAGGTGGCCGCAAGGCCGGAGGGTGTTTCTCCCTAAAGCAATCTACATTGGTAAAGAACGGAGCCGAATTTTTTCATCATCAACCGATATTGCAACTCCTTGTCGCAATTCTGTGGAACATTGCTCTAAAACGAATGCTAAACGGTCTTCAATGACCTCACGGCTGGCGTTCCCCAGGCGAAAAATGACGACACTTGGTAGCTTCGCTTTTGAAAGCGCCAACAACGTTCCAAAGTCGAGATCAACGGTCAAGATAATGCGATTTTCCTGACGAGCTTTTTCTAAAATTTGTGCATCGGTAAGCTTTTCTAAACCTTGCTCTAGGAGGTGTATGGCATCATGGCCTTGGTTGCGTAGCCAGCTTACTGTCTTTGGCGAAATTCCCATGTCTGCCAGAAATTTCATGAAGCCTTGGGTTGCCCCAGAGGGATAATTTTGTCCTCACTTAACCACGCCGCATAGAGCATCGCCTGCTGAATATCTTCTGGTTCTAGGTAAGGATAATCATCCATAATCTCGGCTGAACTTTTGCCATTTGCTAACAAGTTCAGAATCAGGGAAACCGGTATGCGCATTCCCCGGATGCAAGCTTTACCACCCATGATATTTGGATCAAAAGTAATTCGATTGAGTGCTTGTACCATTGTGTGACCTAACTCGGCGGGGAATGATAGGACTTATCTATTGTTATTGTAGCCAATCCCCCAGACAATCCTCCCTAGAGGGAGGTGGCCGCAGGCCGGAGGGTGTCTCTCCCTTAGTTCCTCCTAGCAGAAGACGATTAGCTGATGAATCATAAAAACTCCCCAAGCCTTCACTCTATTGATATTGAACAAAATGAGGAGGCTCTACGTCAGGGAATACTAAACGGTGTCTACGACATTCACGGGGAGAAGATAAAGATGTTTCAATGCAAACGAGCGTTATCGGTAGGGGCGATCGCCACGGGTTTAACTTTACTGGCTGGCAATGTCTGGGCCGCGGAAAAACCCACCATTCAAATCGCGATTTTGCTGGATTCGAGTAATAGTATGGATGGCCTCATTGATCAGACTCGACAGCAGTTGTGGACGGTGGTCAATGCCCTAACGGATGTGCGCAAAGATGGCGAGATCCCCGATTTAGAGGTGGCCCTGTACCACTATGGCAACGATTCTTTACCCCCCGACGAAGGCTTTAACCGTCAACTAACGGATTTCACGACGGAACTGGATGGGGTCTCAGAAGCATTGTTTACGATCCGCACCAACGGCGGCCAGGAATATAGCGGCTGGGTGATCCAAGATGCCATTAATCAACTCAATTGGGATAGCGACCCCGAGGACTTCCGGACGATTTTTATTGCGGGGAACGAACCTTTTGATCAAGGAAGTGTCAACTGGGCCGAGGCAGTGAATCTCGCGAAAAACCAAGATGTGCTGGTGAATACGATCTACTGCGGTAATGCCGAAAGCCGCGAGCGGGATCTGTGGGCTGCGGGGGCCGATTTGGGGGATGGGGCCAATTTTAACATCGACCAAAATCGCGCTGTGGTGATTCGACCCTCTCCCTATGACGCAGAGATTCGTCGCCTGAACGATGAACTAAACCAAACCTATCTTCCCTACGGCAGCCTAGGTGAGCAGGGATTAGAGCGGCAATTAGTCCAGGATGCGAACGCCGGTGCCGCCATTGTCACGCGGGGGATCTCGAAAAGTTCGGCCTACTACCGCAATAGTTCTTGGGATCTCGTCGATGCGATCGCCGAAGCAGAAGTAAGCCTCGAAACCCTCGCAGAAACAGCCCTACCAGAGGAATTACAAGGATTAAGTTTAGCGGAGCAAGAAGCCTATATTGCCGACATTCAAACGGAACGGGAACAAATTCAGGCCCAAATTCGTGACCTGACAGCCCAACGGGAAGCTTATCTCAGCAGTTTGCCCACCGATGAAGACGCCAAAGACACCCTCGACTACGTGATGATCCAAGCCCTACGGAGTCAACTGGCCCGCAAGGGATTTGTCCTCCCCCGCTAAACTGACGGAGCGCATAATCATCCCCAGCACTTTTGGGTGCAGCTAGCCTACGCTAACGAATCAAAAAATTTCGCTATTTTTTAGGTCTGCCACATTGGTCATCTTGGCAGACTCGCCACAGGTGCGGGGAGTAGGAAAAAGTTTGCCGGGATTTGCTAATCCTTTTGGATTAAACGCTTCCCGCACATAGCCCATGGTTTCGAGATCGGCTTCGTTAAACATGTCTGGCATATACATTTTCTTATCCGCGCCAATGCCATGTTCTCCGGAGATGCTACCTCCCTTGGCAACACAGAGCTTGAGGATTTCGCCACCGACTTTTTCCACGGCTTCTAAATCCCCCGGAATGGAACTGTTATACAGAATTAACGGGTGTAAGTTGCCATCGCCAGCATGGAAAACATTGGCAATTTTGTATCCGTGGCGATCGCCAATGGCATTAATCTCGGTCAGGACTTCGGCCAACTTTGTCCGGGGAATCACCCCATCCTGCACAAAATAATCGGGACTAATATTGCCCGCCGCTGCAAAAGCTGATTTACGCCCTTTCCACAATTTCATGCGGGTTTCTGGATCACTGGCGCTGGTAATCTGCCGCGCTCCCTGGGCCAAGCAAATTTCTTTGATCCGTTCCTTCGCTGCCTTGACCTCCGCCGCCATCCCATCGATTTCGATCAGCAAAATGGCCGCCGCATCACGGGGATAACAATTCAGCTTCACGATGTCTTCCACCGCATTAATGCTGAAGTTGTCCATAATTTCCATGCCCGCTGGAATAATCCCCGCACTGACGATCGCCGCCACCGAATTTCCCGCCGCCTCAATGGAGGTATAGTCCGCCAGGAGAACACAAACCGCTTCCGGTCGCTTCAAAATTTTGAGGGTAATTTCCGTGGCAATGCCCAGGGTACCCTCCGACCCCACAAAAACCCCCATCAAGTCATAGCCCGGCATTTCTGGCACAACGCCGCCGAGGGTGACCACATCCCCCGTGGGTGTAACAACCTTGAGTTGGAGCACATGGTTCGTGGTGACGCCATATTTAAAACAATGGACACCGCCGGAATTTTCCGCCACATTGCCACCGATAGAGCAAACCGTTTGACTCGAAGGGTCGGGGGCATAGTAAAAACCGGCCCCACTGACCGCCTGGGTCACCCAATTATTGATCACGCCTGGCTGCACGGTGATCTGCTGATTGGCGAGATCCACATTCAGGATTTCTCGCATCCGTGCGGTCACGATGAGAATTCCTTCTTCTAGGGGCAAAGCGCCCCCCGATAGCCCTGTCCCGGCCCCCCGTGCCACCCAGGGAATCTCTTGCTCGTGGCAAAATTTGGCGATCGCCGCAATTTCTGCAGTGGTTCTGGGAAGCACCACCAAGGCAGGCCGTTTACGGTAGGCACTGAGGCCATCACATTCGTAAGTAAGAATTTCTTCTTTGCGCCGGACAACCCCATCCCGTCCGACAATTTCCACCAGTCGCCGCCGAATCCAGGGCCAATCTCGTTGTTGCGTTGCGGATACTGACGAAAAAACCATTGCCATTTCAGGGAAAGCACAGCGGTTTCTATCTTATCCCCTGGCCGAGTCGCCCCAGCATAAACCGCAGATTTTGTTACGGTTGCTGCCCCTAAGCAAACGCCCCCACCAGCGGCGGAGGCGATTGGGTAACCCATGATTAATTTCAAGCTTCAGAAACCTGAGGACAATCCCTAACGAATTTTCCGGGCTTCTTCAACCATTTGATCAATGAGCGGCGACAGAATAATTTCCATGGCAAAGCCCATTTTTCCACCAGGAACAACCAGGGTCGTATGGCGGGACATAAAGGAACCCGGAATCATACTGAGCAGGTAAGGAAAATCAATGGAAAATCTCTCGTAGAAGCAGCGATTGGTGTGGACAATCACAAAGCTCTCATCGGGGGTGGGAATATCCCGCGCAATGAACGGATTAGACGTATCAACCGTTGCGACCCGTTGGAAATTGATGTGGGTCCGGGAAAATTGGGGGGTGATGTAATTTACATAGTCGGGCATCCGGCGCAAAATCGTATCAACGATGGTTTCTGCACTGTAGCCACGCTCGGCATTATCACGAGAAATCTTTTGGATCCACTCTAGGTTGACGATGGGCACAACCCCCACTAACAGGTCAACGTGCTGGGCCACATCGATGCCATTACCCACGGCTCCCCCATGGAGACCTTCATAAAAAAGCATATCGCTGTCAGGCTTAATATCTTCCCAGGGGGTAAATTCTCCGGGCTGACAGTTGACACCGAGTCTTCCGTTGTGGTGCTCGGCTTCTTCGGGGCTGTGGAGATAGTAGCGTTGTTGCCCGGAGCCCTGTTCGCCATATTCTTTGAAAAGGGCTTCGAGTTTATCGAGGACGTTTGCCCCAAGGCCGAAGTGACTAAAGTTTTTCCCGGCGGCGGAAGCCTGGGCCATCATGCGGCGCATTTCGACCCGATTATATTTGTGGTAGCTATCACCTTCGATGACAACGGGGTTGATTTGCTCACGACGGAAAATATGCTCAAAGGCGCGTTTTACGGTAGTCGTCCCGGCTCCGGAGGATCCAGTGACAGCAACAATAGGATGTTTTTTAGACATGGATGGTGATAGTAAACGGACAAGGGTAAGTAGCACAAATCATATCAGGCGATCGCTCTTTTCGCGGCAGGGGCGATCGCCTCTGGGATCTGCCAAGGGGCCTTGGGGATCAGGCAGATCGCTCGCTCGGATCCGGTTTGAGCA
Source organism: Sphingobacterium thalpophilum (assembly GCA_943371005.1). Classification (GTDB taxonomy): domain Bacteria; phylum Cyanobacteriota; class Cyanobacteriia; order Cyanobacteriales; family MRBY01; genus MRBY01. The sequence continues at coordinate 189,659 of CALRTB020000005.1, forward strand.
GCCGATAGCACTCTTCTAGGGGAGCGCGGGCAGCCATTGCAGTGACTAAATTTTGGTAAGCGTCTTGGTGGCGATCTAAGAGATTTTTCGCTTGGAGTAGGGCCCATTGCTCCCGTTGTTGGTAGCTGGCGACAGAAATGCCGAGTTTAGCCAACAGTTGGCGGAGTTGGTCGCGGTCGTTGGCTCCCCCTAGAGCTTTGCCGTAGAGATTCGTTTCAGCAGCGATACCCGCCATGAGGGTGGTACTGAGACGTTCGAGCAATAAATTCATCTGCTGGGGATTTTTAAGGGAAGCTTCAACACTTTCGAGGTCAAAACTGACGCCCCCCTGGCCTGTTTGTCCCTGTTTAATCGCTTCCCAAGGGGTGAGGCTATAGCCCGTAATCGGAATGCTGAGGAGATAACCCGCCAGGAAATGGCCCGCTTCGTGGTACAAAATGCGTTGGCGCTGTTCGGCGGGGGTAAACAGATCAAGAAATAAAGTCATGCCTCGCCCTTGCCAATTAAAAGTATCCACGGTGGCAAAGGCCATCACTGCAGCGGTAATGCCAGCAGGAACGAAGGGAGATAATTGAAAAATGCCTCCCAAAAGGCTGGTCATGGTCATCAGAAAAACACCGATGGCGATTAGGTTGAGGGCGGTTTGTTGCATGGCATTGGGTCGGTCAATGGATTGTCTACGGCGAGGGGGGTTGCGTCTTCAAGGTAGCGAAATCGGCAGGGGTGTTGCAATTAAAGAGCATTGCTGGGTTGGCGATCGCCAATGGAAAAACAAGCACAGTGGCCAGCCATTTCTGAAAAGAACGCCCTCCCTGATCGATAAATTCCTGGAGAGAAGTTTGGGCCGTATCTCGATAGAAACCACAGCAAGGTTCATAAAATTGCCCCTGATTGACGAGGGCGGCTGTGTACCTTGTGGGTATTTCGTCTAGTTGCTGAATCCATTGCTCTAATTGCCCCTGATCAAGCTTGGGCAGGTCACAGGCGAGCAGTAACACCCAGCCCTGGAGCTTGAGGATTTTTAAACCTTGGTTTAGGGCAACGAGTCCCCCCTGTTGAGCGGGATCGTCGAGCCAGCGGACAGTGGTGCTGAGATAGGGTTGATAGCAATCGCGCCAGGGGGTCAAAAGATAAACTTCGTCACTGAGGGCTGTGACAAGATCAAGGGTGCGTTCTAAGATAGTCTGCTCACCGAGATTTAGGAGCGCTTTATCGGTGCCCATGCGCTGGCTTTTTCCGCCCAGCAAAATAAAAATTGGGACAGCATTAGGCATGGAGGGGCCGGGGGGCGATCGCCTGGAGTGCAGCCATCAAAGCTTGAACTTTACTTAGATCTTTGATGCCGGGGGACAGTTCTACACCGCTGGACAGATCAATACCATCGGGGTGCAGTTGGCCCAGGGCGACGGCAATATTATCGGGATTGAGGCCCCCCGCCAGGAACCAAGGAATTGCTGGGCGAAATTGGCGCAGATCATCCCAGTTAATCTGATGGCCAGTGCCACCAAGTTGCTGGGGATCGTAGGCGTCGAGAAGAAGCGCATCGACGACGATTTCGTATTGTTTCGCCCGTTCCAAAGAGCGGCGATCGCGGATCCGCAGGGCTTTAATAATTTCGATGTCGGGCCGTTGCTGACGGAGTTGCTGACATAGCTCTGGGGATTCATCACCGTGGAGTTGGGCGGTGGTGAGGTGGCCTTGGTTAATAAATTCGAGCATTTCGGAGACCGTTGGGTTCGCGAAAACCCCCACTTTACCAATGTTCCCTGGTAAGGCGGCTGTCAGGGTTGCTAGTTGAGTTGGCGTCACATACCGGGGCGATTTTTGGACGCAAATAAACCCCAGATCCGTTACGCCTAAATTGGCGATCGCCTGGGCCTGGGCCACCTGGGTGAGTCCACAAATTTTAATCCGCATGAAAGTTCCCTACGCCATAACCATGGTGCGAATTTAGCATAACGCAGCAAAAAAAAGAGGCGGCGATCGCCCCACCTCATTTATATCTTTGAAATCTTTGAAAATTAGCGGCCGGATCTATTCCAAGATGTCGCACGCTTCCGGCTTGAGATCCCGTTCCATCAGATTACTGACAGCTTCAGCGGGGGTAATTTTCCCTTTCAGAAGACGATAAACCTGGCGGGAAATAGGAATGGGGATGCCTTCACGGTTAGCCAGATCGAGCAGGACAGCGGTGGTATTTACCCCTTCGGCGGTACTGCCCAACTCTTCGAGAATCTGTTCGAGGGATTTACCCTGGGCCAGACCATAACCGACGCGATAGTTGCGGCTGAGGGGACTGGTACAGGTAGCAAGCATATCCCCCAGCCCCGCAAGGCCCAGGAAAGTTTCTGGCTGGGCGCCCAGGTGTGCTCCCACCCGAATCATCTCTGGCAAGGCTCTCGTAATTAGAGCTGATTTGGCATTAGTGCCGAGTTTGAGGCCTTCGCAGACCCCCACGGCGATCGCCATCACATTTTTCAGGGTGCCACCCAATTCAGTCCCCAGGGGATCATTGTTGGTATAGACCCGGAAACAGTCAGAGGCAAATACTTCTTGAACGGTTTCGGCGGCCTCTAGGTCAGTGCTGGCGACCACCGTCGCGGCGGGCAAACCAGCTTCAATTTCCTTCGAGAGGTTCGGCCCCGATAATACGACCACCGGATGGTCAGGGAAGGTTTCTTGCCAAATTTGAGATGGGGTATGAGTCGTCTTGGGGTCTAAACCCTTGGTGGCCGTCACAATAATTGCCTGGGCCGGGAGGGAAATCGCCTTGAGTTGCTCTGCCACATCGGACACCCCTTTCATGGAGATGGCTGAAATGATGATGTCGGCGTTGGCGATCGCCTCTTTGAGGGACAGTTCACCCCGGCGCGACCAGAGCCGTAGATCATGGTCATTCACGGCGGCGAGGGTGGCGAGGGCAGAACCCCAGGCCCCAGACCCAAGCATGGCAATGGTTTTACGGTTTGTATTCACAGACTTTAGACGTATTGTCGGGACAACAGTATTAAGGGATTGGGCGTCTTGGTCAAGGCCATTGGGAGAAATGGTTGTCATCTATCTTCTCAAAAAAATCGGGTCTAACAAACTTGAGTCGGGAATGGAAATAGCTCCCAGGGTCTTCCGGTTCAGTGTCGGTAAAGATCTACGGCAAAACCGTCAGGAATAAACTTCTGTTTTCGAGGCCTGGGCCTGTGCATCGATGCAATAGTCGGGTAAACAGTTCTGTTCGATGAAGATTTTGTAATCGGCCAACTGGCGATCGCCTTCGGCATCATCCCAACCGCAGTGGGTTTTGAGGGTGTCTACAAGGGTCGGCAGGGCATCATAGCCATAGTTTGCCAACATCGAGAGGGTCGTGCGCCGGCGGCAAATATCTTTGAGGTTATGGGCCAACTCAGAGCGCAGGGCATAGACCGCTTGGGCTTTGATATCCGGTAGATAGGGCACCAGGCGATCGCCCAGATCGGGGGCTTCATCCACCAGGGCCAGGACTTCCGGGGCTTTAGCGCCATACATCCGAAACAAATGTTGAATCGTGGTGCGATCAACGGTGGGCGTATAGCGACGGATCATTGTTTCAATGGTGTGGGAATCAGCGGCGATCGCCCCCGGTAAAGTCCGTTTGCGGGTGGGACAAGGGGGAACCGGACGATTCAACTTGCGATAAACCAAATCCACCATTTCTTCACCCACCTGCCGGTAGGTAGTCAATTTTCCACCAATTAGGGAAATGAGGTTTCTCGCCCCTTCAGCGCTGTGGTCAAACAGAATATGACTGCGGGTAATGCTGCCGGGTTTTTTATCGCCTACGTAGGGCAAGGGCCGCACCCCAGAATAGGTAAAGCGAATATCGTCCCGACTGAGCTGGGCGGACGGTAAGACTCGATTGGTTTCGGCGAGGAGATAATCGATTTCGTCGTTGTCGGCCTTCACATGATCGAGGCTGCCGGTATATTTCAGATCCGTGGTGCCAATGAGATATTTACCCAGCCAAGGAATGATGAAATAGGGGCGATTATCGCTCGCGGCTTCCACATAGAGGGCGGCCTGGGGAGCACCGGGGAACGGATCTACAACAATATGGCTCCCCTTGGTACCACCCATTTTTTGTTCTGTGCCAATGGGTTTGGCTTCTCCTGCGGCGCGGCCCAAGTGACAAACTTCGTCAACCCAGGGGCCGGAGGTATTCACCACCATGCTGCCCTTGGCTTGGATAGTAAAGGTTTGACCCGTGAGTTGATCTTCACAGGCGATCGCCTGGATTGTGGCGGTGCTCTCATCCCGTTGGAGAGCTGTGACAGCAGTGTAGTTTAAAACCGTTGCCCCCGCCGCTTGGGCATCTAAAATATTTTCTAAACAAAGTCGTTCGGCGTATTCTACCTGGCCGTCGTAATATTGGGCAGCCCCCACCACATCCTGCGATCGCACCGTGCGGAAAAGATTTTGAAACTTGCGGGCGCTTAACATTCGGTGGGAAGGCACCGTTTTATCAAAACTGAGAATGTCATAGAGCAACATCCCCGCTTGGATAAGCCAGTAACCCCGGGCCGCCCCTTTGTAGAGGGGGATCGTCATTTGTAGCGGTTGCACCAGGTGGGGCGCGGTGCGCAGGAGCACTTCTCGCTCGTGGAGGGACTCCCGCACCAAATGAAATTCTAAATACTCTAGGTAACGGAGGCCCCCATGGATCAGACGGGTAGACCAACTGGTGGTGCCACTGGCAAAATCTTCCTTTTCAATGAGTAAGGTTTTTAAGCCCCGTAAGGCCCCGTCCCGGGCGATCCCAGCGCCATTAATGCCGCCACCAATGATGATTAGATCGTAGGTTGTGTTTTGAATGGTTTGAAAATCTCGCATTATTCAGGTTGGGAATTAGGGTCAAACTTGTGTGCAGTTAGTTGGCTTGGGCCATGACCGGTGCGATCCACCGTTCCGTATCGCTCCCTAACCCAGGGGATTTTTGTGGCGGCGATCGCCTCTCCCCCAGGTTAAGCATAAAAAACGACCTAGACGGGAGTCGGTTCCTTGCCCAGGACTGCCGTTGCCTTGGCTTCCCGGAACATGTGATTCGCCCACTGTTGGACGTCATAGCGTTGGATCGACTGGTACATATTTTTCATGCGTCGCTGTTGTTCCTCGACGGGCATGGCCAGGGCTTGATCAATGGATTCATCCATTCGTTTTGCCGCGTAGGGGTTGGTGAGGATCGCATCGGGCAGTTCCACCGCTGATCCGGCAAACTCCGACAGGATCAAAACCCCGTCATCACAACCATGGGCGACCACATACTCTTTCGCCACGAGATTTAAGCCATCCCGTAGTGGCGTAATCCAGGCAATATCTGCGGCCCCAAAGAAACCAAGTAGTTCCTCATAGGAGAGGGCACTGGTGAAGAGTAAAATCGGTGTCCAGTTCAACTTGGCGAAGCGACCGTTGATCCGACCCACGAGCCGCTCAATTTCACTTTGGGCGTTTTTGTAAACCCGCATCCCAGAAGCAGCCTTGGCGGCAGCAACCACCAGATTTACTTTGGTTTGCAACTCCGGTCGCCGTTCTAACAGACGTTCATAGCAGACCAACATTTCCTTGGTGCCTTTAACGTAATCCACTCGGCCAGCGGACAAAATGAGCTTGTTGCTGCCCAGTTCTTCCCGGATTTTACGGATCCGTTCTTGGGTGCTGGCTTGTTCTACCTGGGCACGGATCTGGGTGGGGTTCGTGCCGACGGGGAAAGCATCCAAATTCACCAGGTGATCTTTGTATTTCAACTGGGTGGTAATTTCGGGTTCTGCGAGGGCGGTACCCACGGCAGTAAAGGCATGCTCATCGACGGGCACTTGGCGGGTAATCTCGACCTTACGCAAACTCCGGGCGACGGCGACAAAGTTTTGCACGTAGCGGGGCAGATGGAAGCCGCACAGATCACAGCATAAAAGACTGTCTACAATTGCTTCACGCCACGGCAGAATGTTAAAGATATCAACACTCGGAAATGGCGTGTGGTGGAAAAAGGCAATTTTAGCGTTGGGTTTCTTCTGGCGGATGAAGTAGGGGGTCAGCCAGAGATTATAGTCATGCACCCAAAACAGAGCATCGTCATCGGCATCTTCGCAGGCAGCATCAGCAAACATTTCGTTGATTTGTTTGAAGTTCTCCCAGTCTGAGGAGTCGTAGGTAAACTGCCAGGGGAAGGAGTGCAGAATCGGCCAGAAGGCTTCTTTTGAGGTGATGTGATAGAAATTTTTGACTTGGTCAGCGGACAGGGGAATGCGGTGAACCACGGAGTTTTCCTGACCGGGAAATGCCATCTTGGCTTGGAACGTCTCTTGTTGTTTGCCAGAGATTTGTTTCCAAGCGACCCAGGTGCTTTGTTCGGCGTTGGCAAAGAAGCTTTTGAGGGTCGGCATGATCCCGTTGGGGCTTGTTTTGTCACGGTAGAAGGTTTTACCGTTTTCGCGCACCTCATCATAGGGTTCCCTATGGTAGAGAATGACGAGAGAAGATTTCATTAAGACCTCCAGGGGTTGGTATGGTTCAGATAAAAAAAGGCCGCTTGCGGTGGCAATGGGCCTGTGTCCATGGGTGGTTGTGGGCTGGGGGCACCGAGGCAAAATGATTTGCGGCCTGGATATGGGGGCAAACCGTCGGCGATCGCCGTTACTACGGTACCCAGATCAACCATTGGCTTTGGCCTTGAAATCACCCCCACAACTAGAGACACAGCACTGGACTGGGGCAATCTTTGCCAACAAATATTTCAGAAGCCCAGTGTAAAGGGCGTTGCCATTATTTTCCGACGAACGGCAAGTTTAATGGGGGAATTCACCTGGGGAAGCTGGGTTTCAAAACTTCCGAAGGGGTGTTTCATGGGCCGTGAAAACTACAAAAATGGTCGATTAAATGGCCATCATATTCAATTGGACACTTTTCCATTATAACATTCTTCTCAGTTTATGTTTTTGGCTGAGTTAGTGATGGCTTGCCGGAGGGAAAGAGAATGATTTATTATGGGTGGGACTTTTTATTTAAACGGTTATCTGCGGGGTGAAAGCCCGTCGAAAGGCTAATCTTTCGGGCAAAACTTAATCTTAAATTAAGGTGGTTTTAAGCTCAAAAAATCGATGCATAACAAAGATTCCTGATGCTTTCTAAAGTAATTAAGGTATGAATAGCCGCATTTTAAAGTGATTTTTTGGGGGCGATCGCCGATAAATTGATAGCCGAAAAAATAATTTGATTCTGTCAGGATATATTGATTTATCCCCTCGACTCATCAGTTATCTTTGCTGGTTTGCGATCAAAAGATAAGTCATTTGGCAGATGCGAGGATGGATGTGTTGGCAACGGGCGATCGCCCCAGGCACCCGATCCGATGAATTAGTTGTTGTTACGGTTACTTAAATAGTGAATACGGCCTCTCAAATTCAGCTTAGCGAAGCAGACACCCAAATTTTGTTAGATTGGGCAGCCCAAGTGACCCATTCCCATGAGAGTTATTTCCACAAGGGGCAACGCCTCGCCAAACGCTTGGGGGCCCATTACCGGGCGGATGGCCTCACGGAGATCGGTTTCTGGACACCAGAACTGGCGGGGGAAGTGATCCAAACAAACCGCGATATTTTCTTGGAAGTCTTTACCCCCCTCGAAGCGGTGGACTTTAGTGCTCCCAGCCAAATCATTAAATGCCGCCGGGACTGTGTGGAACTCAAACAGCAGGGGGAATTCTGTTGGGGCGTGGTTGCGGGGATGCACCCAGGCACCAGGGAACAAATGGGGTCTCTGTACTGGTTGCGCTACTGCGATCGCCTCCAGAATGAAATTTCGATTATCCGCGATGTCTTGGCCTATTCTTTACCCTATGGGGTGTTTGGGCCAGCGGAACTCTACGACATGGATCGCCTCCAGCAGCAACGGACAGACCTTGCCTATTTTGAGGCCCACTCGACACCCCTCGACCCCGACCAAGCCCCCTGGGAACGGCCGATCCTCGATAATGCCGATGAAGTGCTGCTCCGGGTACCAGCACCTTTAAATATTTTGCAAGTCCACCTCAAAACAGCCTCCCCCGAAGGCACCTTGGCAGGCTTGACCCAGGTTTATCAGCGCCTCTCGGAGAAGATCGCCGCCGGGGAATCGCTCACGGCTGCCGAACAAAATTATGTTGGTTACGATGCGCTGCAGTTGCTCCCCATTGAACCCACCATTGAATATCGCCTTGAGGGGGACAACCGCCACCACGAATTTTTTGCGATCGCCCCCAATGAATCCATTGAAACCGGGGAAATGGCCTGTGGCCTCGAAGTAGAAGTCACCCTACGCAAAGCTAAAACCCAAAATTGGGGCTACGATGTGCCGATTTTAGGCTCAGCGGCCACCAACCCCACGATCCTGAGTAGCCTCCGTCCCGATGAATTGGTGGACTTTATCAGTACCCTCCATAATTTTGCGGGGGGGCCGATCCAGATTATTTATGACCTGGTCTATGGCCATGCGGACAATCAATCGTTGGAGCTACTCAACAATCAGTACCTCAAAGGCCCCAATATGTACGGGCAGGATCTCAACCACCAACTTCCCCAGGTGCGGGCGATCCTGTTAGAGCTGCAACGGCGGCGGATCAACTCCGGGGCTGATGGTATTCGCATTGACGGTGGGCAGGATTTTCGCTTCTTTAACCCCCTCTCTGGTCGAGTGGAACAAGATGATGCGTATCTGCTGGCCATGAGTGATGTGATCCAGGATATTGGCGATCGCCAACGGTTACTCTTCACCATTTTTGAGGACGGTCGGCCCTGGCCCGAAGAAGGCTGGGAAACTTCTTCGACTTACCGCGATCTGATCGAACTGCGCCCTGAGTCCTACCAGTGGGGGCCATTGATCTTTGCCCACAATACGCCCACCATCGAAGGCTTCTGGGATTACAAATGGAACCGCATTATTGAGGTGATGTTCCAAGGAGATCGCTGGATCACAGGTTGTGCTAACCACGATACGGTACGACGGGGGAATCAAATCGATGTCAAGGCTTCCGCCATTAACTGGCACCTGGGCTCGACCCTCAACGAAGTGATTTTAAATGCCTACGATAATCCGGCGACCACCCTTTGGGTCTATGGCTTCATGCCCGGCCTGCCGATGGATTTTATTAATTCTTTGATGCGCGCACCCTGGGGCTTTTTCCGCAACACCGACGAACTCTATGGGGTCAAAGTAGCGGCGGAGGAAGTGGGCTTTTTGGACTGGCAGATTACCCCGGAATTATTTGCTAAACCCTGGGCCTTCCGGCACCTCAAGCAGTTGGGCTTTGAGGATCTCGATTTTCTGAAGCGTTTTATGCGGGCCTTAAATGAGGCGATGATCGTCACGGATTATGATTTGCAGAAAACCGCTGATCTGTGCCAACGTTGCATCGGTAATCCTGATGGGGTCTGTGAAGTCAAACCGATGAAAGAAATTGGGGAGTCCGATCACCAAGCTTTCCTCGACCATTTAACGGTGCCAAAACTGAAGACCATCGCCATGGCGTTTATGGAGGATGGCCACGAAACCTGCCGGGTTTCCCATTATCTCGACCAGGTCAATCCAGCCCAGACGGAATTTAACTTAGCCCTGCGGGAATACCGTCGCGCTCACCCTTGGCTGCGGGAAAATCTCCAGGAAGGCGATCGCTTTAATCGCCTCAGCAATGAGGAACATACTATTTTTTATGGTTTGCGCACGGAACCCCTCGATGATGACAGTGACCAGACCCCAGAACAGATCGTGATGGTGGCCCACATGGGCGGCGAACCAACCACCATTACCCTCGGTGATTGGCTCCAGTTGGATCTTTCTGAATGGCGCGTGGCGATCGCCACCCCTGGTTTAGACATTGGGAAAACAGAGGATGAGCTGAAGATCTTTGAATTAAAAGATAGCCAGGGTCTCATCCTTGAGCGCATTTCTGACGAATAAAAATTAATCATCATGGAAATATAATCAATTTTTATTTGGACTCCCAAATTTGAGGATTAAAGTTGACTAAAATTCATTAAAATGACCATTTCAAAAGAGAATCATTGAGAAACTGATGTGATTGAATAGAGATCTCTCTTAGGGCCGTTATTCATCCCAAAAGAAATCATTCGACGATCAACGTCAATTTGAAGTTGGAGATTTCGAGTGGGATCATTGAGATAAACCGAACTATTATCTCGCCCGGTTTCCTGGAAAGTAAATGCGACATCACCATCAGTATCAAATTCCGTCCATATGCCGGAACTTGTTTGTTGTAGATAGCCATTGGCGAATCTGGCAAGACGAATATTGTCACTGTTCACACTTTCTTCCAAAGAATGAGCATTGAAAATGTAGCTTGTAGATAATCCATAGTGATCTGAGAGATCGCGCACCATGGTTCCACCAAACAAATTTAAGAAATCGCCCTTTCCTGGAAGCTCATATTGGGAAGCTGTACGAAACTTTGCAATATCAAGCATTGTCCTGTTCGGTTGGATTCCTTCGTTGCCGATTAATACATAATCTAGCCATTCAGGTGAATCATTCGGATAGCGGTATTTTGCAAGATCATTGCTTCTGGGATCAAAAGTATAATCTTGAGGAATATCCCCTAAAAATTGAGCGTTTAAAGTCTCAAGAGCATCGTCATATTCAGTAGTTTGATAATCGAAGTTTAGATCACCAGCGATAATGATTGCTTCCCCTCGTGATGATGCGCCTTCTGTTTTTTGGTTAATAAAAGTCTCTAATTTTCTCAACTGATTTGCTCTAATATTTCTATTTCCCGCATCTGCCTGTAAATGGGTACCAAAAACATGATAAATCATCCCTTCTTTATCAATTTTGGCGTACACAGCACCTTTATTGGATTGACAATCAAAGCCATTACAAGCAGAAAAAATAATCTGATCAGTTGCCATAATTGGCCAACGACTTTGCAGATATACACCACCATCTTCTAGCTTGCCATTATTTGTATCTACTACTTCAGTGACAAAAGAGTATCCCGCTTCTTTTAAACTGCGCGATAGCTTGTTTCTCGCTTCATTATCGAAGGCTTCATTGATGACAATGACATCCCATGGGTCTGAATTACGGATCGCTGTAGCAATTTCTTGGGCGCGATAATCTTGCATGAGATTGCTTTGACCAGGAATATTCCGGCTTAAGAGCATTACATTGTAATTGAGAAGAGAGAAGCTTTTGATTTCAAGATTATTTGAAAATTTTAGCTGGCAGACAGACATAACTCCTGAAATGGTTGTCCACCACTGACCCGTCCAAGTTCCTCCTTCTTCTTGAGCTAATCTGGGACATTTTACATTCGCATCATTTTGATTCCAAATGGGCCCGGCTTCAACGGCACGAGTTGTATTTGCAGTTGCGGATAAACTCAAAGAAAAAATGAGGCTAATCGTTGAAGTTGCAAAAAAAGAGAAGTGAGAAAGTTTATTAAACATAATTCTTGAAATTCTGATAGGTAGTTTTATTGTTTTACTGAGATTTGTTTTTGAATTTGATTTGCCCAAAATAATATTCGTTTCTATTATTTTGTGTTTTTGATATTTACCGTAAAATACTTGATAGTAAAACAGGCTCCTTGTTTTGAAGCCTGTATGTTACTAATTCGTCAATCGTTATATCCGGTGTTAGCGGTAGAAAGAAGTCACAGCATATAAATCACTCTTCGGTCCGTTATTTTGCCCATAGGAGATCATCTTGCGGTAAACATCTAACTGAAGCTGAACATTCCGGGAGGAATCATTGAGATAAATAGACCAGTCATCTCGCCCAGTTTCCTGGAAGGTGAATGTTACTTGACCGTTAGCATTGAACTCTTGCCAAACCCCAGGACTGGTTTCTCGTAGATAACCGTTTGCAAATCTCGCTAGGGTAATGTCTGAGGCTGTAATCGGATACAGATCACGCTTCGGGCCATTATTTTGTCCATAGGAGATCATTTGGCGGTACAAATCTAACTGAAGCTGGACATTTCGAGAAGAGTCGTTGAGATAAACAGACCAGTCATCTCGTCCAGTTTCCTGGAAGGTGAATGTTACTTGACCGTTGGCATTGAACTCTTGCCAAACCCCAGGACTTGTTTCTTGTAAATAACCGTTCGCAAATTTGATCAGGGTTCCGCCTACGGCATTTTGTGTAGGAGCTGTTGGATTTACCGGGGGCGTCGGGTTTGTGGGAGGTGTTGGCGTGGATGGTGTTTGACCAATGATTTGACCGCCTTGACCAGAGACAACCCAACCTGCTTGCAACCAATTGGGTAAATATTGGCGACGAATCGTATTAACTTGGTCAGGATCAAGATGCGCAAACCATTCGTCCTCTAGAGTATCTAGGCCAATTGTTGTAATCGAACCATCTTCATTACGCTGGGGGAGAACAAGAAAATCGCCAGAACCAATGGGACGGATTTGCGCACCAACTTTGCGGATAGCACGACTTTCACCAATAGAGGAACGATACACTTGTTCGGCATAAGGAACCTCAAACGTTACCTTACGTATGATCGCCGTTCTGGCTGGAGCCATAAATGCCCAATTAAATTCAGAAGCGCTCATTTTTTCCTGGGATTCAGAACTTGCTTCATTAATGGAACGTTGCCATTCTGCACGGGCCTCTGCACCAAAGGTTCCAGCAACGGTTTCTGGACTTTCATAGGTGACTGAAATTCCAGCGCCGACGGTATTGGTCGTGTCTTTAGAAACAGAAACGCCATCGACCCTACTCCAGCTTTCTGTAAAGCGCATTACTTCCTGGTCAATCGGGCCTGGGTTATCGCTGAATTGGGCCAAAGTAATTCTGATCGGGTTATTCACAACGGGGCCAGCAGGCGTAACTGTTACCCTGGGGAGTGCTCCTCCTGTGCGATTGAAGGAGACGGGATCGTAATCTAAAAATTTGCGAATTGAAAATTCAGACCATCCGTCTGCGTCATCCTTACGAGTGCAAGTGGTATCACGGTAGACCCGGACATAGTTGGCGGCCCACTTATCGGCTAGCCAACCTTCTACATCAATGGTAACTCTATTGATAAGGCCAATATCCAGAGTTTCATGAACAAACTCATCTAGATCGTCATTTTCATGGCTACCTTGGAGGGCAAATTGTTCACTCGTGCCGTTCTCGCCATGCATCGTCATGTAAATGGGATTATCTGTACCAGAACCAGAATCGGTGTAAGTTTTGACGGAGATACAGTAGGGAATGGTGCTTTGGGCTTGGGCGGGTTGTACTGAACTAACTAGGCCAAGGGCTAGAAATGTGCCTAGGGCTGTCTTTTTGAGGAGTGGAGAGTTGTCGAAGTTAAACATGGGTTGTGAGGAGTAGTAAAGTTAGCTTGCCTAGGAGTAGTGGTGGGGATAGATATCTTATGCAGTTTTAAGTGATGATCAAACCCTCTTCTCCTAAGCTTTTCACGCTTTTGTCCTAGTAATCAGCACCGAACTATACGATGGCAGAGAAAATCTTTTCTGTTTATGAGAAAAGGTGACTCCAACGAGTGTCTTCGGGTTATGGAATGAAGACCTATGATGTCACACAACTAATCTAGCCTTACGCAGACACCAGAAGCGAGTGGCTCTAGGGATGATAAGTTGAAGTTGCTTAATTCCATAACTAGCTATGTCATCTGAAGCAAAGTAGCTGATTGATTATCGTTGGTGGCGAAAAGCTGCTGTGATGTCTTCGTCATCACTGACTCCTGGCCAATATTTAGACGTTCTGGTGGGACCAGCTGTTTCACCAGTATCGATATCCCAACGTATATATTCGCCACCCTCAATAAAGAAATAGGCTTTACCATTTCCCCAGTTAACTGCTGCCGAAATATCGTCGTTATAATCTCCCAAAATTCCCCAGGGCCCTTCAACCAGCTTAGGTTCCTGGTCTATTTTATTTTCGGCAATGTTGTACCGGACATATCTACCATCTCTAAATGGACCAGTGTCTATGAAAAAGTAGATAAACCCGTTGCCCCAATTAATCACAGCTTTAATGTCTTCAGCGTAAGGTGCTAAACCGGGCCAATTGCTGTCCGTAATTTTTACCGGATACCCCGGAGAAGTTGAACCATCTTTTTCGAGCCGACTGTAATACCCATCTTCAAGAAAGAGATAAACATGACCATTGTCATAGCGAACGGCTCCAAGAATCTCCTTATCATCACCCTCGACATCAAAATCCCAGTTTCTGCTGGTCGACGCCGGATAACCGGGATCTACCCCTTGGCTATCTGTATACCGATAATAGGTGTTGTTCTCACGGAATAGGTAAGCTTTCTCTTCCGAAACACTCGCACTTTTGATTGGTTGTGGCAAGTCCTGGAAAGCAAACTCGTAACTGTCGTTCAGAGGAAGTAATGGAGGATTTTGGCGACCTGACCATAGCCCAAGGAGAGCACCATTTCTAATAGTTGCAACGCCTCCAGCAAATCTAAAAGCTGGCCGCTTGTCCACACAGGTTTGTACAGCCTGGGTTCGTCGAATATCCCGCTTCCTGACGAGATCAGCCGTCCTATTACTGAAGTCAAGTTTTGAAATGTAAATGTGATCTTCAAACGAGGCGCGAAAGCCATAGCCCGGGAGCGACAAGGTTTCTATTGCACATCGCGTACCATATGCTCCCCATATTGCCTCCGTGTTATCATCCGCAAAACCTAAAAGATTGTCAGGCAAATCACGTGTACTAAAAGTAGACACCAAAAATAGTGTTCCATCCTCCTGGACAATCAGATTTGCACCCTGTCCAGAAACATAGACATCATTAATATTTATACAGTCAGAGTCAGTAAATATCGCCTGGTTTGCTTGCCGCAAAGAAATATCTTGATCACTACGACAAAGTCTAATTGTGTTTTTACCTACCGCTGTCGAACCATCAGAGTTTAAAAGATAAAAACGACGATCCACAGGATTGTAAGTGAGCCCCGTTGAATCTCGTCCGCCAGTGCGCACTGCAGTATTTGGATGGAGTGCCTCGATTCCGTTGGGTCCAAGATAATAAAAACGAGTACCCCCATGAGTCCCCACCGCAAGTATATTGCCGCTGGCTTGAAGACTACTTGGATGAGCTTCTGGGCCTAATCCTGTTGGGGGGTTATTAATATCTGTATTACTCGTCTCGCAGTAAAAATCCCAATCTAATTCTCTATTTGGACTAGCGGGATCGAAAGGACTGGAATATATAAGCATGCCTGAGCAATTTTCCTTTGAGGGATCTTGACGAGAATAGGAAAGGACAATCTGTCCGCCTGCAGTCATGGCAATACCCTGAATATGATCCCCATTCCTAACTGCATCCCCATACTTCTCCTCAAATCCTTCTAACTGAGTTTCTACAAGAGTCGAATCCGGACCAAACATCTGTTCGAGACCGTAAAGCAGATCGGTTACAGGTGGGCTGATTTCATCAGCTGGTGTTTGTTGTGCCCGGACTCCAAGGCTGAGACCAAAGAGAGTCACACCGACAGCAGTTGAGTGTAATAAGCAGGTTTTTAGAATTTTTTTCATTGTTTTAAAAGCGATGTGAATATAAAAAAAATCATTAGTGCAGCGACTAAAGCCGGGAATACTCAGACCTTTAAAAACTAAACGAAAGGCTTGGTACGCAAGAGTCGTTGATTTCGATTGAAGGGGCGGGATTCGTCCAGACTAAGGCCGAAGCCATTGAACCCGAGCCAAGCAGAGAAAGTAGCGCTAAGTTGAAGCCTTTAAACAGAGAGGATTTCATTGGTCTTTTACGACAATTGTTTGCTTTCGAAATAGTAGTTCTCAAAAATTCAACCTATGCGGCTTCTGAAAAGCAGTTCTTCGGACGATACTCAGGATTTTTTTGAACCAAAGTGCTGAATAGAGAATTCGTATATAGAGGTTTCCCCCTGCCAATGGGATCATTGCATCAAGTAAAAACTCAAAAGATTCAGATTTTGACCTGAAAAGCAGTGGAGGTTGCTTGAGTTTTTTGGGACAAAAAATACTGTGACTACTGTTACACCCTAAATCGGAATCTTGCGGCAGAAAAGTAGTCTGTTTTACAAAGCACGCGATATTGAAATATTTCTTATGGATCTTCCCAAATCTTGGGATCTAATTTGTGCAGTTCATCAATGGAGAGGTCCGGGTTCTCTTGACAAAACTCAGCCATTTTCGCTGCAGTCTCTTCATCGACCTGAATAGTGTTCTGTTGTAGGGTGCCATCATCAGTCCAGATCGGGCCGTAATGAAACACCGCTAAATATAGTAAATTTGCCTGCCAGGGACCCAAGCCCGCTGCCCGACAGGCATCGCGAAAAACCCAGTGGGTTTCCTCCCAAGAACGCTCTTTGCGATCGCAGTAAACATCATGGATAACTGAGGCATCGCGATAAGGGCCGGTGGTCGGGGCACCGACAATCGTCCAGAAGGCCCGTGGGATTGAAGCCCCATCAATAATGGAGCCTGCTTTTGCCTGCCAAATACTTTGATTTGAAGCGATATATTCGACGGGTTCTAATAACCGAAATTGTCTTGAAGCCTCTGGATCAGTGGCGCGAATCCACTCTGTTTTAATGGTGTTGCTAAAGTAGGCAACGGCGCTATTGTACTCAACGGGGACAAACTCTCCACTCGGACTTCTCAGGCGTAAGACAAAGACGACAGCGGCGATCGCCAAAAGCACCATTCCCAATCTTACTTTCAGTTTTTTTCTCATGGCATTTTCAAAGTTGAAATTCTCTGTTGCAGAAAGTTGGTTTTGACCCAGGAAAAAAGAAAAAAATTGGAGCAACAATTAGCCAGAATTGCCATGGCTATAGTTTTGAGACTTCACTAGATAGAGTTGCGATCGCCTTTTTCTGTTGGGAAATGAGGGCCAGAACCGTGGCGATCGCCAAACAAATCACGCCGATAAATCCTTGCAAAAGGTTTGCTTCTGCGGGTATCCATTCGGACAAAACCATCCCTGCAAGGCCAGAAATTCCAAAAAAGATGCCGATGCCCAAGCCAGCCCAATCCCCCGGAATTGTATTAAAAATGTAGGGCAAAGTACCGTTTCTAACTGTCGCCAAGGCCCAGGCCCAGAGGAGAGCGATGACCACATAACCACCATCCTGGGCGGGCGCTCCCAACAGCAACAGGAGAATGACAGTCAACCAACCGAAGGCAACGCTCAAAAGGGGATATCGCCGCCACCGGAGGGTTAACCAGCCCACAGGAATTGCCAAGATCGCCACCAGCAAATTTAAACCTTGGCCGACGGTGAGCCCTAACGTCAACGGAATTGAACCAAATAAACCGAGCCACCGTTGTAAAACAATTGCACTGCCCCAAGTAAAGGCGATCGCCATGAGGATCGTTTGCAAAAAACCCAACCAGGGTAAGGGGATTGGGGCTGGAGCTTCATCAATCAGAGGGGCAGTAGGCTTCGGTAGAATCAACCCTAAACACAAAGAGGCAATTAACAACGTCACTGATCCCGCCAAGAACGCAGGCAACGCCCCCACCGCTAACAACCCATTTTGAATACTCGGTTTCAGAACGCCCATCACCCCAATCACCATGGTTAGCACAGAGATGGCCAGAGGTAACTCAGCACGGCTAGGGGTACTTCTGAGCAGTAGCACGTAAATCGGAGTACGAAACATCGTCATCGCCAAAGCCCAAGCAATGGCAACTGCGGGCAATACCCACCGCAATGGCAATTGAAACACTCCCAAGATCGGCAAGCCAATAAAAATAGCCGCCGCTAAAATCACCCCCAAACTAATCAAAGGCAGGCGACTCCCCAGAAAACGCTGTTGGCGATCGCTCAAGGCCCCAAACACCGGCTCCATTACCACCGCCAGGAAAACTTCTACCGTCAGCAGTTGCGCTGTAAAATCTTCTGAAAACCCCCAGCCCCCCAACAAGGTGCCGAGATAGGCACGATAGGCAATCCACATTAAAGTAATTGCCGCCTGGATCGCGGCGATCGCCATTACCCGTCGCCAAAGAATATTGAGCCGTTTGGTTGCCATAAAGTTGTTCGATGTCGCCACAATTTTTTTCACCATAGCGAAGAACATTTAGGCCGCAACAAAAGCCTTACATCTTGCAATCTTCCGCTTCAAAACTGAGTGTTTATTTGATGTCGTGAATGCTGTTTTATTTAATCTGGCTTGAGAGGCGATCGCCCGCTTGGAGTTTGCGACGAATTTCGGCATGAAACGCTTGGGTAATCGGATAAAAATAAACCAGGATCAATCCCCCAATGAGCAACACTGTCCCTAAAGGGCCAATCACCAACCGAATCACCCAGAGGGCAGACTCTGGTTGTACCGCCGGGGGACTACCCGGTACCCGCTCAATGTAACCCGCCCAATCGAGGGCTTTGCCGACAATATAAATCCCAAAGGCAATGCCCAGCTTTTGGAGCATTACCATAAACGCATAGAAAACCCCTTCTCGCCGCTGCCCAGTGCGTAGTTCATCTAGTTCGATCACATCCGGCAACATCGACCAAGGAATCAAATAGGCCGTTGAAACCCCCAGGCCCGCCATAAAGCCCAACAAAAACAGCCACTTTTCTTGACCCGGTTGCAGGAAAAACAGACCTGCTTGGGCGACAATCCAAAACCCCATCCCTAGCGCATAAACGGTGCGTTTTCCCCAACGACGACTGAGGCGACTCCAGACAAATAACATCAGTAGGGCGGTTCCCTGCACCACCAGGGCAAACTGGGTAAAGACAAAATCCGAAAGCCCCAGCCAACTCACCACAAAGTATTGCATCACCACCGCCGTGAGTTGCGCCCCCAGCCAGGAACAAAGATAAATGCCCATCACCAGCAGAAACGGTCGGTTATTAAAGACAATCTGCAGTTGCTGCACCAAAGATAAACGGGGTTGGTGGCGCTGTTGATGCTGCTGGCGATACTGCTCCATGAACTGCACCCGCTGCCAGGTGCCGCGTACACACCAATACATACTGCCCAGGGCGATCGCCGCTGTGATTACCGCCAGTACAAGATAACGCTGGGACACCACCGGCACCACCCGAAAAACCCCCTGGGCCAGGGCCAGCGCCAAAATACTGCTCCCGATGGCAAAGGTAAACCGAAAACTATTGAGTTGGGTGCGCTCATTATAATCAGACGTTAACTCTGGGGTGAGGGCGACGTAGGGTAGAAAAATTACTGTGTAGGCCGTATTAAAAATCAACGCCAAAACAATGTAATAAATCAACAACCATTGGGTATTCGTGGTAGGAATCCCCCACATAGCCACAAAGCACAACGCAAACGGAACCACCCCAAAGATCATCCAGGGAAAGCGTCGGCCCCAGCGGGAAGTGGTGTGATCGCTCAACCAGCCCACAACGGGGTCACTAATGGCATCCATTACCTTGCCCACCATCAGAATCAAGGCACTTTTATCCGGTGGTAAACCCGCCACATCCGTAAAGAAAAATAAGACAAAAAAAACAAGGATATTCCCAGTCATGGAAACACCAACGGTACCTGCGCCATAGGCCAGTTGGGTGCTGAGTTTGAGGGGGGCGAGGGCCTGATGGGGCGAGGCAGGAGACGGATTGGACATTAACAAGTTTACGCAACAGTCTAAAAACTAACACTATTTGCCCAGAGCCGATGCCAGTGATGGTGCTTTACTCTGACAAACTAGCTTTGGAATTTTTTGTCACTAAGATCGGCATAGTAAAATGGCGACTGTAGCAAGCACGGGTAAATTGTCAATGACAGTTTTGCCCTAAGGTTCGAGTGAATATTTCACCCCCCATTCAACTTGTCGAAGCCCCCACCCAAGCTTTATTAACCTGGGCTGAGGCGATCGCCACGGGCACCCCAGACCCGTTTCAGCGGGGGCAACAACTGAGCCAGAAATTGGGCGCAACCTACGGCAGTGACGGCCTAACCCAAGTGGGATTCTGGATTCCGGAGGTGGGCGATCGCCTGGTGTACCTTGAAGTTTTTACGCCCATGGAGGCGATTGATTTTCGCCTTGCTGATCAAGTCATTCCGTTCCGTTGCGATGTGGTGCAATTACCGCGCCAAGGGGAATTTGCCTGGGGTGTTGTGGCGGGCCTCAAAGCCGGAACCCGTACCCAAGCGGGATCGTTTTACTGGTTGCGCAGTGGTGAGCAGATTATTCGTGATGTCTTTGCCCACTCCCTGCCCTACGGTGTGTTTGCGCCCGCCGAGCTCTACGACATGGCTCAACTGGAACGAGAGAGGGCTGACCGAGACTATTTTCACCAGGAAACCTGGGTAACACCGCCCCGCAATATTTTACAAATCCATGTCGGTACCGCTTCCCCAACGGGCACCCTCGCCGGACTCACCCGCATTTACCGTGACCTCGCCCGCAAATTAGCCAATGGCCAACCCCTCAGCGCCGCCGAAAAAAACTATGTGGGGTTTGATGCGATTGAACTGTTACCCATCGAACCGACGGTGGAATTTCGGCCCGCAGAAAATGAAATGCGCCATGCTTTTTGGCAAATCAGGGCGATCGCCAACCAAGAAGTACAAGTTCACCTGAAAAAACCAGACACCCAAAATTGGGGCTATGACGATTTAATTTTAGGGGCAGCGGCCACCAGTCCTGCCCTCCTTAGCACCCTCAGACCCGCCGAAGTTGTGGATTTTGTTGCCACGCTCCACACCGCCTTTGCCCGCCCAATTCAGATTATTTTCGATCTAGTCTATGGCCACATCCACCACCAAGCCCTGGGGCTAATTAACGGACAATTCTTCCGGGGGGCAAATATGTATGGCCATGATACGAATCAGCAAAACCCCATGGTGCGGGCTGTCCTATTAGAGTTGCAGCGGCGGAAAATTAATCTGGGAGCCGACGGTATCCGGGTTGACGGGGGTCAAGATTTTCAGGTTTCTAACGCAGTTTCGGGCAAATTAGAGTATGACGACGATTTTCTGTTAAAAATGGCCGCAGTGCCCCAAACTGTTGGCACGGCCACCCGCGAGTTGTACACCATTTATGAAGATGGCCGCCCCTGGCCCAATGTCGGTTGGGAAGATATGGCCACCCATTTGGATTTAATTTACCTCAAGCCAGATTGTTTCCAGTGGAGTCCGTTGATCTTTGAGCATAATACGCCCACGTTACAGGGATTTTGGCAACGGGAATGGCGGGATGTGTGCAAAATTATGGCCCATGGCGATCGCTGGGTGACCGGTTGCGCCAACCATGACACGGTACGCAAGGGCAACCATATCAATACCGCCGCGATTCGCATTAATGAATATTTAGGGGATTCTTTGCCAGAAATTTTGCAAAATGCCTACGATAACCCGGCAACCCAATTGTGGATCCATGGCTTTAGTCCAGGGATTCCGATGGATTTTTTAAACGCATTAATGCATACCCCCTGGGGCTTTTTTCGCAATACAGATGATCAGTATGCCGTCAAAATTATGGCGGAGGAAATTGGCTTTCTCTATTGGCAAATCACGCCAGAAATTTATCGACAATCCTGGGCATTTCGACGGTTTAAAGCCATGGGGTTTTATGACCTCCTGTTAACGCGACGGTTCTTTAAAGCAGTGGAGCAAGCTATTGAAAAAATTGGCTATGACCTGCCAAGGCTTACTGTTGTTCTCCAGGCCGAATTAGATGGGCAATTTGATTTTTTAAGACCCATTACAATCACAAACCTGAAGGAAATAGCGATCGCCTTTATGGAGGACGGCCACGAGGCTTGCCGGGTCTCCCATTATTGTGGAGCTGTGCCGAATGAGCGGGCTAGCTTTAATTTGCGTTTGCGGCAATATCGCCAGGCCCAACCTTGGCTGCGGCATCATCTTGATCCTTCAGGGGGCGATCGCCTGCACCATTGGTCCGATCACCAACGCACCATTTTCTATGGGATGCGCACCAACCCAGATACCCAACAACGGCTTGTTTTAGTGGCGCACATGGCCGGAGCTCCAAAAACCGTCGAGATCGGCAAATGGCTCGCCCTCGATTTGGATCGCTGGCAGGTGGCGATCGCCACCCCGACTCTAAAGATCAACACTGTTCATGATCTAGCCGAAATTCACTTGCATAATGGCGAAGGTTTTCTCCTATCTGAAATCCCTCCATAGGTGATGGCTCCTAAATCAAAATCACCTTAAAAAACACGTCTTTTAAACTCGCTTAATCTCTTTTTAAAACCTTATTTAACAATGACCATGGCCCATCAAAAATACATCCTTGCCCTAGACCTTGGTACTACCGGCAATCGTGCCCTTTTGTTTAATCACAAAGGTGATATTGTTGCCCAAGCCTACAAAGAATTAACCCAATATTATCCCCAACCGGGTTGGGTCGAACATGATGCGGCGGAAATTTGGAACGACACCAAAGCTGTGATGCAACAGGTGGTGAACAATAGCAGTATTGCCGCCCAAGACATCGCGGCAATCGGCCTCACAGTACAGCGAGAAACCTGCGTCCTCTGGGATAAAACCACCGGTAAACCCCTCCATAAAGCGATTGTCTGGCAGGATCGGCGCACGGCCCCCCTCTGTCAAACCCTCAATGCAGCAGGAAAAGCGGCAGAAATTTACGACAAAACAGGCTTGGTGCTGGATGCTTATTTCTCGGCAACGAAACTGAATTGGTTATTAAGCTGGGCCAAGGAAAATAGCGCCGTTAACCCTAATAATGTCCTTGCTGGAACCATTGATACCTGGGCTTTGTGGAATCTCACAGGGGGTAAAGTCCACGCCACAGACCACAGCAACGCCAGCCGGACAATGTTACTGAATCTCAATCACAAAGACTGGGATGCTGATTTGTTGGATTTATTCGACATTCCCCGCCAGATGATGCCAACGGTGCAGTCGAGCCTGGGGGAATTTGGTAAAACTGATCCCAGTTTATTAGGGGCCGCAATTCCAATCACTGCCATCTTTGGGGATCAACAAGCAGCCCTCTATGCCCATGGTTGCGATCGCCCTGGTTTGTTGAAATGCACCTATGGCACAGGGGCGTTTTTGGTGGCCCACACGGGAGACGAAATTAAGCGCTCCAAACATCAACTCTTAACGACCATCGCCTGCACCCAAACCCATAATGATGGTGCAAATCTTGATGTTGGTTATGCCCTCGAAGGGAGTATGTTTACGGCTGGTGCTTGTATTCAATGGTTGCGCGATGGCTTGCAAATTATTGAAACGGCGGCCGAAACTGATGATCTTGCCCAAGGGGTAAATGATAACGGCGGTGCTTACTTTGTTCCGGCCCTGAGTGGTTTGGGGGCCCCTCACTGGGACATGAGTGCAAGGGGCGCATTTCTTGGTCTGACCCGGGGCGTCAAAAAAGAACACATGGTGCGGGCTGTCCTGGAGGCGATCGCCTACCAAGCCAAAGAAGTGGTCGAAGCGATTAACCAAGATTCTGGCACCCCGATCCAAGAATTAAAAGTGGATGGCGGCGCGTGCAATAACGATTTTCTGATGCAATTCCAGGCCGATGTGTTGGGGATTCCCGTCGAACGTCCTGCGGTGCTGGATGCCACGGCCCAAGGGGCTGCCTTTGCCGCCGGATTAGCCGTCGGTTTTTGGGATGACTACCAAACCCTGGTGCAAAACCGCAAAATT
This sequence comes from Sphingobacterium thalpophilum, assembly GCA_943371005.1. Classification (GTDB taxonomy): domain Bacteria; phylum Cyanobacteriota; class Cyanobacteriia; order Cyanobacteriales; family MRBY01; genus MRBY01. The sequence goes on from CALRTB020000005.1 coordinate 213,258, forward strand.
GACTATGTCTTCAAACCCAGTGCCAACGCATCCCAAGCCCAAGCCCATTTTAAAATCTGGCAAAAAGCCGTAGAGCGAGCAAAAAACTGGGCTTAACCTCCTCTGCCGACAACAAGTCCCCTTTCTGAAGCCGGAGCTTTAGTGAGGAGATTTAGGGGGATTAACTGTAAACCTATTGAATTAAAAAAGGATTTATGACTGTTTTACCGCTCCATGACCAACATTACTCCCTTGATCATGAAGCCTTTCTTTCAACGCTCAGCGATACGGAAAATTTACTGATTATTCAAGATCTTGATGGCGTTTGTATGGGGTTAGTTAAAGACCCCCTAACTCGCAAAATTGACCCTGACTATATCCGCGCCACGCGCAAGTTTAAGGATCATTTTTTCGTCCTCACCAACGGTGAACATGAAGGCCGCAGAGGTGTTAACCGCATCGTAGAACGGGCATTTCGGAATATTGAGGCCAAAGATGAAACGAGCTATTTACCTGGTTTAGCGGCAGGGGGCGTGCAGTGGCAGACGGATCATGGTCAAATTTCCCATCCCGGTGTTAGCCAAGCAGAACTGGATTTCCTTGGGACGGTGCCGGATTTGATTGGTCAATGTTTAGGGCAATTTTTTACTAAATATACTGATATTTTTCCCGCTGATCTTCAACCTGAGCTAATCCATGCTTCGGTTTTAGATAATCTCGTTTCGCCGACAGCAAATTTAAATGTCCTCGCAGAATATTTGGGCGATCGCCTAGAGATTTACCAAGATCTCCAGCGCACCATGGAAACCCTAATGAATGATTTGCTTGAAAAAGCCAGTCAACAGGGTTTAGACAATAGTTTTTTCGTACACTATGCGCCCAATTTAGGGAGAGATAATGCCGGTAAAGAAATTGTCCGCTTTGCCACGGCCAAAGATTCGGGCACCACAGATTTTCAGTTTATGGTGCGCGGTGCTGTCAAGGAAGCGGGTGTTTTAGTGCTGCTGAATTATTACTATGCCCAACGCACAGGAAACTATCCCCTCGGCGAAACTTTTAATGCCCGCCAAGCACCTCAAAATCACGAGGAATTGTTGCAACTTGTGCAAGATAAATTTGATCCGCAATTCATGCCGTTAATCGCTGGTGTTGGCGATACGGTTACAAGTCATACAGAAGGAAATCAAGTCCGACGGGGCGGGAGCGATCGCCTGTTTCTGCAACTTGTGCAAGACATTGGTAAATGGGCCAATAGTGGCAATCTCGTCGTTTATATTGACAGCTCCCAAGGGGAACTTAAAAACCGAATTCCTTTAAAACTAGGGACAATCAATGGTCAAACCCAAGTCCTTGAGGGCATCACCGATCCGGCCGATCCGTTAAAAATTAACGTCGCTTTTCCGGGAGGTTTTGAACAATATACAGCTCTCTTTCAACGGGCTGCCGCAAACCGAACCAGAAGCTAGGTGGTCAATTTGAGGCTGAAGTAAGCTCACTATAATGGCAGTAGTAGCCCACCGGTGAGAGATAAGGCAATGGACATGACCCTTCCTCTAGTTGAGTTGAACCTCGAAAACTGCAATTTCAGCGATGAACAATTCTTTCAACTCTGCCAACAAAATAAAAATTTTCGTTTCGAGCGCAACGCCCAAGGAGATTTAGCGATTATGTCCCCCACCGGCGGCGAAACCAGCAACCGCAATATTGATTTGTCCTATCAACTGCAGGCTTGGAACCGTCGTACAAAGCTTGGTATTGCCTTTGATTCTTCCGGAGGGTTTATCCTGCCCAATGGTGCAATGCGATCGCCCGATGCTGCCTGGATTCCCCTCGCCCGTTGGGAGGCCCTCGCCCCAGAAGTAAAAACAAGATTTCTACCCCTCTGTCCAGATTTTGTTGTCGAGCTATTGTCACCCACGGATTCCCTGCCCCGCACCCAAGCAAAATTACAGGAATTTATCGACAATGGGTCACGACTGGGCTGGCTGATTAATCGTCAAACTCGGCAAGTTGAAGTGTATCGCATTGGCCAACCCATGGAGATTTTAGAGCAACCTGATTTTCTTGATGGTGAAACTGTATTGCCGAATTTTCAATTGGATTTGAGCACCATTTGGTAAGGCGGCTTTATCCATTTAGAAAGCCTAGAAAATAGGAGACTCCCAGGGGCCATGGGTAAGACAGCTACAATGGTTGTAGCAGCCCACCCATGGAAGCTTAGGCGATGGATATAACCCTTCCTTTAGTTGAGTTAAACCTCGAAAACTGCAATTTCAGCGACGAACAATTTTTTCAGCTCTGCCAACAAAATAAAAATTTTCGTTTCGAGCGCAACGCCCAAGGAGATTTAGCGATTATGTCCCCCACCGGCGGCGAAACCAGCGAACGCAATGCCAGTCTAACGGCGCAATTATGGCTCTGGAATCACCAATACAAACTGGGTAAAACATTTGACTCTTCCGGAGGGTTTATCTTGCCCAATGGTGCGATGCGATCGCCCGATGCTGCCTGGATTCCCCTCGCCCGTTGGGAGGCCCTCGCCCCAGAAGTAAAAACAAGATTTCTACCCCTCTGTCCAGATTTTGTTGTCGAGCTATTGTCACCCACAGATTCCCTGCCCCGCACCCAAGCAAAATTACAGGAATTTATCGACAATGGGTCACGGCTGGGCTGGCTGATTAACCGTCAAACTCGGCAGGTTGAAGTGTATCGCAGCGGCCAACCCGTGGAGATTTTAGAGCAACCGGATTTTCTCGATGGTGAAACTGTATTGTCGAATTTTCAATTGGATTTGAGCACCATTTGGTAAGTGTTTACTCAGTCTAAAACTTAGTCCAACTGTCGCCCGGTGAGTTCCACGAAAATATCTTCGAGGTTCGATTCCCGCACCATCATACTGGTTTTGTCCGGCAGGCTATCAAGGTATTGTTCTGCTTCCTGGAGAGTCGGGAAAAATTTGTATTCCCAGCGATCGCCTTTTTGTTTGACCACTAAACCTTTACCGTGCTTCGCCTGGAGTTCTTCAAGGGTGCCTTCATCAATCAGGCGACCTGCTTCCATGATGCCAATGCGATCGCAGAGGGTGGCGGCTTCCTCCATATAGTGGGTCGTCAACAGAATTGTCATGCCGTTTGTGTTGAGCTCACGGATAATTTCCCAGAGACGACGGCGGGTTTGGGGATCAAGGCCAACAGTCGGTTCATCGAGAAAAAGAATTTTTGGCTCATGCAGCAGAGCGCGGGCAATCTGGACGCGGCGTTTCATGCCCCCTGACAGGGTTTTGACCAGAACATCACGGCGATCGCTCAGTTCTACATACTCCAAAGACTGGCGAATTAATCGTTGCCGACGGGGATTGGGAATATGGTGCAGGCGACCATGGAATTCCAAGTTTTCCCACACCGTGAGATCCACATCCACGCTCATCTGTTGCAGCACCACGCCAATGTTGCGTTTGGCATGGGCGCGATTTTGCATAACGTCTTCCCCGGCGATGTAGATTTTGCCCCCGGTGGGTTCAGTGAGGGTGATCAGCATCCGGATCGTGGTCGATTTCCCTGCCCCGTTCGGCCCCAATAGACCGTACATTTCCCCAGCTTGAATCTCAAAGGAAAGCTCATTGACCACCGGGACTTTGCTAAAAATCTTGGTGACTTTATCGAGGGAAACCGCCGCAGATGTCATGGAATTTGTAACTGTTTGTAAAGTTTACTGTTCCCATTATGCCCTGTCGCGCCGTTACTTTTTACCGTGGAAGCAGTGATTAGAGGATTTTTCCGCGATGCAATCGAGATTTTTTCAGCCGTCCGAACGTCCCCTAATCTTGGGCCATCGGGGGGTTGTGACCGATCACCAAGAAAATACCATGGCGGGTTTCCAAAAGGCGATCGCCTTAGGTTTAGACGGCGTTGAACTCGATACTTTCCTCACGAAAGATGGCAAATTAGTGGTTTTCCATGACCTTTATACCAAGCGGTTAACGGGGGTCACTGGCAAGATTACCGAAATGACCTGGCCAGAGATCCAAACCCTACGCATTAAAGATTCCCTCAAAATCGGTAAACAAACTTACACCTATCCCCAACGCGAAAAAATTCCTCTCCTCGAAGATGTCCTAAGCGAACTACGGGGCAAGTTGTTGATCAATATCGAGATGAAAGCGCCTCGCCTCAACCTCCAGCAACGAAAAACAGGCATTGCCGTCGCCCAACTGATCGAAAGAATGGGGCTACAACAAGAAGCATTTGTCACATCCTTTAGTATTTGGGCTTTGATGTGGCTTAAATTCACCCATCACCCCATTGAAACAGGCATTCTCTACTCACCTTTGGTGACTAAAAATCTGCTTGTTCGCAAATTTACTGAAAGTCGCATTTTAGAAAAAATTCTCGATGCGAGCTTAGTCAGTCTCAATGTTAATTTGTTTAAAAAACAAACTATTCAGCGACTCCATCAACACCAATTGGCCGTTGGTGCTTGGACGATTTTTTCACCGCCCCACAAAAGTCAAAACCCCAAAAAGTTGGCCCAAGAATTGGCCCAGGTTGATCGCCTTGTGGAACAAAATATTGACTATTTCATTACTGACCACCCCCACTACCTCCAACAGCATCTCCAGCAGCAACCGAAAACAATGGTTCAACTCCTAGATGGTGGGGAAGTATTTTAAAGATGTCGTAAAGACCAAACTAAGCGATGACTTTTAGTCCTTTTCTTCAGTTAATTATCAAGACACCCCTTGAGCCAGCAGCAGTACGACAAAGATTAGCCGATGCCATTCAAGATCATACTTTTCGAGGCTCCGTCACCCAAAATACTTTTGAAATCCGACGTGTAATTCATTACACAAATTCTTTTTTGCCGATCATGAAAGGTAAAATCAAGGCCACAAGGGAAGGAACGGTTATTAAAGTGACAATGGCCCCGCATATTTTAATACTTTGTTTCATGGTTGGCTGGCTGGGTTTTGCTTCTGTACTACTGGCGATCGCCGCTTTTCATTTCTGGGGATTATCTATTTTTTTAGTTGGCTTCATTCCTGTGGGTGTATTTATTTTTGGTTACGTTCTGCTCACAGTCGCATTTAAATTTGAGGCCAGTAAATCCATTTTCTGTTTGCGTCAACTATTGGCCACAGCATAGGTCACCAGCAGACAAACGGAGTGCTCGCGCCTAAAATAAAAGGCTTACATTTACAAAAAATGATCGCTGGATTGTAATGTCTTCGCCCCTATTCCCCTACCAACCGCAATTTGAAGCCGATGTTGTCACCGCTTGGTATGAGGGAATTTGTCCAGCGACGAAACAACTTTACCGCCTACCCCGCACCAAAAATGCCGAGGCGATCGCCCAAGGGTTAATGACAGAGCTTCGGGAAAATCCAGATTTTAGTTGGGAAGGGAAAATGTATGGGGTGTTGCTAGCAGAAACAGCCACCGGGCAACGGGTATTTCTCAAGGCATTTTCGGGACTGCTCAAAGGCCAAAAAGTCCTCCCCGGTTGGGTGCCGCCGATGGCTGGGGGCGATCGCCTGATTTTAGAAGAACAAGAAATCCTCGCCCAGTTACGCCAGATCCGCCGGAAAATACAACGCCTCGAAACCTTACCAGAGCGGAAAAAATATCAAACTCTCCAGCAACAATGGCAGGCAAAAATCGAGCAGTTCAACGCAGAACGCCGCCAGAAAAAACAGGCACGCCGTCAAAAACGAGAGGTTTCCCAAGCGAATTTAACTGGGTCTGAATTAGCGCAAGTACTCACCGCTTTAGAGGAAGAAAGTCGCCAGGAAAGCAACCACAAGCGCGACCTTAAACAGGCAAGAGATCAGGAAATCACCCCTATCGCTGCGATAATTCACCAGGCCGATCAAGATTTACACAGCCTCCGCCAGCGCCGCAAAACCTTGTCTCGCACCCTCCAAAAACGGATGCACCAGGTCTATCGCCTCAAAAATTTTCAAGGAGAATCCAAGGCGATCGCCGATCTCTTTCCGAGCGGCCTACCCACCGGCACCGGCGATTGTTGCGCCCCCAAACTTCTCAACTATGCCGCGAAACATGAGCTTAAACCCCTGGCAATGGCCGAGTTTTGGTGGGGGAAAAACAGCACCGATAAGCGAGCGGGGGAGTTCTATTTAGCCTGCGAAGACCGCTGTCAACCGATCCTCGGCTTTTTACTATCTGGCTTGGGGGGCAAAACGTTTCAAGATATCATCACAACGCCTGAATTGCCCCTAGAAATTATCTACGAAGACCAAAGTTTAATCGCCATCCATAAACCAGCTGGCCTCCCCTCGATTCCAGGGCGCAGTAGCCAGACCTATGACAGCGCTTTTTCCCGGTTACGCCGCGATTATCAGAATATTTTTCTCGTCCATCGCCTCGATCAAGACACTTCCGGGATTCTTTTGTTTGCGAAAAATGCCACTGCCCAACAGGATCTCCAAACCCAGTTTCGCCGCCGCCAGATCCACAAAGAATATGAAGCCTTACTAGAGGAAAAAATTCAGCTTTCGGCAGGGATTATTACTCTTCCCATCTGGGCAGATCCTGGCGATCGCCCCCGACAAAAAGTAGATGCGCAACGGGGCAAACCCAGCGAAACCCATTTCCACAAATTAGATTCCCATCGCCTGAGACTCAAGCCCATCACAGGCCGTACCCACCAACTCCGGGTCCACTGCGCCCACCCCGACGGATTGAATAACCCCATCCTGGGCGATCGCCTTTACGGCCGTAAGCCAGCCCAACGTTTACACCTCCAGGCCACAACCTTGACTTTTGTTCATCCTGAGACTGAAAGCCTGCACACAATCCGGAGAGATCCAGAATTTTAACGTTTGTATCGCCAAGATTAGCATTGTTAAATCTATCTGGCATACTTTTTAAACTCTTTATATTTTTCTAAAAAATTTAATGAAATAATAAAAGAAGACGAGGGTTGGACAAAAAGCAATACCTTGACGCGCGTAATTCTAATCATTTCAATGCCATCCTGCCAATGGCAAGCCAAAAGCCAATATGGCGAGCTTAAGCATTATGATTCAAGACTCTTACCTGAGACATCGGGGCGATATTTTAATTGTTGACGATGTGCCTGAAAATCTACAACTCCTTTCAGAAATTTTGGTTGAAAAAGGCCATGAAGTGCGACAGGTAATCAATGGAAAACAGGCCCTCAAAGCAGTTGCAGCCGACCCCCCTGATTTGATCCTGCTGGATATTAAAATGCCCATCTTGGATGGTTATGGCGTTTGTCAACGGTTAAAGGCTGACCCAGCCACCGCAAAAATTCCAATTATTTTCATTAGCGCTCTCAATGATGTTTTCGATAAGGTAAAGGCTTTTTCCTTGGGAGGTGTTGACTATATTAATAAGCCCTTTGATATGTATGAAGTGCTTATTCGTGTTGAAAATCAACTCAAGATTCTTCGTAATGCCCAGGAGCTTGAAGAAAAAAATAACCAATTAGCTCAAATCAATCAAGATCTAAAATCCTTTAACTATATGGTTTCCCATGATTTGCGGCGGCCATTAACAAAATTATTAGGGTTTTGTGATTTACTCTTAGGTGATATTGATACGTTTGATGCAGATACCTTAGAGACGTTAGACATCATTGCAAATTCTGCTAAGGAAATGAATAATATCATTTCTGACTTGATGCGACTTGCAGAAATCAAAGAAAAAAAGTTAACCCTTGAGATACTTAATTTGAGTGAAATTGCAACAGAAATCATTCAGCAGCTCCAAGATGAAACACCCGATCGGTCTGTAGAAATTAAAATCGAGCCAGAGATATTGACGATGGGCGATCGCCCGCTGCTCAAGATGGCTTTTGAGAACCTATTTGAAAACGCCTGGAAATATACCAGTAAAGTCACAAATCCCCAAATAAAATTTTATAAAATTGATTCTCAAACCTATTGCCTAGAAGATAATGGTGTTGGTTTTAGCGCAGAACATTTAGAAGAAATCTTCTTGCCATTCAAGCGATTTCACAGCCAAGCTGAATTTGAAGGAACGGGAATTGGTTTAGCGATTGTTAAGCGTATTATTGAAGTGCACCGGGGAAAAATTTGGGCCGAGCCGCAAGTTAATCAAGGTGCTAAATTTTGTTTTACTTTAGGTCTTGAAATCCCCCCAACAAAGACTTAAAAAATCACTTTATTACTCACAAAAAAATTTTGGAAGATTAGATAATTACAAATCCATAAACTATATCGATTACTTTATAAACTTACTTTAAAATATCCCAGAACATTAATAATTAAAGCTTAATCTCATTTAGCCACGGGTTAATTTCACAGTATTTTTTATGGCTTCTCAATTTCTTGCCTACAATGGGGAGAGAGTTACAAATTTTTGAAACAGCTATGAGTTCTGCGAGCACAACTGTCTACAGCGATCGCCAAATCACGGCTTGGTTACGGGGACTGCTGACTATTGCCTGGGCCGATGGTCATTTTGATGCCGAAGAGCAGGAGCTGATTACGCGGCTAACCCAAGATGAACTCGCCCCCCATAGCAGCCTCGGTGACTTAGAAACCATTACGGGCCAAGAATTAGCGACTGACCTCGGAGAAGATCCGAATATCCGCGAAAACTTTTTACGGACAGCGGTGATGATGGCGATCGCCGATGGGGTCTATTCCATCGTTGAAGCCGATCAAATCAAAGCCTTTGGGACAGACCTCGGGGTCGATCTCAGCGCCCTCCACAACCTCGAAAAGACCCTCTACGACCCAGAAACTGTCACCACTGAAACCCCCCAACCCGAAGTCCACCTTGACGCTCTCAAACCAATCCGTAACTGGCTCGATGGCATGGACATTGACGATCCCCGCGTCGCCCGCTTCATCTGCAAAATGGTGCCGCCCCAATGCCCCTTTGAACGCGATATCAAGCTGTTTGGCAAGAAAATTGTCCATATTCCACCAATGTGTAAACTAAATCCCCTCTACGAACAATTGGTCGGCCTCCGTTTCCGCTCCCTCTCTTACTTAGCCGATGACTGTGACGAAGACATTTCCGAATTTATTTGACCCAGCCATGGCAGACTCAAGACTCACGAGTTGTAAAGTTATGTAAAAACACGGTTTCATAGAAGATATTCTCAACTCGTTAGGAAAGCATTTTGACGCATTACAGCAACGTTCTTGAACCGATTCCCTCTACACCACCACAACCTAATCCCCGTCCCCGCAACTATTCCCGACTAACGCGCCTCAGCTACGCCACTGGCCCAATTTGGATTATCCTTTGCCATCTCGGCATGGCGATCGCCTTTTTCACGGGTCTCAGTTGGGGAGCTGTACTCTGGATTGTTTTTTGGTACTGGCTGAGAATGCTCGGTACCACCGCCATTTACCACCGTCTCCTCACTCACAAGGCCTACCAAGCTTCCCCTTGGGTGAAATGGATCGGCAGCTTTATCACCGCTTCTGCTGGTCAAATGGGGCCTAGTTGGTGGAAAGCTCACCACGAAGATCATCACCGTTTTAGCGATCATCCAGGCGATCCCCACAGCTCCAATGAAGGATTTTGGTGGTCTCACTACCGTTGGCTTATTTCGCCCAATACCTTCCCGAAAAAATTACCCGCCGACATTGAGCGAGATCCGATCCTCAAGCTGATTGATCGCTTCCATTTTGTCCCCCTCATTGCCCTGGGAGCTTTGTCCTACTGGGTCGGTGGTCTGGAATATCTGGCAGCATTCTTCATCAGCACTACCCTCCTGTTTCACGGGGTTGCCTTAGTAAATTCCGTCTGTCACAAGTGGGGCGACCAACCCTTTCAAACCACTGATCACAGCCGTAATAACGCTTGGGTTGCGGTGCTGGCCCTCGGAGAAGGTTGGCACAATCTCCACCATGCCTTTGGTTGGTCGGTGCGCCACGGGATCACAATCCAAAAAGGTGAGGTGAGATATTTACCAGACTTTACCTATTCCTTTATCCGTTTACTAGAACGTATAGGATTGGCCAGTAAGCTCAAACAACCAAACCAAGCAGACCTCCACGGTGCAATGAATCGATAGTTTTGGTTTATCTCCCCTGAAGGGGAGATTTTTTTAGCCTGCGAGAATTCTGAGCCGCTGTTCCTTTGGGGAAAGATGATCTGAAAAAAAATTACCCAGGATTTTGACGATACCAATCAATCGTTTCCTGTAAACCCTGTCGTAGATCGATAGCTGCCTCAAAACCAAATTTCTCCTTGGCTTTCTGGGTATCTAGGCAACGGCGGGGTTGTCCATTTGGTTTATCTGTTTCCCAGACAAGCTCTCCCTCAAAGGCCATCAGTTCGCAAATTAACTCCACCAAATCCTTGATCGAGATTTCTGTATTGGTTCCGAGGTTGATCGGTGCAGCTTCGTTATATTTTTGCATTGCTAAGACAATGCCCCGCGCCGCATCATTGGCATGGAGGAATTCTCTGGTCGGGCTGCCATCTCCCCAAACCTTGAGTTGTTTGATCCCGTCCCGTTGGGCTTCGTAGACTTTGCGGATTAAAGCGGGGATTACATGGGAACTTTCCGGCTTGAAATTGTCCCCAGGGCCATAGAGATTAACTGGTAGTAAGTAAATGCCATTGAAATCATATTGCAAACGGTAGGCTTCCAGTTGCACGAGAAGCGCCTTTTTTGCGATGCCGTAGGGGGCATTGGTTTCTTCGGGATAGCCGGCCCAAAGATCTTCTTCCTTAAAGGGTACAGGGGTGAATTTTGGGTAAGCACAAATCGTCCCGACACAGACAAACTTTTCGATCCCGGCTTCGTAAGCACTGTGGATCAATTGAGTACCCATCATTAAATTGTCATAAAAAAGTTCAGCGGGTTTCTCACGGTTGAGGCCGATTCCCCCCACGTGGGCCGCCAAATGAATCACAATATCTTGGCCTTGTACTGCTTTTTGACAGGCTTCTAGTTGGCGGAGGTCACAGTTTGAGGAACGGGGAACAGCAATATTTTCGGGTTGAGCGCCTGCTTGGATCAGCTGCTGGATTACCTGTTGGCCGAGGAAGCCAGCACCGCCAGTGACAAGGATTTTTTTCTGGGACAGATCAATCATAGGTAGGGAAGTAGAAAGGGGAAGGCGTGATTATTCTACGGGGTTTTCTGGGTCGAGGTGGTGAAAGAGTTCCGCGAGAATCGTATTGGAGAACAGTAATCCTTCTGGATCGCTGAGGGCAAGGCGCGGTGGCGTTATGGGAGAAAGGGAAGCCCAACCTCTCTGAAAAGCGGGTTTCAGGATTTCTAGAATTCGATCCACATTGCTCTGGCCGAATTCTGTGATCAGTTGGGATAGGTCTAAACCTTCCGTTAACCGGAGACCCAGCATCAAGGTTTCAAGGAGGCGATCGCCTTTTGTTAAAGGCTCCACATTTAAGATGCCGTTGTTGTCTTCATATTGCTCAACCCAGGTGTAGTATTCAGCGCGGGTGCGGGGCCGAGAAAAGCGTTGGTTTTGGGTAAAACTAGCAGCCCCCATGCCAAAACCGTAGTAAGGGCGATTTTCCCAATACACGCGATTGTGGCGACATTGATATCCAGGCTTGGCGTAATTGGATATTTCGTAGTGGTCATAGCCCGCCTGCCGGAGAGTTTCACTGGCGAGGCGATACATGGCAGCAGTATTTTCATCGGAAGGGAGCGGGCCTTCACCGGGTTCGTATTGTTTACCAAAAGGGGTTTGGGGTTCGATCACCAGGTCATAGCAAGAAATATGGTGGGGGTTGAGGGCGATCGCCTGATCAAGGGAAGCCTGCCAATCGTCGAGGGTCTGATCCGGCAATCCGGAGATCAGATCCAAACTCCAAGGGATCTGCGATCGCTCCAGGTGATCACACGCAGTAAATATATTTATTACCCTGTGCGATCGCCCACAGTTGGCCAGTAAATTATCCTGAAAAGCTTGTACCCCAAGGCTTAAACGGGAAATACCAATATTTTTGTATCGGATCAATTGTTCTAAAGAAAAAGTGCCTGGGTCGATCTCCAGGGAAATTTCGGCCCCCTGGGCAATGCCAAACCGTTGATCAAGGGTACTTAAAATTTTCTCCAAAAGGTCAACCGGAAATAAAGAAGGTGTACCCCCCCCAAAGAAAATTGTCTGTAACTTGCCCCCTAGGATCGGTGTTGTCTGAATTTCCCGACAGAGCCAAGCCCCATATACTTCCATCTGGGCGCGGATGCCCGCCGTTTGTTTTTCCCCCGTCACCGTAATCGGAAAATCACAGTAAAAACAACGACGTAAACAAAAGGGGAGATGGAGATAGGCACTGGTAATCAAGGTGGAACAACCTCAATGGAGGATAGGGAACATTTAGCTGGAAAATTTGGGAAAAAATCAACAAATTTTGTTAATTCCCAGAGGCGCGAAGGAATGGAAGACCCACCGATATAATGAGGGCATTATTCTCCATTATCCTAAACCCCAAATTCCCCCTAAAACTGGGACTTATAGCCGGGTAAGACCTATGTTCGATATTTTCCTTGTTCTGATCTTTGTGGTGGCGATCGCCCTTGTGGGATTTGATGTCATTGATTTACTTCCTGCCTCCGTGCGTGACCAAGCCTCCAACATTGACGCCCTCCGGTGGGTGGGAGCCGGTTTTGCCTCACTCCTGGGCCTTTCCATCGGACTCTTAGCCCAGAGTACCTATCGCCGTTTCGAACAACAATTTCGGCGCACCCCCATCGAAATTATCGTTACCCGGGCCGTAGGTTTGGTGATTGGGCTTTTGGTCGCAAACTTGATGCTCGCCCCCATTTTTCTGTTGCCGATTCCTTCGGAGTTTGGTTTCCTGAAACCCACCTTTGCTATTCTCGGTAGCATCACCTTTGCGTACCTTGGTGTGAGCCTCGCTGATGTCCATGGACGTACTTTTCTTCGGCTGATCAACCCCAATAGTTTAGATACCCTCCTCGTTGCCGAAGGCACCCTCCGTCCTTCCCCCACAAAAATCATCGACACAAGTTGTATCATTGACGGTCGCCTAGAAGAACTCCTCAAAACAGGTTTTATCGAAGGACAAATTCTTATTCCAATTTTTGTCCTCAACGAATTACAGCAACTTGCCGACGCCAGCAATGACCAAAAGCGAGCAAAGGGCCGTCGCGGTTTAGATATTCTCCAGAGTATGCAAAATCGTTTTCCGAAACGGGTTTCTGTCAATCCCGCAGACTACGATGATATTAATACCGTTGATGCAAAATTAGTCCACCTGGCCCAGGAGATTAATGGCATTTTATTGACTAACGATTACAACCTCCAAAAAGTTGCCAATCTCCAAAAAGTTGAGATTTTAAATATTAATGATCTCGCCCAAGCGATTCGACCTATCTATCTCCCTGGGGATAATTTAGATGTCAAAATCCTCAAGCAAGGGAAGGAGGAAAAACAAGGGGTTGGTTATTTAGAAGACGGCACTATGGTTGTTGTCGAAGAAGGAAAAGAATTTATGGGCTCTGATGTTGCTGTAACCGTCACCTCATCCTTACAAACTTCTGCGGGGCGGATGATCTTTGCAAAATTAAGTTCTTCCCTTGCCCTTTAAACAACTGGGAAATTTTCTTGTAGTTTCGTCAATGGAGGTCGGATACATGAGGTTTAAATACATCATTTTTAGTACCCTAGTGAGCCTTGGCTTAGGGTTGAGCAGTTGCCAAAATCGCTCTGAACCCGTTGCCCCTGAACCCGACGGAACTACAACTACCGATATTACAGAAAAACCGATTCCTGTCCCTGCTGAGCCATTGCCTTTGGTCAATTCCCAAGGAGCGGACACTAAGGAGGTATCAGAGACAAATTCTAATAATTATCTTTCTCCTGACATCAGTACGCAAATTATTCCAGAGCTCATGGAAAACCAAGAAAATTTGGGGCTTTGCCAAGAGTTTAGATTTGAATCGGAGCTTACAGAAGCTGCATCTAATGTTTACCGTGTGGGCGAAAATGAATATCTTGTTCATCTTGTTTGTGGCTCGACGGCCTATCAATTGCTCCAGGATTATTTTTTATACCAAAGAGACGGTGATCAGTTTGATCTAACGCCATTGCCGATTACCTATTTCTACCAAGATGCGGATCAACAGTTAATTAAAGAAACAGAAGTAACCCGGGCTGGCTATTCAGAATATGATCCAAGTACTCAAACTATTAGCATTTTTACAAAAGGCAGAGGTTTAGGGGATTGCGGTAGTTTGGGATTTTATCAATTTACAGGTACAGATCTCAGTCTCGATCGGTTTCTCTTAAAGACTGAATGTGATGGTAATTATATCAAACCCATTAACTATCCCCAAGTTTATCCCTAGGAAAATCATGAAGTGTTTCGCTTTGATTTGTTTAGCTCTGTAAAGTCCTAATCGCTTGGCTAAAATGTCGCCAAAATAGGACACAATGGGTAAATATATGTGGTTCTATTTTTGAGTCCATTCCCCATGGAACAGAAAAATCTGAAAGCTTACCTGGACTTGGTGCAAAAACTCTTAAACTGCCGCCGGGGTGAAGAGTGGATTGTCCTACGGCAAAATGAGCAGCTTGTGGATGCCCAATTTATTGAAGTGATGGAACAGGTGGCCAACTACCTGGCGGCGGAAGGTGAACTGAATGGGGCTCGCTACCTCCACAACTGGGCGGGCAAGCTACACCATATTCTCACTCAACCGAATCCGGTCGCGCCCCAACCAGATGCCACGACCCAAGCCTATGCCCAATTGATTGAAACGCTTTTGCATTGTCGTCGGGGAGAAGAACAGCAAATCTTAGCAGCGAATCAACAGTTGATCACCCCGGATCTGGTGAAATTTATGCGGGAAGTAGCCCGGCAATTTGAAGATCAAGGCAACTCTCAAACAGCAGCCTACCTCCAGGATTTGGCCACTGCTGTTAATCGCACTTGGATTCAAACCCATGATTTTCAGCCGAATCTGCAGAAGGCGAATCAGTTGGCCCCAGATCCTTGGGATGATGCACCACCAGCAACGTCAGCAAATTCTCCTGAACCGCTCTCAACTGTTTCGTCACCCCAGCCCGAAGCCGTAGCAGAGCCAGAAACAGTGAATCCTACGCCAAGGAATATGCCGACAGCAACAACAATTTCTTTAGATGAGACTGTGCAAGATCTAAGGGATCAACTGGCAGAAATGAGAACGCAAATGGCGGCGATCGCCCAGCATCTTGCCAGAGTAGAAGCAGCTGTTTCGGACTCCCGTCAAGCTTCAAATCCCCTGGCTTATCTCAGCATTTTAGAACAGGCGGCGACGGCAGGTTGGATGATTTCGACGGACGAAGTGGCCCAGTTGATCGGCGTTCAACCCAGCTTAAAAAAAGGGAAAAAGAGCTTTGAGCGGGGCAATTGGCGGTTTATCAAAGCCGGTAAGATTGGTGCCCAGACAGGTTGGCACGTCGAAAAAATTCACTAAAGCCAGCTAAATTCAACGGTGTCATCCACTGCTTGCCAGCGCAAAAGGTTGATGGGTTCGCCCGTCGTCCAAGTCGGTATGCCTAGGGCTTTTCTGGGGGCGAGGGTGGCTAAGGCGATCGCCTTTTCTAAATCACAAATCCCCCACCGGACGAGATTTTTTACCCCTGCAAATAGCGGTAACGTTGTGCCGGATAGGGTGCCATTATCCAGGCGAGCCGTGCCGTGGGTAACTGTAATTTGGCGATTGTCCCAAGGGTATACCCCATCAGGTAGACCAATGGGCGCGAGGGCATCACTGACTAAAAAAGGGTGTTTTGCCGCCCGCAAAAAAATTTCTAACATCGTGGGATTGACGTGCTGGCCATCGGCGATAAAACCACAGTAAACATCAGGCTTGACCATCGCTGCTCCCAATAAACCGGCCTCCCGGTGATGCAAACCGGGCATCGCGTTAAAGGCGTGGGTGATCATCGTTGCGCCATGGGCAAAGGCTTCGTTTGCTTCTGTTTCTGTGGCGAGGGAGTGACCCAAACTAACAACAATTCCCAACGAGCGCAGATATTCCACACATTTATGGCTGGGGTCGAGTTCTGGAGCAAGGGTAATGATTTTGATCATCGGGGCAAATTCACCGATGACTTGTTGCACATTTTCCAGGGTCAAGGGTTGTAGATATTGTGCCGGGTGGGCACCTCGTTTTTCATAATTGAGAAATGGCCCTTCTAAATGTATTCCCAAGATTTTTGCTGTATTGGGTTGCGGGTTTCCCCAAAGCTCAGCAAAGACAGCCAGCGATCGCCGGATATTTTCTAAAGAAGTGGTAACGATGGTCGGACAAAAAGCGTCAATGCCCTGGCCCCAAAGATAATCACAAATCTCTTGGAGTTTTGGCAGATCCGCCTGGGTCACTTCCGGAAAAGCTAAACCTAAGCCACCATTAATTTGTAGATCCACTCCCCCCAGGGATAATAAATCTCCGGCAATATCTTGGGTATTTTCCTGGAATTCTGGAGGGATTTCGGTTTCCATTGGCTCTAGGTGCGTTAAACAACGATTTGCATCTAATCGCAACCAAAATTGACCTTCTAAACCGACAAGACGCGCTCTAATTAGGGTTTGTGCAGAGTTCTCCCTTTGTTTATGATGGGTAGTCGGCATGACATACATGAGCTAAAAACCTATGAGTGTAATTAATCCCCTGGTTGGCATCATTATGGGGAGCGATTCTGATCTTCCCACGATGGAAGCGGCGATCGCCATCTGTAGACAATTTAATATTCCCCACGAGGTTGGCATTGTGTCTGCCCATCGTACCCCGGAGCACATGGTGGAATACGCCCAAACAGCCCATGAACGGGGTTTGAAGGTGATTATTGCTGGGGCAGGTGGAGCCGCGCACTTACCGGGGATGGTCGCCGCTCTGACGCCTTTACCGGTGATTGGGGTGCCCGTTAAAACCAGTACCCTCAGCGGCGTGGATTCTCTCTACTCCATCGTGCAAATGCCGCGCGGTATTCCGGTGGCGACGGTGGCGATTGGCAATGCGACCAATGCCGGTTTGTTAGCAGTACAAATGTTAGGCGCCTTTGATCCAGAGTTATTAAAACAAGTGCAAGCTTATCGTCAAAGTCTCAAAGATATGGTGCTGGATAAACAAGAAAAGTTAACGGCGATCGGTTATAAAAGCTATCTTCAACAAATGTGATTCCAAGTCAGATCCTGTTAAAAACATAATCTTGGGAAGCAAGAGAGAGTTTTAAAATGGCAAAACCAATTGCAAGTCTAACTTTAAAAGGCTATAAATCCATACGATGTCTTGAAGACTTCAAGCTGGGGGGAATCAATATTCTTATTGGAGGAAATGGTTGTGGCAAAAGTAATTTCGTCAATTTTTTCTTTCTGTTGCGACAAATTGTAGATGGATATTTAGAAAGAACAATCAATCTTGCAGGTGGGGCAGATATTCATTTATTTCTAGGACTTAAAATTACTTCATCAATTGAAGCTAGTTTGACTTTTGGAAGCAATGAATATTCATTTGTGTTGCAGCCAACAGTTGATAACCGATTGATTTTCACAGATGAACGGATTATTTTTGATGCAGTAGGAACGACCATGAATGATGTCAATCGTTCGATTGGCAATGGTCATAGTGAATCAAAACTTAAAACTCAAATTTTAGAGAATACTCGTAATCGAAGTATTAGTGAACATATTTATAATGCAATTTCTAGCTGGGTTATTTATCATTTTCATGATACTAGTGGAACTGCCCAAATGCGAAGAGAATGCTCGATACGGGACAACGAATACCTTAGAGCTGATGCAGGAAATTTAGCATCATTTTTATTTAACTTAAAAAAGACACATGAGAATGTCTATAAGAATATTATTGATGTCATCAAGTTAGTTACTCCTTTCTTTAAAGATTTTAAATTTCGTCCTAAAGAACAAAAGGGAGATCAAGTTATTCTTCTCGAATGGGAACAAGAAGGAAGTGATTATCCATTTCATCCTAGCCAACTATCAGATGGAACTTTACGATTTATTGCTTTAGTAACAGCATTAATGCAACCTAATCCGCCAGCAACAATACTGCTAGATGAACCAGAACTTGGTTTACATCCCTATGCGATTGAAGTATTAGGGAATTTGATTTTACAGGCTGAAGAAAATACTCAACTTATTGTTTCCACTCAATCAGCACAGCTTTTAAATTCCTTTGAACCTGAACAAATTATTGTTGTTGAGCGACACAATGGAGAGTCTATATTCAAAAGATTAGATAGTATACAACTCCAAGATTGGCTTGAAGACTATACGATGGGAGAACTTTGGCAGAAAAATATTTATGGTGGAGGTCCTATGTATGAATAGGGTTATTGCTGTTGTCGAAGGGCAAACAGAACAAACATTTGTGAGGGATATTTTAGCTCCTCAATTAGCACACCAAAATATTTGGTTAACAGCTCAACTTATTGGTAAGCGTGGGCATAAAGGAGGAATTGGAGAATTTTCTCGCGCACAGAATGATATCCTCAGACTGCTTAAGCAAGATCAGACTATTATCGTAACAACAATGTTCGATTTTTATGGGATGCCTTTATCTTGGCCAGGTCGAGAAGCCGCAAATAATCTTCCTTTTGAACAAAAACCGTTAATTGTTGAACAGGAAATTAAAAAAATTATTACTGAATCTTTTGGTAGTAATTTACCAAAGAATCGGTTTATTCCATATATTCAAATGCATGAATATGAAGCTTTACTCTTTTCCAAACCTTCTGCAATAAGTCAGGTAATGAATAATCAAAAAGCCTTACCGGAACTTCAAAGAATTTATGATGAATTTCAAAATCCAGAAAAAATTAATGATCATCCACAAACTGCACCATCAAAACGAATTACTAAAATTTTTCCTCGTTTCAAAAAGCCTATTCATGGTTTCATTGCAGTAAAGAAAATCCCTTTTGAGTTGATTTTAGATAAATGTCTACATTTTCGTTATTGGGTTGAACAATTAAAAGAAATTTCTCAATCATACAATTAGCAAATCTTTAGTGTAAGTTCAGAGACTGAATTCAAGATCATAATAGAGCATTTAAAATCAGCTTAACGATAATGGCGATCGCCGCTGCGGCAATACTCCCTAAAAGCGTGATTCTGACGTTGGTGGTGTGCTTTTTGATTTCAATTTCGGCCTTTTTCTCTGCCTGACGGGTCATGTATTTTTCTAACTCAAAGGCGAGGGTCGAACCCACTGCAATAATGACCGCCGCATCATCGGCCAACCCCGCAAAAGGGATCACATCCGGCACCGCATCAAGGGGTGAAACTAAATACAATAATGCGGCGATCGCCATTGTTTTTGACCGCCACGCCACATTCGGATCTTTAATGAGTTGGGCGAGGCCTTGCACCTTTTGCCAAATTTCTTTGACTGGCCCCCGGCGCATCTCCCCTAGATGAGCTTTGATTTTTTCAATATCCGCTGGCGTTACCCCCTGGGCAAACCGCTGGAATACCTGAGCAATGCGGGTTTTATTTTGCTCCCGTAAATTTGCCTTAACCTGTTCTTCGAGGTCGTCGTGGAGAGTCGTGGCTGCTGGCTGGGCTGGGCGGAATCTCTCAATGATCTTTTGCCAAGGCTTGGGGGAAGATACTTGGGGTGGCGCCTCGATGGGTTCTGCGGTCACGTCGATCACGTCCGGGGTCTCTGGTGATCGCCGCCATTGCTGCCAAGAGGTTTTCAGATTGTCCAGAAACTTCACCACGACCGCGATTACCCAAGCTCTAATTTTTACTGTAGCGAATCTAAGTCTCTTTGTAGGCGGCACCGAGGTAGAGTTCTCCGACCTTCGGGTTCGTCAGCAAATCTTGACCTGTGCCCTCAAAGCGATCGCAACCACTTTCTAAAACATAGCCCCGATCAGCAAATTCCAACGCTTTTTTCGCGTTCTGTTCCACAAGCATAATCGCCTTGCCCAATTGATTAACCGCTTTGATTTGTTCAAAAACACTGGCCACGAGGATCGGTGAAAGGGCCGCCGAAGGTTCATCCAGGACTAACAGATCCGGGTCTAACATCAAAGCCCGACCCATCGCTAACATTTGTCTTTCGCCCCCGGAGAGGGTGCCTGCCCGTTGTTTGCGCCGTTGTTTGAGGACGGGGAACATTGTGTAAATTTGTTCCTTGAGGTTTTCTAAGGAGCCAGACCGCACAAAGGCCCCCATTTCTAAATTTTCTTCGATACTCAAGTTGGCAAAAACGTTCTGAATCTGGGGAACGTAACACATGCCCCGCTGCACAATTTGGTTGGAACGGAGGCCGGTAATGGATTTTCCTTTGAAGGTGATGCTGCCTTGGTTGGGGGTCAAGAGACCAAAAATAGTTTTAGCGAGGGTCGATTTTCCTGCGCCATTGGGGCCAATGACCACCACTAATTCTCCGGGGGCGATCCGAAAGTTAATGCCCTGGAGAATATTTAGATCTTTGATATATCCTGCATAGACGTCATTTACGACCAAGAGATTTTCCGCAGTTGCCATAGATTTTGGGTAAAGGTTGCCAATTTTCTCCCTAAGCATAAAAGCAAATTGCCCCCCGGTTCACTACTAGGAGGCGGAATTTTTCATGGCGTGAGTGACGAAAAAAGATTATTCGGTGAGTTCGTCGTCTTGGCCGAGGAGTTGATTGATCAAGCTCGAAATAAAGGTCAGTACCAAGGAACCAATCACCGCTGGGAAAAAGCCATTGACTTCTAAACCCGGTGTTAGATAGCCGACTAACCCCAAGGCGATCGCATTGACGACGAGGAGAAACAAACCGAGGGTCAGAATAGTTAGGGGTAGGGTAAAGAGGATCAAAATTGGTTTAACAATGGCATTGACAAACCCAAGGGCGATCGCCCCGATCAAGGCTGTGGTCAGACCATTAATTTCTAAACCAGGGACAATGGTCGCCGTGAGAAAGAGGGAGCCAGCCGTCGCGAACCAGGTCAACAAAAACTGAGGCATGGTGATTACGGGGATGATATTTTGTTCCTATTCTATCGGGACTTTTTGACCATTAAGGCGTAGCGGCTTAAACCCTTGGCCTAAGCTTGTTTCCAGAAGTGAATAATTTCCCGCACATGGTTCAGCACTTGGCTGTCTTCACTGAGTTGGGCGATCGCCGTTGTCGCTTCCCGGGCGAGTTGTCGGTGGGCAGCTTCATTGGTGGCTTCTAGTTGTTCGAGGGCGGCACGCATTTTTGCTAAATCGCGCCGGAGGTTGTGCCATTCTTCTTGGTGGGTTTGGGTATTTCTTTCAGTAGTCGTTTGGAGATTTTTCATCCCTGCTTCTAGGGTCACAACCCGGTGACGCAATTCCACCACATCTTCCCGGGGATATTGAATTTGTTTGCGAATTGACATTAAGCGCCTCGCGATGAATTGGTAAGCCCGCACCGCTGGCCGCAACACCGTGAGCAATAACATCGCTCCTCCTGTCACATACCCCACTGGACTAATGCCCCAGGCCGCAAGACCATATAGCCCCAAAGCTGAAAATACATGGAGGGCGATCGCCAACAGCAAACCAAACCGGGCGACTTTCGCCACATAGGCCAATTGTTGGGCATCAACGGGAATCTCTTTCTGGCGAGAAATCACCGCCTCGGCCTTCGTCTCCTCCGCTTCAAAATAAATATTCCAGGGAATCGTCACCACCGCCAACAGCCACCAAAAACTAGCGATGCCCACGAGCCAATCGACTAAACTTCCCGCCGGAATCTGGAGCCACTGCAAAATGAAAAAGACCACTAGGGCGAGGAACCCAGACCCAAACCCAAAACTCACAAAACTGTAACTGACCATGACGAGAATCTCCTGAGGCGATCGCCTTTCTTACCACCATTGTGGCGACCCAATCCCAGAAATTTTCTTGCCCTGTGCCACTTCTTGAACTGTCCAAAAAAAATCCTCCCTTGAGGGAGGTGGCCGTCAGGCCGGAGGGTGTCTTCTCCCCTTGAGAGGAGCTAGAGGGGTGTTCTAATTACAAAGGCCGATAAACCCGATAATCAATATTCGGGAAAATGTTGTCCATCTTTTCAATCTTTTCGAGCCAACCCGCATCAATCTTGCCGACTTTTACATCCTCATAGATTTTTTCGAGGCGTAGCACATGGCTCTTTGTGCGCCGTTCCGCATAGGGCACCATTGTTCCCGTGCGCATAATAAACGCCCAATCCGATGACTGTGCCAACAGCAACTCCCTCGCAGCTTGGTTCAAGGCCCGTTCCTCTAGTTCATCTGCCGGTTCCCGTGTCGAAAGCTCAATCATGCGTTCCGCCGCCTTATGGAGATAAGGGTAAATCCAAGCGTTCGTCTGGTTGAGCCAATATTCATGGAAGCCTTTGTATCCCCAACTCGACTGGGACGGCACCGCCACCTGTTGCGTCGGTTCCATTTTTAGATAATCCGCCAAGTGGGTCATCTGGTATGTACCTTGGTCATACCAAGACTTGCGGAAAAAGTAATCCAAGAACCAGGGGCCTTCGTACCACCAGTGGCCAAACAATTCCGCATCATAGGGAGACACCACAATCGGATGACGCCCCATCATCTTATTCAGGCGACCAATCTGCTGTTCCCGGTTGTACATGAAGTTGCCTGCATGTTCGGCAGCTTTTTCCCTAGCCCAGTAGGGATCATAAAGTCCTTTTTCTGACAAGCCACCATCGCGACTGGTGATCTTGTGGTATTTGATCCCCGTATTTTTCCGCTGGCCGTTGGGCATGATGTAGGGCTTGATGTATTCGTAGTCTGCTTCCCAACCCAGATCTTTGTAAAACTCCCGGTAACAGACATCGCCCGGATAGCCCACCTTCGATGACCACACCTGCTGGGAAGACTCATGATCCCGGCCAAAGGCGGCCACCCCTGTTTCGGTGAAAATCGGCGCATAGTTGCCGTAGCGGGGCCGGGGGCGTGCGTAGAGAATGCCATGGCCATCGGTGAGAAAGTACCGTAATCCCGCATCGGCGAGCATCCGCTCCAAACCTTCATAGTACGCACATTCGGGTAACCAAATACCCTTGGGAGGACGGCCAAAATTCTCTTCGTAGCTTTCGTAGGCCACCTGGAGTTGCGCCCAAACCGCTTGGGGGTACATCTTCATCAAGGGGAGGTAACCATGGGTAGCACCACAGGTGATGATTTCGAGGTTATTGCTGTCTTGGAATTGCTTAAAGGCCGTAACGAGATCCCGGTCATAGCGTTCCCAGGTGTCGAGGATGGCACTAAATTCTTTGTGGTAATACTCCGCTAAATATTTAATGTGACCGTTGTATTTGTTATGAACAATTTCCTTTTCAACCAGCTCCATTAACAGCTTCATGTGGGCGTCGTAGCGGTCTTGGAGGAGGGGATCCCGGAGCATGGCCACCAGGGGCGGCGTCATACTCATCGTAATTTTAAAGTCGATCCCGTCTCGCTTTAGCCCTTCAAATACATGGAGCAGGGGGATATAGGTTTCGGTAATTGCTTCAAATAACCACTCTTCTTCAAGGACAAAATCACTCTCGGGGTGACGGACAAAGGGGAGGTGGGCATGGAGAACGAGGGCAACGTAGCCTAAAGCCATAGTGGTATTCCTTCCTTAAAAAGAGTCGCTTGCTGAACGATTTTGAGGAGTCGGTGTCAATGTCCATTAGATTCTAAAACGATTTGGTCAACGCACCGCATCTAACTCAAGTTTGAGGCTCTGGGGACATGGGGTAATTAGTCCTCTACGGATTACAATGGATTTTGGAGTAAGCTCACCATAAACTGTTCTTTTCCCTTAGATTGTGCATGGTAGACAGATTGGGGATCACTTACTTTCTGGGGGCGAATTTGTCTTGTTTGAACTGCCTGTGTCTGCTGAAGATCAATCTCAACTTGTACCTGTCACGACTGATATACAACTGCGATTGTTGTTGTTTACGGATGAGCGTTTGGCCCATCGGAGTGAGATCAAGCGGGTGCAAGATTGTCTTGAGCGTTTACGGCAGGAAACGGATTTTTCTTTAGAAATTATCAATATTAAGGATCAGCCCCAACTGGTTGAATTGTATCGTTTGGTGGCGACACCTTCTCTCGTCAAGGTTTTCCCGGAACCGTTGCAGGTGTTTGCGGGGAGCAATATTTTGCCAGACCTAGAGCGCTGGTGGGGGCAGTGGCTGGATACGGTGGCGGCCTTAAAAAAACAGTTTGGCGATCGCCAATTGGCTGAGGTTGAACAATGCGATCGCCGCTTGGCCGCGTCCCAGACAGAGCATTCGAAGGAAGTGATGCGCCTGTCCGACGAAATTTTTCAATTGCAACGGGAAAAAGAAGCCCTCCTCAAGCAGATCGAATTTAAGGATCAGATTTTAGCGATGCTCGCCCATGACCTACGGAGTCCCCTTACCGGAACCTCCATCGCTATCGAAACTTTAGAAATTCTCTCAAAACGTCCGGAAACGGAAAAAACAATTGGCTTGCGGGGTCAGCTCTACCAGCAGGCGAAAAACCAGCTCCAGATCATGAACCGGATGATCACAGAACTGCTCCAAGAGTCACGGCAACTACTGACAAAGTTAGATGTTAAGCCCCAGCCGATGGCCCTGAGTACCCTGTGCCAACAAATTACGGAGCAAATTCAGGAGCGGTTTCAGCGCAAATCGATTCAGTTGGTTTTGGATATGCCCCGGGATCTGCCGGAGGTTTATGGAGACCGAGAACTGATCCGGCAGGTCATTGTCAATTTATTGGACAACGCCATCAAATATAGTCCCGAAGGGGGGCAGGTGCGCCTTGTGGGACTCCATCGCACCCTCCAGCAGGTACAGGTGAGTGTGATTGACACAGGCCATGGTATCCCTGAAGAGGAACAAGAAAAAATTTTTGAGGGACATTTTCGCCTGAAGCGAGACGCTACCCAAGAGGGCTATGGTCTAGGCTTGGCGGTCTGTCGGCAAATTATTCAGGCTCACCAAGGGCGCATTTGGGTTGATAGCACCCCAGGCCAAGGCAGTGAGTTTCATTTTACGCTTCCGGTGTGGGGCGATCGCCAAGCTTAAGTATTTCCGTGCAATATTGATCGAGTTGAGCCAGGCGGGCTTGGATCTGTTGTTGTTTTTGGCGTTGGGTGCTGGGGGTACGACTGCCCTGGAGAAAGATTAAGTCGGTATTGAGGAGCCGCAACCCCCGATACAATTCCGTGTGGAGCGATCGCCAAGCGCTATAGATTTTTTCGGGTAGCTGTTCCCCGGTGAGAGGAGCCAATTGAGTTTCCCAAAAGCCGAGAAACTCTTGTCCCTGGCGGACTAAAGCCCCTGGTTCCTGTTGGCGTGAGATTAAATCTGTGGCCAGAGCTTGCAAATGGATTTTTAATTGTTGATAGGCGGAAAAATTCATCGGGGAGATCGTGCAAATTTAGAGAACAAAAAAGCCATCAAAACTGTATCAAAAATAATCTTTCTGAAAATATTTTGTGCAAATCTAAACTTTTAAGTAAAAATTAAAGTACTTAAAACAAACTTAATCTTCGTTTTAAGCTTATTGTTAAAATCCCCAGCTTTATTTTTTTGGTTTCAGGAGTCGGCCCCTCGCTTCCCCTTGACGACCAAGGAACGGGGGTTAAGGTTGCCCCAAACATCACCTTTGATCACAGCCTTTTTTAGCTCGTCCGTTGTCGCTGTTGTTTTTTTCTCCCTTGTGTTTTTATGACTGCTTCTTCTGTTCAATTAACTGCCGCATCCGAAACAGAAAAATTTGATGTGCCGTTGCCCACTTGGTTGAAAAATTACCTCTATCAGCCAGAGCAATTGGTTGGGGTCTCCGAAGGCGATCGCCAACTCATCGGTGAAGCCTTTCGCTTTGCCCATGCCCTCCACGAAGGCCAAACCCGTAAATCCGGCGAACCTTACATTGCCCATCCCATTGCCGTAGCAGGGCTATTGCTCGACCTAGGCGGCAACGGGGCGATGATTGCGGCGGGCTTTCTCCATGATGTGGTTGAAGACACAGAAGTCAGTCCCGAAGAAATCGAAGAACGCTTTGGGGCCGAAACCCGCAAGCTCGTCGAAGGAGTCACCAAACTCACCAAATTTACCTTTTCGAGCAAAACAGAACGCCAGGCAGAAAATTTCCGGCGGATGTTCCTCTCCATGGCCGAGGATATCCGGGTGATCGTGGTGAAACTCGCCGATCGCCTCCACAATATGCGCACCCTCGAACATCTACGCCCCGACAAACAAGAGCGCATTGCCCTCGAAACCCGTGAAATCTTTGCGCCCCTAGCCAATCGTTTAGGGATTTGGCGCTTTAAGTGGGAACTCGAAGATCTCTGTTTCAAGTATCTAGAGCGGGAAGCCTACCGTTCGATGCAAAAACATATTTCCGAAAAACGCACCGAGCGGGAGGCCAAACTCGAAGAAGCCATCGAAATTATCCGCGATCGCCTGCGTCACCTGGGCCTCCACGTCTGGGAAATCAAGGGTCGCCCGAAACACCTCTACAGCATCTATCACAAGATGCAACGACAGCACAAAGAATTTGACGAAATTTTTGACATCGCTGGGATTCGGATTATTGTCGAAACCAATGACGAATGTTACCGTGCCCTGGCGGTGATTCATGATGCCTTTAAACCGATTCCTGGACGCTTTAAAGACTACATTGGCCTGCCGAAGCCCAACCGCTACCAATCCCTCCACACCACCGTCGTCGGCTTAAATGGTCGCCCCCTCGAAGTGCAAATTCGCACCATGGAAATGCACCACATCGCCGAATACGGGATTGCCGCCCACTGGAAATACAAAGAAGCCGGTCATTCCGCCGCTAGTTTCACCTCCGAAGACGAAAAATTCACTTGGTTGCGGCAACTGATCGAATGGCAAAGCGACCTCAAGGATGCGGAAGAATACATTGACAACCTCAAGGACAATCTCTTTGAAGATGATGTGTATGTCTTTACCCCCAATGGGGATGTGGTGGCCCTGGCCAAAGGCGCTACTTCCATCGACTTCGCCTACCGCATTCACACCGAAGTGGGGAACCACATGAAAGGAGCACGGATCAATGGTCGTTGGTCAGTGTTAGAGAAAAAACTCCGCAATGGCGATATCGTCGAAATTATTACCCAAAAAAATGCCCACCCCAGCCTCGATTGGCTCAATTATGTGGTCACCCCCAGTGCCAAAAATAGGATTCGCCAATGGTTTAAGCGATCGCGGCGGGATGAAAACTTAGCACGGGGCCGTAGCTTACTCGAAAAAGAACTGGGAAAAACGGGCCTCGATTCGATCCTCAAATCCGAAGCGATGCAAACCGTTGCCCACAAGTGTAATTACCAAAATACCGAGGATCTGTTGGCGGCCCTGGGTTACGGCGAAGTCACCCTCAACCAAGTGGTGAACCGCTGGCGGGATCAAGTGCGCGACCAGGAAGAAGAACATCTCCCCCAACTGGAGCTAGAGGCTTCTTTAAACACAGCGACAAAACCCCCTAAGCCCCTCCAAGATAGCCATAAATACCCCATTGCTGGCATTGAAGGGTTGGTTTATACCATCGCCAGTTGTTGTGCGCCCTTGCCCGGCGAACCGATTATCGGCATTGTCACCCGCAGCCATAAGGGGATTTCTATTCACCACCGCAGCTGCGCCAATGTGCAAAACTTCGATGGCGATCGCCTAATTCCTGTCAGTTGGAACCCCAGCATCGACCAAAAACACGCCCCTGTTTACCCCGTGGATCTCCGCATTGAAGTCATTGACCGGGTAGGGGTGCTGCGGGATATTTTGTCACGCCTAAGCGACCAGCACATCAACGTGCGGAGTACCAATGTAAAAACGAGCCACGGCCAACCGGCAATTATTTCTTTGCGGATTGAAATTCGTAACGCCCAACAACTGGCCCACAGCATTAATCAAATTAAAAATATGAGTGACACCTTAAATGTGCGCCGCGTCACCCAAATCGAGCAGGAATAGCAGACTAAGTGATCATACTGAGAATCTCTGAAAGGTCGTCAAATTAACATTAGAGGGCCGATTGCTAGGGCAGTAACCCGTTAGAATAACTATATAGTTCTTTTGGCGCCTAGAATCTATGACCGCTGATTCTGCCTCAATGCAGGATGATCAACCGTTAATTCTTGTCATTGATGATGATCCAATTTCGCGTCGCCTGATTCGCTTTTGGATGGAAAAAGAAGGTTATGCAGTTGCTGAAGCAACCAATGGTCAAGAGGGACTAGAAATGTTCCAAAAAACCATGCCCGATATTATCTTGTTAGATTTTATGATGCCGGTCATGGATGGCTTGGAATTTTGCGAGGCCTTTCGACAACTCCAAGCCAGCACTGGAATCCCCTCCTCAAAAAATACGGAATTGTCCCAGGAAACGCTTCTGCTCCGTCAAGAATTGGTGGCCTATCAGCAGGCAGAAGATCTACTCACAAAGATTGCGCGTACTCCCATCTTGATGATTACGGCCCGGGAGGATGATGAGTCAGTAACCAAGGCCTTCACCGCTGGCGCAACGGACTTCATCACCAAACCGATCCACTGGACAATTTTGCGGCAACGGGTGCGCCATCTCATTTACCAGGCAAAGCTCTACCAACGTTTGGAAGCGACGAATGTGCAATTGCAACGGTTGGCGGCTTTGGATCCTTTGACCCAACTGGCAAATCGTCGGGTTTTTGATTTGGTTTTAGAGCGGCAATGGCGACTGATGCTCCGAAATCAAATTCCCCTCTCGATTATTTTTATTGATGTAGATTTTTTTAAAAATTACAACGATACCTATGGCCACCAAGCTGGCGATCATTGTTTGTTTGAGGTGGCCCAGGCGATCGCCAGCCAAGTGAAGCGACCCACAGATTTAGTTGCCCGTTATGGTGGCGAAGAGATCATCGTGATCTTGCCAGACACCCCCAGTGCTGGGGCGCAGTTGTTAGGAGAAAATATCATCGAGCAAGTGCGCAGTTTACAGATCCCCCACCAGAGCTCTTTGGTTTCGCCAATCGTCACGGTGAGTTTGGGCATCGCCTCCGTGGAAGCGGACTGTGTTACGAGTCCAGAAAAATTTGTCGCCCTTGCAGATTGTGCGCTGTATGAAGCCAAGGCCCGGGGCCGCAATCAAATGGTCGCTAAGGTGTGGGATCAGGATTGATCACTTGATAAATGGCAGAATAGTCCGCTTCGGCAAGATTAAAAGCGATCGCCTGCTCGATAATTTCTCGAATGCCTTCTAGTCCAGTCGTATCAAGGCCCACGGTTTTTGCGGCGGCCAAAAAGAGCTTGGTGTCTTTGAGTAAATGCTTCGTTGGGAAGTTGGGATTTTCAAAGGTGCGATCGCCCATGCGGGGTAGTTTTTTATCAAAGGTGGGGGCATAGAGGGCGCTATCGCGCAAAATCCCCATAAATTTATCAAGATCGACTTTTTCTCGCTGAATCAAGCCTAGACTCAAGGAAAAACTAGCTGTTAAACCTGCAATCAACTGATTTAAAGCCAGCTTCAGGGCTGCCGCTTGACCCACTGCACCAATATATTTCGGGTCTTGCCCCAGGGTTTTAAAAATCGGCAAACAGGCTTGGAACAATGTTTCTTCGCCCCCCACCATTACGAGCAATGTCCCTTTTTTCGCTTCGGGGATACTGCCCAGCACCGGCGCTTCTAAATACTGGCCTTGACGCCGCTGAACTTCTTCGGCGATCGCCTTACTTTCTTCTGGGGCAATGGTGCCCATCTGGATAATAATTTTTTCTGCAAAGGAAGTGTCTGGATTTTCAAATAAAACCGTTTGGATTGCCGCCGCATCACTGAGGGTTAGAATCAAATAATCGCTATTGGCGATCGCCGCTTGAGGATCTGTCGTTATTGTTAAACCTTGTTCTTCTAAGGGATGCAGTTTTTCTGCGGTGCGGTTATGGGCAGTCACCGAAAAATTTTCCTGGGCCAATTTCAAGGCGATCGGTGTGCCCATTAGTCCCATTCCAAAAACGCTAATTCTCATCAAGTCTTGCTTCTATAAACATCATCTACCATCTTCCCCCAATTATTCTCCCTTGAGGAAACAGGCTATTAATCCTCGGCCGTCAGGCCGGAGGGTGCTTTTCTCCCCTAGAGAGAGGTGGTCGAAGACCGGAGGGTGTCCAATAGAAAACCCCACCCGGAGGTGAGGCTTTCTCAAAATCAAAAAGTGCGTGAGTTAAGTCTATCTAAGTAAAGTGAACTAACTTAGAAAGTGAAGGTAGTGCGGAGAGTACCGATAATTGCATCTTCTTCGTCGAATACACCTTGAGCTGCATCCTTCAACCAGATCACGCCAGGAGTGATAGAAATCCCGTCGGTAAGTTGGTATTTGTAGAAACCTTCAACTTGAAGAGGAGTTTTGAGATCGCCTTCTGCTACATAAGGAGGAGCACCGGCGAACAGACCAAGAACATTACCTTCTTTACCAAGGTCATTGAAAGCTACACCGAGACCATAGCTCCAGATATCCACACTGTCATCTGCAAGAGTAATCTCTGCATCAGTGTACATCCCGTAAGCGGCCAGGGAAACTTTATCGGTGATATCAAACTTACCTTGGACACCGTAACTGTTCGCTTGTGTACGGCCATATCCAAGCAAGTTGGCCCAGATAGTGCCATTAACAGCAGCGCCGCCGCCGAAATCATAGATTGCGCCACTATCGTGATAGCTATTGACATAGGTTGCACCGAGTTCAATGCGATCGCCGAGGTTGAAAGCAATCTGAGCCAATGCACCGTATTCACCGTTGAAGAGGCCGTCACCTTCTGCAGAAGAGCTTGCTTCATCAGCTAAGTAACCCAAGGAGATATCAACGGGGCCGAGAGGCATGTTGAAACCAAGACCAGAGCCACCACCAATGGTATAGATGGGGCTAGAAGCAGCAAGTTGAGTTAAAGAACCACTACCGCCAGTGAAGTCTTCAAGACCAGTTGCACCGAAGGTCGTGCTGGTGTAGTCACTGTGGAGACCACCAAAAGCGGCTAAGTAAGCATTTGCTTTACCAACGGGGAAGTAATAAGCCAACCAGTCAATAACAACATCGTTACCTGTGTCAAGGTTGAAAGTTTGGAAGCCGACACCATCGCCAACGCCAATTTCGTCGGAGATATTAGTGGGGGATAAGGAAGCAGAGTTACCAGCAGTCAAGCGGGTGATTAAAGTATCTTTACCGGTAAAGCTAGTCTCAAGTGTTAGCCGAACGCGATCTGTAAATGTGGTTACAGTGTCATCATCATCGATGCCAATAAATCCAGTTCTTTGCAAGAATTCTGCGTTTTCACCAGCTGAAAACAATGCCTCTGCTACGCTTAATCCATCAGAAACATCAAAGTCACCGTTCTCAAATTCTTCGGCAGCATCAAGTAAAAAATCAAGAGAGTTTGTGTCTCCCCAGCTGTCGCCGATCGCGAAGATTACTTCACCGCTTAGCTTGGTGGTGGTGGAGAACTGATGGTCTTCGAGGAATTCAACACGACCTTCAAGATCATCTACACGAGCACCGAGGGTAGCGAGTTCAGCCTCGAACTCATTGATCAAGCGACGGAGTGCAGCAAGATCTTCGGGGGTTACTTCAGAACCACCAGTTTGAATCATGCGCTCGATCTGTTGTAAACAAGCGTTTAGACCAGCAGCAAATTCATAACGACTGAGGGGACGGTTACCGCGGAAGGTGCCATCGGGATAACCCACGATACAGTTGTAGTTTTCGACTAGGTTACGAAGCGCGTCAAAAGCCCAGTCAGAAGGGGAAACATCGCTGAGTTGGAAAACGCTGTTTACCTGAGCAATGTCACCTTGGCTGTAGGTGTTGATTTGATTAAGAAGTTCGCTGTTATTTGCTTGTGCCTGAGCAGTGCCAGCAGTGGCAACAGAGACGCCGACAGCAGCGGAAGCAATGGATAGGGACTTCCAGAGAGATAAAGATGTTTTCATTTGTTTTTCCTCACACATTCGGCGCTACATTCTGAGTTCAGATTAGGCCTTTGTATCAATCATATTAGCTCAAAATTTTGGATTGGGAATGGATCCGTCATAAGAATTTTTTGATGATTCCTTTACCTATCCATTAAGTAAAAGTTACCTGAGAAGTTTTGTCAGAAATGTTACAGCACTGGCCCCTAGATCCTTGGACGATAGAGCGCTTTTACTGGATTCTTTCTTTAGAG
The DNA here is from genome assembly GCA_943371005.1 of Sphingobacterium thalpophilum. Taxonomy (GTDB): domain Bacteria; phylum Cyanobacteriota; class Cyanobacteriia; order Cyanobacteriales; family MRBY01; genus MRBY01. The sequence goes on from CALRTB020000005.1 coordinate 245,376, forward strand.
AGAAAATCTGCAAACTTCCCAGATGTCTTTCCTTAATGTTTTATTTGAGGTGTTGGCGGCCTTCGACGTTTACAGTTGATTGAAAGTTCCGGCGAGGTCGAAATCTTTCTGGGTGAGGCCGCCAGCGTCGTGGGTGGTGAGGTTTACAGTAACTTTGTTGTAGGAAATTTCGATGTCAGGGTGATGGTCGGCGGCTTCGGCAGGTTCGACGAGTTTGTTCACAAAGTCAATGGCCTCGACGAAGTTTTTGAATTTGAAGAGACGTTGGATTTTGTTATCAACTTTTGACCATTCAGGAAATTGACTCAGTTGCGCTTGGATTTCGGTGTCGGTCAATCGGGTTGCCATGGAGAAAACCTCCTATAAAAAACTATCCGCCCTTACTAGGGTTATCTCTACGATAACGAAGCAAGAGCGGTCTAGTCGGGTCTCTTTAGTTAAACTCTGACTGCCGGAAGGAACTCCGACTCTCTTAACTTACTCAAAGAGCAAGCAAAATTTTAGAGAACAGCCCCGGCGCACAGCCGATTTACTTTAACTGTGAGACCCATGTTGTTACTACTGTCATTCATGGGCATCACCTCCTATTCTCCGGCAGGTTTTATCCGGTAGAACTCTTTTATGCTGGCACAAGCATTCAGAAACTTCAACTTGTTCACTCCTCTAGTTCCTCTCTAGGGACCACCCCTCTAACTCCCCTCCAGGGGAGAAAAGCGCCCTCCGCCTTCGGCACCTCCCTCAAGGGAGAGGCACCCTCCGCCTTCGGCACCTCCCTCAAGGGAGGATGTTTAGCCGACGACGACATCACGAATGCGCAGGGAAGGGCCACCACAACCGACGGGCAAACCGCTTTGGCCGCTTTTGCCGCAACCGCCGGATTCGTCCCAATAAAAATCGTCGGCGATCGCCTCAATATTTTTTAAAGTTTTAAAGACGTTGCCAGAGAGGGTGACATCCTTGACGGGTTCCGCAATTTTGCCATCCCGGATCATCCAGGCTTCCCCAGCACTAAAGGTAAACATTTCACCGTTGGTCATGCCGCCGAGCCAGTTTTTCGCGTAGACCCCTTCTTTGATGTCCGTCGGCAAATCGGCAACGGGCGTTTGACCCCGTTTGATCCAGGTATTTGTCATGCGAACAATGGGCGGATAGTGATAATTCAAACAGCGAGCATTGCCTGTCGGTTGTTCCTCAAGCTTGCCAGCGGTTTCGCGGGAATGGAGGCGGCCCACGAGTTTACCGTCCTTGATCAATTGCGTCGTGGTAGCGGGAACCCCTTCGTCATCATACAAATAACTGCCGCGATGGCCCTCCGGTGCGGCTCCGTCAAAAATTTGGAGGTCTTCCCTACCAAATTGTCGGCCCATGCTCATGGTTTCGAGGAGGTCGGGGTTTTCGTAGGCCATATCCGCTTCCGATAGATGGCCAAAGGCTTCGTGGACAAATAGTCCGGTCAAAATGGGATCAATGACAACGGTATAGGTGCCGCCTTTGGCTGCGGGGAGAGTTAATGAATTAACGGCGCGTTGGGCTGCGCCTTTGACCTGTGCATCAAGGTTTTCGAGATCTTCGTAGGCTTTGCGGGAGCCGGTGGTTTCTCGCCCCGTTTGAACCGTTTCACCATTACGGGCCGTGGCCGAAAAACGCATTTCCAGATCAACCCAGGACTGTTCGATCAGGGTGCCTTCTGAAGTCGCCAGAATTATATGCTGGGTGCTGTCGCCATAGCTCACCTTGGTGCTGGCAATTTTGCCGCTGTGGCTCAGGAGAAGATCACTGTAGCGATCGCATAATTCTTTTTTCCGTTGGAGCGGGACTTGGCGCGGGTCGGTGCCGCTTAGGGGTAAAGTGCAAACCGCTTGGATTGGGTCAATGGGAGCCAAAATGGTTTCGTCGTCACCGATTAAAATTGCGGCGGCGATCGCCTCTTCAATGCGAAGCCTTAGATTTTCGAGATTATTAAACGCCGCGAACCCCCAACCCCCTTTATGACAAACCCGCACCTGGCCCCCAAGGGAGGTACTTTCACTGAGGGTCTCGATCTTATTTGACCGCAAAACAATACTGCTACCGGCCGCTTGTTCCAAGCGGATCGACAAAAAATCTACCTGATTTTTATACCGTTGGATCAAATCCGTTAATTGATCCTTGTACCCAGCCAAAATTGTTTCCATCACTTTTGCCTTTTGATCTAAACCCTGAACATAAACCAATTTTGACATTGACCTTGGCTCATTGAGTAAAGTGTTAAGGCGAGCCTAAAGACTAGCCTTGTCTCGGTTTTTCGCTTTGACTAATCAAAAGTAATGCCATTGCCAACATATTCTTATCCGAGATGTAAACAATTGTTAAGTTTTTGTGTGTTAACCTTGACTCAAGGACAAAAACTCAACAATTCAACAATCACGGAGCACATTTGTATGCCTTATACTCTCGATGCAGCAAGAAACATTTTCCCCAGTACATTAACTGCGGATGTTGTGCCGGCTACCAGCGCTCGGTTTAGTCAACTGAGTGCAGAGGATCAACTGGCATTAATTTGGTTTGCTTACCTTGAAATGGGTAAGTCAATTACCATTGCTGCTCCTGGTGCGGCTAATATGCAGTTTGCAGAATCTACCCTTTTGCAAATCAAGCAGCTCTCTTTTAAAGATCAAGCCCAGGTAATGTGCGACTTGGCAAACCGTATCGATACGCCCATTAACCGTACCTATGCGACTTGGTCTGTCAACATTAAGCTCGGTTTCTGGTATCGCCTCGGTGAATGGATGGAAGAAGGTAGTGTCGCGCCGATCCCTGCTGGCTATAAGCTTTCTGCCAATGCTTCTGCGGTTTTAGATACGATCCGTAGCCTGGAACCTGGTCAACAAATTACGGTTCTGAGAAATGCCGTCGTTGATATGGGTTTTGACCCAGCCAAGATGGAAGGTTATCAGCGTGTTGCTGAGCCTGTTGTCGTACCGACAGAAATTGCCCAACGGGAAAAAGTCGAAATCGAAGGTGTAGATAACCCCACGATCACCCAGTACATGACCAACCTCAATGCTAATGATTTTCCGGCATTGATCAGTCTTTTTGCTGAAGATGGTGCTCTGCAGCCGCCGTTCCAGCGTCCGATTGTCGGGAAAGATGCGGTATTACGTTTCTTCCAAGAGGAATGTCAAAACCTAAAACTCAATCCGAAGAAAGGGGTTGTGGAACCAACCGATGATGGTTATACCCAAATTAAAGTGACTGGTACCTGCGAAACGCCTTGGTTTGGCGCGGCTGTGGGTATGAATGTGGCTTGGCGCTTCCTCCTCAATCCTGAAGGAAAAATCTTCTTTGTGGCCGTTGATTTGCTCGCATCTGCGAAGGAACTCCTCAACCTTGTGCGCAAGTAATGAATGCTTGGATGAATTGCCTTAATTCTGAATAAATTCATCCCTGGTAACGTCCCAATTGGGGCGTTTTTTTGTCAGTATGGCGTGGTTGGAGACAATATTTTGAAATTGATGCGGCAAGAAGAGGGTCTGGGATTATTGTGGGCGATCGCCATTTTCTCGGCTTGGCTGGGAAGTGCTGTGTATTGGTTGAGCCATCCGTTAATGGAACTTTCCTGGCCTGGAATTATTGCGGGAATTTGCGTCAGAACCTTTTTTCATACGGGTTTATTTATTTTGGCCCATGATGCCATGCACGGTAATTTGTTGCCGAGTTCTCCCCGTTGGAACCATCGTCTGGGTCGTTGGGGGGTCAATCTGTATGCTTGTTTGTCCTACAGAGACTGTATCCGCAACCATGCCAAGCACCATCACCACCCTGCTCAACCGGGGGATCCAGATTTTCATAATGGGCGGCATCGCCACCCGCTGCTGTGGTACTGGCATTTTATGGGGAAATATTTAGCCTGGCGGCAGTTCTGGGGGTTTGTGCTGATCTTTGGGGCGATCGCCTTGCCATTAAATCTTTTTGGGAATGTGCCCTACGAAAATTTTTTTGTGTTTTGTCTGCTGCCGATTTTTCTGAGTTCTTGGCAACTGTTTTTCTTTGGGACTTATCTGCCCCACCGCGATCGCCGCTCTCTGCCAAAACCCAGCATCAAACCGTCAGTTGGGTGGCGAATTTGGTCATTTTTAAGCTGTTACCATTTCGGCACGTTCCACGAAGAACACCACCGTCATCCCCACAAACCTTGGTTTAGGCTGCCGGGTCACGGTATTTCTTAACAAAATTGTAATAAAAACCTTAAATTCCTACGAGCGCTTATTTTGAGCGGTGTTTTTGCCCAGGCGATCGCCGCCAAATTGCGGAATTATGAGAATTTAAACTGCGCTTTTGATACATAACTTATTATAATCAAGCCCATTAGTTTGAACTTACTAAAGTCAAAACAATATTTATTTTAAAACTCACTTTTTCAATTACCCATGCTAACGATGCCCACTGCGAACACTCAATGGTCACTGCAAGAGAAAACCATCGCCAAGGAAGCGTTTGACTTATCCTACCGCCGAGAAATTGCCGCAGTGATGGCCGAAGCAAAACGACAAGCCAACCTCGCCGAAGACCCCACTGATCTCTGGCAACTTAACGATTTTTTAAGTGCCCGACGGCATTATCTGGATGGGAAATACGATTTCAGCCCCGAAAGCCTCGTCTTCACCTTCGCCCAGTTAATCAAAGAAGGCTGGTTAGAGCTGCAAGAACTAGACGGTTTAGCCGCCGAGAAACTTTCAAAAATCCGCATTCTCACCCTAATGTAAGCTCTGGACTAAGGCCTTGCGACGCGGAATCGCATAGTTTAAAAAATCCTTCGCCATGATTGTGTTCGGAAAAATGGCCTGGGCCTCAGCTAAAAGATCATCTAGGGTCAGCTCATTTCCCGGCATGTAACGGGGGCTAAAGTGGGTCATGATCAGTTGCTTCACTTGGGCTAAGAGAGCGACCTGGGCGGCCATTGTCGAGGTGGAATGGAGACGATCAAAGGCCATCTCTGCATCCTTGTGGGCGAAAGTTGCCTCGTGAATTAGGACATCCGCATCCTGGGCCAACTCCACCGCCGCATCACAAAAAACGGTGTCGGTGCAATAAACCATCTTGCGACCAATTTCCGGTTGACCACAAAGCTCGGAGCCGTTAATGATTCTGCCATCGTCGAGGGTAACGATTTTTCCTTTTTTCAGGTCGCCATAAACGGGACCGGGAGGAATCCCTAACTTTTGTGCTTTAGGGAGGTTAAATTTGCCGGGACGATCCTTTTCGACAACGCGATAGCCAAAGGCGGTGACGCGATGTTTGAGGGGTAAACAGCTCACTCGAAACTCTTTATCTTCAAAAACCAAGCCGGGTTTGACTTGATGGACGCGCAGGCGATCGCCAATGCGCATGTAAGAATATTTTTCGCAGGCCCGGAGATATGCTTCTAAACCGGGGGGGCCATAAATTTCTAAGGGATGGCCTGTTCCCGCAAGGCCCATGCTGGCGATCAAACCCATTAGCCCAAAGATATGATCGCCGTGCATGTGAGTGATAAAAATGCGGCTAATTTGCGATGAACGAATATCACTTCTTAAAAGTTGATGTTGCGTCCCTTCGCCACAGTCAAAGAGCCACGCCTCGGCCCGCTGCGGTAACCTCAACGCCACACTCGATACATTTCGCGCCCGCGTCGGCACGCCAGAACTGGTTCCTAAAAATGTGATTTCCATTCAGGCGATCGCCCATAATCTACATCCTATCCATCATAAATCTTCCCCAGAAGCAAAGCTGCCCAAAAAAAATCCTCCCTAGAGGGAGGTGGCCGTTAGGCCGGAGGGTGGTATCCCTAGAGGAGAGTTAGAGGAGTGTCTGCTGGTTAACACTCCCCTAACCCCTCTCAAGAGGGGAACAGTTGGCGGGTATGCTGGCAAGACCTATGAACTTCTCCCCTTGAGGGGAGCTAGAGGGGTGTCCGTTATTTATTTGCCTGTGCCCAAACGCGGGTCGGCAGCCCCCAAATATAAATAAACCCTTCCGCCGACTCATGGTTAAACTTGTCGTCCGCACCGTAGGTTGCCAGATCCGGCGTATAAATAGATTTCTCGGAACGACGACCCACAATCCGTGCTGTCCCTTTGTGAAGTTTGAGACGAACAACGCCCGTAACCCGTTCTTGAGTTTGCTCGATAAACGCATCTACCGCTTGCTTCAGGGGCGAGAACCACAAACCGCGATAAATTAGCTCAGAATAAGTCTGCTCCATGCCGCGCTTGTACTGGGTGACATCCGCCGTCAAGGTTAAACTCTCCAGATCGCGGTGTGCATCAATCAATACACACATTGCCGGGGATTCATAAATTTCACGGGACTTAATGCCGACCACACGGTTTTCGATCATGTCGATCCGGCCAATGCCATGGTTCCCGACGATTTCATTCAGCTTGGAAATTAGAGTAACCGGGCCAAGGGCTTCACCATTCACAGTTACGGGCACACCTTTTTCAAAACCAATCTCTAAGTATTCTGGTTCATCGGGAGTGTCAGAAATTGCCTTCACCATTTCAAACACCTCTTCGGGGGGTTCGCACATCGGATCTTCGAGGGGGCCAGCCTCAATACTGCGACCAAGCAAGTTTTTGTCGATACTAAAGGGTGAAGACTTTTTCACCGGAGACGGAATACCAAATTTTTCCCCGTAGGCGATCGTCTCTTCCCGACTCATGCCCCATTCCCGCGCCGGAGCTAGGACTTTAATTTCTGGGTTTTGCGCTAGAATTCCCAGGTCAAACCGCACTTGGTCATTGCCTTTCGCGGTACAACCGTGGGCAACGGCATCGGCTCCATATTTTTCGGCGGCACGGACAAGCATTTTGGCAATGAGGGGACGCGCTAAAGCGGTAGCCAGGGGATAGCGATTTTCGTAGAGGGCATTGGCTTTAATCGCGGGAAAAGCGTAATCGGTAATAAATTCTTCGCGGCCATCTTCAACGAGGGAGACCACAGCCCCAGAATCTAAGGCTTTTTGTTTAATCGGGCCTAGCTCCTCGCCCTGTCCTAAATCTGCGGCAAGGGTAATTACTTCCTTTACGCCCCATTCGTGCATGAGATAGGGAATACAAACGGATGTATCGACACCACCGGAATAGGCGAGGACAACTTTTTCTGCGCGACCCATAGTTTAAATACCGTATATAGATGAATCAAGGCAGATTATAGCTTGACACTGCCCTGGAAAAAGCTTGAAAAAACCGGACTTTTGTTCCTATCACAAAACGCTGACACCTCCCCCGCTAATTATCCCCTCCTGGGAGGGGTTGGGGTGGGTTGACCAGTAACCTGCTGAGACACCCCTCTAGCTCCCCTCAAGGGGAGAATGTAGCAATCACCTTCCTCAAGGGAGGATTTTTTGGGGGTGGGTGAGGAGCCAGGCTTTGATGGTTTCAGCGATCGCCTCTGGGTGATTTTGGGCATCGTATTCGCTGAAGCGGAGGAAGCTGACCCCTAAGGATTCGAGTTTGGCTTGGCGATAAGCGTCTCGTTCTTGGGCAGCGAGGCTATCGTGGCTACTGCCATCAATTTCGATGGCGAGCATCCAGTCTTTGCAATAAAAGTCAACGATAAATTGGTTGATGGGGCGTTGGCGCAGAAAGCTGACACCGAGGATTTGTTTTTTGCGGAGGTGTTGCCAGAGAATGGCTTCGCCTCTGGTCATGGTTTTGCGGAGTTGGCGAGCACGTCCGACGAGATGTTTGTTGTAGGGCAGAATTTTACGGCGCATGGGAAGGATGGTTTTTCTTTTAATCTTATGTTCTATTTTTTTTGCTTTTCCAAAACACCGGCCAATTATCCCCTCCTGGGAGGGGCTAGGGGAGGGTCACCCACCAACTGCGGAACATACAAATAACTCACTCTTTTTCCCTGGAGGTTGAACCCCCCTCTGCCTGACGGCATCTCCCCCCGAAGGGGAGATCTATTTTTGTGGGGGGGGTGATAGGAAAAGAAAGTGGGTGGGTAATTTAGGGTTAACGGATACATGATTCCGGTTGAGACCGGGATAAGGAGATGCCCCCAAATGAAAAATTTCACTTTTAAGCTTCTGCAACAACTCAACAAAAAGAAAGCTGACAAAGGTTTTACCCTGATCGAACTGCTCGTTGTTATCATCATCATCGGTATTCTGTCTGCCATCGCGCTGCCTTCTTTCTTGAATCAGGCAAACAAAGCCCGTCAATCTGAAGCAAAACAGTCCCTCGGTGCGGTAAATCGTGGTCAACAGTCTTATTTCTTAGAAAGACAATTTTTCTCTGACAACATCAATGGCCTTGGTCTGGGTGTAAGCATTAATACTGAAAACTACTCCTACGGTAGCAGCAATACTGACAATAGTGGTAATACCGCAGGTATAGTAGATGGCGCAGCAGATGTGAATAGAAACGGCTTCGACGGGTTTAGTCAATATGCATATACCTTTGCTGTTTCAAATAACCAAGACGCTGTACGTGACTACCTCGCTATCGCTTACTCCATCGCTGCAGATGGTACGCAAGAAGCGACAACGGCATCTATTTTGTGCGAGGAGAATGAACTTAGCGGTACTACTGCTTTTGATATAGATACAGCGTCCTTCCCCATTACCCGTACTGTAGCTGATGCGGGAGTTGACTGCGCAGATGTTTCGGACAATGGTCAAAATGTTGCTCAGTAATTTTGAGTTAGTTTAGATTTTTCTTCAAATTTTTTGATATCACGCGGTTTCTACAGCCGCGTTTTTTATTGTCTTTTTGTCAGCTTATTCACGTAACAAAGGAAACAAAAGATTTAAAAAATACTTTGAAAGTACTTTCAAAGTATCAGAAATATTAAACACATCATGAAAAATTTATGTTTCAAACTCACTGGTTTAGCTCCGCCACAGTTCGCGGAAAAACCCCATGCCGCACCAGCTTTTTAAAAACCCCATAACAATCCCGCTTATCGCCCGCCTTCCTCGGAAAACCTAACCATAAATAATAATCGTCCGTTGTTCCGCAAAGACCCGAAAAAACAAACGATAACGGGATGGCAGATTCCGGAGATTAACATCCCTCTAGGGCCACCCCTCTAGCTCCCCTCCAGGGGAGAATAACACCCTCCGGCCAGCCGGCCACCTCCCTCAAGGGACACCCCTCTAACTCCCCTCAATGGGAGAATACTACTCGTTCATGTTGCGGTACGTGGCGACGGCAGAAGGCGAAATACGATTGAGATAACGGAAAATCCAATATTTTAAGACCGTATCGAGGATTACAGGGAAGGTTGCAATAAAAAGGAAATTAAAGTCCCGGCTCTCGGCAATACCAAAATGTTTTGCTACATTTTCGAGGATAATTTCCCAGCCATGGGGTGAGTGATAACCCACAAAAATATCCGTAAACAAAATAATTAAAAATGCCTTTGCTGAGTCACTCAGGCCATAGACAATCTCATCTAAAAAGCCCTTTAACATCGCAATTTCGCGCTTACTAATTAACAAAATTCCGACAAAAGCAAAGAAGCTAAAAATATCTGAAAAAATATTTTCGTAGGCGTTGTAACTTTCAGCGCGATAATCCTGGGCAATTTCCGTCGCTTTTTCTTGAATTTTTTCAGTAATTTCCGCCTCCGTGAGGGCTGGCGCTAACCCCACCAACTGGCGCATTTCCAGGGTTGCTCGGTAATGTTCTAATTCCTCAAAGGCTTCGTTTTCTAGATCGGGGTTTGCAAACAACGCCGGACTCGCCTCGGTGAAAAAATGCTCCTCTACGAAAGGCGTAATCGCAATTTTTGCGAGCTGATGCACCAACAAGGGCACAATAACGAGGGTGAGTAGAAATTTGATCGAAACAGCGGTTTTGTTGCGTGATCGCCGGAATTTTGTCACCACCTCGGCTTCTGCTTCGTTGGACTTGGGATCGATCTCCTGCTGGATGCGAGAAAATGTCCGCATGATGGAGCGCGGCACAAGACCTGTTTTGTCCGATACCGTCTCTACTTTGGGTTTGCTGTCGGGGCCGCCATTGGTTTGGGGAGCCTCTGGGCCATCGAGGGGAACAAGGGCGACGGATTGTTTCGACAGGCCACGGCCGTAGCGTCCGGTGACTTCGTCAATGAAGCGCAGTTTTTCGATAATGAGGGTCGGCTTGTCGGCGGCATCTGGGTAGTAGATATTGCTCGCTTTTTTTTGGAGCGTTTCTTCGGAGACAGGAACGACGGTATTAAAGGAACGAAATTCCCGCAGGCGCACTTCAATAATTTTGAGTTGTTTGCGCACTTCCCGCTGAAAATAGCCAATCACACTATCGCTATAGTCGGCATTGCGGCCAGAAACGGGTTTGCCAGCAAAGTGTTCGAGTTCAATGGCCTGGATATTGAGGGCAGCACGGTAGGCTTGCTCCAGGGCACGGTCTGGGGTGTCGTAAAACCAGCGGCGGGCTTTTTTGATGAAGTTGCTTAGATTCATTGGGTTCAAATGTTTCTGTATGGCCTGGGCAGACACCCTCCGCCTGCGGCACCTCCCTCAAGGGAGGATTTTTTTGTGTGTTTTGTGTTAGGTCAATATTGTAAAAGAATTGTTAGGCACAAACGGGGGTCTGATGGGGGCAATTTGGTTACGGGGTCAGTCGCGGTCCGGGAAAACGACGGCATTGGTGGCGCGGCTAAAAGCTTGGGTGGAAGGGCAGGATTCCCAGGCGGTATTGGTGCCGGGATTATTGGTCTTGGCGGCAAATAATCAAAATCAGCGGCTGCTGGCGGACTTGATCCACCAAGAAATTCGCGGCAGCTATCCCTTTGTGAGTAAAACGCCAGTGGCGTTTATGGCTGATGAAGTGGAATTATTTTTTCCATTAATTTGTGAACAGTTGGCGATCGCCCCCCGATTTCCCCTACGGTTGCGGCCAGAGATGGAACAAAAGTTGGCACGGGAATTGTGGGCCAACACCCTAGCCACCTGGGAGTTATTGCCCAATGAACGGTTTCAAAATCGCTTGGTGCGACGGCTCTTGGATATTTTGTTGCTGGCGGGGGCGGCGGGCATCGCCCTAGCAGAGATTCCCCAACGGCTCATGGCGGGGCAGTTATCTGTACTGACGGGGACGGTGGCCACTGGTGCAGAGACCAACTGCGAAGACTTTACAGAAACGGCGGGAGAACTCATCCGACAATGGCGAGATTGGTGTCTAGGCCGAGGTTTTCTCACCTATGGCATTATTTACGATCTCTATGGGCAATGTTTATTGAAAAATGAACAATACCAAACTTCTCTAGGGCAACGGTTTGGGGCGATGTTCGCCGATGATGGGCAAGATTATCCGGCGATCGCCAAGGATTTGGCTGAGGTTTTGTTAGATCAAGGCTGTACCGGGGTCTTTACAGAAAATCCCGTCGGGAGAATTCGCCTCGGCCTCAGCGGTGATCCTGACCATTGGGGCCAATTAGCGCAACGGTGCCAGGTGATTCATTTAGAACGACCAGCGGGCCTAGGGGCCACCCTCACAGCGCAAATTCAAAAGACTGTGACCCAACCCCAGTTTGGGGGACAACTACCCGCAACCATCCAATCAATTCAAACCGTTTCTCGCGCCCAACTGCTGACACGGGTTGGTGAACAAATTCAATTTTTAGTGAAAGATCAGGGAGTTGCGCCAGCGGACATTGCGATTATTGCGCCCGGCCTCGATGAAGTCGCCCGTTATACCCTGATGGAGAGCCTCGCCGCTGCCCAAATTCCCCTGGAACCGCTGCGGGAACAACGACCCATCGCAAGTTCTCCCTGGGGGCGATCGCTGCTGACCTTGTTGGCCTTGATTTATCCCGGTAGTGGGCGTCTGATCCAGAATCAAGATGTGGCGGAAATGCTCATGATGCTGTCCCAGACCGCCACCGAAAAGCTGCTAATCGATCCCGTGCGGGCTGGTCTCTTGGTGGACTATTGTTTTCAGCCCGATCCGGAGCAACCCCAATTGCTCCCGGCAACGACCATGCCCAGGGGCGATCGCCTCGGCTATCAAGCCACCCAAGCTTACGAAGACATTCGCCAGTGGATCGAGCAAACCCAGGCCACCCATCAAATGACTCCCCAGGGCATTTTGCAGACCCTGAACCAAGCAATCCAAACCTTTTACCTCCAAAAACTTGCCCCCAACTATGGTCAACTGGCAACCCTGCGAGAACTCAGCGAGACGGCCCAGCACTTTTGGCAATGTGGCGATCGCCTGGAGTCTCAAGATACAATCACAGCCCAGCTTGCCGACCTGCTGCAATTAATCCAAGCAGAAACCATTACCGCCAATCCCCGCCCCCAGTACAACTTTAACCACCAACCTCCCAATTCCATTACCCTCGCAACCATCTTTCAATACCGCTCAGCCCGTCGCCACCACCCTTATCAGTTCTGGCTGGATGCCGGATCGCGCCTCTGGGAAAAAGGTGGTGCCGCAACCCTGTTTGGCTATGGTGTGTTTCAACGCAACTGGCAAGGGGAACCTTGGTCTCTAGCAATCGAACAACAAGGCGATCGCCAACGGCTCCAGGATATTATCCAAGATCTCCTCGCCCGCGCCGATACCCAAATTTATCTGTGCCACAGTGATTTTGGCACCAACGGCAGTGAACAGCTTGGCCCCCTCTCTCCCCTCATTCAAGCCACCCAAGAATGTCTCCAATCCTCCCTTGAGAGAGGTGGCCACTAGGCCGGTGGGTGGTATCTCTTGAAGAGAGCTAGAGGGACAGATACCCAGTAAGTTACTGGTTAACCAACCCCAAAAAAGTTCTCCCCTTATAGGGGAGTTAGAGGGGTGTCCCTTGAGGGAGGTGGTCGAAGACCGGAGGGTGGCCCCTTGAGGGGAGCTAGAGGGGTGGCCCAATCATGATTGTTCGCTGACATCCATGTAACAAACCCTTTACAGGAGATTGCTTCTCAAAAATAAGCTGATCTAAGTTAAAAGCAGCCTATGATACAGTATCTCGACAGTCTGCATGAATTCTTTTAAAATGTAGGCTTCAATACAACAAAACGCCAAAATAATCTATCCCCCTATCGGAAAAAATTATAGGGAAGCAGAGATCTTATTTCTGGTGTATTCTTCGTCCTTTAAGTTATTCCTTAGGTAACTCCCGTGGTTTCAACAACTTCCCCCGCAGCAACTGAGACTGCTGTCCGTTCAGAGGTTCGTTCCGGTGCATATATCTTGATCGATAGCCTCAAGCGCCATGGTGTCGAATACATTTTTGGCTATCCCGGTGGTGCCATCCTGCCCATCTATGATGCGCTACACCCAGTGGAAGAGCGGGGAGAAATTAAGCACATCCTTGTGCGCCATGAACAGGGAGCTTCCCACGCGGCCGATGGCTATGCCCGTGCTACCGGCAAGGTGGGGGTTTGTTTTGGGACCTCTGGCCCTGGGGCGACAAACCTCGTCACGGGGATTGCCACAGCCCATATGGACTCGATTCCAATGGTTGTGATTACAGGCCAAGTCACCCGTGCTGCCATTGGGACAGATGCCTTCCAGGAGACCGATATTTTTGGTATTACCCTACCCGTGGTGAAACATTCCTATGTGGTGCGGGATCCGAAGGATATGGCGCGGATCGTTGCCGAAGCCTTCTACATTGCGAGTACAGGTCGGCCTGGCCCTGTCCTAGTAGATGTCCCCAAGGATGTCGGCCTGGAACTGTGTGAATATATTCCCGTTGAACCCGGTGATGTGGATATCCCTGGTTACAGACCCCGCACCGAAGGAGACACTTCTAAAATTGGGGAAGCGGTACGTCTAATCTCTGAATCCCGTAAGCCGTTGCTTTACGTTGGGGGTGGGGCTATTACCTCCGGTGCCCACGCAGAAATTAAAGAATTAGCAGAACAGTTCCAAATTCCCGTCACTACCACTCTGATGGGCTTGGGAGCTTTTGACGAGCATAACCCTCTCTCGGTTGGGATGTTGGGGATGCATGGTTCGGCCTATGCCAACTTCGCCGTGAGTGAATGTGATCTGCTGATTGCGGTAGGTGCCCGTTTTGATGACCGAGTGACTGGCAAATTAGATGAGTTTGCCTCGGAAGCGAAGGTGATTCACATCGATATTGACCCCGCTGAGGTGGGCAAAAACCGCTTACCGGAAGTGGCCATCGTTGGTGATGTACGCCATGTTTTGATCGAGATGTTGCAGCAACTGGGGGGCAAAGGTTTACCCCTCGGTAACAAGCCTACGGAAGAATGGCTTAATAAAATTCAAGGCTGGAAAGAAAAATATCCTTTGGTCGCGCCTCGCTTTGCAGATTCGATCTCGCCCCAGTCGGTGATTGTGGAGTTAGACCGCCAGGCTCCCCATGCCTACTACACGACGGATGTGGGTCAACACCAGATGTGGGCTGCCCAGTTCCTGAAAAATGGCCCCCGTCGCTGGATCTCTAGTGCGGGCTTGGGCACCATGGGCTTTGGTCTTCCGGCGGCTCTAGGGGCAAAGGTGGCGATCGCCGATGAAGAGGTGATTTGTATCAGTGGGGATGCCAGTTTCCAGATGTGTTTGCAAGAGTTGGCAACCCTGGCCCAATACCAAATTAAAGTGAAGACAGTCATCCTCAACAACGGCTGGCAGGGGATGGTGCGCCAGTGGCAGCAAAACTTCTACGGTCAGCGTTATTCTTCCTCCAATATGGAAGCGGGGATGCCGAATTTTGAACTGCTCGCCCAAGCCTTTGGGGTAAAGGGCATGGTGGTGGATCATCCGGATGATTTGTCGGGGGCGATCGCCGAAATGTTGGCCCATGATGGCCCTGTATTGTTGGACGTGCGGGTGAAAAAGGACGAAAACTGTTATCCGATGGTCATCCCCGGCAAGAGCAACGCCCACATGATGGGTTTACAAGAGTCCTCTGGAAAGGCTGAATAATTTTTTCCCAGTGAAATAATAAAGAGATAAATGCCAGGAGCGGGGTCTTGCCTTGCTCCTTTTTTGTGGCTCGATTAGGATATAAGCCGCAGCGAATGGGGCAATTTTTTAAGGATGGCTGAACTGGTTTTACATTGGCATCGGCGAGATTTGCGGCTACAGGATAATGTCGCCTTGGCAGAAGCACGGCAACAGTCGGCCAAGGTGGTCGGCATTTTCTGCCTCGATCCGGCCATTTTAGACAAAGAAGATGTGGCTCCAGCGCGGGTGAAATATCTGTTAGCGTGCCTGGCAGAATTGGCAGAAAATTACCAAAAAGCGGGCAGTCAACTACTGATTTTCCAGGGGAATCCCTTAGAGGTCTTGCCCAAAGTTGCAGAATCTCTCAAAGTCCATACGGTCTACTGGAATCTGGACGTGGAACCCTATGCCCAACAGCGGGATCACCAGATGGCGATCGCCTTGCGTGAGGTGGGAGCCAAGGTAGAAACCTTTTGGGATCAGCTCCTCCATGCCCCAGGGAAAGTCTTCACCCAGTCGAAAAAGCCCTACAGTGTGTATTCGCCGTTCTGGAAAAACTGGTCACAAAAGCCCAAAGCCGCCCCCGTTACGGCCCTCAAAGATTGCCAAGGACTGAGTGATGCAGAACAGAAATCAGCGAAAGACCTAGGGGCGATCGCCTTACCGAGTTTGGCCGATCTGGGTTTTAGTTGGGATAAGCCTTTTACCGTGCCTGTGGGGGAAGCCGCGAGCCTGGAACAACTCACTCGTTTTACGGAAAATTTGATTGAAAAATACGATGGCGATCGCAACTTCCCGGCGATCGATGGCACCTCTCGCCTTAGTGCCGCGTTGAAATTTGGGGCGATCGGCATTCGGACGGTTTGGCAAGCCACAGAAACGGCCCTAAAACATTGCCGCAGTAAAGAAGCAGAAGCTGGCGTCACCACCTGGCAGCAGGAATTAGCTTGGCGAGAATTTTATCAACACTGTCTCTTTTTCTTTCCGGAACTTGCCCAGGGGCCATACCGGGAAGAGTTTAAAGACTTTCCCTGGGAAAATGACGAGCAGAAATTTCAAGCTTGGTGCACTGGTCAAACGGGCTATCCGATTATTGATGCAGCGATGCGCCAACTCAACGAAACGGGCTGGATGCATAACCGCTGTCGGATGATTGTTGCCAGTTTTCTCACCAAGGATTTGATTATCGATTGGCGTTGGGGCGAAAAATATTTTATGCAAACCCTCGTTGATGGTGATCTCTCGGCCAATAATGGCGGTTGGCAGTGGAGTGCTTCCAGTGGCATGGATCCTAAACCCCTGCGAATTTTTAACCCCTACACCCAAGCCCAAAAATTTGACCCCGAAGCAGACTACATTCGCCACTGGCTACCAGAGCTCAGTGGTTTGGATACCCAGGTTTTACTCACGGGCCAAATTCCCCGTTTACTCTGTCAGCAGCATGATTACCCAGAACCGATTGTGGAACACCGGGTACGCCAGCGGGAATTTAAGCGGCTCTACAAATTAGTCAAAGACAAAGCCTAAACAAAACGGGTGAGATTAACGCGATAACGTTCTTTCTTGGTCATGTTGATCTCGCCAACTTCGACGCGGCCTTTGCCCCTGAGGGAAATCAGATCGCCTGCTTTGACGTTGTAGCTGCTTTGGGTAATGGTTTTCCAGTTAACCCGCACATTTCCGCTGGCGATCGCCTCGGCCATTTTTGCCCGGGACATCCCCAACCCTGCTGAACCAATGGCATCCAAACGGAGAGACGCTTCAACGGTAGTGAGTTCTTTCTTTTTCGGGGGGCGTACTTTTAATTCTTCGAGGGGAATCGGCCGCGTTTTCACTGGTACGGAGCGCACCTGCACTAGGGATGTTTCGAGAAATGGGACTAATTCGGGAATCACCAAGGCCTGGGCACCGCGATCGCCTAAGACGAGAATGTCACCAACTTTGTCCCGCACCAGACCTGTGCCGAGGAGTGAACCCAAGAAATCCCGGTGGGTCGCCGTATCAAACAAAAAATTACCGGCAATGTCCAAGGCAGCAATTTCCACATGGCTGGCATCGAGGGGAATTTCTTCGCGGGCGATCACCAACCGTTGCCGTTCCGCTTGAGGGTAGCCACCTCCGTGGACAACCTGGACTTCCGTGAGCTTGCCAAAAATTTCTAGAGCTTCGTAGAGCACCGGCGGCGAGAGAAAATCCGTCTGAACAATTTCCCAAGTGCGAATCGCCTGATCCGCTTGGTCGAGCAGCCGACTGAGTTCCGCGCGGTTTTCAACGCCCTTGAGTAAATCATCCTTCGGTAAATTCATAGGCTGGGAAAAGGCGATCGCCAAATAACAAAATAAATTTTCTAGTGGGAAAACACCATCGCTCGATCATACCAAACCGACCTGTCACAAATGCTTAAACGGTCGGGAAACCCGTCGTTTACAAAGCCCGATCAAGCCATGATAATAAGTAAAGTTCATTCATTTTTCAGGAATTTCTGTGGCTATCTTTGATTGGTTTCGGCGCAAGACAACTGACAAATCCCAAGACACCTCTGAACCAACCGTTACAGAAGAACAGGTGCCAGAATCCCCCACGGAGGAAGCTGCTGCCCCCGAACCTGAGACGCCATCAACCCCAGAAATTGACTATCTAAACTGGGCGAAATCCGCCTACAAAAATATCCAAGAAAAAAAGAGTATTGAAACAACGGAAGCTCCTCAAACTGAGACCGCAGAACCCCAGGAGCCAGAACCAGAAGTTATTGCCGCCGAGACCGAACCAGAAACACCAGCCCCCGAACCCACGGCAACGGCCCTAGAAACTACGCCAGAAACGGCCCCCGAAACCACCGAAGAGATCGCTCCTCAACCAGAAGCCCCAGCAGAAGCAACTCCTCCAGAACCAGAGAGTGAACCAGCCGAGATCGAAGCAACCGAAACCGTTACACCTGTTGCTCCAGAGCCAGCACCAGAAGTTATTGCTACCGAAGCAGAGAATGCCCCAGATAGCGGGACAGTAGCCGCACCGGAACCAGAAACCGCCACAGCCACGCCCGCCTGGATGAAAAAGTCCGATGGCCTCGAAAAGCTCAAGGAAACAGCGATCGATACCGAAGGGCTAGAGTTTGACGAAAATTTCCTCTGGTCTGCCAAGGTGCTTGCCGATCAAGGGCGTGATGCCAGTGATATTTCCCTCGAAGAAATTGAATGGCTCAAAAAGCTCCGGGATGGTCTCGGTAAAACCCGCCGCAGCTTAGTCAATCAACTCAAGGCTGTAGTGGGTCAAGGGCCGCTCAATGACGAAGCAGTCTTAGAAATTGAATCACTGCTGCTCCAGGCCGATGTGGGCATTGAGGCCACTGATTACATCATCGAAACCCTCCAAGAACGACTCCGCCAGGAAGCCCTCCCCCCCGAAGCGGCGATCGCCTACCTCAAAGAAATCCTGCGGGATATCCTCGATAAACCCCTGGCGAAACTACCCAGCACCGAATTTGCCCCCGAAGCCGACAAGCTCAATGTCTGGATGCTCACTGGTGTCAATGGTGCCGGAAAAACCACCACCATTGGGAAACTGGCTCACCTTGCCAATCAATCGGGCTATAGCTGTGTAATTGCTGCGGCAGATACTTTCCGGGCCGCTGCCGTCGAACAAGTAAAAGTTTGGGGCGAAAGAACAGATACCCCTGTGATCGCTAACCCCGGCAAAAATACCGATCCCGCTGCGGTGGTTTTTGACGGGATCATTGCAGCCCAAGCCCGGCAGGCGCAAATTTTGCTCGTCGATACTGCTGGCCGCCTACAAAATAAGAAAAACTTGATGGATGAGTTGGCGAAAATTCGGCGCATTGTCGATAAAAAAGCCCCCGATGCCCAGGTGGAATCCCTCTTAGTCCTAGATGCGACCCTCGGCCAAAACGGTCTGCGTCAAGCCCAGGTGTTCTCAGAAGCGGCAAAACTCAGTGGCGTTGTCCTAACGAAATTAGATGGCACGGCCCGGGGTGGTGTGGCCCTCGCCGTGAGTCAGCAACTCGGTTTACCAATTCGCTTTATCGGTGCTGGGGAAGGAATTGAGGATCTCCGGCCTTTCTCTAGCTACGAATTTGTTGAAGCTCTACTGGACGGCTAGACTCCAGTAATAACATTATTCAAAATCCTGAGAGGCGGGTGTTTCCATAAAGCAACCGTCTTTTTTGGTGGCCTGGAGAATTCTAAGATTTCCTTACAAAATGACTCAGGCAAGCTGCAAATCTCAGTATGCTAAAAGTTAATTCGGCCAGTGCGCAGCAGTTGGTAACCGGAGGTCATGGAGGCGAGGGAAATAAACAGGTGCCAAAGGCTCACGGGGGCCAAAACGGCTCGACCTCCCGCAAAGATCAAGAGAATTGAGGCACCGATCAAAATCCAACCCAATACACGGTTATTTTCTGGGAGTGTAAAGAGGGAAACGACACCCCCAGCTAAGGTCATCACCGCTAGATCCGCAGAAATACCGCGCCAAAAAGAGTAGCGATAACCGCCGGTTGTAAAGAAAATATTTTTACCCAAAAAATAAATACCCAATAGGACAAGACCGAGGCCGATCAATTTACCGAGAAATTTCATTGTTTTTTGTTCCTAGCAATGCTTTAGTGTAGCGAATACCATGATTCATCTGATTTATTCCGATCAATTTCTTGACCACAACACGGGGCGCTCCCACCCAGAAAGTGCGCGACGGTTAACGGCGATCGCCCAAGCCCTGAAAACAGTCTCCTGGGCAAACCAAATTCAGTGGCATGCACCAACGGCGATCGCCTCACGGAATCCCTTGCCCTGGGTACGCCAATTACATGACGACTATTACCTGAAACAACTGGAAAAATTAGCGGCATCCGGGGGCGGCTATTGGGATCCAGATACCCCCGTTTCGCCCCAAAGTTTTGACGTGGCACTTTTGGCGGTCAATGCTTGTTTAGATGGGGTGGATTTAGCGCTTCAAACCAAGGAGCCTGTATTTGCTTTGGTGCGGCCCCCCGGTCATCACGCCACCCGCAGCACAGGGATGGGATTTTGCCTGTTGGGAAATGTGGCGATCGCCGCCCATTATGCCCTGAGTCTAGCGGGCGTTAAAAAAGTGGCGATCCTCGATTGGGATGTCCACCACGGCAACGGCACAGAATATTTAGTCGAGGAAAATCCCCAGATTATTTATTGTTCTCTCCATCAGGATCCTGCGTATCCCGGCACCGGCCAGGCGAACCATCACGGCAGCCACCAAAATATTTTAAATATTCCCCTCAAGCCCGGTGCAGACCAAAGGATCTATGTCCAAAAGTTCCAGGACGTGGTTTTGCCCTACCTGCAAAAGTTTCAACCAGATCTATTAATCGTCAGTGCAGGCTACGATGCCACCGCCAAAGATCCCTTAGCGGGAATGAATCTCCAACCCCAGGATTACAAAGTTTTTAGCGAATTTTGCCAGCAGTTACCTTGTCCAATGGTGTTTGCCCTAGAAGGTGGCTATCATCTCCAAACCTTGGCGGAATCAGTGGTGGCTACCCTGGAACCTTTCGTTCAAGAGGGACAATGAATTTCACCAAGGAGCGCTGGACATTTTGCCCCCGTTACCTTTGGCAGATTTCCCGGAAATTCTTTCGTGCGCCAGTAGGCTAATACCGCAAAGGCGATCGCCTCTTTGGCGTCGTGGTTTAACCCAAGCTCATCGGTACTTCTGATGGGAATCTGATTTCCGAACGCAACTTGCAGACGTTCTCTAAGATAACTATTACGGCACCCGCCCCCACACAGGAAAATTTCGTCGGGCAGTTGAGGTAAAAAGAGTTCATAGTTTCGCTGAACCGTTAGCGCCGTAAATTCCGTCAAACTTGCGAGCCAATCCGCCTCTGTAAGTTGGAACGCCTGGGCATCGTGCCAACATCTTTCTAAGAAATCAACCCCGAAATATTCTCGACCCGTGGACTTGGGCGGTAACTGCTCCACAAAAGGATCGCCCAGCCAGCGCTGCACTAAATCTACATGGGGGGTGCCCTGGGATGCCCAAATGCCATCCTGGTCGTAGGCTTGGGCACCGTTGGTTAATTTTTGAATCGCTAAATCTAACAGCACATTGCCGGGGCCAGTATCCCAACCGATCACGTAATTTTCCCAATCAGTCTGGTTTTTGGGCGGCAAATAGGTGACATTGCCAATGCCCCCCAGGTTTTGAATACAGCGGTGTTTCGTCGAGTCAGCCAAAAGATAGGCATCGACTTTCGGCACAAGCGGCGCGCCCTGTCCCCCGGCTGCCAGATCTGCCCGACGAAAATTACTCACCGTTGGTAAGTTTGTTTGTTGGGCGATCGCCTCGCCGCGTCCCAGTTGCCAACTCAAACCCAAGTTGCCATTGGGGGGGCGATGGAAAATAGTTTGTCCGTGGGAACCGATTAATTCTGCTTTGCCGTAACGTTCCTGGAGTTGCATCGCCGCAGTAGCAAAACTGTTGGCAATTTCGTCATCAAGGGCCGCAAATTCCAAGGCACTGAGTTTTTCTCCGGCACACACTGCGAGGATTTTTTCCCGGAGTTCAGACGGATAAGAATAGGTCGTAAAGCCGAGTAATTCAATATGAACTACTCCAGCCTAAGAGGCATGGAGTTTCCGTCGTTTCATCGCCCCAAGTTGCCTCATGCTTCCGCAATCGGTAGAGCTTGGCGGCTCCGCGACTGAAGAGGCCAGTTCCTGACCCCTTGCCCAGGCTAAATTAACCTGAG
>CALRTB020000006.1:0-150395 GCA_943371005.1 Sphingobacterium thalpophilum
CGTTGTTTGCCCATGCGTTTGGCGAGGAGGGCCTGGGCGATCGCATTATTGATCTTGTGGGCACCCGTGTGGTTGAGATCTTCCCGTTTTAGGTAAATTTGGGGGCCAGAACCATCGGGGCGGGCATAGCGAGTCGTCAGTCGTTCTGCAAAATAAAGGGGACTGGGACGACCGACATAATCTTTTAAGAGCCCGGCCAATTCTGCTTGAAAAGCAGGATCATTACGATACTGGGCATAGGCTGCTTCTAATTCAGCCAGAGCGGGCATCAGGGTTTCAGGCACATACTTACCACCATATTTCCCAAAACGCCCAAAGGCATCGGGTTGATTGGGGTTAAAGGTTGTGTCTTGGGGAGAAATGGGAGAAATAGTCACGGTGTCTGTATCAGGTGAAATCAACTAGGTCTGGGTAAACTTTATTGTAACTTGATCAAACTCCTGCGCAGCTACTCTGGGCCTGGTTCCTAGGCTTGCTCCTTGGGGGAAGACCGCATCGGAAAAGAAAAGTAAAAAGTAGAGCCCTCGCCGAAGGTCGACGTTACCCAAATCTCACCACCATAGCGGCGCACAATTTTTTTACAGACAGCGAGGCCAATGCCAGTGCCTGAATATTGACTCTGGGAATGGAGGCGTTTAAAGGCGTAGAAAATTTGCTCAAAATAATCGGGTTCGATGCCAATGCCATTGTCGTGGCAGCTAAAAACCCAGTGGCTATCGTTCTGGGCAGCACTAATTCGAATCTGGGGAGGCACCTCTTCCCGGCAATACTTGAGGGCATTTTCGATTAAATTTTGGAAAATTTGGCTGATTTGTAGGGGGTTTCCCTGGATGGTGGGCAAGGGATCAATGGTGAGTTTCGCGGTTTGTTGGGCGATCGCCGAACTGAGTCGATTACAAACCTGATGAACGATTAAATTACAATCTACGTCTACCGCCGTATTTTCTACTCGATCGACCCGCGAATAGGTTAAAAGATCTTCAATGAGCTGGGTCATCTGGCGCACGGAATCTTGGATCGCGTTGAGGTAGCTACTTCCTTTTTCATCAAAACAATTGCCGTAGCGCACCTGGAGCAGTTGAGACCAAGAGTAAATACTCGCTAAGGGTTGCTTCAAATCATGGGAGGCAATGTAAGCAAATTGTTCAAGCTCCTGGTTGGATTGTTCAAGTTTGAGTTGCATCACTTCGCGGGCCTTCATTTCCTGGCGGAGCCGCTCGTTGGCTAACTTGAGGGCCTGTTGATTGCGCTTGCGTTCGATGGCGTAGAGAATTGAGCGGAGTAACGTCTCTTGGTCAAAGGCAATATTTTTTTTGATTAAATAATCCTGGGCGCCTTGGTGCACCGCTTCGAGGGCTAACTCGGCGTCATTGGTATTGGTCAGCACCACAATGGGAACGTCTGGGGCAATGCCCATTAACATCGGGAGGGAGCTTAGGCCTTGGCTATCAGGCAAGCTCAAATCTAGCAAAATTACGTCAAAGGCTTGGTCTTCAAGACAGGCGATCGCCTTTTCGAGGTGGGCAAAATGCACAATGTTGCACTGCACCATCTCAATGTCTGCCAGTAGATCCCCCAACAATTCAGCTTCCGCCAAATTATCTTCAATTAGCAGAATGCGCAGATCATCTAAGTGCATAGTTTAGTCGCGACGGTTAGGGAAGCTAGGCCAAGTTCACTTGCAATCTCGCTTTTACTCACCCAAGGCTTTTCCCTTGAAAAGTGGCCGGTATTTGTCCGTTTACATCAAGATTTAGAAATCTATATTCCTGCGATTTACAACAGGTACTGCGTTTTTACTAGGATGATTTTTCTATGAAAGTTACTATTTTACAAAAACCTGTTCGAGCTTCACGCCGTTTCTGGATATCGTTAATATTTTGTTTTTATTTTTTGCTAATCTCAAAATAATACGAAAACCAGCCAAGATCGCAGTGTGGTCTTAAAAATTAAACTTGCATTGGTCGCCAACTACACTAAGGCGCAACTTCCATGGGGAAGAATAGCTCGGCCTTGGGGATTCACCCCAGACGAAGTTCTCAGTCAATGACCCAAGTGGTAGAAGCGATTACCATAGGAAACCAAAGGAGTGATTAAAATGTAAAGGAGTATGCTTACCCCTTTGCCAGAGTAAGTCACAGTTTAAATTGCACTCAATCACGTATAGAGATAAAGCATCATGGGATTTTTAGATCGTCTTGGTCGTGTTGTCAAAGCCAACCTCAATGATATGGTCAGTAAGGCCGAAGACCCCGAAAAAATATTGGAACAGGCCGTTGCCGATATGGGGGAAAGTTTGGTGCAATTACGCCAGTCGGTGGCCCGGGCGATCGCCGCCCAGAAAAAAACTGAGCAACAACTGATCAAAAACCAAACCGAAGCGACCACTTGGCAAAAGAAAGCAGAATTAGCCATCAAAAACGGTAGAGAAGATCTCGCCCGGGAAGCTCTGGTACGGAAAAAAACCTTTGCTGATACCGCAGCGGTGCTCCAACAGCAACTGACCCAACAAAATGCCCAGGTGAAAACCCTTAAGGAAAACCTCCTTGCCCTAGAAAGCAAAATCCAAGAGGCCAAGACCAAAAAAGACATGCTCAAGGCCCGGGCTAATGCTGCGAAAGCGAATGCCCAACTCCAGAGCACCATGAACAACATCGACACCAGCAGTGCGATGAGTGCCTTCGAGCGGATGGAGGATAAAATTATGGAACTCGAAGCTCAATCTGAAGCGACCAATGTCTTGGGCAGTGCCAGCTTGGATCAAGAGTTTGCTCAACTCGAAGCCTCCAATTCCATTGATGATGAGTTGGCGATGCTCAAAGCGGCTTCCCAGGAAGCTCCAGCCCTAGAAGCAGCCAAAATGGTGGATGAAATGGAAGAAGTCGCCGATACCCCCGTCGAAACCCCCGAACCAACGGATGCTGATTTCGCAGCAGTGGACGCAGAATTAGAAGCCCTACGCACCCAAATGAAAAATCTCTAGGATCTGGCCCTCAGGAAGTATTTGCCCCGGTTCTTGAGTTTTTGAAACTTACAAGCATATTACTTAGCTGGGTAGCGGTTCTTAGAACTTCTACCCAGTTCGTGTTGTGGAGTTTTGTGGCTGTTCGTAAATCCATTGATCCAGCGATCGCCGAAAACTGTTAACGTAAGGAACTGTCTTTATTTTGTAAGTAATCAAGGAGTTCACCCCCTGTGAGTGGCAGCGTTTTGGAAATTACCGATTCCCAGTTTGAGCAGGAAGTCCTCAACGTCAATCAAGATATCTTGGTCTATTTTTGGGCTAGTTGGTGTGGGCCTTGTCGGTTAGTTTCGCCCTCAGTTAGTTGGGCCGCCCAGGAATATGGCGATCGCCTAAAAGTCGTCAAGCTCGAAGTAGACCCCAATCCAGAAGCCGTTGCCCAATGCCAAGTCGAGGGGGTACCTGCCCTGCGCTTTTTTAAGGCCCAGCAAGTTGTGGCGAGCCATGAAGGGGCAATCACGAAGCAGGGTCTCAAGGATTTTGTTGAAGCCCAACTGTAATATTTTTCAACGGTTTGATTTGCCCCTATGCATTTTTCCCAGCGGTTATCACGGCTTTCGGCAAATGTGTTTGCAGATATGGACCGGGCCAAAGCCAAGGCGGTGGCAGCGGGTCGGAATTTAATCGATCTGTCCCTCGGTTCTTCTGATCTGCCCGCTTCACCGATCGCCATGGAAACCATCGCCCAGGCGCTAACAGATCCCCAAACTCACGGGTATGTCCTCCATCGGAACACCCAGGCTTTTCGAGAGGCGATCGCCACTTGGTATACCGAGCGTTATGGGGTGGCAGTTGATCCCAATACCGAAGTCTTGGCGCTGATTGGTTCCCAGGAGGGAACAGCACACCTGCCCCTGGCCTTGCTCGATCCCGGTGACTACGCCCTGCTCCCGGATCCGGGCTATCCTTCCTATGCGGGTGGGGTGGCGCTGGCGGGTGGCCAAAGCTACTTTATGCCCCTCACCGCCGAGCATCATTTTCTGCCGAAATTTACAGCGATTCCCCAGGACATTTTGGCGCAAAGTCGCTTGATGATTCTCAGTTATCCCCATAATCCCACCACGGCAACGGCAAGCCTTGAATTTTTCCAGGAAGCGGTGACTTTTTGTCAGGCTCACGATCTGGCGTTGATCCATGATTTTCCCTACAACGATATCTATTTTGCTGGGGAAACGGCACCACCATCGGTATTACAGGCGGATCGAGAAAAAACCTGTAGCATTGAATTTTTTACCTTTTCGAAGTCCTTTAACATGGGGGGCTTTCGCATCGCCTTTGCGGTGGGAAATGCCCAACTGATCGCGGCCCTACGTCAAATTAAGGCGGTGGTTGATTTTAACCAATACCAAGGCATTCTCAGCGGGGCGATCGCCGCTCTGCAACGGGATCAAGCCACCGTAACGGAGAATGTGCGCGTTTACCAAACCCGTCGCGATGCCCTTGTCGAAGCCCTCAATGACCACGGTTGGTCTGTGCCCAAGCCTGGGGTGACTCTCTATGTGTGGGCCAAGTTGCCAGGGTCTTGGTCGGGGACTTCTTTGGAATTTTGTACCCAATTGGTCGCCCAAACGGGCATTGCCCTGTCGCCAGGATCAGGGTTTGGTAAAACAGGGGAAGGCTATGTCCGTTTTGCCCTCGTTCAGGAACCAGCGGTACTGCGGGAAGCCGTGCGCCGGATCCAAACATTCCTTTCGCCACAACCATGACATTGACGCAGGTCTGGGGTTGTCTACTCACTTTTACTTTAATCCCAACCCTCGGTGCAGTTTGTATTTTGCCCTGGGGCGATCGCCATCCCTCTAGGCAACTGTTGGGAGATTGTCTCCTGGGGATAATTGTGGTGCTCTTCACCCGGTATTTTTTCCCGTACCAATCCCCCTGGGAACTCATCAGTCTTTTAGCTTTTATGATGGGCCGCTATTGGCGCACCCAAGATCTGGCTTTTGCGGCGGTGTGGGGGGGCTTGTTACTCCATGATTGGCAGATTACGCCCATTGTCAGTTTTATTGGCTTGGTGGGCTTGACGGTATTTCGGCAAATTCGCCTGGGGATCTGGGCCGTTTTGACTTTGATTTTTGTGGCTCTCACGATCCGCCACGGTGCGGTGCCGGGCTATTGGGTCGCGGCGATCGCCCTGGGGGGACTCCTGGGCTGGTTAAGTCAACAGACAACAAATAGTCGGCAAGTTTGGCAAATTTTTCGGCCTGAATCCGGCTTTCTCTCCCTCGATCAGCGCCTCAGTAGCCCCCAAGTGGGCCAGGATGCGGCGACCCTCAGCCAATTGAAATATTTGGGTTATCCCGTTTTGCCGGGGTGGGTGCTCAAACCAGGGGATGATTTTAAACGACTGGTTGATTTACTCAAGCCCAGTGGCGATCGCCCCTATATGGTGCGTCTCTCTAGCGAAAAAGTCCCCTCCTCTTTCCAGATTCCCACGGAACAACTCACCAGCCCAGAAGCTTTGGAAGTTGCCTTGGTGAATGGCTTTAGTCAAACGGCAGTGGGGAAACAAGCCCTGCTGGTGCAGGCCCAACCGTCCGTGCAATGGTCTGGCATTACCTACAGTCGCCCGCCGCTCCCCTACAAGCGCCAGGATCCACTCACGGAAGTTGTCCGGGATTTTATTACGCCGCTTGTGATTGGAGAAGGCCAATTTTTGCTGTACTACGGTCTGGATTCACCCCAGCCCCTTGGTGGGAAACCCTATGTCAACCATCCTCCCCTAGATATTTTGCAGGAAGTGGCCCACCTCAGCCGTCAGTTGGAACATCAACAGGGGAGTCCCCAGGCCCTGGAATGGTGTTTTACGGGCCAGGATATTTGGATTTTGCGGGTGCGGCCCATCTATCATCTCCATCCGGTCTGGACGAGGGAAGAAATTGCGAGCCATTTCCCCAAACCATTGTCGCCTTTGAGCGCCTCCCTATTAGAAGTCACGGCACCAAGGGCGATCGCCAGTATCTACGATGCCCTGTGGGAAGGGCGCGAAAATCTTCAGAACATCGCGTTAATATCCCACCATCGGGGCTATAGCTATCTCAATCGCAGCTTTTGGGAGCGGGTTTGTCGCCGAGAAAATTTTGAATTTAGCGACCTACAATCCCGGCTGGGCTGTCTGCTGTTTGGTCTGCGCCATCCTTTGTTCTGTTACCGCTATTTACGCTGGGATTGGCAATGGTACCCAGAGTTTCAGCAGGAAGCGGATCGCCTTTGTTACCCCCTGCTAAAAACGATCAAAATGATCAGCCGCAATGATCTTTCGACCCTCAGCCTGGCGGACTTGGTGCAGAATGTCGAGCAAATTACAGAGATTCTGGAACTCCTGCTCGGCTATTGGCTCCGGGGCGAAGTGATCCTCTGGCGGCGACGCTTGACCACGGGACTGTCTCATTTTTTGCCGCCGCTCCCCCCCAAATTTCAAACCCTCAATCAATTGGCCGTGGATATCCGGGGCACCCTCCGTACCACAGGGGGATCGCGCCAGGGGGACGTTGAGCCGTTTACACGGGCGGCCTTATTTGCCCAACTCGCAGAACTGCCCGATGGCGAGCATCTGTTTGGTCGCTTAGATCAGTGGCTTAAGGAGCATGGAGACGGGGCAGACTTCCCTTGGGAATTGGCCCAGCGCCGTTGGCGAGAAGATTCGGGGATGATTCGCCAGCGGTTGACGGATTTAGTGAATCAGCCGCGCACCGCCATTTCTCCCCCTGACCTGAGTTCAGCCCAACGTCAACTACAGCAGATTTACCGACAGCAGGAAGCGGTAACGGGTCTCTGTGAAACCTTTTTAGCCCAATTGCGGTGGCATTTGTTGGCGATCGCCCAGATTTGGCAAAACCAAGGCTATTTAGAACAGCCCCAGGATATTTTTTGGCTCAAGCTCCCGGAGGTAAAAGCCCTGATCAATGCGCCCCAATCCCAGGAGTTCTCCCGCCTCCAGCTCAAAATTCAATATCGGCGATCGCAAATGAGTTTGAACCAAGAGCAGGGGCCTCCCCCAGAGATTATCTATGGTCAACTCACCACGAAAGAAGATGTCTCTAGCAGTTGTTTTTTGCAAAAACTCCAGGGGCAAGCGGTAAGTAGTGGTTCAGTCATTGGCCGTGTCCATCGCTATCTGCCGGGGGAAAGGGTTTCGTCCTGGAGTCCCAACGATATTTTGGTGACCACCTATATTGATGAACATTTCCTGGAGCGTCTCCGGGAGGTGAGTGGCATTATCACAACCCAGGGGGGAATGCTGTCCCAGGGAGCGAGTTTGGCCCGTCTACACCAAATTCCGATGGTCGCCAATGTCACCATGGCCCTTGAGCTGCTCCAACCGGGTCAATGGGTCCGCCTCGATGGTCGCCTCGGTCAGGTGGAACTTTTAGATCCAGAAGCCCTGTCTACGGATGCGAATTAGTTGCCCGCTCGGCAGGTTACAATCGCTGAAGTTTTTTTACTTAACATCCTTCAATTCGCCCATGTCGCCCCTTGATTCTGTTCGTCGTTGGTACCAAAGCTATGAGAAATTCCCGAAAACCACGGGGATCATCTCGGCGATCGCCTTGGGTCTCCTGGGGGGACTCGCTTTTTTTTGGCATCTCGGGGCGGTAGGTCTCGTGGATGAAACGGAGCCGATGTTTGCGGATGCTGCCCGCCGGATGTTGGCCACCGGGGACTGGATTACCCCCTATTACAACGATGCCACCCGCTTTGATAAGCCGCCTTTGGTGTATTGGCTGATGGCGATCGCCTACAAAATTGTTGGAGTAAATGCCTGGGGGGCCAGGTTGCCCTCTGCCTTTGCCGCCCTTGGTTTAATGGCCTTGGTTTTTCTGCTGTTGCGGAAATTTGGTTTTGCCACAACAACGGCGGCCCACAGTCCTGAAGCTCCGAATACCCAACGCAAACTCTGGTTGGCGGCTTGGATCGGCAGTAGTTTAATTGCTCTAAACCTACAAACTATTGTCTGGGCTCGGCAGGGGGTCTCCGATATGCTCCTTAATGGCTGCTTTAGTGGGGGCTTGATTTGTTTTTTCTATGGCTATGGTGGTGGCGGGCAACCGATCAACCGCTGGTTCCCCAATGGCTGGTACATTGCTGCTTACGCTTTATTTGCCTGTGCGGTCTTGACCAAGGGGCCGGTGGGAATCGTGGTGCCAGGACTCGTGATCATGCTTTTTTTGCTTTATCTCGGTAAGTTTCGCGAGGTACTGCTGGGGGAAGCTAAACCTTTAACTGGGGCTTTGATTTTCACGGCGATCGCCTTGCCTTGGTTCGTCCTAGTGACGCTCCGCAATGGCCAAGCGTACATTGATAGTTTTTTTGGCTACCACAATTTTGATCGGTTCACGGGGGTAGTCAATGGCCATGATGCCCCCTGGTATTTTTACTTTCCGGTGGTGTTGGTGGGCTTTTTGCCTTGGTCTGTATATCTACCAGCGGCGATCGCCCGCCTCAAGTTACATCGTCCGGCCCACTGGCGTCAGGAAGCGCGATCAGCCCACCTTGCGGTCTTTGCGAGTATTTGGTTTGGGGTGATTTTTGGCTTCTTTACCATCGCCGTCACCAAATTACCGAGTTACACGATTCCCCTCTTGCCCGCTGCCGCGATCTTAGTGGCATTATTTCTCAGCCATGTCATCGAAACGCCCCGGCAACCCTCGGCAGGATTTCGTTGGAGTGCGATCGCCAATGTGGGACTATTGTTGATCCTCAGCGGCTTTATGGTCTACAGCCCCCAAGTTATTGGCTATGATCCTGCGGCCCCTGATCTGGCGACGACCTATGCCCAATCCAATCTCGCTTGGTGGGGTTTTGGCATTTGGCTCCTGGGGGCGATTGTGCTGTCGATCTGTGTGTGGCGATCGCGCTTGGGGATTTGGCTTGCCAACGGAGCGATTATGGTGGCGTTTATTGTTCTTGTGCTGCTCCCCGCCGGTACTTTGTTGGATCAAGCTCGCCAAGCCAGCCTCCGGGAGATTGCCGAGACCATTACAGCCCAGCAGCGACCCGAGGAAACAGTGATGATGGTGGGTTTTGAAAAGCCGAGCCTAGTCTTCTACACAGGTCAGGATATTCTTTTTATTGACGATGACAAAGAAGAAGAACTCGCCGCCATTAATCGCACCTTAACCCAGGCCAATCCTTCCTTCCTACTGGTGGTGCGTACATCCACTCGCCCAGAACTTCCCCTGGGGGACAAGACCCTTGATCTCCTCCTGGAAAGATCTCCCTACGAACTGTTACGGGTACAGGAATAATGCTTGCGCCAAATCTCCGGTAAAATCCCAGCACATTCGAACAAGAGATGTTACCGTAGCCCCAAGCAAGCAAAAAAATTAAGCTTATCTTTATAATTGTCCCATTATTAAAAGAAAGCTATCCTTTAACTTAAGCTTATTTCGATGTTGGTCGGTCTATTTTGGTTTCTAAACTCTTCCTTTGTCTAGTCACACCTCCCGGTTTTCAACCCGGAAAAATTGAAGCTCAATTGACAGGCGATCGCTACCAGATCAAGCTCCTTGACTATGGTCAAAAATTCCTCGCGTTTCTTGAGGCAAATAAAGAACAAATTGACTGTCTTGTGACTGTTCAAGCAGAAAAAAACCAAGACTATTTTGAGCATTTAACCCAGGGGGGGATTTTACTTCCCTGTGTTTTGCTTGGGCCGACCACCGCCTGTGAAATTTCCCGACAGGACATCCCTGAGCAACTTTATCATAGTGCCGAAAAATACCTGGATTTTACCAATCTCGAAAACTTATCTTTAACCATCGACCAGGCGATCGCCCAATTTCTGCACCTCGCTCCTAGCTGCGCCCTGAGCGACAAACCCCAGGATCCCCAGCACAGCGATCCCGACAAAACCCACCAAGCTTTTTTACTGCTACAACAGCGTCGTCTCGCCGAAAAATTGCGGGAGCGATTGGGTTACCTTGGCGTTTATTACAAACGTAACCCCAAATATTTTTATCGCAGTCTTTCCCCCGAAGAGCAGCAAGAATTCCGGGAACAATTTGTCGCCGATTATCGTGAAATTGTCTTAAGCTATTTCAGTGGCGATCTCCCCACAAACCAAGCCATTGATCAATTCGTCAATCAAGCTTTTTTTGCCGATATTTCTGTCTCCTATATCCTCGAAACTCACATGAAGTTAATGGACGAATTTGCCCAACAACTCAAACTCGAAGGAAGAAGCGAAGAAATCCTCCTTGACTATCGCCTCACCCTCATTGATATCGTCGCCCACTTATGTGAAATGTATCGTCGTTCGATCCCCCGTGAAGATCTACCTTTTGAACTTCTATTTCGAATAGACTAGGATGAAACTATTCCCCTCCACAACGCCTAGCACCTAACCCTATTCCTCCCCACATCAGCCTTATCTATGAACCTCCTAAAGAAAACTTATGTTTTAAAGCTTTATGTGGCTGGCAATACCCCAAACTCTGTCCGCGCCCTCAAAACCTTAAAAAATATTTTAGAAACTGACTTTAAAGGGGTGTATGCCCTAAAAGTAATTGATGTCCTCCAAAACCCCCAGCTAGCCGAAGAAGATAAGATTTTGGCGACACCAACTCTCTCTAAAGTCCTTCCGCCTCCCGTCCGCAAGATCATCGGCGACCTCTCCGACCGAGAAAAGGTATTGATTGGTCTCGATCTCCTTTACGAAGAGTTTTTAGAACGGGAAGAAGAGCTTTAAGAACAGGAGCACTTTCTAGTAGGATAAAGCCATTTGATTTAGTCTATTTCCTTCGTCTTATTGGGTCGCCAGGCCGTGCTGTCCAACAAGAGAGCACCTGAAGTGCTTGTTAGCCCTACATTTAAGACACCCTTAGACAACTTTAGTTAATCTCTTCATTTTTTTACATCTCCAGTCCCTAAGTCGTAATGAACCAGTCCACCTCCTCTAATAACGGTGCCATCAAAGGCGTCCAAAAAATCCGTACCCTCATCGAAGGTCTCGATGAGATTAGTCATGGTGGTTTACCCTCCGGCAGAACAACCCTGGTTAGTGGGACTTCAGGGACTGGGAAAACATTACTGGCGATTCAGTTTCTCTACCACGGCATTAAACACTTCGACTACCCGGGGCTTTTTGTCACCTTCGAGGAATCTCCCCGGGATATTATCCAAAACGCCCATAGTTTCGGCTGGGATCTCCAAAGTCTAGTGGACGAAGGTAAGCTCTTTATTCTCGATGCCTCCCCTGATCCCGATGGTCAAGAAGTAGTGGGAAATTTCGATCTCTCTGCTTTGATCGAACGGATTCAATACGCAATTCGTAAATACAATGCCAAGTTGGTTTCCATTGACTCGGTAACCGCGGTATTTCAACAATATGACGCGGCCCCCGTTGTCCGTCGAGAAATTTTCCGCCTGGTTGCTCGACTCAAGCATCTTGCTGTCACTTCGATCATGACCACGGAGAGACTCGATGAATACGGCCCCGTGGCCCGCTT
Organism: Sphingobacterium thalpophilum; assembly: GCA_943371005.1. Classification (GTDB taxonomy): domain Bacteria; phylum Cyanobacteriota; class Cyanobacteriia; order Cyanobacteriales; family MRBY01; genus MRBY01. The sequence goes on from CALRTB020000006.1 coordinate 11,473, forward strand.
TGGGGTAGAAGAATTTGTGTCAGATAACGTGGTAATCCTGCGGAATGTCCTGGAAGGGGAACGACGGCGACGCACCATCGAAATCCTCAAGCTGCGGGGGACAACCCACATGAAGGGGGAATATCCTTTTACGATCACCAACGATGGGATCAATATTTTCCCACTGGGAGCAATGCGCCTCACCCAGCGGTCTTCCAATGCGCGGATTTCGTCTGGGGTAGAAACCCTCGATAAGATGTGTGGCGGCGGCTTCTTCAAGGATTCGATCATCCTGGCCACAGGCGCGACCGGCACAGGCAAAACGTTACTGGTCAGTAAGTTCCTTGAAGAAGGTTGTCGACGTGGTGAACGGGCGATTCTGTTTGCCTATGAAGAATCCCGGGCGCAACTATCGCGTAATGCATCTTCTTGGGGCATTGATTTTGAAGAGATGGAACGGCAAGGATTATTGAAATTGCTCTGTTCCTACCCAGAGTCGGCAGGCCTTGAGGATCACCTGCAGATGATTAAGTCAGAAATTTCTGAGTTTAAACCTTCTCGGATTGCGATCGATTCTCTGTCAGCTCTAGCGCGGGGTGTGACCAATAATGCGTTTCGCCAGTTTGTCATTGGGGTGACAGGTTACGCGAAACAGGAAGAGATTACGGGCTTTTTCACAAATACAACCGACCAATTTATGGGCGCTCACTCGATTACGGAATCCCATATTTCAACGATTACAGACACGATTTTGATGCTGCAATACGTAGAAATTCGCGGTGAGATGTCCCGGGCGATCAACGTCTTTAAGATGCGGGGTTCCTGGCACGATAAGGGGATTCGAGAATACACCATCAGCGAAGGTGGTGCAATGATTAAGGACTCTTTCCGGAACTATGAACGGATCATCAGTGGTTCGCCGACGCGGATTGCGGTGGATGAAAAGTCGGAACTGTCGCGGATTATGCGGGGTGTGCAGGATAAAACTTTGCCAGAGTAACCCCCTCTGCCTGACGGCACCTCCCCAAGGGAAGACTGTTTTGATGGGAGAAGAGAGGCGATCGCCTCTTTTTTTGTACTAATTTAATCCCGACTATTTTTGTCGGGTATGATTGACGACACTTTTGGAACTGTTTAAGATGGCTTTCAATTAAGCATTCAGCATTCATGGAAACGGAGAAAACCCTAATGACTCAAGCAACCCTTGATACCGCCGTCGCCTCCCTCGACACCGCCAACTTCACCGCCCTCGCCTGTAAGGAATGTGGCGCTGAGTACGAACCAAAAGCCCTCCACGTGTGTGAGTTTTGCTTTGGCCCCCTCGAAGTGAAGTATGACTACGAGAAAATTGCCAGCAAAGTGAGCCGCGAAAGCATCGAAGCTGGGCCGAAGTCCATCTGGCGTTACAAAGAATTTTTGCCCGTTGCTGGGGATCCCATTGATGTCGGCACTGGCTTTACCCCTCTTCTCAAGGCGAACCGTTTGGCCCGTCGCCTCGGTCTCAAGGAGCTTTACATTAAAAACGACGCGGTGAATATGCCCACCTTGAGCTTCAAGGATCGGGTGGTATCTGTTGCCCTGACCCGCGCCCGTGAATTAGGTTTCTCTACCGTTTCCTGTGCTAGTACTGGTAATTTGGCAAACTCCACAGCGGCGATCGCCGCCCATGCTGGATTAGACTGTTGCGTCTTTATCCCTTCTGATCTTGAAGCCGGCAAAGTCCTCGGCACTTTAATTTACAACCCCATCCTGATGGCTGTTCACGGTAACTACGACCAGGTGAACCGCCTTTGTTCTGAAGTAGCCAACTCCCACGGTTGGGGCTTTGTAAATATCAACCTCCGCCCCTACTACTCCGAAGGTTCCAAAACCCTGGGTTACGAAGTCATCGAACAACTCGGCTGGGAATTGCCCGACCACGTGGTTGCCCCCTTGGCTTCCGGTTCCCTGTTCACCAAGATTTACAAAGGCTTTAATGAATTCGTCAAAGTCGGTCTTGTTGAAGACAAAGCCGTCCGCTTCAGTGGTGCCCAGGCCGAAGGTTGCTCCCCCATCTCCCAAGCCTACAAAGAAGGCCGCGACTTCATTACCCCTGTTAAGCCCAACACCATCGCTAAATCCATTGCGATTGGGAATCCCGCCGACGGTGTCTACGCTGTGGAAATTGCGAATAAGACCAACGGCAACATCGAAGATGTCAATGATGCTGAAATCGTTGAAGGCATCAAGCTCCTTGCGGAAACTGAAGGTATTTTCACCGAAACTGCTGGTGGCACCACCATTGCTGTCCTGAAAAAATTGGTCGAAGCTGGCAAAATTAACCCCGATGAGAAGACAGTCGTCTACATCACTGGGAACGGACTCAAAACCCAAGAAGCCGTACAAAATGCAGCCGGTGAACCCCTCACCATTGAGGCAAACCTTGAAGCCTTCGAGCAAGCGCTAGAAAGAGCCCGCACCCTTGAGCGTCTAGAGTGGCAGCAAACTTTGGTATAGTTGCTGTTCTAAATTGGGTCTGTTCTCATTGTCACTGCACGGTAGATCCGACCCAATGTCTGTCCATTATCGTTTAGTTATTAAAAAAAGTTTGTCTGACTCAAAATGGCAATTAAAGTTTTAGTTCCAACTCCCCTCCAAAAGTTTACGAAGGATCAACCCACTGTTGAATGCGCTGGTTCTTCCATTAAAGAATTGCTCGACTCTCTAGAAGCAAACTGCCCCGGCATTAAGGCTCGCCTCTGTGATGAACAGGGCAATCCTCGACGCTTTTTAAACCTCTACGTCAATGAAGAAGATATCCGTTTTCTGAACGGTGTTGATACTGCCCTAAATGACGGTGATGAGGTCAGCATTGTGCCTGCTGTGGCAGGGGGCTAGAGTTTCGAGTAATAACCATGAATGCTTTTGTACGGGGGAAGAATACTTCCCTCGTTTTTTTGTTTTTTTTGCTTAAAACAGCTTATGGAGATGACTCAATAGCAGTGATTTTTAGCCAGAATTTTTTGTCTTTTCATAAGTAAATATTGCCCTTGGGATTATAAATAGATCTCACAGGAAAGCCACCGATGCGAAAACATCATGATAAATTTAATTTATTGCATTAAGCGAATGAAATCCATCAATTCTATCGATATCAATTGAAATTTCTATGTCATCATCTCCTCGGCGGGCATCTATTCGGCTTCAAAAACGATCCAATGCAGCGATGTTTAGACGTTGGCGACGCAGATTTTATACGCTGCAACAGAGTCGCAGACATCAGCCCAGCTTTTCCCGACAGCACATTGGCTTGTCATTTTTAGGCAGTTTTATTGGTATCTCGACCCTGGCTTACATTTCGTTTTATAGTTCCTATCCTTTGATTGCGGCTCCTTTTGGAGCCACAGCCGTGCTGGTATTTGGGGTACCAGATAGTCCTTTGGCCCAGCCCCGCAACGTGATCGTGGGCAATGTGATTGGGGCCTGTAGTTGTGTGGTGTTATTTCATTTGTTTGGGGATGCCCCCTGGGTTATGGGTTTGGCTGTGGCAGTGACGATTAAGTTGATGCAATTAACCCGAACAGTGCATCCGCCTTCGGGGGCCGTGGCCTTAATTGGTATTTTGAGTCATGCGTCTTGGCAATTTATTTTGACGCCTGCTTTATGCGGTTCTGTACTGATTGTGTGGTTGACGGTGATTTTTAGCCGTATAGTTCCGGGACGCCCCTATCCAAAGCACTGGCTTTAGAGTGAGCTTAGAAATGCGACTTTTGTTGGGTAAGTGAGGGCTAGAGTTCGTTGAAAATGACAACGGATGTTTGGATTTGGCTCGAAATTTTTGTGGTGACGTCACCCACGGCTAGGCCCCCAGCGGTACGGTAGCGGGTGGAATGCAAAATAACAAGATCAAAATCTTTAGCATCATGCAGGACGGCTTTGGCCACATCATGGTACCGGATAATGCGAATCTGCATTTTGGTGGTGATACCGGCGTTTTGCAGGGCATTTTCTAAGTCAGCCTTGAGTAGATTGCGTTGGTCTTTGGTCATCCAGGTTTCGCACACATGAAATACGGTGACTTCGGCCTGGTTGGCGATCGCCAAAAGTTCGGCAAATTGTACTATCTGTAAATTTTGAGCCGAGATCCCCTTAAAGGGCACCATAATCCGCCGCAAATTTTTCGGATCATCCAAGAGACGCACCACCGCCACCGGACAATGGGCCGACCAACAGACGTTGTAAACTAAAGTCCCCAGGAGCCTCGCTTTGAGGCCCTCAGTTTTCCCCCAGCCCATCAAAATTAAGTTGGCATTTTCTTCCCGGGCAACTCGGCTGATTCCGGCGGCCACATCGTCATCGATGCGAATTTTCGGTTGCATTGTAATTTGCAGGTGCTCCCCCTGGGCGATCGCCTCTTGGAGCAACCTTTGACTGCGGTCGATCCCCTTCATCACCGCCGGATCGTCCATGTGAGCATGGCCCGTCACAATCGACACAGGCATCACAATCCCTTGACGAATGCGAGTTAAAAGTCCTGCCGCTTCGAGCAAATAATCCTTGGTACTGGGATTGGCAATGGGTACAACAATCTTAAAGCTGTCCGTCGATGGCGACACATTAACCGCTGTCAGGGCGACATCCTTGCCACTACTGGGTAATAAACGACCAAAACGACGGGTCAATACCGGCCCCAGCATCGAAGTCACCAGCATCAAAACGATCACCGCATTGAATACCGACTCGCTGATCAGTCCCACCCGGAAGCCGACCAAGGCCGCTGCCAGGGTTGCCGCCACCTGAGGAATCGACAACGACCACATCGTGAGGGTTTCGGCCCAGCTATAGCGATAAATTTGTTTGGCGATCGCCGCCGCGATAAATTTAGACAATAACAACCCACCCACAATCGAAAACGTGAGGGGAAACTCATAGAGCAAATTATTAATAAACGCCGGAATATCGAGCAGTAACCCCATCCCCACAAAGAAGAACGGAATAAATAGCGTACTGCCGACAAATTCGATTTTTTCCTCTACCGGGCTTTTGCCGACCACATCATTGACCGCCAAACCCGCCAAAAAAGCCCCCACAATCTTATCGACATTGATTACCTGGGCACCCACTGACGCGAGAAATACAGCCAGCAAAATAAATAAAAATTGATTGCCCTCTTCATCCCCATTACGTTGGAAAAACTCTCGACCAAGCCAGGACAAACCGAAGAGCACCAAGGCCCCATAGCCCACCAATAACGCCAATTGCAATACCAAAGAAGCCGTTGAAAAATCGCCCTGGTGAATCGATACACAGATCGCCAGCACCAAGAGAGCAGCAATATCCGTAAAAATTGTGGCGCCGATTGTGACCGTTACACTTTCATTATTCAGAATCCCCAACCGATTAATAATTGGGTAACCCAGCAACGTATGGGAAGCCAATAAAGACCCAATGAGAATCGCCGCATTCCAACCAAAATCAAAGCTGAGGCCGACCACCGTCCCCATTATTAACGGCACAATAAACGTCAAAAAACCAAAGCCAATAGAGCGATCTTGGGTTTTCCGAAACTCCGCCAAATTAATTTCTAATCCGGCCACAAACATCAGGTAAATTTTGCCCACTTCCGAGAACAAAACCATGGTTTCACTCTCTGAATCGAGGAGACCAAGGGCGTTTTCACCGAGGATAATCCCTGCGAAGAGCAAACCCACTAAGCCAGGTAAATTAAGCCGTTCAAAAATAGGTGGAATGGTCAGGGACACTAACAGCAGCAGAATAAACGTGAAAATCGGATTTTCTGTGATGTATTGGATCGATTCGGCAACCATAGTAGTCCTAGAAAAAGGCTAGCCTCCCAGTGTAGCGGAAGAAGTTTATGACGAAAATAAATTGTCGATTTTATGGCAAAAACAGTGAATTTTGGCCCTTAGGCTTGCTTAAACTTCCCTACAAAGAGAAAAAGTCACCACCACTTTTGGGCGCAGGAAACGTTAAACTTGAAATAAATCGTTACATTTCAGGAAAATCCACATTATGGCTGCAACCGTTGAAATTTACACTTGGAGCACCTGTCCTTTTTGTATCCGGGCCAAGCATCTCCTCGATCGTAAGCAGGTGGAATACACAGAGTATTGCATTGATGGCGATCGCCAAGCGCGGGAGGCCATGACAGACCGGGCCAATGGCCGCAGTAGCCTTCCCCAGGTTTTTATTAACGACCAGCATGTGGGCGGTTGCGATGATCTCCACGAACTAGAGTACCAAGGCAAACTCGATGATCTCCTGATGCAGGCGGCTTAGATTTGACCAATACTGATTTCCAAAACCCTCAGCTGTGGCCTGGGGGTTTTTGTTTGGCTATTTTTAGGCGTTTTGGCTCGTGAGCTCTGGATAACCGGCTTTGATCAGAGCTTCATCCCGGATGCGACAGGAATCACATAAGCCGCAGGGATGTTCCCCCCCTTGGTAGCAAGACCAGGTTGCCGCAATGGGAACGCCTAATTTCACGGCCTTTTGGATGATTTCCACCTTAGTATCGAGCACGAGGGGAGCAACCAGTTGGGGCGCATGGCCTTCGATGCCAACTTTGGAAGATAGATCCGCTAACTTTTGGTAGGCGGCCAGGTATTCAGGGCGGCAGTCGGGATAACCGGAATAGTCCACGGCATTAATCCCCAGATAAATCGCTTCGGCCTGTTTCGCTTCTGCTAGGGAAAGGGCGATCGCCAAAAATACCGTATTGCGACCGGGGACATAGGTCGAGGGAATATCTCCCGTCTGGACACCGCTTTGGGGAATCGCTTGGTTAATGTCAGTCAGGGAAGAACCGCCCCACTGGGACAAATTCACATCCATCACAAAATGTTCTGTGATCCCCAGGTGTTCGGCAATTTTTTGGGCGGCACTCAGTTCCCGACTATGTTTTTGACCATAACGGAAGGACAGAGCAATCACTTCATAGCCATCAGCGATCGCCTGGGCAGCACTGGTGGCCGAATCCAAGCCACCGGAGAGTAAAACCACAGCCCGTTTCATCTAGCGCACCCCCAGGAATTTATGGGTTTGCAGGCCGAGACGCCATTCAGGGTGAGCCAGGATATAGTCAAAAATAAGGCTCTGGCTGGCGGGATTTTCCCATTGGGGTTGGAGATATTGGGGAATATTTGCGGCAATTTTTTGGGCTTGGGATTCCGCCCACTGGAAATCCGTGGCTTGATCGATCACGACTTTGAGTTCACTGACATGATCGTAAATTTCTGGCAAAGGCGCTTTAAAGGGTTTAGGGGAAAGGGTAATCCAATCAAAATTACCACTGAGGGGATGGGCACCGGAGGTTTCGAGGTGGAGCGGTAAACCCGTTTCTTGCAAACCAGCCGTCAAAGGGTTGAGATCATGCATCAAAGGTTCACCCCCCGTAATCACAATGATCTTCGGCTGGGCAGTTTGTACTTGATCTTTTAATTGACCAATGGAAACTTGGGGATGACGTTTCGGATTCCAGGAAATTTTTGTATCACACCAGGGGCAACCCACATCACAACCAGCGAGGCGAATAAAAAAAGCCGCTGTGCCAAACCAAAAGCCTTCCCCCTGGATCGAATGAAAGGTTTCGACAACGGGGTAAGTGATAGATGCAATATCTAAAGAATCAGCGGAATCAAGCAAGGGTCGCGGTACGGTACGAAGGGCCATGGCCTTGGGCAACAAAAAATAACACAGGGTTACTACTGTATTCTAAAAGGCGATCGTCTGTCTCCGGGGCAAAATCCAGAGATCCCCTAGGAGATACGATAAAGTAAGAATCTGCCTGCCGATTCTGTTTCGTGTGCCGTCACCATGGTTAAACCTGCATCCACCGATACCACCGCTGTTTTTCGCATCCTTGATGCCAACCTCGACCGAGCCAGGGAGGGACTGCGCATTGTTGAAGAATGGTTCCGATTTGGCTTGAACTATGCCGATCTCGCGGCCAGTTGCAAAGAAATGCGTCAAACCCTGGCCCAATGGCACCACGACGAACTGCGTGCCGCCCGGGATACGCCCAATGACGTGGGGACGAATCTCAGCCATCCCCAGGAAGAAACTCGCACGGATCTTAATCATTTACTCCGGGCCAATCTCTGCCGGGTCGAAGAAGCGCTCCGGGTGCTGGAAGAATACGCCAAACTCTACAAAACGGACATGGCGATCGCCTGCAAACAGATGCGCTACCAGGTCTATACCCTCGAAAGTCAACTGTTCGCACCTCAACTGAAGCAGCGGTTAAATACAGCCCGCCTTTATCTGGTCACTTCTCCCCATGAAAAACTCCTAGAAGTAACCGAAGCGGCCCTCCAGGGAGGCGTAGAAATCGTGCAATACCGCGACAAAGAAACCCCCGACGAACAGCGTTTTGCCAATGCGATCGCCTTGAAAAAATTATGCGATCGCTACCATGCCCTATTCCTTGTCAATGACCGTGTGGATCTTGCCCTAGCTGTAGATGCTGACGGCGTTCACCTGGGCCAAACGGATTTACCCATCGCCACGGCCCGTCAACTCCTCGGCCCCGATAAAATTATTGGTCGCTCCACCACCAATCCCACGGAATTAGAAAAAGCGTTGAGTGAAGGGGCGGATTATGTGGGTGTTGGCCCTGTGTACGAAACCCCCACCAAACCGGGGAAAGCCGCAGCGGGTCACAGTTATGTTAGCTATGCCCAAGAAAATTGTCCCGTGCCTTGGTTCGCCATTGGTAGCATTGACACCGAAAATCTTGGCGAGGTTCTCGCGGCTGGAGCGGAACGGGTTGCGGTGGTGCGGGCACTGATGCAGAGTGAAGACCCGACCCTAACAGCCCAGTTTTTTGCGGCCCAGTTACACCGTCAACAAACCCTACAAAACCTTGAGGAGGCCACTGTATAGATGATTGACGTTTGGGTGAATGGTGAACTAAAAACCATTGCAAGTGAACTGTCTTTACCCCGCTGCCTTGAACAATTGGGCATGAACCCGCGCCTCGTGGCAGTGGAATATAACGGTGAAATTTTGCACCGTCAGCGGTGGGATCATACTTTGATCCAGGAAGGCGATCGCCTAGAAATTGTCACCATTGTCGGTGGTGGCTGAGGCTGAAACCGTTACACTACAAAGCAACACACCTAAAATTCCTTGAGCGAAAAATGAGTCAGACCGTAAACTGTGCTGTTGAGTGCGTCAATGGCTGCATCCTGGGGGAAGACTGCCCCAATAAAGAATATGCCAACCAAGCCAGTGAATTTGTGCAAACAGTCTCCATCGATAAAATGCACGAAATCGCCGAAGCGGCCCGCCTGAAAAAAATGATGGAACCGCCCAAATGGGTAATTCCCGACGAAATTTAAATTGCTTTCACCTTGGTTTTTTGGCTCAACCATGACCCAAACTATCGACCATGATTTGTTGTTTAAAGAGTTGCTGACGACCTTTTTCTGGGATTTTCTCGCCCTTTTTGCCCCGGAAATCCTCGAAACAGCCGAACAGGACTCCTTAACTTTTTTGACCCAAGAAGTTTTCAACGACCTGCCTGGCCAAACGCGTCGCAATGTGGATATTGTGGCCAAGCTCCGCTTCCGAGGCCAAGAAACTTGTTTTTTAGTACACATCGAAAATCAAGCGACTTCCCAAGCAGAGTTTGCGGAACGTATGTTTCTCTATTTCGCGCGGTTGTACGAAAAGTATCGCTTACCCATTTATCCCATTGCCTTATTTTCTTACCGTTCTCCCCAGAGGCCGGAACCGGAAACTTTTTCGGTGGCGTTTCCTGCGAAGCAAATTCTTAGTTTCTCCTTCCAAAGCATTCAATTGAACCGCTTGCCATGGCGTGATTTTCTCCGTCAACCGAACCCCGTTGCAGCTGCTCTCATGGCAAAGATGAACTTCAGACCAGAGGAACGCCCAAAGGTCAAGTTAGAATGTTTACGGATGATTGTGACGCTTCGTTTAGATTCGGCCAGAATTCATTTGTTGTCAGGTTTTGTGGATACCTATCTGAGGTTAAATATGGCAGAACAGCAGGTCTTTGAGCAGGAACTACACCGAATTCAGCCCCAGGAGGAAGCCCAGGTGATGCAAATTGTCACCTCTTGGATGGAAGAAGGTCTACAGCAAGGACGCCAAGAAGAAGCCTGCAAAATAATCCTACGCTTCATCCAGCAACGTTTTCCTGACCAGGTTTCAGGATTTAAACCACAAATTCAAGCCCTTAATCTAGCTCAACTGGATGCCCTGAGCGATCGCCTATTTGGATTTGAGTCAGTTGCAGAGTTAGAAACTTGGCTGCGGGAAAATCCAACCGAGGCTAATCCGACCTAACTACCGAGAATAAACAGACTCAATAGGGTACCGCTGTTCCACAAACTATGGAGGAGCATCGGTGCCAACAGGTTGCGGGATTTAACATAGACAAACCCTAAAATGATCCCCAGAGTCATCAAAGGTAAGACTTCCGACAAACTCATGTGGGCGATCGCAAACAGAAAAGCACTGAGAATAATGCTGCCCCACACCGGGATATAGCGGGTTAAGGAAGGCAACAGAAAACCCCGGAACATAATTTCCTCAAAGAGGGGAGCCATCACCGAAGCTGTTAAAAAGAAAATGGTTAAGGCCACCTGATCTTGGGCTTTGAGGGCGAGAAATAGGATTGGGTTGCTGCCCCCCTGACCCTGCCAAATTTGTTGATTAAGTAGAGAAACGAGTAACACCAGCGGCAATGCCACCATATAGCCCCCAAATCCCCATACTGTCCAGTTATCTAGCCATTTCACCTGAAACCAATCCTGGGGGAGGGGTCGAAATTCCCACACAGAGGCTGCCAGCACCATTAAGCCGGCGATCGCCATCAGTGAATAGGTAATGAGGGTATAAACGGCCTTTTCACGCACTGTCCAAGCGGTGGCATCGATGCTAAAAGCCTGGAGCGCAATCGGTAAAACAAGGGGCAAAATAATTTGACCCACCAGAAAAAAGCCGACGATAAAAACCTGCCAGATAATTTCTCCATTCCAGGGAGTATTCCAAGTGGCCTGGGCGTCAATGTGCAAAAGGGCCGCATCCTGCTTCCGAAAAGCTTGAATGCCCAAAAAGATGAGAAAACCCAAGCCAAAAAGACCCACGCTAAAGGGTAAGACGGTAATCACCGTTAATTTTAAAAACGCCCGTTGCGCATTCTGTTGAATTTGTTGCTGGAGTTGCTGCTGTGCCGGACGATTGTCTTGAATTTGGTATAGCTTTTGGAGATTTTGTTGCTGGAACCAGGTTTCAAGCTCGGTTTGGGTTAAAGCGTTTGGGTCGGTGGGAGCTTGGGAGTTGAGCCAGAGGGGCGCTAAAGTTTGGGCCAGACCATCAGAGCCTTCCTCAGAAATGGCTTCCCACCGCTGTTTTGCTTGATCGAGCTTGCCGCGACTGGCATACAAGATTCCTAGTCTGAGCTGGAGTTCATCGATAAAAGTAGCAGTTTCGGCGATCGCCTTTTTGGTCGCCTGGGATTTAGCCGCGGTTGTTTCTGTGGGGTCTGTGAGGAGTTTTTGGTGAGCTTCACTGCTACTGAGCACCTTTTCGTACTGGGTAATCGCACTGCTGTAGGGATCTTGGCCCGTTAGTTGGGTAACGAGGGTGGTGATCGCCTCCGGGGAAGTATTGGCCGTGGAATTGGGATCATACTCTGCGGCCTGAAGCACCAAGTTGGTTTGATATAGTTCGAGGCGGCCCTGGATCTGCGGTTCCTGGAAGCTTGCCCACAACGAAGACAGGAGCGGCACCAGGGTAATAATCGTCAACAGAATTAAAATTACGCGCTTCACGTTAGCTACCCGCACAAAAACAGTGGATCTAGCCTAGCCTGTTGCTTCTCACGGAATCAATATTTAACGCTGGATAATTTCCCTGGCTGGCCATGGCGAATGAAATTTGATTAAATTTGCTGCCAAATTTTGATCGTGCCATCGGAACTGCCCGCCGCGAGGGTACGCCCGTCAGCAGTGAGGGCCAGGGACAGCAAACGCACATGATCTTCTTGGTCGGGAGTGTTGAAATTCAACGTCGTCAAAGGCTCAGGGATCCCCAACTGCCAAATCTTGATCGTGCCATCGACGCTACTGCTCAGGAGAAAATGACCTTGGCGGCTAAAGAGGAGTTGGGTAACAGGCTTTTCGTGGGCTTCTAGGGTGAAACAAGGCACAGTTTCCGGTAAAACCTCTAAATGATTGAGATCCACTTGCCACAGATGGATCAGGCCATGTTCCCCGGCAGAAGCAAACAGTTTACCGTCGGTGCGAATGGCGATCGCCGCAATGGCTGCAGGAGGATCATTTTTCAAGCTGCCAAGTAACCGATGATCCGTCGTGCGCCAGAACTTGAGGACTCCCTCTGTGCCGCCGCTGATGAAGAGGTTTCCTTGGGGGGCAAGGGCGATCGCCTGGATCTGATCATTGAGATCGAGGGTTTGTTGGAAGACACTGCCGTCTCTAAGCTGCCACTGGCGCAGGGTCTGATCGTGACTCCCGGTAATGAGGGTTTGTTGGCCTGTCAAAGCCATGGCATACACGGCCCCTTGATGTCCCTCCAGGGAGTTTTGGAGCGCGAGTTGGGGCACTGCTTGGCTTTGATCGAGGTGCCAAAGCTTGACCTCCGGCGAAAAACTACTGCTGGCGATCGCCAGCGTTGCTGCTGAGCCTATCTCCGGACTAGCTCCGGTTACAGGAGGGATAAATTGTAGATTTAAAAGACCCTGTTCGTGGGCTGTCACCTGGGAAATTTGCTTTTGATCGTCAACGCGCCAGAGTTTCAGTTGATGATCCCAACTGCCGCTTGCGAGAAACTTTTGATCGGCACTAAAGGCCAAAGCACTAACACAATCTCGGTGAGCCGTCAGGGTTTTGGTCAATTGCCAGGGCTGCTTGGGTTGTGCTGGTTCTGGAGAGGGCGTTAAAGGCGTTTCCGTGGCCCAGGGATCGGCGATCGCCTCTGGTGCCAGATCATCGGCAACCATCTGGGCTGTTGTGGAAGGAGATTTTTCTGCTGAGGTAGGTTGCTGCCGTAAAAATTCTTGTTCTAAATTCGTGAGCCGTTCATCTAGGACTGCTTCATTGAGATATAGTACCACATTGGTCAAAGCTTTTTCTAAGCTGCGCAGATAGGTTTGCATTTCCCCATCTGTCTCGATTTGGGCCAGACTGGCATTAATTTGGCTCGCTTGGCGGATCTGTTCGGTGAGGGGTTGAAGTTGCCCTTGAAACTGACCTTGTAAACGCTGCTCAAGGCTCCGCACCATGCCTAGGATTTGTCGCCGTTGTTGGCGTTGATGGGCGATGCGGTTAAAAAAATTTAGCCCTAGGGTGACCCAGAGCAGGAATGTGACCAATGAAATTGTCAAATTACCGTCGCCTTGAATCACATTCCAGAGCCAGGCCAAGAAAACCAGCAGCAGCAAACCCAATTCTGCAATTTCCAACCATTGCTGCTTTTTTCCCATCAGAATCTGACCCTCCTCACGGATGCGTTCGCCTTATCATAACCTCAACATCACGCGGGCGATATTAAAGTAAATCAAAACCCCGATCACGTCCACCGCCGTCGTAATAAAGGGTGCCGACATCAGGGCTGGGTCTAACCCTAAGTACCGGAACAAAAATGGTAGTGAGGAGCCAGCCACCGACGCCAGTACAGCGATCGCCACCAAACTGATGCCCACCGAAATCGCCACTGCCAGATTTCCCTGGAGAAAGTAGGCCCAGACAATCACCACAATTCCCAGGATCGCCCCTAACAACGCCCCGGCGATCGCCTCCCGTCCGACCACTTTCGCTGGCCCTAGATCGTTCAAATCGTCCGTATTCAGACCCCGAATCACCACCGTTGAAGATTGAGCCCCCACATTCCCCCCAGTCCCCGTCAGGAGCGGAATAAACGCCGCCAAAATCACCACCTGCTCCAAGAGTGACTGCTGGGAGCTAATAATCCAGCCCGTAAAAGTATTGGTGATCAGCAGCACAAATAACCACACAACCCGCTGCCTGGCCACCGTCCACAGATTCATCTGGAAATAATTATCCCCATCCGTTTGCAGACCCCCCAACGCATAGATATCTTCCGTGGCTTCCCGTTCAATAATGTCGATCACATCGTCCACCGTGACGACCCCCACTAGGCGATCCTCGCGATCCACCACGGGCAATGCAAGCAAGTCATACCGTTGAATCGTCCGTGCCACTTCCTCTTGATCCGTATCTGTATGAATCGAGACTACATCCCGGGTCATAATCTCTGACAACGGTAAATCCGGCTCAGAGACAACCAAATCCCGTAGGGAGACAATGCCTACCAGTTGCCGGGAAGCATTGGTGACGTAAAGGTAATAGATGATTTCTGATTTACTGGCCTGCTGTCGAATCCGCTCAATGGTTTCTGAAACTGTGAAAGTTTCTTTGAGAGAAATATACTCCGGGGTCATCACCCGGCCAGCGGTGTCTTCCTCGTAACCGAGCAAAAGATTTGTCGCCTGTCTTTCTTCGGGGCTGAGCTGTTCTAGGAGCTGCCGGACGACCTTCGCAGGCAATTCATCGAAAAGACGCACCCGGTCATCGGGGGACATCTGATCCACGACTTCCCGCACTTCTTGGCGCTTAAATTTTTGAATGAGGGCCTGCTGCACCGACGAATCTAAATATTCATAGACTTCAATGGCCTCTGCTTTTGAGAGCAGGCGAAAAGCAATAACCTGCATCGACTCTGGTAAATCTTCGATCGCCTCGGCAATGTCAACCGGTTGCACTGGCACAAGTAACGATTTAGCCCCTTGCAAATTATTCGATTCCAGCAAAAGCAATAATTGGCTTCGGACCAACTGGCGTAGCTCAGTATGTTTAGCGGATGTAGTCATCTTGATGGATCGTTTTGCCTCGGAATGTGCGGCCAAAAACAGCCTGGGTACCCAGAACAAAGCTTAAAGGAAGGGTGACTCTGCGATTATCTAAGTAAAAGTGCTCAGGCTATCAAAAAAAGGGGAAAGTGCTTCATAAAACTTTATTTATTCTACAAAACAACTGCCCCTCAAAACTTGTGTTTATTTTTTTGACTGTGCTAGCCTAGTATTGTTGGGAATCAAAAGAATTCGAAAGTACTCGGTTACGGTTTTGTCTCGTTTGGTATTGTGTTTGGTTACGACAGTATTGACAGAAAATCTCCCCGCCCGATACGACTACGAACTCTCCTTCCCCGATGCACAGATTAAGTCATCTTTAAGGAGACAATTTTTATGTCAATTTATGTTGGAAACCTGGACTACGCCGTAGAAGAAGACGATCTTCGTGAAGTCTTTAATGACTACGGTAAAGTAAAGCGTGTTTATCTTCCGGTAGATCGTGAAACCCAAAGAAAGCGTGGCTTTGGCTTTGTGGAAATGTCTAACGATGAAGAAGAAGATAAGGCGATTGAAGCCCTCGATGGCGCTAGCTGGATGGGCCGCGATATGAAGGTCAATAAAGCAAGACCCCGTACTAACAGTCGCTAAATATCATCGATACGTTGGCATGGGAGCTAGCTTCTAAGAGACGACCCATGCTTCCAAACAACATGAATTAATTTCGCTGAGGCCACTAGTTTTATATCTAGTGGTTTTTTTGGGCGATCGCCACGACTCAGAAGCTTGCAACAAAAAAACTCCCTGGGAAATTAATTCCGGGGAGTTTTCTGGCGATCGCCTGGACTGTTCTAGAAATTACACAGTCATCGCAGCCTTTTGGTTGAGTCGATCAAGTTGTCGCATCAAAAGACTGAGGAACAGTCCCACATCGGTGACGACGCCGACGGATTCTACCGAGCCGCGATCGCTTAGTTTTGTGACCACCGCAGGATTAATATCAACACAGACCATCTTCACGCCAGCGGGGGTCATATTCCCGACGCCAATGGAGTGGAGCATTGTCGAGAGCATCAAAACCATATTGGTACCTTCTAACAGACGCGCATATTCTTCTTGGGCGCGAATCAAATCCATTTCTGTGTCCGGTAGAGGGCCATCATCACGAATGGACCCGGCTAAACAGAAAGGCACGTTATTTTGAACGCATTCATACATCACCCCCTTGGTAATTAGCCCCTGGGCCACAGCATTGGCGATACTGCCACAGCGGCGGATGGTATTAATTACTTTGAGGTGGTGACGGTGACCACCACGCACGGGAACGCCTTTGTTCATGTCAACGCCGAGGGAAGTGCCCATCATTGATTGTTCAATGTCGTGGACGGCGATCGCATTGCCACCGAGCAAGGTATGGACATAGCCTTGGCGAATTAAACTGGCGAGATGTTGTGCTCCCCCGGTATGGATCACCACTGGCCCCGCCGTGACAGCAACTTTTCCGCCTTGGGCGCGGATTTTATGGAGTTCCCAGGCAATTTGCTCAACGACCAATTCCACACGACGCTCGCTGGAAACCCCGGCTCCCATGAAACTAAATTCTTGTTTTTCGGCGCTGGGGCGAGCGGTGGTTTTGTGGTTGGTACGAATGCCGTCAATGCCCACAACGACCTTTTCTCCCACCTGAAGATCCCGCAACAAACGACAGCGGGCATGAATGGTGCCGTTGATTTCACTGATGGCGATCGCCCCGTCCATGCGTTGGTGCGTCACCTGAACCCATTGGCCTTTGATTCTTACTTCCGTGGGATAGATATTTGTAACGTAAAAATCATCAGGCGCGACTCCCATTTGCTTAACGGTTTCTAGGTGAGCATCCTGGACATCCTCTGCCGAAGCACTAATCGCGCCCATTTCAATGAGGGCGGACATAATGTCCTCCATGGTGGTGGGAGAGGGTGCAGATACTCGTACATTGGCCGATGAGGTGTTTTTTCGCTCGATGCCGAGGTTGAAATTCAATACTTTGGCGCTGCCGCCCTGTTCATTAATTAAATCCAAGGCTTGGTTCAAAATTCCTGCATCGAGGAGGTGCCCTTCGAGGTGAATAATCCGACTATCCACTGGAGCATTGGCCTGGGCCGTTTCTTGAATCGGTTCCGTCGTTTTCAGGGTTAAGCACTTCGCGGCCCCCCCTGCCTTAAGAAATTCCGTGAGAGACGTTTGCCGCACCTGAAAGCCCTTGGTGGCGATCGCCGTTTCCAGCTCAGGGCTAATTTTATTCATGATGATCACATCATCAACATTGACCGCGTTACAGGCAAAATTCACCGCATCCGGTTCCGGTACAATAATGCGCTTTTCCGCCGGAATCCGCCGCTCAATCAGGGCATTGGAATATGTATCAAAGGCGGGGGGATAGTAAAGGAGATAGCCGCCGCTGAGGGGACAAAAACAAGTATCGAGATGATAGAAGCGGGGATCGATCAGGCGTAGGGATAAAACCTCCACATCGAGCCACTGGGCAATGTAGGCATGGGAATCGAGTTCAGAGCGAAAACCATAACCCGCCCATAGTGCCCCAGAATCCCGGTCAAAGAGGGCATCCCCTGCTCCTTCAAAGGGTAAATCCTGGGGAAGCTCATAGACCTGGAAACCATTCTCCGCAAACCATTGCTTGAAGTAAGGCTCTTCCCCTTGGCGCTCTGGGTGGTAGAAACGACTGAGGATTGCCTTTTGACCCAAAACCAGACCGGCATTGGCAGTAAAAACCATATCTGGCCATCCTTGGGCGGGGGGCACGAGGTCAACAACGGCATATTCTTTGATGATTTGATGGAGGGCCTGCCACTGTTCAATGGCCGTAGCTTGGGAAGATTTGTGGACGTTTCCTTCCATCCAAGGGTTAATGACATAGTCCACCTCGTAATGGTCAGGGGCACACATCAAAATGCGGGTTAGGTTGGTCATGGTCAATTTAAAAGCTGAATGGTTTAGGACTAATCATGCAACGGGAAAAGCGGGCGAATTGTATTGATCGGTACTGTACAAAACCCTGTTTTCTGTGGCGCGGTCTTAATTCTATGGGGTCGCTAGAACCACCGCAAATTCAGTTTTTCGAGTTTTTAGGCTTTGGGGGCGATCGCCTTGTTTTTATATTGGTAAATGCTGACAAAAATGCCTTAAATACTGCCCATATTTGACGATTTTGTTTGCTTTTAAAGGGTTATTTTGTCAGGAAAATTTGACAGGAAACTGTAGCGGCGATCGCCTTTGGACTAGGGCCGAGATGTTAATTTATATATCAAAACCTTGAAAAGGACTTTTATTCAGGGAAATTTAAGGGTAAGCACCCCCCTAATATTTTCAGGAGAGTCGCCATTATGACCACCGCCAAGCAGTCCAAGAGCCAAGGTTCTTTTGACTCCCTAACCGAGACCGCCAGCAATGATGAGTTTGCTGTGTTTGATCCGGATGAAACAACTCTCCGGAATGGTCAGACTACAGATTTAGTGAGGCTGTATCTGCAGGACATTGGGCGCGTACCGTTACTCGAAAGAGATGAGGAGCTAACGGAAGCCCGCAAGGTTCAAAATTATATCCAGCTTTTGGAAAAACGACAAGAGGGGGCAGAAGCAGGCGACGAAATTTTGGCAGAATTCTTGAGTTGTATCAATGTCCATGACCGCCTAGCCATCGAATTGGGGTGCCGCCCTTCCCTGAATCGCTGGGCCCAGGAAATGAACCTAGAGCGGGCCGTCCTGCGGGATATCATTCGCCAGGGCAAACAGCGTTGGGCCGAACAAGTGGGCTTGAGCGTTAAAGAACTCGACTCTATTCTCAAGGCTGGGGCGAAGGCCAAGGAGCACATGATCCAGGCCAACCTCCGGCTGGTGGTCTCTGTGGCCAAAAAATATCAAAATCGCGGCCTCGAACTTTTAGATCTCATCCAGGAAGGAACCCTCGGTTTAGAGCGGGCCGTGGATAAGTTCGACCCGACAAAGGGTTATCGCTTCTCGACCTATGCCTATTGGTGGATTCGTCAGGGCATTACCCGGGCGATCGCCACCCAAAGCCGCACCATCCGCCTCCCGGTTCATGTCACCGAAAAGCTCAATAAAATCAAAAAAGCCCAGCGACAAATTTCCCAAACTCAAGGTTGTACCCCCAGCCTAGATGACGTGGCCCAGGCCCTGGAAATGACCCCTGAGCAAGTGCGGGAAGTATTACAAAAAGTTCCCCGTTCCGTCTCCCTAGAGATTCGCGTCGGCAAAGATCGAGACACAGAGCTAGGTGATCTCCTCGAAACCCAAGATGCTTCCCCCGAAGAAAACCTCGTCCGGGAGTCTCTGCAGCGCGATTTGCACAATTTACTCACGGAGCTCACCGACCGAGAACGGGAAGTGATTCAGTTGCGCTATGGTCTTGGCGATGGCAAAACCTACTCCCTAGCGGAGATTGGCCGGATGCTAGAGCTTTCCCGGGAACGGGTGCGCCAAATTGAGGCCAAGGCTCTCCAGAAACTCCGCCAGCCCAAACGTCGCAATATTATGCGGGATTATTTAGATACGTTGTCCTAAAAATAGGCCATTCCAAGAGGATGGAGCGGTGGTCTAGGGTTTACTGAACTCTAGATCTTCTTTTTGTCTAACTTTTTACGATCAGCCCAAAATCTAGGTTTTTCTTCTTGAAAGCTTCTTCCCCAAAAGATTTCGAAAAAGAAGTGGACGAGTTGAGTAGGCCACAAAAAAAGGACAACAAAAAAGGGGCATGGCCGCCCCTCGATTGAACAGTATTTGAGAAGTTGAAATTAAGCAGCCGTCTTTAGACGTGCATAGAAAATACCGCGAATTCTGACTTCTTCGGGATCTTCTGCACCCATGTCAGTGGATGAAGTTTGCTCACTTTCGAAAGTGCCGGCAATTTCACCAGTTTTTTCGTCGATTTTGGCAATTTGTAAGGAAATTTCACCAGTGCGAGATTCGTACTGCTTGATGTTGGCGCGGGTTAGCTCTTCTTCATCAGCTTGGGAAGGTAGAGCAACGGCATTGTCATAACCGCTCGCAGTACCACGGGCCTTGGGATCAAGGAATACAGCACCACGATAGGGGGGAACCCGGAATTCACCGACAAAGTCAGTGGAAGTATTGATGGAGTCAGACGGGGTAGAGGTCTGGGCCACTAGGTTTTTAATCGTGAAAAGGAAAGGTACCTGGTCACCACCGGGTAACTGAACTGTAATCGGTTGGAAATCGATACCGTCTTCTTCTACCAGGGTGAGACGCCCTTCGCTATCGGCTTTGATCTTCCCGGTCATTTGTTCGAGGGAAGAGGTGTAGCGGGTGAGGGGCTTACCTTCGATGAATTCGGCTTCACGACGCTTATTGAGGGGCTCTTCTTTGACGAAGTAGCTTTGGGGCTCTAAGCAGAGATCAGAGAATTCGATGGTTTCGTTGGGGCCAATGGGAATAGTTCCCCGGGTAAAGTTCGCGATTTGGGGGCAGGAGTTCGCGAGTCCTGTATTGAGAATTTCGTCGTATGTTAGTTGCTTCACATCGACGGTCGCAGCATCGGGTGCTTCACTACAAGCAGTTAGCACGCCGATACACAGAGCCAGAATGGCTGCTAATAACGAACGTAACTTCATGATTAACCTCTTTTTGTCAATCTCAGGGCGGAACTAATCTTGTCCGTTCCACTTAATTTTTTAAAAGTCTGGGATCTAATAGGGACAAGCTATCCGGTTTTATATCGGTATCTACTCTACCAAATTGGGATCCTTTAGTGGTAATGAATCCTCATCTTCCCTGGGCGATCGCCTGGGGTTTTTTAGGGCAACCAGGGGTATTGGCGGAAATTTGGCGATCGCTTTTCCAAAAAAGCCTGCTTTCCTTCTTTACCCTCTTCTGTCATGTAGTAGAGCATGGTGGCATTCCCCGCTAGCTCCTGGAGGCCCGCTTGTCCATCACAATCAGCATTCAGCGCCGCCTTAAGACAGCGAATCGCAATGGGGCTTTTACTCAACACTTCCCTGGCCCACTGCACCCCCTCAGCCTCTAGTTGGGCGACGGGAACCACTTGATTCACCAGGCCCATTTGTAGCGCTTGTTGGGCGTCATACTGGCGACAAAGAAACCAAATTTCCCGGGCTTTTTTTTGTCCCACGATACGCGCCATGTAACTAGCACCAAATCCGCCATCAAAACTACCCACTTTTGGCCCCGTTTGCCCAAAAATCGCATTATCTGCGGCAATAGTTAAGTCACAAAGCAGATGTAGTACATGGCCGCCCCCGATCGCATAGCCCGCCACCAAAGCGATCACAACCTTAGGCATCGAGCGAATTAGTTTCTGCAAATCCAACACGTTTAGGCGCGGCACCCCGGCTTGGTCTACATAGCCCCCTTCACCCCGTACTGATTGATCGCCACCAGAGCAGAATGCATATTTCCCGTCCGTGTGGGGGCCAGCACCCGTAAGGAGAATGACACCGATGTCTTGATCTTCCCGGGCGTCACAGAAAGCCTCATACATTTCAAAAATTGTCTGGGGTCGAAAGGCATTGCGTTTGTGGGGACGATTAATCGTGATTTTTGCAATCCCATCTAACTTTTGAT
Organism: Sphingobacterium thalpophilum; assembly: GCA_943371005.1. GTDB lineage: Bacteria > Cyanobacteriota > Cyanobacteriia > Cyanobacteriales > MRBY01 > MRBY01. Next base: position 32,926 of record CALRTB020000006.1, read on the forward strand.
ACAAAATATCTTCGTAAGCTTTGACGGCTTGCCAAGCAAGAGATTCCATAATTTTTCATAGACAATGACTGCCCGTCATCTTATCCCATTCCCCCACCGCTAAGGTTCATCAGCCTTGTCAAAGGTGTGTCCTGATGGCCATGAACAATCCTTTAAAGCGCCGACAAACTTAATGTTTTTTTGTTAACCTTTACTTAAAAGTACGGAAAACTCGAAACTGCTTTTTGACTATTTTTCGATAAAAACTTAAATTAGTCTTAAGTATGTTCAGGATCAAAGAAAAAGGTAAGAGAATATTCCTGGGATCAACTCAATTGCATTTAAAAACTTTTTAATGAAACTTCAAACGACCCTCAAAATCACAGATCTTAATTTCTTTAGAATTCAGGATAAAGCCATGGATTGCTCATATTCGCTTCCCTGTCCTAACTGTGGAGCACCAGCCCTGCGTCGTTATTTGCACAACTCCAGCTTGCGGGAAACCACCTGTGAAACCTGCGATTATTTGATGGTGAGCTGTGAAGAAACCGGTAATGTTGTCGAATCCTATGCCCCCGGCCTTTATAGTTTCTAGGTCAGCTTAGTTATCGATAGTTCCTTGGCGATCGCCAATTATGACCAATCTTTTGTAAAAATAAAACCGTTCCTCAGGAAAAACTTTAGAACCCTTTAGCGACCTCTCAAGCATCAACACCTTGAGAGTCTCTGAACCAGAATATTCTCTACCCCTTCTTTGAATCCAACAACCGAAATCCTAGTCGTTTTTTACCCTAATCATTCCCCTTGCCTGTCAATTCTTCCGAAACAAAGTGATCCCTAAATAGGGGAGATGGTTGTTCGCTTTCATTAAAATGAGGTCAGCTCATCGAGTTGATTTTAGGTGAACCGACACACGAACTGAGTCACCAGCACCAAACCTAAAATTCAGCCTCCAGAAAGATTGACGTCTGGTGGTCGCTTTTTTGTAAGAAAATGCAAGCAATCAGTTATCCTAGACTGACACATTTAAGTTTTGGCAATCATTAAGGAGTAAGAGTGGACATTCAAATTGGTCGTGGCAAAACAGCTCGTCGTGCTTACGGATTCGATGAGATTGCCCTCGTTCCGGGCGGTCGTACCCTAGACCCTGAACTGGCAGATACCAGTCTCGAAATTGGTGGAATTAAGCTAGATATCCCGATTTTAGCCAGTGCAATGGATGGCGTTGTCGATGTAAAAATGGCAGCGTTACTTTCTGATTTGGGCGCAATGGGCGTATTGAACCTTGAGGGACTCCAAACCCGTTATGAAGACCCGAATCCAGTCCTTGATCGGATCGCCGCAGTCGATAAAACTGAGTTCGTCGGCTTAATGCAAGAGCTTTATTCAAAGCCGATTCAACCGGAGCTAATCCAGAAACGTATCCAAGAGATCAAGGCCCAAAACGGCTTGGCGGCAGTAAGTCTTACCCCTGTCGGTGCCACCAAATATGGCAAAATTGCCGCTGATGCTGGGGCTGATATTCTCTTTATCCAAGCAACGGTGGTTTCTACTTCTCACCTATCTCCTGAAGGGATTGTCCCCCTAAACTTGCACAAACTTTGTTCTGAACTGCCCATTCCGGTTGTTCTGGGTAACTGTGTGACCTATGATGCTGCGTTGGAACTGATGCGTGCAGGGGCAGCGGCTGTGCTCGTGGGGATTGGCCCCGGAGCAGCTTGTACCTCCCGTGGTGTACTTGGAGTTGGTGTCCCCCAGGCGACAGCAGTGGCGGATTGTTCTGCAGCCCGCGATGATTACGAAAAAGAATCTGGCCGCTACGTGCCGATCATTGCAGATGGTGGGATCGTTACTGGTGGTGATATTTGTAAATGTATTGCTTCTGGGGCAGATGCGGTGATGATTGGTTCTCCCATTGCCCGTGCCGCTGAAGCGCCGGGTCGCGGTTTTCACTGGGGCATGGCTACACCTAGCCCTGTGCTACCCCGGGGGACTCGAATTAATGTGGGGACAACTGGCACTATTACTCAGATTATGACTGGGCCTGCCAAACTCGATGATGGTACCCATAATCTCTTGGGAGCTCTCAAAACAAGTATGGGAACTCTCGGTGCTAAAAATATCAAGGAAATGCAACAGGTAGAAGTGGTGATTGCTCCTTCTTTGTTGACGGAAGGGAAGGTTTACCAAAAAGCCCAAAAACTGGGCATGGGTAAATAAACTCTACAACGATTAATTATTGTTGTGTTGAAGATTGAGCTTCTTGAAAAGTGACCTCATAATCTCAACTCAACTAAATTAACCGAAAGAAAAGGGAATGTTGTTCAACACTCCCTTTTTTCTTGTTTTTTGGTAAGAGTTATTCGGCTGAGATAAATATTGTTTAACCGATCCCAAGATACTGGGCCTCCGCTTCTAGCTGCTGAACGAGGTGGTCATTGCCGGAATTTCGGGCGGCTTCGAGGCGATGCTGCAAATTTTTCTTGAGGTTTTCGCGGTGGGTGCGTTTAATTTGCTTAACGATTTGTTGTTGGACGTTTCTAAACATGATTTTTTCACTGGGGATAATTGGCTATTTTTAGAGTAACAGGCTTCAGATTAAACTGTATTAAATACTACAAAATACTTAAAACATGATGGCGATCGCCTTAGTGACAGATTTTGGTTTGCAGGACGGCTATGTGGGGACAATGAAGGGGGTAATTGCGGCGATCGCCCCCCAAGCCTTGGTGATTGATCTCAGCCACAATATTCCGCCCCAGGATTTATGGGCTGGTCGTTTTTGTTTGTTGAGTGCAGCCCCTTATTTCCCATCTGAAACAATTTTCGTGGGCGTTGTAGATCCAGGGGTGGGCACTAACCGTCAGGCGATCGCCGTGAAATTGAAACAAGGCTATTTTGTGGGGCCAAATAATGGTCTAGGGAGTGGCTTGTTTGCAGATGATTCCATTGTTGCAGCGGTGGAACTCGATAATCCCCAATATTGGCGATCGCCTCTGAGGGAAAACCTGAGTCACACTTTCCATGGCCGGGACATTTTTGCCCCGGTGGCAGCCCATCTTTCCCTGGGTGTTCCTTTGTCCAAGCTAGGCCATGCCCTCACGCCAACAGAAATCATTCGTTTAGACATTCCCCCATACCGGTGTAATGGCGAAACCTATACTGGGATAATCCAGCACATTGATCACTTTGGTAACTTAATTACCACCATTCCCAACACCATTTGCGCAAATCATCAGGGCCAAGCAACATTAGCCGGCCAACAAATTCCCCTGGTTGCTACCTATGGAGATGTCCCTAAAAATCATCCCTGTGCCTTGATGGGAAGCCACGGTTGGTTAGAAATCAGTGTAAATCACGGCAATGCCCAGCATTTTTTTCAGGTGCAACGGGGGGCAATGGTTCAATACCAAATTTCTTAAAGATTAAACCTAATTAATCCTGCATAACCAGCAGAAAAAAGGAAAGCTTCCGATTAGAAAACTTTCCTTTATGTTAGGGATTAGATTTAACAGCGGTTCAGATAATAACTATCATCTAAAAGTCATTTAATGAACCTTGAAAAAATCAACTATTCTTTGCCAAGGCGCGGTTGGATCACACCATAACCACCGTGATTGCGGATATAGATCACATTGATGGCATTTGTGTCTTTGTTCAAGAACATGTAAAAGTCGTGGTCTACCAACTGTAGCTGTTCTAAAGCCTCATCAATGGTCATGGGGGGCATCGCGAAATACTTCATCCGTACCACTTCAGAGGGAAGTTCTGGGGCGCGATCGCCAATGAGATTATCTGGCACTGGCTCATCGGGCAACACTTCACTGGTTTTTTCTTGAACGTGGGTTTTCTTGCCGAAATTTTTCTCTTTGTATTTGCGGAGTTGACGGGCAATTTTATCAGAAACAAGGTCAATGCTGGCGTAGAGATTTTCACTGCCTTCCTGGGCGCGAATCACCGTACCATTGGCGTAAACAGTAACTTCAGCTTTATGCTTGTCGGTAACGCGAGCATTGTTAGCAACAGACAAGTGTACATCTACTTTTGTGGCGAAGGTTTGAAAGTGCTTGGTTGCTTTTTCAAGCTTGCTTTCAACATAGTCATGGATCGATTCAGTTACTGCAATGTTGTTGCCTTGGATCAATAGCTTCATAGTCTCTGGTTACTCCATCTGAATGGATAAAACAAGCCTGCTTTTTACACAATTTACGAATAAGCGTTGAGCTTAAAGCCTAGGAAAATTCGTAATGAAATGACTGATGTGAAAAGAACTTGTTGGTGAAGTGTTTGGTTATTCTAGCAAGATTTTTTCAAGGCGAAAAACTATTGTGGTGGCGTCATATATAGATCCGTCCGTTTAATATTACGCAATACTTTCAGGAGTATTAGTGTATGGTTGAATGTCAGAGAAACTTTTTTTAATGGGATAAAAAAATTGAAAATCAGGAAATTTTTAGTCTTTTTAGAGAAAATTAGTTACTGACAACTTAGCGACTGGGAGTTTTGGGGATTTATCTCTTTCTCTCTACACTTTTAATTGTAGGTTTTGCCTTTGGGCCTTGTCAATTTATCTTTTTTGAAACATTAAGAAAGCTTGGAAGCTTTTACAGTTCTTAACTCTTTGCTATGGTGAAGACAATATCTAACATTATTTTGCCAAAAGGCGATCGCCCCTTGATGACTTTTAATGTTTCGTCGGATCCCTTGACATTGCGTCATATCAATTCACACCCTTTGCCCTTTTGTCTATTTTATCAAGGGGGAATCTGGCCTTACACCAAAGCTTGGGAGCAGCAACGGCAACTGGTGGAGGCGCGTTTACAGGACGAGCAATTGAGTGATGTTTTACTGCTCCTAGAACACTTTCCGGTCTATACCCTGGGGACTGGGTCGAAGTTGGATTTTGTGAAATTTTCCCCGGAAACCGCAGGCGTTGAGTTGCATCGGACGGAGCGGGGTGGAGAGGTAACCTACCATTGTCCGGGGCAGTTAGTGGGCTATCCGATTTTAAATTTGCGTCGTCACCGACAGGATCTGCATTGGTATCTGCGGCAATTAGAAGAAGTCTTAATTCGGCTTTTGGCGGGTTATGGCTTGAAAGGGGAACGCATTCCTGGACTGACTGGGGTCTGGGTCGAGGGTCACAAGGTGGCAGCCATTGGCATCAAGGTGAAGCGCTGGATTACGATGCACGGGTTTGCCCTGAATGTTTGCCCAGATTTAACAGGATTTAAACGAATTGTGCCCTGCGGCATTGGCGATCGCCCCGTGGGGAGTTTGCAGCAGTTTTTACCGGATATCTCTTTGGCCCAGGTGCGTGAAGATTTACCGAAAATTTTTGGCGAAGTTTTTCAGTTGGAGATGATCGAGCAACAAAATCTCCTAGGCGAAGCAAGCGGCAATCCAAAATAAACCATCGACGAGGAGTGTACTGACCACAGCCCCCGCGAAACTCCAATAAGGGATTTGGGGCTGACGGAAGGCCCACCAACTAATGCCGATCAATAAATTCACCAAAACAACTGCCCAACTAATGCCCCAAAGGGTCTGCATTTGAGCCAAGGCCGCTTGAAAGATAGGCATGACAAAATCTGGCTCGGCATACATCAGTTTTCGCCAGTAGGGGATCAAATCCGTGAGGTAAAAGTAAATATCGGTGATCGCCGTCCCAAGGAGAGAACCCAGGTAAAACAAATGCCCGACTAAGCCGCGTTTTTGCCACAGGCCCCATAGGGCAAAGGGTAGCCCGATGGCTTCCACCGGGAGATGTAAGAAGGGTTCGTAGCGCAACCAGCCCCAATAGATTGCTCCGGCCAACCAACTCCAGCTAAAGCCCCAGAGGAGATCCCCCCAAATTTCGGTATTTTCTCGTTGTCGGAGGCCAAAGGCGATCGCCACCCAGAGGAGAGTCAAGGCTAAACTCAGCCAGGGGGCTGTCCTGACCAGGGGCGCTTGGAAAAAAACGGGCACAGAAACCAGGAAGCCCGACGCGAGGCAAATTAGGAGGGGAACATTGCGGCGGAGATCCTGTTGTCGCTTGAGAACATACACTGCACCGACGGAGAAAAGAGGATGGTTCAGCAAAACAAAGGGGTTTGTAACAATAACTTGTAAATATTTATTAATGAATTTTAACTTATGACTTCCGGTTTTCTCATAAAGAGAACCAGAAATTTGCCTGATTTTGCCATTTCCTCGGGGCGATCGCCTAATATTTACCTCCCAAAGAGGGAATCTCTAGCTGGATTTTTCTAAAAGCTAGTCAAGGTCAACTAGATTGACTAGAGTAGTTGAGGCAGATTTACCCGACGCCCAAGGGAAGCAACATTAATGCTCAAAAAAAAGCAACAACGGCACTGGTTTGAGTTCAGCAGTATGGTGGCCTTAGGGTTGGCCCTGTTTCTGTTGATTAGCTTCTGGCATCTGCGAATCAATGCGGCAACGCCCCAAAATGTGTCGGCGATCGCCCCGGAACAGTTCAATTGGTTCCAAGGGATTATTTTGGGACTGGTGCAAGGTTTGACTGAGTTTATCCCCATCAGTAGCACCGCCCACCTCAAGGTGATTCCTGTGGCCCTCGGCTGGCCCGATCCAGGGGTGGCTCTCACTGCCGTGATCCAACTGGGAAGCATCGTCGCCGTGCTGGGCTATTTCTGGCAGGATTTACGGCAGGTTATTGGTGGGGCCTGGCAAGCTTGGCAACAAAAAGATTGGCAAAAACAAGAGTGGCGAATGTTTTGGGGCATTGTGTGGGGGACTTTTCCCATCCTCGGTGTGGGTTTGCTACTGAAAATTTTTGTGCCCAACTATGACGCTTCACCGCTGCGCAGTCTAACTGCTATTGCGATCGCCTCCATTGTGATGGCGATTTTGTTGGCGATCGCCGAACTTTATCCTGGCCACCAACGCACCTTTGAGCAACTCAGCCTCAAGGATGGCATTCTCATGGGTTGTGCCCAAGCCTTGGCGGTGATTCCTGGGGTGTCGCGGTCTGGTTCAACGATCACGGCGGGTCTGTTTATGAATTTAGACCGGGCTACGGCGGCGCGTTTCTCGTTTCTGCTAGGGATTCCCGCTATTACCATCGCGGGACTCGTGGAATTTCCAGGATTAGTTAGTAATGGTTTAACGACGGTGCCGCCCCTCACCCTGATTGTTAGTCTTATTTCCTCGGCGGTGTTTTCCTATTTGGCGATCGCCTGGCTGATTCAATTTCTCCAAAAACACCAAACCTGGGTTTTCGTCTGGTATCGATTAGGCTTTGGTATGATCATCTTGGCATTGACCCTGCTACGTTAACCCATGAGCGTCTCCACCATCAAGCCCGCCCAAATTTGCCATGTTGTCCCCGATTCCATTGCCGCTGAAGTTGGCTTTGAAGCTGGTGATGCCATCGTTTCCATTAATGGGATGAAGCCGAGAGACCTAATCGATTATCAATTTCTCTGCGCCGACGAATACCTCGAATTAGAAGTCCTCGATGCCAAAGGAAAATCCCATCACCTCGAAATCGAAAAAGACTACGACGAAGATCTGGGTTTGGAATTTGACAATGCCCTCTTTGACGGCTTGATCCAGTGCAATAACCGCTGTCCTTTCTGTTTCATCGACCAGCAGCCCCCCGGCAAGCGCCAAAGCCTTTACTTAAAAGATGATGACTATCGCCTCAGCTTTCTTTATGGCAGTTATCTCACCCTGACCAACCTGACCGAGCGGGAATGGCAACGTATTAACCAAATGCGCCTCTCGCCTTTGTTTGTGTCCGTCCATGCCACCGAGCCGGAGATTCGTCGGCAACTCCTCAAAAATGACCGCGCCGGAGAAATCCTCAAGCAACTCCAATGGTTTGCGGATCATCGCTTACAAATCCATGCCCAAGTCGTCGTTTGTCCGGGGATTAATGACGGGCCGCATTTAGAAAGAACATTGCGGGATCTGGCTGAATTTCACGGAGGAGACTTGCCCGCTGTGATTTCGGCGGCGGTGGTGCCCGTGGGTTTAACGCGTTTTCGGCCTAATCTGGCGGAACTCAGTCCTGTTGATCAAGCCAAAGCCCAGGAAGTGATCGCCCAGGTGACGGCGCTCCAGGCAGAATTTCGGGAACGGTTTCAGACAAATTTTGCTTGGTTAGCCGATGAGTGGTTTCTGATTGGACGGGAAGAACTGCCGCCGGAGTCCCATTACGAAGACTATCCTCAATTGGGGAATGGGGTGGGGTCAATTCGTCAGTTCATCCGGGATTTTCTCAACACCGCCGATGAGACTTTACCGGCGGCGATCGCCAAACCGAAACATTTCACTTGGGTGGTGGGTAACGCCGTCGAACATGCTTTTGAGCCATTGGTCGCACGCCTCAACCAGGTGGAAAATTTAACGATTACCCTGGCGGCCTTAAACAGTGACTATTGGGGCCAAGCCATTACCGTTACCGGATTGCTGACGGGGGAAGACTTGATTAAAAAACTGGCTGGCCGAGATTTTGGGGATGGTATTTTGCTCCCGACGGTGATGCTCAAGCATGATGAAGCCAAGTTCCTCGACGATAAAACGGTGGCGGAAGTGGCGATCGCCTTAGATACGCCCATCTATGCCGTAGAAAATGTCCTGGCCCTGATGAATCACTGTTGCCAAGATTAACAATTCACAAAGAAGATTATCAAAACATTAAGAATTAAATGTTTCCTTTGTAGATAGAGTACGTTTACTTCTCTAATAAAAGAAGAGGCCGATGCCAGCAGGTAGCATTTTTTGATGATGCTGCTCGCTTTTGATGCTCGGTTGCCTAAAGCTGGCCCTATGAATATTGAATCGCTTCTTAATGACTATGCCTTGGGACAGAGGTCATTTCCCAGGGAACGGTTTACTGCGGCAAATTTGACAGGGTTAAACCTGTCCCATACGAATTTTACCGGAGGGAATTTTCTTTCTGCCTCCCTCGCACGGACGAATTTGCACCATTGCCACCTGCGTCAGGCCAATCTAGAGCAAGCGTTTTTGTATGGCGCTAATCTCAGCTATGCCAAATTAGACCAAGCCAATTTGACCGGGGCGGATCTCACGAAAGTCAATCTCCAGGGAGCGACCTTAACCCAAGCAACCCTTAACCACGCCCAGCTAAGTGGGGCCATTATGCGTTGGGTTACTTTTTTTATGGCCGATCTTCAAAACGTGAACCTCTGTGGCGCTAATTTAACGGGGGTAAATTTTCGTGGGGCCAATTTAACGGGGGCAGATCTCAGTTGGAGTAATTTGAGTGAAGCGAAGTTGAGTGGTGCGATTCTGCATGAAACGAATTTACAAGGGGTACAGTTACAGGAAGCCTATCTTAATGGCGTTGATTTTCGGCGGCAGGATTTTAGTGGTCTCAATTGTGCTGGAATTTTTTTCTGCGGTGGCAAAGGCCATGAGATGCACTTGGTGGGCACCAATTTAACTAGGGCGAGGCTACGCTTTACGAGTTTTGTGCGGGCCAATTTCTCGCGGGCATCCCTGCACCAGGCGGATTTCCAACAGGGAAATTTAAGCTTTGCTAACTGTCAATATGTAGAGGCGATCGCCAGCAATTTTCAGAAAGCAGAATTGGTTGCGACGGATTTTCGGAATGCCCAACTCCAAAGAGCTGATTTTCGGGGGGCAAACCTCCGGGGAGCCAATTTTGCCCGCGCTGACCTCCGGGGAGCAAAGTTTCAGGGCGCTAAACTAAATCAGACGAATTTCCAAGGGGCCGTTTTTGAATTCGATCCCCGGAAACAGACGCTCCTTGCTTCGTGAAAATAAAATCCGCAGTCGTTCGCAAAGATGATGGCATTGATATATTTTCCGAGGGACAAATTTTCAGGAAACGGACAAAACACCGTATTTTTCGCTGCGGATCGGTGGGTAGGCTTTCGTAAAATCGCTGGCTAAGAATGATCCGCCGTAGGGAAACTGCAAGATCGAAAATGATCTCAAAGCGGACTATAATCCTGGGGAACCTGTTACGTTACAAAAGTTAATGGATGCCCAAACGATTGTATTTTGCGACTTTGACGGCACAATCACGACCGTCGATACCTTCGGGGATGCCCTCGGCAAATATGCACCAGAGGTGGCCGCCGACATTCTACCGGGATTGTATGACCGCAAGATCACGCTCCGGGAAGGAGTACGCAAAATCCTCGAAGCGATTCCTTCTGAGCAGTTTGATGCCTTTGTCGGTGAGGTGGACGATAAACCTGTGCGCCAGGGCTTCAGTGATTTTCTCCAGTTTTTAGGCGATCGCCAAGTGCCGATTGTGGTGGTATCCGGTGGCCTTGTGCCAATGGTGGAAAGAGTTTTAGCGCGTCCTGGCACCGATGGAAAACCTCTGCGCCATCACATTGAAACCGTGGCGGCAATGAATATTGATACCCTTGATCCTTACTTTAAAATTATTGCGCCCTTCGAAGGAGGGACGGAGATGGTGGAAAAAGTGCAAGTGATGGGAAAGTATAAATACCAAAAGGCGATCGCCATTGGGGATTCTTTAACGGATATCAACATGGCCCTCAAAGCAGATTTGGTTTTTGCCCGCGATCGCCTCCAGCAATATCTCGACACCGAAGGGAAATCTTATATCCCCTGGGAAACCTTTGAGGATATCCGTACCTATCTCGAAACCAACGGTTTTCCGACCTAGTAGGCTCCTTTGCCAAAAAAGACAATCCGCACCGTTTCTAGCAAAATGTCGAGATCGAGGTTCAAAGACCAATTGTCGATGTAATACAAATCTAATCGCGCCGCATCATTAAAATCACTCAAATCAGAGCGGCCTGAAATTTGCCACAGACCCGTGATCCCCGGCAAAACCTGGTGGCGGATATGGTGCCATTCGTCAAATCGTTCCACATCCCGCAATGGCAACGGGCGCGGCCCCACCAAACTCATCTGACCCAGCACCACATTGAGCAATTGGGGCAACTCATCGATACTGGTGCGGCGGAGAAATTTACCCAACTTTGTAATGCGTGGATCGTCCTTAATCTTGAACAATACCCCATCCTTCATTTGATTTTGCGCTTCTAGTTGGGCCTGTAACTGGGGGGCATTAATGACCATCGTCCGAAATTTCCACATCTTGAAAGGTTTGCCATTTAAACCCGCCCTCGGTTGCCGGAAAAAAATTGGCCCTGGTGAATCTAGGCGAATGGCGATCGCCACCCCCACAAGCAAGGGCAACAGGATCAATAACCCGACACTGGCCCCGATCACATCGAACCACCGCTTAAAACGGTAATCCCAGCACAGTAGCAGTGGTGTTTCAACCCGGAGGGTCGGAATTCCGGCGAACATTTCCGGTAAGCCCCGGCGATAAAGCATTTCCCGGCTCGACGGCATAAGACGAATGGCAATCCCCGCACTACGCAAATGCCAAAATAAATGGGAGGCCAGGTCTGTTTCAGGGAGATCTTTGACCAGCACCTCATGGGCCCCTGACTGTTTAATTTGCGCCACCGTGATTTGGGTACTAGCCATGGAGGCAAGGGTGGCACCGACAATTCGATAATGGGGGCGTTTTTTTAAAACCTGGGCGAGGCTTTCTAATTGATCGGCCGGGGCAACGAGAAACACATTAATCGGTGGTGCTTGGCGATCAAACTGGCGCAGGATCAAGGTCAACAAAAACCGTAAGCCTAAGACTAGGACAACACTCAAAAACCAAGCCGCAATGAAGAGAGAACGGGGCGGATCGAGCATGGGGTTGTGGAAATAGCTGCCGATCACGAACAAGCCATAGACCAAAGTAATGATCCAAGCGGCACGGGTGTAATTTTGAGGGGCTGGGGGCGAACGATAGAGGTGATTGCCAAAGAAGAAGACCAGGGTGACAAAGGCAAAAATCCAGAACAAGCTCGGAATATCAAGCCAGACCCACCAGACCAAATCCGCCGGAATAGGCGAATAAAAATTGTTGATGTAGTCGGCCAGTTGCCAGGCGATCGCCAACCCCAAGAGATCACTGCCCACCAGCAATAAACCTCTTTTCCAGCGGCCTTGGGCAGTTTTTAGCCAATGGAGAGGACTAATCGCACGAATATCCTGGGTAGGGAGGGGAAAAGGAGATTTGGGCATGGATCAAGGCAATCAACTTGCAACACAAAGAAAAATAAATAACATCGTCCAGAGGTGGGCAAAATTCCTCAAAAACTAGGGCGATCGCCGCCGGAGCAGTTGCCAACCAAACAGAAAAATAAACGCCCCATTGTGGATGAGATAACGTTTCCAGAGGCGACGGGGTTCTTGGATCAGTCGATAAAGCCACTCCAACCCCAGGGGCCTTAACCAGCGGGGCGCTTGGGAGACGGTGCCAGCATGGAAATCAAAGGCAGCCCCCACCCCCAACAAAACAGCTGCCAGGTGGGGACTATTTTCGGCCATCCATTTTTCTTGCTTCGGGCAACCCAAACCGACAAAAACCAGTTTCGCGCCCGATTGTTCAATGCGCTGTCTTGTGGCGATCGCCTCAGCAGGGGTTGGGGATCGGAAAGGGGGCGCTTCTACTCCGGCAATTTGCAAATTGGGAAATTTTTCTAAAAGAGTTTGCTGCAATTTTTCGAGGGTTTCTGGGCGACTACCATAGAGATAGACCGGAATTTTTTCTTGGGCGGCCATGGCGCAACAATGGAGCATCAGATCCGGCCCATAAACCCGGGTCGCCTGGGGATAACCCAACCACCGCAATCCCCAAACTAGGGGCATTCCGTCCGGTGTCGTCACCAGGGCTTGATTAATGATGTGCTGAAACTCTGGCTGCCAATAACCCGTCATCACCATATGTACATTGGCGATCGCCCCATAGCCGAATGTTCCATCGCGAATGGCCGCCGCAATTTCAGCCCAAGCCCGTTGATAATCTAAACAATGCACCCTTGTTTTTAGAATGTGCCGCTGGGGAATATCCGTCGTCAAAGCCATGGCGATCGCCCGCAAATATCAACGCTTATTCTAAGATGAGAATTATCAGGCAAAAACCTGACCCTTGGTCAAAAAACGTAAACTTTTATCGTTCATCGTCCCATTATGACCCTGCTCAAAGCCGTTTTATTTGAAATAAATGGAGTCTTTCTTAACGATGCGGCCCTCCAATTTGAGCTGATCGATGATATTTTGCTGGCCGAAAATCTCCGACCGACGGATCGCCTCTATCGGGATAGCAGTCTGGGGAAAAGCGATCGCCGTTGTCTCAAGGAAAATCTTGCACTCCGGGGGCGGGTGTTCTCAGAGGCACAACTTGACGGGCTCATTCAACAGAAATCCGCACTTTATCAAAGCAAATTACGAGAAATTGAGCCGTTCCCCCTTTATGAAGACGTAATTCCCCTAATTTCTGCGATTAAACTCAAAAATATCCCCGTGGGAATTGTGACGGGCTATTGCCGTGCCGATGCTGAGTTTATCCTCCAGCAAGCGCACCTTGACCAAGCTTTTGATGTGATTGTCACCGCTGATGAGGTGAAAACATTTAAGCCCAACGGGGATGGTTATCGCTTGGCGATCGCCCAACTGAACCAGAAATTTCCTGAGGCCCAAATTCAACCGGAAAATTGCCTCGCCATTGAAGATAATTTCCACGGTATCCAGGCCGCCAAATCCGTCGGCATCCCCGTTGTTGGCGTCGCCCATACCTATCCATTTCATATGTTGCAACGCTGCAGCAACTGGTGTGTAGACTACCTCAGCGATTTAGAACTCGAACGTATCGATCCCAGCCTTGCGCCCCCCGCAGAGGTGCTAAAATAATTTTTCGTTCTGGGGAATTAGCTCAGTTGGTAGAGTGCTGCGATCGCACCGCAGAGGTCAGGGGTTCGAATCCCCTATTCTCCATCCCCAAAAAACTTGCCTACAATGGGATCATTCCGCCGCGAGAGGTCGTGACAATGGCTACCGTAACCCTTGATCTCCAGCCCGTTTTGACCCTGACCCAAGGCCAATTTGCCCAGCTCTGTCAGGCGAATCCCGATGCCAAATTAGAACGCACAGCCCAAGGAGAACTTGTGATCATGGCCCCCACTGGTGGTGAAACTGGCAAAGTCAATTTCGAGCTCAATGGCCAGCTCTGGTACTGGAATAAACACCACGGTTTCGGGAAATGTTTTGACTCTTCGACGGGTTTTATTTTGCCTAATGGTGCGACGCGATCGCCGGATATGTGTTGGGTCGAAAAATCCCGTTGGGACAGCCTCACCCCAGCGCAACAACAGAAATTCGTGCCCCTCTGCCCTGACTTTGTCGCCGAATTGCTCTCGCCCAGTGATCTGGTGCAACAAACCCGCCAGAAAATGCAGGAATATTTAGATAATGGTTGTCGGTTGGGCTGGCTCATCAACCAAGGCGATCGCCAGGTAGAAATTTATCGCCCTGGTCAAACCATTGAAATTTTAACGACCCCCAAACAGCTTACCGGAGAAGATATTCTTCAGAATTTTGTTTTAGATCTTTGTGATTTGTGGTAGCGGCTTCCTTGACAAAAAATTGGTTTTGCCGCATCCTTAACCGACCTTTTTTAAAAAGTATGGCACCATGGAAGCAATCATCATTGAGATAATGAGAGAAAACACCAACCATGCCGACTATCACCTTCGGAAATCAAACTATTACCTGTAATCAAGGCGATAATTTACGTAAAGTTCTCCTGGCCAACAAAATTGATCTTTACAATGGCAATGCAAAAACCATTAATTGTCACGGTCTTGGTACCTGCGGCACCTGTGCCGTCGAAATTACTGGCCCTGTCTCAGCCCAGAGCTGGAAAGAAAAAACACGTCTCTCCCTACCACCCCATAATCCGGACAAACAAAGACGCCTAGCCTGTCAAGTGAGTGTAGAAGGGGATATTACCGTCAAAAAATATGATGGTTTCTGGGGGCAGGGGGATACCGTCGTCAGTGACTAATGGTGGCCTTGATCAAGATTGATAAAAACCAATCAACTGGTGCCGTAAGACTGGGAAAAACCTAGTCTTTTTCTTTTTTTAAAGTATCCTGACATACTCTAAAAATGTTAAAAATAGCTTAAATCAAGATAAGAGAAAATATAATCTGTTTAGGCAACATCAAGCTTGTTTTTCTTGACGTTTTTTCATTAAACAGAAGTGAAAGGTAAGGATATATTTCATTTCTGTAAAGACCCTATTTCAAGTCTTCTAGGATCAAGGTGTACGGAGAGGGATGACTAAGGAGTTTTTATAGTTATGGTCAGCACTTTTAACACGGCTACGGCTTCTGATACGAGAACCGAAGCACTCGTTTTGTGGTTTGAGGAAGTGGGTTCCCAGGATGTGGGTCTGGTTGGGGGCAAAAATTCTTCCCTTGGGGAAATGATTCAGCAGTTACAGCCTAAGGGGGTCAATGTTCCAGGCGGTTTTGCGACGACAGCCTACGCCTACCGGCATTTTGTTAAATCTGCAGGCTTAGAAGAAAAGTTACGGACGTTGTTTGCGGATTTGGACACGGATGATGTCGCCAATCTTCAGGCGCGGGGTCGGCAGGCCCGGGCTTTGATCTTAGATACGCCGTTCCCTAATGATCTCCAGGTGGCGATCGCCTCTGCTTACAAAAAAATGTGTGAGCGCTATGGGGTCAAATCCGATGTCTGCGATCGCTTTGAAGGGGAAGCAAAGGAAGCCTGTGAAGACAGCGCCCACAACGTCGATGTGGCGGTGCGCTCCAGTGCCACGGCAGAGGATTTACCAGAGGCGAGTTTTGCGGGGCAGCAGGAAACTTATCTGAATGTCCACGGCGTGAAGGGAGTTTTGGAGTCCTGCCACAAATGTTTTGCGTCTCTGTTCACGGATCGGGCGATCGCCTACCGTCAGCACAACGGCTTCGATCACTTTGAAGTCGCCCTGTCCGTCGGTGTGCAAAAAATGGTGCGTTCCGACTTAGCCACCTCTGGCGTGATGTTCTCCATCGATACCGAAAGCGGTTTTAAGGATGCAGCGTTTATTACCGGAGCCTATGGTTTAGGTGAAAACGTTGTCCAAGGCGCAGTGAATCCCGATGAATTTGTGGTCTTTAAACCGACCCTTAAGGATGGTTTTAAACCAATTCTTGAACGGCGACTCGGCAGCAAGAAAATCAAAATGATCTATGCTGACGGTGCCAAGCTCACAAAAAATGTCGATGTTCCCGAAGAATTGCAAAATAAATTCTGTGTCAGTGACGAAGACGTTTTAACCCTCGCTCGTTGGGCAACCACCATCGAGGAGCATTACTCCAACGTCCGGGGCCAATACACGCCGATGGACATTGAATGGGCAAAAGATGGCTTAACGGGTGAACTCTTTATCGTCCAAGCCCGTCCCGAAACCGTCCAGTCCCAGAAAGCCGCCAACGTCATCCGCAGCTATAAGCTCAAAGAAACGGGGAATGTAATTGCCCACGGTCGTAGCGTTGGGGAAATGGTCGGTCAAGGGGAAGCGAATGTGATCCTCGACGTTGACCAAATTAAACTCTTCAAACCCGGTCAAGTGCTGGTCACCCGCCGCACTGATCCCGATTGGGAACCGATCATGAAAAAAGCGTCGGCGATCGTTACCGACCAAGGCGGTAGAACCTGTCACGCGGCAATTATTGCCAGAGAAATGGGCATTCCGGCGGTGGTTGGTTGCGGTGATGCCACAACCCTCGTTAAATCTGGTCAGGATGTAACGGTTTCCTGTTGCGAAGGGGAAGACGGCAAGATCTACGAAGGCTTACTGAAGTTTGAAGTGGAAGAAACGTCCCTTGAAAATCTACCCACTACCAAGACGAAAATTTTGATGAATGTGGGTAATCCAGAGCAAGCTTTCTCGCTGTCCCCTTTACCTGCCGATGGGGTTGGTTTAGCTCGCCTTGAGTTCATTATTGCCAACCACATTAAAGCCCATCCCAAAGCTCTGATTCACTTTGATGAATTGGAAGACTTGATGGTGAAAAAAGAGATTGCGGAATTGACCCATCTCTATGAAAACAAGGCTGATTTCTTTGTGGACAAACTCGCCAGTGGCATCGCGATGATTGCCGCCGCATTCTATCCGAATCCGGTTGTGGTTCGCATGTCTGATTTCAAATCCAATGAGTATGCAAATTTACTCGGTGGTCGTCAATTTGAACCGACAGAAGAAAACCCAATGATTGGCTGGCGTGGGGCATCCCGCTACTACGATCCCAATTATTCTGAAGCGTTTGGTTTGGAATGCGAAGCCTTTAAGATTGCCCGCAATGAAATGGGTCTGACGAATATTATTCCGATGATTCCGTTCTGCCGCACCCCAGAAGAAGGTCGCAAAGTGTTAGCGGAAATGGCAAAACATGACCTCCGCCGTGGGGAAAATGGGCTGCAAGTTTACGTAATGTGCGAATTGCCTTCTAACGTGATTCTGGTGGATGAATATAGCGAAGTCTTTGATGGCTTCTCCATTGGCTCCAATGATTTAACGCAATTAACGTTAGGTTTGGATCGCGATTCTGCGCTGGTTGCCCACATTTTCGATGAACGGAATGAAGGGGTAAAACGCATGGTGCGGATGGCAATTGAAGGGGCGAAGAAATATCAACGCAAGATTGGGATTTGTGGTCAGGCTCCCTCTGATTATCCTGAATTTGCTGAATTCCTTGTTGAATTGGGCATTGATTCGATCAGTTTAAACCCTGATTCTTTACTCAAAACTAAATTGGCGATCGCCGCTTTAGAACAAAAACTCGGTCGATAGAGTTACAGGTTGAATCTTCTTATCCCGTATTAATTTCCCTTCTCCAACCACCGTCTTGGGGAGGGGATTTTCCTACGGCCCAATGCGATGGCTCAATCTACATTGCCAGTCCTGTCGGTCGTTATCATTGAAATTGTCCACCCTTGAAACGAGGATTTTTTAAAATCCCAATGACAGATGCAAAAAACGTTTTAGGAACCGCTCTCCAGCCTTGTAGTACCGACCCCTTAACTGGCTTTTATCGGGATGGCTGCTGTACCACTGGCGCGAACGATTTTGGCCGCCATGTGGTCTGTGCGCAGATGACGCCAGCTTTCTTGGAATTTACCAAAAACCAAGGTAACGATTTGAGTACCCCCGTGCCCCAATACCATTTTCCTGGCCTCAAACCCGGCGATCGCTGGTGTCTCTGTGCTGCCCGCTGGCAAGAAGCCTTTGAGGTTGGGGTGGCGCCCCCTGTCCACCTCGAAGCCACCCATGCCAAAGCCCTTGGAATTGTGCATCTCGAAGATCTGCAGCACCATGCTTTAGTTTCCTAATGGAGCTTGGGTTGCTGTTTCGATACAGGCTAGTCCTATCCCCACAATAAGGGTCGATCATCCTAAATTTTCTCAAACAGTTGAGGGAACATATTTTCAGGGGAGTCGGCATCTATAATGAACATCGGTTCTCCATTCTGTTTCACCCCTAGCCGGCACCATCTCACCCACCATGAAAATTGCCAAGAACATTACTGAATTAGTAGGAAAAACGCCCCTTGTGCAGTTAAATCGTATTCCTGAGCAGGAAAATTGCGTTGCCCAGGTGGTGATTAAATTAGAAGGGATGAATCCGGCTGCCTCGGTTAAGGACCGCATTGGCGTCAACATGATCGAAGCCGCCGAAGCCGCCGGGGAAATTACCCCCGGAAAAACGATTTTGGTAGAACCCACTTCTGGAAACACAGGCATCGCCTTAGCAATGGCCGCCGCCGCTAAGGGTTATCAGTTAATTTTGACCATGCCAGAGACCATGAGTATGGAGCGACGGGCAATGCTCCTCGCCTATGGGGCACAACTTGAACTGACCTCTGGGGATGCGGGGATGAGTGCTTGTATCACCAAGGCCCAGGAAATCGTTGATACTCTGCCCAATGCCTATATGTTGCAGCAGTTTAATAATTTGGCGAACCCCGATGCCCACCGCAAAACCACGGCCCTCGAAATCTGGGAGGATACGGAGGGGAAAGTCGATCTGATCGTGGCGGGAGTTGGGACCGGCGGCACAATTACCGGGATTGCCGAGGTGCTCAAAAAATATAAACCTGAATGCCAGGCGATCGCCGTTGAACCAGCCAATAGTCCCGTGCTTTCTGGTGGTAAACCTGGCCCCCACAAAATCCAAGGCATTGGGGCGGGTTTCGTCCCCAGCGTGCTCAACCAGAGCATCATTGATGAAGTTGTGACGGTGACCGACGAAGCTGCAATTAATTTTGGCCGTCGCCTGGCCAGGGAAGAAGGTATTTTGTCAGGTATTTCGACGGGAGCAGCCCTTTGTGCCGCGATCAAAGTGGCCCAACGTCCCGAAAACAGTGGCAAACTCATTGTTGTCATCCAACCAAGCTATGGGGAACGGTACCTGAGTACTCCCCTCTACCAGGATCTCCCTGCCAACGTGATCCATTCGGTTTAAACCCATTTTTCTAAGTTAAAAAACCCTCTACATTGCCAGAAAACATAGAGGGATTTTGAATTTTATTTAATGATTGACTCAATCGAGGCGAATCATCTACTTGATAAACAGCATTTCCTGGTAGGTGGGCAGGGGCCAGAAGCTGTCTGGTAGTTCATTTTCTAGCAGATCTGCGTAGCTACGCACCTCATCCATCAAAGGACGAATGGTGCTCGCACAATAGTGCATGTGCTCTTCTGTGGAAGCAAAATCTTCTTTCTCAAAGGCAGCACTGAGCTTTTCGGTGGCAGCCATCAAGCCATTGGTGAGACTAGAAACCGTTTCTGCACTTTTCTTCTCGAGGGAAATGCCGAGATTCACGAGGGCAGTGATCGTGCCTGACAATTTGGACAGGTATTCCACAGCGGCTGGATAAACCATGGTTTTTGCCATGTTCATCACCAGTTTGGCTTCCACTTCAATGGATTTGATGTACTGCTCGGCGTAAACTTCAAAGCGGCTTTCGAGTTCGATGGGAGTCAGAACCTTGAGCTGGTCAAATAAGGCGACTACTTCATCTTCCTTGAGCACAGGTAGAGCGTCAGCAGTGGTGGGCAAATTCCGGAGACCACGTTCTTGGACGGCTTCACGGTGCCATTCTTCGGAGTAGCCATTGCCACCAAAGATCACAGAACCATGGTCGTTCATGATTTCTTTGAGAACTGTGAGAATGGCTTCGCTGATTTCTAATCCCTTCGCCAATTCACTTTCGAGGCGATCGCCAATCCAACCGAGGGAATCCGCGAGGATCGTATTCAACGCCACCAAAGGCCCAGACACAGACTGGCTAGAACCCACAGCCCGGAACTCAAAACGGTTTCCGGTAAAGGCAAAGGGAGAAGTCCGGTTGCGATCGCCCGCATCTTTGGTCAGTTCAGGCAATACCGCCACACCGAGATCCATAACCCCTTTCTTCTTCGACTCAGAAACAGTGCCATTTTTGATTTGCTCAAAAACTTCCTCCAACTGAGAGCCGAGGTACACAGACATAATGGCCGGGGGCGCTTCATTGGCACCAAGGCGGTGGTCGTTACTGGCATTGGCGATTACCGCCCGCATCAAAGGCCCAAACTTATGGACACCACGGATTACCGCCCCGCAGAAAACGAGGAACTGAGCATTATCATGGGGAGAATCACCCGGATCCAACAGATTACCCTGGGTCGCATTGCCCACAGACCAGTTCACGTGCTTACCAGAACCATTGATGCCCGCAAAGGGTTTTTCGTGGAGTAAGCACATAAAGCCGTGCTTTTTCGCTGTGGTCTTGAGGGTGGTCATGATCAATTGCTGGTGATCACTGGCCACGTTAGCTGCTTCAAAGACAGGGGCAATTTCAAACTGACCCGGTGCCACTTCATTGTGACGGGTTTTCGCGGGGATACCGAGCTTATACAGTTGTGCTTCCACATCCTGCATAAAGATTTGTACCCGCTCAGGGATCGCCCCGAAGTAGTGATCATCAAATTCTTGGCCCTTCGCTGGAGACTTTCCAAAGAGAGTACGACCCGCCAAAAGGAGATCCGGGCGCTGGTGGGCGAAGTTAGAGTCAACGAGGAAATATTCTTGTTCTGCCCCACAACTGGAATTGACCCGAGCAACTTCTGTGTGACCCAACAGTTTCAAGACTTTCTGGGCCGCCTTGTTCATCGCATCAATAGAACGCAATAGGGGCACTTTTTTATCGAGTGCTTCCCCAGTCCAAGAGACAAAAACCGTGGGAATACAGAGGGTGGAACCATTTTCGGTTTCCATGATGTAGGCCGGACTGGTCACATCCCAAGCCGTATAGCCCCGTGCTTCAAAGGTATCCCGGATACCACCGTTGGGGAAAGAAGAACCGTCTGGTTCCCCTTGTACTAGCACCTTACCGGAAAATTCGGAGATGACTTTGCCATCACTCTGGACAGACACGAAACCGTCATGCTTTTCTGCGGTTAAGTTCGTCATCGGGTAAAAGACGTGGGCGTAGTAGAGCGCTCCCTTAGACATGGCCCAATCACGCATTGCTGTTGCCACAGCATCGGCCACGGAAGGGTCTAGCTTTTCACCGGAAGTAATGGTGTTTTTGATAGATTTAAAGACGGCCTTTGGGAGACTGGCCTGCATCTTACTCAGATCAAAAACATTAGTAGCCCAAGCTTCTTCGAGCTTAATGGGCGGTTCACACTTGATGGGGGTACGATTGGTAATTTGCTGAATCGCTTGAACACGGGCGGCGTTTCCAGTCATAGGTTTTTCCGTAGATCTAACCGCACCATACTACCCAAGACTAATCCTAAAAACAGATAAGATCTATACAGAAATCGAATTCACTTTTGTTTTTTTCATCTGCTTTTTGGGGGATTTTTCCAAGCCCAGTACCATTGGATCACGAGTTTTTCTAATTCCACCCAAACAAAAAGTAAAGTGCTGACCCCCAAACAGATTAGCAGTTGCTGGCCAGAGAGGCGTTGGGTGTCGAAAAACAGCCGCAGGGGTTCGACATAGACCAGCATGAGTTGGAGTATCGTGGTTGCGGCAACGGCAATGATTAGGTAGGGATTCCTTAAGGGATTACTGGTTAAGGTCAGTTGGGTGCGGGAACGCACGGCGATCGCATGGCCCATTTGAGACAAGCAGAGGGTGGTGAACACCATGGTTTTCCAACTGTCGGGGTAGGCATTGTAGCTATAGGCCATGAGGGCAATGCTGATTACCGAGAAAACCAAGCCAATGCGAATAATGTAAGAGCCTAAACCCCGCGCAAAAATGCTTTCTTGGGGATTAAAGGGACGACGCTGCATCACGTCGGGTTCGGCGGGTTCGATGGCAAGGGCCAAGGCCGGTAATCCATCGGTGACGAGGTTCATCCAGAGGATTTGCAGGGGAATCAGGGGGACTTCAGATAAACCCATTAGCGGGGCGGCGGCAATGGTAATCACTTCGCCAATGTTGCTACCAAGAATGTATTGGATAAAGTGACGAATATTGGTGTAAACGACCCGGCCTTCCTCGGTGGCGGCGACAATGGTGGCAAAGTTATCGTCGAGGAGCACCATATCACTGGCTTCTTTACTGACATCAGTACCCGTAATGCCCATGGCAATGCCGATATCCGCTTGCTTGAGGGCAGGGGCATCGTTGACGCCATCTCCGGTCATGGCAACAAATTTACCGCGACGCTGGAGGGCCTGGACAATGCGTAACTTATGTTCTGGGGCCACCCGTGCATAGATACTCACAGTTTCAACCATGGTTTCGAGATCGGCCTGGGAAAGTTTACTGAGTTCTACCCCTGTAAGGGCTTTGGCGTCTGGGGTCGTGATTCCCAATTGTTGGGCGATCGCCTTAGCGGTGAGTTGATGATCACCGGTGATCATCACTGGGCGAATCCCTGCCGCACGACATTTGGCCACCGCCTCTTTGACTTCTGGGCGGGGCGCATCCATCATCCCCACCAGACCCAGCCAAACCATCTCCTGTTCTGCATTTACCTCAGCCTGAGCCTCCGGTACATGAGTTAAACGGCGCTGGGCAAATCCCAAAACCCGTAAACCCGCCTGGGCCATTTCGTTGTTGCGCTGTAGAATCGCCGCCCGATCTTCCGCTTGGAGAGGCAAAACACCCGTGGCGGTTTGGTACGTTTGACAGCGCTCAAGCACCAACTCCGGCGACCCCTTGCAACAGAGTAAATAAGCTGCCGTTGATTCAACTTTGTCAGGGCTTGGCATGGCGCAAATCACACTCATGCGTTTGCGTTCCGAGGAAAAAGGAAATTCTCCCAAACGGGGCCATTCTGCCTGGAGAGCTTCAGCAAATAAACCTCCTTTTCCAGCCAGACTTAATAAAGCCCCTTCTGTAGGGTCGCCAATAATTAGCCAATCTTGGTTGTCTTGTTTTAAAACAGCATCATTACAGAGGACACAAGCCCGCAATAATTGTTGCAATTCAGAATGTTGAGTCAGATTGAGGCTTTGATCCTGATGCAGAAATTCGCCCATGGGGGCATACCCTTCTCCAGTGACTTGGAGAGAATAATTCGGTAGTTCCAAACGCTGCACCACCATTTTATTTTGGGTGAGGGTACCCGTTTTATCGGAGCAAATAGTATCGACGGAACCGAGGGTTTCTACGGCGGGGAGTTTCCGGATCAGGGCTTGGCGTTTCACCATGCGCTGGGTGCCAATGGCGAGGGTGACGGTAATTACAGCGGGCAAGCCTTCTGGGACGACGGCTACGGCCATGCTCAGGGAAACTTCGATTAGTTCTTTGATGCGACTAAAGTTGCCCACCTGGAGGCTACCGAAAACCACCACCAAAATCACGAGAATAATCGAGCCGGTGACCAAAATTTTGCCGAGGTGGGCCATCCGTTTCTGAAGGGGAGTTTGGCTAGTTTCTACGCCCTGGAGCATTTGGGCAATTTTGCCAAGCTCGGTGGTCATTCCGGTGGCCGTAATTAAAATCTTGCCCCGGCCTTGGAGCACTTCTGTGCCTGAAAAAACCATATTTTGGCGATCGCCTAGGGGCGTATCTTGTGCGAGTCCCACTGGGCAAACCCTTTTGGTGACAGGATTCGCTTCCCCAGTCAAGGCTGATTCGCGCACCTGGAGCTGGGCTGCTTCGAGGACAAGACCATCGGCACTGAGTTGGGAACCAGCTTCGATAAACATCAGATCCCCAGGCACTAACTGGGCTGCTTTGACTTCAAAAATTTGCCCCCCACGCCGCACCCGCACCTGGGGAGAAGACATTTTTTTGAGGGCGGCCAGGGCTTTTTCGGCGCGGCTTTCCTGCATAAATCCCAAAAAGCCATTCAGAACCACGATGGCGAGGATGGCGATCGTATCTTTAAAAGGGACAGTGCCTTCGGATAATGCACCGGTTTGGAGCTCCGTAAAATCAATCACCCCAGAAATCAACGCCACTACAATCAGCATGATCAGCATCACATTTTTAAACTGATCGAGGAAAATTTCCCAGGTATTCCGCCCCCGACCTGCTTCAATTTCATTGGGGCCATAGGACTGTTGACGCCGTTCTACCTCCGGCACTTCTAGGCCCTGTTGTTCATCTGCTTGAAATACTTGGAGGACATGGGCGATCGCCTGATGGTGCCAAGGGGCCGCTGGGTCTGGTAAAGAAGTCTTTTCGTGGAGATCACTCACAATCACAATCCAAAAAAATATCGCTCAAATATTATCCGTAATCATAAAGGTTATCGCTCTAATATTGCTTTAAACTGGCGAAAATTATGAAATTTTGTTATACTGTTATTGGCAGCTATTTTTCGACAGTAACAAAATAAAATGTAACGGCTTTTGGCGAGAGTCAAGCAGACTACAGAAGTTGTGAAATAATAAAAGTAAGGGACTTCATACTCTACATCAAAATATCAAGTTTTCGCTGAATGTTTTGGGGCAATAATCGACTGAGACGTCAACTCCAATGATGTGAACAAGTACCCACCGAAAGCCGATGACCCAAGCGAAAAAAAGACCGTCGAAAACTGGCTCGGTTTTGTTCAGAATTGGCAGGAGGAAGTAAATATGAAACGCCTATTATTAGCCCTCGCAACCCTCACGATGCTCTTGGCGATCGCCAAGCCAGCTAGGGGCGAAAACCCAGACCACGTCAAGCGTCTGTTAGAAACGGGTGCCTGCCAAGGCTGCAACCTCATTGGTGCAGATCTTCGGGATACTCACCTAATCGGGGCCGACCTGCGAGATGCGAACCTCAGTTATGCCAACCTCGAAGGGGCCAACCTAGAGGGGGCCGATTTAACTGGTGCGAACCTTTCCGGGGCCGACTTTACCGACGTTTTTCTGACTAACGCGGTCTTAAACTACGCCCGAATTAACCGGGTAAATTTCACCGCTGCCCGAATGTATGATACCCACGTCTTCGGCGCTGTGATGGAAGATCTAACCTTAACCGATGCGGAATTATTTAATACCGATATCAGCGTTGGTGGTAGCTACGAAGACGTTGAATTGCTCGAGCAATACTAAAGAGTAATCTGCTATTGTCCTTTCAAGACTGATCTGCGAAAGGCACAATGGCAAGTTCCCGAATATTTTCTAAAAAAGATTTTTATCTACTCAGCATTTGGGTGGGGTTAGGAACGTTATTACGCTTCTGGAACCTCACCCTTAAGTCTGTGTGGGGAGATGAATGGGCCACTTTAGTGTTTAGCTTGGGCCATGGCTTTCGGGAAATTCCTCTGGATCAGTTGATTTCTCCTGATATTCTGCTGGCCCCACTCCGCTATGAAACTGACACGAATCTTGCAACGGTCAGCGACGTGCTCCTCAGTGAGAGTAACCATCCGCCTTTGTACTACTGGCTGACCCACCTCTGGTTTGATTTGTGGAGTACAGATGGGGAACTCATTAGTATCTTTGTGGGGCGATCGCCTGCTGCTTTTTTTGGGGTTTTGCTGATTCTGGTGGTGTTCGGAGTGAGCGTCTGGATCTTTAAAAATAAATGGGCGGCCCACGGTGGGGCGATCGCCATGGCCTTGTCCCCCTACGCCGTTTATCTTTCCCAGGAGGCCCGTCACTATACCCTGGCGATGATCTGGATGACCCTTTCCTATGGGTGCGTTGCAAAAATCATTCAAGCTCAACAACAATCACAAAAAATTTCGTTTCAGGTGTTATTGGGCTGGTTCATTGTCAATGCGTTAGGGGTGGCAAGCCATTATTTTATGGTGTTGTCTCTGTTTGCCGAGGCGCTAGTTTTATTGTTTTTCTATGGCCAAGATGCCCTGGACTATTACGCAACAAATAAATCCCTAAAAATCTTTTTCCCAGGATATTGGCAACGGATTTTTTGCGGGGCGATCGCCTCGGTAATTGTCGTTTTTCTGCTACTCAACCACTGGCAAAGTCAAAATAATGACGAACTGACTTCCTGGCTCAATCAAGACTACGGTTGGGGGTTAGGAAATCTACTGCCACCGCTCCGTTCCTTGGGCTGGGCTTTAGGGATGATTTTTATGCTACCCATCGAAGCAGATCAAACTTGGCTAATGGTGGCTTCGGCGATCGCCCTTTTGCTGATTTTGCTCTGGTTTATTCCTAATCTGACGGCGGCATTCCAACAAGGCTGGGCACATTTAGAAGTCAAAATTTTTACAGGCATTATTATTGCGAATCTGGTCACAATTCTTGGCATTACCTATGTGCTGAAGTTGGATATTACCCTAGCTCCCCGCTACCATTTCATTTATTTTCCAGCGTTAATTATTCTACTAGGATTTTTCCTGGCGCAAATGGGAAAAAATATTTCATGTTCTCAAAGATTTTGGCCTAAAAATTGCCGTCTCAGTGCCCTAATGATTGTGGGTTTAATGGGTTTAAGTAGTTTGTGTGTCAATGTAGATTTGGCCTACCGGAAGCCCGAAAATAATCAGGCGATCGCCCAAGTCCTCCAACAAAATTTAGACAGGAATATTCCTCCGATTTTCGCCACCCACTACTATGAATTAGGCGTTGTTCGCACCCAGATGGGTTTAGCTTGGGCTTTGCATCATCTCGATCCCAGCCTGCAACCCCGGTTTTTGATTCTCGATAATTTTTTCAAACAAGATACAGCGGCCGAAGTCCTTACTGAAACTGCGACTCAGCTCACGGAACCAACTCAGATCTTGATGTTTAATACCCATTTTGCGCCCCCAGAATCAATCTGTCCGTTACAACCGGAATCAGGACAAAAGGTGACAGGATATCGCTATCGTTTGTATTTTTGCGATCCTTCTTCTGAATGAGCTTCTCGATCTTCATAAAAAAAGAGACTTACTCTGAGTAAGTCCCTTGTCGGTTCAGTTAGATGTTTTGAAAAACCAAGTGAATTTTTGGATTCAAACGGACATTAGGCCGCTGCGAGGTTAGCCGCCACGAAGTCCCAGTTCACAAGACTGGTGAGGAAGGTGCTGATATAGTCGGGGCGACGGTTTTGGTAGTCGAGGTAGTAAGCATGTTCCCAAACGTCCATGGTGAGGAGGGGAGTTTGGCCTTCGGTCATGGGGTTGCCAGCATTGCCAGTTTTGGTGACCTTGAGGGTGCCATTATCGAGGACGAGCCAAGCCCAACCACTACCAAACTGGGTGGCACCAGCGGTCTTAAAAGCCTCAACAAACTTATCGAAACTACCGAAGTCGGCGTTGATTTTGTCGGCAAGGGCACCAGTGGGTTGACCACCGCCACCGGGCTTCATGCAGTTCCAGTAGAAGCTGTGGTTCCACGCTTGGGCAGCGTTATTAAACAAACCTGCTTTGGCGGGATCTGCGGCTACAGCTTTGATTACGTCTTCGATACTTTTGCTATCCATGTCGGTGCCAGCTACGGCATCGTTGTACTTGGAGACATAGCCCGCATGGTGCTTGTCATGGTGAAATTCTAAGGTGCTCTTCGAGATGTGGGGTTCGAGGGCAGTGTAATCGTAGGGTAATGCAGGTAGTTCGTATCCCATGGTGGTGTTTTCCTCGTTGGAGTTTGCAGGATGCTCCAGAAATTTCCTATCTCAGGAAGATTCTGAAGTGAGAGTTGTTCGTAGAACGTACTGATTAGGATCTTAGCATGAACATTTACCCCCCCTGGGTAGAGACATCCGCACCCTTACCCCCAGTGGGGCGATCGCCAAAACCCGATTTTTGGCCACTACAGTTTGGCACAATGAACCACGACAAAAGACCCCTGGGCCGTTCGACACCGGAGGTCTTTGATTTTTTAAAACTGATTTTTTTATGGAGATAACCGGACTCGAACCGGTGACTTCTTGCATGCCATGCAAGCGCTCTACCAACTGAGCTATACCCCCTTAGGCACGGATAATATATTGCCCTAACTATTTTAGGCTTGTCAAGCTTTGGGGGAAAAAGTTTTGGCTTGCCCTAGATAATTTGGGCCTTGGGGGCGGTTTGGTGGTGATTTTGGGTGATTTCGACGTAGATATGTTCGAGCTGAATGCCTTGGCGGGCAATGGAATCGACGGGAATGCCCTGGAAAATGTCGAGGATTTCGGAAAGCTCTAGGGCCTCCGGTAACCAAAAAGCAAGATCACCACCATAGTTGCGTTGGGTAAATCCGGCGGCTGTGCCCTTGGCGATCGCCCTTTCTCTGTCCGTCGTTTGGAGGAGGACAATTTCTTTGGCGGGAATCCGTTGGCGTAGTTCTGGGAGAGTCCCCTCGGCGATAATTTGTCCCCCCTTCAGGATGCCAATGCGCTGACAGAGTCGCTGGGCTTCGTCTAAAAGATGGGTCGTCAGCAAAATCGTCATCCCCTCCTCCCGGAGCCGCTGGATCAGTTGCCAGATTTCATAGCGAGTTTCGATATCTAGCCCTGTGGTCGGCTCGTCTAAAATCAACAACTGGGGACGGTGCATCAGGGCAATGGCAATGTTCATTCGCCGTTGCATTCCCCCACTGAGGGTTTCTACGGGGGCACCATGGCGATCGCCCAGTCCCACTGCCTCTAAACAAACGCCGATTTGGGTTTGACAATCCTGTTTCGACAGCCCGTAGATGCGACCATAAAACCGGAGATTTTCGGCGCAGGTGAGGGTTTTGTAGAGCAAATTTTCCTGGGGGGCGACCCCAATGATTTTTTTCGTTGCTTCAGAAAGGGGAGAGGCGGCGATTTCAATGGCACCACCATCGGCCTGGAGTAAATTGCACAGGATATTGATGGTTGTGGTTTTTCCGGCCCCATTTGGCCCCAGGAGACCATAAATTTCCCCGGCGTCGATGTGCAAATTTAGGCCCTGGAGTACCGAACGCTGGCCATAGGCTTTTGTGAGGTTGCGAATTTCTAACATGGGCGATCGCCTTTTTTCCCAATCCTAATGCTGTAGTTCAGTTTAGCCCTGCTCTGGCACACCGAGGGTCGTGACATAGAGCACCGCCTCATCATCAGGAATGCCTAAAACCTCGTTGACTTGATCATCAAAGAAGCCCCCAATGCCACTGACTCCCAAGTCTAGCTGGATTGCGGCGAGGTTTAAGCGTTGCCCCAATTGGCCTGCGTCCATATGTAGATAACGATAGGCGCGATCGCCATAGCGGCTGACTGCGGCCCCTAAATCTGCTGTGTGGAACACCAAAGCCGCCGCATCTCGCCCTAAATCTTGACCTAAACAAAGGTAATGCAACTCTTCGCGGAAGTTTTTAAACCGTATCTGTCGTAATGCCTGGGCCTTAGGCGCATAGTAATAGCAGCCTGCCTCTAAGCCCTCTACCCCAGAAACCGCCACAAAGGTCTCGATCAAACTCAAGTCAAAATAGTCCGGATCGCCCAATAAACCCTGTTCCCCGTAGTCTTCAGGATGGTAGGTAAAGTGGAGTATCAGTTGCAATTCTTCGAGGGTGAGGTCTTCCCCGGTGTAGGCACGGGTCGAGCGCCGTTTTAACAGGGTTTCTTCTAAGTCCTCTTGGTCTTCGCCCCAGTCAATGCGCTGACGATAGCGATTTTCGGCATCGGTATTCGCGAGGGAAACCTTTAAACAAAACGGAAAATTATATTTATCTTCCAACAAATTCGGTTGCTGGGGGGGCACTGAAGCCTTGGCCTGAATCATCGAAGCTTCATGGAGAGCCTTGAGTAGCGCTTCATCTGACAAATCAGGGTAATCCAGGGCCACAGGGGAAGGGAGGGCGGTTTTGCCGTGGCTGGTTGCTTGGGGTTGCGGGTTGAGGGCCATAATACTGGTCACTGCCTCTGTTTCACCGTCGAGATAGAGGAGTTGATTCATCAGGCGATCGCTAAACCCACCAATGAGATGGGGACGAAACCCATGGGCCGTGGCCGCCAAGTTCACATTACCCAGCAAATGGCCTGTATCAAGGAAAATACGACGGTAGGCCCGGGCTTCGTAGCGCCAAGCCGAGCGATAAAAAATTGCCGTAGTCACGAGGGCCAGTTGGGTCTTTTCGAGGGCGGGATGGCGAAAACAAGCTTCTTGAAGATCGACCCAACAGTGGTTATCCCAAAAGCGAAGTAGGGTGTGGGTTTGGGGCTGATAGTGGTAGAGGCCCGCCGGGAGCAGTTCAGTACCCCGGGAGATGAGATATAGTTCCGCCGGATACAAGCCGCCCGCCGAAGGAGCTGTTCTCAAGTAAACGAAATCTCCCCCAAAGGTGGGAATTTTGGCGGTCAGCCCGTAGCTTAACAACAGCAAATAGGACAGATTTTCCCACTGGGGCTCATTGCGGTCAAGTTCTAAATAGGGCTTGAGATCGTAGCTGGTGCCAATTTTGTA
Organism: Sphingobacterium thalpophilum; assembly: GCA_943371005.1. Classification (GTDB taxonomy): domain Bacteria; phylum Cyanobacteriota; class Cyanobacteriia; order Cyanobacteriales; family MRBY01; genus MRBY01. The sequence goes on from CALRTB020000006.1 coordinate 63,567, forward strand.
GCCTTTGAAAGGACTCGGCTGCTGGGACCAATCTAGGGATTTGCCCCGCTTGGAAAGGGTTTGGGGATCGTATTTGGTGCGTTGGTGATAATGGGCTGAGAGGGGTAGAGATCGGCTCATTTTTTCCCGAAAGCAAGAAAACTCTTCCATTATCCCCCTTGGTTCCCCCTTGACGGAAACTTTTTTCCCGGCGATCGCTTCTTTAGGTAGCATGAAAGGCAAGGCGATCGCCCTTTGGAGTTTTCGGTTATTGACTATGAAAATCACTGCTTTACGATCGATGCTGCTACTTGGTTTGTTCAGTAGTGGTGGCATCCTGCTTATTCCCGCCCCCAACCAAGCCCAAACCCTCCTGGCCCAAGGAAACCTCACCCTTGCCTTTGGCCTCAACCAAGCAAAAAACCTTGCCCGCCAAGCCGCAGAGGATGCCAACGGTGGCCTGAGTCAATACCGGGCCGAACCCTCCATGCATGGCGATCCCTTGGCGTCTCCCTATGTGGACAATGGCGACGGCAGCTATACCTTTACCTTCCGGGGGCGGCAGCCAGCATCAACGGATTATATTTACGAAACCGTCGTGACTGTCACTGACGATGGCACCGCAACCATTGATTACAATGGGCCAATTCGATCCGATAATTTCAACAGCACCAATATTGCCGCAGCGAGCCTCGACCTCAACCAAGCCAAAAACCTCGCCCGCCAAGCTGCAGAACTGGAGAATGGTGGTTTGAGTCAATACCGAGCTGAACCCTCCATGCACGGTCTGGCAGAGGAATCTCCTTACGTGAGCAATGGTGATGGCAGTTATACCTTTACCTTCCAGGGCCGCCGTCCCGAATCCCTTGATTACACCTACGAAACAGAGGTCAAGGTGTTGACCGATGGGAGTACCCAGATTCTTTACAATGGCGACCTGCGCACCAGCGACGGTACCGTGGACTCGGGCGCGACTGTCATTGACCTAAATCAGGCAAAGAACCTCGCCCGCCAAGCCGTAGAACAGGAAAATGGCGGTTTGAATAACTACCGCGCAGAACCAGCAATGCACGGCAATCCCAACGAGTCGCCCTATGTGCTGAATGCTGATGGAAGCTACACGTTCACCTTTGAAGGCCGTAGACCCGGCTCCGTTGACTACACCATCGAAAGCGTTGTGACGGTTACCCCCGATGGCACCGTAACCATCAACTCCAACACGAATCTGTAAACGGCCCATTTCACTTGGAGACAATGAACGACGAGACCTTCCCAGGGAGGCCTCGTTTTTTTGTGTCGGGGCTGCCTTCAGAGAAAATTGCTTACAATTTTTAAACTCCCTTCAACAACGTCTTGTCTTGGCCATGGCTACTTTAAACTCAATGCCTCTGTTGCAAGATCCTGAGCAATTGCAGCAACGTCTCCGGGAAATTCCAGCGGAGCCGGGGGTTTATTTTATGCACAGTCGCCAGGGAGATATTCTCTACATTGGCAAGTCCAAAACCCTCCGGAATCGGGTGCGGTCTTATTTTCGTGATGCCCGGTTGCATTCGCCTCGCATCGAAATGATGGTGCAGCAGGTGGCAGACATTGAATTTATCGTCACGGATACAGAAGCGGAAGCCCTGGCTCTAGAAGCAAACCTCATCAAACAGCATCAACCCTATTACAATGTGCTGCTCAAGGATGATAAAAAATACCCCTATGTGTGCATTACTTGGTCGGAGGATTATCCGCGTTTTTTCATTACCCGCAAACGCCATGTCGGCAATAAAGGCGATCGCTACTATGGCCCCTATGTAGACACAAGGTTACTGCGGCACACCTTGGGACTGATGAAACGAATTTTTCCACTCCGGCAACGACGACAACCACTGTTTAAACATCGACCTTGTTTGAACTACGATATTGGCCGCTGTCCGGGGGTTTGTCAGCAGTTGATTTCCCCCCAAGAATATCGACAGACAGTGCAAAAGGTGGCGATGGTCTTCCAAGGGCGCAGCGGAGAATTGATTGAAACCTTGACGGCCCAGATGGCCCAGGCAGCGGAGAATCTCCAGTTTGAAAAAGCAGCCCAAATCCGCGACCAAATCAAAGCGATCGGTGCCCTCAATGCCGACCAAAAGGTGAGTTTACCCGATGATCGGGTCTCCCGGGATGCGATCGCCTTGGCTGCCGATGAGCGTCACTGTGCAATTCAACTGTTTCAGGTGCGGGCGGGACGATTGGTCGGCAGGTTAGGCTTTTTTACGCCCCTACCAGAAAATTTGGGGCCAGATTTAACGATGGAATACGGCAAAATCCTCCAGCACGTTTTAGAAACCCACTATGCCAACGTGGACGGGGTGGAAATTCCGGCGGAAATTTTGGTGCAATATCCCCTCCGGGATCAAGAATGGTTAGGGCAATTTTTAGGCGATCGCCGGGGCAGTAAAGTACAAATTCTCCAACCCCAACGGCAACTGAAGGCGGATCTGATTGCAATGGTGGAACGCAACGCCCAATATGAACTGAGCCGCACCCAACGCACCGCCACTAAAAATTTAGCGGCTCTCGAAGATTTAGCCAGCTTACTGGATTTACCGGAGCTACCCAAACGCATCGAAGGTTACGACATTTCCCACATTCAAGGCTCCAATGCGGTGGCGTCCCAGGTGGTTTTTATCGATGGGATCCCTGCGAAACAAGACTATCGCCACTACAAAATCAAAAATCCTGAGATTCACATTGGCCGATCCGATGACTTTGCGAGCATGGCGGAAATTATGCGGCGGCGCTTTAAGAAAGGTTTGGACAAAGACTGCCCTGATTTGATTATGATTGACGGCGGCAAGGGCCAGCTATCAGCCGTAATGGGGGTTTTAGAAGAACTAAATCTCGCCGATAAATTAAACGTGATTAGCCTCGCCAAAAAACAAGAGCAGGTCTATCTACCCTACGAATCTAACCCTATTGACAGCAATAAAGAACAGCCTGGGATCCAACTCCTGCGCCGGGTACGGGACGAAGCCCACCGCTTTGCCGTCAGTTTTCACCGGCAACAACGTCTCAAATCCAGCAGGCGATCGCAACTCGATGACATTCCCGGTTTAGGGCACCACCGCAAAAAACAACTCTTGGCCCATTTCCATTCCCTCGACTATCTCCGGGAAGCGAAACCTGAACAAATTGCTGAAGTTAAAGGGATCGGCGATCGCCTTGCCGCGGACATTTATCGCTACTTTCACCCGACGGCAACGGTAGAATAAATTCGTTTCACCACCTCGGCTAACCGTTGCATCGCGGTTTCGATTTCGTCGTCAGTGGCCGTCAAACTAATGCGGAGACATTGCTGCTTGTGGGGCCAGTCCTCCCGCAGACCTGGGAAAAAGGGACTGCCCGGCACAGCAATCACACCGACGGTTTTTAATTCTTGGTAGAGTTCCCAATCGGTCATGGGAAGTTCGTCAAACCAAAGCCAACCGAAAATGGCCCCTTCCCCCCGGTGCAGATACCAGGGAATATCTTTAGGCATCGTGCGATCTAAGGCAGCTTCGAGGATTTGGATTTTGTTTTGGTAGTAGGGCCGGATCACCGTTTCCGCAATATTAGCCAAGGCCCCTGATTGAATCGCCCGGGCGGCGATCGCCTGACCATAGCGCGACGAATGAATGCAAGCATTGGTTAAAAACGCCTGTAGTACACCGATAAAACGTGGTTCTCCAATGGCAATGCCCACCCGTTCCCCTGGCAGTCCAGCTTTCGAGAGGCTCATGCAGTGAATCACATTGCCGCCAAAGAGGGGCTTCATGTCTGTGAAATTCAGGGCCGGAAAAGGGGGGGCATAGGCCGAATCAATGAATACCGGCACATCATGGATAGCAGCAAGATCAGCAATTTTTTCGGCTTCCTCGTCGCTGAGGACATTCCCCGTCGGATTGCAGGGGCGCGAGAAGATGACACAGCCCGTATTTTCATCGATATTAAGCTGACTAAAATCAGGGCGATATTTAAAACGGTGGTTCGCCCGGTCAATATCAAGGCTCGGTTTAAAGGCACGGATGGCCTCTGGGTATAAACTGACCCCCCCATAGCCAGTGTAATCGGGGCTGAGGGGCAGCACAATAGATTTTAGTTGGCCCGCATTGTCGTAACCTCCAAAAGCATTGGCAGCAAGGAAATAAAGCGATTGGGAACCGGGGGTAATGAGAATATTTTCGCTGGTGAGATTCAGGCCATAGCGTTGGTTAAAATCTGTGGCGATCGCCTCGATCAGAGGTTCATAGCCCTGGGAGGAGCCGTAGCGACAAACCACTTCCCCATATTCGGGGCTGTTGAGGAGGTCATTGGTGCAATCGCGCCAGAGCTGTTCCACTTCCGGAATAATTACCGGATTGCCTGCACTGAGGTTAATAAAATCTTGGCCTGCCCCTGCTTTTAGGGTATCGATGATGTCTTTCATGATCGCCCGCACGCCGGTTAAACGCGACATCTGCGTCCCAAATTTCGATAACAGAGGTGCCTGAGACATTGTTATTTAAGTGGCCTGAAAATTGAACTTTTTCATCTTACCGTTTCTCTGAAATTCTTCAGGGTTTTTGATACAAGACATCAAAATTATCGGGCCTTATTGCGAGAAAAGTTTCCGATTCCAAGTTTGTCATCAAGGGCTTAAGGCTTTCCGTGAGAACGCCCTGGGGATAGGTGCGGTTGGGAGTTGGGTTTGGCGATCGCCCCATATTCAAAAAAGCAGCCTGTTGAGTTGGCGTCGCCGCTTCGGCAGAATTGGGAGCCTGGGGTAAGCGACTCAGGAATCGTTCTAACTCCGGAGAAATCGTTTCCGTGAGGCGTAGCTTAATCGCCCCCTGGGAAAGAGATTGCACATAGGCCCCCGTGAGAAATTGCTGGTAATTTTGCCCTCCGGTTTGGTGGCGTGCCAGAAAGCTTAAGCTTACCCCTCGTACCATTTGTCGGACTGGTTCTGCCGCGTTGCCCATCACCTCCGGCACAAGGGTACTTTGGGCCAAGGCGCTATCGCGATTGCTAACATCAGTGACGCTCATGTGGGTTGCACCGTCGGCGACGACGAGATATTTTTCGCCGCCCAACTGCTGAAAAGGTTTCAACTGGTGAGCCAAGCTTGGGGTGACGGTATCTTTTGTGCTGGCAACGATCAAGGTCGGAATTTTAATTTTTTCTAAACCCTGCTCCCCAAAGATTTGATCGCTGAGGGGATTGAGGGCGATCGCCTGTTTAACCCGTTCATCCCGCAAATTTAACTGGTCATAGGGGAGTTTCGCCGCTGCACATTGGAGCCAGTCCCCCGGTGCTCTGGTTAAAGGGGTTGCCCGCTGGCAGTGGGCACGGATAGCAATGGGATCGACAATTCCTCCGGCGATTGCCAAAGCGGTGTAACCTCCAAAAGAGTGACCAATCACTGTCACATTGTCCGTCGCAAAGCGGGTTGTGAGGGTTTTGTCTTGGTTAAGCCGTTCCAGTTGATCCAGGACAAATTGAATATCCTTGGGGCGATCGACAAATTCTGTCGCCGGGAGTAGGGTGTCGAGATTTAAGCCCGGATTGAACAGAGACTGAATATTACTGCCGGGGTGGTCGAGGGTAACGACGGTGTAACCATGGGAGGCCAGATGCACCGCCAGATAATCGAGAAAATGACGGTTGGCCGCAAACCCATGGGACAAAACCACTAGCTGAGACTGGGATTGGGGACTATCAAAAATATCAATGGGAATGGTGCGATCGCGCTTTGCATCTTGCAAAATTAAACTCTGGCGACGCACAGTTTGGGGGCCGGGGGCTGTGGGGTTGAGGTTTGAGCGTTGAAAAATCTGCGGTTCTGTACTTTCGAGGGCTTCAGTCACCCTCGGCGCGAGGAGTTGATTCTGGATATTCGGTAAATTGAGTTGTAACAACAGGCCGGCCACCGCCGTGAGATCAATAGTCAGTTCCTGCTTGGGGTAAGCCTGCAACAAATTCAGGGCGCTGATTTCTATCCCCTGACCCAACGCCAAATCCACCGTCGCCTGGAGATCCTGAACAGAAGTCCCTGGTAGAGCCGTTTGGATTTGCGCCAAAATCTGTTTCCCCGTAGGCGATCGCCACAACTGATCAAAAAACTGATCCGCCATCTCTGGTTCAATTTCTAAGCGTCGCTGGAGAAACTTTTGCAAATTACTATCCAAAAACATCCCATAGGGTCGGAGGCTTTGGGGAACCTGACCCGTTTCCGCAAAGGTTTCTAAATCTTCTAATTGTAAAGTTTGTTGAAGTGGCCCTAATTTTAGTCGGAGGGTTTCAGCGGCGATCGCCCTTTGACCCCAGGCCCCACCTAAACTCAACAGACCCACCATCACCCATACTTTCAGATCCCGCAACTGTCTTTTCATAGTCATACTGCACCGTTGACGATTATCCCCAAACTTTTTTGGACTCCCTATTGCCCTAGAAGTTCCTAAAACAAAACCACCCCTCAATTAGAGCAGGTGGTGTCTCAACAATTAATTAGAGCGAATGGTGCATCTAAACCGCAGAGCCTACCCCTGCATATGCACCGTAGAAAAAGATACCGACAACCGCAATGACGCCCATACCAGCGACAACTGCAACGATCCAAAGTGGGATTTTTCCGCCTTCAGACATGAGAACAACCTCCGAAAAAAATAAATTAAAGGGCTGAAATTAAAGGGCTGCCAGCTTAGTTAAAGAAGTAGCTGGAAAATAGAATACCGAGCACAGCGATTAGAAGTAAACCCAGATATAGAGAAGTCCGGTTTAGTTCCACAGGCTGTCTGTTGGGATTTTGATTTCTTTCCATCGGAAGCTCCTAACGTTGAATAAACTGCATAGCGGCGATCGCCCCTAGGAAGAAAACCGAGGGTACAGCCAGGGTGTGCACCGCCAACCAACGGACGGTAAAAATCGGATAAGAAACAGGTTGGTTAGGACCGCTTGTCATAATACAAAACCTTTTAGTGAATACAGCTAAAGAAAAACGCGCGCGTTACTCGTTACTTATTAAACTCATTGATCTGATCAATCGCTTTATAACGATCAGTCACAATGGGAATCTCTTGACGAGTTTCAGTAAAGTATTGGTCAGGACGAGGTGTCCCAAAAGTGTCATAAGCCAAGCCAGTGCTCACAAAGAGCCAGCCAGCAATAAATAACATCGGAATGGTGATGCTGTGGATAACCCAGTAGCGAATACTGGTCACAATGTCAGAAAACGGGCGTTCTCCGGTAGAACCTGCCATGCGACTATTCTCCTCTCAATTGTTAATGAAAAAAAACTTATTAAACAAATTAGCCTATATCATACGGAATTGACAGACACTCCCACAATAGAATGGGTTGTCCTTAGGCCGCTTCCGTGGATGTATCGTACCGTAAAATCACCCCCTGTTGCCCAAGGATGAAGCCTTTGTTCTCATTTAAGAAAACGACTCGGTAGAAGTTTGTCGGGATCTCCTCTAGGGCCGCGTCCCGGAACCAAGTGTCACCACCATCTTTACTCACAACGACACTGCCACTACCACCAGCAGCCCACAGTTCTGTAGGGGTGCGATAGCCAATGTGTAACAGACCGACACTGTTGCGGTACTGCGGCGTCACAGGCTCACTCCAGGCTTCAGCATTATCTGGGTTCGTATCGTCGCTAAATTGCACAACACCCCCACGGGCTAACAACCAGAGCTTATCTTCGCCGTTAAAACCCATGCTCTGGAGACGACGGGAAGAATTGCGGTTATGGGGTGTCCATTCTGTGTCCCCAGGCGACCAGGTGGAGTAAAAATTACCCCGGGCAGAAACGGCCACATATTTACCATCGGCGGAACGTTCAATGGTACGGGCAACGCCAACGGCACCTTCGACGAGGGCTTTCCAGTTTTTGCCACCGTCGGTGGTTTTGTAAATGGCTCCAAGGTCAGTGACCATTTCGGCGGTGTTCGGGCCTAGGGCAGTGATGTTATAAGGAGCACCGGGCAGTTGGCTGCTGAGGGCAATGCGACTCCAGTGCTCACCACCATCATCGGTGTGGAGCAGAATCGAAGGCCGTCCAGTAATCCAGCCTTCTTGGCCAGAGAAACTAACACCCGTAAAACTTTCTTTTTCGTCACCGAGATCAATGACTCGCTCAGCCCAGGTTTCGCCGCCATCGGTGGTTTCAAAGAGGGTTTCTTTGGTGCCGACGAGCCAACCATGCTGGAGGTCGTCGGTAAAGGCAATATTGGCAAAGGTAGAATCGGTGTTTAAGTCGATTTCTTGCCAGGGGTTTTCGCTAATGGTCGGTGCTTGGACACAGCCGATGCACAATACCAAAACGGCGATCGCCGCAATGGCTTTTTTTAAGGGTTTTAATAGACCTAAAACTGAAGTCATAGTGCAGTATAAAAGCAATAAAAGTAAAAATTTGAGGGTTAAGCCAAGGCTTTGTTGCCGATGTTCTTAGTCCAGACCGTAGAGGCTAAGGAAAAATAGTATTGCCAAGCCCATGGCCCCAAAAATTAAGAGGTTTTTTTGGTTAGAACTGAGGTTATTAACGCCGAAACCATATTTGAGGTTTTCTTCAAAACCTGAGGGGGCATCCGCAGCACCGATATTGCGAAATTGGGCGCGATCAACATCACACACGGGACAGTTCCAGATGAGAGGTAAATCTTCAAAGGCTGTGCCCGGTGGCGTATTGGTGCGGCTTTCTCCCTTTGCGGGGGTATAAATGTAACCGCAGCTTGGGCATTCATAACTGGCGGGAGCCTTTTCGGCGAGGGTTTTTTCTATGGGGCGATCGCTCATCGTTCAGAGGGTATTTGACTAGCAAACCAAGGAAGTAATTATGAAAAATTATGACATAATCCGTAAACTTTCTTTAATTTATGAGTCTGGCCAGCGCGACAAAGTTCAAAGTTCGTTTTTTTGTTTAAGGCGATAAATCCAAAGCAATCACCACGGGGAAAGGCGATCGCCCTAGGGACAAATTAGGGGAGAAGCTATACTTTGATTAATTTTATGGCATTGCTGCAGATCCCTCCGGGACAAGCTAGAACGTCCGCATGACAGATTCCTTCGATCTTACGTTGCAAATTATCATCACCGTCTTCGCGGGCATCAGTGCCCAGGTATGTGGTGAGTTTTTAAAAATTCCGAGCATTGTGCTTCTCCTCATTTTTGGCATTGCCCTAGGGGGAGATGGCTTTGGGATCTTGCATCCGAGTGAATTTGGCATCGGCCTGGAGGTCTTGGTTGCCCTAGCGGTGGCCGTCATCCTCTTTGAAGGGGGTCTCAATCTCAAACTCAAAGAATTAAATGAAGTTTCCGGGAGCCTCCGTAACCTTGTCACCATCGGTACTATCATCACTTTGGTGGGGGGAGGCCTTGCGGCCCATTACCTCGCTGAATTTCCCTGGGCGATCGCCTTTTTATATGCCTCTTTAGTCGTGGTGACAGGGCCGACAGTGGTGGGGCCGCTCCTCAAGCAAGTGGCCGTTGATCGTAAAGTGGCAACCCTCCTGGAAGGGGAAGGTGTCCTGATCGATCCCGTGGGGGCAATCCTGGCGGTGGTGGTGCTCGATACAATCTTGAACGTTGACGCAGGCTTGGGAGAAGTGGCCAGTGGTTTGGCTCTCCGTCTGGGGATCGGGGCCATTATCGGGGCGGTTGGCGGTTGGCTGATGGGCCAATTTTTGCGCGTGGCAACCTTTCTTTCTGAAGATTTAAAAAATTTGTTGGTGCTGGCGGGAATCTGGGGTCTTTTTGGCTTTGCCCAGTCGGTACGCGGGGAATCCGGCTTAATGACGGCGGTGGTGGCGGGCATTGTGCTTCGGGCCTTTTCCATCCCAGAAGAGCGGTTACTGCGGCGGTTTAAAAGTCAACTCACGGTTCTTTGTGTTTCTGTTCTGTTTATTCTGTTAGCGGCGGATCTCTCCATTGCCAGTATCTTTGCCCTGGGCTGGGGCAGCTTCTTTACAGTGGCGGTGCTGATGTTTGTGGTGCGTCCCATTAGCGTTGCCCTTTGTACGGCCAATAGCGATCTGGACTGGAAACAGAAATTTTTTGTTGCTTGGGTTGCGCCACGGGGGATTGTCTCAGCTTCGGTAGCATCCCTATTTGCGATTATTCTGACGGAAAAAGGCTTTAACGGTGGAGCTTCCATTAAGGCCTTAGTGTTTTTGACAATTCTAATGACGGTGTTTATCCAAGGCTTGTCGGCTAAATGGATTGCGCGGCAGTTAAAAATCACCTCCATTGAGGCACGGGGAGCGGTAATTGTTGGCTCTAGTCCCCTCAGTCGGCTATTGGCTCAACTGTTTCAGCAGCAGGGGGAGTCAGTGGTGATCATCGATACAGACCCCAAAGCCTGTGAGGTAGCCCGCACGGAGCAGTTGGAAGTGTACCAAAGCAGCGCCCTAGATGGGGATGTGCTAGAGGAAATTGGCATTAGTTCCATGGGAGCCTTTGTCGCCCTAACTAACAACGGGGAAGTCAACTTGGTTTTAGCCCAGCGGATCATGGAGGAATTTCATCCGCCGAGGGTGGCGGCGTTTTTTGAGCAGGGGGAACCAGATAATACGATCGCCAATAAAAGCAAAATTAGTCAGGTCTTTGGGGGAGGCTTTTCCGTCAAAGTTTGGAATCAATATATCCTCGACCAGCAGGTCAAACTAGGGAAAACAACTATTGGCCCCAGGGACAAGAACCAGACTTTACCTTTCCAAACCCTCGTTGATGCCGGTGAATTTTTACCCTTACTCATCCGCCGCCAAGAAACCCTGATGATTGTGCGATCGCTAGAGGATCTCAAGGCCGAAGACGAATTGATTTATCTACTCCATGACCCCCGTCCCCAACTTCTAAAACGGCTTTCGGGGGGAATGCAAGCGCCGCGTCTCCTCCTAGAAACATTGCCGGAAGTGGAAAATTTACCCCGCGCCCCCCAGGCGATCGCCCCGCCGGCCCTGCCTGAGATCCCAAAGAACAGTTAAAATAGGGTCATGTTCAGCCCATAGATTGTGTGGAAATCATCGAGCAGCCATGACACAAACAACTACTGCCCCCGGCATCCAACTCACCGAAACTGCCCTCAAGCATGTCCTGATGCTCCGCGAACAACAGGGCCAAGACCTCTGGTTACGGGTGGGTGTGCGCCAGGGAGGATGTTCGGGAATGTCTTATATGATGGACTTTGATCGCCCCGACAATGTCAGTGAACATGATGAAGTATTTGAGTACGAAGGCGGTTTTAAGATCATTTGCGATCGCAAAAGCATGCTCTACCTCTATGGCCTCGTCCTGGATTACAGCAACGCAATGATTGGTGGTGGGTTCCAGTTCACCAACCCCAATGCCAACCAAACCTGTGGTTGTGGGAAATCTTTTGGGGTTTAATAGAAAATCGCGTCTTCGCCCCCATTTGGTCGGCAAGGTGCCTGTTTTTTATGAGCCCGAATGACAACTATGACCGAATTAACCATTGAACAGCGGTTTGAAGCTGGTTTTAAGCGTTACGATGCCGGCGAGTCCCCGGATGCCCTGCTGCCAGAATTCATTGAAATCTGTCGGCTAGATCCGAAAAATGCCGCCGCCTGGAGCTGTGTGGCTTGGTTACATTTGCTCCGGGGCAAAGCAGATCTCGCCTTACCTGCTGCCCAGCGCAGTATCAAAATCGACCATCGTAACCCCCAAGCCCATGTCAACCTTGCTTTAGCACTCCTCGGTACCGGGGGAAAAGGAGTGCGCAAACATATCGAATTAGTGCAAAAGGTCATGGATTTTAGTGAAGAGGTGCGCCAAGATATTTTTGAAAATATTGAGGATGGCCTCCAGCGAAAACCGGATTGGAAAGAGTTGGCCAAGGTGAAAAACTGGCTGTCTGAGTAAACAACAGTAGAGGTGATTACTGGCGTGAAGCATTATTTTACCGGCCTAACGGCGGATCAGTTTCGCCATCCCCTAGATAAAGAAGCCACTGCCGCCCTCCGCCGCCTACCCGGTTTGGATCTGTTGGTGCGCTCTTTTTTGGGGTCAACGGCAGAGCAGATTTTTCAGTTCAATAATCTAGCGTCGAGCGTTTTGGTGGGCGATCGCCAACTGCCCCACCTCCATCACCTCCTCCAGGAAGCCGCCCAGGTACTGGATTTGACAGCACCGGATCTCTACATCCAGCAGAATCCTGTACCCAATGCCTATACCTTTGCCATGCGGGGCCAAAAACCCTTTATGGTGATTCACACAGCCCTAGTCGAAATCCTCACAGAAGAAGAACTCCAGGCTGTCATGGCTCACGAGCTGGGGCACCTCAAGTGTGAGCATGGCGTGTATCTTACCCTCGCAAACTTGCTGATGCTGGCCACCAATGCCCTCCCAGTATGGGGCAGCCTACTTTCCCAGTCTCTGCAAAATCAGATGTTGGCTTGGTTGCGTTGTGCGGAACTGAGTTGTGATCGCGCTGCTTTTTTGGTGAGCCAAGATCCCAAAATTATGATGTCTGTGCTGATGAAATTGGCGGGAGGCTCGCCGAGTTTGGCCCCGTTGTTGAACCTGGACGCTTTCATGGAACAAGCCAAAACCTACGAACATTTGAGTCAAAATCAGTTGGGTCAACTGTTACAGGAAAATCAGACTGCCCAACTCACCCATCCGCTACCAGTGGTGCGCGCCCAGGAAATCTGGCGGTGGGCCAGTTCCCAGGAATATTCCCTCTTGCTTCAAAGCAAAGATTCAGTTTATAATCACGAAGGTTCATCCAAGGGCGGATGGCGAAATTGGTAGACGCACCACACTCAAAATGTGGCGACTTCGGTCATGGGGGTTCAAGTCCCCCTCTGCCCATCTGAAAAACGCTTGAAAGCATCTAAATACTGTCTGTAATGCTGCTGAAGTGAAAATTCTGCACTTTGAGGGCAGGAACGACCATGCTGCCATGGCGCTCTGGGGTGGCGATCGCCTCTACATCCCGGAGTAAATCGGGCAAAGATTGATTGAAGCGCAGATTGTAGATCGGGTAAGCGAGTTTTCCGTTTTCAATCCAGAAAGTGCCGTCGCGGGTCATGCCTGTAAATTCGAGGGTTTGGGGATTCACCGCCTGCACATACCAAGCGCGATTGATAAAAATACCCCGCTCCGTTTGGGCGATTAAATCAGCGAGGGTCTGATCACTGCCCGTCATCACCAGGGGAAAAAGACTCCCGGTGGGTTCGTGGCCAGTTTGTTGTGCCCAGTAGCGGTCATAGCTCAGGGTTCTGGGAATCCCCTCAGTGGCGATCGCCAATTGATTACAAGGCAAACCTTGATTATCAAAGGCCCCGGTCTGTAATAGGGGATGGGCTGGATCGCGGTACAAATTTACCAACGGATGAAAAAGTTGTTCGCCGAGGGAATGCTTGGCAAAATAACTACGTCCCTCTGCGGCGGCCCGGGCCGACATGTACCACACCAGGCGAGGAATTAGGTTGGCCACCGCTCCGGCTCCCAGAACCACTGGGTAAGTACCGGGTTCAACCCTGCGGGGATTTTGCGATAGTTTTGCCCGATTCACAGTGGCCAGTACCATTTGCTCGATAGGCAACTCGTCGATCCCCCAGGCCGTGCGACTCTGCCAACTTGAGCCATTACCAATCTTGGCCGTGTAGCTAAATTCTGTCTGGGTTTGGCGATCGCCTGCCCGCAATCCCGCCGAATTCCCTAGGGCATAAACCTTGGCACTGGTACTTAAAATGCCCGATCCATTCACCCCTGCCGCCTCGCTCCACTGGCACACCTGCTGAATTAATTCCCCCCGCTGCAAAGGCGATCGCTGAAACGTTGCTGCATCAAATTTTGCCGCCCGCTCCTCGTACACTTGTTGTGCCAAAAGCGGTACCCATTCAGGATCTTCTGGGGCAAGTCTCGCTAAAGCTTCACTCCGTCGTAACGCGACCTGGATCTGCTCCCAGTCTTGTTCGACGGTGGTTACACTGGCGCTACGGGAGCCAAAGGAACTTGTGATCGTTATTTCAAACTGATTTTTTTGTAAATTTTGCCGAATTTGGTTCTCTCCAAATCGTCCTAGGGTGGATTCCCGTTCGGCGATCGCCACCACGACCCCATCCGATTCCGCCGCCCCAATAATTTTTTCAATCCAGTCAAAGGCCTGAGCTTGGGAAATTAATTGCGATGCCGTCGCTACCATGTCGAGTGCTGTCCATTGAAACTCTTTCCATTAAAACAACAAAAACCCTTCCACCGCAGAAGATAGAAGGGAACGTGCTTGGCGGAAACTGTCTACCTCATCTCAATGAATATCCGCCCATTGATATCTGTTGACCCAATACAGGACTTACTCTGCCCAGGCCGTGTGGAAAAACTCACCCCGAGATTTATCGGTTCGTTCGTAGGTGTGGGCACCAAAGTAATCCCGCTGGGCTTGGGTCAGATTTTGGGGTAACCGCGCCCGACGATAGCTATCAAAATAATCCAAAGACGCACTAAAGGCCGGCACTGCAATTCCCAGCTCATTCGCCGCAAGGATCACTGTCCGCCACGCAGTTTGACGATCAATAATCGACTGCTTAAACTCCGGCGCCAGCAGCAAATTTGGTAGGTTGGGATTTTCCACATAGGCGGCCTTAATCTTGTCGAGGAAGCCTGCTCGGATAATGCAGCCGCCCTTCCAGATCCGCGCTGTTTCACCCAAATCGAGGTTATAACCATACTCCGCCGAAGCCTTGCCCAGCAGGGCCATCCCTTGGGCATAGGAACACATCTTGGAGCAATACAACGCATCCCGCACTTGGTTAATAAAGGTTTTAATATCACCCCGATAAACCCGTTCCGGTGACGGCAACTCTAGGGAGGCGGCTTTCCGTTCGTCCTTATAGGCTGACATCACCCGGGCATTGACGGCGGCATAAATCGTCGGAATCGGCACGCCCAACTCCAAGGAGCTCACCACTGTCCAGCGTCCAGTGCCCTTTTGTCCTGCGCTGTCGAGGATCAGTTCTACCAAGGGCTGATTGGTTTCAGGGTCAATTTTTTTAAAAATGTCGGCGGTAATTTCAACTAAAAAAGAATTGAGCTCATCGGTTTGATTCCACTCGGCAAATACTTCATGGAGTTCCGTATGGTTTAGCTTTGCGGCATTTGCTAGGAGATCATAGGCTTCGGCGATCAACTGCATGTCACCGTACTCAATGCCATTGTGCACCATTTTGACGTAGTGACCCGCACCGCCTGGCCCGATAAAGGTAACACAGGGGCCATCGTCCACCTGGGCAGCAACTTTTGTCAGGATTGGTTCGAGTTCCCTGTAAGCGGCTTCTGTACCGCCGGGCATCAGGCTGGGGCCGTTGAGGGCACCTTCTTCGCCACCACTGACTCCCATGCCGACAAAACCTAATCCCGTGGCTTCGAGATCCTTGGTGCGGCGTTCGGTGTCTTCGTAGAGAGAGTTTCCACCATCGATGATCATATCCCCCGGTTCGAGGAGGGGTTT
This sequence comes from Sphingobacterium thalpophilum, assembly GCA_943371005.1. Classification (GTDB taxonomy): domain Bacteria; phylum Cyanobacteriota; class Cyanobacteriia; order Cyanobacteriales; family MRBY01; genus MRBY01. The sequence goes on from CALRTB020000006.1 coordinate 79,012, forward strand.
CAGGTCATTAATTACATAGTCAACGGGGGCACCCGCTTTGACCATCACCAAGATTTTGCGGGGCCGTTCGAGGAGTTGGACAAATTCTTCAAGGCTATAGGCGGCTTTGATGTCTTTGCCGACGGCGCGGGTCGCCATGAATTCTTCGGTTTTGCTGGCGGTGCGGTTATACACGGCAATCGGGAAGCCATTGCGCTCAACGTTAAGGGCTAGGTTTTCGCCCATCACTGCGAGGCCGATGACGCCAAAGGTTCGTTTAGTCATATTGAGTGTTGAATGTTTTTCTAAAAGTGCGAGGTCTTCTTTTCTTTTACGTTAGCGTGTGGGTCTGATCTTGCTCAGAATTTGGTCATCATTTGTCGTGTTTCTTAAACATCGATCAAGGATCTGTGAAAACTTCTTCAAATTATTGTGAGTTCGTGACGGTTTAAGGTTGATTTAAGACTTAACTATGATGGCTTTGTCTTTTTCAAAACGGCGAAAACTTTTATTTCTCAATGCTTCAGGTTATATTTGTCTGATTTTTATTTTATCGTCGCGGCCAAGATCAATGACAGAAAATACGGAAATAAATGTCACCAAAAGGCCGATAAAGTTGACAGATTCTATACATTATTGTTTTAAGTTGAAACAATTTTTATTGGAAAAGTTTATTGAAAAATATTTTTCATTCTGGTTGGGGGTAACAGTCCCAGAGGTCTGTTTTTTGGCGTAGGCTGCCGAAGTTATCGCGGCCAAGGATTAAATGATCAAGGAGGGGAATGCCGAGGATTTGAGCGGATTGAAGTAAGCGTTTGGTTAGTTGTAAATCTTCGGGGCTGGGATCAACGTTGCCAGAGGGGTGGTTGTGGGCAATGATCAAGCGGGTGGCCCCATGTTTAATAACTTCGCGGAAAATTTCCCTGGGGTGGGCGAGAGTTTCGGTGGCAAGGCCAATGGTGACAACCCTAGTGGCAATCAGCGTATTTTTAACATCGAGGCAGAGGACGGCAAAGCGTTCTTGGTCTTGCCACATGAGATCGTTACTGAGGGCGATCGCCGCTGCTTCGGGACTATCGACAATGATTTTTTCGCTGGGTTTGGCCTGGAAAATCCGCTTACCAAGTTCGATCCCGGCGAGGATCTGGGCGGCTTTGGCAAGGCCCACTCCGGGGATGCTGGTCAGTTCTTGGGGGGTCGTGTGGCGCAACACATCGAAAGGATCCCGCTTGCCTTGGCTGCAGGTGTGCAAAATAAATTGGGCAAGGCCAACGGCGGAGAGGTTGCGATGGCGATCGCCAGTGCTGATCAAGATGGCAATTAATTCTGCATTGGATAAATATCTGGCCCCTACTGCCACCAGGCGCTCGCGTGGCCGTTCACTAGCAGGGATATCTTGGATCCGGGGGCTGTAGTTCATCCAATTCTCAACAGATCAATGCACACAACTTCACGATGGGGATTGAATTATTCGTTCATCTTGGTGACTTCAATGCGATCGCCGGCTTGCAGATTAATTTCCTTCGCTAAACCGCCCCGAATTTCAATCACTTGGTCAATATTGACGGTCGCTGGTGGCCCATAGGTGGGACAAGGGTCACTTTCACAAGGGGGGACATCATGGGCGATCGCCTGCACCACTCCCTCCCGCAGGAAAATCATATCCAGATTAATCAAGCAATTTTTCATCCAAAAACTGACTGGGCGGGCGGGGTCAAACTCAAATAGCATCCCCCGATTGTCCGGTAAAAACTCCCGGTACATCAGTCCTAACCGCTGTTGTTCTGCGGTTTCTGCCACCTCTAACCCAAACCGTTGCTCTGATCCCACAATCTTGGCCGTTGCCGTAATTGGGAGCATTTGCCCCTGGGGTCTGGGGGCGGACTGGCTCACCGGGGTCTCACTGGGAGGCGCACTGAGGCCAGAATCATCAACCGGAAATGGGACGCACCCAACCAAGACGGTGCCACAGAGAGCCAAACAGAGACGGGAAGGAAAAGACATGGTGATTTATGTTAAATGGTGGAGATCGAAGGGGAGCTGCTGCCAGGTATTTTAAACCTAGGGATCTTTTTTAAGGACATAACCGACTCCCCGCACAGTTTGGATCAGGCGTTTCTGGCCTTTTGCTTCAATTTTAAGGCGTAAATAACGAATATAGACTTCAATTACGTTGGATTCCCCTTGAAATTCATTCCCCCAGACATTTTCAAGGATTTGCTCCCGCGTTAAGACCTGTTGGGGATGGGACATTAAATACTTCAACAGCTCAAATTCTTTGACTGTCAGTTCAATCGGACGGGGCGAGTCGTTCCCTTGGCCTGGCGATCGCCACACCTGCCGGGTATTGAGATCTAAGATTAAATCCCCAAAAAAAAGTTGCTCCCGCTGGCCCGTTTGGGGCTGGAGATAAATTTCAAGCAGGCGTAAAAACCGCTCCTGTTGGTAGGGTTGCAGTACATAATCGTCTGCGCCAGCTTCGAGGCAGATCACCCGCTCTTCCACACGATCTTGGGTCACCAAAAATAAAATGGGCCGCACAAATTGGGCTTTGCGGAGGCTACGGCAAAAGTCGATCCCCCGTTGTCCTAAGAGAGGATAATCCACAATCACCATGCCTGCTGGTAACTGTCGGAGTCGTTGTTGGGCTTGTTCTACCGTTTCAACGGTAATGGTTTGGTAACCAAGATCAGCGAGATCTAGGGTGGCCCGTTGTGTAAACTCTTGATCCGTCCCAACGAGGAGAACATAGGCTAAACCATCGGCGGCATATTGGTTTTGGGGCATATCAAGCTATCGAAATCGTCCGAACAAAGAAAAATGGATGTGGATAAATGAAAGTGAAGAGGTTGGTCTTTTTGATTCTAGAAAGGCTCAATTTGGGGAAAGACAAATTTTCACGAATCTTTGCTTCCCAGCGCGTCCCCTACAGAACTTTGCGGGATGTGGGTTTCGCCACATGGGGGAGTCCCCAGCCTAGCTTTTCCCGGAGAATGCGAAAAAATTCGGGTCGGTGGAGGCGCACAAAGCGGGCATTATAAGGCGATCGCTCTAAATGGACTTGATCATCTGGCAAGACATAGGCTCCACCGTTACCATCAACGACCATCACCAAACGATGGGACGTTGCCGGAAAAATATTCACCGGTTCTGTGTCGGAAAAGACGAGGGCCCGGGACGCAAGGGAATGGGGACAAATCGGGGCAAGCTGAAAAACGGGCACATCAGGGGTGACGACGGGGCCGCCCGCGCTGAGGGAGTAGGCCGTGGAGCCGGTGGGGGTCGAAATCATAATGCCGTCGGCGGCAATGTCAACGGGGGCATGGCGACCAATCTGGATTTCAAAGTGACACATCCCGGCTAGGGGTTCTCGGTGGAGCACCATTTCATTAAGACTCAGAGCTTCCCAAAGGAGTTCCTCGTCGCGGAAAAGCTGCACTGTAATCATCGAGCGGTCTTCAATTTCGTATTCTCCGGCCAGCAACTGGGCGATCGCCTCATCGAGGTGCTGGAGATACATTTCCGTCAAAAACCCGAGATGTCCTGTATTGACCGTTAGCAGAGGGATTCCCTTTGGGGCAACCTGGCGCGCCGCCGACAATACCGTACCATCTCCCCCCAGAACCACGGCAAACTGCATATTTTCATCAAAGTTGGGGGGCACCAATTGCTCAATTTTGGTGTGGCAAACAGGCCGTTGATGGCCGGTTTCTTGGGTTGGCGGACATTCTGCATAACCAAGTAGACCGCCAAATCCAGTGGCCGTAAACACTTCCCACCCTTTATTCCTCAAGGTTTTGGCTAATTCCTGAGCGACTTGGCAGGCAATGGGTTTGATGTCGTTATAAATAATGCCGGCTTTGGGCACAAGTAGAAGTGTCCTAAAAACTTAAGGATATAAACAATAGGGTATCACTCAAACCGTTTCCCTTAATACCGATACGGTTGGCGATCGCCACCAATAAAACGTCAAGCTTCTTACTCCCTCAGTCGCATCCCCCAGGCATCACTCTAGGGGAATACAACCGCAGAGGAACGTCCTTAAAATGGTGTCCGAATATTCGGCTTTTTCTTACCGTTTTTCTTTTTGCCTTTATTTTTCTCGTAGTCAATTTCCTTCAGCTTCTGCATGATGCGACTGAAGTATTCCTGCAAATAACTTTCTAGGGTCGTTGTTTCGGCGGGATCAAGCTCAAAGGTTTTGTAGACGTCTTCCATCGGCGCATCCAAAGGCTTACCCGTGGCCATCACCTCCGCAAAGGCCAAGCGATCCGATGCATTCTGTCCCCATTGGAAAAAACGGCTGAACCGGCGCATTAACCGCAGAAAACCCAAGGACAACCGGGCGATACTGGCGGTTTGTCCAGAATAACGTTCACAAATGGCGATAATTTCTTCCCCTTTCCAAGCCCGGGTGCCTACTACTGGGAACGTTTGCTTTTCCGTGGCCGGAATTTTCACCGCCTGTACCGCAAACTTCGCAATATCCTGGGTGTTCATGTAGGCGATCGGCGAACTCTCACCAGTGATCCAAACCGCTTGATTTTCAAGGATAGGAATCGCGTATTGGGCGATCAACCCCTGCATAAACCCGCTCAAGCGCAGGATTGTATAATTCATGCCTGCTTCTTTGAGATATTCCTCGACGCAATATTTTGCATCCATCAAGGGCACATCACGGTGCTGCTCTGCATTAAGAATTGAAAAGAAAATAAATCGCTCGACCCCAGCTTCCTTTGCGGCTTGGATCAGGTTTACTTGCCCTTCCCAGTCAACTTCCTTAACACCAATGGAATCCGTTGCCCGGGCTGTGGCAGCATCAATGACGGCATCAACCCCTTCTAGGGCTGGGATCAAAGACTCGGGCTGGCATAAATTTCCGCCGATTAATTCTGCACCCCACTCCTTGAGAAAGGAAGCTTTACGGGGATTCCGGACGAGACAACGGACTTGATGTCCTTCATCCAATGCCCGTCGCGCGACTTGCCTGCCTAATGTGCCAGTAGCACCGACCACCAGTAAATTCATTTAAATTCCGGTTAAGTAACGTTTTTTTAAGATTCTATAGAATTTTATCAGAAAGCGATCGCCCCCTCCCCCCATGCAGAGAAAAAGGCCGCCCCATCCGCCAGATCTTTTTGTCTACAATCAAGGCAGTCACCATGGTTAAAATTTAAGTCCTATGTTTTTTGGTTTGCTCGGTAAAAAGACCCAGATGCCTACGCCCCAGGAGGCTCTACCCGGTCGTTCCCAAACGATGCCCGTCCCCGATCAGCATTTCGTCAATGGCAATCCCATTGCCCCACCGTTCCCTGCAGGGATCGAATTGGCAATCTTTGGTCTGGGCTGTTTTTGGGGTGCAGAACGTAAATTTTGGCAAACCCCCGGCGTTTTTAGTACAGCAGTGGGCTATGCAGCTGGTCACACCCCAAACCCCACCTACCAGGAAGTTTGCTCCGGGATGACGGGTCACAATGAGGTGGTGCTGGTTGCCTACGATCCCAATCAAGTGTCCTATGGAACTCTCCTCAAGGTTTTTTGGGAAAGCCATGATCCCACCCAAGGTATGCGCCAAGGGAATGATGTGGGCACCCAGTACCGTTCTGGCATTTACACCTACTCCGAGGCTCAAAAACAATTGGCCCAGGCATCCCTAGAGGCCTACCAAGGAGCTTTAAAGGCCAAGGGTTATGGCGCGATCACGACGGAAATCCTGGATGCACCGGAATTTTATTACGCGGAAGAATACCACCAGCAGTATCTCGCGAAAAATCCAGGGGGCTACTGTGGCCTTGGTGGTACAGGGGTCGGCTGTCCCGTTGGCCTCGAAGCGAAATCCTAATCGCTGTCAAAAGTAATATTTTTGGAAAAAGGGGGCTTCAGAGAAAGTAGCCCCTTTTTTTATTGGCTTTCATCAGTCAGGCTTAGGAAGCTTCCGGGGTCGGTAGCTCAAAAGTCAGTTGGACATAGTTTGATTCGGTTTGGTGCCGGGTTGCCTGGAGTTTGGCGAGGTATTTTTGACAGTCTTCTTGCCAGAACGCAGAGGTGCCTGGGCAATTTTGGTCGGTTTGTAGCCAATGTTGAAAAACCGTTTGCCGCTGATCCTGGGGCTGACTGATTTGGTAGATGCGGGTGCGTTTTTTCTGAATTGTGGTGATTTTGAGGTACTTCAGTTCGAGGCCAAGTAATTCGAGGAAGCGGCGTAGGATCATGATCGGCGTGGAATTTTTCGCGAGGCCAATGCCAACGGTGGTCTTAATGGCATCTCGATTTTCGAGGGCGATCGCCGCCAGTCTTTGCATCTCTGGATCGAGGTTATGGAGGGGGCGATTTGCCTGGGCGAGGAGGGTGGTGATCCCTAAAATTTCCATGGTGCCGATGATTGCCCCCATTTGGGAGTGGTTAAAGTCAGGCTGGAAAATTTGCCCGCCGCCCTGCTGCATCAGGTGACTCGCGATGAGGGCATCTCGATCTGCCAGGTAAGGACGGCCCACCGTGAGGAAATAGTGACGCCGTAGTTTTTGGTACCAGTGGTCGTCATCTTTGGCCACCAGAGAAGCGGTGACGGGCAGATTGTAGCGTTTCTGGAGTTCGTACTTACGGAGCTGTTGTCGTTCGGAGGGGTTTTTCAGGAGGCTCTTTTTCAGGCGTTGGTAATCTTTGGTACTCAAAGAGGTTGCCTGGGCGATCGCCAAACATTCTGCTTGATAGTTGGTATCGCGAATGGCATTGATCGCCGTGGCCAATTGATTATCGGGCTGGGTTTGGGTTGCCGTCGTTTTGCGGCGTTTTGGCACCGCTGCCAGTTGGTGGCCTTCCCGCTGGAGATGGGCGAGCACGGCCTCGCGGTAGTTCACCATGCCCGCATTAATCCGTACCGCAAATTTGGCCCAACACAACAGAGATTCAGCCTGAAAAGCGGTGTCTAAATCATCAAGGGCAATAAAGTCAGACTGTTGCAGCAAACGAATATTCGTTTGGGTGAGCCGCTGGCTGGAGGTGAGCAGTGCCGGGATGGAGGTGGCCCCATTACCGACGGTATTAAAGCCGTATTTTGCGACCCAGAGATGACGCGGAATATTTTCACGCACCCGACTCAGGGCCTGGCAGATGGAATTGACCGTTTGTACCCCCTGGGCGATCGCCCACACCGAGGTGAAATGTCCCTGCAAATCGAGACTAATCCCCGTTTCCACGGCGGGACTCGCTAAAACCACATCATACTGGGCGAGGGTTTGGTTAATTTGACCCATGGCACCGTAGGCAGGATGCTTAGGATCGGCGAGGGATTCTGCATCAAGGCGGAGAATTTTGCGGTCAGGGAATTGATTTTTGAGATAGATTTCGAGGGTTGAAGTGCTCCACTGGCTCTTGAGTTTTTGGGCCGACAGACAAATAAAAGGTCGCCCGCCCCCTTGGATATGTTGCACCAAGTCTTTGACTAGCCGTTTCGGCGTGCTGTCGGGATAGTGATTGAGGGTGTAATGGGTGCTGGTATCCGCTTGCCAAGTATTTTCAATGAGATAGGGCTGGAGCTTTTGGCCCCCCAGGGTGAGGAGGTAGTCAATGGAAACATCGCTCAAGTCGGCGTCACTGATATAAATTTGACCTTCGCCGACAAAAACATTTTGCAGCAGGTGCTTAAGACTTTGGAGAATATTGACCCGGTTATCGCGACAGGTGCTGGAATTTAACCCGTGCCATAGCACTTGTTCTACTTCGTCAAAAATGATCAGGGCATCGCCCCAGTGATGAGGATTAAACCGGGCCTGGGATTTGCCATGCAAGGAATCAATACAGAGGCCATAGCCATTAATTTTTAAGTTAGGCTCCTTAGAACGGTCTTTCCCCTTGGGTAAATCACGGATGTAATCGAGGCCAAACCGCTGACAAAGTTCTTCAACCAGACGAATGCGGTGGCCAATCACAAGGACGGGCTGTTGGCGGGCGATCGCCCCAGCGACGACTGATTCTAGCCAACGGGTTTTGCCGGTTCCTTTCGGGGATTTGAGCGCAATCAACTTAGCTGCTGGGGGAACTGCCAACTGCTCCGGGAGATACCGTTGGTGGAGGGTTTGGTGACGGGGATAGGTGAGTTGTTCGAGGTCTTGGGCTTTCCAGAGATCGAGGCTGGGAGCATTTTGAAAGGCGGCTTCAAAGGCGGCCTGACCTTGGTTGGCAATGAGATCATCCACCCCTTTACCCGCGCGACGGTCCCAGGTGATCACTTTTACCGGGCAACCCACTTGCTTGAGTAAATAACCTGTTGTTCGGATGGCACTGCGCACGGCCCGGACTGTTGTTGGTTTTTCGTCTTGGTCAAAGGCAATGTAAATGGGGCGTTGCCCGTGAATGAGTTTTTTCAGTTGGGGAATAAGTCTGGATTGGCCGATACGATGACCAAATTCATCCTTGGGCGTCCGGATTGCTCCGTAAATTCCCGGCAAGGCGATCGCCCCGTAGCCGGCACTCAATAGGGAGCCTGCCTTTTTTGCCCCTTCAGTAATAATGAGAGGGATTTGGGGATGTTCTTTTAGCCATTGCCAAAAGCCCCCATCGGGCTGGGTATCGTCCCAATCGTCTTGGCTAAATTCTAATTGATGGCGGCGGGCGACCCGTTCCCACACATGGGGCGGTAGGCGTAACGCAAACAGGCCCGTACTCGTTTTCGGGGGGTGTTCGTACTTGATGAGTTTGCCTTTTTCTGGATTCACGCGGGGTTGCTCTGGTTTAAAACAGCCCCAAAGGTCAGCCTTTCCCGTCAAAATATCGACGCCAGAACACCACCAGCCCCCGGCCTCGGTGTGTTGATAGCGCTGGAGATAACTGTCCCCTAAACGACCATCATTTCGTCGGGGCAACGCCTCTGAATAGAGCAAGTAATCCAAAGGGCGATCGCCCTCTAGGGAAATAACATTCAGTTGGATGAGTTCAGGATCAACACAGCTTTGCTGCCATTCTTGAACATAATCCATGGGTTGCACCTCAGACGCTAGATGTAGGGTAACTAAGCATACTCCACTCTATATCTAGTGCGCAACTTTATTTTTAGAAAAATCTTAAGCAAATCTTAAGGCCGTAAACCCAGGGAAGTTGGGCTTGGGATCCGAGGGGCGATCGCCACCGCAACAAGATTTGTAACGGCCTTTCAAGGGGCGATCGCCTGCCCTGAGAAATTGGAAAAGTTTAGCTATCCTGGGCCGGACGATTCGGCCGCTCTGAGCTGGCCTGTTTTTCGGGGATCACAATCGTACCCGTGCGGAGCTGTTCGTCGAGCAGTTGAATCGCTTTGGCATATTGTGGGTCAGCCATTGTACCAATTTTTGTGCGATCTTCTTGCAATGTTTCTTGGTCTGCTTCATCGAGTTCTACGACAAAGTCCGGCGCAATGCCTTCTTTATTAATATCCCGACCGGAGGGGGTCAAATATTTCGCGACGGTCACAGCAACCCCAGAATCATCTCCCAGGCGACGGACAGACTGCACCAGCCCTTTCCCGAAGGTTTGCGTCCCCACAAGTACCGCCCGTTGATTGTCTTGGAGTGCCCCCGAGAGGATTTCGCTGGCACTGGCAGATCCCCCGTCCACTAAAACGATTAGGGGTTTATCCGTTAGGGCACTGTTACTGGCTTCCTGGCGGTCCACTTCGCCGACACGGTTGACCGTTGAAACAATGCCGCCGCCATCGAGCCACATTTGGGCAATGTCAATGCTGGCATAGAGCAGTCCCCCTGGATTTGAACGTAAATCCAAGACGTAGCCATCGACATTTTGGGATTCTAGATCGGCGATCGCCTCTCGCATCTCTGCCGTCGCCTGGGCGCTGAATTGCGTCAGACGAATATAGCCCACATCACCAATGGGACTTTCATTAATCCGTGCCTTTACCGGGTGAATCTGAATTACTTCACGGATAATAGGAACCTCTAAGACTCGCTCATCGCGACGGATGGTGAGGACGACCTCTGTGCCCCGTTGACCCCGGATCAGATTCACCACATCATTCAGTTCCATCCCTTCAGTGGGTTGATCATCCACAGCAACGATCACATCTTGGGCCATAATGCCCGCTTCAAAGGCTGGTGTCTCTTCAATGGGCGCAATAACAACCACTTCTTCCGTATCCTTGTCCTTGGCGATCTGAATCCCAACCCCAGTCAGTTCACCAGACGTATCAACCTGTAAATTTTCAAAATCTTGGGGGGGCATAAACCGGGTATAAGGATCCCCTAAAAGATCCAACATTTCCCGAATTGCATCGTAGGCTTCGTCCGTATTGGCATAGTCTTTGCTGAGGAACTCTTGCCGCACCTGACGCCAATCGTTTTGGTTAAAGGTTGCATCAACATATTCTTTGTTGATGACATACCAAACCTCGTCCACAATTTCCTTTGGGCTGTCTTTGAGGTAGGCTTGGCTCTTAGAGTAGTGCAGTCCTGCCCCTGTAACCGCCACAGTGGTTAACACTAGAGCTGTTGCACCGAGTACAAAGGGTTTAGAGTTTGACATGGAAGGCTTCAGATAGTTAGTGAATTGGGACTGCCCCCATCAATAGTTTGCACGACAGCCACTATATCTATGCTAATGCAGCAAACTTAAAATCGGGAAGGGCGATAAAGATTTCCCGGTTAGGCGATCGCCACCATTGCGGTCAAAAATAAAGACGAACCAAGGTTCGCCCAAAGAAATTAGCAGTTTGATTGTTTGTGATGCGATGATTTAGGCCAATCCAGGCACAGCAGGATGGAAGAAAAAGGCCAACCCAAGCACTGTATAGGTCGCTAGTAATAAGCTTCCTTCTAGCCAGTTAGAATTACCATCGGAACTAATGGAGTTGGCAATCAGGACAGCTACGGCCACGGCCACCAGTTCAAAGGGATTGAAATCAAGATCCATCGGTTGACCAATGATCCACCCAGCAATTACTAAGACCGGTGCAACAAACAGGGCAATTTGCAAACTAGAGCCAACGGCAACGGATACAGATAAATCCATTTTATTTTTTAGGGCGACGGTAACAGCGGTGGCATGTTCTGCGGCATTACCAATGATGGGCAGGAGAATTACCCCTGTAAAGAGAGGACTGAGGCCGAGGCTTTCGGTGGCTGCTTCAAGGGAACCAACTAAGAGTTCTGATTCGATGGCAACGGCGAGGGTAACGACGAGTAGAACCCCAACCCAGAGCCAAAGGTTAATTTTTGCCTTAGCTTCTTCTTCCGTTTCTCCTTCTTCTTCGACTTCTGCGACTCCCACATCATATAAATAGGAGTGGGTTTTCATCGAGAACAATAAAGTGAGGCCGTAGACCAGAATAAGCACAATTGCAACGGCAACGGAGAGGTTTTGGAGGGTTGCTTGGCCAATACCAGCGGAGGTATATTCCACAGCGGTGGGAATTAAAATCGCAATCACCGCCAAGTTCATGGATGAGGCATTGAGGCGGGCAGCAGTCGGCTGAAAGTCCTGTTCTTTGAATTTGAGGCCACCTAAGAGCATCGCAAAACCCATCACCAGTAGCAGGTTACTAATGATTGATCCGGTGATCGTGGCCTTGACGACATCGACTAAGCCGGACTTGAGGGCAATAAAAGCCAAAATTAATTCAGTGGCATTGCCAAAGGTGGCATTTAACAAACCACCAAGGTTGGGGCCGACGACAACGGCAATTTCTTCGGTGGCTTCTCCCATGAAAGCGGCTAGGGGCACAATGGCGATCGCCGCTGTACAAAACACAGTAACGGGACTCCATTCGAGGAAGTGGCCAGCTAGGGAAATTGGGATAAAAACTAGCAGGGCTAGGAAAAAAGTGTTTTTGTTTAGCATAAAGACGTAAGGGTTGCGCTAGTGTCCAATATAGACGCGAAACCAAGAATCCGCGCTCCTTTCGGCAGAGATTCCTTGATGAAAACTTACAAAGTGGCGATCGCTGTTACATTTGTATTTTTCCAAACATATAAAATCAATATCAGATTTAAAAATCCGCAGTAGACTAAAATTGCAGCACTTCTTTGTTAAGTTAATGCAAAAAATATTCCAGTCTCCCGATTTAAAAACATTTTTTGCTCAAGAAATCGAGAAGAAAAAAGCATCTCAAACTCAGGAAATTTATGCAAAAGCCGGGAATAATACCCTAGGTTACTTTGCGGTAGGTGTACATCAATTCAAGAACTTCAGGAATCAAGTCCAAGGTAATATCGGAGAAAACTTTATTGCACTTCTATTGAGTCAGTTACCAAAAACCTGGGCGATGGGAAAAAATATCCTGATCCCCACCCGTAGCCAAAAGCTAACAGAGATTGATTTATTAATTGTCGGCACAAAAGGCATTTTTCTCATGGAAATCAAGACCTGGAAAGGGTCTTTTTCTGCGTATGCTGACCGCTGGAAAAGGAGAGAAGGGAGTCGTTGGATACCTTTACAAAACAGTCCAACCCAACAGAGTCTATACCACCAACAAGCGTTTCAAATTTGGCTTGACGCCCAAAATATATCCATTGATAGCAATGCCATCATTGCACCTGTTATTTTTCCTGCCGCCCAGTGGGTCGGTGTAAAAAAATGTTCTGCCCCGGTAATTACTGCCTTAAGCGCATTAAAGTATTTGATTGCTCAAAGACAAGATTATTTGGATGATCTCCAAATAGGAACTATTGTAAATGCTCTCCAAAAAATTGCAGTGCCTACGCAGCAGTCAGACTCACAAAAGCCAACTTTGGCTAAACCTAAACCTATTCTCAAAAAGAAACGCTACACATGAGGCAAAAAAAATCTCCCTTGATGGGAGACGATAAGAATAAAATTGCTCTCTTAAGGAATTAGGAATCAGGATAAAAATTAGGCCGGCATCCCGACTAACTTGGCGCTGAGATCCCAAAGGACATCTGCTTTGTTATCGTCAAGGGCTTCATCAGAAACTTCTTGCATAAAGGCTTCTCGTCCTTGCTGTTGGCGGTTCCCCCAACTCCAGTAAACGCCAGATACATCAAAGCCAGGATCTGCGACAACTTTGGCCAGACGTTCCCCTGCGACTTCCTCGGTGACATAGCCCCCGGTAATATTTTTTTGGAACCAAGGGAAGATCTTCCGGAACAGGCCATAGTGATTTCTAAAGAGGCCCGTTTCAGCAACACAGCCCGGATAAAAGGAGTTGAAGATAATCCCAGTGTCTTTGTGATAGCGGTTGTGGAGTTCCCGCATGGTGAGGATATTACAGAGTTTGCTGTCTTTGTAAGCTTTACCGGGTTTAAAGATTTTGCCATCGATCATGGCGACAGGGGGCTTAAAGCCAGCGGCCATCCCCTGGAGATCCCCAAGGTCGGGGGGCGCAGGAATGGGAATTTTGCCACCCACTTCTTTCGGGTTAGCGGTGACGGTACCGAGAATCACAAGGCGCTTGTCTGCGGCGGGAGAATTTTTGAGGTCTTCCAGCATTAAATTGCAGAGCAGGAAATGACCCAAGTGGTTGGTGGCAACGCAAAGTTCATAACCATCTTTGTTGCGTTGGGGCTCCTTGGCGAGGGGCAGATACACCGCCGCATTACAAACGAGGGAGTTTAGGGTTTTACCCGTGGCCCGAAAATCGGCGACGAATTTACGGACGCTATCGAAATCAGCGAGATCAAGGTGCATGATCGTCCGACTGGCTTCGGGGATGCCAACTTCTTTGGCGACTCGTTCGGTTTTTTCGAGGTTGCGGCAGGCCATGACCACATGCCAGCCTTTCTCGGCGAGGGCTTTGGCCCCATAGAGTCCGACCCCAGATGAGGCACCGGTAATGATCGCGGTTTTTTGTTGATCTGTCATGATTCTATGCTTTGGCGGAAGTTCATCACGTTAACTGCTTGTTGAAAATCTTACTATCGTTCTTTTCTCTTAATTTCGGGGGAATTCGTCGGGGGGAATTTGTCCTGGTCATTGGGCGAGAAATACCGGGGGGCTAAATTGGGCAAAGGCTTATGCCATGGGGCGATCGCCTTTTGATCGGGGGGACTGAAGCGGCGATCGCCCAACTTTTAATATTTGTATCTCAATATTGCCCACTGCTTTACAAAGCCATATTTCTCGTAAAAACCTAGGGTAAAACTTTACTGAAATTTGGGGCCAATTCAGGACGGTTGGGCCTCGCGCTCTAGGGTGAGGGTCACGGGGCCATCGTTGATGATTTCCACCTGCATCATGGCGCCAAACTGTCCGGTTTCAATCTTCAGATCGCTTTGGCGGAGGCAGGCCACAAATTTTTCGTAGAGTTGTTCGGCTTGATCTGGTTTCGCAGAACCACTAAAGGATGGCCGCCGCCCCTTGCGACAGTCGCCATAGAGAGTAAATTGACTGACTACGAGGATTTCCCCTTGGATGTCCTGGATTGAGGCTTGCCAGGGATTGCCCTCAGGATCCGGAAAGAGGCGTAGATTAAGGCACTTGCGGGCGAGCCACTGTAATTCGGCGTTGGTGTCGGTGGGGGAAATGCCGACGAGGAGCGTTAAGCCGCGGTTAATTTGGCCGACAATTTGCTGATTGACGCTGACCTGGGAACGTTGTACCCGTTGGAGAACAATTTTCATCGGTTTTAGTAGAAGCCGGGTTGAATACTACAATGGAGGCGATTTGTGTAATGGGAGAACTTCAGTATGGCTGAGCGAAATGGTGGGGCCTTTGTGGGCGGTGTGCTCATTGGGGGCGCTGTGGGGGCGATCGCCGGTTTATTATTCGCACCGCGCTCCGGTAAAGATACCCGAAAAATTCTCAAAAAATCCCTCGAAGCACTGCCAGAACTGGCGGAGGATCTCTCCGATAGTCTACAACTCCACGCCGATCAAGTCTCGGAAACGGCCCGCCGCAATTGGGAAGATACGTTGCAGCGGTTACAGGAGGCGATCGCCGCTGGGATTGAAGCGAGCCAAACCGAAGCCCAACGCCTCGATACCGAAGAAGATGAACTCCTTCCTGCCCAAGAGATTGACCCGTCCCAAAATTAAACCGTTTCATTTACAGTGCAAGATCCTCTTTTTTGGTTACTCCTGTCTTTTCTGCTCGTTGCCCTCAGTCTCACTGCTGTCCTTGCCGCTGCTTTCCCGGCTTTTTTGGAGCTGGGACGGGCGGCCCGTAGCGCTGAGAAATTACTCGATACCCTCAACCGAGAGCTGCCACGCACCCTCGATGCTCTCCGGCGCACCGGGGGAGATATTACCGAATTAACTGATGAACTCGAAGCCAGTTTTAAAAGTGCCCGGGGGATTCTCCAGCAAACAGAAAAGGGACTGAAGCAAACCCAGCGCCAAATTCAACAGGTGCAACGGGGAGGACGCAGCACTTGGACGGGATTCCAGACGGCTTGGCAAACATTTTGGCGATCGCCCCGCAAAAAATCCAGGCGGCGTCGTTAATTTCTTTTGTTTACGACATCCTCATCTAGGGGAAATTTATCCGTAGCGGTAATAGGCGGCACAGGCTCCCTCGGAGGAAACCATCGGTGCACCAAGGGGATGTTCAGGGGTGCAGCTTGTGCCAAAGGCGGGGCATTGCTTGGGTTTTTTTTGACCTTGGAGAATTTCGCCACTAATACAGGGAGAAGACGCTTGGGGCTGGAAATGCGCCAAATCTAATGTAAATTTGCGAGAGGCATCAAAGGCGGCGTATTTTTCGCGCAATCCGAAACCGCTCTGGGGAATTTCACCGATGCCACGCCAAGTTCGTGGGACTGTTTCAAAAATTTCTGCTACCAATTGCTGGGCAGTTGGATTGCCTGCGGCTTGCACGACGCGACGGTATTGATTTTCGATGTGCGATCGCCCTTCCTCCAACTGTTTCACACACAGATAAATGCCTTGCACAATGTCCAATGGTTCAAAGCCTGTCACGATCAGGGGGATTTGGTAATTTTCGGCGATCGCCTCGTATTCCTGATAACCCATCACGGTGCAAACATGACCCGCCAGTAAAAAGCCCTGAATTTGGCAATTGGGAGCAGACAAAATCGCTGCCATCGCTGGCGGAACCAACACGTGGGCGACCAAGAGGGAGAAATTATTTAAGCCCAATTTTTCAGCTTGGTAGACTGCCATCGCCGTGGTTGGTGCTGTCGTTTCAAAGCCCACCGCAAAAAAAATCATCTGTTTATCGGGATTTTCCTGCGCCATTTTCAGGGCATCGAGGGGAGAATAAACCATTTTTACGGCTGCCCCCCGCGCCTTCACCGCAAGCAAATCGAGACTCGTCCCCGGCACGCGCAACATATCGCCGAAGGAACAAAGCACCACATCGGGCAACTGGGCCAGGGCGATCGCCTGATCAATCAATTCAGCAGGGGTGACACAGACCGGACAACCGGGGCCATGAATCAACGTAATCTCTGGGGGCAGCAGTTGATCGATGCCATATTTCACGATGCTGTGGGTTTGTCCGCCGCAAATTTCCATGATCTGCCAAGGACGGGTAACAATATTGGCGATCGCCTTGATATATCCTTGCACTGCTGTCGGATCGCGAAATTCATCGACAAATTTCATGCAGGTTCCACTCCTGCAAAGGCTTCCATTTCTGCCAAATTCGCGAGGGTTTCCGTTGCCGCCGCCTCATCCAACACACTCAGAGCAAACCCCGCATGCACCACCGCATAATCCCCTACTTGGGCTTCTGGCACGTAGGCGAGGCTCACTTCCCGCACCACACCCCCAAAACTTACCCGACCCATTTTAAAGAGGGGATCATCTCCGGTAATCTCTAAAATTTTTCCCGGCACCGCAAGGCACATATTTCTGCACTTTTTATCTAAACTTTTCCGCTTTGATCCTAGCGAATCGTGACTGTTTCCGTTGTCCGCTTCAAATTTTTTGATGAAGGTCGCTTTATCGGATTTCCCACTAGCAAAAATTCAAGCAGATTGTGCTGCAACCGCGAAAACCTGACCGAGGGCGATCGCCCCATCATTGGGAGGAAATTTTTGGGGATAAAACACCTGAAAATTTTCCATATTTAAGCGTTGAATTGCCCTTTCCAACAGATATTTATTTTGAAAACAGCCTCCCGCCAAAACAACCTGTTTTAGTTTGGATTTTTTAGCCACTGTTACAATCAGTTCAACAAGCGAGTTATGAAATTTCGCTGCAATTAAATCACTACCCATATTTAATGCAAAGTCATCAAGGATAGCTTTCACCATTGGCTGTATATTAATGATTGAAATATCATCTTTTTCTTCCCAGTCAACACCATAGAATTCATCCGTTTTTAGATCACCAATTAAAAATTCTAGTGCCATTGCCCCCTGTCCTTCAAATGTTACCCTTTGGTATAACTCTAAAATAGAGGCGATCGCATCAAATAGCCGTCCTATACTAGACGTTAAAGGCGTATTGATTTTCTGCCTTAATATTGTTTTGATTAACTGTAACTCCTGCTCCGAAAAAGCCTGTAAAACTGGTGTATTCAAATGACTTAATTCCTCTAATGTCCACCATTGGGATAATAAGCCTAAGGCACTGCGACGCGGCTCTTTATTAGCTTGATCACCACCAATGAGAGGGAAGGGTTTAAGGTGAGCAACACGCTGATTTTTCCCCTTATCAACAAAGAAAAATTCACCGCCCCAAATTGTGCCATCTGCACCATAACCCGTACCATCCCAAGCCACCCCTAACACTGGAAATTCAAGCTGATGTTCAGCCATGCAGGCATAGATATGGGCATGGTGATGCTGTACTGGCACTAGAGGGATATTGAGTGTTTGGGCAAGATTTTTAGCGTATTGGCTAGAGAGATAGTTAGGATGTAAATCACAGGTAATAATATCAGGTTCAAAGTCATAAATTTGGCTTAATTTTTGCAAGGTTTGTTCCATCGCTTGCAGCGTTAATTGATTAGACAAATCGCCAATATGTTGACTTAAAAAAATACGATCTCTTTGGGCGATCGCCACTGTATTTTTTAGATGTCCTCCCATTGCCAAAATATTTTCTGGGAGGGGTTGTTTTAAGGTAATGGGTTCTGGTGCATAGCCCCTTGCCCGCCGCAAGATCACAGGTGTATTATTCATCACTCGCACCACCGAGTCATCCACCGGACGAAGAATGCGGCGATTATGAATTAAGAATCCATCGGCAATATTTTTAAGCCTTGCTAATGCTTCCGTTTCATCAATGCAAATGGGTTCATCACTGAGGTTACCACTGGTTGCCACCACCGGAAAATTAAGCGCATTTAAAAGCAGATGATGTAATGGCGTATAGGGCAACATTACCCCCAAATAAGGATTATTTGGCGCAACATTTTTGGCTAATTTAAAAGTTTCTTTTTTTTGTAATAAAACAATGGGACTGGCTTGTGTAGTTAAACATTTTTCTTCTAATTTTGAAAGCAAGCAATCGTTTTTGACGGAAATCAAATCGGGATACATCACTGCCAACGGTTTGTCGGGTCGTTGTTTGCGATCGCGCAGTTGTTGCACCGCCTGAAAATTTCTAGCATCCGTTAATAATTGAAATCCCCCTAAACCTTTTAAGGTAAGAATTTTGCCATCACGGAGATATTGAATCGCCAATGTTAACGGATTTTGGTGCTCAAAATTAGTTTTAAAAGCCGTCAAAAAGTTTAATTGGGGACCACAGTTTGGGCAGGCATTCGGTTGGGCATGGAAACGGCGATCGCCGGGGTCTTCATATTCCTGTTGACAGTCCACGCACATCGGAAAATCCGCCATTGAGGTTAAGGGGCGATCGTAGGGCAGGGTTTCAATAATGCTGTAGCGGGGGCCGCAATGGGTGCAGTTCGTAAAAGGGTATTGATAACGGCGATTTTGAGGATTAAAAATTTCTGCAATGCATTCAGAACAGGTGGCTAAATCAGGTAAAACAACGGCAATTTTTTCTCCAGTTTGACTGGCCCGAATTTGGAAATTTTTAAAATTAACTGGCTCTAAATATTGATATTTTAAAGCATCAATTTTGGCATTGGGTGGCAACTCTGTTTGTAGTTTTTTTAGAAATGAATTTAAAGGCGATCGCCCTCCTTCCACCTCAATTGTCACCCCCGCAGCGGAGTTATTCACCCAACCGAATAAATTGAGTGCTGTGGCTAATTGATAAACAAAGGGACGAAAACCAACCCCCTGCACTGTACCTTGAATCTCTAGATGTAACCGTTGTTTCACAAGAAATTTAAGGAATTAATACAGGTTGCCCAACAATCATTTGATACTGGCTTTGGAGATAGTTTAACCAGTTATTCATTCCCTCCTCTGTGCGCGCCGATAGTTCAAAAATTTCTGCTTGGGGACACATTTTTTGGATATTTTCTAATGCCAAATTACGGTCAAAACCCACCACTTCAGCAATATCAATTTTATTAACAATGACAACATCAGCAGACTTAAACATTGTCGGGTATTTTAACGGTTTATCCTCTCCTTCTGTCGTGGAAAGTAACACAATTCTTTTGTGTTCCCCCAGATCATAGGCAGCGGGACAAACTAAATTACCCACATTTTCAATGATTAATAGATTAGCATCATCAAGGGAGATTTTTCGTGCCGCATTTAAGACCATTTCGGCATCGAGATGACAGAGAGTTCCTGTGGTAATTTGGGCAACGGGAACATCATTTTTGCGGAGTCGTTGGGCATCATTGTCAGTCTCTAGATCACCCACAATCACAGCTAAATTCAGTTTATTTTTTAACTGCTCAATGGTTCGCTCTAGTAATGCTGTTTTACCGGAACCCGGACTAGAAACGACATTGATGACAAATAAATCTTTCGCCAGAAAATAGCCGCGATTACGCTCGGCAAGACGGTCATTTTTCGCAAAAATGGATTGATTAATATCAATAGAATGGCTATGGTGATGACTGCCATTGTGCCCGTGGTGGTGGTCGTGATCATGGGGATGATGATGGTCATGATCTCCGTGGGAGTGATCATGGGCATGGGTATGAATTTCTACCGGTTTTTCAACAGCGTTACAACCGCAATTTCCACACATAATTTAAATCACCTCTAAAGATTTTAATTCGACTTCTTTGCCACTCAGAATTTGTTGACTTAAATTGCCACATAAAGGGCATTCATCAAACAAATCAGGCGGCGTAAAAGGGCGATCGCATTGGGCACAATAACAGGTCACAGGAACCGTTTCAATGATTAGTTTAGCCTGTTCGGCAAGGGTTCCGCCCGCCACCGCTTCAAAGGCAAAACTCAGGGCTTCCGGCACAACCCCACTCATTGCTCCAATCCGCATCGTTAAACCCACAATTTTTGTGGCGTTTTGTTGTTTGGCTGAGGCACAGGCGATCGCCACGGTTTCTGTCATGATTGCGACTTCATGCATGGCAACTATGACCTCTGCTGTTGTACCCATCGACGGAATTTTCGCAGAATAGTGGTGCGTCCTTCAACTTTACTATCTGCCAAAAATTGAGGTATGACTTGAATGAGATTCCAACCCGCAAAAATTTGACTATCACTAATGCTTTGATACTGACCATTAATTAAAACATTAATTTGTAAAGTATTTCGCTCAAATCGCCATAATTCAGGGACACCTAATGCGGCATAAATATCAGGATAGGTGCGAGATGTGATGTCAATTTCAAGGGCAAGATCAGGTGGAGGATCAATGCTTAAATCAATGCGATTTTTACCTCGTATTTTTGCTTCATTCTTAATGTAAAAACATTGATCAGGTTCTAGTCCTTGGGATGTTTCTTTTCTAAATGTGGTAGAACCTAAGCAACGAAATTCTATGTCGAGTTCTTCCAGTAATACTTTGATTAAATCACTAATAATTTCTTTATTATCTTCATGTTCAGCTAATGGAGTCATAATCTCTAAACATTGATCTTTATATGCAATCCGAGCCGCACGATGTTCGCCTAAGTCTGTTAAAATTTGCTCGAATTCCTGCCAGCTAATATCCCGTAAGATAATATGCTGACCGGGGGGGACTTGAATACGTTTGAGTTCTAATAACATGACTTTTAGTTTAGGCTTTTTATCTATTATAAAATCAAAAATAGAAAGGCGATCGCCACGGTTTCTGTCATAATTGCGACTTCATGCATGGTGTGACTTGTTCCTGTAAAAGCTGAATTGCTGTTTGGATGGCGTTTTGGGTAATTTCAGAATAGCTTTCTCCCAATTCAAAATTTTGAGCCGGAATTAAAACGAAGTAGGCATCAGGGGCATAATGATAGATTTTTTTTGCTAAATTTAAGAGACTTTGGGGATCAATAAAATGTCCAAAATTATGCTCATCATCTCTGAGTTGAATCAACTGAATGGTGACGGTATCAATGGGAGCAGCATCGACAAAATAAACGTGCTCCACTTGGATTAAATCTTCTACTAATTCTGGGGTGAGTTGATGGGTGGTGATCGCCGTTACAGTTTCCTGATCAAAAAAGGCTTTAGCGACCGTTTGTCCTGCCCCATCATCAGAACGTAAGGTATTACCATAACCAATAATTAGAGTCTGTTTCATTGACTATCACGACGAATTTCTTTAACAATTGAACCGTCAGGAGAAATTAGCTGCAAAATCATCGGCATTTGTCCGGCGGCATGGGTTGAACAACTCAGGCAAGGATCGTAATTTCTTACCCCAGCTTCCACCCGATTTAAAATACCTTCGGCGACATTTTCACCATGAATATAATGCTTAGCAATTTGGGTTACAGTGCGGTTAATGGCAAAATTGTTTTGTCCCGTGGCAATCACTAAATTAATTTTTTGAAGCAGTCCATTTTCATCCACTTGATAATGATGAAATAGGGTTCCCCGTGGTGCTTCACTCACGCCAACAGCTTCGGTTTGATTGACTCCCGCCTCTGCTTGTAAACGGCTAGAAAACAAATCTGGATCATCAATCATCCGCTCAATTCTTTCGAGGGAACCAAGGATTTCAATTAATCTAGCATGATGATAAACGAAGGAAGCCTGCACAATTCTGCCGTGCCGTTGCCGATATTCAATGAGTTCTTGATCGGCTAATGGTGTGCCAAAATGTTCGCAAATATTTAACCGTGCCAAAGGCCCAACGCGGTAAACACCCGTCTCCCCAAAAAGCTTATAGTAAGGGGATTTTAAATAAGAATCTGCCTGTAATTTTTCCCCAAGGAATTCACGGTAATTGTTCGGATCAAGGTGATCGCCAACAATATTGCCGTGGCTATCGATCATTCGCAAAATACCGTTGTAATGTTCCCACGCGCCGGACTCCCCCACTAAACCCAGATACAGACTCGGAAAATTGCCAAAGACTTCCACTTCTTCCTGATGGGAATCAAGGATTTTTTTAAATAAACTCAGGGCATTTCTGACGGTATTTTTTGCCTCCGGCAAGCCCTCTTTAATGTAGGTTTGTCCTTCTTTAGTCATAGGCGATCGCACACCACCGGGGATTGACCAAGCGGGGTGAACTTTTTGGCTGCCAAGGATTTTAATAATGTCCTGTCCAAACTTTCTCAGACGGATTCCTCCCCGTGCTAAATCTGGATCGGCAGCAATTAAACCAAACACATTTCTTGTTTTTGGATCGCCGTCCCAACCGAAAATCAAATCGGGACTACTGAGGTGGAAAAAACTGAGGGCATGGGATTGGGTAATCTGAGCAAGATTGATCATCCGTCGCAATTTTTCTGCCGCTGCGGGAATTTTTACGGCTAATAATTGATCCCCTGTTTTGGACGAAGCAATCAGGTGACTAACGGGACAAATGCCACAGATTCGGGACGTTAAGGCGGGCATTTCCCAAAAGGGACGACCCTCACAAAATTTCTCAAAACCGCGAAATTCCCCCACATGGAAACGGGCTTCATTCACTTCCCCTTGATCATCTAGGTAAATGGAAATTTTGGCATGTCCTTCGATGCGAGTTACGGAATCAATGATAATTGTTTTAGACATTTTTAACTCCTAGATGATTTTTTTAACGAATACTTGAAATGTTTTTATTAATTATTTTTTAGAATGAATTGATGCCTGATTTTGACGAATTATTTTCAACCACTGCACCAATTATCAACCATCAAATGATCGATGGCTTCTGGATTTTTTTCTAAATATTCTTCAAGGGCGGTTTTATCTAATTTTTGGGATTGTTGATAGGCGGTTTCAGCTTGCAATTCTTCCACCATCGCCCACGCCTGAATACAGTCACTAGAATCATGTCCTTTTTCTTGACAGATTAATTTTGCTTGTTGAATAGCGGCTTGCATTTCTGCGGCAAATAATAGCTCTTTGGGACGCTCTAAAAAGTCACTTTTACTGATTAAATCTTCGACGGTAATTATCCCTAAAAGTTTGTCAGTTATCACGGGAGCACTGTGCAAATTCCACTGACTAAACAGACGGGCAACATATTCCACCGCCAGATCAGGATTCACAGAAATACAGGGTTTGGTCATAATTTCATAGGCGCGGATTGCCCTTGGATCACGACCATAGGCAATCACTTTACTGACGATATCGGTGGCAGTCAAAATACCGTAGGCATCGTGATCATGGCGACGATCCACAATCAGGACACGGGTTTTATTCACGTGCATACATTGGGTGGCGCTGGCAATGGTCGCTAAACCTTTGATGGTCACCACGTTGGGATTCATAATATCGGCGGCAGTCAGCATGGCAAATGTTTGGGACATAAAATCTAGCCGAATTTAATCATGTCGCGCCCGACCATCTCCGGTAATTTCCCTTCTAATAATGGGGCGATCGCCGCTTTAATTCTATCGGCATCGGGAGGGCATCCAGGGAGGAATAAATCGATATTGACAACTTCATGAATTGGCAAAACTCTGGGTAAAAGGGGCGGCAAAATTCCCCCGGTAATTTGTTGGGGTAATTGGTGTTCTTCGGTGAGTTCTTGATAACCCCGTTCTAAAATTGTTTGGGCATCTCCCTTTTGATTGCGAATGCCTGTAACATTCGTTGTTACGGCACAATCCCCAAAGGCAATTAATAGCTTTGTATTTTGGCGAACTTTTTCTAACAATTCCAAATTTTCTTGATTAGCGACTGCGCCTTCAATGAGACAGACATCGACATTTTCTGGGTAATCTTTGACATCAGAGCCGACGGGGCTAAACACCACATCTACATGTTTGGTTAACTCAATCAGAAACTCATCAAGGTCTAAAAAAGACATATGGCAACCGGAACAACCCGCCAACCAAATTGTTGCAAACCGAAGCTTTTGATCTGCCATTATCTTGTCCACTCCCCTTTTGTGCGTGCGGTAATTAAAAATTCGAGTTTTTGGCGATCGCCGAGTTTACTGCCCACCGTTGCCCCCTTGCGGAAAATGGATCCCGTCGGACAAGCATCCACACATTTGCCGCAACTCGTACAGGCATCTACCTCGCCCCAGGGCTGATTTAAACCGGAGATAATTTTTGATTCTCCCCCCCGATTCGCCACATCCCAGACGTGCGCCCCCTCGATTTCATCACAGACCCGCACACAGCGGGTACAGAGGATACAACGGTTATGGTCAATGCCAAATTGTTTGTGGGAAATATCCACCTCCCGCTGCGGATATTGATAGGGAAAGCGCGAATGATCCATCCCCACCTCCACCGCCATATCCTGCAACTCACAGTGACCGTTCGCCACACAAACCGCGCAGACATGGTTCCCTTCCGCGAAGAGCAATTCCACCGTCATCCGGCGATATTCAGCCAATTTTTCCGTGTGGGTCTGGACGACCATCCCCTCTATCACCTCCGTCACACAGGCGGGTTGGAGTTTATTGCTCCCCTCAATTTCCACGAGGCAGAGGCGACACGCCCCCACATCGGACACCCCCTCCAGATGGCACAGGGTCGGAATGTGAATCCCCGCATCACGGGCGGCTGCGAGGATCGTTTCCCCCGCGCGGGCACTGATTAGCTGATCATTTATCGTTAAGGTGTTGACTGCCATAGTTTTGCGTTGTTGCTTAGGGTGCTTGTTTGAAGGACTGCATGGGATTTTTTGAATTTTTAGAGGAAATTTCATCAAGGAAATTTAATCGGCGTTACTCCCCACGAGGGCATCATATTCCGCGCGGAAATAGCGCAGGGTACTCAAAATTGGATTGGGCGCACTCTGTCCCAACCCACACAAGCTGGCTTCCTTGACCATGTAACAAAGCTGTTCGAGCAGTTCAATGTCCTTGGGTTCAGCCTGTCCCTTGAGCATTTTGCTGAGTAGCCCCGACATTTGCACCGTTCCGGCACGGCAGGGGATACATTTGCCGCAGGATTCGCACTGACAAAATTCCATGTAAAATTTCGCCACATCGACCATGCTGGTGGCTTCGTCCATGACGATCATGCCGCCGGAACCCATCATCGTGCCGAGTTTAATTAAAGAATCGTATTCGATGGGGGTATCAAGATATTCAGCGGGAATGCAGCCACCGGAGGGGCCTCCGGTTTGGACGGATTTGACTGTGCCACCGTCGGGAATGCCACCGCCCATTTGCTCGACAATTTGCCGGACGGGGGTTCCCATCGGTACTTCAATCAAGCCATTATTTTTCACTTTTCCGGTGAGGGCAAAAACCTTTGTGCCTTTGCTTTTTTCGGTACCGATGCTGCTAAACCAGTCTGCGCCTTCACGGATGATCGGAACGATATTGGCGTAGGTTTCGACGTTGTTGATTAGGGTGGGATGTCCCCATAGTCCAGACTGGGCGGGGTAGGGGGGTCTGGGTCTGGGGGTTCCCCGTCCGCCTTCGATGGAGGCAATTAGGGCGGTTTCTTCGCCACAAACGAATGCGCCCGCACCAATACGGATATCGATGGTGAAATTGAAGGGGGAATTAAAGATCTGACTGCCGAGTAAGCCTTTGCTCTTGGCTTGTTTGATCGCTTTTTCGAGCCGTTGGATCGCGAGGGGATATTCGGCGCGGATGTAGATATACCCGTGGTTTGCGCCTACGGCATAGCCGGCGATCGCCATTCCTTCGAGAACCCGGTGGGGGTCACTTTCGAGCACCGCCCGATCCATAAATGCCCCCGGATCTCCTTCGTCGGCATTACAGACGACATATTTTTGATCCCCCGGCATTTTGGCGACGGTCGCCCATTTCAAGCCCGTGGGATAGCCACCGCCGCCGCGCCCCCGTAGCCCACTCTGGGTAATTTCTTCAACCACCTCCGTCGGAGTCATGTCTTCGAGGACTTGGTGCAATGACCGATAGCCGCCCCGTGCAATGTAGGCTTCAATCCGTTCGGGGTCAATTTTGCCGCTATTTTCCAGCACCACGGGTTTTTGTAATGTGAAAAATGGGGCTTGGCGATCGCAAATTTCCAGCTTCTCCGAGGGGGTTTCCCCGATGGCTGCCGCCACAATGTCCCCCGCCACCTCCGGCACAACCTGCTGAAAACAAGTCTCATCACTCACATCCACCAAGGGCGCAAACCCGCAGAGTTTCATACAACCGACGGGAACCACCTCCAGGCGATCGCCCAAATTTTTTTCCTGAATCCGTTTTTCCAGCTCCTCCTTTACCGCCAAACTGCCCGAAGACATACAACCCGCCGCCGTACAACAGCGAATCTGAATTTTTGTGTGGCTGTCCTGTTCCGCTTCCGCAATTTCAAATAATTCCGCTAAATCCGTCATCTTTTCCGCCACGCCTCAATTTCAAAATCTCGATATCCAAATCATTCATCACGACTCATGTTTTTACGGATAACTGCTTTAGCCTTGCCATCACCGCTTTAGAAGTTTGTTTCCCGCAGACCTCATCGTCATAAACCACCGCTGGCGCAATACCGCAGGCCCCAATACACCGTGCCGTCACCAGCGAAATTTGGTCATCCGGTGTTGTTTCCCCCGGTTTAATGTGGAGGGTTTCATCAATTTTGTCGAGGAGTTGTTGGGAGCCTTTCACGTAGCACGCTGTCCCCAAACAGACAACACAGGTGTGTTTCCCCTTCGGTTTTAGGGAAAAAAGATGGTAAAACGTCGCCACCCCGTACACCCGACTCAGGGGCAATTTCAACCCCCGCGCCACATATTCCAGCACCTCATCCTCGAGGTAGCCAAAGACTTCTTGGGCCTTGTGCAGAATCTCGATCAGGGTATCTTGGCGATACTGGTTCCGTTTCATGGTGACTTCAAGTACCCGAAAACGTTTGTCTGCAGGAACCGCATGGGGAATGGCCATGGTAATTGTCTCAAATGACAGTAAAAATGAGGCGACGATCTCTCCGAGACCTGCTTTGTGGTACGCCTTCGCTTTTATCTTAAAAAGGATTGATCTTAAGAATCAATTAAACCCCTTTAAACCCTGGAATTCTACAGAAAAATTTAAACTTCTTCTTTGAAATGTTAAGTCTTACAAACGAATCTCAAGCATATAAAAATTAGCCCAAGCTTTTAACGAATTAATGTAAATCTGATCAGGCCATAAAAACAATTATTTTGTTGTTTAATTCCAGCAAATTTAGCAGCCAATAATCTTGTATCAATGCACTAAAAAAGACTTAACAAATTCGAGGTAACTGTTCACCACTCAGCCGTTCTAAAATGCGTGTCACCCCCAAGTCATTTTCAACAATTACCGGGGCGATCGCCAAATGCTGTTCCCCACAGTTTTGGGTTGTCACGAGGCCAATTTGGCGGGCGTTGGCATTGTAATGCTGCAAAATAGCCAAGCCTTTAGCCGCCCTCGCCTCTGGCAAAATCACCACAAACCGCCCCTCATTGGCAATGTGCACCGGGTCAAACCCGAAGATTTCGCAGGCCCCGCGCACTGCTTCGGTTACGGGAATTTGCTTGCTGTAGACTTTGAACTGATGCCCAGCGGCGATCGCCAATTCGTTTAACACCGCCCCTAGGCCACCCCGGGTCACATCTCGCAAACAATGGATCTCAATTCCCGCTTTTAACAAATCTTGCACCGGTTCCACCAAGGGAGCACAGTCGCTTTCGATGGTCGTTTCAAAGGCTAAACCCTCCCGCTGAGCCATGATCGCAATTCCGTGGCGACCCAAGTCCCCACTAACTAAAATCGCATCCCCAGGGGCGATCGCCTTTGGTTGAATCTTAAGCCCCGATTTAATCACCCCAACACCCGACGTATTAATAAAAATGCCGTCCCCTTTTCCCCGTTCCACCACCTTCGTATCCCCCGTGACAATCTGTACCCCGACTGCTTGGGCCGCCTGTTGCATCGAAATCACAATCCGCCAGAGGGTTTCTAAGGGTAAACCTTCCTCCAAAATAAAACCCACACTCAGATACAAGGGTCGCGCTCCCGCCATCGCCAAATCGTTTACCGTGCCATAAACTGCTAATTTGCCAATGTCTCCCCCCGGAAAAAAGAGGGGCTGCACCACATAGGAATCCGTCGTCAAGGCCAATTCTCCGGCTGGCATGGTTAACTGGGCCGCATCATGGCTTGTGCAGGATTTCCCGAAGGCTGTGGCAAACATTTTGTCGATGAGATCCTGCATTAGTTTGCCGCCACCACCATGGGCCAACAGCACGTGGGACGTATTTTGTAAGGGAATCGGACAGGTTAAATCCATGGAGGGTGTATTGCTTGTTTTTTCGTTTAAGGTAGCGTCTCTCCAAGGGAAAAAGAACCCCGCTATCACTCCGGCAATGAAAGTTAAAATCCTGAGTCGTCTGGATGAAATATCGCCGATCTAACAAGTTGTCTCAGCTACGGTTCGGGGCTTGGGAGATGGGGTAATCTGGACTGAGAATTGAGCCTCAACGCAAGAAGGAGTCCCCATGAGTTACCGGATGTCGCGCCGCGCCTATGCAGAAACCTATGGCCCCACGGTGGGCGATCGCCTGCGCTTGGCAGATACGGAACTGTGGCTGGAAGTAGAACAAGATTTCACCACCTATGGGGATGAGGTGAAGTTTGGGGGCGGCAAAGTGATCCGCGATGGCATGGGGCAATCCGCTGTGACCCGTGCTGATGGAGCGATGGATACCGTAATTACCAATGCCCTAATTGTGGACTGGTGGGGCATTGTCAAGGCGGATGTCGGCATTAAAGACGGCAAAATCCACAAAATTGGGAAGGCAGGCAACCCTGACATTCAAGACAATATCGACATCATTATCGGCCCCGGCACCGAGGCGATCGCTGGCGAAGGACACATCCTCACCGCTGGGGCCATCGATAGCCATGTGCACTTTATCTGTCCTCAGCAAATTGAAACGGCGATCGCCTCTGGAATCACCACGATGATCGGCGGCGGCACTGGTCCCGCCACAGGCACCAATGCGACCACCTGCACCCCTGGGGAATGGCACATTTTCCGGATGCTCGAAGCAGCGGAAGGGTTTCCGATAAATTTGGGATTTACAGGGAAGGGCAACAGCGCCAAACCGGAAGGACTAATCGAACAGGTTCGTGCTGGGGTGATCGGCCTGAAACTCCACGAAGACTGGGGCACAACTCCCGCCGCCATCGACAATTGCCTTTCTGTCGCCGATCAGTTTGATGTCCAGGTCGCAATCCACACCGACACCCTCAACGAAGCGGGCTTTGTGGAAGATACCATTGCGGCCTTTAAAAATCGCGTCATCCACACCTATCACACCGAGGGGGCTGGGGGCGGCCACGCGCCGGACATTATTAAAGTCTGTGGTGAAGCGAACGTGTTGCCCTCTTCAACCAATCCCACCCGTCCCTATACCCTCAACACCCTGGAAGAACACCTGGATATGTTGATGGTCTGTCACCACTTGGATCGCAGCATCCCCGAAGATGTCGCCTTTGCGGAATCACGCATCCGCCGGGAAACCATCGCCGCTGAAGATATTTTGCATGACCTGGGGGCCTTTAGCATGATTTCCTCCGATTCCCAGGCCATGGGGCGCGTCGGAGAAACGATCATTCGCACCTGGCAAACAGCCCACAAAATGAAAGTCCAGCGGGGCACTCTAGCCGAGGACGTTGGGGATAACGATAATTTCCGCATTAAACGCTACGTTGCCAAATACACGATCAACCCAGCAATTACCCACGGCATTTCTAATTACGTCGGTTCCATTGAGGAAGGAAAATATGCGGATCTTTGTCTCTGGAAACCTGCTTTCTTTGGCGTCAAACCAGAATTGGTGATCAAAGGTGGGGCGATCGCCTACGCCCAGATGGGAGATCCCAATGCCAGCATCCCAACGCCTCAACCCGTCCACATGCGGCCAATGTTTGCCAATTTCGGCAAAGTAATGCAGTCCACGGCTTTGACCTTTGTTTCCCAATCGGCCATGGAAGCGGATGTGGCGACACGATTGGGCCTCCAGAGAACCGTTTTACCCGTTGCCAACTGCCGCAACCTGACGAAACGCGATCTGAAGTTAAATGATTATCTGCCTAGAATGGAAGTAGATCCTGAAACCTACCATGTGCGAGCAGATGGAGAAATGCTCGTCTGTGAACCGGCCACTATTTTACCCATGGCCCAACGTTACTTTTTGTTTTAAAAATTACCTCATTAAACAGAATAAAGACTCTTGATATTGGCTTCAAACCAATGTTGATTGTCTATCGGCTTAATGAAATCGGAGATCGATAATGATTTCTACAGTCCCTCAACTTTTTACGGTAGAAGATTATCTCGAACAGGAAGCGAGATCAGCCTTAAGACATGAATTCATTCAAGGAAAAATTATTCCCATGGCAGGGGCTTCAGCAAATCACAATCGTTTGACTTTAAATCTAAGTCGCTTATTGCCGTTTGAAATCAGCGATCGCCAATACGAAATCTTCGTCAGTGATATGCGCCTTTGGTTACCAGATGTGGCTAGTTATCTTTATCCTGATGTGATGATGATTGAAGGCGCACCAATTTTTCTGGACAAGAGCCAAATGGCAGTGACAAACCCCTCTATGATTGCTGAGGTACTTTCTAATTCCACCGAAGGATTTGATAAAAATCAAAAATTTGCCTTTTATCGCACAATTCCCCAATTACAGGAGTATTTGTTAATCGATCAGACTTGCCCACGGGTAGAGCTTTATCAAAAGGTAGGCGATCGCCAATGGCTATTAACCGAATTAATGGGGGAAAATGCCGTCATTAAATTCAAGTTTGCTGCGCTAGAAATTAAACTTTCAGAATTGTATCAACGGGTTAACTTTGTTGAAAATTAACTACATAAATACTTTATTAACCCATCAGCTCAGTTCTCCCTAAAAGAATTTTTATTGCAAAGGTAACACTGAAGGGATCAAACAGAGGACGATAGAACTATGAGCTATTGATTCCCTGGCAGGTCTCTATGAAAAAAGTCTTTGTCCTGGATACGAATGTCTTGCTCCATGATCCCAAGGCGATGTTGTCCTTTGTGGATAACGAAGTGGTCTTGCCGATTACGATTATTGAAGAATTAGACCGCTTCAAAAAACAAGTCGATTCCATTGGTCGTAATGCTCGGCAAGTTTCCCGTACCCTTGATGCCCTCAGCCATGGGGGATCTTTGGTGCAGGGAATCGCCCTTGAACAGGGCGGATTACTCCGGGTGGCCCTCTGTAAACCCGAAATTCTCAAAACCTTACCAACGGAATTGGCAGGGGATTCTGGTGATAACGAAATCTTAGCGGTGGCCCTGACGGAACAAAATAGTTGTCAATGTCCGGTTGTTCTTGTCAGTAAGGACACAAATCTGCGCATTAAAGCCGGGGTCTTGGGTCTGACCACAGAGGATTATGAAACGGGCAAGGTCAACCTCGATGAGTTTTATGGGGGAACGGCGGAAGTTTTCGTTGATTCCGAGGCGATCGCCAAATTTTACCAAGACGGAACTGTTACCCTACCCGAAAGCTTTTTTCCCAATCAGGCGGTGACCCTCGTTGATCGCCTGAAGCCAACCCATACCGGCCTGGGCATTTGTCGTGACGACGAGCATCAGGTGGTGCCTCTCAATAAAGCAACAAAAGCCCCGGTTTCTAATATCCAAGCGCGCAACCGTGAACAGAAATTTGCTCTGGAATTACTGCTGCGGGATGAGATTCAACTGGTAACTTTAGTCGGGAAAGCGGGCACGGGTAAAACCCTCTTGGCCCTCGCTGCTGGGGTAGCGAAAGTGGCCGGGGAACGACTTTATAATCAACTGCTAATCTCGCGGCCCATTGTGCCCATGGGGAAAGATTTAGGCTACCTGCCGGGGGAAATCAAAGAGAAACTGACTCCCTGGATGCAGCCGCTCTATGACAATTTAGATCTGATTTTCAATACCCAAGATCTCAAAGACAAACCGCGTCACTGGCGGCACGGCTACGAAGAACTGATGGAATTGGGATTATTGCAAATTGAACCCTTGACCTACATCCGGGGCCGCACGATTCCCCGACAAATTCTGATCGTTGATGAGGCCCAAAATTTAACACCTCACGAGGTGAAAACGATTTTGACCCGGGCCGGGGAAGGCACCAAGATTATCCTCACCGGGGACGTGGAGCAGATTGATAATCCCTATGTGGATGCGTCCAGTAATGGCTTGACCTATGTGGTGGAAAAATTCAAACAGGAGGCGATCGCCGGTCACATTACTCTACTCAAGGGCGAGCGATCGCCATTAGCAGAACGGGCCTCAATCCTGCTCTAATAAATCATCCTAGGGCAGCCAACGGGGATAAACTCCCGCAAAGGGCAGGGCCTCCAATTGGGTTTGGTCAGGGGTTTCACCGGGAACGATGAGCCAAAGTTGCCCCCCGGCGATCGCCTCCCCGGAAGCTGTGCGGAAAAAAGGCTCTTCCACGTCGGTAATATCCGTCACCACTTGGCTAAACAGCAACCCCAAGCCATCGGGGGCCATGCTGAGGGCAATATCTTGGTATTGGGTCAACTGGGCGAGGCGATAGACCGTCTGGGTTTCGAGATCAATTTGAGCAAAATAGGGTTGCTCCCGGTATTCATCCCCAGGGATTAACTCCGTTAGCAAACAATAAAGCTGGGTTTCAGTGGGGTTAAAGTCGCAATCTAACACCGATCCATCCGTATCGAGGAGCTTTTGTTCCTGGTCGCGGCTATTGACCAAGTACAGCGATCGCCGGTAACGCAATTCTGGATTATCACTGTTGAAATCTACCAGCACTGCCGTTGTTCCATCGGGCGAAAACGTCACTACCTGACCAAAGCGGGGCAAAAAGTCGAGGGGTTCTTCCTGGATATCCTCTAGGGAAAAAATACCAATCCCTTTCCCCTGGGGTAGGGCAATGGTTTTTCCGTCCGGGGCGATCGCAAAATCTCCCCCTGACAATCCCAAAGGTTTCGGCTCTTCCCCAGGAACCACTAACCACAGCCCAAAGTCTGCCGGATCATCTCGCTTGACCCGTTGCACGGCGATCGCCTCCCCATCTGCTGCAAGCTGAAACTGCAAATTTTGGTAGGTGCGATTATCTAAAACCAGTTCCAAGTCCGAGGACACATCGTCTTCTCCCAGACCCGTACTCACTCGATAAAGCTGACTATCCTGAATCCCTTCTGCTGGGCGCGTCCGGTCTACCGCACTAAACAAAATGGCTTTCCCCTCTGGATACACCTGGAAGTCCAGCACCACCAAGTTCGGCGGCGTTAAAACGCGTTTTTCATCCTTTGTCCAGTTGTATAAAATTAACCGCCCTTTTTCTTCTTGGGTCTCATCGGTGCCCACATAGGCCAGGGCGCGATCGCGGGTGCGAAAACTGCTGGAAAATGGCTGCATTGTTTTCCCCAAATTCCCAGAAGCTGCAAATTTTTCCCGCGCCCCCCGCAATGTCAGTTGATAATCCTGGCCATAGGGAGCCGGAGCCAATAACGTATAGGCCAAACGCTTACCCGCCCAACTCGTCTTGCCAGGAAGCGGTGGGTCAATGACTAAATTTTCTTCAACACCCACCGCATCCATCGGTCGGTCGAAGGTCAAAATAAACGCCGTATCATCACCGCCAATGCGTTGCTCCTGCCAGGAAAATTCTCGCACCCTTGGCCCAGTATTAATTGGACAATCCACGCCACACAGTTGCTCACCACCAACACCGATGCCGATCATCAAGCTAAAAATCACGATCAACAGGAAGGCAAGACGATCAATGCGGGTCATGGTTTTCAAAACGGTCATAGGATTTGCGGGGACTGATGGCCCTCGTTCAGGAAAAGTGCATCAAAAACGTATCTTAAGGAATCCACTGGGGTTGATAGCCCGGCAGCAGGGATTCCGGTGGGACAGGCTGAATTTCTGTCTCTGTCTCCAACTCCGGGAGTGCCAACAACCAGAGGCGACCCCCCTCCACCGCCAGGCCCGTGGAAGTAAACAGATCACTGGTGGGTGTTGGTTGGGTGGTGACAACCTGATCAAAAAGGAGGGCAACCCCATCGGCGGCAATACTCAAACCCACATCTCGGTAGTTCGGTAGAGCGAGGAGGGCGGTTTCTTCACCTGTGTTGAGATTCAAGGCACTGAGAAAAGGTTCCTCAACCACTTGGCCTGAGGTTTCATTGCGATCCAGCTTGAGGCAGTACAGCAGGTCAGCAGCCCGGGGTTCAAAGCGACAGTCAATAATTGGGGTGAGGGTCCGTAAAATTTCTGTGGCTTCTCCCTCGGCGTCGATGCGGTGGAGAGAGTAAACGCCATTGGCCTGTTGGAGGGCGATTTGTTGGGTTTGGTCGGGGGAAAAAGCGAGGAGCTTGGTAAATTCTTCCCTGGCTTGGACGGCACCACCATTGCGATTTAGGGGCACAAGGGAAAGTTTGTTTTGTTGGGAAATGGCGACGACTTCGGCATTGGGGGCGAGGAGGAAGTCATCGGCAGGAATCCCTAGGGCGCGGGGTTCGGCTTGGCCTTCGATGACCCACAAACTGCGATCGCGGGGATTTTCTCGATTCGTACGCTGGATAATGATCCGTTCCCCATTGTCGGCGAGTTGAAAGGCTCCATTACGGTAATCCTGGGCGGCTAAAACAGGTTGAATGCGCCCGGCGGGTGGGGGGCTAGCGGTGGGGCCTTGGAAATTTAAGCCTGTGCTCACTGTGTAGAGTTGTTGATCGCCAATCTCAGCCTGGGCCGAGCCCCGGGGAATGGCGGCAAATAACAGGCGATCGCCTTCAGGATACACATCAAAGTTCAGAACAATGAGATCCGCTGGAGTGAGGACGCTTTTTTCCTGGCGGGTCAGGTTATACAAAATTAATCGCCCCCGGTTAGTGCCGTCGGTGCCAATGTAAGCAAAGGCGCGGTCTCGACTTTTCACCCGACTCAAGAAAGGCACAATACTGGGCTTCTCTTCCGCTTCTGGGGTGGGGATGGCCAGTTTGAATTGATAGTCTTGGCCATAGATGGGGCGTTCATCGAGGCTATAAAAGAAACGTTTGCCGACCCAACTCCAGCGGCCCGCCAAGGGTGGTTCGATGGTGAAATTCTCCGTGACAAGGGCTGGGTCGAGGGCTTGGTTAAAGGACAGTTGAAACTGTTGATCCTTGACCCCAATTTGCTGCCCCTCCCAACTAAAGGCTTGCACTTGGGTGAGGGTGCGATCGCCAAATCCCCACAGCAGTGCCACCGCTAATGTGAGGCTAAAAAGGGCAGCGAGGACGACTTGATCGAAGCGTTTGAGGCGAAAAATATTCAAAACTGAAGAAGCCACGAAATTTTGCCACCTTGCATTTTAGCTCACCGCCCTCATTCCCCGGTGCTACTCTCCGACCCAGGTGTCCTGGCGTAGGGAGGCTTCAATAAAAGCATCAAGATCCCCATCCATGACCCCATCCACATCGGTGGTTTCGTGGTTGGTGCGCAGATCCTTGACCATTTGGTAAGGGTGAAAAACATAGTTCCGGATCTGATTTCCCCAGGCGGCCTCTACCATGTCCCCCCGAATCTCAGCAATTTCCTTGGCCCGTTGCTCCTGGGCAATGATTAATAACTTTGCCTTGAGGATTGCTAGGGCTTTTTCTTTGTTTTGTAACTGTGATCGCTCTTGGGTACAGCGCACGGCCACCCCCGTCGGCAGATGGACGATCCGCACCGCCGTTTCAACTTTATTGACGTTTTGGCCGCCCTTGCCGCCCGCCCGGGAGGTGGTGATCTCCAAATCTTTTTCAGGAATCTCGACCTTGACAGCGTCGTCTCCCAAAATGGGCATTACTTCCACCCCGGCAAAGCTGGTTTGGCGTTTGCCATTGGCATTAAAAGGCGAGATCCGTACCAGGCGGTGGGTGCCTTTTTCATGTTTGAGATAACCGAAGGCATAACGCCCGCTCACTTCGAGGGTGGCTGATTTTAAGCCCGCTTCATCCCCTTCAGAAATTTCCGCCAACCGCACTTTATAGCCTTGTTTTTCGCTCCAGCGGGTGTACATCCGCAACAGCATTTCCGCCCAGTCCTGGGCATCGGTGCCCCCGGCCCCAGCATTAATCGTCAGCACCGCACCGAGGTTGTCATATTCCCCAGAGAGCATCTGTTGCAGTTCCCAGCGGTTTAGTTCTTTCTGGAGATCATCCAGGTTTTCCATTGCTTCCGTGAGGAGAGCGGGGTCTTCTGCCTCGGCCAATAATTCGGCGATCGCCGCCGCATCCTCAAACTGACCTTGCCACTGTTGATACTGGGCAACGGTGCCCTTCAGTTCGGTTAGCTCCTGGAGAATGTCCTGGGCTCCTTGTTGATCCTCCCAAAATTCTGGCTGGGCTGCCTGTTGTTCGAGGTCAAAAATCTTCGCGTCTAAGGTTTTTAGGTCAAAGATAGTCCTGGGTTTTACCCAGGTGCGCTTGAACAGTTTCGAGGGAACGTTTTAAATCAGTTAATTCCACCATCGGTTTTTGGAAGTTCGCTTCAAACAGTTAAGTAAAAATATCGCCACGGCAAAAAATATCGGCAATCGATTATAGCGAAATCTTTTTCCGGGAAAAAATGATCAGCTCAAATTTCCGGTGTGATTCGTTAAAATAAAACCACCCACGCAATGGAAAAGTTGTCAAGAATACTCCGAAATGATAGAGTCTGCTGAATAATTGCCACTGGGCTACGGTGCACAGTCGAGATCAACCCTCTCAACATTTTGCTATTGTACGGAACTTTCCGGTGCTGTTTCCCCTGAACCTTCACATGTCCCCGTTACCTTTAAGCTGATTTTTCCTGTTTCCACTAACGCATCGCCATTAATTTAGACAATATGAGCATTGATTCTATCCGCCTACGCAACGAATTCATTAACACCCAAGTGATCACCCGCAATCGAGGCACTCGCTTAGGGGTCGTTAAGGATGTATTAGTGGACATTGACCGTCGCGAAGTTGTTTCCTTGGGGCTACGGGATAGTATTTTCTCGGTCTCTGGAATGCCCAAGTATATGTATCTAGAGGCGATCACCAAAACTGGAGATGTCATTCTCGTCGAGGATGAAGATGTACTGGCTGATGTGGATGTCGAAGCCTACAGTCCCCTGATCAACAGTGAAGTGATTACGGAAGCGGGCGAACCCCTGGGCCGGGTGCGTGATTTTCAGTTTGACCTAGAGAGTGGCACCGTCTCTTCGATTATCATTGCTTCCATTGGCTTGCCCCAAATCCCGGAACAGGTGATCAGCACCTACGAATTACCCATTGAAGAAGTGGTTAGCAGCGGCCCCAACCGTCTCATTGTCTTTGAAGGGGCCGAAGAGCGCCTCAGTCAAATTAGTGTGGGCTTCCTTGAACGCTTAGGTATTGGTCGTCCCCCTTGGGAACGGGAGCAGGAAGATCTCTACTATGCCCCCACTGCCCGCCCAGAGAATCAATTGGGTACTGGGGTGCCCCTCCAACAACCAATTTCCCGCCCTGTCGAAACGCGCCAACCCATTAATACCTGGGAAGACGAATGGGAAGAAGAGGCGATCGCCCCACCACCACCCCAACGGCAACAGGCCCGCGCCATGAACTATGACGACTATGACGAAAGTAGCAACTGGGGCGACGATACCGCCTACGAATATGAAGAGCCAGCCCCTAGCTACCCTGAAGACGTAGCCGGTGATGTTTGGGACGACGACACCCGCGACGAAACTCCCTACCAACCACCGGCGGTCAACATTCCGGAGAAAAAGAAAGAATACGAATACGAAGAGGAATCTGGCTACTAACACCAAACATGATTGTCCCTTTATGTAGAAGGCCGTAGCTTCAACCCTACGGCTACTTTTTTGTCTGCCGATCCTGACTGTCCGACGCCAAACAGCCATAAAATATAACTTTTACTTATGAGATTCAGAACTTAAATCAAACAATCATGGCCCCAGAGTTGTGGCGGATCAACGTAACAGTTTGTTAAGCTGATACCAGCAAGCAATTTTATTTTCTTCACATAGGTACCCATCATGGACGACAAGAAATTTGGTTTCACCGCTTCTGCTGAAAATCTCAATGGCCGCATGGCAATGATCGGTTTCGTCGCAGCGATCATTCTCGAAGTAGCAACAGGTCAAGGGGTACTCCACTTCTTCGGTCTCCTCTAAGTCTTTGCACTAACCTCTTCAATTTTCATTGTCAATCTCCGAGGGCTGGATACTACAATTAGTATTCGGCTTTTTTTTGTTTAAGGCATCATGGGGCGTGTTATTTGTTTCGTCATTTTAATCGGGCTTTGTTGCTGGGCCGCACCCGCTTACGGTGAAGTATGTCGTGTCTATGGGGAACAACAAATTTGTTTGGTTTCTCTGAAGCGCAGTGCAAAATATTACTGGGAATATCGCGCGGTACTACGCATTAATGGCCAAAAAATGCCGGTACAAAAGTTTGACTGTCTCCACGACCTCGACCTGGCAAATGGTCGACGAAAGTTTGTTTGTAGCTTGATTCCACGGCGATAATGGCAGGATTAAAATTAGCGAGAATCAGCCATTTGAGTTATTAAAATAAAATCCAACAATTACTTAAAAAAGCCAAGAAAAGCTCCCTTTAAAGAAAAAAATCAGAATAATAAATATTATTGACTGGCCTTAATCTCTTACGTTCGGTAGATGATGGCTTGCGATTGAATTGTTAGAATTAATGTGTAGATTAAAATTGAAACAGACGCTAAAACTTTAGAGAATCATCAATTTTAATCTTTGTTGCAAGAAAGCGAGGTATTTCATTTATGGATAAGGATACCCAAAATATTTCTGTTCCTGAAAACCTAAAACCCGAAGATATTAGTAGTGGTGAAGAGCTTGTACCGGCAGAAGTCGCAGCAAGGAAAGCGCGGGAAGGTGAATTCACCCCAGACCCCAAACAAGAAAAGGATAAAAGCGTTGATACAACGGCTGGTTACACAGTCAGTGAACAGGGTTTGGTCAATAACTATGCCGTAACACCTGACGTTTACGAAGAGCAAAAGTCCTCGGTGCAAAAACGACGGGATTACACAATGCTGGGGGTAGTTGCCTTAGCTGTGGGAATTCTATTAATCGGCGCGGCCATTACGGTGAATCTTTTGGCTTAAGGATTTTGCCTGAAAAATTTGGGAGATGTAGAGCTGAGTTGTGGATTGACCAACTAGTTTCTACTGAATAATTTTAAGATTCACCAAGGGGAGGTAACTCCCTTATTTTTTTGTCTGGAAGTGGGGAGAGGGGGTGAAGCACTTTCCGGTACAATTTGCCTGAATGTTGTATTGAGTTTGGGACGTAAACCGTTGGCCGCCATGAAAGATCGCTTGAGTTTGTGCATGATCGTAAAGAATGAAGCGGACGCCCTGGGGGATTGTCTTAAGAGTGTGCGGGATTTCGTGGGGGAAATCGCGATTCTCGATACGGGTTCAACGGATGAAACGGTGGCGATCGCCAAAGAATTTGGCGCGACGGTGGGCCACTTTGACTGGAATCAAGATTTTGCGGCGGCCCGGAACGAAGCCCTCAAGCTGGTAACGAAAGAATGGGTCTTAATTTTAGATGCCGATGAAACCTTAAACCCAAAAGTCATTCCGGCCATCGAAGCGGCGATCGCCAAGCCAGATACTTTGGTGGTCAACCTACTCCGCTATGAAATTGGTGCGAGTCAATCCCCCTATTCCCTGGTGTCCCGGTTATTTCGTCGCCACCCCTCCC
Source organism: Sphingobacterium thalpophilum (assembly GCA_943371005.1). Taxonomy (GTDB): domain Bacteria; phylum Cyanobacteriota; class Cyanobacteriia; order Cyanobacteriales; family MRBY01; genus MRBY01. The sequence goes on from CALRTB020000006.1 coordinate 118,977, forward strand.
TCGGATTTTCGCGGCCCTACCACGCGATGATCGATGACAGCGTGCAAACTTTGTTGGCCACAGAACCCCAATGGCAGATCACAGAGTTGCCCCAGGTGGCCATTTTCCATACGGGCTATCAACGGGCGGCGATCGCCAAATTAGAGAAGAGTACCCGGGCAAAATTGGCGATGGAGACCTATTACAAAGACCATCCCAATGACCCCTATGTGTGCAGCAAATTAGGGGGCATTTACTTAGGAGAAGGTTTACCAAAACAGGCCCTCAAGATTCTCAAGCAGGGTTTGAAATATAGCGCCAACGAAAGCGCCAACCTCCGCTATGAGTTGCATTACCACCTGGGCAATGCCTTCCGCCAAAACCACGAACCCGAAAAAGCAATCAAGCATTATCAACTCGCCGGAGAGCAGCCCCTCCAAGACAAGCTCAAAATTGGGGCCTACCATAACCTAGGCGCTCTTTTGCAGACCCTCGGCAAACCCGACGCGGCGATCGCCCAACATCAGATCACCTTAAAAATCGATCCGACCTTTGCCCCTGGTTACTACAACCTCGGTCTAGCCTACAAAGCCCTGGGCCAGGTGGGTAAAGCCATTGAGGCCTACGAAAAATCCTTAAAATTAAATCCCCTCAATCCTTGGGCGCACCAAAATTTAGCCGCGCTCCTGTTCCGCATTGGCCAAACTGCCGAGAGCCAAAAATTCTTTAAACAGGCGATCGCCCTCCACGAAACCCAAAATCCCGCCGAAGCCAAACGCCTTAAGCAAAAACTAGCCCAACTCATGCACCAATCACCGTAAAATTTTCCCCAAGCGCCGCAGAAAAATGTAGTACAATAAATTCTCGCAAAAGCGCCAACATAGCTCAGTCGGTAGAGCAACGCATTCGTAATGCGTAGGTCGTGGGTTCAAGTCCCATTGTTGGCTTAGGTTTCACAACATTAACCATAATTGAGAGTGGAAGATGTGCCCAAGTAATCCTATAAAACGTTAAAACGCAAAGCATCGCAGGAGCTCCCACTCTCTTTTTCAGGACGGTTGGGCAAGAATAGATAATTGGAACCCCGTAAGGAATGACAAGTATTTAGTGCCTGCCCACGTCAGTCACCATACATTAATTAAGAGATATCGATATTTAGGACGCCCTCAAGTACAGCTTAAGTTTTACTCCGTGATCATCACATTCTAAGAATATTTCTTGATTGGGAGATTTTTCCATTTCAGTCGCTATGATAGATATCGGACTAATTGGATTTTGCTTAAAAGAGGGGTAAATTTTGTCGAATGAATCACAAAAGTCCCCACGATTTTGTGCACATATTTTGGTAGTCCATGCTGAATTCATGCCTTGAGCACATTCTTCAACAACGTATGCAGAAGCCTTTGGCTGCTGTGTTTTTGAGTTAATCATAATTTTTACGTATGTAAATATACTTTTTGTTTAAGATTGGCAATTTAATGTTGACATGGAGATCCACTTAATATCAATGGCGGAAAACTTTACCTTTGAATGTTCGGTTGAAGTCTTTTGGTTTGCGTAAACTATAAATTATTCAAAAAACAATAAATCGCCTAAAATCCCCTAGGAGCGTGCTTTTTGACGATTCGTAATGCGTAGGTCGTGGGTTCAAGTCCCATTGTTGGCTTTTAGATCAATTTCACAAAAATATTCAACATTTGTCATTCAGTCAATCCAGCTGATTTCCCTGAGCCAAGGCAACCGCTGCCAAAGCATTGACGCGACCATAACCAAACCATTGGGAATGGCCCTGGACGTCGTAGGTGCCCAGAGTTAACTGCAGTTGGCGATCGCCGCTTAAATCGACAATTTTTTCTGCTGTGGTTTGTAAAAGATCTCGCACGGCCCACCCCGTCAGCTTCGGATTCACTGACCAGACCAACGCCGCGACTCCCGCCACCAAAGCAGCGGCTTCCAAGGTACTACCCTGCTGATTTAACGCCTCAACCAGATCCACTTCTGACCCAAAATCATCAGTAATCTCTGGTGGTACCGTGACCATGCCTTGTTCTGGCAGCCAGAGGGTTGGTGTGCCTGGATTTGTTGGCCCGCAAAGGCTAACTGCTTCTCCCCAACTGCTATAGCTCGCCTTTTTATTTGTCCCAGTACAAGCACTAACTGTCATCACTGCTGGATGATTGCCCTTCCCATCGAGCCAAGCAGTCGGCCCCTGAAACAGTTGGTTCGGCCAGTGACGTTCATAAATGATTCCGGCTAAGGGTCGATTGGCATCCCCGGCCCCAGTGACTAAAAGACAACCTTGACCCCGATTTCCCTGGGTAGCGGCCCGCTGTAGGGCTAAACTTTGCCGCAGGGACAGGGGCGTATTAATCGCCGCCAGTTGCCAAGCCAAGAGAATCACGGCTGACCCCTGGGCGATCGCCGCGTCCAGGACTTTTTCGAGGAGTTCGTCATCTAAATACTGAGGCAGTTGCAGGAGCAGCAGGGTGCATTCTGGGGCGACATCAATGGCCAACTGGGCGATGGTATTTCCCCAGGTTGTTGGTCGAATTTCTGGCAGGGCGCCATAGGGAGTTGCCGTTGTTGCAGCGGTTGGCTCGGCAGAATTTTCTAAATCCAGGTCGGGGGCTAGCAGCGCAATGGTCGTCTGGCGATCGCCTTTGGTCATTCGCCAAGCTTGGGGGGCTTGAATGGCGTCTAGGTACCAGTGGCGGCCTTGGGGATTTGTCTCAAAGGGCATTTCCCGTACCGCGAGGGGAAGCAGGACATTTGGTTCGGCGAGGGTAATCGCTGGATCCTGTTGTAGATCCTGGGTGAGCTGGAGGGGATTGTGGTCGGTGGGCGCCGTTAGTTCATAAACAAACGTTTGATCGGCGCCCAGGAGCGGACGAATTTGTTTGAGGTGGTGGCGATCGCCAAGGGCTTTTTGGGCTGCCGGGGAAATATCCGGAGCAAATTGGAGGGTGATTTGCTGGGTGAGATAAACAAACCCTTCTACCGAATCTGCCAACTGATAAACCGGGTAAGCAAAAAGAATGTCGGGATGTTGGCGCGCGGCCCGGAGGGAGGTGGCAAAATCTTCCGGCGGTACCAGAATTTCCTCGAATAACGTATTGGGCTGGCCCGATGGTAAGGGACGATACATTAATCCTGGAACAATATCGAGAAGATCCACATCAGAACTGCGAAATGCCACCAGGAGACGATCCTCTAACTGATGAAGTAAAAGTTCCGTATGTCCCCGTTGTAAAATAAGACCTTGTTGCTGTGGTGTCCCCCCTGGGCTTGCCATAGGCCTAAACTCTCCTTGTCTGTTCCCATTGTGGGATCAAGATATACAACATAATCAATACTGTTACTGTGTCAAAACAAGACTTGACGAACATTATGAATTTTATCGACCGTTTGATTCCACTCGCTAGTTTGGCAATGGGGTGTTCCTTGGCCATTATGCCCTCCGTTTCGGCGCAGCCTGAGGCTGTCCAAGGGAGTAGCAGCGAACTCCGTCCCCTCCAGAGCAGCATCCTCAGTATGTCCGGGGCTTCTCAGGTGATGGATGAGGCGATCGCCGCCATTTCTGCCAAAGATTACGAAGTGGCCGTCGCCAAGCTCCAGGAGGCACGCCAAGTTTATAATCAGCTTTCTAATTTTCACCTAGACCTGGCCAACAGTTTCCAAGGTTTAGACAATGCTGTTTATGATGCAGAACGTCGTTCGGCGATCGCCGCTGGGGAAATGCGCGACACCGCAACCTACCGTTTGGCCCTCGTCCACCGTGTCCAGGAAAAACCGGAATTGGCTGTGCCCCTCCTCATCCAAGTGATTCGTTCCCAAAGTCCCGCCAGTGACCTCGGCGAAAAAGCTTACCAACAATTGCTAGAAATTGGCTTCGTCAGTAGCGAATTTACCCGGCCCCGCTTTTAAGCACGCGGGAGCTTCTCAAAGAATGGATCGCCGCTGGACTGTTTAACCCCATCGGTGGCGATCGCCTTGGGATTAACTGTCCACAGCAGTTCCGGTGTAGTCACTCTTTTTGTGTCTTAGGCGCCAATTACGGCGATATAACCTGCTTCGATGCCCTGTAACAACTGGTCTAACGATTGATAGAGAGCATCACTCATGGGGGTTTGCCATAGCCATTGATTGATCACCTTTGCATCTTGCATGGTTAAAGTACCTGAGGAAAATACGTGATCAATTGTTTCTAATAAAGGATTCATTTGCTGACGTTCCATGCTTCTTGCTTTAACTTTGCCACCCGATTTCTTCCGGAAACAAGGCCGCAATTTTCTTAGATGTAAGCTCAATTCAGTTTGTCAATAAGCTTGAATACTAAAGAGGATTATCGAAGATGGCCTGGAGAAATAACGTGATCCCCCCTTAAATTCTCTACATTTCTCATCGGATCTTTACTTTTCTTAAATGTTTTTGTTACCGATCGTATTGTGAAGCAAATTATTTTTTACACGAAACCCGGTTGTCACCTCTGTGAGGGCCTCGCCGAAAAGTTGGCCCAGGTGACCCAAGTAGAATTCCAGCTCGAAATGCGCGACATTACGACAAATCCCCAGTGGTTTACACGCTACCAGTACGAAATTCCGGTTTTGTGTGTACTTGAAAATGGCCAAGAAAAAGAGTTGCCCCGTTTTCCGCCCCGCATGGCCGTGGCTAAACTCGAGGAAAAATTAGCCGGATATCTCGCCTAGAATTTGTTGCCTAAGTTTTTGGGGTCATCTCCCAGGAGACCACTAAGGAAAAAGGCGATCGCCGCTAAGATAGAATACTTGTCCGTGACTGAAGCCAAGTTTCATGCCTGCTGCCAACCGTAACCCCATCGCCGAAGAGATTCCCAACGCAGATTATCGCCAGCTCAATCGGGAACTTCTCACACCGATGATGCAGCACTATGCAGATCTTAAGGATAAGTACCCCAACAATATTTTGCTCTACCGGGTTGGGGACTTTTTCGAGTGCTTTTTTATGGATGCGATCACCGTTTCTCGCGAATTAGAGTTGGTCTGCACCAGTAAAGAATCCGGCAAAGGCATTGGCCGCGTGCCGATGACAGGGGTGCCCCACCATGCCCTCGAACGTTATAGTACCCAGCTTTTAGAAAAAGGCTATGGGGTGGTGATCTGTGACCAAGTAGAAGACGCCGCCACCGCCCACGCGGAAAAACGAATGGTGCGGCGGGAAGTGCAAAAGGTTCTCACCCCCGGCACCCTCACCGATGACGGGATGTTGCGGGCGCGGCAAAATAATTACCTTGCAGCGGTGGTGATCGCGGGCAACCATTGGGGTTTGGCCTATGCTGATATCTCCACCGGGGAATTTTGTACGACCCAGGCCCAGGATTTAGCGGCCTTGAACCTGGAACTCCTGCGTTTGCAACCCTCGGAAGTGCTCTATCCCACCGATGCGCCGGATTTAAACCGCTTGATGCGGCCAGGCGATCGCCAAAAATTATTACAAAACCACCTGCCCGATTGCCTACCATCGGAGTTCTGCTATGCATTGCGATCGCCCAGGGAATTTGACCTCAACGAGGCGAAGCCCAAGCTCTTGATGACCTTCCAATGGCGTTCCTTGGAGGGGGTCGGTTGCGAACATTTACCCTTGGCAGTGCGGGCGGCGGGGGGACTCTTGGCCTACGTCGAGGAAACCCAGCAGGCCTACAAAGTCCCCTTTGAAAGCCTAAAAACCTACAGCATCGACGCCTTTTTACAACTGGATCACCAGACGAGGCGAAACCTGGAAATTACCCAAACGGTGCGGGATGGCAGCTTTTACGGTTCCCTGCTCTGGGCGCTGGATGTGACCTGTACGAATATGGGAGGCCGCGCCCTGCGTCGTTGGTTACTGCAACCTTTACTCGATCCTAAGGCGATCGCCAAGCGGTTAGATTCCGTGGCGGAACTCGTAGAAAATACAAACCTCCGCCAAGATATCCGGCAATTGCTGAAGCAAATCTACGATTTAGAGCGCATTGCTGGGAGGATTGGCTCCGGTAGTGCTAATGCCCGGGATTTATACGCTTTAGCGGAATCCTTAACGAAATTAACTTACCTCGCAGAAATGGCCGCCGAGGGGCGATCGCCTTACCTCCAGGCCGTAAAAGAATTTCCGCTGGAATTGGAAGACCTGGGACAGTACGTTTTGAAATATCTGGTGGATTCACCGCCGATCCATATAAAGGAGGGAGGCTTAATCCGGGATGGGGTTGATGAAAACCTCGATTTTCTGCGGCGCTCCCAGGTAGAAGACCGGGAGTGGTTGGCGAATTTAGAAGTTACTGAACGGGAACGAACCGGGGTCAGTAAGCTCAAGGTGGGTTATAACAAGACCTTCGGTTACTACATTAGTTTGCCTCGCTCCCAGGCGGACAAAGCCCCCGATGAATACCTGCGCAAACAAACCCTCGCCAACGAAGAACGCTACATCACGCCGGAGCTCAAGGAACGAGAAAGCCGCATCCTCACCGCCAAGGACGACATTTGCAGCCTGGAATACGAAATTTTCACCACCCTCCGCGCCAAGGTGGCCGAACATACCGACCAAATTCGTACCACTGCCAAGGCGATCGCCGCCCTTGATGTCCTAACGAGCTTCGCGGAAACTGCTGTCTACCAAGGCTATTGTCGTCCCGAAATTACCACCGAGAAAACCCTGGAAATCGATGCCGGTCGCCATCCCGTTGTGGAAAAATCCCTGGGGATGGGTCTGTTTGTGCCCAATTCCACCTACCTTGGTCGCACCCAAAATTCCTATCCCGATTTAATTATCCTTACTGGCCCCAACGCCAGCGGCAAAAGTTGTTACCTGCGACAAACGGGTCTTATTCAACTGATGGCCCAGGTCGGCAGCTTTGTCCCCGCCCAAACTGCCGTGATTCCCATTTGCGATCGCATTTTTACCCGGGTCGGCGCTGTCGATGATCTGGCTACAGGTCAATCGACTTTTATGGTGGAAATGAATGAAACCGCCAATATCTTGAACCATGCCACTGAAAAATCCCTCGTTTTAATCGACGAAATTGGCCGGGGAACTGCGACTTTTGACGGCCTTTCCATCGCCTGGTCGGTATCAGAATATCTCGCTACAGAAATCAAAGCAAAAACAATTTTTGCCACCCACTATCACGAATTAAATGAATTAGCTTCATTGTTAGAAAATGTCGCTAATTATCAAGTAACTGTCCAAGAAATGCCCGAAGAAATTATCTTTTTACATCAAGTTAGACCCGGTGGGGCTGACCGTTCCTACGGGATTGAAGCTGGTCGTTTAGCGGGTTTACCCAAGAGCGTGATCCAGCGCGCCAAGCAAGTCATGACCCAAATTGAAAAGCACAGTAAAATTGCCGTCGGTCTACGCAAAGGCATCCCCAAGAAAATAACCACTACCACGCCAGCAGATCCCCAAAGGGTGTCGGAACAATTAAATATTTTCAAAGTTTAAGTTCCTTAAAAATTAGGCTCCCCTCGCTGGATGGCCCCGACAATATGGGAAAATTGAACCCGATAAAAATCTGATTAAATACAGTCCTTAGAGCTTAATTATCCATGAGCGATCGCCCCACCGTCCAAGAGACCTACCGTAAACCCGCAAAACAACTCGATCTACCGCCCCGACTGCTCCTCGGCCCTGGCCCCTCCAATGCCCACCCCAGGGTTTTAGGCGCCCTGGCGATGCCCCCCATCGGTCACCTCGATCCCAAATACCTCGAAATTATGGAGGATGTGAAGGATCTACTCCGGTACACTTGGCAAACCGCCAATCCCTTTACGATTTCCGTTAGTGGTACTGGCAGTGCCGCCATGGAAGCCACCCTCGCCAACATGGTCGAACCCGGCGACAAAGTCCTGATCGGCATTAATGGTTACTTCGGCCACCGCCTCGTGGATATGGCCAGTCGTTACGACGCCGAAGTGCATACTTTTTCCACCGCTTGGGGTAACGCTTTCACCCTAGAGGAAATCACCGCTGCCGTCGCCCAACACGAACCCAAAATTCTGGCCCTCGTCCACGCCGAAACCTCCACGGGGGCCAGACAACCCCTCGAAGGTGTGAAGGAAGTCTGTGAAAAGCATGGCACCATGCTCTTGATCGATACCGTCACCAGCTTAAGCGGTGTGCCCTTATTCCTCGATGAATGGGGCGTTGACCTGGCCTATAGCGGCACCCAAAAAGCCCTCGCTTGTCCCCCTGGCTTAGGCCCCCTGACCCTCAGCCCCCGTGCTTTGGATATTCTCACCAATCGCAAAACGCCGGTGAAAAACTGGTATTTAGATATGTCCATGGTGAGTAAATATTGGGGCACTGGGAAACGGGTTTATCACCACACTGCCCCGGTGAATATGAACTATGCGCTCCGGGAAGCGTTGATGCTTGTCGCCGAGGAAGGCCTAGAAGCTCGCTGGCAACGGCACCAGGATGCGGCGGATCTCCTCTGGGCTGGCCTCGAAGATATGGGGCTCCAGTGCCACGTAGATCGTGAAATTCGCCTGCCGACCCTCACGACAGTCCGCATTCCCGATGGAGTTGATGGTGCCGCCGTTGCGGCCCAGTTGATGAAGGAGTACAACATCGAAATTGCTGGTGGTCTTGGTGATCTGGCGGGTAAGGTTTGGCGCGTTGGTCTCATGGGCTACAATGCCCGCAAGGAAAATGTCACGCTCCTGTTGGCTGCCCTAAAACAGGTTCTCTTTTAGCTAGACTAGAAGCGCAATTTTTATTGAAGATCTAATGATTCTTTCGTTATCTGTGCGGCAAGGTTTTTCCCGAAAAATGCTTGCCCTTTTTTCTGCCCTTTGCCTTGGTTTTGGTCTCTGGGGTTGCAATGGTGATCAAGAGTCTGCCCAGGCGGATGTCAATGTCGATCCGGAGCTGGAAGCGCAAATCCTCCAGGTGATTCGGGATAACCCGCAAGTGTTGATTGATGCAGTACAGAACTATCAACTCTCCCAGCAACAGGCCCAGCAGGAAGAACAACAACAGGCGGTTGAGGATTTTAAACAGCAGGTCTTGACGGAGCCACAAACGGTAATCGGCGATAGCCCCACCCTGGGTGCTGAGGATTTAAAAGTGGTGCTGATCGAGTTTTCTGACTTTGAATGTCCATTCTGCGCCCGCGCCCACGACACCTTAAAAACATTCATGGCCCAAAATAGCGATACGGTCACCCTCGCTTATAAGCATTTACCCCTCGCCCAAATTCACCCCCAAGCGATCCCCGCAGCAGAGGCATCCTGGGCGGCGCAACAACAGGGGAAATTCTGGGAATATCATGATCAGCTTTTTGAGAATCAAGACCGCCTTGGGGAGGAACTTTACCAAGAAATTGCGGAAAATTTGGGCTTAGATATGGCGCAGTTTGAAGGCGATCGCCAACAAGCCCAACCCGCGATTCAACAGGATCTTGAACTGGCCCAACGCTTAGGTCTCAATGGCACTCCCTTCTTTGTTTTAGCTTCGACGGAAACCGGAAAATTTGAAACCTTCTCCGGTGCGTTAGACCTGCAACAATACGAAGAGAAATTGGCTGCGATTACCACGCCATAGATTGTTAAATTTAAACAAAAAATTAGTAGGGGTTTACCATGGTAAACCCCTACTGTTGGGAATAATAAAACAAAAATCAGCCCATCAAAATAACATTGTCAATCACATGAATAATGCCATTGTCCGCCTCAATATCCGCCGCTAAAACCGTCGCATTTTTTACTTCAAAATTATCCTCGCCATTGATGGGAATGGGGGATCCTTCAATGGATCTTACTTCGCCCAATTTGATTAAATCGTCCTTGGTCAATCGTCCTGCCGCGACATGGTAAGTGAGAATGCGCGCTAACTGGGGCGGATTTTGCACAAGGGTTTGGACTGTGCCCGGCGGCAGTTTGGCAAAGGCGTCATCATTGGGCGCAAACACCGTAAAGTCCCCTTCTCCCGCAAGAGTTTCCACTAAACCTGCGGCTTGCACGGCGGCAACCAAGGTCGAAAAACCATCAGTGTTCACCGCAATATCCACAATACTTGCCATTACTTAAGCTCCGATTGAATAAATAAAAGAAATTCAAATAGACTAACGATATTCTGCGCTTTGAATGTCCCGTAAGCGGGCTTCTGGCCGGAGAAACCGATCCATTTGGGCTTCAAAAAATTCGCGGTTTTTCTGTAAATGTTTCGGATTTGGGTCATCAAGGGGATACAACAATGCTGTCCGTAAGGCTTGAATTACTGCGGAGGTGACGTTATACATCGACCGCTGAAAAGTAATCCCTAATTGGATCAGTTCATCATCTTCGCCCCGGCAGTGTTCTTTGTAGTAATCCTTCAGATATTGGGGCAGGAAATGATACATATCATCCATGAGCAATGTCGGCGGAATGCCAGCAGTCCCGACGGGAAACACATCCGCGTACAGAATGCCGTAATGGAAATCCTTTTGTTCGTCGGGCACTTCATGGGCCTGGGCATTGTAGGATTTGGTACCTCGGAAGGGAGCAGTGCGATAAAAGACAGCTTCGACGTAGGGTAAAGCGGCTTCGTAGAGCCAGGTAAAGCCCTTCGATTTGGGAATAATTTCAAAACATTCCCCGTCGATATAGACGTGGTGGTAAATGGGTCGACCGGCGATCGCAAAAATTCCATTCACCAAGAAATTCATCGCATCGGGTACGCCCTTAAACCCACCTTCATCGTAGATATCAGACATTTCAAAGAAGACAGGGGCCATCACTTCCCAAAAAAGGCCGAGGTTGGCGTAGTAGGAGAGTTCGCGCACCTGCTCCAGGAACATGTCGGGGAAGAGTTTGTAGAGGCCCAACATGACGGGATTTTTCTTGAAGTAGGCTTTGATCGCGCGGTCGGCGTTGGCTTTGTATTCCTCGGAATCGAGGTAAGCATCGAACTGCCCCATACCCATGTCCCGCCCGTGCCACAACATTGCCCGCATACAGGCTTCGGCAAATTCCATATTGATCCGGTCGTGGAACAGGTGATGGAACAGTTTAGAGGATTTAAAGGTTTCCCCTTTTTTCATAAATTCCAACAGTTCCGGGTGGGCCGAACCGGTGCCGCGCCAAATACGGAGATCGGCTTGGTCGCCCGCATAGTGATTTTGCCGTTCTAAATATTCATCGGAAATGAAGTATTTAAAGAAGCGGAAGGGTTCTAAGAAAACCTGTTCGGCAATGTAGAGCAGATCCCGCCAATAGAAGTCCATCGGCACGGCATAGGCTTTATAGATGCCGATAATTTGCATCAGATTTTCGGGAGTGTCGGGCAACATCGACCCCCCGGCTTCGAGGCGATGGATCACATCGGCATGGGGATGGGTTGAGGGAGGAATTTTAGTGGTGATCATAGTGCTTTGTTCCTTAAGAAAATGCTGGGCGAATGGGTCGAGAAAGAACCCCGATTCACTAGGGTGCTTTCGACAATTCAGCCGGGGTTAGGGCAATGGTCTGAACCGTGGGAATAGCAGCAATGAATTGACTAGTCGTCGGTTCAATCCAGCGGGTGAGCCAGGCGGGTTGTAAGCCGAGGAAAAGGATAATAACGGTTAGGGCGATCGCCGGAATTTTTTCACTAGCAAAAACTTTCGGGTAGTAGGCAGTGTGACTGTCAAGGCGACCAAAACAGGTGCGGTTGAGCAAAATCACGAAGTAAACAGCGGTTAACCCAGAGGCAATAATGCAGAACAGCGTCGGAATCGGGAAGCGGCTAAAACTGCCTTGGAAGACTAAAAATTCAGCGACAAAACCGACTAGGCCAGGGATTCCCGCACTCGCCATCCCCGCCAAAATGAGCAGACTACTGGTGAGGGGCAGGCCACGTACCGGATTCATCAAGCCATTCAACACATCCAAATCCCGCGTGCCGACTTTGCGCTCGATAATGCCGACGAGGTGGAACAACAGTGCCAGAATCAAACTGTGACTAATCATCTGTGCCACCGCACCGAGCAAACTTAGCTCTGTTCCTGCCGCTGTAGATACGAGGATATAACCCATGTGACCAATGGAACTGTAGGCCACCATCCGCTTGAGATCCCGTTGGGCGATCGCCGCCAGGGAACCATACATCACACTCACCGTACCAATGACCGCGAGGGCTGGGGAAACCGTAGACCATACATCCGGAAATAGCTGCAAACCAAAGCGTACCAAACCATAGGTGCCTAATTTCGCAAAAACCCCGCCTAATAGAACTGTTACCGCTGGATTTGCCTCCACATAGGCATCGGGTAACCAAGTATGCAACGGAACGAGGGGAATTTTGATTCCGAAGCCAATCAACAAAATGGTGAGCAGAATCACTTTGGTGTTGAATTCAAGATTTTCTAGGGTTAAATTCTCAAAGTCAAAATTGCTCGATTGACTGAGCCACACAATCCCTAAAAATGCTGCTAAAACAAATAAGCCAGAGATAGCAGTGTAAATCAAAAATTTAGTGGAAGCATAGCCCTTTTTCTCACCGCCCCAAATGGCAATCATCAAATAAAAGGGAATCAACTCAATTTCGTAGAAGAGGAAAAAGAGCAACAGGTTATTGGCAATCAAGGCCCCTGTAATCCCACTATTAATCAGCAAAATCAAGGAGTAATAAAGCTTCGGGCGGTGGTTGCTCTCGCCAATGCTGTAGATTGCCACTAGCGTCAGCAAACTATTTAAGACGATCAGTGGCAAAGATAAACCGTCCACACCAAGGTTGTAGTTAAGGCCCAGAATGCTTAACCAATTATGGAATTCGGTGTATTGCATACCGGCATCTTGGAGGTTGAGGTTGATCAATAACCCACTACTGATCGCCAGGGTGACAACCGTAAACACCGTTGCCACAACCCGGGTCAGCGGTCTGGGAAAAAGGGCGATCGCCCCAATGCCGACGAGCGGTAAAAACAGTAAGAAACTCAGCATAATCTTTAGGAAAAGGTCAGGAATATTTCAGCGAAGATCGTTAACGTATTACCGTTTAGAATTGCCAATGCTTCAACAGGGGATACGATAAAGCGGCAATAAAGAGGAGAATACCGGCCACAATCGAGAGAGCATAGGATTGACTTTGACCAGAGTTGTTGTACTTCAAAGTTTGCCCCCCAAAGAGAGTTGCTAAACCGAGAAAGTTGATCACCCCATCCACAAAATAACGGTCTAGCCAGTCAATGATTCTTGAAACAAAGGCAACGGCAAAAATGACTGTGTTTTTATACAACTCCGCCGTGTAAAGGTCCTTGGCGAAAAATTCCCGCACCGGATCTGAAAAAACATGGATGGGTTTACTGATTTTTTCATTGAGATAGAGATACATCGCGGTACCGCCACCGACCATGGTCGAGAGAATTAACACTGCAGCTAGGGGCAGATTCAACTGGTGCCAATCCGGGAGAAAATTCAGTTTTGCCAAAATAAACGGACTATGGAGGGCAAAACCGGCGAGGATCACCATCGGCAAGACTAAGGCCCACAACCCTTCTGGCGATCGCACGGTCATCTGCTTCGGCTTACCGCCAAAAATGAGGCCGAACTCCCGCATGATGCTAAAGGAAGTTAAGGCATTTACCGTAATCAGAATCACGGCCAGAATTGGACTTGTTTTCCAAAAATTCGTCGTCAGTTGGGCCAGGCTCCAGAACCCACCAAACGGCGGTAGGGCAACAAGGGAAGCCGCGCCGACGAGGTAGCAAATCCCCGTAATTGGCCGTCGCGACCAGAGGCCACCATATTGGGTTAAGTCTTGACTGATATTAATCAACACAACGCCGCCAATGGCCATCACCAAAATTGCCATCGCCACGCCATAGGTGAGTAGCAATACCAATGTCGTTTGATCTTGTTGGGAACCTACCGCCATAAACACCATGCCCATGTAGGCACTAACGGAATAGGACAAAGAACGTTTGATATCAATCTGGGCGATCGCCACCATGGCCGCCCCCAATGCCGTCGTTGCCCCAATCGCGATCATGAATGTCGAGGCAAAATCCGAGAGGGCAAAAATCGGCTGTAACTTAATCAGAACCCAGGCCCCCGTGCCAACCACGAGACTATTCCGCACCACCGTTGCCGGGACAGGACTTTCCATTGCCTCGTCGAGCCAGAGGTGTAGCGGAAATTGGGCGCATTTCCCTAAAGGCCCCGCGATTAACGTCAAACAAAGCAGCGTTGCCACCGTCGGATCAAGGTCTGCCGTCGCCGCCCATTCAGCCAGACCATCAAAATTCCAAGTCCCAGCGAGGGGTAACAGGGCAACTACACCCATCAGTAGAAAAAGATCCCCGACCCGTTTCGTTAAAAACGCATCCCGGGCCCCCGTTACCACCAGGGATTGGTTAAACCAATAGCCAATCAATAGGTAGGTGCCAAGGGTCAGAATTTCGAGCACTACATAGCTAAAGAAGAGAGAATTGCAGAGCACCAAGGCGCACATCCCTGCTTCGAACAAGCTCATGGTCGCGAAAAATCTCGCCCAGCCCCAATCCATTTCTAAATAAGCCACGGCATAGAGTTGGGCGAGTAGATTAATCCCTGCAATCAGAATCAGCGCCCCAATGGTAATGCTGGAAATATCGAGGTCGATGCTGAGGGTCAAGTCCGCCGCCTGGAGCCAAGTCAACGATGGTTTGAGGGCGGGTTGTTCCCAACGTTCGATAAAGGCCAGACAGCTATGGACTAAGGCCATAAAAGTGAGCAACATATTGACGTAGCCTGCGGGCCGCGGCCCCGTTTTTCGGCTGATGCTAGGCATCCATAGTGCCGATAGACCCATTCCCAGCAAAGGATAGCAGGGAACAAGCCAGACACTCTGACTGAAAAAAGTATTCATATGACGATGACGCTGAAATAATTTGCTTAGGGAAAAGAGGGTTGATCACTCGTCTTTTTTACGGGTTGAGCAATTTCCAACTTCGACCTACCAAAGGCACGGGAAATGGCCCAACAATCGTGAGCTCTTAGGGTTGCAGAGCGAGCGATCGCCGCCCTGAATTTTCGAGAGTTTTCTGGCTAGACCGGACCATAAACTCCAAAAAGGCTTGGGCAATCACCGA
Source organism: Sphingobacterium thalpophilum (assembly GCA_943371005.1). Lineage (GTDB taxonomy): Bacteria > Cyanobacteriota > Cyanobacteriia > Cyanobacteriales > MRBY01 > MRBY01. The sequence goes on from CALRTB020000006.1 coordinate 134,002, forward strand.
CAGTTGTTTCCCGGCGAGGTAGGCGACATACCAGTGGCGCTGGATCGGAAAATGCTCCACATCCAAGACCGTTAATTCGCCGTGGGGAGGCTCCGTGATCAAAGTATGGCGGGACAAGACAGAAATCCCTAAGCCACCGGCGATCGCCTGTTTAATCGCCTCATTTGACCCCAGTTCCAGGCGCACCTGTACCGACACATCATGTTCTGCCAGGAGCTTTTCGACCGCGAGCCGTGTCCCCGATCCCATTTCCCGCGTGACAAAATCTGCCCCGTCCAACACAGACAGAGGGAGATTTTTCTGGTGCGCCAGGGGATGATCGGCGCGGGCTACTACCACCAACGGATTGTCCAAAAATGCCTTCGCATGGACATCGAGATCATCGGGCAAATTACTCAGGATATAGAGATCATCCAAATTATCCGCCATCCGATCATGGAGTTGTTGGTGATTGATCACCTGTAAAGACACGTCGATATCTGGGTAATCTTGGCAAAATTCCCCCAGGATACGCGGCACAAAATATTTAGTTGTCGTGATTACGCCTAAGCGGAGTTGACCCCGTTTCGCTCCCTGCAGGGCGGCCAACTTCATCTCAAAGTTATCCAGCCGTTCAAAGATTTCTTGGCAGGTTGCTAGGAGTTCCTCACCTGCTTCTGTGAGATATAGCTTTCTGCCAATATGTTCAAACAGTGGCATGCCGATGGTCTGGGTCAGTTGTTTAACTTGTCCAGAAACCGTCGGTTGGGTGATTGATAATTCCTCTGCTGCCTTGGTAAAACTACCGTGGCGAGCCGTGGTTTCAAACACCTTCAGTTGGTGGAGAGTTGCAGGGATCAAGGGTTTACTCCTGAACTTGTGCTGTTATGCCTGAGTTTAGCAATACCATAGACTAGAGTCAATACAAGAAAATATCGTCATAGTTTCGGTTCTATATAAGAAAAATTTATAAAAAATTCCTTGGGCTTGCCGTCGAACTCTGATTATTTCTAGCCTAGGGACATTTGGGACCAGTTTAATGCCCTAATTAAAAGTGCAACAATAGGGGAGCAAGGCACTTCACCCTATCGAGTCAAACCTATGGCGATCGCCACTGAATTCAAGTCTATTCCGCGTTTATCTACGGGCAAATTCCAGCAAAAATTACAATCGTTGTTGAATCCTGTGGGGTATTTGACCCGCTTGGCAACCCTGGCGCCGGATCTCGCCTATATGCCAGCGGCGGGCTATACCGAACCCCTGGTTTTGGCCTATCACCCCGAAGCAATACGGCAATTGTTAAGTAACAATAGTCAGGCTTTCGCGGCCCCTGGGGAGTTAAATGGCATTATTGAACCCCTGGTGGGCCAACAGTCCCTGGTGAGTTTGAGTGGCGATCGCCATCGGCAAGAGAGAAAGTTGATCATGCCCGCGTTTCACGGGGCGCGGATGCACAACTATGGGGCGCTCATTACCCAGATTATTGAAGCTGAGTTGTCCCAGCTAGAGCCAGGCCAAGCCTTCCAGATGCAGGACATCACCCAAAAAATTACCCTGCGTACAATTATTGAGGTGGTCTTTGGGGTGCAGGGGGGCGATCGCTACGAACCGATTATGGCGATGACCCGCAAGATTTTGAATCGGTTTACTTCGCCCATTGCCAATAGTTTTCTCTTTTTTACATCGTTGCAAAAGGACTTTGGGGCCTGGAGTCCCTGGGGCAGTTTTATCCGCGATCGCCAAGCCCTAGATGAGTTGATCTACGCCGAATTGCAGGAACGCCGCGCCCATCCCGACCCGGAGCGGACTGATATTTTGTCCCTGCTTATGGCCGCCACCGACGAAGCAGGCAACACCATGGACGATCAACAATTGCGGGATGAGCTGATGTTGCTCTTGTTTGCGGGCCACGAAACCACGGCGATCGCCATGGCCTGGGGCACCTACTGGCTCCATACCCACCCGGAGGTGATGGCGAAAGTCCGCGCCGAAATTACAGCCTTGGGTGAAAATCCTGACCCGATGGATATTTACCGTTTGCCTTATTTAGCGGCGGTTTGCAATGAAACCCTACGCATTAACCCCGTGGCGATGTTTACCTTTGCCCGCCAAGCCGTTACCACCACCCAGTTGCTCGATTATTCTATCGAGGCTGGCACGGTGTTGATGGGGTCAATTTATCTGCTCCACCAACGCCCGGATCTCTACCCCAACCCCAGGGAATTTCGCCCTGAACGGTTCCTTGAACGGCAGTTTACCCCCTACGAATTTATGCCTTTCGGGGGCGGTGTGCGCCGTTGTGCCGGGGAAGCTTTAGCGATGGTGGAGTTGCGCCTAGGTCTGGCGGCGATCGCCACCCAAGCCGATTTAACTCTATTGGATCAGGTGCCCGTCGCAGCCAAACGCAAGGGGTTAGTCCTGTCCCCCGCCACGGGGGTAAAAATGCGCTTCAACGGCATGCAGATCTAGCCCATGGCTTTATTCAACTTGACAAACGTTGGTGAGAGTTTCCACAAACGTCGGATAGGAAATGGAGGCAGCTTCGGCCCGGTGGATGCGGGTTTCATCCTTGGCATTTAAAGCGGCGATCGCCAAACTCATGGCAATGCGGTGGTCGGTGTAGCTATCCATTTCTGCGCCGTTTAAGGTGGCCCCCCCAATAATCTCTAGGCCGTCGGGATGTTCGATAATATTTGCGCCCATTTTTGTCAGTTCGGCGGCCATCACCGCGAGGCGATCGCTTTCTTTAACGCGCAATTCCTCAGCATCTTTAATGATTGTTGTCCCTGCCGCGAAACAGGCCGCCACTGCCAGGATCGGAATTTCATCAATGAGCCGGGGAATAATTTCGCCGCCGATGGTGCAGCCCTTGAGGGGAGAATATTGTACCCGCAGATCTGCCACAGGTTCTCCGGCCACTTCCCGCGCATTGTCGAGGGTCATGTCCGCCCCCATCATCTGCATTGCTTCGATAATGCCTGTGCGAGTCGGATTAATGCCAACATTTTCAATGGTCAAATCGGAATCCGGCACAATCGCCGCCGCCACCATCCAAAAAGCTGCCGAACTGATATCCCCCGGTACCACGACTTTTTGGCCCCGTAACGTCGGGTAAGGGTCAATGGTGACGCTGTGGGTTTCTGGATCGATAGTGAGATTCGCGCCAAAGGCCCGGAGCATCCGTTCACTATGATCCCGCGAGAGGGCGGGTTCAGTGACGGTGGTTTGACCCTCCGCCAAAAGACCCGCTAGGAGAATACAGGATTTCACCTGGGCCGACGCAATGGGGGAGTGGTAATGAATTCCTTTTAGTTGTTGTCCTCGAACTGCTAGCGGTGCAAGGGTATTTCCTTTTTTACCCCAAATTTGCGCCCCCATTTCCTTCAGGGGATTAACGACACGGGACATGGGCCGCGAGCGCAAAGAACCATCCCCCGTCACGGCAAAAAAGCGATCCGCCGAAGAGGCCAACAGACCTAACATGAGGCGCATCGTCGTGCCGGAGTTGCCTGCATCGAGGACATTATCTGGCTCTTGTAAATTACCGAGACCGACCCCCTGCACCCGGACTTCCGTTTCATTTAATTCTGAAATATTGGCCCCCATCGCCGTAAAACAGGCTGCCGTACTGCGGGGATCTTCCCCCAATAGCAAGCCTTCGATGATCGTTTCCCCTTCGGCGATCGCCCCCAACATCAGCGCCCGGTGGGAAATGGACTTGTCCCCCGGAATCCGCACCTTTCCCTGCAAACTGAGGCCCGATGCAGGCGGCGTAATCACAAGTTGCTGGTGGGGAGAAACCGTTTCGAGACGAATCATAATGTCGGGATGTTACAAATGGGCGATGTCATCTTAGCGGATTTCCAAATCCCTTGCCTATGGCCCGGGACAGAATCAATCAAATCCGCCTTTTTAAGCAAGCATAAATACTTATCCCGAACACAAAAGTCATTATTTCTTGATATAAAAAATAACTGAAAGCCATTGGATTCGTTAAATGTCAAAGTTCTGTGACTTTTGGGATCATGTAGTTAGGGATTCTCTGCTAAAACATAAAGCAACAGGCGATCGCCAAAAAAACCGATGCAAGCGCCTACCCTGTATCAGTCCAAAATTCGCGCAACGGAGGAGCCCATCCCATGACCACTACAGTAGGCAATGGATTCGAAGACAACCTGGAAGATATGACCCTGAGGCAACTACGAAAGCTAGCCAGCAAACTCGGCATCAGTCGCTATAGTCGAATGCGCAAAGATCAACTCCTCGCTGAGGTCAAAAAACGCTCAAGCTACGACAATCCCAAAGCCTCAGTAACCCCCAACAAAACTGAATCCATCACCCCAGTCAACAGCCAAGAGGAGGAAACTCAAGTGGAAGCAGCAAAATTTGAAGTTGGTCAAGATGATCCCATCGAGCTCGATCTCGCTAGCGTCGATGAAGACCTCGGCGACCTCCCAGGCGGCTACGGTCAAAGTCGCATCGTCCTCTTACCCCGCGATCCCCAATGGGCCTACGCCTACTGGGATATTCCCAATGACCACAAGCAATATCTGCGCAACCAAGGGGGACAGCAAATTGCCCTCCGCCTCTACGACGTAACAGATATCAACCTCGACTACCAGACCCCCCACAACGTCCAAGAATATTTATGTGATGAAATGGCGCGGGAATGGTATTTCCCCGTACCCGTTAGCGATCGCGACTATGTTGTGGAAATTGGCTACCGTTGCGCCGATGGCCGTTGGTTAAGCTTGGCCCGTTCTACAGCGATTCGTGTGCCTCCCGTTTATCCCAGCGACTGGGTAGAAGACATTTTTGTGACTGTCCAGTGGGATGAAGAGCTAAAAGGCAAAACCGTTTACAATCTGGTCCCCCCAGCCAAAAAACAAGCAGAAGCTGCCGCCGCTGCCACTGCCGAAAGTACCTCCAGCCCCATTTACGACGAAATCTTTGGCGATCTTCAATCCCTCGAAGCCCAACGCATCGCCGGGTCTCTGTTCGGTTCGATGCAACATGTGGCTGGCTCAGTACCGCCCCAAGAATCGATTAGTTCCTACGTCTTCCCCTCTGGAGCCGGGCTATGGGCAGCACCCAATGTTTCTGGTCTCAACATGTCCGGTTTGAATATGTCCGGTGCTGGCTTTGCTTCGATGCCACCAGCACGTCCCCGAAAATTCTGGCTCGTGGCGGATGCGGAATTAATCGTTTACGGTGCGACGGAACCTGATGCGACCGTCACCATTGGCGGCCAGCCGATCAAACTGAATCCTGACGGCACTTTCCGCTTCCAGATGTCTTTCCAGGACGGCAATATTGATTATCCGATTGTGGCCGTAGCCGCTGATGGGGAACAAACCCGTTCGATTCACATGACCTTTGATCGGGCGACTCCCTCCCGGAATACCAACACCAAAGAACAAGCGATGGATGAGTGGTTTGTCTAAGCGACTGTTGCGGTAAATCTCAAAAACGAATCCTTTGATTTGCGCAATTTATTTCTTGACCTCTCCATTCGGGGAGGTTTTTTGTTGTGAAGTTTATCTGCCAAGAGATTTGATCGCCATAAAAAAACCAGTTATTTCTATACAAATAACTGGCTATCGGGAAATAGGTTGCAACTAATTTAAAGGCAATCAGTTGTTTACCATTTGTTGTTTTCTGCTTGATCAGCGATGTAAGCAGCAACGTTAGCAATATCAGCATCGCTTAGACGACCACCGAAAGCAGGCATTGCCCCCTGTCCGTTGGTTACTTGGTAGGCAACCGCTTCTTCGAGGGACTTGCTGCCATCTTTGTAGCCAGCGAGGTAAGTTTTCAGGGCATCAGCCTTTAGGGTTTTGGTGGGCATTACAGCGTTGTTACCACCGGCATGGCAAGCGGCACAGTTAGCAGCAAACACTTGGGCACCAGCAGCAGCATCAGCCGCAAATGCAGGAGTCCCGAAGGCAAAAACAGTAGCAAGTACGGTTAAAGCAATAGCAAGTAATTTTTTCAAAGGAGTTTTCCTCTCAATGCTCTCAACAGAAAAAGAATTTGGTTAAAAGTTTAATATAATCAACCAGACTATATTTTATCGATCTTGTCGTTTGGTTCAAACGCCTGGCCTAAAATTCCCTAAATTGTTTCAATTTGTCACGAAATCGCCCTATGCAGTCCGCATCTCCTTCCTCCGATGGTATGGCAGTGGTCAAGACCTGGGACCTTTGCAAGACTTACCGTACCGGCTTTTGGCTCAACAAAACCAGTGAATCCCTCAAGAGTTGTTCCCTAGAGGTCTTGGGTGGGGAAACCTTTGGGCTACTGGGGCCGAATGGGGCAGGAAAAACGACCCTTTTGAAGATTCTGTTGGGGATTATTCGGCCGACCGGGGGAAATGCGACGCTGTTGGGAAAACCGTTTGGCGATCGCCCCACCCGCCAGCGCATTGGCTATCTCCCGGAAAATGCTTATTTTTATGACTTTTTAACGGCCTGGGAATTTCTGGATTTTACGGCGGGTTTATTTCAGATTCCGCGCGGCAAGCGACAAAAGCGGATTAAATTACTGCTGGATACGGTGGGACTGGCCCAGGAAGTGGCGAAAAAGCGGCAACTCCGCAAATATTCCAAGGGGATGCTCCAACGGGTCGGCATGGCCCAGGCATTAATCAACGATCCGGATTTAGTGTTCCTTGATGAGCCGATGTCGGGTCTTGATCCCCTCGGTCGCTACCAAGTACGAGAAATTATTTTGTCCCTCAAGGCCCAAGGGAAAACGATTTTCTTTAATTCGCATATTCTGGCGGATGTGGAACTGATTTGCGATCGCCTGGCGATTTTGTCAAAAGGAGAAATTATCTGCCAAGGTACTTTAGATGAGCTTCTGGGGGCGGCGGATCGCTATCAAGTGGTCATCGAAGGGGGCACCGAGGCAGCGTTACGGTCTTGGGTGCCGGATTTGAGCCGCAAGGATCACCATTGGATTGGCCATTTGGAGGGAGATCCTCAAAAGTTTATTGCGTCCCTGAGCTTGATGAAGGCGCGATTACTGGATTTAAAATTGGCACGGGTTTCCTTGGAGGATTTCTTTATTCGCCAAGTCCGGAACCATGATCCCCAGGCGCACATCGAGGAAAATCTCAAGGCGATCGCCTAATTTTTATCTCTTAAAAAAGCACTAAAAAAGGGACGCTACCGATTAGTAACGCCCCCTCCTGCAAAATTTTAAAGATGTTTATTTCGCCGGATCAAGTTTGGCGATCACCGCTTCCATTTCCGAGGCAATTTTCGCTTCAAGGGCCGCAGAATCCGTTTCCATGTAAACCCGCATCAACGGTTCCGTGCCAGAAGGACGCAGGAGCACCCAACTGCCATTTTCGAGGTACAGTTTCACGCCATCCTTTAAGCCCACTTCCTTGACTGCTAAACCAGCCACAGTTTCCGGAGGTGTCGCCTTGTAGAAGTCCAAGACAGCCTTTTTGTGGGGTTCTTCCAGGTGGAGATCCAAGCGTTTGTTAAAAAGCGGCCCATCAGCATCTTCAAGGGCTTCTTTGACTAACTGGGACAGGGGCTTGCCTTCGTAGGCGATCGCCTCGGCCACGAGCATATCGGCCAAAATACCATCCTTTTCCGGGATATGACCGAGCACACTCAAACCACCGGATTCTTCGCCACCAATAAGGACAGCGGTTTCCCGCATTTTTTCGCCGATGTATTTAAACCCAACGGCCGTTTCAAAAATTTCTAAACCATACTTCGCGGCCAAATTATCCAGTAAGTGGGTCGTGGCTACTGTGCGGACAATGGCGCCTTTTTGACCCTTATTTTTCAGCAGGTGCCGCGCGAGCAACAGCAGAATTGTGTTGGGCGTTAAAACATTCCCCAATTCATCCACAACCCCAAAGCGATCGCTGTCACCGTCTGTTGCTAAACCAAGATCCGCTTGATCGGCTTTTACCGCATCCACGAGGCCAACAAGCTGGGAGCCTTTCGGTTCTGGCATCCCACCGCCAAACAACACATCACGGCTGGTATTAAACGACTCCGTTTCGCAACCGCAGTGGGCCAAAACTTCGTCTAAATAACCGCGAGAGGTGGAATACAGTGCATCATATTTCACCTTCAGGCCCGCTGAGCGAATCTTGTCCACATCCAGGAGAGTGTAGATAAATTTTAGATAGTCAGGTTTCGGGTCAAACCGAGAAATCTTGTCGCCGTTTTTCCCCGTGGGCATGTCAGCCGAAGCACTGGCAATATTCGCCACAATCGTATCGGTAATCTCTGGGGTCGCTGGCCCTGCATAATCGGGAATATATTTGATCCCACAGTAGGGGGCGGGGTTGTGGCTGGCCGTAAACATCAACGCCCCAGCAGAATTGAGAAACTTCGCATTGTAGGCAATCACCGGGGTCGGGCAATCCCGCTCTACCACCTTCACCGTCCAACCGAGATCCGCGAGCACTTCCGCCGCAGTCTGGGCAAATTCGTCTGCAAAAAAACGGGTGTCATAGGCCACCAGCACCGGACGATCCTTCCCATAGGCCGTCTCTAGATAGCTGGCGATCGCCCGGGTCACTTTACAAACATTAGCGAAGGTAAAATCATCGGCGATAATGCCACGCCAACCGTCAGTGCCAAACTTAATCGGGGGATTGCTTGCAATACTCATGGAAGAAAAACAGGGCTTGTTAAAAATCCCCTTTATCTTATCCGCAAGGGGGAAACCACGAATGGCGATTTTTTTACAAAATTTCCCTGTAGACAGGCATTTTTCCAAAGCATTAGATATTATTAGGTCTATACTGGCCAATTCCAGTACTGGCCAATTCCAGTAAAAAGTCATAGGCGAAAGACTGTCTTTTCTATCCTTTGGGCGGTGCAAATTTTGTCTAGATTAATGTAAGTATCGGACGATTTAACCCCAAACCCTTGATCAATGGAGTGATAAATAACCGTGGCAACAACCGAACCCCGTCAATCCCAACCCCTCGATGTCGCCCAACTCCAGCAGGAACTTCAACTGCGGGATCAACTGGTGCAGCAACTGTCCCAGGAGTTATTTCGTCTCGTCAAGGGCAATGATGACCTGGCCCCGGAGCTAGAAGCCCAGCACCAAGAAGAACTCCAGCGCCTCCGGGAGCAGTTCCAAGAGGTTGAACAGCAAGTCGTTTTTTATCAAGAGCGTTTGACCCAGAAAGATCAAGAAATCTCCCAATTGCGCCAATCTGTTAAAGAATTAGGCGATCGCAGTCGGCGCTTAGAACAGGTGGTTCAGGAACTACCGCAGATTTATCGGCAGAAATTTGCTGAGAGAATGGCAACAGTTCGCGATAAAGTAGAGAAGCTGCAAAGGGAGAATCGCCAACTCCACGCCGACTTACAAAGTGTGAGTTACCGCCTTGCAGTGAAAAATCGTCGTCATAGCCTGTCTGAGATTGAATTACCCACATTTAACCCCAAAGGTGGCAGCCCCATCCCGACGTTCAGCACCCTCTAAGGTCATCATCTTAGTCAATGCTGAATTAAAACATTCTGGCAAATTTATCTCTGCTTCCCCCGTTACGGAGCGGATGATTAAGGCATTTAAAACGGCAATTGTGCAGCAGGCCGAGGGCACAGAAGTAGAAGTGCTCACACCGGCGATGGTTCGACACGGGGGCCAGTCCCAGGGTCGCGACGTCCTCGTTTGTCCCTTGACGATTGATTTACCAGAGCCTTTTTCTTTCACGCACCAAAAAGTATTTCAAGCCTGTCGCAAAATTGAAGAGCGGCGTCAGTGGGTGCAGAAACACACAACCCACCGGGTCTGTAACCACAATTATTTAGGTGATCACTGGCTACCAATTATCTACACGGCGAAGGGACCTTTGTACGGCGAAGTGATCGGTGAAGGGGTAATGCCCAACTCCTACCACCAGCCTATCGACCTCCGGGATGAACAGCGCCAAAGCTTGTATTATCTGGGCTACCAACTCCTCGATTCCATTGGGGCTACGCCTGGGGTTTACCTGCTACAGTTTTCTTTCTCACCGGAAAAGCGGTTGATTTTTGATCGACTCTGGCCTTTCCCGGCAGCACCGGCGATCGCCTCTCTGCGCTGCCAACAACCAGACCTGTTTACCTGCCATTGGCATTGTCTGACGGGGCAAAGTATCCCCGATGTGATTATTCCCCATTACCTCGCATCCTAAAGTTTCCCTGTAAATTTCCCTGGGGATGTGAGCGATCGCTGACTTATCAGCCATATCAGTAAATAACTGTCAAAAAATTAAACGAATCATCTCAGAGGTTGTGGCGATCGCCGTTTCCTGATTAACAATAGGCCCAATGGCCCCAGGTCATAAATGCTTTAGGACAACGGTAAACAGCATCAGTTATGGGAAACGTAAAAAAAATTGGTGTACTCACCAGTGGCGGCGACTGCTCCGGCTTGAATGCAGCGATTCGGGCTGTAACTCGCTGTGCCCGACATCAATACGGTTGGGAAGTGATTGGCATCTGTCGAGCGACCCTCGGCCTGCTCCAGGAGCCACCAGAAACCATTGTCCTCACCGAAGATCAAGTCGATACTTGGTTAACGATGGGGGGCACCATGTTAGGGACAACCAATAAAGGTAATCCCTTTGCTTTTCCCATGGAAGACGGTTCCCTAAAGGATCGCTCCCAGGAAATTGGCGAAGCCTATCACCGCTTGGGGCTGGATGCACTGGTCGGGATTGGCGGCGATGGTAGCTTGGCGATTCTCCAGAAATTAGCGCACCTGGGGGGCATGAACCTCGTGGGCATCCCCAAAACCATTGACAATGATGTGGGCATTACGGAACGTTCCATTGGGTTTGAAACAGCGGTCAATATTGCCACAGAAGCTTTAGATCGACTGCATTTTACGGCGGCCAGTCACAACCGAGTGATGATTGTGGAAGTGATGGGGCGCGATGCTGGCCACATTGCCTTAAATGCGGGTATTGCTGGCGGTGCCCATGTGATCTTGATCCCAGAGATTGCCTACGACTTACAGACGGTGTGTGAGTTTATTTGCGATCGCCAAAATTCCGGTAAAGATCATACCCTCGTCGTTGTTTCCGAGGCTGTCTGTACGACATCTGGAGAAACCCTTAAACACGAATTGCAATTTGGGGAATGTCGCCTGGGAGGCATCGGTCAATATATGGGCGATGAAGTCGCCAAAAAGACGGGCGCAGAAACGCGGGTAACGGTATTGGGCCACATCCAGCGGGGGGGCATCGCCTCACCCCTAGATCGTTTGTTGGCCTCAGCCTTTGGGGTCGCGGCGGTGGATTTGATCGCCCAGGGCAAATTTGATCACATGGTAACTTGGCAAAATGGCCAGGTGTCTAGTGTGCCGATTCGTGAAGCCATTGAGATCAATCGGGTCGTTGATCCGGAGGGAACTTTGGTTAAAACTGCGCGGGGGTTAGGGATTTGTCTCGGCGATCGCCCAGGTAAAATTTAGGCCCCCAGGCTCTAGGGAGACGCTGGCCCCAGAAGATAGGGCTGCAGATCGAGGGGCACTTGGTTTGCAGTCTCTAATTGCATCCTCTCCCCCCATTGGCGCAGAGGCAGGGTTAAATCTGCAAAAAACTGCGTTGGGTCTGTATCGGGCTTCAAAATTAAGAGCGTTGTGCAAGGGGCACTTTTAACCTGGGTTAGGGCACAGATTACTTCCCGCTCTGGGGTGGCCGGATTGGGCTGATAGGTGAGGGCGCGGAGCTCTTGTGATGCCAGTGAATCTAGCCGCTGGGCCACCTGTTCACAACGACTTTTGAGGGACACATCCCCTTCCATGCCCGGCACCATTTGCAGCCAAGGTTGTGGTTGCCCCTGGCCTTGGTGGAAAACTGTCCACATCAGTTCCCCTGTTTGGGGCTCAATGGTAGGCTGACAGGTAAACTGTCGGGGTTTGAGGATATTGCGCCCCAGGGCATTACTCACCCCCACCGTGAGGCCCACCGTCAAAAAGGCGATCGCCACTACGCCGCCCAATAATAATTGGTAAGGCTCTAACATCATCAACTTCGCCATTGTGTTTCCCTAATACTTCACCATGATTATTTGTCGGGGATGACCCCAAAAAAGTTTCTCGATTAGACCCTAAATTGCTAGGATTTTGCCCATTTCTCCCAAATTAGTAGGGTAATTGGGAATAGGCGGCCTGGGAAATGGTCGGTAACTCCGCATATTTACCGAGGATCGATTGCACCATTGCATAAAGACAAGCCACTAAGGTGCCGAGGAAAGCAACATTAGAGAGGGTTTCAATCAGCAGACCACTTCCTCCAAAGCCAAAAAAGCGAATTAAAATCCCGAACAACACCAGGGCAATGTCAATCAAGATCGCCTGGAGAGTGTTAAAGCGAATGAAGTGGCTAATTTTGCTGTTGCGTACCACTGCGGCATAGAGCACAAAGAAGATGATTAGACCCGCGAAAGGGAATGAATAAAGCCGAATCAGGGGTTGTAAAGGCACGTAGATCACCGCCAGGATCGGAAAGCGCATTAAAAACGGCAGACCGAAGGGCAAAGCGTAGACGAGGGGTAACAGGTAAGGCAAAGCCCCAAATAAACGATCTGTGGGTTCAGTGGTAGTGGACATAAAAACGTTTTGTGCAGTGGACTAGCTCCTATTCTACAAAGAACTCTTCAAGAAGTTTGGCGGCGATCGCCAGGGCCAGACAATGGGAAAAATTAAACGAAATTAGGGAATTTTGCGGCGATTTCCCCTGCATCCTGACAAAAGGCAGTAGAATTGTAAACATTTGTTAATCTCTTTTTGAAACTGAATGCAAAGCACAGTCCGCTCCCCAGGGAGTCGCGAGTCTCTACGGCAGGATCTTCCCTTCACCCTGAAGGATGTGAAAGCAGCCATCCCAGACTACTGTTTTCAGCCTTCTGTCTTCCGTTCCCTCGCTTATTTTTTTCTTGATATTGGGATCATTGCTGGCCTCTATGCGATCGCCGCTTATTTAGATTCTTGGTTTTTTTACCCCATCTTTTGGTTTGCCCAGGGCACGATGTTTTGGGCTTTATTTGTGGTCGGCCATGATTGCGGCCACGGCTCTTTTTCTAAATCCAAATGGCTCAATAACTTAATCGGCCATTTGAGCCACACGCCGATTTTGGTGCCTTTTCACGGTTGGCGTATTTCCCACCGCACCCACCACTCCAATACGGGCAACATTGATACCGATGAAAGTTGGTACCCGATCCCAGAGTCGAAATATGACCAGATGGGTTTCGCGGAGAAACTTGTCCGTTTCTATGCACCCCTGATTGCTTATCCGATTTATTTGTTTAAGCGATCGCCGGGTCGGGGGCCTGGTTCCCATTTTTCCCCAAAAAGCCCCTTGTTTAAGGCTAACGAGCGCAACGATATCATTGTCAGCACCGCCGCCATTATTGCCATGGTTGCGTTTCTCGCGTGGTTTACTGCTCAGTTCGGAATTCTCGCCTTTGTGAAATTCTATTTCGTGCCCTACGTCATCTTCGTAGTTTGGCTCGATTTAGTCACCTATCTGCACCATACCGAAGCGGATATTCCCTGGTATCGGGGTGATGACTGGTACTACCTCAAGGGCGCCCTCTCCACCATTGACCGGGATTATGGCATTTTCAACGAAATTCACCATAATATTGGCACCCACGTCGCCCACCACATTTTCCATACCATTCCCCACTACTATCTCAAGGATGCGACGGAAGCGATCAAGCCCCTCCTGGGCGATTATTACCGGGTGAGCCATGCTCCCATTTGGCGCAGTTTCTTTAGATCTCAGAAGGCCTGCCATTACATCGCCGATCAAGGGTCTCACCTCTACTATCAGCCGAAAAAGTAACAGTATTACCCTGGTTACAATCTCTCTTTTTTGCCCTAATTTCCCCTGGAAGTTAGGTTTTTTTTGCGGCGATCGCCTGGGGAAAGCACCGGATTTTTGAGAGATCGCCTATGATCGAGACCGTTGAATTAATGGCAGCACCACCATGAAGCGGGTTCGGGTCAAGTACAGTTCGCCAACATTTTGGATTGGCCTTGGTTTAACGGGGGTTTTGGGTCTGGGGGCGATCGCCGCCCGGCAGCAGATCCCGTTGTTATCCCAGAATGCCAGCCAAGTGGAATCCTCTGAAGCAAGCGATTCTGAGGTGTTGACCCTCGTAGAACAAACACCAGAGGAACGTCGGGAACGGCTTGAGGCGATCGCCAACGGGAAAAAAAATAGCCTTGACCGCAGTCGCGCCCGTTACTTGTTAGGGATGGATTATCTCGTCGAACAGGATGGCGCTGCCGCCCTAGCCGCCTTCGAGAACCTAGAGCAGGACTATCCTGTGCTCACGCCCCATATTTTGATTAAACGGGGGCGCGCCTATGAACTAGTCAACAATCCTGAACAGGCCCAGGTGATTTGGTTTGATGTGGTGCAAAATTACCCGGAGGACGCTGCCGCCGCCGAAGCCCTTTTTCGCCTCAGTGCCTACGATGGGAAGTATGCCGACCAGGCGATCGCCGAATATCCCGCCCACCCGCGCACCCAAAGCTTAATTCAACAGCGTCTTGCAGAAAATCCAGATCAACGGGATCTGTTGGAACTACGCCTTAAATATGACGCCGATGCCCCTGATATTGCCGCAGTCCGTCAAACTTTAATCGATAATTTTGCCGATCAGTTATCCCCAGAAACCTGGCAGGCGATCGCCGATAGTTTTTGGGATCAATGGCAGTATGCCGACGCCGCCACCGCTTACCAAAAAGCACCCCGAACGCCCCAGAATTTGTACCGCCTCGCCCGCAGCTTCCAGGTCAGTGACCAACCGGAACAAGCGCGACCTGCCTACGAAGCTTTGATCAAAACTTTCCCCGACGCCCCAGAAACAGGCCTTGGTTTACGTCGTCTCGCAACTTTAGTCAATGACACCACGGCGCTAACTTATTTAGATCAAGCCACCCAAAAATTTCCAGAGGAAGCCCCCGAAGCTCTTTTTGCCAAGGCCAACCTTTTAGAAAAGTTGGGGAGTAATAGTTCCGCCAGCCAAACCCGTGAAAAAGCCCTCAGTACTTATAAAGACGGGGCCGCCACCACAGAATACCGCTGGCAACAGGCTGAACGTTATGCCGCAGAAGAAAATTACACCAAGGCCATTGAATGGGCCAAGGCGATCGCCTCCCTGACCCCCGACCATTCCCTCACCCCTGAATCTATTTTTTGGACGGGAAAATGGCAACAGCAACTCGGTGAAACTCAAGCGGCGAAACAAGCCTATCAACAAGTCCTCCGCGACTACCCCGAATCCTACTATGCGTGGCGATCGGCAGTGCAACTTGGCTGGGATGTGGGAGATTTCACTTCGGTGCGCAGCCTCCAACCAGTATTAGATATTCCCGAAACTCGTCCTGTCCCCCCGGCGGGTTCCGAAACGTTTCAGGAGCTTTATCGCCTCGGCCAGGATTTTGACGCTTGGAATACCCTCCAACTCGAACTCGCCAGCAAAACAAATCTCACTGTCCCCGAAGCCTTTACCCAGGGTTTATTGAAACTTGCCCAAGGTCGCTATCTCCAGGGGATCAATACCATTTGGAATCTCAGCCAACGGGATAACCCCGGCGATCGCCAAGCTTGGTTAGCGCTCCGGGAAAACGAAACCTATTGGCATGCCCTTTTCCCGTTCCCCTACGCCGAACCGATCCAGCGTTGGGCCGCCGAAAATGACCTCAATCCCCTATTGGTCGTTTCTTTAATGCGCCAAGAATCCCGCTTTGAGAAAAATATTGAATCCCCCGTGGGAGCAAAAGGATTGATGCAGGTGATGCCCAGCACCGCCGAATGGATCGCCCAACAGACCACTGGCAACACCTATGCCCTCGATGAACCAGAGGATAATATCAAGCTCGGCACCTGGTATCTGCGCTACACCCACCAGGAATATGACGATAACTCCATGTTGGCGATCGCCAGTTACAATGCTGGCCCCGGCAACGTTGCCCAATGGCTACAACGTTACGGCCTCGATGACCCCGACACCTTTATCGAACAGATTCCGTTCAATGAAACGAAAAACTACGTCGAATCTGTCTTTGCGAATTACTGGAATTACGAACGCCTTTACAATCCTGAGCTAAACCGAAAACTCCAAGCTCTCTAAGTCCCTTTTTTATCCGGCTTTCACCTTGCCAACACCACAGCAAATGTAAAAAATATCTGAGAATGCTTTACAAAACTTTATTTCCCTGTTAGTATAGACACATACATAAAAAACCAGTTCTGAAGCAATTTGGAACGCACCTTGATAATTTCATAGCAATCATAAACACATGACTACTACACTACAACAGCGCGGCAGCGCTTCCTTGTGGGAGAAGTTCTGTCAGTGGATCACCAGCACCGAGAACCGCATCTATGTCGGTTGGTTCGGCGTCCTGATGATTCC
>CALRTB020000007.1:0-146898 GCA_943371005.1 Sphingobacterium thalpophilum
AGACATTTTGTCGCTTCTGGATATTTGGCTTCATAGGTTTGTATAAAACGCTCGTAGGCTTGCAGAGCCTCGGCTTTAGTCGCGGCACGATAAATCTGCCATATTCCCTCCTTCGCTGCCGTTTGTTGTTTTTTGGGTAATTTATCGAGGATATTCGCTGTTTTGTGTACCCAACATCGTTGTTTGCGGGTCTCGGGATAAACCTGAGCCAAGGCATTCCAGAATCCCAGAGAACCATCGCCAATGGCCAGTTCTGGGGCAATGGCCAAGCCACGCTGTTTGAGGCTCAGCAGCAGGGGTTTCCAGCTTAATGCTGATTCCCGGTATCCTGCCGCTAGGGCTAACAATTCTTTCTCGCCGCTTTCCGTCACACCGATGAGCACCAGAATGCATTGTCTCTCTTCGGCGCGGATGTTGAAATAAATACCGTCTGCCCACACATACACATAGCGCTTTTGTTCCAAGGAACGCTGTTGCCAGGCGTGATGCTCCCCGACCCATTTCTGCTTCAGGCGACCAATTGTCGCTGGCGACAATCCACTTGCTTCTTCTCCTAGTAATGACCCTAGGGCTTCTTGGAAATCTCCGGTTGAAATACCTTTCAGATAGAGCCATGGCAGTAACTCTTCAGTGCTCTTGCTGCGTTTAAGATAGGGCGGCAGCAGCAGGGAATTGAATTTTATGCCGCTACCGCTGCGGTCTCGTACCTTTGGTACTTTTACCTGGACTTCTCCGATACCTGTGATGACCGACCGTTCTGGCAAGTAGCCATTGCGTACCACCATTTTTCGTCCTTGTTCGTCTCGTTTATCTTGGTACTGAGCCAGAAAATCCTGTAACTCTTCTTCTACGGCTTGGGCGATGAGTTGACGAGCGCCTTTCCGTAGGATTTCCGTTAATGTGTCTTGAAAAGTTTCTGTTGCTTCTGGTGATGGCAACGAAATCAGATTATCTTTGTCCATGGGTGTATCCTTGTTGGTTTTTGCTTAATTCAGCAGGATACGCTTTTTCTTTCCTCTCCTCCATACACCAGAAATAAACATAACTCTGTCTACACTGATGATGACTTAGCTACCCCCGCGCTGGATGCTGAATGGTCTACAACTGCTCCCACTAATGCTACCGAAGCAGCTAACATCACTCGGATTGGTTTTATTCGTAATACAGCAACGAATGGCCCCATTCCCACAGGAACTATTGTTACCGGTTTTTCCCTGCAAGCTATTGCTACTGGTGCTACTTCCGGGGACACAACTGTTAAAAACCTAGCCCAGATCTTCGGTCAAACGGATGGCGACCCAGATAACATCGTCTTCGATGAATCCGGTGACCAAAATCCGAACAATTTCCAGGAAGGTACCCCCCGTGATGATGTTGATGGAAACCCGGATCCTTTCGGTGGCTATGATCCCGATGAAGATACAGGAAATCCTGGCCTAGCCGATGGGTCTGACCCCAATGACGGTACACCGAACGATGGTGGTGGTAACGACACCGAAAAAGGTGAACCCAACGAGCTAGATTTAGACAATCTACCACCTCCGCCTACGCCTGATGAGTTATTAAATGGCCCCCTAGGACAACCAGGAGCAACTGGCCCAGAAGGAACCACTAACGATGACTTCGTTGAAAAGTCAATCACTGAACCCGTCACCTCTGGTCAAACGATTGCAAACCCAGATCCTGTCATTTTCGATAACACTGTTGCCAACAGCACCAACTTCCCTATCACTAATGTTGTGTTGCGGCCGATCAGCCCCACAGAGGCTAACCTAGTTTGTGCGACTTGTGACTACAGCAGCGTTGGTTTTGATGTTAATGGAAATGAAATTGAAATTGATATTCCCGATGGCACGACCGTAACAATCACCTTGCCCGTTCAGACTGGTGTCGCAGCAGAGCAAACAGCAGATTACCTTTGGAATGGGACATCTTTCAATTTAACCAGTGCTGCTCAAGTTTCTATTCCGACGTTAGCTGCAGGTCAGAGCCTAAATTACACTGTCACAGTTGATCTGCCTAGTGTTACCTCTCCTGCTAGTGCAGTCACTGCTTTTGATGCTTACAGTATCCCAGTGATCGCCTACGTCAACAATGACACAAACACAACCTTTGACTTTGCTGCAGAGGGAGAAGGGAGCAACATTAAGATTGACCGTCTCTATGCCGGCTACCTGAAGCTCACCAAGGAAGTTCAAGTGCGTTATGCCAATGGCACAACTTCTGGCTTCGTTGAAGAGGGTGCCTCGCTCCCCACTCAGCCTGGCCCTGGCGACACTTTGGAATATCGCATCACCTATGAAAACATCGCCACTCCGGCAACAGGTAGCGGTACCGGAAACATTCTTCTGCCGGCCAATAGTGTTGAAATTGTGGATAACGGCCTCAGCGTCGATCTTAATGGCGCTTCTATTACAGATGGTAATAACTGGGCGCTCGACAATGACACCAATGGTGCTATCGACACCAGTCACGTAACCAATGGAGCAACTGCCCAATTTGGCACAATCCAGTTCTTCAACGGCAATCCTGCAGTTCTGGGTATCCAGCAGACCGGCACTACCGCCGCCACTGATGTCACCCAATACATCAACAACGTGGGTACTGTGAATCCTGGTAATACTGGTACTTTCACCTTCCAACGGAAAATCAACTAACTGTCCAATTACTCTCTGTGAAGTCTACTGGTTAGGCTTCACAGAACTCTTTGTGATGACAAGATTCGTCGTGACAGTTGCCCAAATTTTGGCGGCGAATTCATTCAATCCTTCGTTTACAACAAGGCTTTCCTGGATCATGAAAAAGTCTCTTTTTACAATCTTGGCTGGTATCTCCTTAGGCGTTGGCGTTGTTCCCCAGACGATGCCCCAAATTTCTCCCCAGCCTGTCCTCGCCCAAACCCAGCAAAACCTTGATGTTGAGCTAGCTGGCCATCTGCGAGTGATCGAAAAAAATTGGCGCGGCGAACAAAAAGTCGCCTGGCGTAGCCTAGAGGGCGGTTTTATGCGGCCCGCCCCTAAGGTTCAACCTGGTGACACAATTCGCTATACCGTCAGCGGCAACAATCGTACCGAGCAACCCATTTCCGGTCTCGTACTCACCGATGATCTTCCCGCCAATACCGTCTATGTGATGGGGTCAGCGGCTTCGGTGGGTGGCGCAACGATTACCTACAGTATCGACGGCGGCAAGACCTACAGTGCCAACCCGACGATCCGCGTCACCTTGCCTGATGGTCGTGTGGAAACCCGGCCTGCCCCAGCGGAACGGTATACCCATGTCCGTTGGACATTCCAAAATGCTGTCCCCGCTCGGGCCAGTGTGAACGGTCAGTATCAAGTCCGCGTTCAGTAAATTCCATCAAACAAATTGGTTTTTCTTTGCGGTGGTTCCCTCAGATCCCCCCTTTCTTCACGATGCCTAATTTCCTTAATCATTCACAACGAATACTAAAGCGATCGCCGCTGGCGATCGCCCTCATGGTGGCCGCTGCGAATGGGGGGTGTCTTGCCGTACTTGCCCAAGAAGAAACCACTACTTTTTTTAACCAAGCCGGGGCCACTTACCAGATTGATACCAACTCAGACATCATTAGCACTTTGAGTAATTCCCTCGAAGTCAATGCCACCTTTAATCCACCCCCACCCCCTGAGACGACTCCCGTTGGTGTGGTCACCCGCTGCGATCGCACCTTGTTTGATGATTACCGTGGCTTTACGGTGGCCCTATACGAGGCAACTGGCCCCTTACAAACGGATCTTGGCCCTCTGGTGGCGCTTGACCCGAACGCGACCTTACCCCTCATCCCCGACCTAGAAGCCGTCAATCCAGAGAATCAAAACCCCTTTGATTTAGGTAATACAGAAACCTTTGAGGATCCCAATCTACGGGGCCGCTATAATTTCCGTTTTCGCCCAGACCAGGTTTTTGTCGGGAAAACATTTATCCTGATGGCAATGCCAGCCCCTGGTAATTTCGTCGATGAGCGACTGATCCAGATTCGGATTACGGCGGTAACGGAAGATTCTCTCTCTTACACTGTCATGGCCATGGATGGTCAACCCGTGGGGGCAGTCGATTCCTTGGAAGTGTCACGGGCAACCCAGACCAAGGCTTTTCAGAAACCATCTCCCAAGGTATCCCCTGCCAGGGCAATCGATCCCAGATCACTGCTCGCGGTGAGGGTTCCCCTTTGCCAACAGCAGGCGATCGCCATCCAAAAAACCGCCGACCGAGCCACCGTCGAACCGGGGGGCATCGCCATTTACCGCCTGGGCATCCGCAACCGCAGCACCACAACCCTGAGCAATGTGGAGGTGCGCGATCGCCTTCCCTTGGGTTTTCAGTTAATCGAAGATTCGGTGCAAGGGGTCATCGGTGACAATCCGGCAGCGCTAGAAACCCAGGTCAATGGCCGCGATATTACCTTCACCTTCCAAGAGCCCTTGCCCGGTGGCGAACCCCCTGAAAACAACCCCCTGGCCCGCATCGTCTATGCCGTGGAAATAACCCCCGATGCCCTGCGGGGAGATGGGCGTAACGTGGTGTTCGTCGAAGGCGATCGCCAAGACAATAATTTCACCGTCCGGGATGGCCCCGCTGTCTATGCCGTCGGCATTCGTAACGGTCTCCTTTCCGACTTAGGCACCATCATTGGCCGGGTGTTTGAAGACAAAAATTTCGACGGCGAACAGCAGTATGGCGAACCGGGCATTCCCAATGCCATCGTCTTTATGGAAAACGGCAATCGCATTGTCACCGATGAAAACGGTCTCTTTTCCGTCGCCAATGTCCTCCCTGGTTGGCACACCGGTGTGCTTGATTTGACCAGCGTTCCCGGCTATGCGCCCGCCCCCAACGAAAAATTTATTGCTGAAGACCGCACCTATAGCCGCACAGTACGCCTCGAACCCGGTGGCATGGCCCGGATGAATTTTGCCGTCACCCCGTTCTCCCCAGGAGGTGACGAATGAAGCATCGTCTTTCCTTTCCCCTCGCCACAGTGCTTTTGGCCCTCAGTGGCTGGTTTAGTGAAGTAACGGCCCAGACGCCAACGGTCGAGACCGCGGAAATTAGTGGCATTGTGACGACCCAAACCCCCACAGGCCCCCAACAGACTGAGTTTCAAGGAATTTTGCACAAAGCGACCGATGGTAGTGGCGTTCAAGGGGAAATGCTGTTGGCCCAATTGCCCCAGGCTATGCCTGAGACCGCCGATGCGCTCAATGTTAGTGATGTCGCTGAAGCCGTTCCCCCAACACCAGTCGCCACTGCCCAGCCTACTGTGCAATTTATTAGCCCTGGGTCGGGGACAATTTTAGAGAAAAATGCCAGTGCCGTGGTCATCGAAGTGCCCACCGGGAGCACCACCACCCTCAGTGTGAATGGAGTGGCCATCGATCCGAACCAAATTGGCCAACTAGAAACCAACGGCAGTACGGGCCTGGTGCGCCAAACCTGGTATGGGGGTGATTTTTAGCCCTGGGGAAAATATCCTCCAAGCGACGGCCACGCTCAATGGCACTACAGTCAGCAGTGAAATTCAAGTCCAAGCACCGGGGGATGTGGCAAATTTACAGATCTCGACCCTCGAAACCCGGGTTCCCGCCGATGGGCGATCGCCAGTGACGATCCAGGGGATCTTGCTCGATAAAAATGGCAACCGAGCCAATGGGGGCGGTCGGATTACCCTCGAAGCCACCGCCGGAGAATTCCTCGGAGAAGATGCTGGCCCCGAAGCGCCAGGGTTTCAGGTGGATGCTAAGGATGGGGAATTTACCGCCACCCTCCAGTCCTCCCTCGACAGCGGTCCCGTCCAAATTCGTGCCCGCCTCTTTGAATTAGAAGCCTATACCCAAGTCCAATTTGAAACGGCCCTCCGCTCTAGCCTCCTCACGGGAGTGATTAATCTGCGGGTCGGGGCGGACAATACCGACTATTTCAGCAGCTATCGGGATTTTCTCGACCCCGATGCCGATGGTGACACAGTTATTGATGTGGATGGGGCGGCCTTTGCCACGGG
The DNA here is from genome assembly GCA_943371005.1 of Sphingobacterium thalpophilum. GTDB lineage: Bacteria > Cyanobacteriota > Cyanobacteriia > Cyanobacteriales > MRBY01 > MRBY01. Next base: position 6,023 of record CALRTB020000007.1, read on the forward strand.
GACAATTGGGGATTGGTTGTTCACAGCGGCCTTCAATGGCGATCGCCCTTTAAATGAAGCCTGCGAAACCTGTACCAACCGCCTGTTCCGCGCTGACCAAAATTCCGAAAAACCCTACCCTATCTATGGCGATAATTCCAGCGTCCGTAACCTGACCCCCTCTCAGGACAGCCTCTTTTTCCGGTTAGAGCGATCACCCGATATCGAAGGGGCCGTCGATCCCGATTACATCATGTGGGGAGACTACGGCACGGCTCAGGAATTTGCCACCAGTTCCCAGGAGTTTACCGCCCTCAGCCGACAACTCAGCGGCGCAAAACTGAACTACAACCTCGGCGATCTACAAATTTCTGCCCTCTATAGCCAGGGAGGCGAAGCCTTCCAAAGGGATACTCTCCTCCCCGATGGTAGTAGTGGTTTTTATTTCCTCACCCAACGCCTCGTCGTGCCCGGTAGCGAAGAAGTTTACTTTGAACTCGAAGAACTCGAACGGCCCGGCACGGTGATTTGGCGCGATCGCCTATTCCGTGGCCGAGATTACGAAATTGACTACGACCGGGGCAGCATCGTCTTTAGCGATCCTGTACAGCGCACCGCAGTAGGAAACAATGGCGAGATCCTAGTCCGGCGGATCATTGTCACCTACCAAAACGAAAGCAGCGACGATAACAAGCTCTTTGCGGGCCGTCTGCGCTACCATTTCAACCGCGATCCGGGCCAAGCCAGTTGGGTCGGGGCCACCTATTTCCGTGAAGACGAAGGGGAACGGGATCTCGAAGTCTATGGAGTCGATGCCCAGATCCACCTAGGCGAAAACTACAAATTCATCGCGGAATATGCCCAAAGTCACAGTCATTCCGCCGAACTCGGTGACATCTCTGGCTCCGCTTACCGCTTCGAGCTGGATGCCAAATTTGCCGATGGCTTTACTGGGCGTGCCTACTATCGCCATGCCGACACCGGTTTTTCCAACCGCTCTACCATTAGTTTTGTCCCTGGCCAAACCCGCTATGGTGTAGACCTCAACGCTAAAGTTTCTCCAACGACCCAGCTTAACTTCAACTACGATTACGAAAAAAATGAAGGGGTCAGCATTCGTCCCATCGTCACCCTTGGGGATCTAATCAATGCGGGCCAGGAAGGGATTCCCGACGGCTTTGTAAACAATGAGCTCACCACAATTTCTGCCGGCATTGCCCAACGCTTTGGTAAATCTAATTTAAACGTCGATTTATTGTTCCGCGATCGCACTGACCACATCAACCCAAACAACGACGGTAGCTCTACCCAACTGCGCACCAACTTCACCACGCCCCTCAGTGAGAGCCTTAAGCTCCGACTCACGAACCAAACCACCCTCTCGGCAGAATCCGATGCGGTATTTAGCGATCGCTCCCAGATTGGCCTGGACTGGAAGATTGCCCAGGGAGTCAACCTAAACCTAAACCAAAACTGGTACCACAGCGGCACCCTAGCCGGTCAAAGCACCACCAGCATCGGCCTCAGTGGCGAATACAAACCCTGGCACAATACCATCCTCAGTGCCCGTTACGACATGGAACGTTTTGGCACGGGCATGCAGGACGCCGCCGCCTTTGGGATCAAACATAACTGGGCAATCTTCAAAAATTTCGATCTGGATTTTGCCTATGAAAAAGTCGTTGGCAATTTGTTTGGGGGCGGCGATGGCGCAGTGGGTCAAGGGGCATCCCGTGCCACCGGTGTCCGGGGAGGCGACAGCCTGAGTATCCGGGGCCGCTACCGGGGTGGGGGCGATGGTGAGAATTTCCAGGCCGAAGCAGGCTACGAATTCCGCAATACCAACGGCAGTAGTACCAGCAACATCACCGCTTCCGTACGGGGCAAACTGTCACCATCCCTAACAGCTCTCGCTAATTTTGACCGACGCTTTGCAGCGGGCCAAGCCACCCGTGGTTTACCTCCCACCACAGAACTGCGTGTTGGCCTCGCCTACCGCAATCCCTACGAGGACAAATTCAACGCCTTACTCCGGTACGAATATCGCAAGAATCCGAACACCATCCCCGAAACCCTCCTCACCGGCCAGGGTAACGACACCACGGAACATCTCTTTGCGGCCGAAGCCATCTATGCCCCCAATTACCGCTGGGAATTTTACGGCAAACTAGGCTATCGTCATTCCACCGTCAAGCTCGCCGAGGATTTTGAAGCCACCAGTTCGGCGACCCTGGCACAACTGCGGGCCACCTACCAGCTCAATCGCCGCTTTGATCTAACGGGCGGCATTCGCTGGATCCATCAGCACACGGCGGGTTACAGCGAAATGGGTTGGTTAGCAGAGGTGGGCTATTATGCCACGCCAAATCTCCGCTTTGCGGTGGGTTATAGCGCGGGTGAAGTGAACAATGATCGCGACTTTTCCGGTAGCCGTTCTGACGGGGGGTTCTATGCTGGGGTGACGCTCAAGCTGGATAGTTTGTTTGATTTTGGTCGTCAGCAACCAGTTGCCACTATCCCCGAAACCCGTCAGTTAATGGTGCAGACCCCCACACCGGAGAGCAATTTACAGGCCGCTTTAGCCACGCCCCTGCGTTTGGATGTGTCCCAGGCCATCGACTTTGAGCGGAATAAGACCAGTGTTTCCCTGGAAGGGCAGATGGTGCTCGACAGTCTAGTCACGGTCTTGGGTCAATATTCGGATCTCAAACTGGATATCCAAGGCATCCTCCCGCCCCTGGCTGAACTCACCCCCGATAACCTTGAAGCCCGCCGTCTGCAAACTGCCCGCCAATATCTCCTCAGTCGGGGAATCAGTGGCGATCGCCTAACGATCCGTTCCCTGGGTAGCAGTTCCCAGAACCAAGCTCCAGAACAACCGATCACCTTTACCCTGAGTGGTACCGCTGCCACCTTCCAGGCCATGTCCACCCAGCTCGGCGGTAATCCCATTGTGGGGAATTTAATCAACACAGAATTACCCCAATTAGCGACTTTGCCCCCTGATTTGGCCCAAAATACCACCAGCCCAGCGAACCGCGATCCTCGCCAGGAACGTCCCCAAAGTCCCCCATTTAACCTATCCCAGGCCACCTTTAGCCCTGATGTTCCCCAGCTCCAAGCCCCCACCTATCACCGCGCCGATGCTGACCTCAACCCCAACTTTACTTATCTTCCCTACTGGATTCTGGGTTTTTCGCCGCTTACGGATCCCAATACCCTCTTCCTCGCCGACATTACCCCGATGAATCCCATCGCCGAATTTGTCACCAGCTTTATCCCCGCCCTGGATCCCATCGCCGAGATCCCAATGGAACGCCTCCTTACCCGCAGCGAACCGCAACCTCTGCCCCAACCGGAGACCCAAATCCTGGGCGATCGCCGTTTAGACGAGACTATGCCCGAACTGCTCACCCTCGAACCCACCTCGAACTTCCTCAGTGCCAGAGAAATTCGCCGTTTAGAATCAGCGCTTTATTTCCTTCTCAGCGAAGATCTCGACAACTTAGATAACCTCTTTCAAATCAGTGGTCGTCAGCGGAGTCGTGAACTGGGCCAAAGCATCGATCTTGATCGTTTTATGAATCAAAAATTCTAGTAGTAAATCGATGACATGAATGAAACTTTATAAGACACTTTTAAACTTTTTCTTCCTGTGAACCAAGCCAGCAAAAAAATGAAAAAAATACAAAAATTTTTACGTGGTTTAAGCCTGGCAGTAACAGGGGTAACATTGTTGCATTTCCCCGCCAATGCTGAAGGAACTTATCAAATTGGCCCGAATAACAGTGGACAGAACTATCAAAGTTTGTTTGAATATAATTTAAATTACGACAGTGCTGCTAGTGGACTTGTCCCTGCTATCAATCGACCTATTTATGTTGATATTCTTGAAGCAGGAGAAGTAATTAATGTATCGGCTTGTGGATCTTCTTTTGGTGATGATTGGGAAGTTGATATCTATTATGTCGGTTCAGATTCAGATATTCCCGATTTAGGTCCAGGAAGAAGAGAGACTTTACCAACAGGAGGAACATTAGTATTAGGACAAGTTGATAGTGCGTCGCTAAGTGATAGTAACTATCGTAGTCAAGGTAGTTTTGGTACAAGTGATAATAATGGTAATTGCAGAACTCATGCTCAGTTAACGACTATTGCAGCTACGGGGAATGGCAGGACAGTCAAATATATTACGAATACTCCTGGTGTTTATGAAATTCGCCTTTATAACCGAAGTCAAGATGGAAACAGCGGAGTATTTAATCAGTTTGATATTTCTGTAACACCAGATATTGGTACCCCTCCAGATCCTACATTGAATAGTGGTAGAGTTTGGTCATTTCTTTGGGGTTTTAGAACTGGTACATTCACCCAAACTGGTGTAGCTAATGGCAGCTATTTTATCCGTGTTCCCGGCGGATTTTCTAACACTAATTATGTATGGGAACTTGATCTTAATGACTTTTCTGGCAATGCCTATGAGGTTGTTGCCAATAACCGAGGCGTCGACTCTCCTAATGCTGCAGATCGTCCTGTGGCTGGTTTAAGTGTACCTATTGCCGGCAATAGTGTTTCTCCTCAGTATCGCCAATATTTAAGCTATCCAACTAATGTTGACCCCGAACCAGCTTCGGGTAATGTCATTACAATTAACAATTTTCGCTTTGAAGATTCGCAGGGAGTTGATAACACTATTTCCCCTAATGTTCCCGATGGAACACAAGATAGTGGTTTTTTTAAATTTGCAACCGACGTTGAGGGAACCTATGTAATTATCATTGACGTTGATGATGACGGAAATCCAGGTAATGGTTTTAATCCGGATGGAGTTTTTGGGGTAGGAGATGTCTTTCTCCGAGGTGAAACAAACCCACAAGGTGAACTAGAAATTTTTTGGGATGGCAAAACTAACTTAGGGCAAGTTCTTCCTGATGGTACTTACCAAGCTAAATTGCAAGCTGTTGTTGGGGAATACCACTTTATTGCGGCCGATGTGGAAACAAGTGGTGGTTTAACTATTAAGAAAGCTTCTTCATCAGGTTTGTCTTCCCCAACTCAAGTTTATTGGGATGATATTACTGGCTTAGGTACAGCATCGACTGGAACCACCTCACTACCTGATGGCTTCTTGGCAGGAACACACGCATGGGGAAACTTTCAGGATGGTGGTCTTGGTAATCTCAATTATCTTGATACTTATGTTTACGGTCAGTTTACCGTTGCTACCACTCCTGTGGTAATTACCGACACAGATGAAGCGATCGCATCTGACCCTAATGTCCTTCTTGTTAAACGAATTACAGCGGTTAATGGCGATGACAGCGAGTTCACAGCGGTCATTGATGATCCTAGTGACCCCGATGATAATAGTTCTAATAACTGGCCGAACAACTATCTAAAAGGTAAGACAGGGACGGGAGCAGTCTTAGGAGATACCGTTGAAGCAGCCCCAGGCGATGAAGTTGAATACACTATTTATTTCCTCAATGCAGGTAATGCTGCGGCAACAAACGTCAAAATCTGTGACCTATTGTCCGAGTTTCTGGATTACGTTCCAAACACTTATGGCGCAGCCCCAGATGAAGGCATCCAACTGAGTTTTAACAGTACTGTTACTAATTTGACTGGAGCCGATGATGCCGATGCAGGAGCGTTTGTCAGTGCTGACATAGAGCCAACGGGCTGTGTACGCCTTAATGGTGCGCCTCCTCCTGAATTTATTCCTATTACTGCTGCCGACAACCAAAATGGCACTGTCACCGTAGACTTGAATAGCATTAGCCCTGCGACAAGCCCCAGTAATCCGGCGGATTCCTTTGGATTTATTCGTTTCCGAGCGCGAGTGAAATAACCCAGTCCCCTAAAAGACCTCTAGCTGCAACAGGAGCGCCTTGGGATCAAATACAATTTTAGAAAGTACAAACCGCCTCTTTTTCTCCCCATGAGCAGCCCCAAAGCAGAACCCACACTCCAGGACGTGATCGATAAAATTGATCATCTCGCCCAGGATTTTGACACCAAGCTCGACGGCCTTGCCCGGGACGTCGACAATAAAATTGATGGTCTTGCCCGGGATGTCGACGAACAAATCAATACCTTTAAACTGCAATTGGATGTCTATGAAAAAGGGATGCGCTGGGTGGTTAATTTAGCCTTTGGCCTGATCGCCAGTGCCACCATTACTGTTCTCATTACAACATTGTTCAAGAACTAACCAAGGTGCCATTCTCCCCTAGAGGGGAGCTAGAGGGGTGGCCCCTAGAGGGGAGATGTCGTCAGGCAGAAGGAGTCTAAGAAGCTGTTTATAAAATTAGTCAATGTCTTGAGCCGCCCCCTAAATCTCCTCACTAAAGCTCCGGCAAGCTGGGGGACTTTGACCCACTGATTTGCCTAGAAATCTCCCCCAAACTGGGGGCCGGGGGGGCTTTATAAATCAGCTCTAAGGAGAAACAAACCGCTTTCGGAGCGATTCAGCGCGTTTTTTCGCTGTTTTATTCTCTGGCTCTGCTTTTAGAGCAAGTTCGTAGGTTTCCAAAGCTTTTGCTGTCATTTGCTTTTTCTCGTACACATTAGCCAAGTTATTTAAAGCCGTGACGTAATCCGGTACTTCCTTTAGGGCTGCTTTGTACTGGCGAATGGCGAGGTCATATTGTTCCTGGGCGAAGTAGGCGTAACCGAGAGCATTGTAAACGAGGGCTTGGTTCTCTGCTTCTAGCTCATCCTCTATTTTCAGAGCCTTTTGCAAGAGTTGGGCCGCTTGGACGTAGAGTTTTTTGTCGAGGTAGAGACTACCCAGTTCATAATATTCTTTCGCAGTGCCGGAGCCTTGCTTGAGTTTGGTCTGTAGCTTAGAAAAGGTGTTTTCAACGCGCCGGGTCTTAATGACTTGGCGAAACAGGAAAAAGGCTAATCCTCCCAGCAGAGCAACGAGGATAGACAGATAAAAGATTGGCAGAAACTCTTGATCCATAACAGGAAATGATTGGTAGCAGGTTTTATAAAAATTTTTATCGTTATCTAAGTCTGCCGCGGCAAAACTGACAGAAGATTAAGCCCTGCTAGTGTATCAGGTCTTGAGGGGAGTCCCCAATGATCAATACGTTCCGTTAACCAATCGCTATTTTGCCATGGTTTCCTGTCGGGCTTGGCTATGGTAAATACAAATAATACAAATATAGATCTTAGAGGCTTCTGATAAAGTAAATGCATTTCTTGATTTGCCCCCTAAATCTCCTCACTAAAGCTCCGGCAAAATGGGGGCAGGGGGACTTTATAAATCAGTTCTTAGTAAGAGGCATAGAAAAGGTGTATCACTTTTAAGCAACACACCTCACTTGCTAGGGGCCAATATTTATTGACTCAATTTATCTAAAAACATTAATCAGGAATGGCAGTCGCATTACCCTCGACAAGGGTAACAAAACCACCACTACCTGGATCAAACACAACGAAGTTAGCAGTGCCATTACCAAGGTTGTTAGCTTGAGCAGCAGGGAGGAACTGATCGCCTGTTTCTGTAAATATGGGTAGAGGAGTACTAGTAGTAACACCTTCCCCATCAGTAGTTGTAGTCGAATCACCAATACGATTGGCTGTGATTACGCCGCCAGTACCGATGGCAGAAGCTTCGTTCACAATGCCAGTGCTTTCCACTAGAACGGTCTCAGTACCAATAACCTCAGTTGCAAACAGTGGTTCACTGGTAATCTGATTAATTTGTGAAACGCCATTGACGTTAACAACTGGGTTGGTAGCAGTAATAAGTTCTGTTCCTAAAACGATAGCTGGGCCACTGCGAACTGAGACAGCAGCACCGCTTTTGCCAACAGCGGCAGCAACGGATAGGCTTTCAACTGTGCCATCAGCACTAAAAGTGGCAGCGGCACCAGCAGCAATTCCACCTTCACCAGCTTGGGCAGCGGAAGCGAGACCAAGGGAGAGAGCACTAGCAGCGGCTAGAGCCAAAGGAAGTTTTTTCATGAACCTATGAGTATCTCCAAATTGAATGGATGAATTTACCATGTCTGACAGTGACTTAACTGATAAAAAAAATCACTGCCAGTTTCAAAGATATAAACATTATGAGTAAATCGGCGAGAATCAAGGCTTAAAATGATAAAAATCCATTCAAGTCTTGAGCGTTTAACTTTACCCTCATAAAGCATATATCTAGTTAAAGAAAAAATACAACAGCTATGTAGAATTTGTATTGAAATCTTAAAAATTTTTATTGCCAAGAATGATTTACTGAACTCTTTTTTTATCCAATAGCTTGCCTTTTTGGACAGAATCAGCTATGTTTTCGTGGCGAGCATAATCTACTATGTTGTTTTAATAAAGTTATCTTATCGATAGCTTAGAACGGATATTGTAAAAATCATCCAAATAATGTTGACCTTGAAATTTACTGAATAGCACAGCAAAATAGTGTTGGGTTAAAAGAAGAACTTAATTTGAGTTTTCAAGTGTATTACGCGGCACTACTTTCGTGTTTATGTTGCGAAATCTTTCAGCTATCATCTATCTTTTATAATCCACAACACAATGACCTTGCCTAGATCTCGCCCCATTCTCCGTAGTCTGCTTTGCGCGATGGCCTCCACCCCGTTCGCTACCATCGCCGCCGCCCTGGAAGTGACCAGCGTCAGGGTTGTTCATCCCTTTGATCAAGGAAATCCAACTCCCGTTTCTACTTCAGAAACCAAAGTAGTCAAGTCTTCGGTAGAAACTTCTACAGTTGTTCAGAACCATGTTTTTGGGCCTCATCCAAACCAGCAGTTAATTGCCCGTGCCCCCGCTACCACAACACAGAGTATACAAACATCAGTGCCGGAGAGCCTACCGAAAGAACAATTAGTTGCTCAAGTTCCCACCATAGGTGACTCTGGAGCACCAGCGCCAGGTCTCTCATCAGCCGAGTTGATCCAGTTCGCCCAGCTTCTCTCCCAGCTCGGAGACCTTTCAGCACTCCAAGAACAACTGAGTAATATCCAACAAGAGCTTAGCGAAATTAGATCGGTTGTTCGTGATCTTCAACAGGAGAGCGTGATTAATTCCCAGGAGCGCCCTCGTCTCCCTGAGCCAGTCCAGCAGCAAGAGAGTATTGCGACAACTCAGGACAGTCCACGTTCTGTGACAACATCGCCACAAACTCCTAATACGGAGTCTAGTCCAGAAACAGAAAGTGACGTCGCACAAATTCCCGTCCCTCCCCCAGAGAGAGAAGAAACGCCAGAACCCGGAACTGACGATTTCTTGAGAAAAACGCCTCTCAATCGTGTTAATCCTTTAATCACCACCCAAAACCTGGATGGGACACCAATTTCTCATTTTTCTGATTGGGAAGTAGCCGCATCTGGCCTCGTATCCGATTCCACAACGAGTGATGTGAATGTTGATGGTTTTGCCCGGCTTGATTCTGACATTTTCCAAGGAACTACCACTGATAACGTCGCGGTGACAGACTTCCGGGGGACTTACGTACGCTTACGATCTGCCCCCCAAGACCGCGAGGTGGAAACGGACATTGATCAGCCTGTCACTCTGGGGGGCTATTTATATCAGTTCACGCTTACAGGGGGATGCGACATTCTTGATCCTGGAGGAGGCAACAGTGACGAAACTTGTAGTTTTTTGCCCCCAGTTGCGTTTGATCCCCAAAGTTATGACCCAGATACCCTTCTCCCCGGTCGTCTCCTAGATTCTGGCGTTTCATTCGGTGGGGTTGTTTCAGAAGAAAACTTAGCCTTTATCAAACAGCCTGGTTTCCAACGAGGCTTACCGGGTCAAGAAGTGGGCATTGAACTGAATGTACCCAACTCTGGGATTGTTGCCATTGGCCCAGAGACAGGCCGCCAAGGACAAACCATCCGTCGGGAAAACTTAGATAATACCTATAGCGTTGGTCTTTCTAATGTGCGGCAAGTCCTCAAGCAAAATGATCAAGAAGCCGTTCTAGGGCGGACAGTACGTGGATTTGCGGCGATCCCCAACGATGAAGATTTCGGCCTCGATAGCGCTGTGCAGTTAGCAACGTTACTCTTACCGGATGTTGACCCGGCTCTGGCAGGGGGAGATGGGCCACCTAACCCCAATGTGAATGCGAATTTATTTAGCGCTGCGAACAATTCTCGTCTGCCTTCAAATAGCTTTACTGCTTACCAAGGGAGCATTTCCCGTGCAGAGAGTATTACGGATTTAAATATCCCTCCAGAGGATATTCCCGCAGCAACATCAAATAGTTTTTGGGTTGGTCTTTCCCCTGTAGTGGATCGTGAGATTGAAATCTTGGAAGATGGCAGTCGCTTTAAGGACTTTAGTGGGCCGCGTCTCGTGGCAGCAGCCTATGGCGAAGGAGGGGCCGAAGTTGCAGATAATCTGGGTGCTCAAGTGGCGGCGACATTACTCAACGAGGTTGGTGGCGTTGATCAGCAGCTATTGTTGGACTTTGATGATATTCAGAATGCCTATACGCAAATTGGTTTAGCTTTTTTTGAACGGGATGCAACACAAATCATCAAAACTCGCTACCGTGAGCGAACCAACTATGTGCCACACCTCAGCTTTACAGGCAACCGCACAGATAGTCGCAATCGTACTCGCTATTATCTAGGGGCTTTAATCGATTACACAGCAGAAGATACGCAAGATTGGCTCAAGGCTTACGTCGGAGGTGATTACCGCTATCAAAATATCAACTCTGGAGTGAGAGCAGAGGCGGGAGGCATTGGCTACCTCAATCCAGATAAAGACTACTACAGCCGCCTCTGGGGAAATGTTGCAAAAACTTTTTCCGCGGATAACGGTAATTCTTTTACTTTGGCGGCGGGCTTGGATTATGCGATTGACCAAGATCAGCAGATTGGCGACATCTTTGTGGGTTCGACAGGAAGTCGAGCGACAGTAAGTGCAGCGGCCCGACTTGGAGGAGTGACTTTATCAGCAGATCAAAATTTTGGGGGTCTTTTGCCCAATTCTGATGAAAGTAGTCTAACGCTAAGGGTTGGTACTCAATTAGGGGAAAATCTTTCTCTGTCTGGTTATTACACACCTTTTGATGAGGATACTGTAGTTGCTAGGTATGGTGTTAATGCGGGGATTAAATTTGGGTCTTTTTATAATAGTCCCAGCTTAGTTTTCGGTTGGAGTCAGGATGAATATAAGTTCGCCACAGGAACATTTAGTGACGATCGTTTTACTGTCTCCTTTAGCACTGGTCAGCCTAATGCTCCTTTTGTGACAGGCACACGTCGCTGATAGTCACGTTGAGACTAATTAATATCTACTCGGGCAGGCCCCAATGATTGATACGTTCCGTTAACCAACCGCTGTCTTGCCATTCGGTCACTGTTGTTTGCAGAGCTTCGCTGAGGCTCTGGTGTTGTCGTCCTTTCGGAAAGGCGATCGCCAGGGGATTACCCGTGAGCCAAGCCGGCAGCAGTTGATATTCGGGGTATTCTTGCACCCAACCCGTAAGGACAGAATGATCCCCCGCAAAGAGGACGGTTTCGTTATTTTCGAGGTAATTTAATGCGTCCTGGTAGGAATTGACACCGACGAGAGTGACTCCAGGGAAATAGGCCCGCACAGCGGCGATCGCCTCGGAACCTTCCAAGACGACTACCCGTTGCTCGCGAATTTGGTTTAGGGATTGAATCTGGCGATCTCTCGTCACAAAGCCAATCCCATCGAGGTAATAGTAGGGACTAAAATTTACGAGCCGTTGGCGGGAAGCATTGAGGCCCAGTTGGGCAATCACGAGATCCACTTTCCCGGTCAGCACTGCATCGAGGCGTTCCTGGTTTCTGAGGGGAATCAGTTCTACCGCTTGGCGATCGCCTAATAATTCTGCCGCCAGTTGGTGAGCGATTTCAATTTCTAAGCCCTGTAAAGTCCCCGTTTCATCCCGAAAACCCAGGGGCCGTACAGTCTCCTTGACCGCGACCCGGAGAATGCCCCGCTCTTGGATGGTTTCGAGGGGCGTTGCTTGGGTTAAAGATGCTGAGCCGAAAAATATGCTCGCGGCGATCGCCAACCCAGATCCAAATACTCCACCTCGCGCCATGACTTTCCCCCTAACAAAAAAACCCCAGAATGGCTACTCTGGGGGCTAATTCAATTCTTCGCTTTTAATGATGCCACAACCGACGAAATAGTGTCACTGTCTAGGCACTTTTTGCAACATCAACCACCTGGGCAAAGGCTTGGGGGTCAACAACAGCCAGTTCAGCCAGCATCTTCCGGTTGATTTCGATGTTTGCTTTTTTGAGTTGATGGGTGAGTTTGCTATAGCTCAGGCCATTCAACCGAGCCGCAGCATTAACCCGCACGATCCACAGACGACGGAAATCACGCTTTTTCTTGCGGCGATCGCGGTAGGCATTCCGTAGCGCCTTCATCACCTGCTGATTCGCTGTGCGGAAGAGCTTGGAGTGGGAACCCCGGAACCCTTTCGCTAACTTAAGGATTTTTTTACGACGCTTACGGGCGACGTTACCGCGCTTTACTCTTGGCATAAACTTTACCTATATATAATTTAAGTAATAAAACTCTCGATTTTTCAGAAACCAGACAGTTTCTACCGTTCGTTGTCTCTAAGCGTAGGGAAGCATCAGACGAACATTTTTCTCATCGCTCTTGTCCACGAGGGCCATCCCAGACAGACGACGACGCTTCTGTTCTGCACTCTTATGGTTCAAAAGGTGATTCTTAAACGCTTTGCGACGGGCGATCTTTTTGCCGCTGCCAGTCAGCTTGAATCGTTTCGCAGCTGCACGGCGAGTCTTTAATTTAGGCATATAAGTTTCTATAAATCGACACAGCTTACAATAATACCCCGTTTATGCCAAATCCTTCAAGGCCCATTGCCGTTTGATTTTATTTAAAAATCCGGCTCAGAATTTACTCCCGACTGGTAATGAACTGAAAATGAACCCTAGCAAGTTCGCCTAAAATTCGATAATGTGAAGCAATGTAAAGTTGTCCCAAAAAGCACCGTGACTAACCTAGAAGCCGTCTCCGATCAAGTCCGTACCACGACCCCACCGCCCCGTCAGCGTTCTGAACTGGCCCATCTTTGGGGTGATACCCTGGGTGTTTTTTGGGGGGATTGGTTGAAGTTGCGGGTGCGCCTCAAACAGGTGGCAGCAACGGGCTTGGTTTCGCCGCTCATCTATATTCTGGCCTTTGGCTTGGGACTGGGAAGCGCGCTAGATCAAGCGATCACCCCACCCGCCGGGGATACCTATTTAGAATTTATCTTGCCGGGAATGGTTGCTCTGTCTTCGATGACCATTAGTTTCGGGGGGACGACCTTCTCGATTTGTGGCGATCGCCTCTACAGCAAAACCTTTGAAGAATTACTTCTGTTGCCTGTCCACCCCCTCGCTTTACACCTGGGGAAAATGATGGCGGGGATTCTGCGGGGACTAATGACGGCAGGGTCGGTGCTGGTTGTGGCGATCCTCTTTACGGGTAAGGTTTTTAGCTTTATCAATCCCCTGTTTATCCTGTTACTCCTGTTGAACTGCGCTGTGTTTGCGGGGTTAGGGGTGATTGTTGGGCTACGGGTTAAATCCCTCGAAAGTGTGGGGATTTTTAATAATTTCTTGATCGTGCCGATGTCTTTCTTGGGGGCGACCTTTTTCGACCCAGAAACTTTACCCACAGTGTTTCGGGCCATTGTCTATTGCATTCCCCTCACCTACACCACCACCGGGCTACGGGCGGCGGCCTATTTGCCTCTCTCGGAATTTCCCTGGCACGCGATCCCGATTTTGGCAGGGGTGGCGATCGCCTTGGCCTTTGTCGGTGCTTACCAATTTTCCCACCAGCGGGACTAAGCCATGACTTGGCAAAGCGTCGCTGGTATTGTGCAACGGGGTCATCAGGTGGCCTCCGGGCGAGCGAACAACAGTCCCTACGAAGCGGGCACCATCGCCCTACAGACGCCCCATTTCCAGCGGTTGGGGTTAGATTTATCTGGCTATTTTCCCGGCACTCTCAATATCGACATTGCGCCCAAAACCTTTAGTCTGATTCAACCCCACTATACGTTTGCAGATCTGCAATGGCACCCGAATTTTCCCCCAGAGACCTTTTCCTTTAGCCCCTGTTACATTGAGCACCGCCAGCAGCGGTATGATGGCCTAATTTATTACCCGCACCCCGAAACGAAACTGGGCCATTTTCAAGCGCCTGCCACCCTCGAAGTCCTTGCCCCCTTCATTCTGAATCTCGCCTATGGCGATCGCCTAGAGTTATCGCTGCACCGGGCCGAGGTCAGGATAGAATAAGCGGCAAAGACGGCTGCACCGTTGATTTCTCTCCTCCCGAATCCATCTCCCCTAACCCCTTTGAAATCTATGCAACTGTCCCCTTCTCCCAGTGGTGAATACTTTTGCCTGCAAACCCTCGACCTGTACGATGACGCCGAATGTCAGTCCCTCGGCACCCAAGCCGCTACCGGTCGTCGTGTGCAAATGCTCAACAAAGAAACAGACCAGGCTGTCCGGGTGATGACGGTCGAGGATGGCTATGGTACCTGGCTCAAAAAAACGGATTTACAATATCTCGAAGTCGCCGAAGAACCCTACGAATTTGTCCCGGTTGACCGGCCAGAAATCGAAGCCCGCATGGAAAATATTTTGATCTTTGCCCATGCCGCCAAACGCGTGAGTAATACCTACCTATGGGGGGGCACCACTGCGCCGAATTATGATTGTTCTGGGTTTATCCAGGCGGCCTATGCTTCCCAAGGGATTTGGTTACCGCGCAACTCCTACCAACAGGGGGATTTCGTTGAACCTGTCTCCCAAGAAGATCTCGAACTCGGCGATTTAATTTTCTTTGCCAAAGAGCAACGCATTGACCATGTCGCCCTGTACCTCGGAGAGGGCTATTATATCCATAGCTCCGGCATCGAGATGGGCCGCAATGGCATTGGCATCGATCGCCTTTGGGAGCCGTGGGATATGATTAGTCGCGCCTACCACCAAACTCTCTGTGGTTTTGGTCGCGTGATGGAAAGTTATGCTCCGCCGTCCTTAGCCTGTCAAATTTAATCGCCGTTAATGTCTAGTTCTGCCCCAATCACCGAAGCCCCCGCGACAACCCAAACCCTGTCGATTGTGGTGCCCATCTACAACGAAGTGGAAAGCCTACCGCACCTGATCCAGGCGATCGCCTCGGTGATGCAAGGCCACAACTATGCCTACGAAATTATTTGTGTGGACGATGGCTCTAAGGACGGCTCCACGGCACTCTTAAAAAAATTAGCCACGGAACGGGAAGACCTGCGGGCGATTATTTTGCGGCGCAACTACGGTCAAACCCCAGCCATGGCGGCGGGCTTCCAACACGCCCAGGGGGAGATCATTATTTCCCTCGATGCAGATTTACAAAATGATCCGGCGGATATCCCCAACCTGCTCCAGAAAATGAACGAAGGTTACGACCTTGTTAGCGGTTGGCGCAAGGAACGGCAAGATAACCAATGGACGCGGCTTCTCCCTTCAAAAATCGCTAATGCCTTGATCCGTCGGGTGACAGGGGTTAATCTCCATGACTATGGTTGCTCCCTGAAGGCCTACCGCACAGAAATTCTCGCGGATCTCAATCTCTATGGGGAACTGCACCGCTTTATCCCCGCCCTGGCCTTTATTGAGGGGGCCACCATCGCCGAAATCCCCGTGCGGCACCATGCCCGCCAATTCGGCAGCAGCAAATACGGCCTAGACCGCACCTTTCGAGTGCTGCTGGATTTGCTAACGGTGTGGTTTATGAAAAAATTCCTCACCCGCCCGATGCACGTCTTTGGTTATCTCGGCATTATTTTTATCCTCGTCGGTTTTATGCTGGGGGGCTATTTATCGTTCCTCAAGCTTTTTTTGGGTCAAGCGATTGGCGATCGCCCTTTGTTGCTTTTGGTGGCGATCCTGCTGTTAGCTGGGGTGCAACTCTTTGGGTTTGGCCTTTTAGGAGAACTGCTGATCCGCACCTACCACGAATCTCAGGGACGCCCCATCTACCGGGTTCGCTCCATTGTCGGGCAGTCTAAACATTTTTCCGCCCAATAAAAAACTCCCCATTCCAGAAACAGAATAGAGAGTTGGGTAATTTTTCTTTAAAGAATTCTGGGCAGTCTAGGCCGCAAACTTAATCTTGAGGAAATCTTCCTCCATCTTTGCCCCAGAGGGTTTCAATGCTGCGAGAGCCTGGGGAAGCACAAGGTTCCGGCGGTGGTTGCCGATGCGGATATTCAGTTCATCACCCGTTTTATTGAGCTGAATTTGCTCTTTGGGAATGCCGGGGAGATAAAGTTCTAGGCTATAGCCCCCATCCCCTTGGATCATCCGCACCGTATCTTCTTTGTAATAAACCTGGGTTGGATCTTCCTCACCGTAGAGGGTTTCCTTAAGTCGTTCCAGGGCCGCCAAACCGCATAATTCTTCCTGATAAAGGGGCACTTCCTTCACGGGGAGGGGGTGGAAATTGTCGTGAATTTCTTGTTTATAGCCCTGCTGATTTTCCTTCCAGTTGGCGAAGAACGGGTCATTCACACTGTCGGGGATGATCCGGTTGGCCACAACCATATCCGTGGAAACGTTGTACAGGCTCAAATAGGCATGGGCGCGCAGGGATTCTTTGATCACCATCCGTTCTGGATTCGTCACAAGGCGCACGGAAGTAACGGTGTTATCCGTCAACACTTTTTCGAGGGCTTCGATTTGTTCGTAAAACTCATAGGGCGCATCCATTACCTCTTTATTGGGCAACGAAAAACCCGTGAGGGGTTTCCAGATGGGTTCAACGAGGGGACGCAATGCGACGGACATTCCCTGGAGGGGCTTATAGAAGCGGCGCATATACCAGCCGCCCACTTCCGGCAGACTCAATAAACGTAGAGCGGTGCCTGTGGGGGCCGAGTCAATAATCAGGACATCATAGGTACCTTCGTCGTAGTGGCGTTTCATGCGCACTAGGCCAAAAATTTCATCCATGCCCGGCAGAATGGCGAGTTCCTCTGCCTGGACACCATCAAGGCCACGCGCCTGGAGAACTTCGGTGATGTAGCGTTTCACCGCGCCCCAGTTGCCTTCGAGTTCCCGCAGGGCGTCGAGTTCTGCGCCCCAGAGGTTTGGCTTCACTTCGATGGGGTCATGGCCAAGCTCTACATCAAAACTATCGGCGAGGGAGTGGGCTGGATCGGTACTGAGCACTAGGGTACGATAGCCCAACTCGGCACAGCGGAGTCCCGTGGCTGCTGCGACAGAGGTTTTTCCGACGCCTCCTTTTCCCGTCATTAAAATTACGCGCATGGTTGCGTTTGTCCTTTGCTGAGAGGTTTTTACATTTCTTTACTGATTATCTCCCATTGTCTCCGGTTTTCGCTATGGATCGACTTTTGACGGGTAATCAAGGGTGTAACGAAGGGAGGGGGCGAAAGGCGATAGTGAAGGGCGATCGCCTACCTAGTTCTGCACACATATACAAGTTCGGTCTAGATCGCCTACCGGTTTCTGGAGAGAAAGGGCGATCATCAAACCTATGTAGAGAGACACAAATGATCTTTCTACATAGGCTAACAAAAAAACATGAAACTGATTTATAGGATTTGCCAAACGTTTTTTGCCAATCAAAGTATATTAAGTATTCAGTTCAGCTAGGATTTCTCTGACCAATCCTGCATATTCATCCCTAATTTTAAAGTTGTCTTTTTCCCATTCATACTTTGGATAACTATATTCAATTATTTGCCTCAGATAGTCTTTCCATTCATGTCCTAATTGAGCTGAAACTAGCGACATAAAATAACCGGCTTGCTTTTCATCTTCGGCTTCCCCTCGCTGGACTAATTCCTTCAATATTTCTGAACGTGTTGCGACTTCAACAGAAAGTAAAAAAGGCGAAATAAAGTCTTTTAGTCTTCGTGATGAATGTAGATTTTTTGTCAGGTATTTTTTCACAAGTTCCTTAAGTTTTTCTTTGTCATAATTTCCAGGCTTATCTGATTTTGCGATTGTAAATTTTTTCTTATTTGCCTTTTGAATCTCAATCTCTTCGGGGATGATTACTGTTCGAGATAATATTTCGGAATTTGTAGACGTTTTAGAGTAGTTTAAAATGATTGCATTTATACTCATATTAAAATTACTTGATAGCCATTCAATCATTCTGCTTGTGGAGTCATCTATCCCAAATCCTACAATCAGTAATCTTTGATTGTTATTGATGACCACTTCTTCTAGGTTAAACTCATCAAATTGTTCACTTAAGCTATCTAATAAATCTTGACCTGCATAAGACAAACAAATCTCACTTAACTTATTTAAATCCCAAGAGCCAACATCGGAAGCATAATCTATTGATTGAGCAATCACTTCTCTTGGCAGTTTGTCGCGCTTCAACTCAACTATGACTGTGTTTCCATTCTTGTCAATGCCTAAAAAGTCTAAAAAGCCAGATTTAGTCTGAACTTGTTCCCCAATTATGAATATGTCTTCGCCAATGATTTTTGGATTGGTTTTGATCCATGCTTCTAAGTGTTCTTTCTCTTTTTTGCCATTGTCTGCCAAGGTGGTATCAATTTGTTTGAGCTGTCCATCAACAATTTCCCACGTTTTTATTTCAATAGCCATAAAATCACGAAATTATTTTCTTTCTCAAATGTATACTGTGAATTTTTACAGGCATCATCAGAAAATACAAAATTTAATAGTTCATACTAATATTAGATATTGACTTGGCGGTTTATGAGAAACCCATAAAAATCCCCAACCTTTCTGGAAAGTTGAGGATACATCCCAAGAATATTGTGAATTTAGTGATTGTCTGGAGCAGGCATATCGAAGTGGATACCCGCTTTTTTCCAGAGACTAATGGCATAACGGAGCCGATCAACCGGGGCAATTAAACTCATCCGCACATAACCTTCCCCACCAGCACCAAAAGCACTGCCTGGAGTAACCACCACGCCTGTTGTCCGTAACACATAGAGCGCAAAATCTGTGGAATTCATACTCGGCGGACAGGGAACCCAGAGATACATCGTTGCCTTGGAAGGTTTAATATTCCAGCCAATTTCACCGAGAGCTTCGATCAAGGCATCGCGCCGTTCTCGGTACCGTTCCTGCACCCCTTGGATATAACTATCGGGTAATCCTAACGCTGCTTCTGCCGCCTTTTGGATCGCCGAGAAAATACCATAGTCTAAGTTCGTTTTTAGGGTGCGTAGACCTTGAATAATGTCCGCATTACCGACCACAAAACCGACGCGCCAACCGGCCATGTTATAGGTTTTTGAGAGGGTATGGAATTCGACACCGATTTCGTTCCCCCCAGGAATTTCCAGCAAACTGGTGGGCTTGTAACCGTCAAAAGAAAGCTCCGCATAACAAAGGTCATGGACGAGCATCACCTGATATTTGTGCGCCCATGCCACCACTTCCTCAAAGAAAGACCGGGGTGCTGTAGCGGTGGTGGGGTTACTGGGGTAGTTGAAATAGAGAATTTTGGCCTTTTTCGCCACTTCTTCGGGAATGCTACTGAGATCAATTACCCAATCCTGTTCCGGCTTGAGGATAATTTCGTGGATCTTGGCGCCGGCGATGAGGGGGCCACGAAAATGAGCCGGGTAAGCGGGACTCGGCACCAGTACCGTATCTCCCGGATTAACATAGGCGAGGGCAAGGTGAGCAAGACCTTCTTTCGAACCCAACAGAGGCAGAGCTTCACTATCGGGATTGAGTTCAACGGCATAGCGGCGTTTGTACCAAGTGGCGATCGCCTTACGAAAGCTCGCAGTCCCCTCAAAGGGCGGATACCCGTGAAATTGGGCCGTCTCAAAGGCGGCGATCGCCGCATCAATGGCTTCTTGTGGGGCGAACCCGTCTGGATTACCCATCCCCAAATCAATTAAATCAATACCCTGTTCCCGTGCCCTTGCTTTCAGCTCATCTAACCGGGCAAACACATAGGGCGGTAAAGCACTGAGACGATCTGCTCTCGTAATCCAATCTACACTCATCGAAGCCGGAAAAAATAGATAAAGGTATAGCCTATCATCATCCCACCGATAGTCCCCAGGATGTATTTTTCCTTAAAGAATTTCCGCCGAATTCGCTTACCATGGGTCTGCTCACCCTTTTAAAGACCTATTCCCTTGAAACCCCGTCCCCGTTCTAGCTATTTTCAGTTATTGCCCTATCTCAAAGCCGAGCGGCTCACCATTGGCCAAGCTCTTATTTGCACCGTCGGCTTCACCGTTTTTTGGCCGATTTTGGCGATCCTGGCGGGTGATATGGCCAACGATATTGGTGCGGGGAATATCCAGGGAATTGTAAATTTAGCAGGCCAAGCGGCGATCATCTTTTTGATCCGGGGGGCGGTGCAATACGGCCAAGATACCCTGATGGCCAAGGCAGCCCTAAAAATTGCCCTCCAACTCCGGACCCAGGTCTATGGCCACCTCCATCGTCTCAGTTTGAATTACTTTGAGGGAGCAAAAACGGGGGATCTCTCCTACCGCCTCACGGAGGATGTAGACCGGGTGGGGGAAGTAATTAACAAAATTTTCCATCAGTTTGTGCCCAGCATTCTCCAGTTGATCGTGGTGCTGGGCTATATGTTCTATGTCAACTGGCAACTCACCCTGGCGGCCTTGATTATTGGGCCATTAATGGCGATCTTGATTGGTTCCTTTGGGGAGAAACTCCTGGATTTTTCCCGTCGCAGCCAAACCCGCACTTCCAATCTTTCTTCCCTCTTAACTGAAGTTTTTAACGGCATCCGCTTAGTCCAAGCCTTTGCCGCTGAAGATTACGAACTGCAACGGTTCACCGAGGAAGCCGAGCAAAACCGTCGTGCCAAGTTCCGTACTGCTCAGATTAAAGCCCTGCAATTTGTGGTGGTGGGCTTCCTAGAAGCGATGGCGGTAATTTTTCTGTTTTTCCTGGGGGGCTGGCAAATTGCCCAGGAGAATTTAACGGCGGCAGAGTTTGTGAGTTACGTGGCAGCGGTGGCCCTACTCATTGACCCGATCCAAATTACCACCAGCAATTTCAACGAATTTAAGGAAGGAGAAGCCTCCGTTGACCGGGTATTTGAACTGATGGCCGTTCAACCGACAATTTTAGAAGCAGCCGATGCCCAGGTATTGCCTGCTGTGACGGGGAAAGTGGACTATCAGAATATTTCCTTTGCCTATGAAGCGGCTAAACCTGTTTTGAAAAATATCAATCTCACGGTACAGCCGGGGGAAATGATTGCTCTGGTCGGATCGTCGGGGGCGGGCAAAACGACATTGGTCAATTTATTACCCCGTTTTTACAATCCAGTAGCCGGGAAAATTCTCATCGACGGCATCGATACCAGCACTGTCACCCTCAAAAGTCTGCGCCAACAGATTGGCATTGTCCCCCAGGAAACGGTGCTTTTTTCCGGGACAATCGCCCAAAATATTGCCTTCGGTCAAACGGAATTTAGCTTAGAACAGGTAGAGGCTGCCGCCAAAATTGCCAATGCCCACCAATTTATCTCGGAATTTTCCCAGGGCTATCACACCTATGTGGGAGAACGGGGTGTCAATCTTTCGGGCGGTCAGCGGCAACGGGTGGCGATCGCCAGGGCTGTTTTGCTCAATCCCCGCATTTTAATTCTGGATGAGGCCACCTCTGCCCTCGATGCCGAATCCGAAGCGCTGGTACAGGAAGCCTTAGAACGGATTATGAAAGACCGCACGGTATTTGTAATCGCTCACCGGCTCGCCACTGTCCGCAGCAGCGATCGCATTATCGTTTTAGACCAAGGGGAAATCGTTGAATCCGGCACCCACGAGGAATTGCTCGCCCACCAGGGCCGCTATGCCCAATTCCATGCCCAGCAGTTTGCCTAAAGGGTAAGGGCAATTTTGCCGGTGGTGGAACCCTGTTCAATTAGGGCGTGGGCTTTTGCTGCTTCAGAGAGAGGAAACGTTTGTCCTAAGTGAAGATGCAGTTTTTCTTGCTCAAACCATTGGGCACATTGCTGGAGAATATCGGCCTGGTGCATTTGTCCGGCTACATCTCCCGTGAGCATGGGGGTTAGCATCAGTTCCAAGCTAATCCGTAAATTTTTCAAGCGTGCTTGTTTGAGAGTCCCAAGCTGAAAATCTGGTTCAAGGATTGTCACTAAATCCCCGTAGGTTTTCACCGCTGGCACCGTCTCCCAAAAGACTTGACCGCCAACAGTATCAAAGGCCACATCAACGCCCACTCCATTCGTCAATTGATGGATAGTTTCAGTCACATCCACGTCGCGGTACAAAATCACCTCATCGGCCCCATATTGCCGTGCTAACCGCGCTTTGTCAGGGGTACTGACTGTGGTGAAGACCGTTGCGCCCCACAGTTTCGCCAGTTGAATTGCTACATGGCCAACACCACCGGCCCCGGCATGGATCAGCACCGTTTGGCCGGACTGTAACCGGGCGCGATCGCTTAAGGCTTCCCAGGCGGTGATTAACACCAGGGGCGCTGCGGTCGCCGCTGCAAAGGATAAATTTTTCGGTTTTTTCGCAACGAACCGCGCATCAACCACCGCATATTCGGCGTAATTTCCGGTGCCTGCTTTGCCCAGGCCACCATCACAGAAATACACGGCATCGCCCACGGCAAAATTTTCGACGTCACTGCCCACAGCTTCGATAATGCCCGCTCCATCACAACCGAGAATCGCTGGGAGCGGATCATCGTAGAAGGTGCCCCGACTACGGACTTTTGTATCAATGGGATTGACCCCTGCCGCCTGAAGTTTCACGAGGACTTGCTGGGGGGTTGTGATCTGCGGTTGCGGCACCTCGATTAACTGGAGGACATCGGGGTTCCCCGCTGCGGTCATGGCGATCGCCTTCATTGCGGATTAAAAAAACTAAACTGCTCGTCTTCTAATTTAAATGAATTTAAATCAGATCGTAACGGTGACAAACCATCGCAAACACCGCCGCCATCAGGGTAATCGCCACGGCGATCGCCGGATCTTGTCCCTGGCCCACTGCAAAGGAAGTTGCCACCCCGGCCCCTAAACCAGCCACAAGGCCAGCTTGGATATAGTCTTTTTTGGTATTGCCGTTATACATAGGAATTAATCTTGAAATGGACGAATTAAAGCGTTTTAAAAGGATTTTCCAACGAGAATTTCGCCCTTCAAATTAACACCCGACCTTTACGGCCTTAGCGACCACGCAATTAAGGTTTAGATTTAGCGACATTTCTTAATAAGCGCGGCCATCCCTTAAAATATGTAGCGAAAGAAACCTTAAAATAATTGTTAAAATCCCCCCTATGACCACCACCTATAAAGTAGAGATTAAACACCGCGGCAACACCTACACCATCGACGTTCCAGAAGATCAAACAATCCTCGATGTTGCCCATGCCAACAACATTGATCTCCCCACCTCCTGTGGTGCCGGGGTTTGTACCACCTGTGCCGCCCTGATTACCGAAGGCAGTGTCAGTCGAGAAGAGGGGATCGGCCTTTCTCCGGAGTTACAAGATGAAGGCTATGCGCTACTCTGCGTTGCTTACCCTCGTTCTGACGTCAAGCTAGAATCAGATAAGGAAGAAATGGTCTACGATCGCCAATTTGGTAAGAGCGCCTAGTCACTTTTCCCATCCAACCCATCAAGTCGGGGAGTAATTCCCCATTTTTTTTAGCTGAGATCCATATGGTTACTGTGAAACCGCTGCCTCACAAACGTCTCAAATATGTGTTGTCCCGTTGGCGTCGTTGGATCCGGTATTGGTATCTCAAGGTATTGCGTCAAGAAGGCACACCGGAGGCGATCGCCAGGGGCTGGGCTTGTGGCGCATTTGCCGGAAGTTTTCCGCTTTTCGGTCTCCAGACGATCATCGGTCTACTCTTGGCCACGGTCTTCAATGGCAATAAATTGACGGCAGCGGCGGGCACCTGGGTGAGTAACCCCCTGACCTATGTGCCCATTTTTTACTTCAACTTTCAGGTGGGAGAAGTGCTGCTCCAACAGCCGATCACCTTCGATGAAGCCCAGTTAGAATCCTGGTCAGACTTGAGCCTGGCGGGGATGAATTTTATCAGTACCCTATTTATCGGCTCTTCGGTGGTTGGTGTGGGGTTGGCAGTGGCGGCTTATTTTCTCTCCCTCTGGCTGATGTATCGTTGGCGATCGCTCCGGGCCGCCCGGCAGTTCCAGCGGCGCAAACCCCCCCATGACCATCACCTATAAAAATTACTCAATCAACACCTAAGGATTTTTCTGGAGCCTCGTCTCCCGACAAGTAATCCTGCAAGCCAACTTCTTTTCTTCCCAAGCCCATGGCATTCCTGAACTTTGCAAAACCCGGTTATCCCCTCGTCCTTGCGGCCTTTAAGGACAACCCAGAACAGGGGCACCGCCAACTGATTAATGCTCTTCACTGGTTGGAGCGATCGCCAGATTTACTCTGGAGTCGCCTGGCAAAGGAGCAGATGGTGGCGGAATTTTGCGTCCAGGATCCGCGCTTAAGCCAGACCCTCTGGGGCCTCGATTTTCCGAATCCAGTGGGACTGTCTGCGGGTTGTGATAAAGATGCGATGGCAGCAGGGATGTGGTCGCGCTTTGGTTTTGGCTTTGCGGAAATGGGCGCCGTGACCCTCCATGCCCAACCGGGAAATCCCTTGCCCAGGCTGTTTCGCTTACCGGCAGATCAAGCTGCCCTCAACCGTTTGGGCGCGAATAATCTAGGGGCCGCAGTGATGGCGAAAACCCTGGGGGAAAGTTGGCAAATTGAACCCCGGACGATTCCCATCGGCATCAACCTCTGTAAGTCAAAAGTGACCCCCCTTGAGACCGCGGCCCAGGATTATCTGGGTAGTTTTGAGGCGCTGCAAGAGGTGGCAGATTATTTTGTGGTGAATGTGAGTTCTCCCAACACACCAGGCTTGCGTTCTTTACAGGGAGGAGAACAAATTCAACCGATCCTTGAAGCGCTTCAGCAAGCAAATACAAAACAACAGCCGATTTTTATCAAAATTTCTCCGGATCTCGACTGGGAGGCGATCGCCAATATTGTAAAAATTGCCCAGGACTATCAACTCGCCGGCATTATTGCCACCAACACCACCACCAGACGGGACGGTCTTAAGACCCGAATCCTTGAAAAAACGGGCAATCCCGTCACCGAAGAAGCGGGGGGAATTAGTGGCGCGCCGGTGCGTCAACGTTCTACCGAAGTGATTCGCTTCATCTACGAACAAACCCAAGGCAGCTTACCGATTATTGGCGTCGGGGGGATTTTTACCGCTGACCATGCTTGGGAAAAAATTACGGCTGGCGCGAGCTTGTTGCAGCTTTACACCGGCTGGATCTACAAAGGCCCCTGGATTATCCCCAATATCCTGCGGGGTCTGTTGGAAAAATTAGAAACCCACAATCTCAATCACATTTCCGAGGCGATTGGGATGACCAATCTGCACAACTAGCAAATTACTGTTGACTGCCATCTGTCTGTGGCAAGATAGGAGTGATTTTTTCGGACATGATTTATGTTTCGTCGCTCCCAACGTCGTCATCCGTTCAAGACTTATATTGCGGAACCTTTGGTGAATGCCTTGGCCCCCTGGTGGGGGATCGATTGGTGGCTCATGACCGTCACCGTTGGCCTCACGGTCTTGGCTGGTCTAGCAATCCGCAGCGCCCAGCTCAATATTGGTTCTACGGACTGGTGGCAACATTGGGTCACTGGTGGTGTGGGTCTGGGGGTTTGTTTGGCGATCGCCCGTTCCCGCTACCAAACGATGATTGTCGGCCATTGGTTAGTGTATGGTCTGAGTATTCTTTCCCTAATCGCTGTATTGTTCATTGGGGTGAGTGCCAACGGCGCCCAGAGTTGGATTAATGTTGCGGGTTTCCACGTGCAACCCTCAGAATTTGCCAAGGTGAGTTTAATTCTTTCCCTGGCGGCGACTCTCCATCAAGATACGGCCGAACGCCTGCCAATGTTACTGAAAGTGTTTGTGATCGCGGCGATTCCTGGCAGTTTGATTTTGCTCCAGGATTTGGGCACCTCCCTGGTGTTTGGGGCGATCACTCTGGGGATGCTCTACTGGGCCAATGCCAATTTTGGTTGGATTTTACTCATCATCTCGCCCATTGTGTCGGCGATTTTGTTTGGGGTTGCTTTTCCGGTTTGGCTGATTTGGTTTGCCTTAATGGGGCTGACGGCTTGGTTGACTCTCCCTTGGCGCTGGATCGGCACTGTTGGGGCGATGGCGGGCAATGCGATCGCCGGGGTGGGGGCGGGCATCCTCTGGAATATGCTCCAACCCTACCAAAAAGACCGTCTCACCCTTTTTCTCCACCCAGAACAAGATGCCCTAGGGGGCGGCTATCACCTCATCCAGTCCCGCATTGCCATTGGCTCCGGTCAACTGTGGGGGAATGGGTTATACCAAGGTTCCCAAACCCAGCTTAACTATGTCCCGGAACAACACACGGACTTTATCTTTTCGGTGATCGGTGAAGAACTCGGTTTTATGGGGGCGATCGCCGTGATGTTTTTATTCTGGCTGCTGTGTCTCCGCTTGATCCGCATCGCCTGTAAAACCGAAGACAATTTCGGCTCATTAATTGCCGTCGGGGTGTTGTCGATGGTTTTGTTCCAGGTTTTGATTAACGTCGGCATGACCATTGGTGTTGCGCCGATCACGGGGATTCCTCTTCCTTGGCTGAGCTATGGCCGATCCTCTCTCCTGACCAACTTCATTGCTATCGGCCTGGTACAATCCGTCGCCAATCGCACCCCCTAGAGATCTGCAAAAGCATCTAGTACCGCTTCAAGGGCGATCGCCGCGTGGGTGTAATGGGTGCCCCCCTGACAAAAGACGATGTAGGGTTCTCGCAACGGCCCATCCGCCGACAATTCTGAGGTACTGCCATCAATAAATGTCCCTCCGGCCATCACCAAATCACTGGCATAGCCGGGCATGGGGGCCGGAACCGGGTCGAGGTAAGAGCCGATGGGTGAAAATTTTTGCCAAGCCCGACAAAAGGCCTGGAGTTTCTTCGGGGAACCTAACTTAATCGCTTGAATCACATCCTGCCGTTTTTCCATGGGTTGCGGCTGCACTTCGTAACCCAGGTCAGCAAACACCGTGGCCACCAAATGGGTACATTTCACTGCTTCGGCCACCATCTGAGGCGCGAGAAAGAGCCCCTGGTACAAGAGCCGATTTTGATCATAGGTCGCCCCCCCGTGGCTACCAATGCCCGGTGCCGTGAGCCGACAGGCCGCTTTTTCGACAAGGTCTGCTTTGCCAGCTAGATAACCACCACCGGTGACAATGGTGCCCCCCGGATTTTTGATGAGCGATCCCGCCATAAGATCCGCGCCCACGGCCGTGGGTTCTTGGGTTTCGATAAATTCTCCGTAACAGTTGTCCACAAAGCAAACGGTGTCCGGATTTTGAGCTTTCACAATTTCAACAATGCGCTGGATTTCTGCCGTAGAAAGACTTTTGCGCCAGGAATAGCCACAGGAACGTTGGATCAACACCAGCCGCGTTTTCGGCTTTACTGCCGTGTTGAGAGCCTCCCAATCGATTTTCCCGCTGGGGGTGAGTTCTAACTGCCGATAGCAAATGCCGAATTCCGCCAGGGAACCTTGGCCTTCCTCCCGCAAACCAATCACTTCTTCTAGAGTGTCGTAGGGGGCCCCTGCTACGGCGAGCATTTCATCTCCTGGGCGCAATACCCCATACAAAGCGGCGGCGATCGCATGGGTTCCCGAAACTAATTGCACCCGCACCAGAGCCGCTTCTGCCCCCATCACCTCGGCGTAAACCTGATCGAGGGTATCCCGCCCCAGATCCCCGTGGCCGTAACCGCTGACACTGCTGAAATGGTGGACGCTCACCCGATATTTCTGAAAAGCTCCCAAGACTTTGCGAAGATTGGTTTGGGTTTGTTGGTCAATGGCTTGGAAGGTGGGGATCAAGGTGGCGATCGCCTGGCGAACAATCTCAGCAGAATTCATAAAAAACGAACAGCAAAAAAATTAAGAGCGAGCCAATCATACCAAGCCCCTAAACTTCTAACCTAGGGAATGGACGCCCCGATAATTCCGCGCTAAAATTCAGCAAATCTTGATTAAATTCGTAAATAAATGTTAAATTTAAATCTGATTTAACGAAGAAAATACCCGGTTACATCTAAAAGTAAAGTTTAGAAAACACCCAAGCGCTATTTCAGCCCAAAGTTCCGAATTTTCAAGATTTTTGTGCTTCGCTTTGAAAGACTTCTCCGACGATAGGCACCGTCTTTCTAAAGTGTTCTAATTTCCCCTTTGCTGAACCGTGCTTGTGTTTATCATGTAGGACAGTGGAAAAAATACGGAGCCTCCGCATACCATGTCCCACAGTACAATTTCCAGAAAGGATATTTCATGACTGTTGCCACTTCCCGAAAACTCCCCCTAGATTGGACAACGATTATTTACTTCAGCTTGATCCATCTAGTCGCCCTCCTTGCCTTTTTACCCGGTAACTTTAGTTGGCAAGCCGTGGGCGTCTTTTTATTGTTCCACTGGATTACCGGTGGCATTGGAATTACCCTAGGATTCCATCGCCTCGTGTCCCACCGTAGCTTTGAAGTACCAAAGTGGCTTGAGTATTTCTTGATTTTCTGTGGCACCCTTGCCTGTCAGGGGGGGCCGATTGATTGGATTGGACTGCACCGCATTCACCACAAACACTCTGACCATACCCCTGATCCCCATGACTCCAATAAAGGCTTCTGGTGGAGTCACATCGGTTGGATGCTGTTTGAGATTCCCGCTCGTAGTGACATTGATCGTTACATCAAAGATATCAAAGACGATCCTTTCTACAATTTTTGCCAGAAATACATGGTTTTAATCCAGGTGGCCCTGGGTTTGGCCCTCTACGCCTGGGGAGATGCCTGGGTAGGCAACGGCTGGTCTTTCGTGATTTGGGGAATTTTTCTCCGCCTCGCTGTCGTTTTCCACTGCACTTGGTTTGTGAATAGCGCCACCCATAAATTTGGTTATAAGAGCCATGAATCCAACGACCACTCGAAAAACTGCTGGTGGGTTGCCCTCGTAACCTACGGAGAAGGCTGGCACAATAATCACCATGCCTATCAATATTCCGCGCGCCATGGTCTTAACTGGTGGGAAATTGATATGACTTGGATGACAATTCGTTTTCTGCAAGCCCTGGGTTTGGCTAAAAATATCCGCCTCGCTCCGGCAAAGTAACAAAGAAAATAGCTCACATCCTGGAAAATGAAGTAGTAGTGGATGTCCTTATGAAATGAGGGCATCTTTTTATTTTTAGTGAGGCTCTCCGGCGATACATGACTCATTGCCTGCTGGATATTGAAGAATCTATTCCCCGCCAAGGCATCAACCTAGCGCGGTGCAACGGTGTTATTTAGGGGCAAGATCAAGGCAATTTCAAGGGTCTCAGGGGAGTGAGGACAGCAAAAACATTTGGCAAAACCAGTATTTATCCCCTAGAATGGGGTATTAAGAAAGGTAAACTTTTCTCACATTTGTCTAGATTCACTATCATTTTTTGCACAGAACCTAGACGAAAGTAAGGTGTTAAATCAAAAAAACACCCGAAATTATATGTAATTTTTTGTTGCTTACTATTTTGGAGACTTCGTCCTTATGACTATTGCAGTCGGACGCGCGCCCCAGGAACGAGGCTGGTTTGATGTCCTCGATGACTGGTTAAAGAGAGATCGATTTGTCTTCGTCGGTTGGTCCGGTATCCTCCTGTTCCCCTGCGCCTTCATGGCTCTCGGTGGCTGGTTGACTGGCACCACCTTCGTTACTTCTTGGTACACCCACGGATTAGCGTCCTCTTATCTCGAAGGGTGTAACTTCCTGACTGTTGCTGTATCTAGCCCTGCTGACAGCCTCGGTCACTCCCTTCTTTTCCTCTGGGGTCCTGAAGCCAACTGGAACTTTGCCCGTTGGTGCCAACTCGGTGGACTCTGGAGCTTTGTTGCCCTCCACGGTGCTTTCGGTCTGATCGGCTTCATGCTGCGTCAGTTTGAAATTGCTCGTCTGGTGGGTATTCGTCCCTACAATGCGATCGCCTTCTCTGGCCCCATCGCGGTATTCGTCAGTGTATTCCTGATGTACCCCTTGGGTCAGTCTAGCTGGTTCTTTGCACCGAGCTTTGGTGTCGCTGGTATCTTCCGTTTTATTCTGTTCTTACAAGGTTTCCACAACTGGACCCTAAACCCCTTCCACATGATGGGTGTTGCAGGGATTCTCGGCGGTGCGTTGCTCTGTGCGATCCACGGTGCAACGGTAGAAAACACCCTGTTTGAAGACAGTGACCAAGCGAATACCTTCCGTGCTTTCGAGCCGACCCAGGCAGAAGAAACCTACTCGATGGTGACCGCAAACCGTTTCTGGTCTCAGATTTTCGGGATTGCGTTTTCCAACAAGCGCTGGTTGCACTTCTTCATGCTGTTTGTGCCGGTGACTGGGCTATGGATGAGTTCTGTAGGGATTGTGGGTTTAGCATTAAACCTGCGTGCCTATGACTTTGTATCCCAGGAAATCCGCGCAGCGGAAGACCCTGAGTTTGAAACGTTCTACACGAAGAATATTCTGTTGAACGAAGGTATGCGTGCATGGATGGCACCGCAAGACCAAATTCACGAACAATTTGTATTCCCTGAAGAAGTTCTACCCCGTGGTAACGCGCTCTAAGAACACTTTTCGAAGATTCAATTGTTTAGCCATTACCCTCCAAGTTGGAGGGTTTTTTCTTGGGGATTTTAAAGGGCAGGCTGCCATTTACCATGGAAGCTGGGGGGAATCATTTCAGGAAATTCCAGAATACAAAGGGGGTCGGCCTCTAGGCGATCGCCGTCGTAGATTCTGAGTTCACTCCGGTTAGCCGGGGCGTTAAAGACAACGGTTAACAGCCAAACTTGATCGGGATTCTGGGGATTTTGGACGGGAATCGGTTCCGAAGGATAGTGGCCTGCCCCCATGTCTGCCATGGTGAAAGTTTCTGTCCTGTGGTCAAAGGTGGCGATCGCATTGATGATCTCGTGGCCGATGTCCGTTTCCTGGCGGTGGACGCCCATAAAGGTCTTAGGCCAAGGCTGCCCAGTTTGCGATTCAAGGGTAATGGGGAATTCACAGGAGCGATCGCAAATTTCGTAGGCTTCGATGACTTTGGCTGTTTTAGGTTCTAGTCGATAACGCCAGAGGGTGCCCTTCGTATAGGTTTGGATTTTTCCCTGGGGAATTTCCACAAATTGTTGATTGCTAGCAAAATCGGAAAAACGCACCATCTCCAGGACAATTTCCCCGTGGTTGTTCACATAACCATTGGTAAAGTGCCACTGAAACCAAGGTTCTTGTCGGGAAATGCCGATCGGCTTCAGGGTATGGCGGTCGATGATCACAATCATCGTGCCCAATTCTGGCCGCCATTGGAGAGCGTCGCTGACGGTTTTCAAGCCCAATAACGTCGGTACCATCTGCAAGCGCACAGGCGGAATACAAAAGACAAGATAGTCCCCGGCCAAGACAAAATCATGCACCATTGGCAACCCCTTTAAGCCTGGGACAGAAAAATGGGTCTGCTGTAAAATTTCGCCCTGGGGGTGACAACGGTAAAGCTGAAACGTCGCCTTGGGGCCGAAGGTTACGCCAAAATTGTAAATTTCTCCGGTTGCAGGGTGAACTTTATGGTGGGCCGAAAAAGTATCGCTAGGGTGAGCAAAGCCAAGGTCAATCTCCCCTAAGGTTTCGAGGGTCTGGGCATTGAGGCCGTGAGGTTTTCCCCCTTCCCATAGGGCTAAAAGGCGATCGCCCAGGGGCAACACAGAGGTATTCGCCGAATTTTTCGCCGGTTTACCCCAGCGTTGCCAAATTTGTCCCGGAGCCAGGGTGCCATAGTTGGGATAGAGTAGCGTTTCCGCTGCTGCTTCCTGCTGGAAGTAGGGGGTTTCTACATAGCGATATTGGGCTTGCACGCCTGTTTCTGTAAAGTACACCCCCAAAATGCCGCCATCGCCGTCAAACCAATGGCCCATGGCTTGTCCTCCCCGTGTCAAACGTCCGGGGCCATTGCGGAACAAGCTCCCCCGTAATCCTGGTGGAATCGCCCCCTCTAAAACGGGCAGAGGCGTTAAATCAAACGGTCGGGCGGGATTCGCAAAAAGCCTTGACCAAGCAGGTTGGGTTAATGTTTGCGGAGAATTTGGCGCAGCAACCATAGTCAGTTTTACCCTCAAGCAATGTTAACTATTGTAAATCGCCTTCTCCCCTTTCTTGGGGTTGCATCCTGGGGTTTGTGCATAAAATGAGGGAGATTTTAATCTTTTTTTGAAAAATTCTGAATCATGCAAACGTCTAAATTTAATTTGGCGATCGCCCTTTCCCTCGCGGCGATCGCAACCTTCACCGGAGCCTGCCAAGACACCACCGCCCCCACCGATGGTAACGGCGAAACCAGTACAAACACTGGCACTGAAGGCCTTAAACTCGGTTCCCTGACCCCCACCACTGGCGACCTTTCCTCCATTGGTCAAAATATGCCCATCGCCGTGGAACTTGCCGTGGAGACAATTAACGCTTGCGGGGGCGTCAATGAGCAGCCCGTTACCCTGATCCAAGAAGATTCCCAAACAGACCCCACCGCCGGGGGCGCGGCGATGACGAAACTGGCAGAAGTCGATAGAGTCGCCGGGGTTGTGGGGGCCTTTGCCAGTAGCGTTTCTAGTGCTGCTGTTGATGTTGCCGTTCGGAACCAAGTGATGCTCGTTTCTCCTGGCAGTACCAGTCCTGTTTTTACAGAACGAGCTGCTAACGGTGATTTCGATGGCTATTGGGCCAGAACTGCCCCCCCCGATAGCTACCAAGCCCCTGCATTGGCTGTGTTGGCGCAAAAACAAGGGTTTGAACGGGTCTCCACCGTGGTAATTAACAACGACTATGGCGTGGGCTTTGAGCAAGAATTCATCAAAGCCTTTGAGAATCTTGGGGGCACTATTGTCAACAAAGATAATCCGGTGCGCTACGACCCGAAAGCGGCCACCCTCGATAGTGAAGCAGCAGCGGCCTTTGCTGGAGAACCCGATGCTGTCCTTGGGGTGCTCTATGCAGAGACTGGTAGTTTATTGCTCAAAGCGGCCTATGAACAGGGCCTAAGCGAAGGGATCACTATTCTCTTGACCGATGGCGTCTACAGCGAAGACTTTACGCAACAGGTGGGCACGACCGCCGCTGGTCAGTCAATTATTGCGGGGGCTTTGGGGACGGTGCCCGGTGCGGATGGCCCGGCATTAGAAGCCTTTACAGCCCTCTGGAAAGAAAAAACAGGCAAGGATGTCACCGCCTATGTTCCCCACTCCTGGGATGCGGCGATCGCCATGATGTTGGCTGCTGAAGCAGCAGATGTAAATACCGGTGAAGGCATCAAAAATAAACTCCGGGAAGTCACCAGTGGCGATGGTCAGGAAGTGAGTGATCCCTGTGAGGCGATCGCCCTAGTCCGTGAAGGCCAAGCGATTAACTATCAAGGTGCCAGCGGAAATGTTGACTTCGATGAAAACGGCGACGTAGCCGGTAACTACGACGTTTGGACGGTCAATGAAGATGCGAGTCTCTCGGTCATTGATACCGTCAACCCCCTAGAAGCCCTCTAGGTTTGTCTGGGATCACAAAAAAAAGGGGGAACATTTCCCCCGGTTTCTCCCAATGAAAATCAAACATTCAGGCCTTTATCAACAGCCCAAAGAGTCAGCGGTGGCAATACCCGTCACCGGATTGACCCCTGTGGCCGCGGCACAGAGCTTTTTCTGTTGTGGCCCGTCTAACACGGCAAAACTAAAATCTGCGCCGTCAATCTTCGCATTCTCAAAGGTAGATCGCAAAAGGATCGCCTCCACAAAAATCGCATCGGTCAAATCCGCCTCCGTAAACTTGGAAAGATAGGCGATGCCATTGCTAAAATCGGCCCCGTGGAGATTTGTCGCTTCCAGGAGTGTACTGTTGAAAACCGCCCCCCGGAGATCACTGCCACTTAGATCTGCGTTGGTGAGGTTTACCTGGGAAAATTCAACCCCCTGGAGGTTTTGCCCCGCAAAATTGCCGCCGGCAAGATCTTCACTATCGATCGCCGACCGGGATGTTGCCGCAGGACTGGCCCCATAGGCCGGCGTCCCCCAACAAAGCCCGAAAATAACGAAACCTAAAACAACAATGCGTGCTAAAACCTTCATAACCCTCAACTCGCCTGACATTTAACAAAATTTTTCCAAAGGATATTCTAAAAGATTCTCGGAAAGGGAGGGAATCCGATAAAGTTTTTGGAAAACCTCTCTAGCATGTTTGCCTCGAATCTATGACAACTCCAAATTGGTCTGCCCTACTCCAACAACTCATCAACGGCGAATCCCTCAGCCAAACCCAAGCCTCTCAACTCATGGAAGGTTGGCTACAAGAAGCCATTTCTCCAGCCCTATCTGGGGCACTGCTTGCGGCCCTACAAACAAAGGGGGTTTCGGCTGATGAGCTTACGGGGATGGCCCAAGTCCTCAAAGGCCAATCTCGGCAACAGCAACGGTTAAATCATGGGCAACCAGTAATTGATACCTGCGGCACCGGGGGCGATGGTTCCTCTACTTTTAATATTTCGACGGCGGTGGCTTTTGTTACAGCAGCCGCTGGGGTGAAAGTCGCCAAACACGGCAATCGCTCCGCTTCGAGCAAAGTCGGTTCAGCAGACGTCTTAGAAGCCCTGGGGGTTAACCTCGGTGCCCCCACTGAAAAAGTCCATGCGGCCCTCGATGAAGTAGGCATTACGTTCCTGTTTGCCCCCGGCTGGCATCCAGCGATGAAAAGTGTCGCTCCGATCCGTCGGGAACTCAAGATTCGCACGGTGTTTAATCTGTTGGGGCCGTTGGTTAATCCGCTCCAACCCACGGGCCAAATTATTGGTGTTTATGATTCGCAGTTTATTGAACGGATGGCCCAAGCGCTTAATCAACTGGGAACACCCAAGGCGATGGTTCTCCATGGACGGGAAGGCTTGGATGAAGCAGGTCTTGGGGACAAAACGGATTTGGCCCTTGTCAATGACGGCGAAGTTACCACCACCGTTTTAGATCCAGTCACTTTGGGTTTAACTCCTGCTTCTCTTAAAGATTTAAAGGGAGGCGATGTGCCCGTTAACCAAGAAATTTTAACGAATATTCTCCAGGGGAAAGGGACCCAGGCCCAACGGGAAGCGGTGGCTTTGAATGCGGGTTTGGCACTCCAGGTGGCGGAAGTAGTGCCTTGGGGCGATCATCTAGCGGGTGTCCAAAAAGCCCAGACGGTGATGGCTAGCGGTGCGGCTTGGGACAAACTCCAGGCTCTAGTGGAGTTCTTGAAATAAATCCAAAGGCGATCGCCTCCTTGGGAAATCTAGCGCCAATGGTTGTCACCGCCAGGGCTGAACTTTTATCGGAAAATATACCAAAGATGAATTCCCTTTTTTTATGACTGCCCAAGCCGATGTTTTGACCCGCACTATCCTTCTCGATTCGCAACAGCGACCCACCCCAGAGGCCCTAACAGCACAGTTGCTTGGGTTGGAAAAAACAGCCAAACGGGAGAAGCTGACCTATCCTTTTGCTTCTCTCTTGGGCACTTGGCAGCTCACCTTTATTACGGGCACTAAAAAAACCCAAAAACAAGCGGGGAAAGTGCTGGGTCAGGGCCGTTATTTGCCTACTTGGGTTACGGTGGCGATCGCCTATGCTGCCCTGACGGATCAAAATCCAACAACGCACTGGCAGCGGGGCAATGTTACCAACAAAGTTCACTTTGGGCCGCTGCACTTATCTTTAACTGGCCCGGTTAAATTTCAAGCCCAGAAGCGGTTACTCGTCTTTGACTTTACTCAATTAACTGTAAGCTTGGGCAGCCTGAAGCTCTACCAAGGGCAGATCCGGGGCGGTGAAACAACCAGGGAGGAGTTCTACGAAACAAGTATTGGGAAACAGGCCTTTTTCAGTTACTTTTACGTCTCTCCCGATGTGATTGCGGCCCGTGGTCGGGGTGGCGGCTTGGCCCTCTGGGTGAAAGCGGAAACGGGCTAAACATTTAACTTAACGGCCTAATTTATTGGGAATTCCCTCGCAGCCCCCAGGAATCGTGGCCCGACTTTTTTCGCCGCACCAAGCACAGCAATAGTAACGTAGCTCTTCACTCATGCGCTTTACCCCTGTAAAATCGACGTTTTCTACCACGGCTCCTGTATATTCGCCAGTGCGGTAGTTGGGTAACTTCGCTTTAATGCGGGGACTAGCCGTTTCCAAGGGGCCGTAAAAAAAAATGATGCCTTTCACGTCCGCAAGGCGCAGATTCGCATCAACCAAAATGGCACGAGAAAAATTTGCCCTTACTAAGTCACAGTTTTGTAAATTCGCCCGGACTAAATTGGCTCCACTGAGGTCTGTCCAGCGCAGATCCATATTGGCGAGATTTGCCCCTGCCAGCATCACCCCCAAATCAATGACGCGGACGCCCCATTCCCGGTCTTCAGCATAGCTACCCGTACCATCTAAGATTGCGCGTCCCAAACGACTATCCCGTTTTAGGGGAGTCAAAAATCGGGACTGGGAAAGAAATCGCAGGATTTTTGCTTTACCACCAGCATCGACACTACTCAAAATAGCGGCGGTTCTCCCTTCGGCGATCGCCCTTTCTTGGGGCCAGTCTTCTAAAAGTCCTTCTTCGTTCAGGGCGAGGTCAGAAATCCCTTGGAAATAGGTATCGATGGTTTGCTGCTGGGTAATGCGATTTTGCTGGATCGTTAAATCCCGGGAAATCACGTATTGTTCCCAGGCGACATAAACGGCCAGCACGGCGATCATAATTTGCCCCAGGGCTCCTACCCAGTCTGCCCAGGAGCCAAATTCATCCCAGACAATCTGGTTGAGCCAATGGCCCATCAACCGATAGAAACCAAAAAATCTCAACAAACTGGCGATCGCCACAACAAAGGCCACCACACCAATGAGGGTACGCCGTTCTTCGGGGGTCAAAAAAGTCCCTAGCCAATTTTTCAGGGAAGGCAAAATAATCCGTAACGAGAGTAAGAGGGTGACGAGGGTGCCGGATAGTCCGAGCCAAGGCCAATGACTAAACAAACCCAATGCCGTCACGGCGATCGCCGTTGAAATAAGCCAAGGACTGCCAGGATCAATCTTACGCAGATAAAAATGTCGTTCCGCCAAATCCGAACGAGGTGGTGGAATTTGTATCGGTTGAGATCTTGCCTGTTCCAAGGTTAATTTAGATTCGGGAGGCTTTCCCTCAAGCTCAGTTCCCTCAGACGCTGGATTTGGTTTCGCTTGGCCCATAAACCCCTGAAAACAGAATTTTTAAGCAATTGTAGCGGATTCTTTCCCTCGCAATCCCCAGAAAAATTCCCCCTTTCGTGACAGAAAGAGGGAACACTGTAGCTCAAAAATAGAACCTAAATTTAGGTCTTAGATATTATTCAAGACCACCTTAGCCGCCGCCAAGGTTTTTTCAATATCTTCATCGGTATGGGCAAGGGACGTAAAACCAGCCTCAAACTGAGAAGGGGCGAGGTAAATCCCTTGTTCTAACATTCCACGGTGATAGCGGCTGAATTTGTGTAAGTCCGATTTCTTCGCATCTTCGTAATTACGGACAGGTTCTCCCGTAAAAAACATGCCGAACATACCACTGATGTTGCCACCCGTGACTTCATGGCCTGCTTCCCGAGCAATGCTCAACAAGCCATCAATTAGCTTTTTCGTGATGTTTTCCAATTGTCCATACATGCCAGGACGTTGCAGTAACTCAAGGGTTTTAATGCCCGCTGTCATCGCCAAGGGATTCCCTGAGAGGGTGCCTGCTTGGTACATTGGCCCCGCCGGTGCAACCATGGACATAATGTCTTTACGGCCACCATAAGCCCCCACAGGTAGCCCACCGCCAATGACTTTACCTAGGGTTGTAAGATCCGGCGTCACCCCGAATTTTTCTTGGGCACCACCGTAGGAAATCCGGAAGCCCGTCATCACCTCATCAAAAACCAGTAAAGCATCATATTCCTTTGTAATTTCCCGTAATCCTTCGAGGAAACCAGCATCGGGAACCACAAACCCAGAGTTGCCCACTACTGGCTCTAGGATGACCCCGGCAATTTCACCAGGGTTTTCGGCGAATAATTTTTTGACAGCCTCAAGGTCATTGTAGGGAGCCGTCAAGGTAGCGGCAGTGGTGGTTTTGGGCACACCAGGAGAATCGGGTAAACCCAGAGTCGCCACCCCAGATCCAGCCTGCACCAGGAACATATCAGCATGGCCGTGGTAGCAACCTTCAAACTTGATGATCTTTTCTCGCCCGGTGAAAGCCCGCATCAAGCGCAAGACTGACATACAAGCTTCTGTACCGGAATTGACAAAGCGCACCATCTCAATGCTGGGGACTGCATTGATCACCATTTCAGCCAAGATATTTTCTTTGAGGCAAGGGGCACCAAAACTTGTTCCTTTTTCGAGGGTTTCCCGGAGTGCCGCATTGACTTCATCATTGGCGTGGCCGCAGATGGCAGGCCCCCAAGTGCCCACATAGTCAATGTACTCATTGCCATCGACATCCCAAACGCGGGAGCCTTTGACGCGATCAAAAACAATGGGCTGTCCGCCAACGGATTTAAAGGCCCGCACCGGAGAGCTAACACCACCAGGCATCAGCTTTTGGGCAGCACTAAAAATCTCTTCGGATTTGGTTGTGTTTAAGGCTGTAGTCACCAAACGTTTTCTCCTTGTCGCAAATTTTCTTAAAGCTTATTTTTGTTAAAATGAGTAGCTCTGATGGCTTCGTGGAAAGCATCCCAATGCAGGGAGCCATTATAACGGATTATCATTTTACGCAGTAACGGTCTCCAAAATGTTTTCCGATGGAATTCTTTAGTCTACGGTTGGCCGGGATTCCCTAGTTTAGTTTATTGTTCCCAACCCTTGGAGTTTTGCGCTTTTATGTCCGCGATCGCCGTTCGTTTCATGCCCAATGATGTTACCGTCACTGCCAGAGCAGGGGAGCCGATGATCGAAGTAGCACGGCGGGCTGGGGTGGCGATCCCCACAGGCTGTTTGATGGGCTCATGCCATGCCTGTGAAGTGGAATTAGACGATGGTACAAATCTCTGCGCTTGCATTAGTGGTATCCCTGGCGATCGCTCTGAAATTACCATTCACCTCTTCAGCGATCCCGTTTGGTAAATCGCAGTAGCATTGGGATGTACTTTAAAAAAAGCTTGTATGGCAAGGGTTAGAGCTATTCTGATCCCCCCTTTCGCCTGCCTGAAGCGTATCATTTTATACAGAATGTTAGTGGTAAACATTTTAAAAACCAGGGTGCCTTAGAATAACCGCAATCAGTCCTTAAACTTGCGTTGGGATTTGATTTTTTGAAAACATCTTTGCTCTGAATAAATGTCAGCAAGTCGCCAATGGTGAAGACCCCAAATCCCATCACCATGAAAACTTTGAGGCCCTTAAGTGCCAGACCAAGCTTGGTGCAGCTTCAGACCATAGATGATTTTTCGGCAACTTTCGTTGATGGCTTTTCAAAAGGTTACTTCTGCTACCATTAGCGAATTTTGCCTGTGTTATTCCATTGAGTGAATGCCTAAACAACATCTCAAACTAATGCCTAAGTCAACTTTTCAACAACGTGGATGGGCACGGGAAGATGCTATTACCTACACTAAAGACAACAGTGTGGTCTTACGCTTTGCCCGTCAACTCTCCCGTCACTTCTCTCCTGCTTGGCTTGCCTGTATTCCCTTAGCAGCGATTATTACCGTCGTTTGGGGAACCGCCGCCATGGCTCAATCCGATGGTGTTGCTGCTGCTGGTCAAGTACAGATTATCCTCGACACAATTTTTCTTCTCATTGCTTCCGTCCTTGTGATCTTCATGAACGCAGGTTTCGGCATGCTTGAGGCAGGCTTCTGTCGCCAGAAGAATGCGGTCAATATTCTTTCTAAGAACCTAATCGTTTTCGCTGTTGCTACCATTGCCTACTGGGCGATTGGTTACGCCTTTATGTATGGCGAAGGCAGTTCCTTCATCGGCTTACAGGGCTTCTTCTTCAACGGTAGTAGCGTCCCCTACACCGGCGAAGAATGGTACACCATGGACGGTGAAACCCAAATCCTGAACTTTGTTCCCGAAAGCGTTTCCTTCCTGTTCCAGGTTGCCTTCGCGGCCACCGCAGCCACCATCGTTTCTGGGGCTGTGGCCGAGAGGATCAAATTCGATGCCTTTTTGATTTTTAGCTTTTTGCTTGTAGCTGTTTCCTACCCCATTACGGGTCACTGGCAATGGGATGGTGGTTGGTTAAACCAGTTTGGTTTCCACGATTTTGCTGGTTCGACCATTGTTCACTCTGTTGGTGGTTGGGCTGCCCTTGTGGGTGCTGCAGTGGTTGGGCCTCGCCTCGGTAAATACCGCGATGGCCAAGTCCACGCAATTCCCGGCCACAACATGAGTATTGCGACCTTAGGATGTCTAATTCTTTGGATTGGCTGGTTTGGTTTTAACCCTGGTTCTCAGTT
Source organism: Sphingobacterium thalpophilum (assembly GCA_943371005.1). Lineage (GTDB taxonomy): Bacteria > Cyanobacteriota > Cyanobacteriia > Cyanobacteriales > MRBY01 > MRBY01. The sequence goes on from CALRTB020000007.1 coordinate 46,643, forward strand.
GGCGGCAGATGCTGCGGTGCCTTACATCGCGATCACCACAAACCTTGCGGCTGCGGCTGGGGGGATTACAGCGACTGCTACCTCTTGGATCAAGGATGGTAAGCCAGACCTATCCATGATTATCAACGGTATTTTGGCCGGCCTCGTTGGGATCACGGCTGGATGTGACGGCGTCAGTTTCTTTTCTGCTGTGATTATCGGGGCGATCGCCGGTGTACTCGTCGTTTTCTCCGTGGCCTTCTTCGATGCCATTAAAATCGATGACCCCGTTGGCGCGACCTCTGTTCACCTCGTCTGTGGGATCTGGGGCACCTTAGCCGTGGGCCTTTTCTCCATGGATGGTGGCCTTTTCACCGGTGGTGGCATTACTAGACTGATTGCCCAAATTGTCGGTATCCTCTCCGTTGGGGGCTTCACCGTCGCCTTTAGCTTCATTGTTTGGTACGCCCTTGCCGCAGTCCTCGGTGGAATTCGCGTCGAAAAAGACGAAGAACTCCGGGGTCTCGACATTGGTGAGCACGGCATGGAAGCTTACAGTGGCTTCGTTAAAGAATCCGATGTCATCTTCAGAGGGACCGCCACTGGTTCCGAAACCGAAGGATAAATCCCCCAAGGAAATCCTGAAAATAATCTAAAAAAAATTGTCATAACCTTCCTTACTCAAGGGAGGTTTTTTGTATGGGTTCACATTTTGTTACGTTGTCGGATCAATGCTTGATCGACCAGAAAAGCCTAGCCTAGATGAGGAAAATCTTTGAGTATATCGACTCATTAATCCGGTCTTGCAGTTTGGTTTTCCAAGTCGATTTTCTGCAAAATTTTGAAAATTCAGAGATCTAACTTTAGGGGGAGTCCACTGAAATGCTGCTTTGCTCAACCTGGCAAATGCCCTAATTCTCTTCTGTTTAGCCTAAAGACTCTCTGAGAAAATGAGCGGCGATCGCCTGAAAATATGAAGTTTTGTGACAGATCTTTTTACAAGATGTAATGTTCAAAGGTCAGTAGACGTTGTATAACATTTACCTAAGATTAAGAGTCACCCGCAGCACTCCTTAGAAACCCTATGGGTTCCAAGGAACTAGCATGATCTTTATCTGGCAACTTTAAGAATCTGAAAAATTCAATGAATGTAAAGTTTCTTAAATGCCAAGGTGAAAAACAAGCAAAAATAGCTGACACTCTTAATTGGCTTTGGGGATTAAGTTTCCAACTCGAAAACACAACCTTTTACAGACTTTAAGGCTTTGTTTTCAGCAAGAGAGCCCCTCAGCACTTGCTTCACTCTTGATTAGTAAGCAAACCGCACAAAATAAATCCCACTCATCAAAAATATAAGTAGGAGATAAAAACATGTTTGATATTTTTACCCGGGTTGTTTCTCAGGCTGATGCCCGAGGTGAGTTCATTTCCAGCGACAAAATTGACGCTCTCAAGAAAGTTGTTGCCGAAGGTACCAAGCGTTCTGATGCCGTAAGCCGCATGACCAACAATGCTTCTTCCATCGTTACCAACGCTGCTCGTCAACTCTTCGCTGACCAACCCCAACTCATCGCTCCCGGTGGAAATGCTTACACCAACCGTCGCATGGCTGCTTGTCTTCGCGACATGGAAATCATCCTCCGTTATGTAACCTACGCAACCTTCACTGGTGATGCGTCTGTACTCAACGACCGCTGCCTCAATGGCCTCCGCGAAACCTATGTTGCTCTTGGTGTTCCCGGTGCTTCCGTTGCTGCTGGTGTACGTGCAATGGGCAAAGCTGCTGTAGCGATTGTTATGGATCCCGCTGGTGTAACTGCTGGTGACTGCAGCTCTCTCCAACAGGAAATCGAACTCTACTTCGAAACTGCTGCAAAAGCTGTTGAATAATCTTTTTTAATTCAACTCTGACATTTTTTGTTTTAAGTCTTACCCACATCGTAAGACGCCCTTTTAAAGAAAATTATTGATAACCCATAGGGAGATAATCTGACAATGAAAACCCCTCTTACCGAAGCAGTAGCACTCGCTGATTCCCAAGGCCGTTTCCTCAGCAACACTGAGCTCCAGTACCTCTATGGTCGTCTTCGTCAAGGTGCTTTCGCCCTTGAAGCGGCTCAAACGTTGACTGCAAAAGCTGACACTCTCGTTAACGGTGCAGCTCAAGCGGTTTACAGCAAGTTCCCCTACACCACCAGCACTCCTGGCAACAACTTCGCTGCTGACCAGCGCGGTAAAGACAAGTGTGCTCGTGACATCGGTTACTACCTCCGCATGGTTACCTACTGCCTAGTTGCTGGTGGTACTGGCCCCATGGATGAGTACCTCATCGCTGGTGTTGACGAAATCAACCGTACTTTCGATCTTTCTCCCAGCTGGTATGTTGAAGCTCTCAAGCACATCAAAGCAAACCATGGTTTGACTGGCGATGCTGCTACTGAAACTAACAACTACATCGACTACGCAATTAACGCCCTCAGCTAATTTTGCTTAGTCTAGGCCCGGATGGGTAAGTGGTTTTCAGCTTAAGTGTTGGGTTCTACTTACTTCTCCGGGTCTTGCTCTATCTAAAAACATTGGTTTAACAAGGAGTATTAGGCAAATGCCAGTTACTGTCGCTGCCTCTCGCTTGGGAACCGCTGCGTTTGATCAATCACCGGTCGAACTGCGCGCTAACTATTCTCGAGATGACGCACAAACCGTCATCCGCGCCGTTTATCGCCAGGTTTTGGGCAATGATTACATCATGTCCTCTGAGCGTTTAACAGCTGCGGAGTCTTTGTTCACAAATGGGTTTATTTCTGTACGGGATTTTGTCCGTGCCGTGGCCCAGTCTGAGCTATATAAAGAAAAGTTTTTATACAACAATTTCCAAACCCGTGTGATTGAACTGAACTTCAAGCACTTATTGGGTCGGGCTCCCTACGATGAATCTGAAGTGGTTGAGCACCTCGATCGCTACCAGAATGAGGGATTTGAAGCGGATATCAATTCTTACATTGATAGCGCTGAGTATACGGAAAACTTCGGGGACAATATTGTGCCCTACATTCGTAGCTATGTTGTTCAAACTGGACACCGTACCGTTGGTTTTACCCGGATGTTTAGTCTACAACGGGGTTATGCCAACAGCGATCGCGCTCAAATTGCGGGAAGCGCATCTCGCTTAGCCCAAGAGCTCGCTCGTAACACAACCTCTGCGGTGGTTGGTCCTTCTGGTGTTAATGAAGGTTGGGCCTTCCGGTCTGCGGCTGATGATTATCATCCTGGTCAATCCCTTGGTGGTTCCACTGGTTTGAGTGCGGATGATCAAGTTGTCCGGGTTGAAGTTGCGGCGTTGTCTACGCCTCGCTATCCTCGGATTCGTCGTAGCAGTCGCGTTTTCTTCGTACCGGTATCTCGTCTGTCTCAGAAGCTGCAAGAAATTCAGCGGATGGGTGGTAGAGTCGCCAGTATTTCACCTGCCGGCCAGTAAAGCTTAGAGGTCTCGTTTGCGCGTGATCTCTGATTGTTACCGGAGTGGGTAATTGATGAAAATCAGGGACAAAATTTGAGAGGGGGTCTAAGCTTCTCGATTTTGTGCCTGGTTTTGGCGACTTTACCTTAAGCGTTTATTGTACATAAATCTTTTACGGAGTTCCAAGAAAGAACCATGTTGAGTCAATTTGCGAACGGAACGGAAGCGGCTTCGCGTGTTTTTACCTATGAAGTGCAGGGGCTGCGCCAAACAGAAGAAACAGACAATCAAGAATACGCATTTCGTCGCAGTGGCAGTGTTTTTATCAATGTGCCCTATGCTCGCATGAATGATGAGATGCAACGGATTTTACGTCTGGGGGGCAAAATCGTTTCGATTAAACCCTACGATGGCGGCACAGCGGCGGCATCTGAAGCAGAAGCAGAATAAATTTAGATATTTGAAAGTTTTTGATATTTAACTGATATTAGCGGGGTAATGGGGGGTGTTTATGGCTCTCGGTTACTCCGGTTTGTTTTTTCGGGGAAGATTTTAACAATGGCAGATTGGCAGATGGCAGAGGCCTGGACCCTAGAGGAGGCGATCGCCAATATCCAACAAACAGCAGATCCGGGCAAACGCTATTATGCGGCTTGGTGGTTTGGCAAGTTCCGGGTGCAAGATAAGCGGGCCGTGCATGCTCTACTGGAGGCTTTAAAAGACGAAACCGATCGCTCACCAGATGGAGGTTATCCGTTGCGACGCAATGCAGCAAAAGCGTTGGGGAAATTAGGCAATCTGGCTGCAGTGGCGCCGTTGATCGAGAGTTTAGACAGTCCCGATTATTATGTGCGAGAGTCGGCAGCCCAATCGTTGGAGATGTTGGGGGATCGACAGGCAATTCCAGCTTTGCAAAAACTACTCGCCGGTGGCGTCGCGGCGGCGGTTAAGGCTGAGGGCAAACCCCATTTAGTCCAGCCCTACGAAGCAGTGATTGAGGCGTTAGGGACGATTGGTGCCACGGAGGCGATCGCCGATATTGAGCCATTTTTAGACCATGAGTTTGCAAAAATCCGCTATGGGGCATTACGGGCCTTGTACCAGCTGACCCAAGAAGCCCATTATGCTGAACAGTTAATGGAAGCCCTCAATGGCAATCAGTTACAATTGCGACGGTCTGCTCTATTAGACTTGGGCGCCATTGGCTATGTCCCAGCAGGTCAGGCGATCGCCAAAGCCTACGCCGAAAATAGCTTAAAGTTAATCTCCCTCAAGGGTATTCTCGAGTCCCATTTGCAACGCACCGCTGCAGCCCTTGATGCGGACGGTTTACAATTGCTCGAATTAATGGATAGTCTGCTCTAGGGACGTTTCAACCAAGCCTCTAAGTTTTTTGTGATTGCTAATTTCTGAACCCATGACCGTCGAAGTTTTAATTCGTGCCGTTAACAACCCCACCTCAGCCCAAGACCTCGTCAAAAATGTGGCGCAACTCGCCGCAACAAAAGATGAGCAAGCCATTCCAACTTTAGTAGAAGTGCTGAAGTTTAATAATCCGGGGGCGGCTGTCGCGGCGGTCAATGGTCTCATTAATATTGGTGAGGCCGTTGTGCCCTATCTCCTCGAAAATGTCGATGGCTATAACTATGGGGCACGGGCATGGATGCTGCGGGTCTTTGCTGGGATTGGTGATCCCAGGGCTTTAGATCTGCTGATTGAGGCAGCGAATAAGGATTTTGCTTTTAGTGTGCGTCGTTCTGCGGCTAAGGGGTTGGGGAATATTCAGTGGCATAAAGTGTCAGATTCTGAGCGAGAAATGCAGCAGCAAAAAGTTTGTGATTGTCTATTCCTGGCCCTTGAGGATGGAGAGTGGGTAGTTCGCTATGGGGCGATCGCCGGACTAGAAGGTTTGTCGAAAGCGATTCCAGAAGATAAAAAAATCGTTATCAAAAACAAACTTGCCGAATTTCTTACCAGAGAACCAGAAGCTGCGATCCGTGCCCGGACTCAAAAGGCCATCCTGAGTCTTCCCTAAGAAAAAATCCCCCTAAAAAAGGAGGATTTGGAGAAATGTCATTCTTCAGGAGAAACTACTTTACAAATTGGGGCATCATATCCGCCGCCGTGAAAATGCCAGTCAAACCTTGCTTTTGCAGCCAAACACCCGTTTTGAGGTAACCAAAGGCAGGGCCACAAACATTGGCAGCCATGCTGGTTTCATCCCCAAGGGTAAAAGTATGGGTGGCAATCTTGCCTTCAAAGGTACGGCCTGTTAATTGCACATTGGTGCTGAGGGGTTTTTTCGGATTGCGCGTATCGACTACCCCACCGACACTAACTTGATCACGGGAACAAATTCCAGCCAATTCCAACATGAGATCATCGGCATGTTCCATATTTTCGAGGGAAATAATGCCATTGGTTTCGTCTAATAAAGCTTCCACTTCTGCATCGCTCATGGCCCGCGCTTTGTCTACATCATAGCCAGGCATATGGGCAATATCTTCCCGGATGGTCGCCCGATAAGCTTCCCAATTGGCAATGCCTACCCCAAAGGTAATTTTAACGCTGTGCACTTCTGCATAGCTTTGGGCCGCCACTGCCGCGGCTGCCGTTAACAAACCAGGGGTTGCACCGCAACCCGTCATGTAGGTAATACCTGCATTTTGCACGTCGTCCTTGAGGGCCAGGATTTGTTCCATGGCACTGGTACGCTTTAGGGCATCCACTAAAACCCCTTGCCAACCAGAAGCAATAAATTGCCGGGTCACATCGGCCATAAAAGTATTGGGCAAGTTCGGCAGAGCGAGGAAAAACCCATCCACTTGGGCATTGGCGATCAGATCAGCAATGCTGTTTTGACTCAGGACGCCATATTCTGGCACATGACCCACGGAACCCTGCTGGTTATAGGTGCTGATGCAGGCTTGGGTATCGAGACCCTCAGGATTGTAGATATAACCTTTATGGTCGGCAGCGGCCACGAGGCGCATTTCTGATTTTGGAGCCAGTAATCGAGCTGCAGCTTGACCGAGACCCCCAAAGCCCAGGACACCCACGCGAATAATATTACTCATAGTGATTTTCGATAAACGTCAAAATTTTGTCTGTTAGTCCAGCATAGACTGTCTATTATCGGTAGAAATGGCCTTAAATCCCACGAATTTTCTTGAAGACTTCTTCCACTGCTGGCGGCAGTTGGCGCATAATTTTGCCTTTTTCTCGGTCAACACTAACCAGGGTCACTTGACCTGTAAAGTAAAGTTCCTGTCCGTCTGGGGATTCAATGCGATAGTCCCACTCCATGCGGACGCCTTTCATTTCTTGCATGCGGGTTTTGATAATCGCGGTCATCCCCATCTTGAGAAAGCTATGGTAGCGGGTTGATAGGGCAATCACAGGTAATTCGCACCCCAATTGAACCAAGTCGGCGTAATCGAGGCCAATGGATTGGAGGCAGGCAATCCGAGCTTCCTCTAGCCACTTAATGTAAGTGCCGTGCCAAACGACGCCAGCATAGTCAGTGTGATGGGGATAAACCGTAATGGGATAGTCAAACCAGGGTTCACTGGTGGCATGTAAAGCCGGGGAGCGGGCGATCGCCGTTGTGGGGAGTTCTTCTTGTTTAGGGACAACCATAAAATATCAATCCTTCTTCTTAAGCACACAGCATCAAAAATTTTAAAGGGTCTGACCCCGTTGGAGACGTTTCATATGGTTAAACAATCGCCAGGAATAGTCGCGGGAAAGGCCGGCTGTCATTGCGCCCCGCATCACAATATAAAAATACCAATCGTCTGGCGGGACTTCCTGGGGCGTTTTATTCACAACGACATAGGTGCGCACCGACTGGAAGCGCTGGCCTTGGCATTCAACGGTAACCTGGGTTTGGCGATAACCGTTGGTGGGGACTTCCTCCCGCAGATCGAGCTTTTCACTGACTCGCCAGGGCAAATGGTAAAGGACGCCTTCTACATGACTGCCTTCGTGGGGCACCACATCCAAAACACCGCAGCTCTTGCGTTTGGGCGAAAGACGATTAAACGCCAACCGATAATTCTGCAAAATACCCCGGCCAACAACAAATTGGTGGGCATCTTCCTCGATGGTACGAGCTAAATCCACAGGACACATACAGGACCCATAGGCGAAGTAATAAAAAGCCCTGTCTGTGTGGGTGATGGTGCGGGGCTGGGAAGCTGTGTGGGTTTGGAAAGGGGGCGCAGAAGGGTCAAAGGACATGGGCCGCTACCTCAAGGGAATAAAAGCCTGGGGTTTACGCTACAGGGGTTTAGCCGGGAGGCCAAGCCAGGGGGCGATCGCCGAGGAGATGGAGATGAAGATGGAACACCGTTTGGCCCCCATCCTCACCCGTATTGATGACGACACGATAGCCTTTGTCGAGGTTTTCCTGGTGGGCAATCTTTTTAACCGTTAATAATAAATGACCCAAAAGCGCTTGATCTGTATCATCAGCCGCTGTCAGCATTGGAATTGGTTTCTTGGGAATCACCAAGATATGCACAGGGGCTTGGGGGTTGACATCACGGAAAGCCAGGGCTAAGTCGTCCTCATAGACAATATCCGCCGGAATCTCTCGCCGAATAATTTTGCCAAAAATCGTATCGCTCATGGGCTATAGCCTAGTGAAAGTCTCTGGGGAGTTATTTTATCGGGTTGCTCGCCTGGGACGCTTGAGTATTAAGTTCAGTGAAGCAAATCCCCACTACTGCAAACAAACCGAAAAAGATATTAAGATTCTTGCTTAATGCGAAAAAGCACAGTAGGATATGGGCCTTAACCTGATCTATTTTACTTTTTCGTTCACCACCAATCCTAGTAGACCCCCTAGATTAACTGGTGAAATGCACGCCTTCGTATCCTAACCAATCTGGGGTTGCAAAAACAGCAACAGCACACCACAAGGGAAAAACACTCCCTATAATCGGGGAAACTTATTTATAAAGTCTGGAGTATTGATAATGCAGATCGTGGATCACGTTTCTTGGTTGAACTCCTAGATCTCTCGGTAGCACCCCTCCTTGTGATCTCTACTACAGACTGATCAAAAATCCACCCTTAGGATAATGTTTGTTTGTCTCAAAGCCCTTTAGAATAGTTTCGATTTTCTCCTCACCCCAGTAAACGCATATCTTCCTCTCCCTTACCGCTAAGTACTAGTGAAATTTCCATAAGTTATGGAGCGCAAAACCCTATATGACGCCGATCACCTACTCAAAATTTATTCACTTCCTGCAAGAAGAACTGGCTATTCCTGGGGAATCCATTTCTGTGATGGAACGCCATCGGAGTAATACCTCTGCTCATCATCCCCTACCCATGGTGCTGTGGCAGTATGGCCTGGTGACCCTAGAGCAGTTAGACCGCATTTATGAATGGCTTGAGACAGCCTAAAAGAACTTAAAGCTAGATTGACTCGACACAATCGCAACGGATGGTGCTTGGTGCAGGCCCCCTTTTTTCGGGAACCTGCTTTTTAATGGCGTAAATTCTGGAGGGACCGCTGTTTCAATTTTGTAACGGCCCAGGGCAGCGGCGGTTAACTGTGGTTAAGCTAGGGGCAAATTGGGTTGAGAATTCCAAGGCCTATGCTTACTGCGCAATCGACATCGTCGCCACCCGTTGACCAAATGGCGATCGCCACCTTTAATTTGACAAAACAGTTTGACCGACAGGTGGCTGTAAGTGATGTGGAACTCCAGGTACAGCCGGGGGAAGTGTATGGCTTGATCGGCCCTAATGGTGCCGGGAAAACCACATTAATTCGCATGTTGGCTACGGCAGAGGAACCCACCCTTGGCGAAATTTATATCCATGGCGATCGCCTCCTGCGGGATGACAGTAACCCCCACCTCAAGCAGCGCCTTGGCTATCTACCCGATGATTTTCCCCTCTATGATGACCTCAATGTTTGGGATTATTTAGACTACTTTGCGCGTCTTTATAACCTCCATCAGCCCCGTCGCCGACGTCGTTTGAGTGAAGTCCTAGAGCTGGTGCAACTCACCCACAAACGGGATGACAAAATCGCCACCCTTTCCCGGGGGATGAAACAACGCCTCAGCCTTGCCCGTACCATTATTCACGAACCCCTGTTATTACTCCTGGATGAGCCGGTTTCCGGTTTAGACCCCATTGCGCGGATGCAGTTTCGCGAAATTATTAAGGTGCTCCAGGAAGCTGGCATGACGATCCTTATCTCTTCCCATGTCCTCAGTGATTTAGCAGAACTCTGTTCTTCTGTGGGCATTATGGAATTGGGCTATTTAGTCGAAAGTACCTCCCTAGAGGATTTGTACCAGCGGCTCTCCCGGCAATATTTAGTGGTCAGCACCTTGGATAACTTGGACGGACTGGTGGCAGAACTGAAACAGCAGCCCCTCGTTCGCGCTTGGGAAACCTGCGCCCCCAATCGTTTGCAAGTAGAATTTGCGGGAACCCCCGCAGAAAGCACGGCTCTTTTAAAGGATCTGATTGCGGCGGGCATTGCGGTGTCTGAGTTTTATGGCAAAACAGAGGATTTAGAAAGCATTTTCCTGAAACTGGGTCACCAGCAAACAACCTAACTGTGAGCCTTTGAGTTTATGTTTGCCCACATTTTTTAATCGTTTATTTATCCCCATCCCCAAAACATCATGGTTTTTCATCAATGGCTAGACCGCATCGGTGACTGGAATCCGCAACTTTTTCGAGAGTTGAAAGGCCGACTGTCTAAAAAAGCTCTCAGCTTGGTGGCGATCGCCGCTTTTCTCGCCCAAGGAACGTTTTACCTCAGCCTGAGAATGACCCTCCCCAGTGCTGGGATTACCACCACCAACGATTATTGTATTGGTCAGGCACCGGCGGACTTTGATCCCAATAGCCATTTGATCCACAATCAAAACTTCTGTGTGATTGATGCGGCGGGAAATTTGAACCTAAACTGGCCCCTGTGGTGGACGAACCTGTTTATGACCCTCAGTGTGGTGGGATTTTTTGTCGCCTTGTTGGGGGGCGTTTACCTGTTGATTCAAGACTTAGGCAAAGAGCAAAAGGCGGGCACCTTAAACTTTGTCAAACTCAGTCCTCAATCGGCCCAGGCGATCGCCATTGGCAAGATTTTAGGTGTGCCGAGTTTAATCTATGTCGGCTTGGCGTTGGTTTTCCCCTTGCACTTTTGGGCTGGGCTCAGGGGAGGCATTCCTTTACCGTTGATTTTTCTCTTCTATGGGGTGATCACGGTCAGTTACGGCTTTTTCTATAGTGGTGCGGCATTGTATAGTCTGGTGAATCCGACCCAACCGGCCCTGAAAGCTTGGTTAGCAACAGGGGGACTTTTTTACTTAATGATGGGGAGTACGACGTTTCTCCTCCAGGAAAATAGCCATATCGGCAATCTCATGGACGGCATTAATCTATTTAATCCGTTGCATATGTTGGTGTACTTGGGTCAAGCCAGTGCCGCTTCGGAGCAATTACCCACCTTTAACTATGACAGCCTCGCCGATGTTTCCTTCTTTCGGGTTTATCTTTGGCAGCATGGGGCGATCGCCGGTTTGATTTATCTGCTGCTTTATGGAGTGGGGATCTACTGGTTTCTCCAAGCGTTTCGCCGGAAATTTCATTATCTCAATGGCACTCTCCTCAGCAAAAAACAGAGTTATGGCCTAACGGCGTTGCTCACTATTTTTGGTCTTGGTTTCACGGTACAACTTCCCCTGGGGGCGATCGCCGACCACAATGACTGGCTGTTTAATTTTCTGCTGCTTTCCCTGGCCGGTAGTTGTTACTTATTCACTCTGATGGCCGTGCTTTCGCCGTCGTTCCAGTCCCTCCAAGATTGGAGCCGCTACCAAAAAGGGCAATGGCAGGATTGGCTATTTGGGGAGCGCAGCCCCGCCATTGGTGCAGTGATGGTCAATGTGGGCATTGTCACCGGGGCGATCGCCTTGGCTGTGGTGGTGGTGGTGGCCTCCCCTTACAAACTTTCCTTTGCACTTGGGGTAGTGATGCAGGGTTTAATGGTTCTCCTGCTCTGTGTTGTGGCCCAGCGGATACTCCTGAAAAAAGGCAAGCGGCAAGGTGTTGGTGCAACGATTTTCGTCACCAGTGGCGTGATCTTGCCCTTCATTTTCCTCGGCATTAATAGCGTTAACCCAGAATTGCAGTCGACCCCTTGGTTCTGGACAATTCTCCCGATGGTCGCCACGGAAAACGCCAGTTTAGCTAGTATTTTGCTCACTATTTTGGGCCAAATAGGGGCGATCGCCATGCTGCATCAGGTTGTAGGGCGCCGAATTCAGCAGCTTGGCACCTCAGAATTAAAGCAGACCCTGACCCCAGCCAGTTAACCACTAGCTCCCTTTAATCTCGTCAGTCGGCAATGGCTCCCTATCTTTTAGATCCGTAACCCCAGGTATCAACCATGGATAGAATCCTCAACCCCATCGGTGATTGGAATCCCCAACTCTTTCGGGAATTAAAAGGCCGCTTCAGCCGCAAAAATGTGGCGATTGCCTTTAGTGTTGCTTGCTTTAGCCAATTCCTGTTGTACCTCTTTTACCTGGGGGAATTGCCCAATACTTTGGTTAATGAGCCCTACAACCGTTACTGTACTGGCCCCCAAGATGACTATTGGCGGTCTACCTATCAATGTTTAAGGGATGGCAACGACTGGCTGCTCAACTGGCAATTGTGGCATTTTGATGTGTTTGTGGCCCTGACCCTGATCGGCCTGGGGATTCTCCTAGTGGTTGGTACCCATTTAATTGGGGCCGATATCGCGAAGGAAGAACAACGGGGAACCCTGGGCTTTGTGCGTCTCAGCCCCCAACCCGTCTCAAAAATTTTGCTCGGGAAGCTGTTGGGAGTGCCCAGCCTCATTTACATTGGCCTAGCTTTTGTCCTGCCCTGGCACCTGTGGTTGGGTTTTCAAGGTGGTATTGCTCTAGGTTGGCTAATGCTGCTTTATGGGGTGGCGATCGCCGCTAGTTTAACTGTCTTTATGGGGGCGGCCCTGTGGAGTTTGGTGGGCAGTGAACTGTTGGGGGGCTTTCACACCTGGCTCTATAGTGGTGGCCTCAGTCTCTATCTTTTTGGAATGTCTGTGGCTTGTTTTGAGGATAATTTGCCCAGCGATACTCCCTTTGATTGGGTGCGGATATTCTATCCGGGCAATATCTTCTATTATCTCGTCGATCAGAATTCCCTCGCCCCGGAAACCATTGGTTATTTTTTGCCCCACAACTGGTTTCTGACCCAATGGTACGGCTCTTCCCTTTGGGTGATCGGGCTGGGCGGCCTTGGGTTTATGGCAATCCATTATGTCCTCCTAGGAGCCTTGGCTTGGCAAGGTATTCGGCGGCGTTTTTATGATCCCCAGGCCACGATTATCACGAAAACTATGGGTTGTGGCGTTGCCATTATCAGCACGATTTTCATGACGGGGTTTGTTTGGGCTGGCGATCGCCCCGAACGTCTTTTTGCCAATTTTCAAACCCTGCAAGGTTTCTACTGGGTGGTGATGTTGGGGTTAATTCTTTTGTTAACGCCGACCCGGCAGCGGGTACAAGATTGGGCGAGATTTCGGCACCAGGATGTTGCTCACCGACGGTTTAAATGGGCCTTTTTCAAGGATGATCGCTCTCCGGCCCTAGGGGCGATCGCCTTGATGTTGCTTCTCACCACAGGCTACCAAATGGCCATTGTCCTCTTGTCCCCGATGCCCAGTCAAAAACTGCTGGTGATCACGGCTTTAGGGCTCCAGGGAAGTTGCCTTTTCCTCCTCGGAATTTTGACCCAATGGATCTTTCTCCGTCGTCAAAAACGCGCCATTTGGTTTGGCGTTGCCGTCATCGGGCCTAGTGTTGTTCCTTTTCTCCTGTTTATGGTCTTCCATGGACGCTTTACCTTGCCCATTACCCTCGGTCTCTTTTCGGCGTTTCCCCTCGGTGCCGTTGCCATGGCGGTTCCCAGTATGGTGATCTGGAGTGAGATCGCCCAGTGGGGGGTAATTCTCGGCTGTCTTTGGGGACTGCAACAACAGATCCAACGCCTCGGACAATCCGACCTGAAAACTTTTCAGCCGACCCCTACCGAATGACCTAAAACATGTTATTCTTGTATTCCTGTGTGGGCACGTGGCTCAGTGGATAGAGCATCAGATTCCGGTTCTGAGGGTCGGGGGTTCGAATCCCTCCGTGCTCGTGAAAAAAAAGAAAAAATCCCAACGACCTGTCTTCTGTAAGGTGCAGGTCGTTTTTTTTAGGCCTCCCAGGTCTGGGGGAAATTGATATACTGAGGGTCAATCCGCTACTGTGCACCTTTTTTTCAATTTGTATGGCTGAACCAATTCCGCCGATCACCTTACCACCGATTACCGATCCGGCCATTGAAGGACAATGGTTAGAAAAATCTCTGCAGCATTGGCTTGATACGGAGTTTTTACCGGAACCAGCCAACGAAAAAATTGCCAATCGCGCCCGGGAAATTTATGTGCGTCAACGCCTCGAAGGGGAAAATGACCTTGGTTCCCTCGTGATTGCCATCGTCACAGAAATGCGATCATTTAACTTTAAAGAATCGTTTTATGGTGAATTTGCGGTGGCCAATGCCGTGAGTGATTTGATCCTCGATAGCCTAGGCATTGACCGCTGCTGTGGTAACTAAAGCTTCAGCGAATCTAAGCTGGGATATCAAACAACACCTGACTCATATAACGCTCGGCCCAGTCGGGATTAAAGGCTTTTTCTAAAACACGGCGCGTTTTGTCATTACGCTGCTGTTCTTGGCAATAATGCCGTTGTCCTGCCAAATAAATGGCCTGCTCAGCGGGAGAAAGCTTTTCTAAACCTAGAGCTAACTGACAATGAATTGTTAAAAATTCTCGCACCCGTTCCAAAAACTGCTGTTCTTCGCTGGGATTGCTGGGGCGAATAAAGAGGCAAAATTCCGAAAAAATTGCGCCCCATTCTGGGAGATCACGGGGTTGGGAAAAGTTGAGATTTCCTTGGTTCTGGCGTAGGCATGTTTGGTAAGCCGCAGACAAGGTTTTATCGGCACTGGTCGGGGATAAATCGGCGATCGCCGCACTCACGCCGCGAGGATTACCGACTAAATCACAGCCAAACATCGGTAGGGCATATTCCGCGCGTGGAAACATTACACAATGAAGAATATCGAGATTTTCGCCCACTTTAGCCATTTCCAGGTGCATTTTGCGGAAGTGCTGGCTCTGGTAGCAGGTATTTTCGATGGTGAGCCGCTCCCCCTCTAATTTGCCTTCGATATAACCGAGGCCCTCCGGCAGGGTAAAGGGTTCTAGATCTAAGTGTTGATGCCAAGTTTCGAGGATGACACCAGCGAGCTGTTCGATGAGGGGATAAAATTTTGGCTTGGTTGCAGGGGCAGTCATGGGCAAAAAAAGAAATCTTTAAAAAGGGGTTTAAAACAATTTTCTAGGTCGCTTGGGCAACGGGAACGATGCTTTAGACCCAGAATTTAGAACCAAAGATATACTGGAACCGCCGCAAATGCGGCACAATTGTCCCATAAATTAATGTTTGTGAGGGGTACGCCCATGTTCGGCTTAGGTTGGCCTGAAGTTTTGATTATTTTAGGGGTGGTAGTGTTGATCTTTGGCCCCAAGAAAATCCCGGAAGTGGGCAGTGCCTTAGGGAAAACTCTGCGGGGCTTTAAAGAGGAAATGGAGACTCCGGAAACGGAAGATGATTATCTTGACTCCGATCAACGTTAGACTCGGCTACTTGGGGTTGGCGAACTTTTAGATGCACCATGATTGAAGTTGAGCAGCTTGGTAAAACCTACGGCCAGACAGAGGCGATCGCCGATCTCAGTTTTCGGGTAGAAACAGGGGAAATTGTCGGTTTCTTGGGGCCAAACGGCGCAGGGAAAACCACAACCCTCCGCATCCTCAGTGCCTATCTGCCTGCAACGACGGGAACAGCAAAAATTGCGGGCTATGATGTTCACACAAAATCCATGGCGGTGCGGCGGCACCTGGGATATCTCCCGGAAAATCCGCCCCTCTATCCCAATATGACCGTGGCTGGCTACCTCAATTTTGTGGCACAACTCAAGGGGGTCAGCGCTGGCGATCGCCCCCACAAAATCCAAGCCGCCCTCACCCAGTGCCAGTTACAACCCAAAGCCAAACATTACATTCGTAACCTGTCTAAGGGCTATCGGCAACGGGTCGGCATTGCTCAGGCGATCGTCCATGATCCCCCGGTGATTATTCTCGATGAGCCCACCGTTGGTTTAGATCCTGCCCAGATGATCGAAGTGCGCCACCTGATTAAATCTTTAGGCGGCGATCGCACTATTTTGCTATCAACCCATCTCCTCTCAGAAGTTAGCCTCACCTGTGACCGGGTAGTGATGATTAACCAAGGCCACCTCGTCGCCACCGATACCCCCCAGAACCTCCAAAACCATTTCCTGAATTACCACGGCTATGAACTAGAGACCGACGGCGAACTGGCACAAATCCAACGCCTCCTCGATCCCTTAGCGGGCGTCATTCGCATTGAATCTTTAGCACCAACAAATCCCCGCCGTCCTCGCTTTCGACTCACCACTCAAGATAATCCCGAATGGGGCAAAGAAATTGCAAAAATCCTTGTTAACGCGGGGGTGGGTCTCTATGAAATGCAGCGACTGCGCCCCAGCCTTGAGGATGTTTTTTTAGAATTATTGAATGCCGAGGCGAACGATCCCCTGTCTGAACAACTCCATGCTAATGCTGAATAATATTGTGGCGATTTTTCGTCGGGAATTACAGAGCTACTTCACGGCACCCCTCGCCTACATTTGTGCGACGTTGTTGTGGTTTTTGGGAGGATTTTTTTTCCTGACGCTTCTGATTGGCCCCCAGGGGATTGTCACCTTTGTCTCTACCCAAGAACAGATGGGCGTTGCTTTACCCCCCATTGATGTAGCGACGGAATTTCTCCAGGCTTTTTGGGGAATTTTGGGTATTTTAGTGTTGTTTCTTTTGCCATTACTCTCCATGGGCCTCTATGCCGAAGAACGCAAACAGGGCACCCTAGAACTTTTAGCGACTTCCCCGGTGACGAACTGGGCGGTGGCAGTGGGCAAATTGTTGGGAGTCGTGACGTTTTTTTCGGTGCTATTCCTACCCATGGTGCTTTGGGAACTGATTGTCTTAGCCAATGCGGCCCCGGCCTTTCCCCTCAGTCTCTTTCTCTTAGCGCATCTGGGCTTATTGCTACTGGTGGCCGCTATTTTGTCTTTGGGGATGTTTGTGTCGTCTTTAACAGACAGTTCTCTGATTGCGGCAGTCTTGACCTTTACCCTGGTTCTAATGTTGTGGCTGGTAGATATACTGGGCGATCGCCTGTCGGGGCCGTTGGGCAATGGCCTCAAACACCTCTCTTTACTGAAACATTACAACAATTTCCTAGAGGGCATCTTCGATAGCAGTAGTCTTGTTTTGCTCCTCAGCTATAGCGTTTTGGGGGTTGTCCTCACGGCCCAATCCATTGAAGCTTTGCGCTGGGCACGGCGTTAATGGTTTCTTGATATTTTCAACAGAGCACAATGTTTCCACAGCAACGGTTTTCACGATATTTCATCTGGTTGGGACTGGCCCTGGTGGTCGCGGGCGCTGTCGTCCTGGGGGCTACGGGAGAAAGCTTCGCCTATGGCTTGATTTTTGTTGGCTTATTGCTGTTGGGTTGGGGGATCAGAAATTTTTCGGGTCTGGGAATGGGGCTGCAACAGTTCTGGAGTAGGCGATCTACCCGGATGGGCACAAATGGGATTGTGGGGGCGATCGCCATTTTGCTTATTTTCTGTTTGACCAACTTTTTAGCCGTCCAGCTCCCCCTCCGCATTGATCTCACCGAAAACCAAATCCACACCCTCTCTAGCCAAACCCAAGGGGTACTCCAGAACCTTTCTCAACCCTTGACCCTGTGGCTTTTTCAGGAAACGGATGATGCTAATTTAAAACCTTTTTTAGATAATTATCGACGGCTTAACCCCAATAATTTTCGCTATGTTTTTGTTGATCCAGACCGTAATCTTGAGGCGGTACAACGGTTCCAAGTCGAGAGTCGCGGCGAAGTTCACCTTGAATATGGCGATAAAACCCAACTGCTTAAAATTTTGGCCCAGGGGGAACCCCTCACAGAAAGTCAACTGACCAATGGCATTCTGCAAATCCAAGGCGATCGCCAACCCCGTTTATATATCCTCCAAGGCCACGGTGAACCGCCCCTCGACCAAATCCCAGGGGGGCTGGGGCAAATGACCCAACTGTTGACCACCCAAGGTTATGCCGTCTCGCCTCTGAATCTCACCCAAATCCCCGCAGTGCCTCCAGACGCCGATCTGATTGCCGTGATTGGCCCCCAAACGCCATTTCTCCCAGGGGAAGTCACCCTCTTAGAAACCGCCCTCGCCAATAACCATGGTCTCCTTCTTCTCTTTGATCCCCAAACAGATCCCCAGCTAAACTCACTCCTGGATAAGTGGGGCCTCAGCCTCGACCAACGGCTTATCCTCGACCAAGTGAACCGGGCTGACTTCCTCGGTTTAGGGCAAACGACCCTCGTCCTCGATCAATACGGCGACCACCCCATCACCACTGCTCTTGCTGGCCAGAATTCCATTTATCAAGCGGTGCGCCCCATCTCCATCGACACAAAAGAGGCGATCGCCGCCACCGCAATTCTCAGTACCGATGATCAAACCTGGGCCGAAAGCCAGCCCGAAATTGCGAATCCCACCTTTGACCCCCCAGGCGATCGCCCCGGCCCCCTCAGCTTTGGCTGGGCCCTAGAAAAAATAAATCCCCAAGCTACAATGGAGGCAACCCGCCTTGTGGCAATCGGTAACACGACCTTCGTGACCAATGGTTGGCTAGAACAATACCGAAACAGCGACCTCTTGCTCAATACCGTCAATTGGCTAGCCCAGACGGAAGAAGCGCCCCTCGCAATCCAACCGAGAACGCCCCAAGAGCGACGTTTAAACCTCCGTCGTTGGCAAATTGCGACCCTTGCTTGGCTTGGCCCTATCCTATTGCCCATTGGTGGTTTAGGCGGCGCAATCTTTTGCCTTTGGCGACGCCGTTAGAGAAATATGTGAGATGACTGATAAATTTAAGTAAACTTTGAGAAAACAACATTAAAATATCATTAATTTTTGGGAATGATAGTCTAAATTACAGAAAGTGATATTATCGATTTGCATTCCCCCGTACAGACACCCACAATAGAGGAAAGAATTCATCATGGCGAACGCACCTGTATCCCCAGTGGTGCTCGTAATCTTAGATGGCTGGGGCTACCGTCAAGAAGCTAACGCAAATGCCATTGCCGCGGCCAATACACCAAATGTCGATGCCTTTTTCGCTACATACCCTTCGACATTAATCCACACCTCTGGAAAAAGGGTGGGGCTGCCAGACGGCCAAATGGGGAATTCTGAAGTCGGTCACTTAAATCTTGGGGCAGGACGTGTCGTCCCCCAGGAACTGGTACGTATTTCCGATGCCATTGAAGATGGCTCCTTTCTCCGCAATGACGTCCTCGTTAAAGTTTGCCGAGAAACGCGCCAAGCCGGAAAAAAATTGCACCTCATTGGCCTTTGTTCAGACGGTGGTGTCCATTCTCATATCAACCACCTCCTTGGTTTATTAGATCTAGCCAAGGTTAACGGCATCGCTGATGTGCATATCCATGCCATTACCGACGGGCGCGACACCAATACCACCGAAGGCATTAATTATCTCCAACAAATCCAAGCCCACATCGATAAGTTCGGGGTCGGCTCGATCTCGACGATCAGTGGCCGCTATTTCGCCATGGATCGCGATCGCCGCTGGGACCGCGTCAAGCAAGCCTACGACGTGATGACCCAAAACGAGAATTTCGACCAACGTTCTTTTGCAGAGATTCTCCAAGACCACTACGACAACGGCGTGACCGACGAATTCATCCCGCCTGTGCGCCTCAAGGAAGGAGCCATTGAACCAGGCGATGGTGTCATTTTCTACAACTTCCGACCCGACCGCGCCCGACAACTTTCCTATGCCCTAGTAGACAAAAACTTCCAAGGGTTTGAACGGGAATTAATTCCGGATCTTAATTTCGTCACCTTTACCCAATACGATGCCAATCTTCCTGTGCAAGTCGCCTTTGCGCCCCAAAATCTGACGAAAATCCTTGGGGAAGTGATCGCGGACAATGGTCTAAAGCAATTCCGCACCGCAGAAACCGAAAAATATCCCCATGTTACTTATTTCTTTAATGGTGGTTTAGAGGTTGCCTTCGAAGGAGAAGACCGAGAACTGATCTCTAGCCCCCAGGTTGCCACCTACGACCAAAAGCCAGAAATGTCTGCCGAGGCAGTGACGGATGCGGCTTGCCGAGCCATTGAAAAAGGTATTTATAGCCTGGTGGTGATTAACTACGCAAACCCCGATATGGTCGGCCACACCGGAAAACTTGAAGCAGCAGTCCAAGCCATTGAAACAGTTGATAATTGTTTGGGCCGTTTAGTGGCAACCATCGGCAAAATGGGCGGCACCACATTAATTACTGCTGATCACGGCAATGCTGAATATATGGCCGATGAAAAAGGTAAATCTTGGACAGCACACACAACCAACCCTGTACCTTTTATCCTGATTGAAGGGGAGCGCCGTAAGGTGGTGGGCCATGGTGGTGATGTGGTGTTGCGGGAAAATGGCTGTTTAGCAGATGTCGCGCCGACCATCCTTGATATTCTTGGCATTGACAAACCGCAAGAAATGACGGGCCAATCTCTCATTGCCCCGGCTCCCTATGCCGTGACCCGACGTCGATAAATCGGTTATCCTAAAGTTTCCCCGCTGAAATCAAACATTTATTCGTTCGTCATTGATCTATGTTGGAATCTATTTTGCAAATTGTGTGGATGGTCTCCGCCGTTGGCCTTATTCTGCTGGTCTTACTCCATAGCCCTAAGGGAGATGGCTTAGGGGGAATCGGTGGTCAGGCGCAGATGTTTACCAGTACCAAAAGTGCCGAAACAGCTCTCAACCGTGCCACTTGGATTTTGTGTATTACCTTTATGAGCTTAACGGTAATCCTGAGTGCGGGTTGGTTAACGCCAGTCGTTGGTCAGTAGGATTCTTTTGGCTGGGTTAGACGGTATTTTTCGTACTTGGCGGCGTCATCCTTGGGGGTGGCGTTTTTGGTTTGGTCTCCTTGGGGGTCTAGCGATCGCCTTGGGACTCCAGTGGGGCAGCTATGGTTTAGGCCCAGAATTGCTCACACGTTTACCCCAAGCCCAGACCCATCCTCTGCCAGAAATGCTCCAAGGGACTCCAGGCCCGATGATTGGGGCAGATTACTTCGAGGCAGTCACGCCTTCCCCCTTGGGCCATCTGATCTGGTCGGAGTTTCCGGTGAACGTTTACGTGGCTCCCCTTGACCCCGCTACCAGTCCTGCGGCCCAACAACGTCAGCAACAATGGCAACGGGCCACCATCGCGGCGATCGCCCAATGGCAAACCTATCTACCGTTGTTAATTGCAGAGACAGCGGATACCGCCGATATCGTGATTCAGCGCCAAGCCCCGCCAGCCCAAAGGGAGATCGACCCAGAAACAGGCAAAATTCGCTATTCTTTGGGCCGCAATGCCGAAACCCGCTACGAATTTTACATCGACGACCGAAACATTCTCCGCCACCGCATGACCATTCTGCTGAATGATCACCAAGGGGCGATCGCCACCCAAAATACCGCTTGTCATGAATTGGGCCACGCCCTTGGTATTTGGGGTCATAGCTCCAATGCTGAAGATGCACTTTTTCCAAAGCAAATGGGTACCCAAGCAAGTATCTCCGCTGCTGATATCAATACCCTCCGTAAAATCTACCAACAACCAACCCGTTTAGGCTGGCCAATGCCCCCTTTAGCCCATAAAAAAACCACTGATCCCCAGAGCCTTAAAGAAGGTCAATAATTTTCTTTTGTGAAGTATTATGAAGCCTTTTTCTGACTTTACAGTAGGCAGATGCCTATCCTATAGTTAAAGGCTAGAGTAAATTTTGAGGCAATCTACATGGCAAAGAAGAAACGTAAGACCACTGGCAAAAATGCTGTTACCCTATCCCTTACGTCCCAAGCCATCGATCGCCTTGCAGAAATGGCTCAAAAATCTGGCTTTTCCCGGTCTGCCTTTGTCGAAAACCTAATGGCGGGCACTGTCGCAATCACCGCACCGGAAGCAGAAAAAAAACTCTTGGTGTCCGTTGAAAAAGAGACCGAAGACACCACAAAAGTTCAAGTAGATTTAGCTGAAACCCCTGCTGCCGAGACCGCACCAACGACCCCTAGCCCTGACGCAGAATTAGCAGCAAAAATTGCTTCCCAAGCTAAGATTATTGCTGATTTAGAAGCAAAATTAGCAGAGGCTTCTCCTTCCCTTAAACGGCCAGTGACTCGTCCCAATACCGCCGAAAAATCGACTTCGACAACGACCGATCAATCCCAGCAAATTGCGACCCTTGAAAAGCAAATTGCTGATCAAAAAAATCAGATTCAAGCCTTAACGAAACAACTAAACGAATCAGAAAAAAATCTCGGTTCAAGCAACGAAAAAAACAAGGCATTACAACAAGAAATTGACCAAGTAAAGGCCAAGTTTGAAAAAATTCAAGGGGAGAACAAAACCCTTGTCCAAACCCTTGAATCTCAGAAAGCAGAGATCGCTCAACTGCAGCAAAAGGGATTAGCCGCAGAAAAAACCCAAGCCGAACAGACCCAACTCCAGGAACGCCTCACGGCCCTGCAACAAGAAACAGAAACACTCCAACAGCAACTCCAGACCGCTACTACTACTGAGGCAACTTTACAAAACCAAATTACCCAACAGCGCCAGGCGATCACTCAACTTGAACAGGCTCTACAGTCTAGTCGAGCACAAATCGCAGCCCAAGCTGACCAAGCCCAGGCGATCGCCACCCTGAAACAAGCCCATGCGGATTTGCAGCAACAATACAAATTGCAAGGCGATCGCCTCCGAGCCTTAGAAGCCCAGACCCACCAAGCAACAGGGGTTGCCAGCATCGGTGAATTTTATCTGAATCGTTGGCGTAAATACTAGAAGGCGAATTTTTTGCCCTTAGCTAGTCTCAAAATTTCAGTTCCCAGTGGATTCAACAATCTGTTGGGAATCTTTTTGGCTGTTTGGGATGGGCTAATGATGACTTTTACAAAATGAATGGCGCAAAACTACTCAATTTTAATCCTGGGAAACAGTCTTGATTTTCCAACTAAAAGCGGATGATCGGACTCGAACCGACGACATTCAGCTTGGGAAGCTGACGTTCTACCACTGAACTACACCCGCGTAATTCGATTTAACAGTATATCCTGAAGTTTTTCCTGGTAGCAAGCTTTTGACCATGGCGGCGCGAATCGTTTGGGTTTGACCAAAGACGCTGTACATCATTGCCTCGCGATAGAAACGTTGGGCCGGACTGGTGAGTAGATTCCCGGCTCCCCCTGACCAATGAAGGGCAATTTGGGCAAAAGTTTGGGCCGTTTGGATCGCGCTGAGACGTAACGTCAGTTTGGTTTGGAAACTTTCTTTTTGGGGTTTCTCAATGGCACTAAACAACTGATCATGGAGTGCCTGCCAGTGGTCTTCTAGGGCTGTTAAATCATCAAATTCAGTCGTCGCTAACCAATTAAGCACACCCCGGGCGCAACCGAGCGCAAAAAAGCCATGGTGCAGAACCTGTTGGCGATCGCCTTTGTGGATCGTTCCAGAAGGCTGAATCACGAGAATATCGGCAGCGGGAACCAACCAATTTTGCAGTTTGACCGTCACTGTCTGGCTCACCCCCATCGCAGCGAGAGGAAGAGGTTGACTACAAAAAATTTCTCCCTGCTCTGATGGCTGTGATGTTTCGAGGGGAATCAGGCCATACAATTCTGAGCCGTCGGGTAATGTAGCCCCGGCGATCGCCCGTTGAAAAAAACCATAGCCCGTCACCCAAGGGATGGTTCCCGTTAAGCAATAACTATCACCCTGGGGGATCGCCCGTACCGCAGGCTTGCCCCGCCGCCGGAGATGGGAAAAACCCACACCGATGTGCACCTCTCCCCTGGCCATTTGGGGTAATAACCGCTGCTGGTCAGAGTTACCGAACCGGGCAATACGACTGGCCGCACTCTGGTGTTGGGTTTGGAGGAAAGCCAAGGCTCCCGAAGCTGCCGCCATTGCCACCGTGGCTTGGTAATATTCAATGGCGCTCAACCCAGAACCCCCTAAATTTTCGGGCACCCGGAGCGCGAGGAGATGGCGATCGCCTAGACCACCAAGGGCCTGACTGAGAGCAACAGGATCTTGATCCAGCTTTTCTGCCTGGGGTGCAATCGACAAACGGAGATATTCTGCTAAATTTTCCCAGACAAACTGACGCATCGGTGAAAAATGATTTAACCCTATTTTTTTACGGAGTCCCTGACCATTAGCATCCTCAATTTTGCGGTTGCCCTAATTCCCAAAGGAAACTAGAAGATGGCGGTACAATAACTAAAAATCTTAACCTAACACCCTTAACTTCCCCGTCAATCCACTCACCCAACCACCTATTTCCCAGGTTCCTATGGCACTCATCATTAGTACCGTCAATATGAAAGGGGGCGTTGGTAAAACCACCCTCACCGTCAACCTCGCCGCCTGCCTTGCCCGCCACCACAAAAAACGCGTACTCGTTGTTGATCTTGACTCCCAGATTAGTGCCACCCTCAGTTTGATGCCTCCCCAGGATTTTGCCCGGATCCGCAAGGGTCGCCGTACCATTAGCCACCTCATCGAAACGGCCATCAAGCCGACCCTCAAACAAAGCCTAGACATCAACGACATCATTTGTCCTTACATTGCCAACGTCCAGGGCCTAGACTTGCTTCCCGGTGACATTGAGCTTTACGACGAATATCTCGTCTCGGAAATGCTGCACCAAAAAGCCCATAAAGATCCCAGCCTAGACTTTCAAGCCATCTGGAACAATTTTGAGCTGGTTCTCATTCGTAAGATTCTGGCCCCGGTGATGGATAAATATGACTTCATCATTATGGACTGTGCCCCCGGCTATAACCTAGTGACCCGGAGTGGTTTGGCCGCCAGCGATTTTTATATTTTGCCTGCCCGTCCTGAACCGTTGTCTGTGGTAGGAATTCAACTGCTGCAACGGCGAATCCGTGCCCTACGGGATAGCCACCAAGATACTGACCCTAGAAATATTGATCCGATTAAATTGGATCTATTGGGTATTGTTTTCATTCTCTCTGGTGGGAGCTTGCTCAATCGCTACTATAACCAAGTGATGAAACGGGTTAGTGACGATTTTACTAGTACGCAAATTTTTAAATACAAAATTCCCATGGATGTGAATGTTGCTAAGGCCCTTGATACATTTCAGCCAGTCGTTGTTTCGATGCCAAATACGGCTGGAGCGAAGGCATTTATGAAACTCACAGAAGAGTTCCTGGCGAAACTCAAGGAAGCGGGGGGCCTCGCAGAGCAGCGTCCTTCTCGAATTAACCTTGCGGATATCGAATAGATCTGGGCAAGCTCCTATTTTTTGGGGTATGGTCTTTAGCGGATGGTATTTATTCCTACAAATTTTGAATTGCTATGACAGATCTGGCTGTACTCAAAACAAAAATTGACGCGATCAAAGGTAAACGGACAGTATTACTCAAACTGCTCGAAAACCCCAATATTGGCACTCTGCGGCTCGATGTTAACCAAGCCCTCGAAGAATTAGACGAATTAATTACGGAGTTAGATCAAACCCTGTAGGTCATAATCTCTAGGCACCTTTACAGATGAAATATTGGTACGAAACGATCGCCGTGAGCCAAAGAATTTTACTGGAGTTGTGGCGGCGGCGACGGAGCTTAATTTTTTGGATTTTATTTCCTGTTTCTCTGCTGTTCCTCAACGGGTTTATTTTGGCGGAACGGGCAGGTTTGAGCTTGGCTGAAGCGATGGAATTTGCGGCGCCTTCGACGTTGGTGGGGGCAGCTCTCTTTTTTAGCTGCTTGGGGGGCAGTATTGCGACGGTGGTTTCGGAACGGGAACAGCACACCCTCAAGCGTTTGTTTATTTCCCCTTTAAGTGGGACGGCTTATTTTCTGGGGATTTTCCTCGCCCATTGTTTGATTGGGATTGGTCAGGCTTTGCTTGTTTTTGCGATCGCCATTTTTGTGGGCGCGACTTTCACAGGGTCTGTGGTGGTGGGCATTGGGATTATTTTCCTGAGCATCATCGCCTATGTAGGAGTCGGCTTTATTCTGGGAACTCAATTGGCGAAACGCACAGAAGATGTCAATGCTTTGGTGGCGACCTTCGGTGTACCGTTACTGATCCTTGGCGGTGCTTTTTTACCGACTTCCCTCTTCCCGGAGGCTCTGCTAAATGCGGCCCAATACAATCCAATTTTTCACATGAATGAGGCTTTGGTGGGTCTTTGGGCTGAGGGGGAAACTATCGGGGCGATCGCCAATCATTTATGGTTCTTGGGAATCTTTGCCCTGGCGATGATTGCGGGAGGATGGCTATCCTATCGGCGGATGATTCAAGTAGAGCGGCAGCTGTAGACTTTAGGGAATTTTTTCAGTGGCCGTTTGAATCCATTGGGACAAATTCACGACGGGAATCCCCTGTTTCGTAGCAGCAGCTCGCTCAGGGGAAGTGTTATAACCCCAGTCCGCGAGAAACAGTTGCAGGGTGTTTAATTCCGGTTGCTGTCGGACTTTTTCCAGGGTTTTGAGGCGATCTTCAATGAATAAAAAAGTTTCTACCTCTGGTGCAAGCAATTGCTTTAAGGTAATGGTTTTGGGTTGTTTTTGTTCTTTACCAAAAATCTGGGCCGCCGGAAAATCGACATTTTGATGCTGGAGTAATTGTCGTGTAAAACGGGCTTCTTTCGTCGTGATGATATAGGGCGTTACGTCATCCTGATCCAGTAAATTTTGCAGTAATTTCACCATTCCCGGATAAAATTGGTGTCGCCCCAGCCACTGGTCTAATTGGGTTTGAAGTTGGCGATCGCGCACCTGATCTAAAGCCTGCATTACCTGAACAGAACTCAGATTTTCCTGCTGAAGAATCTGCTGAACAATGGTTTGCCAAGCTTCCCAGAGCTGCGCTTTAGGAATGTGTTGTTGTAAAGCTCGTAGGAGAATGATCATCTCCCAACCCGTTTCGATTAAAGGCCGCAATTCGTTAAAATCCGCCTGTAATTCTGTCAACAAATCTTCCGGCTTACTGGGCCAAATCGTTTGATACGCAAGGCAAGCTGAATGGAAATATTCCGGCAGCCCGTCACAGATTACCCCATCAAAGTCAAAGGCAATAATTGTTTTTGGTGCCATTAGTCAGGGATTTGGGCCTTCATGCGTTCGAGGGTCAGATTCATTTGGTCAAACATTTGTTGGGGGGTCATGCCAAACTGACCAAGCTGGGTTTTCATCTGCTCAACAGCCATTTGGGCCATAAAGTCATCGGAGAGTTCAAAGCGCTTCATGAAAATTTTGTAGCGATCCATGACGCTTTCCATCTGGTCGATGTACATCTTTTTGCCTTCCCGGTCGAACTTACCAAAGTCACTGCCGAGTTGAACTAAGTTTTGGTAGTCTTCGAATAAAGTTTTGGCTTCCTGCTGGACAATTTCTGAGTCAAAAAATCCCATCATTACTCCTATGCACTGCTACGGCTTGGATAAGTTGCTCTACCATAGGGGGTGAGTGTCTTCCTTAAATTTTAGTGGAGGCATTTCCCGTCGCAAAGTATGGTTTTCCACATCTAAATGCCATGAAACAGGCGATCGCCAAATTTTTGACCCAGCCCAAAGACCGAAAAGTTGCTGTCGCTCTCGCCCTCCTTGGTTCGGTAACGCCCCTCTCCGGCGTCCACAAATTTTATGTGGGGCAACCGGTGTGGGGCGTTGTGTATATTCTCCTCTGGTCAACGCCGATCCCCCAAATTGCCTGTGCCATCGAAGCGGTCTGGTACTTACTGCAAGATTTTGAGTCGTTCCAAGCCCGGTTTGGTCTAACGAAAGCCCCGGCTTCTGACCAGGCGATCGCCGCTGTCCAACAAACTGCTGCCATTGCCGAAGCGCTCCGGGAACTCGAAAAACTCAGGGTAGAAGGATTAATCACAGAATATGAATTTGAACAAAAACGCCGCCAACTACTGAACTAAGCACTAGTCTGATCTTGGGCGATCGCCTGCTGCTTTATCAAACGTTGCACCGCCATCAAGGCCCGGTTGAGTTCCACATTTTGGCGCTGAGGATTTTCCAGATAAGCCCGTTGCTCCTGCTCGATCATCAGCACATCTTGCTCTACCAAGCCATCCAATAACCCTTTGGCCGCATTGAAACAGAGATCCTTTACCCAGCGTCGGAACGGCACAGGTAGCTTATGGAGTCGCCAAAAGGCATTGAGGGAAGTGAAATGCAACAAGTAAGCACGGGTGTGGGTGCTGTGGGTCGGACAAAACAAGCACATAATTTTAAAATCATTCCCCAATGTCGCACTCCAGTTGGGGTAAACATAGCTGACATCCAACGGTTCCGGGTGGAGCTTGCGCAGGGCCGGAAAAAACAATTGGGAGACCGACCAAATCTTATCAATCTTATAATAGCTCTGGGCTTCATAGTGGGCATCCACCCGCTGCTCAGTCACCTGGATATCCTCTAACTTTGCCGAGGCCCATGCTTGATAATTGTCATGGAGGTGACCGTGGTACATATCCATCAAGTTTTCAATGAGATAGGAAAAATGCCCCTCACAGTCGATGGTCGTGACGCTGACAATGTAATTTAAGTGATCCCATTCTGGAATCGGCAGGGGTTGAATCGTCTCATCAGTTAAACGTTCAGGATTCCCCGGAAAAACCCAAATAAAACCATCCTGTTCTCGCACGGGTAGGGTGCGAATCTTACAGGCAGGCCGCTTCTGATTTTCTGCGAGATAGGGCACATGGGCGCAGGTACCAGACGCGTCAAACTGCCAACCATGGTAAGCACATTCAAGGTTATCCTCAACCACTTGACCGGCACTGAGCTTCACCTGGCGGTGGGGGCAGCGGTCTTCAAGGGCTTGGACTTGACCTGTGTGATCCCGGTAGAGCACGAAATCTTCATTCCAGAGGGTAAACCCCAGGGGCTGATCCGTTAATTCGGCACTGCGGGCCGCCACATACCAATGGTTTTTGTTGATGCCACAGGCGCGCACATCAAGCTTTTGGGGGATAGCAGGACTCGAACTAGCGACGGCTTGGGGGTGGCGATTGTGCATGGGGAGGCGGCGTACCAGAAGATATTTTGATTCTAAAATTTAAACAAAAATCCTGACAAAATTCATCTTTCCTCACAAATTTGCAATTCTTATTTTTCCCGCAAAAATTCCCCCAATGATTCCCCATGGTTTCCCCAATCTGTTTCATTTTTTCCACAACTTTCCCCAGGTTTTCCACAGCTCAAAACGATTTTCTTGGGGCTTAGCATTGGTTTGGGGAATTCTCCTTTTGAACTCAAGATCCACACTACAAAGGCGGACAAATATGAAGAACTGTAAACAAAATGCCCCTAAAACCCCTAATTTTTCGTGGACAGCCAAAAGGCGATCGCCTTGCCGTAACATTTTGCAATATTGACAAACCCACCCATCCATAGACAACAATAGGGCGACGACAGACGAAACCGAACAAAACGCCAAGACCATTTTTCAGCAGTTCTGAAACCCGTTCCTTCGTCCCTCGCTAGTTTGATTTTTTAGTCCCGCAGATTCCGACAGAGCTAAAGTTAATGATGAATCCCACCGTGAGCATTTTGGCCGAAATTCCCGAAGCCCTACACCAATCCCTAACCGACTACCTAGAAACCCATCCCAATTGGGATCAAGACCGGGTGTTTGCGGCGGCATTGTCCCAATTTCTGCTCCAAACTGGGGAAGGACAGACCCCACGGGAAGCAGAAAATTACCGTACCTGCGCCAGAGTATACTTAGAAACGCTCTTTGAGCAGTCAAAGTCCTACTAAGTATTTTGTGAGGTTATGGGTCAAGACAAACCGCTCGTCATTCCCCAGTTGATTGTGGGGCTGGGGAATCCAGAACCGAAGTACGATCACACGCGCCATAACATTGGTTTTGAATTTGTTGATCGCCTCGCCGCAGATTGGGGTGCGACCCTCCAGGACAGTCGAAAATTTCAAGGGGTTTGGGCAGAGGTGCGCCGCAATGGCCAAAAACTCGGTTTGCTCAAACCCACCACCTATATGAACCGTTCTGGGCAGTCTTTACGGGCTGTGATTGATTGGTACAAAATTCCACCGGAATCGGTGCTGGTGGTCTACGACGATATGGATCTTCCCCTAGGGCGACTACGGTTGCGCCTGCAAGGATCTGCAGGGGGCCACAACGGGATTAAATCCATTATTTCCCACCTCGGCACCCAAAAATTTCCCCGATTACGTATTGGCATCGGCAAAACCCAACTCCAAGGCGACCGCCCCACCATCGCCCATGTGCTTGGGAAATTTGCACCAGCAGAGAAGCCCGTTTTAAATGATGTGCTGGGGCTGGCAGAGGAAGCGTTAGCCCTGAGTCTCCGGGAAGGGGTTGAAAAGGCCATGAGCCTCTATAATGCCCGCAGTGTTGAATCGGGTCAGTCATAGGCATCGGGCAGGAATTTTGAAAGGAAAGTTATCGCTGATCAAGCCCTATTTGCGTTGGTTTATTGTTGGCCTGACGCTCTTTTTTTTGTTGGCAACCCTCCGGAACCATTGGCAAGAGGTGGCCCAAATTCGCCTGGATCGACGGGGGTGGCTCTTGGTGGGGGCGAGTGTCTTGGTGACGATGGCATCCCATGTGTGGTCGGCGTTGGTGTGGGGCCGGATTCTGGCGATGTTTCGGGTACCCATTGGCTATGGGGAGGCGATCGCCTTATATTTGCGCACCAACATGGCGAAGTATCTGCCGGGAAATATTTGGCATTTCTACGGGCGAATGACCCGAATTGTGGCAGTGGGGAGTCCCTGGGGAGTGGCCAGTTTAGCGGTGCTCTTGGAACCCCTTTTATTGGCAGCGGCAGCGGCGATCGCCATGGTCTTAGGGTTGGGGGCCAGCCTCGTGCAGATGGAGCAATTGCCGCTACTAAAACTATTGGTGCCCTTGGGCTTGATCGGTGTTCTGGGTGGGATTCATCCTTATTTTTTTAATCCCGTAATCCAAAAGGTTTCCCGGGGAAAAACCCAGGATCATGACCCAGTACGCTTGAAAATTTACCCCTGGCAACCCCTCCTGGGAGAATTGGTTTTTATTGGCTTACGAGGGACAGGATTTCTCTTAACTTGGTGGGCGATCGCCCCCCTGAGTGGCTCCCAGATTCCCCAACTGCTGGGTGTATTTAGTGGGGCGTGGTTGGCCGGATTTATTATTCCTGGGGCACCGGGGGGATTGGGGGTATTTGAAGTGGTCGCCTTGGCTCTTTTAGAAACAGTCGGAAACACAAATGTTGGCGTTGGCAGTCTTTTAACCATCGTTGCCTTGATGCGGGGGGTCAGTATCTTGGCAGAAATTTTGCCCCTGGGGATTTTGGGTTGGCGATCGCCTGTCCAAAAGCTCCCCCCAAAGCTCTGATATAGTGAGACTCCAAAGTCTGCCCATTCTTCCCCTAATGATTATGGAACCCTTACCCCTGCCTTCCCACATCCACTACGAAACAATCTTGCAAATTTTAGAGCGCAAAGCCCAACGGGTCGCCACCAAAGATCCCATGACCCAGACCCAAATTCAGCAATTGATCCTCACCCTGCGCAAAGCATTTTCCCAGCAAAAACAACTAGAGCGCAGTTGTGACCAGCTCCGTATCCCCTACGAATACCATTGGTCTCTCAACAATCAAACGCCAGACCACACCCCGGAAGCATAGAATTTCAAAGCCCCTAGTTTGTGCAAACATAAAAATCCTGTCCACAGCACATTTTTTTGGCAAGATAGGCTGGCATTTTCCCGTAGATTCTCTGGGCCTGGGGGACTCCCCTTTATAATGGATTTTGGACAGAATATTCATAGCATAAACAGTTTTTTGATTTCGGTAGACCGAATTCGTTAGGCCAAAATACCGAATCAGGAGCAAAGGTGGGTTAGGTTGCAAGTAGATTTAAATCAAGTTTTTCCGTTTCAGTTAGATCAGTTTCAAAAACAGGCGATCGCCGCCCTCGATGCCGACAGATCCGTGGTGGTCTGTGCGCCGACTGGCTCCGGTAAAACCGTCATTGGTGAGTATGCGATCCACCGTGCCCTCGCCATGGGTCAGCGGGTTTTTTATACTACTCCCCTTAAAGCCCTTTCCAACCAAAAGTTCCGGGATTTTGGCGAAACCTTCGGCGAAAAACAAGTGGGCTTGATCACAGGCGATATCATCATCAATGCCCAGGCGACCATCGTCGTGATGACCACGGAAATTTTCCGGAATATGCTCTACGAAACCCCCATTGGTCAGGTGGGCACCTCCCTCGAAAATGTTTCAACGGTCGTTTTGGATGAATGTCACTACATTAGCGATCGCGGTCGCGGCACCGTCTGGGAAGAATCCATTATTTATTGCCCCTCAGAGATTCAAATTGTTGGTCTGTCGGCGACCATCGGCAACCCAGAGATTTTTACCGCCTGGATTAACAAAACCCGTCAAGCGGCCCACGAAGACCACCCCAACAGCAAAGAACACCGCTGCGAATTAGTCGATTCTGACCACCGCCCTGTGCCCCTGGAGTTTCTCTACAGCAATAAAAAAGGCTTGTACCCGCTCCTCGATCAGGGAGGGGAAAAGATGAATACTCGCTTGCGATCGCGCACCAATGCCCCCCAAGGCAAGCGCAAAAAACGCCAGCGAGAAGACTGTCCCAGCTTGTTTGCCATTGTGCGGCAACTCCGCCAAAAGGATCTGCTGCCAGCGATTTACATTATTTTTAGTCGGCGGGGCTGCGATCGCTCGGTGACCCAACTCAATGACATCACCCTCGTTTCCCCAGAAGAAGCCAAATTATTAGAAGCCACTCTGCTCCACTTTTTCTTGGATAACCAGGGGAAACTCCAGGAAAAGCTCCTCAATCAATGTGATGACACCCCAGAATTTAAAGCCCTAGTACTGGATTTCATCGCCAAAAATCCCTTTTCCACCGAAAAACTGGTGGACTATCTCCAGGCCAATCTCCCCCTGCGGGAGCAACTCTGGCAATACCTTGCCCAGCAGTCAAAATTTGCCCGTCCCGAACAAGTAGAGCCGCTACTGCGGGGCATCGCGGCTCACCACGCAGGGATTCTGCCGGCCTGGAAAGAACTGGTCGAAAAGCTGTTTGAAATGGGCCTCGTGAAATTAGTTTTTGCGACGGCGACTTTGGCCGCAGGGATCAATATGCCCGCCCGCACCACGGTAATTTCTGCCCTCTCGAAACGGACCGATGAAGGCCATCGGATGCTCACCCCCTCGGAATTTTTGCAGATGGCGGGTCGAGCGGGTCGGCGGGGCATGGATAAAGTGGGTTATGTAGTCACCGTGGAAACCCCCTTTGAAGGGGCCAAGGAAGCGTCTCGGCTTGCTCTTTCTAGTGCAGAACCCCTGCGCAGTTGGTTTACGCCTTCCTATGGCATGGTCTTGAACCTATTGCAAAAACATAGCCTGGAAGAATCTAAGGAACTCTTATCCCGGAGTTTTGCGGAATATCAGGTGCAACAACAACTCAGTCCGGAACAGGAGGCGATCGCCGAACTGACTACGGAAATTGCTCACCTTGATATTGACCTAGCAGCCTTTGACGAACGGAACTTTGAACGCTACAGCAAACTCAAAGAACGGCTCAAAGAAGAAGAACGGCTATTAGGCATCCTCCGGGAACAAGCGGAACTAGAAAACCGTAAACTATTAGCCCCGTTATTAGACCAGCTCCCCCTCGGCTCAATCTTGCACCTCAAAGGGAAAAATCTGCGGGTCAAAGAAGCTGTTCCCGCTGTCCTCGTCGAGCAAACTGAGGAACAACAGTTTTTGTGCTTGGGCACTGATAAACGCTGGTATTTAATCAAAGAAACGGATGTGGTCGCCCTCAATGAAGGTCTTTTTCCAGCCGATCAACTGGCGCAAATTCCGTTACCCATTGATCAAAATCTTACCCTTGGGAAAAATGGCAAAATTGATCCTGAGGCTTTTCCCCTCGTGGCAGCGATCGCCGATTATCTGTTGCCCCTCACCGAAGCCCCCGAAGTAGAAGCCCAAAAACAACGCCTCGTCGCTGTCCAGGCGAAATTTGCCGCTTCCCCCCTCAGCCAACAGGACAAACCCGGCAAACTGCTCAAGCGTCACCAGCGACGCAAAGACCTCCGCAAAGAATTAAACCGTCGCCAAACCCTCTACCGCCAACACGCCAACAAACGTTCCTACTATTGGCAAGACTTTCTGAACCTCATTGAAGTATTACAGGAATTTCGTGCTCTTGATGGCTATATGCCAACGGTCTTAGGTCGTACTGCGGCAACGATTCGCGGGGAAAACGAACTATGGTTGGCTCTGTGTCTGCTGTCTGGCCAATTAGACCACCTTGCTCCAGAACATCTGGCCGCCGCTATCTGTGCAATCATCAGCGAACCCCCCCGGGGCGATAGTTGGACGGATTATCCTCAACCCAACGCCGTTTTAGAAGTGCTCGGTATCCGTAAAAAAGACCAGGGTCATAACCCCGTTAGCCTGTGGGAACTGCGTCGCCAACTGTACCAAGTGCAAAAGCATTGTGGTGTGACCATGCCTGTTTGGCTTGAAAGTAAATTTATTGGCCTCGTGGAACAATGGGCTTTGGGAGTCGAGTGGACAGAACTCTGTGAAAATACCAGCCTCGATGAAGGGGACATTGTGCGGATGTTGCGGCGCACGGTGGATGTCCTCTGGCAAATCCCCCAAATCCCAGAAATTAAACCTGTTCTCATGCGCACAGCCAAAGAGGCGATCGCCAAAATGAAACGCTTCCCCGTTTAGGTCACGTCCAAGAGAGAGCGTACAGAAAAAACCTGATTATGTTGTAATTCTTGTACTGCAGATTGAGGAACGGTGACAACATCAACTGATTCGCCAAAAACATTGAAGATTTCGAGGACATAGCCATCTTCTCCGCCCGTGGGATGGGAAACAGTCTCGACGATAGTTGCCGTATCTCCTGCCTGGAGATGATATTCGGGAAAATCCCGTACTAGAAAAACCTGTTGGTAGAGTTTGATCATTATTACCGTTTTGGTTTTAACGTGATGAATCGGATTTGCTGGTC
The DNA here is from genome assembly GCA_943371005.1 of Sphingobacterium thalpophilum. Lineage (GTDB taxonomy): Bacteria > Cyanobacteriota > Cyanobacteriia > Cyanobacteriales > MRBY01 > MRBY01. The sequence goes on from CALRTB020000007.1 coordinate 81,455, forward strand.
GATTGCTTGCTGTTGCCAAATACTAACGACTTCTAAGTCACCATAGACTCCTTGCAACTGACCTTCGACCCTGTAGTAAGTGCCGTATTCATCCACTCGATCCTGTATGGCTTCATTATCTTTAACCAAATCGAGAATGGCTTGTTTTAGTTGTTCTGGGTTTTCTTGAGTAAATCCAGCTTGGGCTAAAAATTTGGACTTGTCATTTTTTAGCTGAAATTTTAGTAGGTAATTTGTAAGTTTCTCGTTAGCAATTGTGACATTGGCTAGTTTCATAAGGGCTTGCAGCCTAAGAAAAGTTGGCTTCTCCGCCTAAGACTGCAAGCGCCAGCCTTTAATTTCCTTCTGGCGGGCGCGGGCGACAACCAGGCAATCATTCTCCACATCCTTGGTGATTGTTGAACCGGCTGCAATGGTCACATCCTCACCGATAGTGATGGGTGCAACCAGAACGCTATTAGCTCCGGTTTTACTGCGATCGCCAATCACCGTTTGATGCTTATTCACGCCGTCATAATTGGCTGTGATCGTTCCCGCGCCAATATTCACTTTTTCGCCTAGGGTCGCATCGCCGATATAGGAGAGGTGGGCCATGTTAGTACTGTTACCGATGGTCGATTTTTTGATTTCGACAAAATTACCAACTCGACATTGCTCCCCAACCTTAGCCTGACCGCGAATATGGGTATAGGGGCCAATTTGGGCATTTTCCCCTACCTGGCTATCACTCACCACGCTATAAAGAATGGTTGTATTGGCTTCAATGACGCTATTTTCAATCAAACTGCCTGGCCCCAGACGGCAACCAGTCTTGATCACGCTATTGCCCCGCAGATGGGTTTGGGGTTCGATCATCACATCTGGTTCGAGCTGTACGGTATCGTCAATGGTGACCGTATCGGGCTGATGAATCATGACCCCTGCCTTCATCCATTTTTCCTTGATGCGGTCCTGCAAAATTTCGTAGGCAGCCGACAACTGAAAACGGTCATTAATGCCGCTAATTTCCTGGAAATCCGCCACATCCATCGCCATCACCTTATCGCAATGGAGAATCACATCCGTGAGGTAATATTCCTGTTGATCATTGTTGGTGGTTAATTTTGGCAGCGCCTTGGCTAACACTTCCCACTTGAAACAGTAAACACCCGCATTGATCCGATTATTTTTCCGCTGGGCATCGTTGCAGTCGCGGTGTTCGACGATTTGAGTGACCAGGTTATCACCATCGCAAAACACACGGCCATAACCTGTGGGATTCGGTAACTGAGCCGTTAATAGCGTTGCGTCATTATTATTTTCTTGGTGGGTTTTAACGAGATCCGCAATGGTTTCGGGACGGAGTAGGGGCACATCGCCATTGAGAATCACGACATCGCCCACAAAGTCTTTGAGGGGTTCGAGGAGCTGTTGAACCGCGTGACCGGTGCCGAGTTGTTCTGTTTGTTCGATAAATTCTAAATGGGGCAAATGGGCTAGAGCCGTTTTCACCTCAGCGGCACGGTAGCCAACAATGGTACAAATGCGTTCCGGTTGGATCAAGTCACAACTTTCAATTACCCGTTCCACGAGCGATCGCCCACCGAGGAGATGAAGCACCTTCGGGAGATCCGACTTCATCCTTGTACCTTTACCTGCTGCCAAAATTGCTACCGCTACCATTGCCTTTGCTGTGTTCGATTGACTGACATCGTTTCAGTGTGGAGTATATCGTATTGTTTGGGCCTTCCGGCATCGGTGCGGTGGAAGATTCTTTTTTTCACCCAAAAACGCTGTGGGCTGAAGTAGTTTCCAGATTAGTGCTAAATTTCTCAAACGTTCCTTTCCAGTAAATTTCTATGTTCTTTGCCCCGACCCCAAGCCAAACGGCTCCCTATACCTCAATGTTGATTATCCCCACGGGGATCGGTGCGAAAATTGGCGGCTATGCGGGAGACGGAATTCCCATCGCGCGGCTCATAGCCCAGGTGTGCGATCGCCTGATTACTCACCCTAACGTTTTAAACGGGGCACAATTGTTTTGGCCCATGGCGAATACGTTCTATGTAGAAGGTTATGGCCTCGATCAATTTGCAGCAGGAAATTGGGGCTTAAAACCGGTGCGACAAAACAAAGTAGGATTACTTCTCGATCAAGGCATTGAAGCAGAATTAAAAACTCGCCATATCCAGGGGGCTGAAGCCTGTCGCGCGACTTTAGGTTTACCAGTGACAGATTATGTTGTGACGGATGCGCCATTAAATGTCACCCTCAAGGTTTCCGAAACGGGGGTTAGTTGGGGCACCATCGAAAATGTGGGCAGTTTGCTGCGGGCAGCAGAAAAATTGATCACCCAAGCCAAGGTAGAGGCGATCGCCGTTGTGGCTAGATTTCCCGACGATGAAGATAGCGAATTGCTCGCCCAGTATCGCCAGGGGTCTGGGGTGGATGCCCTCGCCGGTGCTGAAGCAGTCATTTCCCACCTGCTCGTGAAAAAATTTCAAATTCCTTGCGCCCATGCCCCGGCTTTGTCGCCGTTGCCCATTGAACCGGAACTTTCCCCCAAGGCCGCCGCTGAGGAATTGGGTTATACATTCTTGCCCTGTATTTTGGCGGGTTTAAGCTATGCGCCCCAATTTGTCACCAATGGCGATCGCCAATCCAGAAACATCTGGGCCGATCAAGTGGATAGCCTCGTGATCCCCGCCAGCGCCTGCGGCGGTAGTGCTGTTTTGAGTCTCGCCCAGACCCAAACATTGATCATTGCTGTAAACGAAAATGACACTGCATTAAGCATTTTTCCAGAATCCGTTGGGATTAAAGCCCGTCGGGTAGACTCATACTTGGAGGCAATTGGGGTCATCGTCGCCCACCGCGCCGGCTTAGATTTTTCGAGTCTGCGACCCACTGTGCCCTTCCTCAATGCAATCTAGATTTTTATACCTATTGTGAATCAACCCAACCAACCGCCTTTAGAACCGTTATCCCGCCAACAGGTGCTTCTGCTCATGGGCATTACGGCTTTGTTACTGTTTATTGTGGGAAATCTCTGGCGGTTAATCGGCAATGTGGAGTTATTGGCCTGGGAATTTTCGGGACTAGCCCTAATCCAAGGGGTGGCGATCGCCTTGGGGATCATCGGCGCGAGCAGTGTCCTCTATGCTATCTGGGCGGAATATCGTCGCAGTGTCGATACTTATCTCGAATTTGTCCTCAAACCCCTCGCCGTGCCCGATGCCATCTGGTTGGGATTATTGCCGGGGCTGAGTGAAGAATTTTTATTTCGGGGGATCATGCTACCAGGCTTGGGTTTAGGTTGGGGGGCACTGTTTGTGTCGAGCCTGATTTTTGGCGTGCTCCACATCAGCGGCGCGCAGCAATGGTCCTATGCTGTTTGGGCGACGGTGATTGGTTTTATTCTCGGTTACAGTGCGATCACCACCGGAAATTTACTCGTGCCAGTAATTGCCCATATCGTGACAAACTTTACCTCGAGCCTGATTTGGAAACTCCGCCACGAAGCGTCCTAGCTTTAGGCAAGGGACAGAAATTTAACAAAAAAAATACAGGACTTGCACCCGCCACGCCGTCTTACCTCAGCTTCTGACCTGGAAAATCCAGGGGGGAAGAACAGCTCTCAGCTTTCGTTTCCGAGTACAAGCTCGGTTTACTGCCGCGAGAACTTAATCGGCTTCCCAATTAGCTCAAGCATAGATCAACAAACAATATTGGTAGTCACCAACGCGGTAGGCTTGATCCTGTTAGAGGTTATCTTAAAGGATTTTTTTATCCTTATGCAACCGTACAAAGTTCGGCGATCGCCACCGGACTATCCACCTTGACAGAAAGGGTCAGACGCTCCTTGGGATTATTTTGTACCCGCTCGATGGTGAAGGCTTTGTCACCGTAGATTTGAGGGAGGGCAGCAGCGAGATCCGCTTTCACGGCCGCAAATCCTTCATCGGTATTCGGGGCATGGAGACGATCATTGCTCATGTAGAAAAATTCATTGCCCTTGAGGGTAATCCCCGTTTCTTGCTCAAGCAAGCTGCCAAATTTAGCCGCCGACTGGACTAAATCGGCGATCGCCTCTGGATGGGGCTGATTTTCCACACGACTCCAGCGCCGCTGGGCATACAGACCATAGCCCCCTTGGTGCTCCATCATGTAGTTAATTTCGTAGGTGACGAGCATAATCCCGGGTCCATCGGGTACATGGCGATAGTCCACCACATCAATGAGCGTGCCAGCAATTTTTTCATCCCGGATCCATCCCTGAAAAACCCCAATCAACGATGCCTCATCAAAACCAGGGGACATTTGGGCCGGAAATTTTACACAAAAACGTTCAATATACACGAGCTTTTTTACTTTAAGTGACGACTGAGAAACTTAGACAATAACTGTTTCGAGCAACATTAAAACAGATCAAGGCTGACATAAATGGGGTGAGCAACCCTGCCCACCCGATTTCGTCCGAGGAACCTAACGCAGCATTTCGCTGTTTAGTTGGTTCCAAATCCTTGCTTCAGGAGCCATTGCTTAAAGCTCACCGGACTGGTGATCCCCGCCTCGATCATCCGACCATTGCAAGCATGGGCCGCTTCAATAAAGAGACGAGATTCTTCCACTAGGCGCTGGGACTGTTCAAGGCTTGCGGCTTTGTCTTTGTGCTTCAGAGCCGAAAAGAAAAACTGGGCAAATTTCCCCTTCGCAAAGGGATCAAAGAACAGTTCCGTATCGTAGAAATACTTGCGGAACTCAGCACTGACTACTGCAGGATCATCACTGATATCGATATTTTGGAATTTCAACAGGGCTTGGGCGGCACTGACCATGGCGGCGATCGCCTTATCTGCGGCCAGTTGAACGTCCCCATTTTGTGGATTATCCAATAACACCGTCGCATCAAAGTGGAGACTTTCCGCGTCAGCCATACTAAAGTCCGTGAGGGTAACTACTTCCCCCGCACATTCACCGACCCCAATATCCCCAAGGGTAAATTCGCGGGTATCCGCCCAATCGGAATAGAAAGAGGGATCTTCTTCGTAGCTGGGGACTTCCGTGAAGGGCTGGAGCCGCTCCTTCATTTCCTTACGGCCAATGCGGTTGAAAAATTCCGTAAATTTCTCATTTTCCAGGCGTTCCTGCATGAAGGTATCAATGAGAAACTCCACCACATCAGGAATGCGCTTCGAGGGCAAAACCCCCATGGATTTACCGTAGGTGGAAGCATTATTCGCCCATTCTCCCCCCAGTACCAGGTTAAAGTGGGGCACCCGTCGCCGTTGCACCTGACGACTAGAACCATAGAAACCAATTTCCGCCACCATGTGCTGGGAGCAGGAGTTGAAACAACCACTGATCTTGACACGGATATCTTTGACTGCCTGGTCATACTGCCAGCCTTTGAGGGCCATGCGCCGGCGCAATTCTCCGGCTAAACCACGGGAACTACCGATCCCCAATTTGCAGGTATCTGTACCGGGGCAAGCGGTAATGTCAATGATCGAATGGGCGCCACCACTGTGGAGGTTAATCGCTTTGAGATCCGCATAGAGGGCGGGTAGATCTGCTTCATGTACCCAACGGATCAAGATATTTTGCTCAACAGTCGTCCGTACTGTGTCATTGGTATATTTGCGGACGATATCGGCCAAACCCCGGAACTGGGGTGAAGTGGCATCCCCTAGGGGCAAAGAAACCGCAACGGTATAGAAGCCCGGTTGCCGTTGGGGATAAAGGTTTGTGGTTTTCCACTGGGTGAATTCTTCGCCATGGTCGAAGGCTTGATCCGCAGCGACGGGGGCTGGTTTGCCTTTTTCTTCGTAGGTCGTCAGGCGATCAACCCAAGCTGTCCAACCGGGATCGGGTTCGAGGATCGCCCGTTCTTCGGTAACCAGACGCTTAAATTCTTCTAGGCCGAGCTTTTGGACGAGGAATTTAATCCGGGCTTTGTTGCGGTTTTTCTTTTCCCCAAGGCGGGCAAAGACCCGGAAAATGGCCTGGGAGAGGGGAAAAATTTCCTCAAGGGGCACAAAATCTTCAAAGAGCTTGGCGAGGAACGGTACAGAACCTAAGCCGCCACCGACATAAACTTTGAACCCTTTGACAATTTCACCATCAATTTCTTTGGTTTTGGCGATAAAGCCAAGGTCATGCATGGAAGTAAGACCACAGGGGTGATCTTCACAACCAGAAAAGGCGATCTTTAGTTTGCGGCCAAAATCCTGGATATCCCGGTGACCAAGGAAAAAGTCCGTGAGCTCTTGGGCATGGCCTGTAACATCAAAGACTTCGTCGTGGCAAACACCAGCGAGGGGGCAAGCGGTGACGTTACGCACGGAGTTACCACAGGCTTCCCGTACAGTGATGCCCACTGCCGCCAAACGACGGTGCATATCCGGGACATTATCGAGGGAAATGAAGTGGAGTTGGATGTCCTGGCGGGTGGTGATGTGGAGAATGTTGTCGGAGTATTCTTCGCAAATATCAGCAAGCACATCCATTTGTTCGGCGGTCATCCCCCCATAGGGAATTTTGATCCGCTGCATCCCTGGGGCCTGCCATTTGGTATCGGGGCCTTTGGTGAGTTCTGTTTTTGGAAAAGGAATTGCTTTGGCTTTGACCCCATCATTCCGGAAGCCGTTATCGTAACGCTGACCATAGGCTCCCCGACGAAGACGCAGTTCGGCAAAAACTTTTTCGTCGAGTTTGTCCTGGCAGCGGAGGGCCATTTGGTTTTCAAAGGTGTCAATTTCTTCGGCCATCTGGGGCGGAATGCGATCGCCAAGGACCTCTTTCCAAGTTTTGGGAGTTGTCGTCGTGGTCATAGGGTGTTCTTCTTCTGTAGGAGCTAATTCGGATTGGCCTGGAATGGTTTAAGGGTCAGGCCCGCAATATCGATAAAAAATTACTCGGATGTACTATGGTGACACAAAATTTCGGTGATCCGAGCAAGTCCGATAAAATCTGTAATTTTGTGGAAAGAAATCACAGGGGCGCAGATTGGGCATTTTGAAAAGGTTTAACGAGCCAGCGGACAAATCGATAAATGTAGGTAAAAATCACAGGCACCACAATCAGGGTTAAAACGGTGGAGGTACTAAATCCCCCAATCACGGCGATCGCCATCGGACTCCGGGTAGCACCGTCAGCTCCCAACTCCAAGGCAATGGGCAACATCCCGGCAATGGTCGAGAGGGAGGTCATACAAATGGGGCGTAACCGGGAAACCCCAGCTTCGATGAGGGCTTTTTTCAGGGTTTTGCCTTCCCGTAGACCAGAGAGGGTGAAGTCCACCAACAAAATCGCATTTTTGGTCACCAATCCCATCAGTAGCACAATCCCAATGAGGGCGAATAAACCCAGTTCCTTTTGGGTAATCATCAGCCCCAACAAAGCGCCACCAATGGAGAGGGGTAAGGCGGTCAAAATGCCCAAGGGATAAAGGAAGTTGTTGTAGAGCAGCACCAGAATTGCATAGATGCACAGGACAGCGGCCCCCAACGCCGTGAGGAAGCGGCTAAAAATATCACGCATAATTTCTGCATCGCCAGCGGGTTCAATGGTGACCCCAGGGGGTAAGGGGCTCATCACGGGCAAGGCATTCACGGCGGCAAAGGCATCTCCTAAAGAGGTTCCTTCTAGATTGGCGCCCACTTCCACTTGACGGAAGCGATTGAAGCGGTCAATCTGGGCCGAACCACTGCCGAGTTTTAATTCAGCCACGGCGGCTAAGGGAACTAATTCACCGGTGTTACTTGGTACTTGGAGATTTTTGAGGGTTTCAATGTTGCTGCGTTGATCGGGATCGAGTTGAACGCGGATCGGAATTTGGCGATCGCTCAAATTAAATTTAGGCAAATTGAAATCGTTATCACCAATTAACGCCAGGGAAGCGGTGCGGGAAATGGCCGCCACAGAAACACCAAGGTCAGCGGCCCGTTGGGGATCAGGCTGAATAATCAGTTCGGGTTTAACCAAGCTCGCACTGGAGGAGATGTCCACTAACCCAGGCACACTACCCATTTGTTGCTCTAGGGTTGTGGCTGTTTCCAAGAGTAGCGGGGCATTTTCACTTTTGAGCACAATGGAGAGATCTTTAGAATTCCCTGTCCCGCCCGTACTCCGGAAAGACACCCTTGCTCCCGGAATGGTTTGGAAATCACGCCGCAGGGTTTGTTCAAACTCCGCCTGGGAAACTCGTTCTGCCTGGGGCACAAGGTTGACATAAATGGTGCCACTGTTGACACTGGTCGCCGTTGCCAAAACACTACTCACAGCGGCATTGGCCTGGAGGCGATCGCTCACCTCAGTCATTACCCGCTCACTATCGGCCAAGGTTGCACCGGGGGGCAGATCAAAGGCGATTGTACTAATCCCCGTATCGCCGCTGGCAAATAAGCCCTTCGGAATGAAAGGTACCAACTGGAGGCTGCCAATAAAAAAGACCAGGGCAATGAGGAGAGTTGTTAGACGATGGCGCAGCGCCCAGCCGAGCAGATTCCGGTAAAAACCCGGTTGTTTTTGGCTATTAAAGGCCCCTAGTTTTGACTTCAATAGGTAGGCACTCAGCATCGGGGTCATGGTGGTGGCCACAAGGGTCGAGAACATCGTTGAGACGGCGACGGTGACCCCAAAGGGCTGGAAAAATTGCCCCGGCACGCCCCCCATAAAGGCCACAGGCAGAAAGACAGCCACGATGGTTGCAGTTGTTGCCACCACGGCGAGGCCAATCTCCCGGGCGCCATCAATGGCAGCCTGGAAAGGTCTTTTACCCATTTGCAGGTGTTGGTCAATATTTTCAATCATGCAGATGGCATCATCGACCAAGTTCCCGATCGCCAGGGCCAAAGCGAGGAGAGTCATCCCGTTGAGGGTATAGTCGAGGGCCTGCATCACAAAGAAAGTCGGCACAATGGAGAGGGGCAAGGCGGCGGCGGTGATTAGGGTCGCACGCCAGTCCTTGAGGAAAAAGCCCACGGTGATCACCGTTAGAATACAGCCAGCCCAGAGGGCCATAATGGTGCCGTCGTAGGAGGCTTGGATTTCTGCGGCGCGGGTAAAGATTAAATCAAAACGGAGATCCTCTGGGAGGGTGGTTTGCAACTCGGCGATCGCCTCCCGAATACCTTGATCAACCCCAACAACGGTACTCCCCGGACTCCGGAGTACTGAAAATGCCACCACCGGCTCATTGTTGAGGGTCGCCGCCACCCTGGGTTCCCGGAAGCTATCCTCTACACGGCCCAGATTTTCTAGGGGCACGAGATCTCCGTTGGGCAAGGTGATCGGGTATTGTTGCAACTCTTGAATGTTTTCTGCACTGCCGAGGGTGCGGACGTTTTGCTCATTGCCCCCCAGTTCGAGGCGGCCCCCGGGACGGTTGAGATTAAACTGGGCAATCTGGTCATTCACCTGGGTTGCGGTGATCCCCAAGCCCTGTAACAAATCAGGATCAAGATCGACGCGAATCTCCCGGTCAACACCCCCCAATCGCTGAATTTCGGCCACCCCTTCTACGTTTGTGAGTTCTCGGCCAATGCGACGGTCAATGAGATCACTGAGTTCTTCGACGGTGCGCTCCTCAGAAGAGAGGGCATAGGTCATGACTGCCCCCCCAGCAAAATCGAGTTTTTGGACAATGGGATCGGTGATGTCCTGGGGCAAGGATGAGCGAATTTGGGCGATCGCATTGCGCACATCATTGGTCGCCTGGTCGGTGTCGGTGCCTAATTCGAAATTCACGACCGTCTGGGAATTGCCATCGGTCACGGTGGAGGTGATTTGGTCAATATTGGCGAGGCTGGCGACGGAATCTTCGATTTTTTTGGTGATTTCCGTTTCAATCTCTTCTGGAGCCGCCCCTGGCTGGCTTACACTCACTGTTACGGCGGAAATATCGATGTTTGGTGTGTTATCGATGCCAAGGTTTAAAAATGAATAGATCCCCACGATGGTCATAATCATGAAGGCCACGAGGGTCGGCACTGGATTTTTGATGGACCAGGCAGAGAGGTGAAAGGACATACCAGGGGCAACTGTTGCGATTTGTTACGGTTTCTATTCTAGGCACAGTTGTCGGAAATATGGGGGGTTAGTTGTTGACCTGGAGTTGGGAGCCTTGCTGATCTTTGTAGACTTCGATGCGGCTTTGAAAGGCTTCCTTGAACTGGGGAATGTGGGTCACAGCGAGAATACAGGCAAAGTCAGCGGCGATCGCATTGATCGCCCCAATCAGACGATTACAACCTTCGGTATCCTGGGTGCCAAAGCCTTCATCAATGACAAGCATTTGGAGCGTTGTACCGGAACGGTAGGCTAAGAGTTTCGCGAGGGCGAGGCGAATCGAAAAGTTGATCCGGAACGCTTCACCACCGGAATAGGTTTCGTAGGCGCGGGTGCCCCGGGCGTCGGCAATGACAATATCGAGGGTATCGATCATCTGGGCGGCAGTTTTTTTGCTGCCTTTCTTGGCCTTTTGGGTGAGAAATTGCACATGGAATTGGTGCTCGGTAAGGCGACCGAGAATTTGGTTGGTTTCGGCTTCTAGTTGGGGCAGGGCATTTTCGATCATCAGGGCCTGAATGCCATTTTTCCCAAAGGCTTGACCGAGTTCGTGGTGGATGCGGTATTGACGCCGCAGTTCTTTGAGTTCTGTTTTGCTGTTTTTTTGCGCAAGGGCGATCGCCCGGAGATTTTCTAAGGATTGCTGTCGTTGGCCACGGTGGGTGATTGCTGTTTCTAAGGCTTGGCGACAGGTTTGCAATTGACTCTCCAGGTAATTCATCTCCCCTTGATCGGCGTGAACATTGTCTAAATTTTCTTGTAACTGCGCGATCTGTTGCTCCAGTTGCGCCAGTTCGGTTTGGGCAACCGTTTGGCGCTGGTTTACCTCCTGTAGTTGAGTTTCAAGGCTAGTCTGTTGCCGTTGGGCTTGGCCAAGTTCAAGGTGGCGTTGTTGCCACATTTGCCCCTGTTGGAGTGCCTGACGGAGTTGTTGGTGGGCGCTGCGGTCGTAGTTGAGGGCGTTTAACTGCTCCTGAAGTTGCGCGAGGCGGACTTGCCAGGGAGATGTGTGCCTATTTTGGTCGAGTTGATGGCGCTGGGCTTCGAGTTCTGCTTCCCGTTGGGGCAGTTCCCGTTGAAGGGCGTCCAGGCGTTGGCGCGCTTGTTTTAATTCCACATCTTTGAGTTCTGCCCCACGGTATTCTTTTTCGGTTTCCCTGGCGATCGCCAATTGGGATTCGTCGTATTGCAGGGTCTCTAACTGGTGTTGCACTTCTGCCAATTCTGCCCGCAGATCCTCGGCGTAGGCTTCCAGGTGGAGGGCCCGCTCTAGGGTTAATAATTCCTGTTCCACCTGTTTCAGTTCTTTTTCGAGGGCTTGGTTGGTTTCAATGGCTTGCTCAAGGCGGATCATTTGTTGGTCATAGCTTTCATAGCGGCTCCGGACTTGATCGACAGCTTTCAGTTCCTGGTGGTAGTCATGCAGCAATTGACCACAACGCTCAAGTTCATTTTGAAACGTCATAATTTCTGCCTCAGTGGCACTGTACTGGGCCTGGGTTTTGGCCATCACGTTTTGGTGGTGGTCATGGTCAAGGTTTTGTTCACAGAGGGGACAAGTAGCCCCCGGTTGTTGTAGTAGGGCGAGTTTTTGTTGGAGCTCCTGGAGTTGCGTTTGGCAGTTGCGCTCGGCGTCCTGGAGGCGGACTTGTTGGGTGGAAATGTCAAGGTGTTGTTGCTGAATCTGGTCTAGATGTTTTTTCTGGCGGTCTAGATCGGCCATGGTTTGATCGAGGCGCTGCAACTCCGCCCGCTGCTGGGGAATTTGGGCAATTTTTTCAGCGAGGTTTTGCTGTTGTTGTCGGGATGCGGCCAGTTGCAACTTTAGTTTTTCGGCGGCCTGGCTGATTTGGTTTTCTAACTGTTGCCGTTGCTGGAGGAGGGGTTGGGCTTGGTGGTGGGCCGCTTCCAGGTGCTTGATCTGGTTACGGGTGCGTTCTAATTGGTCTAGGTCATGGGCCAGGTCGGGGGCGATCGCCAAGGTTTTTTGGACTTCTACTTGCTGCTGGGTGAGGGTCTGGATCTGCGCTTCTAGCTGCTGAATCTGCCGTTGCCCCTCGTTTTCTTCAGCCTGGATATTTTGCTGGATGGTTTGTTGCTCCTGCTGGAGGTCTTGGTATTGCTGGGATTTTTGGTTGAGCTGTTCTTCCTGCTGCTGGAGGGTTTGCCAGCGTTGGTATTCGGCTTCGATGGTGTCGGCTTGGTGCAGAATCGCTGTATTTTGCGCTAACTCCTGCTGGAGCTGTTGGGCCTGGGTACTGAGGCGAGTGAGGTCTTGGTTGCTGCGCTGGTACTGTTGCTGGAGCGTCTCAGCTTGGCTTTGCAGGAGTTGCCGTTGTTGGGCGATCGCCTGAATTTTTTGGAGCTGATCCTGGAGTTGGTTTTCCTGTTGCTTGCCCTCGCTAATGGTCTGTTCAATGGCGGCGAGGTCTGCTTCTAGCTGGGGTTTCGCCCGGAGTTGCTCGGTTTGGGGAGCAAGGCTTTCTTCGAGAAGATCGGCCTTGAGTTTAAAAGATCTCGCTTTGTCCTTGGCGAGTTGGGCGAGGCTTTCGTAGCGGTCAAGCTTGAGGAGATCGCTCAAAATCTTTTTGCGATCCGCAGGTTTGGCCACCATAAATTCATCGGCATGGCCCTGACGTAGATAGGCGGAATTAATAAAAGTGTCGTAGTCTAACTTGATCTCTTGGTCGATGAGTTCTTGGGTTTCCCGGATCCCCTTACCCGTAATTGCGGTAAAGTCCCCCGTTGGCGATCGCACTTGGAATTGTAAAGTTGCCCCTCGCCCCCGCGATCGCATCCGAATAATTCGATAAACCTGCTGGTGACAAAGCAACTCAAAATCGACCCGCACATCCATCTCGCCCATGTGGATCACATCATCGGCACTACTGGTGCGGCTTTTGCCCCAGATCACCCAGGTTACTGCTTCTAACAAGGATGATTTTCCGGCCCCGTTTGGCCCACAAATACAGGCTGTGTGAAAGCCTGTGAAATCTAAAACGGCATCACGGTAACTGAGGAAATTTTTCAGGGTGAGTTTTAGGGGCGTCATGGATAGACTGTTGGCGACAAACACTAATCCTCATCATATCCCCGTTATTTCGTTCCCCAACCCCAAAGAATTTTATGGATCTGTTACCTCGCAAGGAAGTGACTGCTACCATGGACGCAGAAAAATCGGTGGTAGCCGGAAACGTTTTGCCCTGATTGATGGTCTACAGTTCCAGTTCTCCCCTCCTATTTCCGATGAAAAAGCTATTCTTTACCGCCTGTTGCTTGCTGCCTTTGGCGATCGCCCCCCAGGTACGAGCCGAAAACCTGACTCACCTCAGCCAACTGCTTTCGAGCCGTCAATGTCAGAACTGTCAACTGACCCGGAGCGGCCTCGCCAATGCCCGTTTAGACGGGGCTGACCTGCGGGGAGCTGATTTACGTCAAGCGAACCTGAGCCGGGCCGACCTGAGCCTTGCGGATCTGCGGGGGGCTGATTTAACCGGGGCTTCCCTGGTGGGAGCCAATTTAGCCGGAGCTGACCTAGAAGGGGCCATTTTAGACGGCGCCGATCTCCGGGAAGCCTATTTAGCCGGGGCAAATTTTACGAACACTTCCCTGCGGACGTTCTACATTGCGCGGGCGGTGGGCCTGTTGGATGCCCCCGTTTCGGCTGAGCAGCTTTACCAATGGGGCTTTGTGGAAGGGGAAAATAAAAATTACCGCATGGCGATCGCCTACTATGACGCCGCCGCCAACCGAGAACCTGACAATGGGGCCATTTATCTCTCCCGGGCGATCGCCCGCTACCAACTGCGCGATTTTGGCCAGGCCCAACAGGATGCCACCTTTGCCCAAACCCTGTTCACCAGCCAAGGGTCGACCGTGGGTGTGGATGCCAGCCAGAGATTACTCGACGAAATTGACCTCGCCCTCAACCCGAAACAAGATTCTGGGAATACCGCCGGTAACATCCTCAGTGCCATTAGTTCTGTATTGTTGCGCTTCTTCTTTTAAAAATCCCTAGGCTATTCCGTTACCAACGCTTTTGGCAGCTTTTTTGCCTCGGTCTAACTCCTCGGCGTTATTTTCTAGCGTGACGGCCCAGGCTTAGTTGCGGTGATTATTTTGGTAGCGGATCCGTGATCCGGCCCACTGGAGCTTATCGCGAATGGTTTGGTAAAACGAGTAGGTTTCCCGCAGGATAATAAATTTGCAGTCGCAATGGGCTTTTTGGACATTGACCCACTGGCCTGGCCAAACGGAAGTTGCCAAGGCCCCATCCATCCAGAGCTTGTTATTCAGGTCATAGTCTCCGAGGGGCCAGATATCCACATTGGAGCGAGCGGGCAAGACAATCGGACGACTCGACAGACTCAAAGGACAGATGGGGGTCACAACGATCGCCTCTAGGCCAGGGTGCATAATCGGCCCATTCGCAGAAGCGGTGTAACAGGTTGACCCAGTGGAAGTGGCCACCAATAATCCGTCCCCATGGTATTGATCCACGATGGTGCAATCGACCTCCATTTCAAAGACGGCGGTGGGCATCCGGTCAATGGCGGCGGGTTTGACGCACATTTCATTGAGAGCATAGAAGGTTTCGCTGACAATTTCTGGATCCTGGCGATCGCCTTCACAGATTTTGGCCTCTAACATCATCCGGGTTTCCACCGCATAGGCGTCGTTACGGAGCCGTTCCCACAGGGCCTGACTATCTTCGAGCTGCTCAAAGGGTTCGGTCAAAAAGCCCAGGTGGCCGCCGACATTCACCGCCAAAATCGGAATATTTTCCTTGGAGAGGTGACGGGCTGCCGCCAAAACGGTGCCATCTCCCCCCAGGACAATGGCGAGATCAATGGGTTCACTGACCGAGGCCAAAAATACGGGATAGGGATTATCTTTAAAGCCGCTGGGGCCGAGCAGAATGCGACTCCCCTGGGCTTCCAATTCGTGGGCACAGCGTTCGGCCCATTTTTTAGCAAAGGGGTCACCCGCTTTATAGGCAATAATGACTTGATCAAGGTTCACGGCATTTCTAAGATGACTCGGGGCGCACCTGAAAACTTTGTTGGCTTTGCTCGACCCCAGCCGTAAAGGCAGCGGTGGGTCTATCACTACTATAGGTAATTACCCAAAAGGTGGTCGCTTGCGGATACACATAGCTCACCTGTTTGAGGTCGCCACGGTTCAATTCTAAGCGCCCTTGCTCCGCCGTTTGGGTGAGGTTCACCGTAAGGCCAGCGGCCTGGAGTTTGGCCACCTGTTGTTGCAGATAATCTTCTAAGGTCAGGGTTTCTGGACGTTCTTCTTGGACGATGGTAATGCTATTTAGGCGATCGCCCTCTGCTTGAAAAGCAAGCAATTCTAAAGTTTCGGCATTTTGATTAAGCCACTCAAGGCGATCGCCTTTATCCCAGGCCTCCAAGGTGGCTGCCATGGCGGGAAGATCCAAGCCGGGATTACCCCCCACATAGCCCGGTGGAATCGCCAACTGCACCTGTTCTGTGGTGAGGGTTTGCCACTGGTTACTGGGGGTCAGCGTTTCTGTTTCCATCCCAGGGGGATTTGCCCCGCACCCCCAAAGAAAGAGCAGCAAGATCCCAAGCCCCAAGCCGCACCATCGGCGTAATTTCATCGTGAGCACCGTTCCTCTAGCCGCGTTTTTCTACTGGAATATAGCTTTGATGATGCACACCGGTATAGACCTGGGTCGGCCGGAAAATCCGGTTGACACCCAGTTGTTCTTTCCAGTGGGCGAGCCAGCCTGCAACCCTGGCGATCGCAAATAGAGGCGTAAACAAATCACTGGGAATCCCTAACTTCCGGTAAACCAAGCCCGAATAGAAATCGACGTTGGCAAAAATTCCCTTGTGGCCGTATTTTTCCTCAACGATTTTTTCTAATTCCAGGGCAATCTTGTAGTAGGGATCTTCCCCTTCGAGTTCAAAGAGTTCTTCTGCTAACCCCTGGAGGATCACCGCCCTGGGGTCTTTGACCTTATAAACCCGGTGGCCGAAGCCCATAATTTTTTGTTTATTCGCGACACAGGTCTCGACATACCCACGGACATTTTCGACAGAGCCAATTTCTTCGAGCATTAAGAGCACTTCTTCGTTCGCCCCTCCATGCAACGGCCCAGCCAATGTACCAACAGCAGACGCAATCACCGCATAGGGATCCGTCAAAGTAGAAGCCGTCACCATCGCCGAAAAAGTGGAAGCATTGATCGTGTGTTCCGCGTGGAGCATCAAGCAAATATCAAAAATCTTCGCCTGGAGATCATAGGGGCGACGCTCAGTCATCATGTAGAGAAAGTTCGCCGCATAATCAAGGCTATCGTTGGGTTGGACGGGATCGTTCCCCTTGCGCATCGAATTGGCCGCCGCAACCATGGTGGGGATTTTGGCCAACAAGCGGACAACGGCATGGCGAATGTACTCTGGATCATCCAAGGCACGCCGGGAATAAAATAGCCCCAGGGCCGCCGCCGATGTTTGCAGAGAATCCATCGGGTGACCGGTTTCGGGAAAACATTTCATCATGTCCCGGATGCGGTATTTGATCCGACGGTGATAGAGAATATCGTTTTTAAAATCTTCAAGTTCCTGATAGGTCGGCAGTTCGCCCCAGATCAGGAGGTAGGCAACTTCGAGGAAAGAACTTTTTTCGGCCAATTCTTGGATCGGAATCCCCCGATATTCGAGGATGCCATTTTTTCCATCGACGAAGCTAATGCTGGATTGGGCTGCAGGAATTCCTTCTAAGCCGGGTTTAAATTCGCAACCAGTCGTCATACTGTGTACCTTGATTAGATCCTAAAAATAATATTGAGGCTAATTTTCTTGATGCCCGTGGCTAACTTAGCCTATCACGGGGATTATGGCAGTAGCCATTTTGGCGAGGTCAACAAAAATAGCTCATTATCGGTGTGGGCTTGGATCCGGGCGGCACCGGAACGGAGGCCAATGATCCCTGCTTTTTTGAGGTTGAGGTGGTGCCCCGTCTGACCAAAGGCGATCGCCTCGGCCCATTCGCCTAAATCTGGTTGATGGCCCACAATGACCAATTTTGCATCCGGAGCTGCTTCCCAACGTTCTAGCCAGGCTAAAAATGACCCCAGGGAACCTCCGGGGGCTAGGCTCTGGAAGACCTGGGGGTGGGGGCCTAGTTCTGCGGCGGCCAAAATTTCTGCGGTTTGTCTGGCGCGTAACAAAGGACTCGTTAAAATTCCCTCAAAGTACAAGCCAAGCTGCTGTAGTCGTTGGGCCACCAGTTTTGTCCGGGCTTCACCTTTGGCGGTCAAAGGGCGATCGCCATCCTCTGCATAATCAGCCCGGTCGGCGGCGATGCCGTGGCGAAAAAAATATAATTCCATTGCTTTTCCTCCTGGGAGATGACGGGGCTGGAACACGCAGCAGCCATTTTCTATTCTTAACGACAACGGCCAAGAACGTGCCAAGCTTGCCCCGATCCCAGGGTGCCACACCCCAAAAACAATTCCCCACACAACCACGGTTACGGTGCATGGGGAAACCAAAATTATCTTAAATGTAAGGTAAATTGCTGAGGCGATCGCCCAGAATTTTTTGTTTAAGCGTCAGATTCGATGTAGTTAAACAGAAGTCCCATCGCTAAAGCCGGGAAAACAACACCCGCCAAGGGGACAAGGATTACAGGCAGAAAAGAAGCTGCGTAGGCGCCGTTCATATTAAATCTTTCCTAAATGCTATTAACAAACTGGTTTTCACAATACCTTGGATGTTACTGCCAGACGTCTTAGGAGGGAACAGACATTACGATTCTTAACATAAATACCCGAAATTCCCAGAACTTACCCTAAATGTTGCCAAATACTAAGAAAGCCAGTAAATCTAGCAATATCTCTTATAATCCGTAACAAGTGTTTATCTGAACTTAAATTGTAAGTTTGTTTTTTGAGAGGAGCTTAAACATTAAATGGACATTATTCAACATGGTGGAGATCCTCAAGTAGGAAATCTCGCGACTCCGATTAATGCTTCTGCATTTAGTAAAGCTTTCATTAATAATCTACCCGGTTATCGTCAAGGGCTTTCGGCACAGCGGCGTGGTCTAGAAATTGGCATGGCCCATGGTTATTTCCTCTATGGCCCCTTTGCTCTCCTCGGCCCACTGCGGAATGCAGACTTTGCTGGGGTTGCTGGCCTATTAGGAACTGTTGGCTTGATTTCCCTACTGACCCTTGCCCTTTCTCTTTATGGAAGTGTCGGCGTCAGCACACCCACCGCAACTTTAACGACGCCCAATCCTCCTGAGAATCTTGGGACAAAGGAAGGCTGGAGCGAGTTTGCGGCTGGCTTCTTAATTGGCGGCTGTGGTGGTGCCCTGGTTGCCTATGGTCTTTGTGTTGCCTTACCGATGATGTACACCATCTAGGGATTGGTTGATAAGTTTTTATACAAGGTGTTCTGTAGGGTAATCTAACGTTCTATTTGGTTATTCGACAGTCACCACAATATATGACTTTAAAAATTACAAATTGGTAGATCTGGTCAATTGAGTTTGTTGTTTGTAAAGCCCGGTGAAAATTCACTGGGTTTTTTTGTGCCTGACAGAATTCAATGCCTAAAATTTAAGGGGCTGTAGGGAAAAGCTCGGTGGAGTTAATCGGTGCAGTTTAAAGGCAAGTTAGTTTCGGTGGCGATCGCCCTTGGTTTATCCTAGAGCCTAAAAGATACGCACAATTTTTGGAATAATTTTTAAAATGATATCTCAACCCAAAAGCTTGCAATGGTGGCAAAAACTGGGGGTGTGGCTCGCAACGGTATTGTTTACCTTTGGGGGTTTTGTTTCGGCAGCCCAGGCCACTGGTGTTTATGATGTGCCCTATGCCACGGGGGATGAACCGATCTGGATTGTGGATCAAGCAGAAGCAATTAGTCGTGCTAACGAAGGGCGTTTAAATCGAGAGCTCAGCGAGTTAGCGGAAACAACGGGCAAGGGTCTTCATTTGATCGCGATTCGTCGTCTTGATTATGGTCAGACCATGGAAGAATTTACCGATAAGGTGTTTGCAAAGTGGTTTCCGACACCGGAGGCCGGCGCTAACGAGGTGGTCGTGGCGATGGATGTGCTGACGAATAATGTGGCGATCGCCCTGGGAGATAATATCCAGGATTTGATTCCGCCGGAGACGGCCGAGAGTATTACTGGGGAAACCATCGGTTACCCCCTGCGCAGCAGTTCCTATAACCAAGCCTTCCTTGATGCTGAGGCCCGCATTGGTACCATTTTGAACGGTGAAGCAGATCCCGGCCCCCCAGACATCGCCGAAATTAATATCGAGAGCACTTTCACCAAGGCCGAAGACACAAAAACAACCAGTTCAACGATTTGGGTCGTGGTGCTGCTCCTCTTGGCGACAATTATCCCCATGGCCACTTACTGGTGGTATGTGCGCTAATTAACCTTTGCCCGGATTGAGCCAGATCATTTCCCAGGTAATGTAGGTACCAACTGGGCTCCAGAGTAGAAAAGGAACCAATAGCCAAAAACTAATTTTCGAGACGGGAAAAACGGCGATCGCCAACAATAAACCCACAAAAAAACCCGCTGCCCCAATAATGGTTCCCACCGTTAGGCTGCGGGTTTTGCACATCACAGGGGTATAGGCCAAGATTACCAACTCCAACAGGCCATAACCTGCCATCAACAGCCAGGTACGAAATCCTTGGGGATCAGCATGCCAAACATAGGTGGCGGAAATAATGCCGCAGATAAAAATACTCGTCCACACCACCGGGATGATGCCCTCAAAGGTGAGCCAGGCAGGACGGCGCAATTGGAAAAACCAGCGTTGATCCGCGCGAATCGCTCGATTTAGACCCACTCCCAAGGCGATCGCCACCAAAGTGATCAATAATCCCGTTCCCAGCATGTCTCTCTCCCCCAGAATTTCAACCCAATTCTATACTGGTAGAAGAAGCCCCCCAGATTATTTCTAGCGACCCGTATAGCCATGACCTTCTCGCCCCAACTAATGCGCGCTGTCGAAACCCTCCAATATCGAGCGACTGTCGGGGAAGTGGCGACCCAGGCTGGCCTAGAACTCAGTGTGGCCCAAAACGGTCTTTATAACCTGGCCGCCGATGCTGGTGGACATCTCCAGGTGGCAGAAACGGGTGATGTTGTCTTTGAATTTCCCAAAAATTTCCGAACAATCCTCCGTAATAAGTATTTCAAAATTCGGCTCCAGGAATGGCTCGATAAAACCTGGCAAGTCGTCTTTTTCCTCATTCGGATCTCTTTTGGTATTGCCCTGATCCTCTCGATTCTCTTGATGACGATCGCTATTTTGGCTTTAGTCGCCGCCGCTAGCAGTCAGGATAATAACAACTCCTCTCGCCGCCGTAGTTCTTTTAATATGCCCTGGCTTATTTGGTGGGGCCCGGATCTGTTCCGCGTTTTTAGCCCCAGTTACTACGACTCGCGACGCTACGGGACTTCAATCGCGCCCCGCAAGAACACGACGGACAAAACAGAGAAAGGGGGGATGAATTTCCTCGAAGCCGTTTTTTCTTTTCTCTTTGGTGATGGCGACCCTAATCCGAACCTGGAGGAACGTCGCTGGCAAACCATCGGTCAAGTCATCCAAAACAATGATGGAGCCGTGATCGCCGAACAACTTTCCCCCTATTTCGATAAGCTATCATCCACGGAACAGACAGAAGAAAGTTACATGTTACCGGTCTTGGCCCGGTTCAATGGCTACCCGGAAGTGTCCCCCACGGGAGACTTGGTTTATTATTTCCCAGAACTCCAGGTCAAAGCCCAGGAACGCCGTCAGAAATCTGTCCCCAACTATTTAGAAGAACAGCGCTGGACATTTACCCTTGCTCCTACCGGACAAAAATTTTTGGCGATCGCCCTTGGGGGCGTCAATTTAGTCTTGGCCCTGATGCTAGGCGTTTTATTGCAAGATTCAGCCCTGGTGGCCGAACTCGGTGGCTTAGTGGGTCTTGCCCAGGCCCTTTATCCGCTTCTCTTTGCTTATGCGATCGCCTTTTTGGCCGTTCCCCTAGGCCGTTACTTTTGGCTCCAGCGCCGTAACCAAACCATCGAAAATCGCAACACCCAGCGCCAAGAACGAGCCGCTCTACTCAATACAGGCGAACCTGAACTGCAACAAAAACTAGCCTATGCCCAGCAATTTGCAACCCAGAAAATTCTCACTGCCGAAACCATCACCTATGGCACCGACCAAGACCTCCTCGATCAACAACTGCAAGGGCGCGATGACCTCGCCAAAGATTGGGAACGACGCCTAGAAGAAGGTCAATAACGTTTTAGTCCACACGAATGGGAATGTAAGCCCGATTATTAGAACCACTCACCTCAGAGATGGTGTTGTTCTCATCCACGATGATCCCAAGCCAGTAATTTTGACCAGGATTAAGATTATTCGGAATCGTTACCGGAACCGTTGTCGTAGCAACATCCGCCGGATGGATTGACCCAAAAGACCCACCCCCAATGCGAGTATCACCATAACTAATGTAGTCATTGGTTGAAATATAGATCCCGTAGGAGACATTATTATGGGTCTGCTTACCGTTATTTTCAATCGTAAATTCAGGGCGAATGGTACTGCCACGATTGACGCGATAGCCCGGCTCCCCCGCAATCGTAATCCCACTTAAGGTCGCTGTATTCGCCGCATTGCGAATCCTTACCCGCCCATGACTTGAATACTCACCGCTTGCACCAGTTCTGCGCCAGTGGGATGCAGAAACATCATTAAACGTAGAATTTTGACTCCCATAAAGTACACGGGAACCATGGGAAGCATCTTCCCCAAAATAAGTGCGTGCCGTAGAACCATTGGTATGGTGATGCCGCCAAGAGTCTCCCATCACGTTGTATTCCCAATTGACGTGCATCAAGCCAAGGTAATGACCAGCTTCGTGGTTAATCACTGCATCGATCGGCAAACGAGAGCCTGTGTAGACCGTATTAGAGCTCTTATTTTGGGAAGTCGTCCAAGAACGGCCCGATGAATCCAGAACAATGTCTACTTCATCTAAACCATAATGCCAACCAAATAACCAGTAACAGTGGTAACGCATCTGGGCGACCCCAGGCGGCGAAATACTATTTGCGTAAATCTCATTTTGGCCATTGCCGCTACCAACTCCCCCTGTTTCCGTCGTTGTGTTAATCACAAAAGGGGAAGGGTTAGTATTGGTCGCGTTAACGCCCCGCTCCACCGACTGTAGTAAACTACCCGGCGGAAAACTGATGGTATTGATCCGGGCCGTTGTCGAATTACCACTCCACCGTAATTTTTTACCACTATCACCATTACACTCCAACCAAGAAGCTGCCTGGGCGGGTTCTGGCAGGATCAAACAAGCAGAGATAATGGCCGAGGCCGCAAGTAAATATGGACTGAATAAGTTGAACTTCATAGCAAAAGTCCCTGTAACAATTGATTGTGATTCTGGCTGAATTAGGGTGTGATCGGTCTTAAGTCTGGCCTTAACTCCGGTGAAATATCCCTCAAATTAGGCGAAAGATCACGGATTTGGCTTTCTCCTTCCCGGGCCTGGGCGTCATTCTTTTCTTCTTCGGTAATTTGATCTGGAACCGTTACGGCCTGAACTTCTTCTAACCTGGGATCGGCAACGGTGAATGGTTTGGTCGGATCAGCCGAGACAACAGAAGATCGCGGTGGCTGTAAACGACTATTCCACTGGCGGACAGCTTCAAAAAAAGCGGACACACTGAGGGGCGGCCCAAAGGTTTCCATGGGAGTCGCTTCTGGAGAATTGAAATTATCACCAGCGATCGCCGCAGCCTGAAAGCCATAACCCACTCGATAAGCAGCAGGGGCTTCCGTTTCATAGCGCCGTTGTAGCTCGGCAATGCTTTGGCCTGTTCTCTGGCTTTCTTGTTGAATAATTCTTTGGGTTTCTGGTTGTTTTAATAACAGTTCAAAAGAGGGCCTTGGTAATTCGATGACATTGAGATCAAAGCGAGGTTTTCCGCCAATCCTTAATCTTTCTGTCGCTTCAACCACAGGAATTCCCCAACCATTAAACACACGGTTATCTACGACCCTAAAGCGGCCTTCAACACAACTCACCAAGGGACATCCCCCAACGGCGTCTCTGGTTAGAAATAAAATATCTGCCTGGTTGCGAGCAAATATCGGTGCCGTGGTCTCCATGTAGATACCACCACTACCATCAGCACCACCGGGCACTCGCAGGGTGATCGTTTCCCCTGATGCTTTGCCCCTTAAGGTTTCCCGAATTTTGTAAGTCACAAAAGTATGGGGCAGCCCTTGGGGTTGTTCCCTTGTCGGTTGGGAGTTGCGGTATTGAACATCAACAACTTCGCCAAAGATGACTAGATCTGATTCGCCTACAAGGAATTCTAGGCCAGATGTTTTGGCAGCGCCAGGATCGTTTTGCAAATTAGTCGGACTATGGGCAAGGCTAGATTGCATAGGAGAAATGCAACATAACCCTAAAGTGATTAGCTTGAGAAAAGTCAGCTTTAAATAATTTTTCATGTATTTAAACAGACCTCCAATGGATTTAATGGCATAAAATTAGGTTTCGAAATTAGTCAAAAAGTCGTTGTCTGCTTAACTTTAATACATTAAAAGCTTCTGTCTGGATTTTTTCTGAATTGCAGAACAAAAAATAATTATGTTTATTCGCTTTGGTTTTAATAGGCTTAAATAACAGATCTTTGTCTATAAAATCTGCTTGAAATTTTCAATTCAGAAACTCTCAAGATTTCAGAAAAATGACTCTTTGTTTCTGGCCAAATCTAAATCTAGTGAAATATTTTATGTATTATTTGAATTTTAAAACATGAATTTAAAGGATTTGAAAACAGGATCAGTGTCGCAACAAAAATCCAGACAAATTCAAATAAATTCAAAATATGAAGAGTTGTAATCAGATTTGATTAAATTGTCTTTACAAAATTGATCTGTAGAACTCTGTTTTGCAATTTTAAAGAAATATTTTATATTCTTAAATCACTATTGAATCAACAATAATTAATGATGCTTTATAGAGATTTGTAGGGCTGTTTATAAGGCCGATAAATCCCTTGATTCTTCAAATTGAGAGATTAGAATCCAAAAGTGATTGCAAAAAAATACCCCAAAACTAGGGGCAGGATGACTTGACCAATCAGTTCTCAGGACTATTGGACTCGAATCTATCCGGCGATCGCCACTACAGATCTCGGTGGGTAAAAGGCTTGGCATCGGGGCCACTGTAGGTCGCGGCGATTTGACCATTACCAACGAGATGATATTTGTAAGTCACAAGCCCTTCTAAACCCACGGGGCCACGGGGCGGTAAGGTTTGGGTGCTGATGCCCACCTCTGCGCCAAAGCCGTAACGGAAACCATCGGCAAAACGGGTCGAGCAATTATGGTAAACGCCCGCTGCTTTCACTTCATTGAGGAAAATCTGGGCCGTGGCTGCATCTTCTGTGATGATCCCGTCGGTGTGTTTGGAGCCATAGGTATTGATGTGGGCGATCGCCGCTTCGACATCGGTTACAACTTTAATTGCCAGAACTAAATCGCTATATTCTGTGCGCCAATCTTCTGCCGTAGCAGGCTGGACAGGAATAATCTTTTGGGTTGCCTCATCGCCAATGAGAGTGACCTGTTTCGCCGTTAAAGCCGCAGCAATCTGGGGTAAAAATTCTGGGGCAGTTTTTTCGTGAATCAACAGCGTTTCGACCGCATTACAAGCCGCCGGATACTGGGTTTTCGCATCGACGACAATCGGAATGGTTTTGCTTAAATCCGCCGCCACATCAACGTATAGATGGCAAATGCCGTCGGCGTGGCCCAGCACGGGGATATTTGTGTTTTGCTGTACATACTGCACAAAGGCATTAGAACCGCGCGGGATGATCAGATCCACATATTCATCAAGGGACAGGAGGGTTTTAATTTCTTCGCGGGTGGTCAGGAGGGTGACGGCCTGGGGTGAAACGGCAGTGTCCTGGAGGGCCGTTTGGATAATCTCCGTTAGCACAGTACAGGATTGGAGTGCTTCTTTGCCTCCCTTGAGAATGACACCATTGCCGGACTTGATCGCGAGGCTGGTGATCTGAATCAGCGCTTCCGGGCGGGCTTCAAAAATAATCCCTAGAACCCCCAGGGGACAGGTGACTCGCCTGAGGACTAAATCTTGATCTAACTCTCGGTGTAACTGGAGATGGCCAACGGGATCAGGGAGGTTAATTACATCATAGATACCGGCGATCGCCGCTTGCAATTTACTCTCTCCCAACTTCAGACGGGCATAGAGGGCTGGTGCAATTCCATCTCGCTGGGCCGCTTCACAATCTGCCTGGTTTGCCGCGACGATTTTCGCCTGATTTGCCGCGAGGGCTTGGGCCACTTTTTCTAAAGCATCATTGCGCTGGGCCAGGCTTAAGGTACCGAGTTTTTGGGCCGCCGCCCGAGTTTGCTGTGCCAAGTCAATCAGATTCGCCATGATTCCCTCCAAATTTATCCAGTCCTATGTTCTATTTAACATCACCTATCACCCCGACCCAACAACGAAAAAAGCCCATTAAAATAGGCTTTTCTGTGATGAATCTGCGGTTTTAACAGGAGTATATTTAAACGCGAGTTCCTTCTACCGCAGCTCGATAGGGTTCAACCTCTTCGCTGTAGTCGATGGGGAGTACCGCACAAACGTTGGGATGGGGACGGGGAATGATCACCCAGGATTCTAAGACACCACCATGGGCCTTCTCGACGGCTTCGATCCCGGCAGCCATTGCCGTTTTGACTTCTGAGACGTCGCCACGAATGTTGATATTGAAGCGGGCACTACCAACCCGAATGTAGCCCACCAGGGTTACACGACCGGCTTTAACCATCGCATCTGCAGCGGCAAGTACTCCGGGAAAGCCTTTTGTTTCAAGTGATCCAACCGCAGATTGAGCGGGCATAGGGGTCTCCTTTATCTTTGTGATTAGTAAAACTTATTTATATTTGGTTCTTCACCCAAGCACATATTATTCTCTAAACTGGGCAAAACACCAAGATCTTCGCGGCACTAAGAGCGAAATTCGAGGGAAGCTTGGGTATATTCCAGGGGTAAAATCCCGACAACATTATCGGGGGGGTTGGGGACGGTGTAATGGCTCATCACTTGACCACCGACAGTTTCTTCGGCGGCCCGTAAACCGGCTTCCATGGCAGGGCGCACTTCTGAGGTACGACCCCGAATGACAACGATAAAATTACCTCTTTCGGCTTTGTCAAAAAACACAATGGTGACACGGCCCGCTTTGACCATGGCATCAGCGGCGGCAAGGACGGCGGGAAAACCTAGGGTTTCAATGACTCCCACGGCTTCTTGCATAATCTCGACTCCTGGGGGCAAGGGATAGGGCTATATTCTCCCACATTGGTTCCCTTCTGCTATAGGAAATTTTTTGGAATGGTCTTGACTGGTTCTTTACTGCCACTGCCCCCAGAGGTTTTAGGTTATCCCCAGGCGACAACAACGGAGATCGAGCGGCGGCGATCGCATTTGGCAGAGTGGGGCATTGAGGCCATGGTTGCGGTGGGGCCGAAAAATCTAGGGGCCTTACCCATTCTCGGCCTTGGTTATGTTGGCGCGGTTGTGCTGGTGCTTTGGCAGGATCGGCCCTGTGCTCTAAAAATTCGCCGTTTGGATAGTAATCACGATAGCTTGTTGCCAGAAATTGATTGTTTAGCAAAGGCCAATCAGATCGGCATTGGCCCCCGTTTGCTCAAGGGATCAGCGGATTTTCTCTTAATGGAATTTGTGTCGGGGCGATCGCTCCTGACTTGGTTACAAACCCACCAAGGTCAAGAACACCAAATTTTGAGGCGGACGGTGATGGAAAATATCCTCTCCCAAGCCTTTGCCCTCGATCAGTTGGGGTTAGATCGTGGTGACATGGGCCGTTTGACCCAGGATGTGATTGTTAACGACCAATGCCAGCCCGTGCTCTTGGATTTTAGTGGCGCCAGCCTGAACCGTCGCCCCCAAAACCTGACCAGTGCGCTCCAGGGGCTGCTGTGGGGAAGTGCTTTGGCAGACTATTTTGCTCCTGATTTTCCGGCGAACCAGCGACAACTATTAATGCCGCATCTGAGGCTCTATAAGCAAAGGCTCAATTCTGAGCAATTTCAGGCGATTATGGTGGCCCTGGGTTGCAAACAACGGTAATAATCGACCCTGGGATAAAAAATTTTTGTCATACTCAGAGGACAGCCTGTTGCAGTTGGGGCCTTTGGATATGACTTCCCGTTCTCTTTCTCCCGAATCGCGCCTTGCGCCGCAAACCACGACGACCTTTGATGTTCAAGGGATGCGCTGTGCGGGTTGTGTCAAAGCCGTAGAACGCCAGTTAACGCAACAGTCTGGGGTGCTTTCAGCGGTGGTGAATCTGATTACGGAGGTGGCGGTGGTCACCTATGAACCAGAGAAAATTCAACCAGAGGCGATCGCCAACCGTTTATCCCAAGCTGGCTTTCCGAGCGAACCCCGCATAGCGAAAGTCGAAACCTTTAACCAATACCAAGAAAAACGCGCCCAATCCCAGCGGGAACAATATTGGCGTTTGGGGGCGGCGGTTGTCTTACTCCTTGCGTCGAGCCTGGGCCATTTGCATCACCTGACGGGCCTCAAAATTCCTTTGCTTCACTTGATGGGTTTCCATTGGGCGATCGCCACCTTAGCCTTATTTATTCCGGGGTTGCCGATTTTGCGGGACGGCTGGACAGGGCTGATTAAAGGCCATGCCAATATGAATACCCTCGTCGGTTTAGGGACGCTCAGCGCCTACATTACAAGCTGTGTGGCTTGGCTGATGCCCCAGTTGGGTTGGGAATGCTTTTTTGATGAACCCGTGATGTTACTGGGTTTTATTTTCCTTGGCCGTACCCTCGAAGGCAATGCCAGACTTAAGGCGATCGCCGCCCTCGAATCCCTCCTCGCCTTGCAACCCCAGGGGGCGCGCCTGATGGGTCGAGAACAAAAAGGCGAAACCGAAGAAATTACCATTCCCGTGGCCCAGGTACAGATTGGCGAGTGGGTACGCATTTTACCCGGCGAAAAAATTCCCGTGGATGGAGAGATTATTCGGGGTGAAACCACGGTGGATGAATCGATGTTGACGGGGGAAGCGATGCCCCAGGAAAAAACGGTCGGCGCAGCCGTGAAGGCCGGCACCCTCAATCAACTGGGGGTGATCATTGTGCAAGCGACTCAAACGGCCCAAAATACCATTCTCGCCCAGATTATCCGCACCGTAGAGGCGGCCCAGACCCGCAAGGCTCCCGTGCAAAAAATGGCGGATACCATTGCCGGCTATTTTGCCTATGGGGTAATGGCCTTGGCAGTCTTGGTCTTTTTGTTTTGGGATCTGATCGGCACCCAACTCTGGTTAGACCCAGAGACGATGAACCCAGAAATATTAAGCCTCAAGTTGGCGATCGCCGTTTTGGTGGTGGCCTGTCCCTGTGCCTTGGGGTTGGCGACGCCGACAGCCCTCCTGGTGGGCACAAGCCTTGGCGCTGAACAAGGCATCTTGATCAAAGGGGGGGATATTCTCGAACGCCTCAATCAACTGACCACCGTTGTTTTCGATAAAACAGGCACTCTCACCCAGGGCAAACCGCAGATTGTTGAGTGGGTGAGCTTTACCCCTTGGTCGGAACCTGCCCTATTGCAATGGGCCGCGAGCCTTGAACAGCGCAGCACCCACCCCTATGGCCAAGCGTTTGTGGCGATCGCCCAGCAGCAAAACCTAGAACTCTTTGCCCCCGATCAAGTTGAAACTGCTTTGGGGAAAGGCATTGTCGGTCAGGTGAACGGCCAACAGGTGCATATTGGCAACCAAGCCTGGCTTACAGCGGCCCAAATTAGCATCCCTGAAGCCTGCCACAGCCATCTCGAAACCTGGTCAGCCGCGGGCAAAACCACCATTTTCATTGCAATTGATCGCCAGGTAGCAGGTTTAGTGGTGATCGCCGATCCGATTCGTCCCGATGCCGCTGCCCTAATCGAAAATCTGCGTGCGAGAAATCTAGAAGTAATCCTCCTCAGTGGCGATCAAACGCCCGTCGTGAAACATCTAGCCCAGACTCTCCAGCTTGATCACTACAAAGGCAGCCTTTCCCCCATCGAAAAAGCCGCAGCACTCCGTACCCTCCAAGCTCAACAAAAAGTAGTCGCGATGATCGGTGATGGCATTAATGATGCCCCGGCCCTCGCCACTGCCGATATTGGCATTTCCCTCCAGGGGAGTACCGACGTTGCCCTCGCCACCGCCGACATTATTCTCATGGGCGATCGCCTGATGGATTTTGCCCAGACTCTTCATCTGAGCCAAGCCACGGTTAAAGTGATTCGTCAGAATTTGATCTGGGCCTTTGGCTACAATCTCATTGCAATTCCCTTGGCAGCAGGGATTCTCTTACCAGCATTTAACTTTACCCCCAGTCCCGCCGTGGCCGCAGGCTTAATGGCTATGAGTTCTGTATTGGTTGTCACCAATTCCCTCACCTTGAAAAAGTCGTTCCAAAAACCACATCAGAATGTCCAATAAAGCCTCACATCAATATTTTTAAACCACTGGACTTGCATCTAAATATTCATCCCATAATGAACGAGATGCCAAACAGAAATAAACATCATCATGCTTAAAATGCTAGCTTTAGCCTTCTTGGGAATTACCAGTTCCATGACCTTCCCAACCATTGCTAAGGCGCTTCCCCATCAAAAAATCAATCAATATTTAGAAGAACACCATACCCAATATCAAGCATTAGAATATTTCTCTGGGATTCAATTATCCGTTAAAGTCAGCGATCGCCAAACCCAAACCTATGTCATCGGCCAAGAAAGTCATGACCCCAATAGTGCACCCATTACAGCCGACAGCCTATTTCATATCGGCAGCATCACGAAATCTTTCACAGCGGCGTTACTTCTCCAAAACGAAAATAATCAAACCCTTGATCTAGATACTGATTTCACCCAATATCTACCTGAATATTCCCACTGGTCTGGAATTACGACCACACAGCTTCTGAATATGACATCCGGTTTACCTAATTATTCAGATAGTCCTACGGTTAATTATTTATTTACGCAAGACCTAGAACAATTTTGGGAAGAACGCAGTTTAATTGATCTCGTTTATCCACAAAATTCTGCCGCCAAACCACCCCTGAGAAGCGGGTATGACTACAACAATACAGGCTATCTATTAAGTGCTCTGCTTTTGGAAACAGTTACCGGAGAATCTTTTGCCGATCTGATCACAACCCAACTTTTGCAACCCTACCAATTGGAAAATACATTTTATCCTGTGCCTAACCCCAGTGCCGCTGTTCAGCAACGTCTCGTCAGGGGCTACAATTTCAATCCATATACCAACCCAGAACTTGCAGGACAAGATGTTAGCCGTAACAATTTGTCTTGGGCTGGGGCTGCGGGAGCCCTAATTTCCAATACAGAAGATATTATCCACTGGGTAGAAACATTATTTATTGAAGATCAGCTATTGTCTGCTGTAGAAAAAGAAAAAATGCAGCAAGTTGTTTCTTTAAAAACAGGTGAACCGATTGCCAAAACCACGGCGGCAGATCCCTATGGTTTTGGCTTGGGGATTATTCAAGGTTACGATGAGACCTGGGGGAATTATTGGTTTTATCAGGGAGAAACCCTGGGCTATCGCTCATTTTATGTTTACTTCCCTTGTAATCAAGTGATTATTTCCGCTTTATTTAATAGCGCTGTGGACGCTCAAAATAACCATGCCCGCAGTTTAATTCAGCAGGTTTACGGTGCCATTTTAGAAGATGATCCCACCTTGACATGCCGGACTTGAGTATTGAAAAAAAATCATTGATCAATCACGAACAAGTAAATTTAGCCTGAGTTTAGACTCAAGTAGATTTTGGTTGTTTGATGTCGCCTTTAACTCTCTTTAGTCAGGGGTAAAAAAAGCCTCCCGATGCTTAAACTTTGTGGCGTTTTTTCGTTAGAAAGCTTAAACATGGGGGAGGCAGAAATTCATGATTATCCTAGACTTGTTGCTGGTTAGCGCACCGTAAAGGCATAACGATCTTGGACGACATAACCACCCGCAGACCAGTTGTAATAGACGCGGACTTCATAGTTGCCGGGGGCGAGACCTCTGAATTGACGGGAGCCAGAGCGTTGTCCTTGGGTATAAAACCATTCACCGTAGCTATCATCAGGGGCATTGGCCGCAACAATGGTGATCCAATCTTGGCGATTACCAGGGAGATTAGTGTAGTTCACCATAATCGGTTCATTGGCTTGGTAGACAGTCTTATTTGTCGAGATATGACGGTTGTTAATTGGTGTTACCGTTTGCGCTCCGACAGTGAAGCGATACCGATCCTGGACGACATAACCACCATTGGGCCAGTTGTGGTAAACCCGCACTTCGTAGCTGCCAGCAGCGAGACCTTTGAATTGACGGGAGCCAGAGCGCTGACCATCGGTATAAAACCATTCTTCGTAGCTATTGTCTGGGGCATTGGCCGGAACGATGGTAATCCAATCGCCAGAGTTGCCCGGTAGATTGGCGTAGTTCACCATAATTGGCTCGCTAGGGGCGTAGGTTGTTTTTTGGGTGGCAACCTGTCGTCCCACTGGAACTTGACTCACTAGCACAGGGTAAGCGCTAGGGGTTGTGCCAGGGATAGTGGGACTGGGATTGGCGATCGCCCCCTCAACCCAAAAGCCGAGGAGGACAGGCAAACAAGAGAGCAGGGGCCGTAATGTGGATTTCATGGGAGTTTTTAGAGGGAAAAATTAGGGAAAAAGCAGTGTGCGAAGTATGTTCAGTTGGGTCTTGGGCAAACAAGTCCGTTAAATAGAGATAGTTGCTGAGGCCAAGAACTGATGCAGATTTTCTCGGAATAGCCGACTCTAGCTGAATTATAGGCAGCTCTTGGGGAGGTGACCTAGGTTTTCTGGCTGATTACAAGAAATTTTTCCCCCAAAAAAGTATTGATCAATCTCGGTAATTCCGGGTTGGGGGATATTCCCCTTCAAAAAATCGACGTTCTAGGCGATGGAGCTGCCACCAAAGTCCCGCTAAGAGGATGATCACCGTGGCGATCGCCCCAAGGCTCCAAGTTGGCAAACCATAAAAAATTGCGAAGGGCAAACCCAACCACAGGAGAAATCCGAGGCCAATTACAATCTTTTGACCCTGTTGAATTCGATTCAGGGCTTGGGTACAACTGGCACAATTTTTGGTGTGGGAATGGTAGCGCTCTAGTAACTGACTTTGTTGGGGTTCTGCGGGCAGAAAATCCTCATCTGGGAAAGGTTCCCCATACCGCTCTACCCACTGGCGATAGGCCAACACAAACAAATCTGAACTGGTCGGCAGATAGCAAGTTTTGGCGTAGTTTTGGGTTGATTTTGCCAGTTCCCGTTCCTGGAGGTGCAAAAAGATTTGATCATCTTCGAGGATGCCCATTTGATTGAGATGGGAAAACCAGCGGGGGGTAAATTTAAATGCCAAGCGCGGTATGGCGGCTTTAAAGCGGAAGGGTAAGCGCACAATCGCTCGGCAGCGACCTTTTTCGGTGGGGGTCGCGTAGACCACGGTCATCACCTGACCAAAGGGACTTTCGGGAATGTCGTGCCACATGGCAGCCGGCGCAAAAAAGGTTGTTTTTTGGGAGCCGAGGGTGCCGCGTCGGGGGCCTTCTTCCCAATTGCCCGTGAAGCCAGTTTTCTCAATGTCAGAAACATCCAGGATAAATTCTTTAGCATTTTTACGGTTGCCGACCCGGGGATGGTGGGTAAAGGCCACATGGCTAGTATCCAGGACATTTTCTAATAGGGTTGTCGCATCGTAGGGAATATCGCGAAACACATCGGCCATCACCCATTCGCCCGGATGTTGGTCTAACTGGGGCACCGTCGGAACAGGAATTTGGGCTGCCTGATGGCGATCGCCACCGTAGACAAATAACAGCCCTTGTTTAACGCAACTGGCATAGGTTTTTACCTGGGCTCTGGGGCTGTGGTGGGCTTCACCGTCTGGGGCTTGGAACGGAATTTTGGTACAGGCCCCGGTGTCGGCAAATTGCCAGCCATGGTAGGGACATTCTAAACAGCCATCGACAATGCGACCTTCGGATAAAGGGGCGAGGCGGTGGGGACAGATATCACTAAAGACTTGCCATTGTTGGGTTTTAGGCTGCCACCAAATGACGAGGGGTTCCCCCAGCAGCACAAAGCGAGTGGGTTTGGTTTTGTCGAGATCCTGTACAAAGTGAATCGGATACCAAGCCTCATGCCAATCAAAGGCAGGGGTCGTATCGGCAGTTGGCTCAGGGAGGGGCATTGCAACCATAAATAGAAAAGAAAACTTCAGACGGAATGATTGGGGTCAATGCCTTTAGCTTAACGAATTGTTACATTTCCTTGGGGCGATCGCCCTTGGGTCTAACCTTTTGCCTCCTGGTCGCCTTCACTACAATGGGATGGGTAACTGAGCCGCTAGAACTGATTTGGAGACCAAAACCGCGTGCGTAACATTACACCCAACCAAAATTTTCCCCTCTCACTGATTGGGGTGGCGATCGCCCTGTTATTTTTCATCGTGCTCAATGCGTTTATCATCATCAACCCCGGCCAAGCCGGCGTATTGAGCGTTCTTGGGAAAGCCCAGGACGGCGCTCTCCTTGAAGGAATTCACTTTAAGCCGCCCCTGATTGCCAGCGTGGATGTCTATGATGTGACCGTCCAAAAATTTGAAGTCCCGGCCCAAAGCTCCACCAAGGATTTACAAGATTTGACGGCCCGTTTCGCCATCAACTTCCGCCTCGATCCCGTAAAAGTCGTCGAAATTCGTCGCACCCAGGGCACATTGCAAAATATCGTCTCGAAAATTATTGCCCCCCAAACCCAAGAATCCTTCAAAATTGCTGCCGCCAAGCGCACCGTCGAAGAAGCAATCACCAAACGCACCGAGCTTAAGGATGACTTTGATAATGCCCTCGAAACCCGCCTCGAAAAATATGGCATTCTTGTCCTCGATACCAGCGTCGTTGATTTAAACTTCTCCGCAGAGTTCTCCCGCGCCGTCGAAGAAAAACAAATCGCCGAACAGCGAGCACAGCGGGCCATCTACGTCGCCCAAGAAGCAGAACAACAGGCCCAAGCAGATATCAACCGGGCTAAAGGGAAAGCCGAAGCCCAACGCTTACTCGCCGAAACCCTCAAGGCCCAGGGGGGTGAACTGGTGCTCCAAAAAGAAGCCATCGAAGCCTGGAAAGAAGGGGGCGCACAAATGCCCAAGGTACTTGTCATGGGCGATCAACGCTCAAGTGTTCCCTTTATCTTTGATCTTCACGATATGCCGAAATAGTTCCCTAACCCAATCAAACTTGCCGCAAGATTATCATCGGGCGATCCAGAGGCGATCGCCTTTTTTGGTTACTTTTTGCTGACTGGAAACATTTTTTTAATCGCCCTAGTCTTCAATAATCCCTGCATAAATTTAGCAATCCCGATTATTTTTTAGAGCATTTCTAAGCAGTTGAAAACAAAAAAATCAGCGGAACATTTGCGGGAACAAGTCGTCCTAAAGCTTAGTAGATTTAGCTTAAATTGAAGTATTTAAGCATTTTTTAAGTGAGAAGTGACGGTAACAACGCTAACCTGAAATTAACCAGTCACCCTAATCTGAAACGCAAGGAAAAATAATATGCCTTCTATGAAGCGAACCCAGCAATCCACCGCTCTTCTTTTAGCCTTATCCCTCGGACTAGGGAGTACATTACCCTTCCAAGGATCATTGTTGCAACCGGCAGCAGTGGTGGCCCAAACAAGCCAATTTCCAGATGTATCAAGTAACTATTGGGCCACAGGATTTATTAATGAATTGGTCAACCGGGGAATCATTGCCGGCTTTCCTGACGGTTCTTTTCG
Source organism: Sphingobacterium thalpophilum (assembly GCA_943371005.1). GTDB lineage: Bacteria > Cyanobacteriota > Cyanobacteriia > Cyanobacteriales > MRBY01 > MRBY01. Next base: position 116,500 of record CALRTB020000007.1, read on the forward strand.
GCCTGACGCCCCAGTGACCCGCGCCCAATTTGCCGCCATGGTGCAGAAAGCTCTCCCCAAGAGTCAAGACCGCAATGCCATTGCTTTTGTGGATGTCCCTGCCAGCTATTGGGCCTTTAATGCCATTAATAATGCCTACGAGATGGGCTTTCTTTCGGGATATCCAGGCCAGGTTTTCCGACCCGAACAAAATATTCCCCGGGAACAGGTTTTAGTGGCCTTGGCCAATGGTTTAAATTATTCAGCCCGCAATAATATCAATACCACCCTCGGCTACTACCAGGACTCGGCGAATATTGCTGACTTTGCCCGCAGCCCCATTGCTGCTGCGACGGAGCAAAAGATGGTGGTGAACTATGCCAATTTACAACAACTAAATCCAAAGCGTAATGCAACCCGGGCCGAAGTGGCAGCGTTTATTTATCAGGCCCTCTTTTCCCAGGGTCAGGTACAGGCGATGAATTCCCCTTATATCGTCACCCAGGATGTGGTGGCCGTAGACTATCGGATCACAGCCGGCACAATTATTCCGATCAGCTACACCGCCGACAAAATCCTCTTAACCCAGGATGAAATTTTACCGGTGACCCTCACGGTGGATGCCAATATCGTCAATACCCAAGGCTTGGTACTGATTCCCCAGGGCAGTGAAATTCAAGGGGAATTCCAACCGTCAGGGAATGGGACCCGCTTTGTTGCCCAGCAGTTAGTGTTGCCCAACGGCCAAATGTACAATATCAACGCTACCTCCCAGGTGATTACGGATACGGAAAGTGTGCGCCGGGGTACGGATGTGGGTAATTTGTTGAGAAATGCTGCTTTAGGGACAGGGGCAGCCGCAGCGATCGCCGCCATTACCGGAGACCGGGCGATCGCCACGGAGGAACTGTTAATTGGCGCTGGGGCCGGCATCCTCGCAACCTTGATTCCCCAATTTTTGGGTCTTGATCGGGTAGATCTTTTGGCCGTAGAAACCAATACGGATCTTGATCTCACCCTGGCCAATGATTTGGTGCTCCAGGTCAACCCCTAGACATCGAGTTAGTCTCGGACTTTTGAAAATTTGGTGAGCGCCAGGGGAGATAATGGGGCTGATTGGCTAGGGTTTGAGAAACATCACCATGCTCGCGCTTTTACAACAGTCCGGTTTGCTGGCGATCGCCTTTATTTTTCTATTTATCTGGGGAGCCTGTTTCGGCAGTTTCCTCAATGTGGTGGTTTATCGGCTACCAGCAGGTTTATCCCTGGCCCATCCCCCCTCCCGCTGTCCCCACTGCGGCCACCAACTAGGAGCGCGGGAAAATATCCCGGTGCTGGGTTGGCTCCTATTGGGGGGCAAATGCCGCTGGTGCAAAACGCCCATTGCCGTCCGGTATCCCCTCGTCGAAGCGCTGATGGGCTTGCTCTGTGTCGCCACGGTGGTTCAATTCGGGCTGAACCTAGAGGCGATCGCCGCCTTTACCCTGCTGTTTTGGTTGGTGGCCCTGGCCTTGATTGATTACGACACCTTTACCCTGCCCAACCCCTTAACCCAATCGGGCCTCGTACTCGGTTTACTCTTTCAGATGGGGCTCGGCTTCCAGGCAAACGGCTTCACCGGGGCAATCTATGGCCTCCTGGGTGGCATTGGGGCCGCAGTATTGGGGCTTTGGCTACTGGATGGCATTGGTGTTATTGGTTCGGCGGTGCTGGGTCAAGAGGCCATGGGGGGCGGTGATCCGAAACTTTTGGCGATGATTGGCGCTTGGCTGGGGTGGCAAAACGTCCTCTTAACGATAATTTTGGCCTGCGCCCTGGGAACAGTTATTATCGGCGGGGCCATGGGCCTCGGTAAACACCAGCGGGGTCAACATTTACCCTTTGGGCCATTTCTTGCCTTGGGGGCAATTAGTAGTCTCTTTTGGGGCGATCGCCTGATCGAACTCTACCTAAACGCGTTTTTGGGTTGAAGCTTTTCTGTATGATGAGGGATGGTCGAAATCTAGGGCAAAATCAATCGTGAAAACTCCCCGCTGGCAACGGCGCAAACTGAGTCTCAGGCAACGGCAACTGGAAATCTTTACCGTGGCTGCCCAGTTTATCCTCCGGCTCGGCAAAGACCGACTCCCCGGTGGTAACCCCGCCCGCAAACGCCACCGCCAAGCCCGCTGGCTCGTCAATCATCTCCTGGATCTGGGGCCGACCTTCATCAAAATTGGCCAGGCCATGTCAACCCGTCCGGATCTGTTCCCCATCGAATACATCGAAGAACTGAGCCAACTCCAAGACCGGGTGCCGCCATTTAGGGGGCAAGCGGCGATCGCCGTCATCGAGCAAGAATTTAACAAATCTATCTACGCCCTCTTCAAGGACTTTGAACTAGAGCCCCTCGCCTCCGCTAGCCTGGGTCAAGTCCACCGGGCCACCCTCTACAGCGGCGAAGAAGTGGCGGTTAAAGTTCAGCGTCCCGGCCTGAGTCGCCTGTTCCAAGTGGATATGCAAGTCCTCGAAAAGCTCTTGCATTGGGCCAGTTATTTTTTTAAAGACCTCAAGAAATATAACCTCAAGCAGATTTACCGGGAATTTTTCGATCTCCTCTACCAAGAAATTGACTATATCCATGAAGGAAAAAATGGCGATCATTTCCGGCAGAATTTCGCCGATGATCAGCAAATTCTCGTGCCAAAGGTTTATTGGCAATACACCACCCGCAAGGTCTTAACCCTCGAATATCTACCGGGCATTAAAATTGACGACCGGGCGGCCCTCGAAGCGAGCAATATTGATCCAGACCACGTCATCAGCCTCGGCATTTCTTCTTATCTTAAGCAACTGCTCCAGGATGGCTTTTTTCAGTCGGACCCCCACCCCGGCAATATGGCCGTAGATGCCACAGGGAGGCTGATTTTCTACGACTTTGGCACGATGACCGAAGTCAAATCCATGGAGAAAACTCAGATGATGCGCACCTTCTTTGCGGTGTTGCGTAAGGATACAGACGAGGTAGTCGAAACTTTGGTTTACATGGGCCTCATCGAGCCAATGGCAGATATGACCCCAGTAAAACGGATGATTGCGTTTCTCTTGGATCGGTTCCGCGATCGCCCCATTGATCTCCAGGAATTTGAGCAGATTAGTAATGAGATCTACCTGATGTTTGAGCAGCAACCCTTTCGTCTGCCGCCCCAAATGACTTTCATTATCAAGGCCCTCACCACCCTCGATGGCATTGCCCGCGCCCTCGACCCCCAATACAATCTCATGGCGGCGGCCCAACCGTTTATTCGCAGTTTAGCCGTGAGCGCTAAACCTGGGGAAAATCGTCTGGGGAGCCTGGCCCAACAAACCAAAGAATTCGTCCTGTACCAATTTCAGAAACCCAGTCGCACCGAAATGGCCATTAAGCGCCTCGAATCACGCATCGAGTTGGGCGAACTGCAATTTCGCGTTAAATCCGTCGAAGGCGATCGCCAATTGCGCCGCATCTACCTCGCGATCAAAACCATGATGTACGGCATCCTCTGGGGTTTCAGCAGTGTCGTGGGTATTTTAGTCTGGAGCCAGACTGCTTCTTTATTCCTCATTGGGGCGATCGCCCTCACGGTATTTTTCTTTGGCCTCCAAACCCTCCGCGCCCTCTTACAACTCCTCATCCAAGAGCGTCTCGATCACCTCATCCGTCGTTAACGAGTCCCCCTGGCCTCAATTTAGATCCCCCTCACAAGATCACGAAGCTAAAACCCGAATTCCTCGCTGTGCCTGGGTTTGAGCTGTTTCAGTTGGTGAACAAAATAGGTGTAGTCCAAGTCTTTCCGTAGCTAAACATACTACTTTTAACCAAGTCTTCATGGTAAGAAAATAATCTCTTTCTGTGGCATTAGTATTGCTCAGATTAACTAATAGAGTTGTCCCCAAGCACCATGAATCTTTCAGCTTGTCCGAGACCCGTTTATTCTTGCCCCTTGTACTGCGGTTCGAGCCTAATCGTCATATTTGAAGAGACTATCAGGCAGCCCGATAAAACTTATGAAACCCATATTTTTCAGGCGATAAAGTCGATCTAGAATAAATTGTCTTTGACATACTTTGTCACTGCGTTTACCCACTACCCTCCCGAATCATGTTTGCCAGCCGTGGGTAGAGACCAACAGCGCTAACGCCCGTCCAAATCAACTCCCGCTAGTGTGTTTCATATGAAAGTGCAAGATGCCATCACCAAAAACGTCGTGATTCCGGGCCAAGTTCTCCAGTCCCTGATTCACCGTCAAATGTCGGGGACAATGACCATTTACGATCCCTTAGATGAATCGGTATTTTGGCAGCTTTATTTTGGGGGAGGGAAGTTGCATTTTGCCACCAGCGGCATGGGTAAACGGGAGCGCTTGACGTATCTTTTGGGGCAGTTGTTTCCGAAAGCAAAATTTCCCATGGGGGATACTTGCTCCCAGGATTACGACTACATTTGTCAAATTTGGAAAGCGGGAAAACTCTCTCTCCAGCAAGTCCGCCAGGTTTTGTTTTTTACCACCCAAGAGGCGATCGCCCAATTTTTATCCCTACCCCGGGCCGCCGTTAAATTCGAGCGCTCCCTGAACCTCGATCCCCTACTGCTGTCCCTGTCCCTCAAAGAAATGGTGCGCCCCATCCAACCCACCGTTCGCCAATGGGTACAGCTCCGACCCGAAATCGCCTCTCCCTTCCAGCGCCTCCAAGTTAAAGATTTCCGTGAGATCCGGAGCCGCTCTTGGCTCAATCTCCAGGACTATAAATTTATGGAAAGCCTCCGGGAGCCTCTCGACCAAAAAGCCACCCTCTATGAACTGAGTCACTACACCCGCCGTTCCACCCTAGAACTCAGTCAGCTTTTCCATCCCCTCATCAAAACGGGCTTAATTGAAGTTATTCCCTATGCCGCCGTTGCCCAAAAACCCAAACCCCGCATCGCCTGCATTGATGACAGCAAATCCATTCAGCGTGTCGTCAAGATGACCCTAGAGGCCAGTGGATTTGAGGTGATTGGCGTCACCGAACCGGCCTTGTCCCTCAGTACCTTCGCCCGCCAACGACCAGAATTAATCCTGATGGATATCAACATGCCCGAAATCGACGGTTACGAGCTCTGTCGCTTGTTCAACCAATCCGAAATGCTCAGGGATATTCCCGTGGTCATGCTCACGGGTCGCGATGGAATTATTGATCGCCTCCGTGCCAAGATGGTGGGTGCTTCTGACTACATCGCTAAACCGTTCAATCCCCAGGATTTGATTCGGATGGTGCAGTCCTATGTGGAGCAAACATCAGCGCAATCTACGCCCTAGAGGTTGTATTTCATAATCTCTAAACTAAATTTTCAAAATAAATTGCGCCAAGTTCTCGTACTGAATCAAGGAAAATAAGATGAAAAAAGTTTTAGTTGTTGATGATTCTAAATCAGAACAAACCCTTGTCCGGGCACTCCTGGAAAAAATGAGCCTGGAGGTGAGTCTCGCGGACAATGGCGATGAAGCCTTAACTTGGCTGCGCAACCATGATCAACCAGATCTGATTTTTCTCGATATTGTGATGCCTGGGCTCAATGGCCTCGATTTATGTCGAGAAATTCGCGAAAGCTTGGGTTACGAAGAAGTGCCGATTATTTTTTGCTCGAACAAAAGCCAGGACTTCGACCGGTTTTGGGCGTTACGCCAGGGGGGTAATGCTTATTTAACCAAGCCCTACAGTCCGATGGAATTCATGAAAACGGTCAAAGAGTATTTGGCTTAGACAGTGCTGTTTTTTCTTTGCTATAAGGTCTGATTTTGCCATGGTCGCTCCCCCTACCCAAACCGATTTCTTCCGAGTTCAACTGTATCCTTCCGGGGCAGGCCCCCTCGCCCAAACGCGACTGTTGATTCCCCTAGACAATATGTTGGAAGTGATGACGCTGCCTCGCCAAGATATTTGCCCGGTGCCGGGAGTTGCCCCAGGGGTGCTGGGGGTCACGAACCAACGGGGGCAGTTGATTTGGGTGGTGGATCGGCGATCACCAAAGGGATTAGGGACATCCGCAGCGCGGCCCAACCCTCAGGAAAAGTTAACGGTGGTGCTCTTGGGCCAGGGGGACGCAGGGCAAGTGGGTTTTGTGGTGAGCCAGCTTGAGGGCATTGCTCCGTTTGACTTGGAGGCGACGGCTCCGGTGGCGACGGCTTGGCAGGGATTTTATCCCCATTGCGATCGCCAACTGGTCAAGGGGCCAGAAACGGGATTTACGTTGGCCATGGCCCATTTATCCCAATACCTCCAGGGCACCCTGGTCAATCAATAAGCTTTGAGTTTTTCAACATCAATTTCACCGAATCACTACCTATGGGCACAACAGAACAGACCATGAACACGGCAACTTCTCCGGCTTTTTCTGAGGAAATCAAAGAACTCCAGGCGGCGATCGCCCTTGACCCCACGGACATCGTGATGAAAATCAGTCTGGCGAGTCAACTGGAAACGGAAGGCTTTTTGCCAGAGGCGGCGGAAGTTTACCGCGACATTATGGCGTCGGATCAAGACGGTGTCTTTGCGGCCAGTGCCCACCAAGCGCTCCTTGCCCTAGGGGAAACAATTGAGTTACCGACTAATGGCAACGGGAACAATGGCGATCGCCCCGCAGAAGCAACTAACGGGAACGGGACAGCGGCTACAGCAAACCCACCGGAACCAGCAATTGCCGCAGAAGTCCCAGAGATTAAGGAATACAGCCCAGAGATTTTGGCATTGCAAGCGGCGATCGCCGCTGACCCCACGGATATGGTCACCCAGATCAGCCTCGCCAGTGCCCTCGAAAGTGAAGGCTTTTTTGCAGAGGCGATCGCCACTTACCAGCAAATTATTGATCAAGATTCCGAAGGCATTTTTGCGGCCAGTGCCACTAAGGCCCTTGCTGATCTCCAGGATCATGTCGCCTCCCAGGCAGATCTAGATGCAGATGGCAGTGAGACCGCCACGATCGCCCTCCCAGGCCAAACACCCAAGCCCATTTCCTTGGTTTACGATGACGTTGACTACACCGATGTTGATGTCACTTCCCCTCCCCTCAAGCGGCTGCAAAACCTCTCCATTGCCCAGAAACAATTTATCGGTATTTTTGTCTCCAGTGCCATTGCCATCGCTGGGGTTGTGGCAGCAGGGGCGGTGATTATTGTCACTTCCGGGCGATCGCAGCTCCGGGAACAGGCCACCTCAGAGCTAGCGGTCAACGACATTAACTACAACGTCAAAATTGACCAGATGGGTTTCGGGTTCCGGGGCCAATCCGATAACGCAGCGATCATTGCAGCGGCGGCGGCCTACCAAAGCACAGGCACCGTCCCCCCGGAACAGCTCGCCCAAGTGCAAGCCATTCTCCAAAACGAAATCCAAGCCCGCAACATTGAATATGCCACCCTGGTCAGTACCAATCTCCGGATTATTACCAATGGCAACGGCGATCGCCAAGGGGAAGTGTTTGACCCCAACGGCCTCGTTACCCAAGCCCTCCAGACCAGACAACAACTCAAAACCAGCGAATTACTCTCTTGGGATGATCTCAATCGAGAAGTAACAAGATTCCCCATTGGTACCAAAAAAGGCGAATTTGCCCTCGTCCGTTATACCGTCACCCCCGTCATTGGGAGCAACGATAACCTCCTTGGGGCCTTAGTTTCAGGGGATGTGATTTTTAATGCCAAACTGGATATCGCCGCGAATACCGTCAGCGCCTTCAATGGTGGTTATAGTGCGATTTATCAAGTCAACCCCGACGGTGGTTTCCAGCTCGCCAGTGCCCTCTACCAACAGGATGCCCAGGCAGAAGGGGAAGACAGTGACCGCAAAGTAATTCAAACTTCCCTCAATGCCCCTGATCTCCTCACCCTACCGGATTTTTCCTTCCTGACGGCCGCCGTTAATGCCAAGGGCGAAACCGTCGTTGATACCCAGGTGATCGATGGCATCCCCTACACCCTTGCGGCTGAATCCATTCTCAATAGCGCCGGGGAACCCGTGGCGATCATTGTCCGGGGCACCGATGAAAATACCCTCAATGCCCTAATCCAGGACAGCTTACTGCTCCAGACAACGGTGGGTTTGATTGGGGTCTTTGTGGCAGCGGGTCTAGCGTGGCTCCTGGGACGAACAATCACAAGACCGATCAAGCGTCTGCAAAAAGTAACCACAGAGTTTGGGGCCGGGAACCTTGATGCGAGGGCCGAAATCTTTGCGGCAGATGAAGTGGGCCAACTCGCCACCACGTTTAATAATATGGCGGCCCAAATTCGTTCTATTACCGACGCCGTCGAAGCCCAAGCCCAAGCGAAAGACCAAGAGGCTGCCTTCCAGCGCCAGGAACGGGAACGTCTCCAGGAAGGGGTGATTCGGTTGCTGCTCCAAATTGAGGAGGTGCGCCAGGGGAACCTCACGGTACAGGCGATGGTTGATGAAGGGGAAGTTGGCTCCATTGCCGATGCGTTTAATGCCACCCTCCGGAGTCTGCGGGCCTTGGTCTCCCAGGTAAAATCCTCGGCGGATGAGGTTTATGATTTGGCGATCGTCAACAATGACCTGATTACGCGCCTCTCCACGGAAGCCACAGTCCAGGAACGGGCAATCCAATCGGCGGAACGGTCGGTACAAGGCATTGCCCAATCCATTCAAGCGGTGGCGAAATCGGCCCAGGGGGCGGCCCAAATTGCCCGGAAATCCCGTTTAGCGGCCCAGGAAGGCCAGGCGACGATGGACGAAACAGTGACGAGCATTGATCTTATTCGGGGGTCGGTGGCAGATACCTCGAAAAAAGCGAAACGTCTGGCGGAATCTTCCCAGGAAATTTCGAAGATCGTTAACATTATTTCTGACATTTCGGAAAAGACGAACCTCCTGGCTTTTAATGCCTCCATCGAAGCGACCCGAGCCGGGGAAAATGGCCAAGGTTTCCGGGTGGTCGCCGATGAGGTACGACGCTTGGCAGAACAGGTCACCACAGCGGCCCAGGAAGTGGAACAGTTGATCGGCGGGATCCAGGATGAAACGGCCCAAATGATGCAGATGATGGAGGAAAGTACCTCCCAGGTGGTCACGGGGACGGAATTGGTGAAAAAGACGAAAACGACGCTCCAGAGTGTGTCCCGCATTAGTGAAGAAATTGATAAGGTGCTGGCGCGGATCTCGAAGGCGATGGTCTCCCAGCGGGATGTGTCTGGGAAGGTCACTAAAATTATGCAATCGGCGGCGGAGGTGGCCCAAAAGACGGCGGCAGAATCCCAAACGATGTCTGGCCAATTGGATGCGCTGACCCAGGTGGCGATCGCCCTGAAGGATTCTTCGTCCCGCTTTGAGATTGAGTAACGCTTGTATTTTTTGGATCTTTAATGTTCTTTTATTATCTTTGCCATGTTGGATGCCGCTAGTTTAAAGGCGATCGCCCTTGAAGCCCGCCACTGTTTTTTGCTGGAAGATGCCCCGGACTTTATCGAGTTGTTCCACCAAAGTATGGGGCTGTTGCAGGCAGAATTCCAACAACCCGGAGGTCAGGATAAGGCAAGACTGTATCAAGATTTGGTGCGTGCGGCCCATTCGATCAAAGGGGGTGCTGGCATCGCAGAACTGACAACGTTGCACAATCTGGCCCACCAGATGGAGGATCTCCTTGAGGCGATCGCCGCTGGCCGCATTGAACAAGAACAAGTTGGCCTAGATTTGATCAGCCTCGCCATGGAGGAGGTGCAACATTGCCTCGACCTAGCCGCCCGGGATGATGACCACCCAGGGGACAGTCCAGAAGCTGCCAAAATGGCCACCACTCTCCAGGAATTTCTTAGCCAAGCCCAGTCCGCTGACCCCCAAGCCATGGCCCCCGCTGGCAATGCTCCCAGTAAATTTGTCGCCACGGCCCTCAAGGTGGACCTCGAAGCCTGTGTCCAACGCCTCGAAAAACTACTTACCCACGATCCCACCCCCCGCAGTGCCGCCCGCCAACTCAAAACCCTCGAAGAAGAATGCCGCCTTCTGGGGGATGCCCTTGGGGTTCCCTGGCTTAAGACCCTGGCAAGTCTCCTCCAAACGGCACTCGCAGACAGCAAAGTGGATCCTGTTACCCTCAGCCAAGGGGCGATCGCCGAGATCCGTCGTCTGATCCAGGCATACCTAGCCAACCCTGACGAGGCAAACATTAGCGAATCATTCCAATCCCTCTTGGCGGCTCCAGAACCACCAAAACTTGATACGCCCCCTGAGGTTAACCTCAGTCCCGATCCTGATCCGGTTCCCCCCACGCCAGTAAGTGCCGCGCCACAACCTATTCCTAAACAAACCTCTAGCCTGCAAATCCGAATGCCGATCCAACAACTCAACCGCATGGGCAATGCCGTTGGGGAACTTTTTATCGGCTACGAAAAGCTCACCCGGCACCAGGAGCAACTCCTCCGGGCCAGCCGCAATCTCAAAAAAAGAACCCAGCAACTCAACCCAATCCGCGATGAAGTGACGGCCCTCTATGACAAATTGGCCGTGGCCACCGCTGGTTCCGGGCAAAATGGTGGCAGCCAGAAACCCTCCCTAGAATTGGCCACTGCTACCCATACGGAATTTGACACCCTCCACTTTGACCAATACACCCAGGCCCATTCCCAACTCCAGCAGTTCCAGGAATTAATGGTGCAGGTGCAAGAGATCCAGGAAGATCTAGAACTCATGCGCTGGGAATTCCAAGAATCTTTAGAAGGAGTGCGGCAACAGTTAGAGTATCTCAACCAGGATCTGACCCAATCGCGCTTGATGCCCTTTGGGAACTTGGCCCGCCGCTTCCGCCGGTCCCTTGAGACCTTAAGTAAACGTTATCCCCAGAGAGCTCAGCTCCTCATTGAGGGGGAACAGGTTTTGGTGGATCAGGCAATCCTTGAACAATTGCGTACGCCCCTGACCCACTTAATCCGGAATGCCTTTGACCATGGTATTGAGCCGCCCCAGGAACGCCGCCAAGCCCAAAAAATCGAGGTAGGCACCATTCGCCTCAGTGCCCAACTGCGCGGCAATATGGTGGAAATTTTGGTGCAGGATGATGGCCGGGGTATCGATCTAGATCGGGTTCAACAAAAGGCGATCGCCAAGGGACTCTGTGCGCCAGAGCATCAACCAACCGAGGCAGAAATCCTTGAATATTTGTTTTCTCCAGGCTTTTCGACCCGGGATACCGTCAGCGATCTTTCGGGTCGGGGGCTGGGTCTAGATATTGTTCGGCTAGAACTGGCCCAACTCAAGGGCACCATTACCGCCAGTAGTCAGTGGCACCAGGGCACCCAATTCACGATCCGCATTCCCCTGAGCTTTAATATTTTGCCGTTGCTCCTCTGCCGCTGCCAACAACAGGCGATCGCCTTTCCTTCGGTCACTGTCCAGGCGGTACTCTCACTCGTTAATAAGGACAATTTAGAGTATCCAGAATTTCTCGATTGGCAGGGCACCCCCCTCAAACTCCACGCCCTCGATCAACTGCTGCCCTATCCCCAAACAAACCTGCTCCTGCCCCCGGAACAGCGACCCGCCCCTACCATCGGCTTGATCGTGCGCCAGGGGAAAAAATCCTTGGCGATCGCCGTAGACGAAATCCTTGGGGAACGGGAACTGGTGCTGAAATCCCTAGATAACACCGTGGCTTATCCTCCCTACGTTGCGGGGTGTACCGTCTTGGGTTCTGGAGAGGTAATACCGGTGCTTTTACCCGATGCCTTTGATCAACTCTTGGCTAGCCCAGACCAGCCCCAAACTCCCAGTTCCACCTCTGAACAGCCGAAGCGCCAACCAACGATTTTGGTCATTGATGATTCTGTTGCCGTTCGCCGTACCCTCAATAAACTATTGAGTCAAGTAGGATACCAGGTACAACAATGCCGCGATGGAAAGGAAGCCTGGAACCTCCTCAACCGCTCGAAGCAAATCTTTGATCTCGCAATTTGTGACCTGGAAATGCCTGGTTATGATGGCTTTACCCTATTGCAAATGGTGCGGGGCCAAAGCCAATGGGATCACTTACCCTTTGTGATGCTCACCTCCCGCGACAATGATCTCCACCGTCAGAAAGCGCAGGATCTCGGCGCCAATGACTATTTCACAAAACCGTTTCACCCGGTGCGCTTCCTCCAGGCGATCGCCAAATATGTTGAAGCTTAACCAAGCAGACCAGACTTTCTCAGATGGCGGGAATCAAAATGGTCTGCAATAGCTCCTCTACCCGTTGCCGGAGCTTGCGGTTGTGGGGATCAGCCACTAGTGCTTTGTGAAGATAGGTGCGGGCTTTGTGGTGCTGCTTCTGTTGGAGTAAATGGCGGCCCCAACTGAGGTAAGTAATTCCTTGCCATTGGCGCACCTCTAGATCCTGGGGAAGACGCTGGGCCAACCCTTCCATCAAGGCGATCGCCCTGGCATAACGTTGTTGTTGTAGACAGTCCTGGAGCCGCTGGTAACTTTCCCACTTCAGCCGCTGATCCAAAGGAGAAAGGATCGCATTCCCCTTGGGCTGACTCGGTTCTGGGGACGGGAGCCAGGTTTGTTTGTCTGGGGAACGGTGGATTTCGGCCAGGACTTTGTAGGCTTGGGTAATTTGGATAAATTTGTATTCTGCTTGGCGATCGCCGCGATTAACATCCGGGTGACATTGCCGCGCCAAACGACGATAGGCCGCCTTCACTGCCCCCAGCTCTGCATCAACCCGTAACCCTAAAATTTTGTAGCACTCAAGGAGATTCATCGATGGTTGTTATCTGGAAGGAGGCGAAATTTAACCCAAGGATACCCCAAAAAAATCCTGTCAGCGTGATTCCTTTGGCGAAACCCCAGCAACACCGCTATGATCCTCTGAAACTGTCCCAACAACTCCCCCTCACCCGAAAATCTTAAATGTCTGCCCCGCTCCAAATCACCATCAAGCTCTTTGCGATCTACCAAGAAACCTACGGCACCGAAGTTTTACATTGGCAAGTTGCCCCTGGTAGCACTGTCGCAGATGTTTTCCAGCGTATTTTAGATGAACATCCCAATTTAGCAGAATGGCAGTCTGTCACCCGGTTTGGGGTCAATTTAGAATTTGTCTCCCCAGAAACAGTGCTCCAAGAAGGCGATGAAGTGGTTTTGATTCCCCCCGTCAGTGGTGGTTAGTCGTTGAGTACACCACCCCACTTGAAAAAATTCCACTACAATACAAAGCGACTTTTGTTCTGCTTTTTTTAAGTCCATTACCGTTACTTCGTTGGTGCCGCCGATGATTATGCACGTTGCCAATCTCCGCCAGAATTACACCAAAGCGGGTCTCCATGAAGATGATGTGAGCGATGACCCCCTGGTGCAATTCGCCACCTGGTTTCAACAGGCAACGGAAATTGATGAAATTCGCGAACCCAATGCAATGGTCCTCAGTTCGGTCGGCTCTGACGGTAAACCCAGTTCAAGGGTCGTGCTTCTGAAAGATTTTAGTGAAGCTGGATTTACTTTTTTTACCAACTACACCAGCCAAAAGGCCACAGAATTGACAGGAACCGGCTATGCCGCCTTGGTCTTTTGGTGGGAACCCCTAGAACGGCAAGTGCGCATCGAAGGCACCGTCGAAAAACTGCCTCCCGAACGTTCCGATGAATATTTCGCCAGTCGCCCCCGTAAATCTCAAATTGGGGCCTGGGCTTCTGCCCAAAGTCAGGCGATCGCCAACCGTGAAGTACTCGAACAACGTTTCAAAGACCTCGAAGCTGAATATGCCGACAAAGACATTCCCCGACCAGAGCATTGGGGCGGTTTTTTGGTGAAGCCCGAAAAAATTGAGTTTTGGCAAGGGCGCCCTAGTCGGCTCCATGACCGTCTTGTGTTTACTCTGCAAGATGATGGCATTTGGCAACGGCAACGGTTAGCCCCTTAAATTTCGATCTTCAACCCGAAGCGACTTAAGATTTGTACTGAGCAGATTCACGGAAAGTCAGTACATGAAAAGCCTTTGGAATGACCAAGAAGCAGCCACCTACCAGGGAGATTTAGCCCTGCGGGTTTACACCTCTCGTCTGTTGGGGCGGGATCCCTCTTTGGTGCTTCACGGCGGCGGTAATACCTCGGTCAAGGTTACAGAAACAAACCTCGTCGGCGAAGCAGAAGAAATTCTCTATGTCAAAGGTAGTGGTTGGGATTTGGCAACCATCGAGGCGGCGGGTTTTGCCCCCGTGCGGATGAATCATTTGTTGAAATTGGCCCAACTGCCCAGCCTGAGTGACCCCCAGATGGTCAACGAACTGAAGACCCACATGACCGTCGCCACGGCCCCGACCCCCTCGGTGGAAACGATTTTACACGCGATCCTGCCCTACAAATATGTCGATCACACCCACGCCGATGCGATTGTGACGATTACCAACACACCAGAAGGCCTGGATCGGATCCAGGAAATTTATGGCGATCGCCTGGTGATTATTCCCTACATCATGCCGGGGTTTGATCTGGCCCGTCTCTGTGCCGAAAGGTTTGCCGCCGAAGCCCATGCCCAAACCGAGGGGATGATTTTGTTAAACCACGGGATTTTTTCCTTTGGGGCGACGGCCAAAGAATCCTACGAACGAATGATTGCCCTGGTGCAAGAGGCAGAAGCCTATCTCCAACAACAGGGAGCATGGAACATTCCCCAAGGTTCTATCAAAACCAATGACGCTCCCATCGCGAAAACCCTAGCGCAGCTCCGTTACGACGTTTTCCAGGTGGCGGGTTTCCCGGTGATTCTCAAAGGCGATCGCCGCCCGGAAATTTTGAATTTTACCCAGCGGGAAGATTTAGACCGCATTTCCCAACAAAATCCCGCCACCCCCGACCATGTGATTCGCACCAAACCCGTACCCCTGATTGGTCGCGATGTGCAAGGGTTCGCCGCCGCTTACAAAGCCTATTTCGCCAACCAAGCACCCCAGGCCAAGGAACCGAAAACCATGCTCGATCCGGCCCCAAGGGTGATCCTTGATCCGGAACTCGGTTTAATGACCGTCGGCCAAACAGCTAAAGCCGCCAACATTGTCGCGGATATTTATCGCCACACCATCGAGATTATTTCCCGTGCTGAATTGCTCAGTCGTTACCAAGCCCTTTCCCAAAAGGACATTTTTGACATGGAATATTGGGATTTAGAACAAGCCAAACTGAAAAAAGGCGGCAATCCACCAGAATTCACCGGGGAGATTGCCCTGGTCACAGGAGCGGCCTCTGGTATTGGCAAAGCCTGTGTCGAATCCCTGCTGAAACGGGGGGCAGCGGTGGTCGCCCTAGATATCAACCCAGCCATTGAAACCCTCTGCGATCGCCCTGATTTTTTAGGCCTGACCTGTGACCTCACGGACGAAACCCAAATTAAAAACACCCTAGAGCAAGCTGTGCAATATTTTGGCGGCCTGGACATGGTAATTCTCAACGCCGGTATTTTTCCCCCCAGCGAGGCGATCGCCAATCTAGCCACCGACCATTGGCGGCAGGTACTCAGCATTAACCTCGACAGTAATTTAATTCTGTTGCGGGAGTGCCACCCTTTCCTCAAACTTGCTCCCAATGGGGGTCGAGTGGCGATCATCGGTTCAAAAAATGTTGCTGCTCCAGGCCAAGGGGTCGCTGCCTATTCCGTCTCAAAAGCGGCTCTCAACCAACTGGCACGGGTAGCCGCCCTCGAATGGGGTTCAGACGGGATTCGGATCAATACTGTCCATCCCAATGCCGTCTTTGACACAGGGATTTGGACAACTGAAGTGCTCAAAAAACGCGCGCAAGCCTATGGCCTGACCATTGAAGAATACAAGAAAAACAATCTCCTCCAAGTGGAAATTACCAGCCAGGATGTCGCCGAATGTGCCGCGACCCTTTGTAGTGATTTGTTCGCCAAAACAACAGCCGCCCAAATTCCCCTCGATGGCGGTAACGAGCGAGTCATCTAAACACAAACAAAGTCCCCCTTCGAAAGGGGGATTTTGGGGGATGTCACTTCGGAAGGGGGAGCTAGGGGGATGTTATTTACATAATGCCCACAAAATGGAGAGGGCCTTGGCCACTAATCAACTCCAACAACAACGCCAAAAAGCCGATCATCGCGAGGCGACCATTTAAGACCTCGGCGCTGGTATTCATCCCCCAGGACAATTCTTGGGGATACATTTTCATATTTTCCTTGGGGTGGGTCACTTGGGAGAAGGTGCGCGGACATTGCTCAAGGGAATCAGTCACCAAGTTCGCCAAGGATTCAATAAATAGGGGATGGGTATTCAGGGCCGGGACACGGCGGAAATTTTCGATGCCAGCTTCCTCGGCCACCTCACGGTATTCAATGTCGATTTCCTGGAGGGTTTCGATGTGCTCAGACACAAAACTAATGGGAATCACTACCAGATCTTTGATGCCTTTTTCCCCTAGGGCAATGAGGGAATCTTCGGTATAGGGTTGGAGCCATTCCACGGGGCCAACACGACTTTGATAGGCCAAGGTGTAGTCATTGGGACGACCAAGGGCTTCCATGATTAACTTGGTGCATTCCTCGATTTCCCGCTGGTAGGGATCCCCTGCCTCTGCGACGTAGCTTTGGGGTACCCCATGGGCACTAAAGAAAATGTGGGCCTGGTCTGGGTTATCAAATTGGTCGAGTTCCTGGCGAATCAGATCCACCATCGCCGCAACGTACTGGGGATGGTCATACCAGGAGGGGATCAGAGTGTAATCGAGCTGACTGAGGTCTTTGTCGGTGCGCCACATTTCTTCGAGCACCCGGAAGCTAGACCCACTGGTACTAATGGAAAACTGGGGATAAAGGGGCAATACCACAAGCTGATCAAGGTCATCTTGTTTGATTTCGGCGATCGCCTCTTCGGTAAAAGGGTGCCAGTAGCGCATCCCCACATAAACTTTGACCTCTTGACCCCAGTCAGCCAACTTTTGGGCGAGGGCTGCCCCTTGGGCTTCGGTGATCTGTCGGAGGGGGGAACCGCCGCCAATTTCTTTATAGTTTTCTTGGGATTTGCCGGCCCGGAGCGTGGAAATGAGCCAAGCAAGCGGCTTTTGCATCCATGGCGCGGGTAAACGAATAATTTCGGGGTCAGCAAACAAATTAAACAAAAAAGGACGAACATCCTCTAATTTGTCTGGCCCACCTAGGTTAAGTAATAAGACCCCAACACGACCCATAGCTGATACAAATTAAATTTACTGGTATTTTCTTTAAGTTATTGTAACAATATATCTCTTTGGGACGGCGTGCCTGTCGTGGTGGCTACCAGAAAGTCGAAAAAGTTTACATTTCACCACTTTGTTTTTCAGGTTTTTGGGCAGCCCAGGGAGTGTCTTTTCAAACGACTCGCTTGAGGCCTTCGGCGGAGAATCGATGTACCTGTTCAGCCCTTTGGGGACGTCCCAAAAAATATCCTTGGGCAATGTCGCAGCCCATTTCTTTGAGTAAATCCAGGATTGCCTGATTTTCCACCCCTTCTGCCACGACTTCTAGGCCGAGGCTATGGGCTAAATTAATCGTCGAGCGGACAATCACCAGGCTTTGTTCATTAGTGAGCATATCCACCACAAAGGATTGGTCAATTTTTAGGGCATGTACCGGAAACCGCTGGAGATAACTCAGGGAAGAATACCCGGTACCAAAGTCATCAATGGATAAATGCACCCCTAGATTAGCGAAGCATTGCAATAGCTCTAGGGCATAGCGTGGATCGCTCATGAGGGTGGTTTCGGTAATTTCGAGTTCAACTTGCCCAGGGATGATGTCATATTGCTGGAGTAGGGATTCAAAGGTGGTGAGACAGTTTGGGTCTAGCAGGCTACGGGCCGATAGATTAAGGGCGATCGCCAAATCCAAACCTTGGTCCTGCCAGACTTTTTTTTGTTGAAAGGCTTCTTCCCAAATCCAGTAGGTCAGCGCGTGGATCGCATCGCTTTGTTCGGCAAGGGGGACAAATTCGGCGGGGGAAATAAGCCCAAACGTGGGGTGATGCCAACGGGCCAAAGCCTCTACGCCGATGAGTTTTTTTTGCCGAAGATCAAACTTAGGTTGATAGCACAAAAAGAATTGTTGGCGGGCACTCGGTTTCCCCAGGCTAGACAAAATGGCGAGACGCCGGGGAGTGTAGTGGTCAATATCTTCGTGGTAAATCTCATAAGTCGTGCGTCTTTGTTTCGCCGCATACATCGCGACTTCGGCACTGCGGAGGGCGGCATGGCTGTCTGTACCGTGGTTGGGGAACATCGCAATCCCCAGGCTCGCCGTAATATGAATCACATTGCCCGCCGTGACAAAGGGTTGTTGGATCGCCGCCTGCAAAACATCCGCTAGTTCCACTGCATGCTGACAAGCTTCTTCCCATTCACTATGCATCATCGGACAGGCAACCGCGAATTCGTCTCCCCCCAAACGACAGACGATCCCCTGGTAGGGACTGAGGGCCGAGAGTAGACGCAGGGCAATCTGTTGCAGGAAGGTATTACCGAGCTTATGGCCGAGGGTGTCATTGAGATCCTTGAAGCGGTCTAGGTCAATGAGCATCACAATGATCAACTCGTACCCCAAGGACGGCGCATTTAACCATTCCTGAATCGTGTCATGGAATAAATTGCGATTGCCGATGGTGGTCAAACTATCGTAACGGGCTTGGTAGCGCAGTTCTTTGAAATGGTGGGCATTGGCGATCGCCAAAGAAATCGACTGACCCAGGGCGCGGAGGGTATCAACTTCATAGGAAGCCAAAGTTTTGTCTTCCTCGAATAGCATCAATAGCAAGCCAAACTGTTGTTCATGGAAAACCAGCGGAATCGTCAACACCTTCGCCGCATTACCCAAGGCAACACTTTGGGGACTGAGATCATCACAAAAACAAGCCAACTCCGCAGCATCTAAAATTTGTAGCGTTTTGTCCTGCAAAGCATGGCGAAAGAGACGATGGGTTGTTGTCAGTTGATTGAGAGCAACGCGCCTTTCCGACGAAAAACCCGCATGGCTCTGCAACTTAAGTAAGCCATCCTCAAAGGTTGTGCCCTCTAACAAATAAAAACCGATACAGGTTTCCGCATAATGTTGATGTAGGGTTGCAGTGGTTTCCCGGGCGATATCTTCAATTTCTAGGGAGCCATGTAAACGCTGGGTGAGGGCATGGGCCAAGGTCAAGAAGCAATTGTGCATCTGCAAAGACCGTTGGGAGCGCCGCAGTTCCGCTTCAACCTGCTTAAGGGCAGAAATATCAACTGCAATGCCCGTAAACCCCGAAGCATTTTGATCGAGATCAAGCTCGACCCGAGACGCAAAGCCATATAGTCTCAAGGTGTTGCCTTGTTTTGTCCGGACACGAAATTCCCCTTCCGCATAGCCTTGACTAAACACTTGCAGTAACTGGTGCTGCACAAAATCTTGATCTTCGGGCACAACCGTATCGATCGCCTTAAGACAGGACATATCTGCATCACTAAACCCAAGCACTTCTTGATAGAAACGGTTCCAACGGATGAAGTTTCCTGCACCATCACAGACAAACAAGGCTCCTTGGAGGCTATTAAATAATCCTTGCAGAATATTGCGTTCGGATTCTAAAGCTTCACTGGTCTGTCTGTAGGCTGAGGCCCGCCGCTGGAACGCGCTTAAAGTTGGTAGCCACCGCACCAGTCCAACGCTCACGAAGATCAACCCAAAACCTTCACCAATTAATCGCTCGCCGAACTGCCATACCATTGCTAAGGATTGCCACTGGGCGCCGAGGTATTGGGAGACCTGAAAAAAAGATAACCAACGTCCTAAAGCTAACAGAATGCAACCGATAGTAATGTAGCGATAGTCCTGTTGCCGCATCGCGATTTTCTGATCATGTTTTACTAGGACATAGACAATGCCCGTTAACATCAAAGCGGCACATAGGGCAGCAAGGGACTGGTACATAGATATGGCTAGAGATGGGAAGAAATGGCGTTGGGCAAAAGTTGGTATTTAAATGTATTTTATCGGCGACAAACTCCCTAAATTATAAGAACGATTACTTACAGGTTCACTGAACTTCACTGAATCTATTTTGAGTTTGGAATATTGGCCTAGGGTTCAAGCAGATGCCGGGGCATGACAATCAAGGTTGTGCCCTCTCGACGCAGGACATAAACGGTCTGGTGGGGATCAATGGCGACGGTTTCGTCGGCGCAGCGGGCTCGCCAGGAGTTGCCTTCGTACAAAACGCGGCCAGGTTCACCGGGGGCGATCGCCGTTAGGGTTTCTGCATCGGCGGCATCACTGAGGGTGCGAATGGAAGTTTTTGGGGTAAAAAAACGGCGGGAACTCACAATGGCGATGGTAGAAAACAGCAACCATAGAAAAATTTGTATATTCGGATTCAGGCTCGGAACGAGATATACAATGATGGCCACCGCCACGGCCCCAAGCCCCAACATAAATTCCATGAAGGCGGTGGGAAAAATAAACTCTAGGGAGCAAAGCACCGCGCCAATAATTAACCAGATCATTAAAGGATTGAGCATTCACCGAGACCCTAATACTGGGGATTTTTCGCCATATAATTCGATCAGGGATGGCCTCCGTTGGTCAGCACCATTGACCGCTGACTTCATCATAGCTTGACTGCTTGGCCTGGGCTGTTTGTGCGCTGTACTGTTTTCTAAAGTTTATGTCTATTACTCTTCCTTATCTCCGAGCATCGGGTTCCTTGGCGTTAACCTTTCAGGCAGCGGATCTCGTCGGCGATCGCTACTGGGTAGTTGCGCCGCAAATTTGGCAAGACACCAAGCCCGAAACACCACCGGACTGTGCAGAACCGAATGATCTAGCCCAACGCTACGGCAAGCTATACCCCCGTCAACTACACCTACCCCGAATTTACGACATCCTGTCTCTACCGGAGGGGGAAATTTTACTCCTCGACAATATCCCGATCAACGGCCAAGGGGAACTGCTGCCTGCCCTCGGATCGTTATGGGGAAAAGCTTCTCCCCTGCAACAGTTAAATTGGCTGTGGCAAATACTCGATCTCTGGGAAGATCTCGCGGCCGTTGCCATGGGCACCAGTCTTTTACCGTTAGAAAATATCCGGGTTGATGGTTGGCGGCTCCGACTCATGGAATTGTTAGCAGATCCCCCTGGTGAGCCTGTAACTTTGGCGGCCCTGGCAACCCCCTGGCGATCGCTCCTGGCCGAAAGCACGCCGCCAGTCCAAGAAATTCTGACGGAGCTAATTGAAAGTTTCAGTGAACCAGATGCTGACCTGGAGATCATTGTGCCCCGATTAAATCAGCTCCTCTTAGAGGAATCTAGCCAGCAACATCTACAAATGGCGATCGCCAGCGCCACCGCCCAGGGAAAACTTCCCACGAGTAACCAAGATGCCCACTACCCCACGACCCAGGATTTAGCAGCTCCCCCTACAGCGACCCTGGCGTTGAGCGATCATTTACTAATGGTTTGCGATGGGGTTGAAGGCCATGGCCAGGGGGACGTGGCGAGTCAATTGGCGATTCAATCCCTCAAGTTGCAACTGACGGGTTTTTTCCAAGGGCTATTTGATACCGATGAAGTGGTTTCTCCAGAGGTCATTAAACAACAACTAGCGGCCTACATTCGCATTACGAATAATCTGATCGCCGAACGTAACGATCAAGAAGGACGCACGGGGGGCGATCGCATGGCCACCACCTTGACCCTAGCCCTCCAGGTGCCCCAAAGACCGAAGTCCGACGAACTCCAGGACAGCCACAGCCATGAACTCTACCTTGCCCAGGTGGGAGACAGCCGCGCCTATTGGATCACTAAAGATCAATGCGTTTGTCTGACGGTGGACGATGATGTAGTCAGTCGGGAAGTCCAGGCGGGCCGGGCCCTCTATCGCCAAGGACGACAGCGTCCTGATCACATGGCCCTCACCCAAGCCCTAGGGATTAAAGGGGGCGATCGCCTCCATCCTGCGATTCGTCGTTTTGTGTTCGCTGAAGATGGGGTTTTGGTGGTCTGTTCCGACGGCCTGAGCGACCATGAATTTTTAGAATCCCAGTGGCAGACCTTTGCGCCGGTGATTATCCAAGGTCATTTGCCTCCAGGGGCGATGCTCCAGAGCTTGATCGATCAGGCGATCGCCAAAAATCCTGGGGATAATATTACGGCGGCGATCGCTTTCTATCGCTTCACAACGGACACCTTCACCCAGGCCCCAGAAGTTGAAATGGCCCCCTCCCCTGAAGACTTTGAGCCAGAATTCGTCCCCCCGGATCTGGCCCTAGACACAACCCTTGATGCGGAACTGGAGCCGGAGCCAGAAGCAGAAAATAGTCTGTCCCAATTCACCCTGATTCTGGTGAGCTTAGTGGCAATTCTTGTGATGTTAGTTTTGGCGGCCTTCGGCTTGAACTGGCTGTTAAACCGTGAGCCTGGACCGACGCAACCGGGGGATCCGAATCTCGAAACCCCTACAAACGCAGAGTAGTACGCAGGAAATAGGCAATTTTTTCGGCACTTTCTGGCATGCCTAAAGCGGCGACATTGGCGGCGATCGCCTCCCGTTTTCCCGGTGCTTCCAATAGACTCAAGACCATCGCTGTAAGGGATTCGGGGGTTAATTCGTTTTGGGGGGCCAACAGCGCGGCTTCGTGTTTCGCAAAAACCTGGGCATTGAGGGTTTGGTGATCCTCGGCGGCGTAGGGATAGGGGATAAGAATAGCGGGCGTCTTGGTAATGGTTAACTCCGTAAGGGCGCTGGCACCAGAGCGACTAATTACCACATCGGCCCGTTGCAGGAGGGGGGCAATATTCTCAACGAAGGGCAAGGTGAGATAATTCTCGGCTTGGAACTGGCCAACATCAGGGTCATTTTTCCCGGTGATGTGAACGATAAAGGCCCCAGCTTCGAGCCAGCGGCCCGCACATTGACGCACCAATTGATTAATCCCCACGGCCCCCTGGGAGCCGCCCATCGCCAAAATCAAAGGGCGATCGCCCGGAATATTCAGATCTAGGGGTTGGGGCGTGAGAAACTCTGAGCGGACGGGGGTACCGAGGTGAATGGTTTTTGCCTTGGGCAGATATTGGGCAGATTCCGGAAAGCCCACAATGACAGCGGTGGCGTATTGTCCCAACAGGCGCGTCACCTTACCGGGGAGCACATTTGACTCATGGAGAACCACCGGAATTCGCCGCAGTCGCGCCGCCAGGATTGCCGGGGCCGCAATGTATCCCCCGGTGGTAAACACCAGATCAATGTGGCGATCGCCCAAAATTTTGTAAGTTTGAAAAATAGACGCCAGCAACTGCAATCCATTCAGGAGCTTTTGGAGGGGGTTGCCCTGGAGTCCTTTTGCCGTGACCGCATGGCGGCGATATTGATCCGGCACCAAGTCCGTTTCGAGGCGATCGCGGACTCCCAACCATTCAATGTCACAGTCCGTTAATTTTTCTGCCACCGCCAGGGCCGGAAAGAGATGTCCCCCGGTGCCGCTGGCCGCCATCAAGATTCGGGTCACTGCCTTTGCCACAATTTCAGTCGTTTTTCGTCTCAGGTTCTAGAATAGATTACACGTTCTGATCAACTGATGGGAACTTGTCCGTTTGAAGGAGTGATGGAAAATTTATGGGCTACTGGCAATCTTGGCAACGGTTTTTTGGCGTGGCGATCGCCACGGGAGTTTTAACCCTGGGATTTGGTCTACGCAGCGAGGCTCGCACTCCGGCCACCGCCCCAGCCTCCCTCACGGATCTTTTGGTAGACATTGACCAAGCCGCCAATGACCAACAACTAGAACAACTCTTAAATTTCTACGGTGATAATTTCACCCATAGCGACGGACTTACTAAAACTGACCTTCAGGATCTGTTAACGCAACTGTGGCAAGAATATCCTCGCCTGAGCTACAACACCAAGCTGCTCAATTGGGAACAAACAGGCGATCGCCTTGTGGCCGAAACCGAAACCCAAGTGCGGGGCCTCAAAAAACAAGCAGGCCGCTGGGTTCATTATGAAAGTACAATTCGTTCCCAACAGACATTCCAAGGGGACAAACTGATTAGCCAAGATATTTTGTCCGAAGCTTCAACCCTCACCAGTGGCGATAATCCCCCGGCTCTGAAAGTCCTGATCCCAGAAACCGTCACCCCAGCCGCTGATTTTGGCTTTGATGTGATTGTGCAGGATCCCTTAGGGGAAGAAATTTTATTGGGGGGTGCCCTCGAAGAGGCAATTACCAGCAGCACCTATACCAATCCTGAAGCTTTTGACTTGGATATTCTTCCTGCTGGCGGTATTTTTAAACGGGTAGAAGCCCCCACCGAAACGGGTGACATGTGGTACTCAGCCCTGGTGGTTCGCAGTGATGGCATGGTGCTCACCACCCACCGGGTCAAGGTTGAGGAAGCGCCCCTCCAGGCCAACGGTCTATAGTTTGTCCGGCTAATTTTGTTTGAGTGAAATCTCTAAATAGCGTCAATTACCGCTCCGTGTTCAATGTTTGAGAACGCTACTGGGGCGGTTTTTGGTCTTTGGTCAGGTCTAGGTCGGGGGAATACCCATCTTCGGGGTGGCTTTGTTTCATGAAGTAATAGCCCACCGTGAGGGAAAGAATAATCGCGGCGATGCCAAATAAACTTACGCTATCGGTAGTCTTGATGTCGAGGATGATCACTTTCCGGGCGATCGCAATAATAGCGACGGATAAAACCACCTCAAAATGGGGACGTCCTTTCGACAAGTAGGTGTTGATAATGCTCTCTAGGAGTTCGATGCCGATGATGATCAGCATAAAGAGACTAAAGACCTCTAGCAATTGGTCCGCGTTTAACAGCAGTATTGGGGGGGCGGCGATACTTTGGAACAGGAACCAGCCAAAATCCAGGGTTGCTAAGCCAATGGCGATCGCCATCATCGCCAGCAAGATTTGAATCATTAATTTTTCGTAGCGTTTAAAAAGCTTGAGCATTGAGTCCCTGGGGCTAGAGTGGTGTTCTGGTACAGAATGGTTCCCAGGGAAATATTGTAGTATGCGGCCTTCCTAGGAAAAATAGGCCAGGGTGACGCCAGCCCCCCCTTCCTTTTGCTCGGCGAGTTCGTATCGCTGAATTTGGGGATGGTATTTCAAAAATTCGTGGATGCCTTCCCGGAGCTTGCCGGTACCTTTGCCGTGGATGATCCAAATGACCTGGGAACCCGCAGCGGTGGCAGTGGCGATCGCCTGTTCGAGACTACTTTCTGCTTGGTGCATCCGTTGCCCCCGGATATCGATGGTATTGCGGGTGGTGCGCACCGTCACGGTTTCGGGGGTTTTTGCCTTGGGGGGCGCTTGTTTTTTCGGAGGTTTTTGCTTAGGCTCTACTTCGACTTTCTGGCCCTGGAGCGATTCAATTTCCGTCCAATCGAGGGACATTTTCATCACCCCAAACCGGGCGACGAGGGTTTTATTGTCAGGATCCAGTTCAATGACCTCGGCGGTTTGTCCCAGTTTAGAAATGCGGATTTTTTCTCCCAGTTGCGGTTGGTAACCCGGTTTTTTCCGTTTGGGTTGACTCATTTTACTGGCGGCAATGTCCCCGAGGGCTTCGGTGGCGGCCTGGGCTTTTTGAGCCGTGGGTTGACCCTTTTGCAGGGTACGGATCACCTGGGCGATTTCGGATTTGGCTTCGGCGATCGCCGCTTGCACCTGTTGGTCTTGGGCCAGTTTGAGTTCTGCTTCCCGGCGTTGGAGATCGGCGGCCTTACTGGAGACTTCCGTATAAAAACGTTCGGTCTGTTTCAGGAGGGCTTCGGCTTCTTTTGCTTTTTGTTCCTGCTCCCGCCGCTGAGCTTCGAGGGCGGCAATCACCTCGTTCACGTTGGTATTGGTATTTCCCAACAGATCCTGGGCTGTTTTCACAATCTCTGCATCTAGGCCCAAACGCTGGGCGATCGCCAAAGCATTAGAACGTCCCGGAATCCCCCAGAGCAACTTGTAGGTGGGCCGGAGAGAATATTCGTCAAATTCTACCGAGGCATTTTCAAAGCGCTCATCCTCGTACTTCAGGGCCTTTAATTCCCCGTAATGGGTGGTGGCCACCGTGAGCTGGGTCTGGTCTGCTAAATATTTCAGCAGGGCGATCGCCAGGGCGCTACCTTCGGTGGGATCGGTGCCGGCCCCCACTTCATCGAGAAGCACAAGGTTGCTTTGATTATTCTGGCTTAAGGCTTCGATAATGCGACCCACACGGCGAATATGACCGGAAAAAGTCGATAAACTTTGCTGGAGGGATTGTTCATCGCCAATATCTGCTAAAACTTGGTCAAACCAAGGAATTTCCACCGGGGTGATCGCCGGGATAAACAGACCCACTTTTGCCATGAGCGCAGCCATCCCTAGGGTCTTGAGGGTGACGGTTTTACCGCCAGTATTGGGGCCTGTGATCGCCACGACACGGATTTCTGGGCGGATTTGCACATTAATCGGTATGACTGCCAGGCTTGCTTCTTGTTTCTCTTGCCACACCAGCAGAGGATGGCGCAACTGCCGCAGTACCGTTGGTTGATCAGGGGCAATAAATTTGGGCGGGTGCCCCTCGAGCCAAAGGCTATAGCGGGCGCGGGTCATGGCTAGATCGAGGGTGGTGGCGATCGCCAAGAGTTTTTCGAGATCTTCGACCACCTCAGCTACTTTTTCGGTGAGCTGCCGCAGGACAATTTCAATTTCTCGCTCCTCTTGTTTCACAGCCTGACGGAGACGATTGCCCAATTCCACAATCCCTTTAGGTTCGATATAAAAGGTCGAGCCAGTGCTAGAAATGTCGTGGACGATGCCAGGAATCTGCTCCTTTTGCCCTGCTTTAACGGGCAACACAAAGCGATCGCCCCGTTGGGTAATCACCGCTTCTTGAATCGAACCACTGTGCCGCTGCATGATTCGCTGCAGGGTCTGGTAAATCTGCTCTCTGGCCCCTTTGATTTTGACGCGAACCCCTTCAAGCTTCGGGCTGGCCCGGTCTGTGACATCTCCCCGGTCATCGATGCAATGGTGAATGTCTTGTTCTAATTCTGGGTAGGTGCGTACCTGTTCTACTAGGCGCGTCAATTGGGGAAGTTCTAGTTCGGCATTTTCCACTAAGCGCCGCAAACGACGCACTCCGGCCAGGGTAGTAGCAATGAGCAATAGATCTTTCCCCGCGATCAGCCCTCCCACGGTCGCCCGTTCCAGAGCATCACTAATATCACCAATCCCTTCAAAGGAAACACCATTGTCCACCGCCCCATCTAAGGCCTGCATCTCCACCGTTTGGGTTAGGAGGATCTCACTGTCCGCTTGGCTCTGGGGAAAAACCAAATGCTGCGCGGCGATCGCCCCTAATTTTGTTGCGGCAAAGGTGGATAAATGTTGGCATAGGCGTTGCCATTCGAGAAGTTTAAGGGTTTCGGCTTGGATCTCAGTCAAGGACAACCATCAGAAATACTGCAAGGGTTACATTATAGTCATTTCGGACGATGAAACTGGTACCGATTTAAAGGGAAGGCGATCGCCCTAATCTTCAAATAAATGAGCGAGATCGCGGTAACCACTCACAACTCGCAAGATATCAATGCCGTTCTGTGTTGGTAAGTAGAGAATTAAATAAGTTTTGAGGGTCAAACTGCGCACATTAGGGAAAATCTCATCTCTTTGGCGGCCAAGTTTCGGAAATTGGGCAACCTTCACTAATTTTTGATTTAATTCATCTAAAAATACGTCTGCTTGAGCTACTCCTGCAGTCTGAGCGATGTAATCAGCAATTTGTTCAATATCTTTTAGGGCTGGTTTGGTGAGCCGAAATCTCGTGGTCATATTTCTGGGCGGCGGTACTGCTCATGTACATGGCGTCGGATTTCATTAAGGGCAGTTTCCCCGTCCATAATCTCACCCTGCTGCAGAGCATCCCAACCAATTAGTGCTTCCCGTTGTAATTCCAACAGGCGACCTTGATACAGATCTTCCTGTTGTTGTAGTAACTGCACTGCCGCAACGATTAAGGCAGATTGGTTCACATACTTTCCGGCCTGAACTTGACGTTGTACAAAAGCTTGAACTTCCGGTGGAAAGGCGATTTCCATTTTTTTTTGGATAATAAATAATTATTCACCCCAATTATAGAAAATGAATTCAGTAAGGCGATCGCCCTTAATGGGGAGGCTCTGATGGCTGATCTGTACCGTGGAGCCACACATCACTCTGGAAGACAGGAATGATGATTCCCGCTTTTTCAAAGGCAATTTTGACCCGTCGCCGGAATTCCCGTGACACTTCCCACTGTTTTAGGGGCAAAGTTTTGATCCACAGCTTGATCACCATGCCCCGCTCATTGAAATTATCCACCCCCAGGACTAAGGGCGCTTCAATAATGCGCGATCGCCAATCTCGATCCGTATACATTTGTTCGGCCACTTCCCCCAATACCTTGAGGGCAAAATCTACATCAGTTTCATAGGGCACCGGAATATTCAGATCTGCCCGTGACCATTGATTCGAGAGGTTAGCGACGATGCGCACTTCTCCATTGGGAATGGTAATTAAGCGGCCTTCCGCATCCCGAATTTGCGTAATCCGCAGGTTAATGTTTTCGACTAAGCCCGTCACCGAGGCAACATTAATCACATCACCAACGGCGTATTGGTCTTCGAGGATAATCGAAAAACCATTGATAATATCCTTGAGTAAATTTTGAGCCGCAAAGGACACCGCCAAACCAATAATCCCGGCCCCGGCGAGGAGGGGCGCGATATTGATATTAATCGACCAAAAAAAGACCAGTAGGGCAATCACCAAAATAATCAGGGTAACGACGCTGCGCATCACCTGGGAAAAGGTTTGTACCCGCAGTTCTAGGCGTTGGTTTGATTCTTGGGTGATGAAAGTGAAAGCTTCGAGGGCACCATCGGCCAGGAGTTGGTTAAATTTAGCAATCAGCGCATAACTCAGACGGATCAGTAAATAGCTCACCAGGGCGATCAACGCGAGCCAGAGGGGATATTTAAAAACGCCCAACAGCCACACTTGAACGATCCGCGTTTGGGGAAACAAGCCTAAGTTGATAAAAATTGCCGCAGCAATCGCACCCCCTTGGATCAATTGGCTCAAACGAACTTTAACTTCCCGGAGGTTGTTGCTTTGCCGCTGGCTGAGTTGAATTGAAATGAGGGTTGTATTCCCTTGGGGAAATTCTGCTTCCCGCTCCTGTTGTTTGTGGAGTTTACGTTGCCAACGCCGACCGAGAATCTCCAGAATGATCGCTACCACGGCAACACCGATGGCGATCGCCACCCGCTGTTTTAGAAACAGATCTGTTCGTTCAAGCTGAGCCCGGTCTAGGGCACTTGTGATTTGATCAATGATCTGCCCCGTGCGCCCTTCGATATCTTCTCCCGCCAGTTGTGCATCCCAACGGGTCACGGTCATCAAGCGGATTGATTCGTCATTTCCCACCTGAATCTGAATATTATTTTCTAGATCACCGTTCGCATCCTCATCCGACCCAACAGGCATCACCTGAATATCTGGGGCATTTTCCTCGTCATATACTCGTTTAATCCGGTTCAGTTGGGTCTGGATATAGTTCAGTCGTGTTGCCAGCTCCGAACGGGGGGCCGCAACCTTAAAAATGCAGTGGCCATCCAAGTACACACACCGATCAACGATTAGCTCCTGACCATTGTTCGGCAAAACCTCCCCTAGATCGGCTTCTGGTAAGGGTAGACCAAAAATCGCTCCCGCCGGTTTCTGCAAGCCAAGGCTGAGGCTGATCACCAGCAGACAGGAGAAGAGAAAAAGGAGAAAAGGCGATCGCCAAAACTTCATATTCGCAAATATCTCGAAAAAACATTCCGACTTTAGCAAAATCCTGAGAGTGCTTGTAATTAACCACTTCTAGAAGCCAGCAAGATGATTGTTTCAAAAAGTAACGATTATGAGCATGAGCAATAAATTTGGGTGATGCTTCATCTTCTTTTTTTGCCACGTAAGTATATAGATCGGGATGCATGCTATAAAGTCAATGTAAAAATGCAAAGAACTTGTAATGTTGTTCAAAAAACAGCAAATAGCAAGCATTAGAGGCACATTTATGGTTGTAGCAGAAAAAAACAAGAATAAGCCCTTGGAGAGATGACACAAATATTTCAAATGAAATGTAAAGCTATTGTTAAATAGGTAGAAATCAATAAGGACTTTTTGGATTTTTGTATTACTATTGGGGTAGCAAAGTATTGAATGTATACAAGACTTCTTGAAATGAGGTTTTGTTCCTTACGGCCTACGAGACTGAACAGAATTTTGTGTAAGGGAACTAAAATCCAATCAGAACAGGAGAAACCCTTATGCCTCGGAAGAAAAAAGAAAGCAATCGTGTCGATAGCCTATTGGATGAACTCCTGGAGGAACATCAAACACCAGAAGCCATCTTGG
>CALRTB020000008.1:0-145932 GCA_943371005.1 Sphingobacterium thalpophilum
GGTTGCGCATTCGCGGTTTCAAATATCTGGCCGATGTCATTGAAGGAGTTCAATTTAAAGATGGATTGAAAATTCAAAAAACAACCCCATCATCTCAACAACAGGACGCTGCTTAATTCTTTTCCATACACCAGATTTGACAATAGCTCAAATATGGTGCACGATCGCCTGATTGAGGGTTCATTAGAAGCATTGACGACGGCCCAAAGCTTGGGCTGGGAAGTGATGACTGTTACCATGCGCCGTTACAGCGAACTAGACAAAATTCTGCAGCTTCATCCGGTTTTGCAGGATATTTTTCCGGGCGATCGCCGTTTTTGTTTACCCGATACGACGGATCGCAACCAAGATTTTTATCAAAAGCCGTTGCTCATGGGAGAAAGTCTCGCCCGACTGCGTCCCAAAGAGACCACTTGGATGGTCGGTGATACAGAAGCCGATATTCGCTCCGCCCAGAGTCATAATATTCCTGTGATTGCAGTTCTTTCGGGGATCCGCGATCGCCAATTATTGGCCGCCCACAACCCAAATTTTATTGTGGAAAATCTATGGGAAGCGGTGCAATTGATCCGGGAACAGGTCGCTAGTTAGCATAGAAAAAAAGCTATGTTATAATTTTGGCGCTTTATTGGGGCTGTGGCTCAGCAGGATAGAGCAAGCGCCTCCTGAATCTTTCGGGCAGCATGGATCGGAAACGCCATGGCTGAATGTGGTCAAATTCAAGGAAGCCTAAGTGATGAAAATTTCCATCATAGGGTAACCCTGAGCCAAGCCTTTCGGTGCCTCGCCGGAGGAAGGTGCAGAGACTAGCTGGTTGGTTTTGGGGCAGATTTTTTTGAGGATCTTGAATGCTAGCGTTTGTAGCGAAAGGTCATCGCCAACCCAGCATAACGGCCACCACCTACGGAAACTGTAGGGATTTGGTAACCAAATCCTGAGTTCTAGGGTGAAGAGATAGTCCAGAGAGTTGGGGAAACCCACACCAATCTGAAGCGCTAGGTCGCCGGTTCGAATCCGGCCAGTCCCGTTTGTTTCTATTCATCTAACATCAATGCTTTGATGTGAGGAGAAGATGGCAAATATTTATCCTCTAAAAATAATTGATATTCAGTACTAGAAGTCAATTGTGATTGTAATATGTCTGTTTTGGGCAAGGTTCCCGGTCTCAAACCAGCATACTCTTGATAGCTTGAAAATTCCCATTCTCCTGCTGACTGTACAATCTTTGCTTTGACTGGGTTAAGGTGAATATATTTGACTAAATGAACAAGATAAGATTGCTTATCAACCAATACGGCTTGAAATCGTCCCTGAAACAGTGAACCGACTCGTCCAAAGCGTTTATTAATAGCTTTTGTATAGGCGAGAGATAATCTTTGCATCCCTTCTGATAAATTCGTTTCTTGTAGCCTGATCAGGAGATGATAGTGATTTGGCATCAAACAATAGGCCAGAGTTTCAATCTTTCTTGCGATAAGATGTCGCCTTACTAAACGTAGAAAATGAAGATAGTTTTCCCGCTCAAAGAAAATGGTTTGGCGATTATTGCCTCGATTATAAACATGGTAAATACCATCCTTGAAAAAAGAGGTAGTACGTCTTGGCATAAGAAAAGCTAAAAGCCCGATTTCTTAAAGAAATCGGGCTTTTTTGGTTAACGTGTGGGGAAACGGGCATTGTCTAGCATTTCACGGGCGGTTTCACTAGGTTGATAACCATAGCCCCACATTGCACCGTCAGAATCATCAACAACCTGGGGGGTAATGATAAATAGCAATTCACGACGGCTATTTTCTCGTGTGGTACTTCTAAATAAAGCTCCAAGAATAGGAATATCACCCAAAATAGGCACCTTAGAAGTCGTTGTTAAATCCCGCTCATCAATCGCCCCTGCCAAGATTAATGTTTGGTTGTCACGAAGACGTACTGAACCGGAACTAAGAATACTTTGACGCTTCAAAGTCAAGATATTCTCACTGTCACCAGCTTCAAACCTTACCTGATTTCCAGGGATTGATACCTCAGGAGTTACGTTTAAAGTAATGAAACCGTTGTCATCAATGTTTTCTACGGTAATCGGCACGACTAGGCCGACTTCAGCTAAAACAGGTTCAGGTAAAGCGGTGGATGCATTATTGCCGTTCGTATTATCTCCCGTCGCTGCAACAATTCTCACATTGTTGACGATCTGATCCGTAACACGCAATTCACCCGTTTCAGTTTCTTGAATGATTAAAGTAGGGTCAGCAATAATTTTCGAGGTTGTATTACGTAGTAAGCCAGCAACTAAATTACCGATAAAGTTAGTCCCTCGGCCAACAGAATTGTTTCTACGTACTCCAAGTCCTTGGATGGAGAGGCTAACATTTCCTACATCATCAATTGTACGAATTACTGCCGCAATCTGATCTTCGTTGAAGTCATCGCCCATCGTAGGTGCATCTTCACCTGCAATCTCAAGAGCTTGTCTAATCGGTCCAACAAAAACTGTATTTTCAGGATCCAAGCTATCGAAAGCATCAAAAGCTTCTCCGAAAGAAACTTCCTGATTACCTTGCTCAACAACAATGCCAGCAGGATTAAACTCAGAAAAGATGCTGCTACCTCTGGACAGATCATTGGGGGATAAAATTATCCCGTCTCCTGCACTAATCCCAATACGATCTTCAAGTAGGAGTTTAATATCAGAAGAAATAGATCGATTTCCCGTAAGTGTTACATCGATAATTTTGACGTTTACTGCTACTTGTCGCTGACGAGCATCCAACTGTTTTAAAAAATTACTTGCAATATCAATGGTTTTTGGATCACCCGCTAGCGTAATCGCATTTAAGCGTCCATCTGTGAGAATATCCAAATTACTGAATTTAGCGAATAGGCCTTCAGTTCTCTCTTCACCAACACATTCTCGCGTCGTTTCTCGCGTCACTGAAGAGCTTTGTGATCGAGTGCCGATTCCACCACCCTCAAGGCTTAATGCTTCGCCTGTTGATTCTACTTCCCGCTCTTCGGTAACAGTTTCAGTAATACTAGAATCACCCGTCAACAAAAAGCAACGGGCTTCTTCTGCGGCTGCCTGATTCAAGCGAAAACTGCGGGTAATTCTAGGGGCGATCGCAAAGGGCAGATTTCTCCCGACAAAAATCGTATTGCCATTTCTTACAGCATTGAGATCCCCAAGCATCAAGACGTAATTGAAGACATCCTGCACAGGGGCATTTTGCATATCCAAAGAAACGGTAATAGGAGGCGCTTCACCTTCTTCTCCGGCGGGTGCTTTTACATCATTTCCCACAACAATATTGAGGTTAGAAGCACGAGCCAACAAAGACATCACATCTTCAATGGGCGCTTCTTTCAGTACAAGACGGGGCACCACTGCATTCGTTTGCAGATTTACATAGCTAGGGAGAGTCGTATCAATCGTCGAAACCGCAATATCTCCTACGGGTGGCGCACTGGCCCTTGGTAAAAACGGTGGAATTGGGGCCGTCGGTTGGAGAAAATTATTTTGATTGTTATTGCTGGGGGCACTCTGGGCCAACAAGGTCGGTTCAATGACTGTGGAGGGCTCTGTGACCTGGGCCGTTTCTGTCGTGTCTGCTGTCGAGGTGGTCACATTGAGCAAAATGCTGTTGTCATCCTGGCTGAGGATTTCCCCTTTTGGTGCTGCCACTTCCCCTAGGGCGACGATTTTGACATTGCCCGGAGCCGATTCCATCACCTCAATGCGCTCAATCCCAGGTAAAGGATTATCCTGAGTGAAAATGTCCTGTCCATTGCCGAGATCTAACCGCGCATTCGCAATTTCTGCGATGAGCACCCGGTCTTTTTGGGTCGTCGAAACCTGGGGCTTCTCACCAGACAAATTTGCACTCTCTGGGGTAAGACTTAAGGCGAGTTCTAACTTGCCATCACCTGGACGCACCTCCAGTTCCCGTACTTGCACATTTGCTGCTTGGGCTGGGGCAACCAAAACCGTTGTAGAAGCAACGACACCAGCGACGACTCCGGAATAAGACTTGATATTCACGACAGAAAATCTCCACACACACTAATTAAATGTAATCGAAAAACCGAAATGAATCCCGCTCGAAATTAACAATAATTTTTAAAAACAACTCTAAAAATCTAAAACAACTAGCAATTTAAAATAAGTTTTGCTAATGATGTCTTCAAAAATTTGTTTTAGCACCAAAATTAATGGTTCCTATGCCGCTAGTTTACCTCCCTATCTCCTCAGCAAATTGTTTTGATCTCAAAACCTAACCGCCATTCTCTGCGGGTTGCTCCTCTTGACCTTCTTCTCCTTCGGCTGGGGCGGCGGCTTCAGCCTCGGCGGCTAATTCTGCTTGTCGGGCGGCCAGCTCCTCCGGGGTCGGGGCAATGAGGGCATCCACCACAAAAGAAACCCCCAACTGGGCCTGGGTTTGCGTCACCAAACGGCCATTTTCGTAGCGGAAGGTCGCTGGTTCTGCCACCGTCGTCGAAAAATTACGCAATACCAACAACGGCTGTAACACATCGATGCTCATGAGCATGGACTCCGCTTCTGTGTAGGTCATATTGTCGAAGCTGACATTGAAGGTTTGGTACTTCAGCTTATTTTGGGCAGCTTCACCGTAGGTGGCGGCATCGGTAATAAATTCGGGTTTAGGTGGTGTCGGCTCGTAGCTCGTCAGTTGCACATTGCTCGCCGTCAGGATCCGGTTGAAATCCAACAGAAAAGTCTGCATTTGCTTGTCCTGACCGTAGGCATTGAGAATTTCTGTGGCGATCCGCTGCTCATTGGCTAATTCCGCTTCTTGCTGGGCAATTTGCTCTTGGATATTCCCGGCGCCTTTTTCTTGTAATTCTGCTTGTTTTGTCTGGAGCTCCTGTTCGAGGGTGCTGATTTCCCCTTGGATGGGCCGAACGAGAAACCACCAA
The DNA here is from genome assembly GCA_943371005.1 of Sphingobacterium thalpophilum. Lineage (GTDB taxonomy): Bacteria > Cyanobacteriota > Cyanobacteriia > Cyanobacteriales > MRBY01 > MRBY01. The sequence continues at coordinate 4,930 of CALRTB020000008.1, forward strand.
AGTCCGGCACTGGCACCAATACCGGCGATCGCCAACATTGTGCCGAGGATTTTTGAAGTGAACTGAATCCCAAAGGCCTCAAAAAAGCCCTGTTCCTGACCAACCATGGTCATTTCCGTCATCGTTTGCCGGAACTCTTCTGCGTATGTCATCGGTTGTTACTCCTCCTCACAGTTGTTGATGAATATCGAGATGGGTGAAATTCTAGAAGCTACTCCGTAAGCGTTCGGCCATCCCCCGCGCCCCCTGGCCGTCTAGGGTCTGAATCACCTCTGCATCGGTGAGGTCATTGAGGGAGATCGACACCGTGTAGTCCACCACCTGGGGCATGCTAAAAGAAGCAACAGGCCGGGGGAAATCCACCTGGGCAGTGGTAATCGGGTTATCGACGAGGTTCGCGCTGACGATATAGATTTCTTCCCCTTGCAGGAGAGGCGATTCCGGCAGGTTCAGGACAAAATCATTCACTTCATTAAAAGTGCGCGCATTGCCCCGTACTAAGACTTGGTTGTCTGACTGCTCGAAGGAGGTGATCCTTAGCCCTGGCGGCGTTAAATCACCCACTTCCCGCAAAATGGCCGACCAGGGTTTGATCTTCGTTTGCAACACATCAACAAAGGCTTGGCTTTGGGATCTGTAGGTGTCAATTTCTTGTTGAATTTGCTGTAACCTGGCCTGTTGGGCATTGGCCCCCTGGAGCTGTTGATCGACAACGGCGATCTCTTCTTGGATGTTCGCTTTTTCACGACTTTGCTGGAACCACAACAGACCCACAACTGCCAACGCCGCCGCAGTGACCGCACCACCGATAATCAGTGGCTTTGGTTCTTGGCCCGGAATGACCCCAGGTTTGCTTGCCAGACGATCGGCGATCGCCATCGAAGAATCCTTCGTTAAACCGCGGTCTTTGAGGAAATTAATATCCAAACCGTACATGACCCTATACCTCCCGTAGTCCTAAACCCAACACAGTGCCCAAAGATGGCCGTTGCACCTTGGAAATTTCTTCATCAACATCAATAGATAGCGCCTCAAACGGATCAATTTGAATCGTCGGAATGCTAAGGCGCTGCGTAAAAAATTCATCCAGTTGACTGATCCCACCTCCGGGGCCAGCCAACATCAATTGAGCCACCTCCAGTTCACCGCTCTGGTTGAGGTAAAAATCAATGGAACGACGCAATTCATCGGTCAGTTCCCCTAAAACGCGCAGGAGGGCCGCCATCCCAGGGTTAATACCCGTTGCGCCGGTACGGGCTCCTTCCATCGGTGTGTTGGGAATAGTCATCCCCTGGAGGAGTTCGATGTCGCGGGGGGCGGGTAAATTCATGGCGCGGGATAGGGCGTTTTGCAGTTGCGAAGCACCAATGGGTACTGTCCGGGAAAACTGTGGTACTCCATCGACGACAATGGCAATTTCTGTACAGTCAAATTCAATATCAACTAAGACCACCGCTTCTTGGGAGCTAAACTGTCGCAGTTGCTCACGAATTGTCCGGAGGAGGGCAAAACTATTGATTTCGAGGACATTCATCTCTAGTCCTGCCTGCACAATGGTCTCCACATAGGCATTGGTCACTTCCCGCCGGGTGGCCACCAAGAGGACTTGCACCTTTTCAATGCCATCTTCATCTTGGAAAAATCCAAGCTTTTGGTAATCAAGATCGACTTCTTCGCGGGGGTAGGGCAGATAGAGGCTCGCTTCGTGGTTCAGCACCATATCCCGTAGTTCGGCATCATCGAGTTCGGCGGGGATCGGGATTAAGCGAATAATTGCTTCCCGCATGGGCACGGCGGCAGTAACCTGTTTGGCGCTGATATTGTTGGCGCTGAGGGTATTTTGGATGAGCTCGGCGAGGGCCGGAACATCAACAATTTTTCCTTCTTCAAAAATGCCTTCGGGTACTGGTTCAGTGATATAGGTAGCCAGCTTATAGACCTGTCCCTGCTTTTTGAGTTGGACGATGTTTAAGCGTTCCGTTGAGATTTCGATGCCAATCCCTTTACGCTTTGGTTTGAAGATATTTTTGAAAAAATCTAGCATAGGAAAATGTTCCGAAAGGATGACCTATGGAGCCATCGGTGCTAACCACCCATACCCCGGTTGCTATTAAATTTAGCTCAGTTTGCCGAAAGTAAATAACAATCGCAAAAAAGGGAGCAATTTTGCCCCAGAAGCTGTCTGGATGATGGCATGATCTGAAGGTTAATTCAATGTGAGTGATCACTGCGGCTGAAATTGGGAGGAATGTTTTTATGTTTAATGGTCTCAAAGGGCTACGGTGTGGGCTGTTTGTGGGGGTGAGTTTGGTGGCGATCGCCGCTTGCCAGCAGGTACCTGGGGGCAATAACAACACCACAGAAACAGTCGAATTTTGGACAATGCAATTGCAACCAAAGTTTACAGACTATTTCAATGAATTAATTACGGCCTTTGAAACCGAAAATGCGGAAGAGACAGTGCGCTGGGTGGATGTTCCTTGGTCAGCGATGGAAAGTAAAATCCTGACGGCGGTATCGGCCCGCACTGCCCCCGACGTGGTGAATCTCAATCCTAATTTTGCCTCCCAGTTGGCCAGTCGCGATGCTTGGTTAGTCTTAGATGATCGCCTGACGCCAGAATTGCGCGATCGCTATTTACCGAAAATTTGGCAGGCTAACCAAATCAATGGCCAAACCTTCGGCATTCCCTGGTATCTGACGACCCGCATCAGCTTCTATAACGAAGATCTCTTTGCCGAGGCGGGCATCGACTCCCCTCCCAGTACCTACACTGAGTTGGCGATCGTCGCCCAAACCATGAAGGAACAAACCGGGAAATACGCCTTTTTCGTCACCTTCGTTCCCGGGGACTCCAACGAAGTCCTAGAATCCTTGGTGCAGATGGGGGTCACCCTGGTCAACGCCGATGGCTCTGCGGGCTTTAATACCCCCGAAGGCATTGCCGCTTTCCAATACTGGGTTGATCTTTACCAGGCGGAATTATTGCCCCCGGAAGTGCTCACCCAAGGCCATAGCCACGGCATTGAACTTTACCAAGCCGGGGAAACGGCGATCGCCAACACCTCCCCCGAATTTATCAACACCATCCAACAAAACGCTCCCCAAATTGCCGTGGTATCCGTCCCAGCGCCCCAAATCACCGGGGAAACCGGCAAGAAAAATGTCGCCGTGATGAACCTTGTTATTCCCAAAGATAGCGACGACCCAGAAGCGGCCCTTGATTTCGCCCTATTTGTCACCAATACCGAAAATCAACTCGCCTTTGCCGAAGCTGCCAATGTTTTACCTTCTACCCAGGCAGCGGTGGAACAATACATTGCGAAACTCGCCACTAGCGCCGCTACCGATAGCCTCAGCTTGGCCCGAAAAATTAGTGCGGAACAACTGGCCGATGCCGAAATTTTGATCCCTGCCCAGGAAAATCTTACAGAACTACAAAAGCTGATTTACGAAAATCTTCAAGCAGCGATGCTCGGCCAAAAGACAGTGCCCCAGGCGGTGGCTGATGCGGCAGCGGCCTGGAATGCTCTTTAATTCTGACCAGGAAGTAACTTGTTCCTCGCACCTCCTTCAAGGGAATCACCTTCCGCCCTTTGGGCACCTCCCTTAATGGAGGATGTTCCTGGGTTTTTGGCAAAACGTTTATACTGACATTTCTCACGCCCTATATCCACAAACAATATGGAAGTCCAATTTCGCGAATTTTCCCCCTTCGACCTCTGGATTTGGTTGGAGTTTGACCATGTGCCTTCAGAAACAGAAAAACAATATGTCGAAGAGCTATTTGACTCTTGGTTTTACATCGGGAAATTGGGGGGATTTAATGCAGAGAATCTCCAGATCCAAGAAACTGGGGTAGATATCAGCTATCTCACCTACGACGAAGACCTGGCGGATAATGTTCTGATGGCCCCAATGCACAATAAAGGAGACTTTGAATACGAAGGCATTTGGGGGCGCTGCTGGTTTGACTTGGGAACGAGTGATCTCCTTGCTTTGGATGTTTTGGTCAATGCCCTGAAGCAATTAAGCAAAGATTTTGTGGATCTGCGCCGTATTGTGGTGGGGGGTGAAAACGAAGATTGGCCCATCGAACGGGATGAAGCCGACAGTTGGTATGCATAGGCAGCGGCCCCAGGTGATAGCGATCGCCGCCATGAGTGCTGACGGTAAAATTGCAGACTATAGTGGTGCCCCAGCGCGGTTTCCTTCGGCCCAAGATAAGGCCCACTTGGAGCGGTTGATTGCCCAGATGGATGCGGTTCTGTTTGGGGCCAATACCCTCCGCGCCTATGGCACTAGCCTGCCGATTGGCGATCGCCACCTGTTGCAACAACGCCAAGAACGTCACCAACCGCCCCAACCAATTCACTTTGTTTGTTCTCGCTCCGGGAATCTTCCCGAAGATTTACCCTTCTTTAAACAACCTCTCCGCCGGGGTCTCTTGACCGCCCCAGGACAGCTCCCCCGGTGGGCCAAATTTCCGGGCTTTGAGCAAGTGCTTGCTTTAGATCCAGCCGGAACTTGGCAACCAACTCTCACTGAATTTAGACAACAAGGCATCAAAAAATTAGGTCTTTTGGGCGGAGGAAGTCTTATCGCGAGCTTCGCCGAACAGGGCTACTTAGATGAACTGTGGCTAACGGTCTGTCCCGTTTTGCTCGGCGGAACATCAGCCCCCACCCCCATGGAGGGCAATGGTTTTTTACAAACGGCGGGTTTGAGCCTCGAACTTCTGGGATATGAGGCGATCGCCTCGGAATTATTTCTCCATTACCGCGTGAAACAATAACAGCAGCACTTTGTACTCTGGCACCATCCATGGCGATTTTAACGGTTGAACAACTCACCCTGACCCTTGGGCCTCGGGATATTCTCCGGGACATTTCCTTTACCCTAGAGCCTGGCGATCGCCTGGTGTTGGTGGGGCCATCGGGTTCCGGCAAAACCACCCTCCTCCACTGCCTCAACCAACTCCAAAATCCCACCACAGGCCGCCTCACTTTCCAAGGCCAATCATACAGTGTCTATAATCCCGTTGTTCTGCGGCAACACATTGCCCTCGTGCCCCAGGAGTCGCGCCTTCTCGGCATGACTGTCAAGGACGCCTTATGGTATCCACTCCAGTTGCGGAAACAATCAGCCCCAACCATTCGCAAACATTGGCAACAGTGGCAAGATCAACTGGATATTCCCCCAGAATGGTTAGACCGCCACGAAGCACTCCTATCCGGTGGCCAAAAACAATGGGTGGCGATCGCCAGGGCACTCTTCTGTGAACCCCAAATTCTCCTCCTAGACGAACCCACCGCCGCCCTAGATTTAGGTCGTATTCAAACTCTAATTGCTCTGTTGTTAAAGTATCAGGCCCAACACAATATTCCCTTGGTCATTTCTACCCACAACCTAGACTTTGCTCAGCAACTTGCAACGAAATTGCTCTACCTCGACCAAGGCCAAATCAAGCACCACAGCGACAATTCCCTAATGCCTTGGTCAGTAATCCAGCAAACCCTCCAAAGTCGTCAATCCGCCAATACCGAAGCTTGGTGACGACCTTTAACCCTGGTTCACGAGTTCACGAATGGGTGTCCGGGTTTTGATTTTTGGGTGGCTGGAGCGAGCTGGCGTTGCAGCAGGTTCTAAAGTTGCATTGCCATTACCGAGACTAGACCCAATTCCGTCCAGGTTGAAACGATAACCCACATTACGCACCGTTTGAATCAAATTGGGCTGACGCGGATCCTGTTCAATTTTTTTCCGCAGGGACAACACATGGGTGTCGATGGTGCGGGGGTTATCAATGGCATCTGGCCAAGCCCGTCGCAGTAATTCCGAGCGACTGAGGGGTTCTCCATTGGCCTGGGCGAGCACATACAACAAACTAAATTCTTGGGGCGTTAAATCAATGAACAGACCCCGGAATTGTACCCGTCGCTGCACAAGATCAATGCGCAACTCACCATAATCAAGTTGGAGGGGCGCACTCACGGCCCGAATCCGCCGCGTCAAGGCTTCTACCCGTGCTAAAAGCTCTTGCATCCCAAAGGGCTTGGTTAAATAATCATCGGCCCCGGCCTTTAACCCTGCAACGACATCTTTTTCTGTGTTTTTCGCCGACAAAATAAGCACAATTGCCTGGGTGTTTTGGCGTAACCAACGACAGAGTTCGAGGCCATCACCGTCTGGCAATTCCGAGTCTAGGAGAACCAAAGCGGGCATGTGCTGTTCAAAGACGCGCCGTGATTGGTTGAGATTGGCAGCTTGGTAAATGGCATAGTTGGCTTGTTGGAGATGCCACCCAAGCAGTGACCTCAAGTGGGGATTTCCTTCGATGATGGCAACAGAGATTAAAGTCACGATGGTTTGACTTCCTTGCGATTGTTGCTCCTACGTTAACAAAGTTAATGTCAACAGATTGTAACCCTGGTTACGTCTTAACTGTTTCTTTGGACTCAATCAATTGCGGGAAATCACAATCTTAAAAATTCACCTAAATGGATCATGTATCTTAATGATTATTTAAGCTTAACTTGATAGAAAAAAGCGAAAGAAGGAAGTCAAACACCATCATTTTAGTTACAGAATATGGATGATAAAAGGGTAACGATATTCTGTGGCTGGATTGCCGAGGATTTTTAAAATCGCCAAAATTGGCATCACAAAGCTCAGGAGCAGTAGGGGAATAGCCAGAACGATCGCGATGGGAATCAGGATTACGGTAGCCGCGCAAAAACCGGCGATCGCCCAACCAATCCAGAGGTTTAGGTGAAGATTGAGAGATTCTTTTGCATTGGCCTTAACGACGGGATCTTCGCTCACAAATAATAGGGCCACCGGAATCCCAATGGAGACAAATGTATAGTTAATAAAAATGGCTCCGTGGCAGAGGCTGGAAAAAAGTTTTCTTTTATCGGGATCAAAGGTCATTGCTTTAATTCTCCTGGATTTAATAAAGTTGTGTTTTTTAAATCCAGGTTAAATTGTTGTTATGAATGTTACGCTTTGAAATCACGAAGACATCCATTAGTTGTCTAAACGATAAACAATTTTGCCATCGGTAGCACGATTCGTCACTTGTAAAAATTCTGCCCGCACCAAGTTTTCTAGGTGAGATTCGAGGATGTTTCTTGGGACTTCTTCAATTTCAAGGAAGCAGTCTAGGAGGGTAACTTCACCTTTGGTTTGGCAAAATTTAAGAATGCGGCGATCAAGGGCTTCTTTGGCAATGTTTTGATCAACAGGTGTATCTGGGGCCAAACTGGGGATCACATTCTGCTGGTTGGCGGCGATCGCCTGATCCCCAATATTCACAATTACCTGGGGTGGGGCCGCGTTGCGGGTCAAGCGTTTAGACTCGTATCCCATGAGGGCTTTGGTGTTGTATTTCTGGTCGAAGTCATCCTGGGACATACTGACCAGCACGATTGCTTCGACAAAGCCGACGATGGTGGGAATATAAGTCCAGAAAAAGATAGCGTAGATAATCCCCCAGCCGATTTCCCCTAAATAGAATTTATGCCCCCCCACACCACCGAGGAAAAAGGCTAACACTGCGGCTGTACTTTTCTGTCTCATGCAGGGTTCTTGGTCATACTAAGCGGACATTGGCAATCAACCAGGCGATCGCCTTTCCCCCTATTGTAGAAACCCCAGCTTAAAACGGCCTAGAACTGACGCAAAAAGCGTAGATCACTGTTGTATAAACGGCGAATATCATCGAGCTTATGCAAGACCATGGCAAAGCGCTCTACCCCCAGCCCGGCCGCAAAACCGGTATAAACTTCCGGGTCATAACCAACGGCCTTGAGCACATTGGGATCAACCATGCCGCAGCCCATTACTTCTAGCCATTTACCCTGCCATTTCACATCCACTTCGGCGGAGGGTTCAGTAAAGGGGAAGTAGCTGGCCCGGAAAGTCACCTCAAGATCTTCACCAAACATTTGCCGCAAAAATTCCTTGAGGGTGCCTTTGAGATCGGTGAATTTCAAGTTCTTATCAATCGCCAGGAGTTCAATCTGGTGGAACACAGCGGAGTGGGTGGCATCGACGGTATCGCGACGGTAAACGCGGCCAGGGGCAACGATTCTCAAAGGGGGTTCGTTTTGTTCCATGTGGCGGATCTGCACCGAGGAAGTGTGGGTGCGTAACAGGCGATCGCCAGGCAGATAAAAGGTATCCTGCATGTCCCGGGCGGGGTGATCAGCAGGAGTATTTAATGCTTCGAAGTTGTAATAGTCCGTCTCAATTTGGGGGCCTTCGGCGACGGTATAGCCCATGCCCACAAAAATATCTAGGACCCGGTCGATGGTGCTCTGGAGCGGGTGCATTTTTCCTAGGGGACGACCGACACCGGGCATGGTCACATCGAGGGTTTCAGCCTTGAGTTGGGCTTCGATTTTTGCCTTTTGGAGAGCATCAAGCTTAGCATCGAGATCCCCCTGGAGGGCTTCTTTAACTTGGTTGGCGATCGCCCCGATTTTTGGCCGTTCTTCAGCGGAGAGTTTGCCCATACCCCGGAGGATTTGGGACAGTTGACCCTTCTTGCCGAGGTAGTTGACCCGCAATTTTTCGAGGGCGTCGAGATCTGTCGCCGTGGCGATCGCGCCGGTGGCTTTCTGTTGGAGCGTTTGCAAATCAGATTCGATTTGGGTCAAAGTAGAAGTGGTCATGCCAAAAATAGTGCGACTAAACTTGTTTCGATGGTGAAGACCCTAACAGTTTAAACCGTCCTTGATTATAAAAAAACGTCAATTTTTTTACCAGGAACCCATGACACCTGCTACGCCGCTGAATTTATTAATCAGTAACGATGATGGCATCTCCGCCCTGGGGATCCGCACCCTTGCCAATACCCTTGCCGAAGCAGGTCACCAAGTCACCGTTGTTTGTCCTGACCGGGAACGGTCTGCCACAGGGCATGGTTTAACGCTCCACCGCCCGATCCGCACTGAAATTGTCGAAGGGATCTTTGATCCCCGTGTCACTGCCTGGAGTTGTTCTGGTACGCCATCGGATTGTGTCAAATTTGCCCTCAGTGCCGTCCTCAAGGAGCGCCCTGATTTTGTCCTTTCTGGCATTAACCATGGCTCTAATCTAGGGACTGATGTCCTGTATTCTGGGACGGTTTCGGCAGCGATGGAAGGGTTATTAGAAGGCATCCACAGCATCGCCTTTAGTCTCGCTGATTACACCAGCCATAATTTTCAACCTGCCGCTGATTTTTCGGTCAAGCTTCTCTGTCAACTAATGGAAAAACGCCCCCACTGGGCTAATGCCAACCAGGATGCGCCAGTTTTGTTGAATATCAATGTGCCCAACCTGACGAAGGAGGAAATTGCTGGGGTAAAAATTACGCGCCAGGGGTTGCGCCGTTACATCGAGCAATTTCAGAAACGCCAAGATCCGCGCGGCAAAACCTATTACTGGCTGTCTGGGGAAGTAATCGAAGAATTACCCCAACCGGATGAGCCGAATATTCCTTTAGATTTTCCGACGGATGTAGAGGCGATCGCCGCTGGCTACATTACCATCACACCTTTGCAGTACATCATGAATGATCTCAATCGCATTCAGACCCTTGCCCAGGAGGATTGGCAGATTTAAGCTCCATGAATTTGTTAGGGGGTTACCCCATCGTTGACAGGCCGAATTTCCTCGTTGGTAAAGGGATCTGTGGAGCCGTTCCAATTGAAGCTATTGATCGTGATATTCACTGAACCAATTTCCAAGACGGGATTGTAGCGTAAGAGTACCCCATGGGTGCGACGGCTATATTCAAGGAAATAATCGGTGCTAATGGCTTCTTCACGATCAAGGTTGATCGCCGTCTGGAAGCCAACCCGAAAGGGGCCATAAAGTTGTTGGGTCAGGCCAAATTCGAGGGTGCGCTGGTCAACGGCCCGGTCAAAAAGAAATGGAGACAATTCATCACTGAGGACGCTATTGGTGTAGCTGAGGTTAAAACCCGTGTAATCAAAACTGTTCCCGGCAAAGCGACCAAATTGACCTTCGATGCCGATTTTTCCCCGGAGAGAATTTTGGCGATCGCCATTGCTATAGACCCCGGCTACCCCCTGCAACCCCGTCACCAGAGAAACATAGGGGACAATGGGCCTCGGACTGTACCGTAACCCTTCAAAGCGAGTCGGCGGCAGCGGTTCACCCCTCCAAAGGGGGAAACGATGGTCGAGGTTAAAGGAGCCTTGGTAGCGAGTCAGGTTAACTTGATCTTCACTCACCCCAGGTTCTAATAATTCTGGGCGGTCAGTATCGGCGTCGATATTTTGCACACTGGTCTGAAAATCCACCCCAAAGCCGGAATCTCCCAGAATATAGCGGGGCGATCGCAACACAATCCCAAAGCTGCGTTGTACCCGCTGAAAACCGAGAGAACCATTGAAAAGGCGATCGCGGTAGTTGAATTCCTGACTAAGGCGAAAAGGATTAGCTAAATTACCGAGCTGCTGTTCGAGGCGCAAATTTAACTCGAGTTTATCTTCGAAATTATCCAGCTTGAGATTTTCTAGGGAACCCCGGGCCGCAAATGACACCCGCGGATTAAAGCGATAGTCAAACTGACTGGTCACCGCAAACAGCCCAGGGGCTAAGATTTCTCCGGCATCATCATCTTCTGTTTCTGCGAGGATCGTATCCGGGAACCAAGCCTTCTGGAGGAGATATTGGGGCGTCACCGTCCAGCGGCCCTGGGCACTGCGATAGAGGGAAAAACGTCGCTGTAGGAATAAGCCCCCTCGTTCTTCATCGTCGTAGCCAAAGGAAACCTGACTAAAAATCCCCTCGTCGGATTCGCCAAAGCGAAAGGTACGCGGAAATACGGGCAAAGAAACATTGTTATCAATGACGAGGCGGGTTTTGGTGGTGACAAGCTCGTCGTTAAATTCGTCTACTTTTTGATAAGTCGCCGTGTCTGCTACTAGCTGTAGTTCCGGTGGCGAAAAGGGATCATTGGTAATGCTGATATTTTTAGCTTCCCAGCGATCGCCGACAAATTCCACTGACTCAGCCCGGAAGCGCACTCGATTGATGGTATTGCTTTGGGAATCAATGTCACGGGTGCCAATATCGCGCCCACTCCCCAGGACAAAACTGATCCCTTCTTCGCCCATGACCTCCGTTGCGGGTTGATTGAGCAAAAGTCGTTCATTCAAAAGTACCGCCGGATTGCTACTGACTCCAAAACGTGTGGGCCGCATCCCCAGGTCTTGATCTAAGGTCGTTTGAGAAATTTCCCCTTCTGCCTGTTGGATTTGGCCACGATTTTGCACAAAGAAATAGGTGAATTGTTCCCCCTGCAAAATTTGTTGCCCCCGACGCAGGGCGACATCTCCTTTGGCGATCGCCAATTTGCTGTTGAGATTAATCTGGAGTTGGTCGGCACTGAGAACGGCTTCCTGGAATCGGACAATCACATTCCCCATGGCCGTCACCACTTGGGTTTGCTCATTATATTCTTGGCGATCGCTGATCACTTCGAGCACCGCTGGGGGAGTAGGGACTGCCTCGACGTCTGTGGTTTCCTCGGTCGGAGCCGCTTCTAAGGAAAATTGCTGCTGCTGGCCGGTACGGTCTTGAATTTGAATTTCGCCATAGTTCATTTCCCCTTCCAGCTCAATTTCCTGGGCCTCTACGCCCCCTGGTAATTGCGCCATTGGTGAGCCTTGGCCCGTCTGCATCAACGGCTCTGCCACCACAGGCATCACAGCACAATTCAATGTACAAAGGACGGCGATCGCAGACATAACAGTACTCACCTGCAAAGGAAATTACACAAAATCTATCCTAATCCCTAATTTCAGCACCACACGTAATTTTATGTTTTCGGGAAGCGATTCTGTCAGGTGCCAGGATTTGACGAAACCTACAAATTAAATCTATATTAGATGATTGTGTCTTTATATCCTGCTCGGATCAGGTGACACAGTAAAAATGCGATCGCCAGCCTTAGTTTTGTGAAACACAAAGACTCAAGCGCGATTGCTACCTGTACGGCAACCCTATAGAAAAAATAATATTTTTTATGAGCTACGCAATTATCGAAACCGGCGGCAAGCAGGTGCGTGTCGAGCCCGGTCGTTTCTACGATATCGAAAGACTTGATATCGAAGTCGATGGCAACCACACCATTGATAAAGTGCTATTGATCAGTGATGACAATGGCGTCACCGTCGGTCAACCCTATATCGACGGTGCAACCGTTGAAGGGACGGTTGTGGATCAGCGCCGGGCCAAGAAAGTGCTGGTTTACAAAATGCTGCCCAAGAAGAAAACCCGTAAGAAGCGTGGTCACCGTCAATACTTCACGCGCTTTATGATCGATAGCATCAAAGTTGGTGACACCGTTGTTGCGGCCAAAGCAGACGCCTAATCCCCCAACAGTCGGCAATAGTTCACTGTTACAATAAATCCCTAGATTTCTAGCAACTGGAGAATCCCCATGGCACATAAGAAAGGTACTGGTAGTACGAGAAACGGCCGCGACTCCCGCGCCCAAAGACTCGGTGTAAAACGCTATGGTGGCCAAACCGTGACCACTGGCAGCATCCTCGTACGTCAACGGGGCACCAAAGTTCACCCCGGCAACAATGTTGGTCGCGGTGGCGATGACACCCTGTTTGCCCTTGTAGATGGCATTGTTAAGTTCGAGCACTACAAGCGTGGTCGCCGTAAGGTCAGTGTTTACCCCGCAGATGCTTCTGCTTAAGTTTTTTAGCAAACGTTTCTGAAGAATTGGGGAACAAAACCCCACAGTTTATACTAGGAAAGCTCAAAATCTGGGCTTTCTTTTTTATTGGCATCGTTCTGCCCAAACAAGTTCTTTATTTTTAGAGATTGGAGATTGTCAAAATGAGTTTACGTGGTGCTATCCCACTGGATCAGGTGCGTTTTAATGAGCAGGGGTTGGTGCCGGCGATCGCCCAAGATTATCTTGATGGCACTGTGCTCATGTTGGCCTGGATGAACCGAGAATCCCTCACGAAAACCATGGAAACGGGAGAAGCCTGGTATTGGAGTCGTTCTCGCCAGGAACTGTGGCACAAAGGGGCCACCTCCGGACACATTCAAAAGGTACAATCCCTCCGTTACGATTGCGACAGCGATGCGGTCTTGATGTCCATTGAGCAAATCGGTGATATTGCTTGCCACACAGGGGAACGGAGCTGTTTCCACCAGGTAGATGGCACGAAGTCTGCGCCCTCTGCTGACACCCTCTCAGAAGTGTTTAATGTGATTCGCGATCGCCGGGATCATCCCCAACCCGGTTCCTATACCAACAGCCTTTTTGAAGCAGGGGATAATAAAATCCTCAAGAAAATTGGCGAAGAAGCTGCCGAAGTGGTGATGGCCTGCAAAGACGACGACAAAGACGACATCGCTGGGGAAGTGGCGGATCTTTTTTATCATTCCCTCGTGGCGATCGCCCACCATGGCGTAGAACTGCGGGACGTCTATAAAAAGCTCCAAGATAGACGCCGGAAATAAAATACCGCTACACTGACCAGTAGGAGAGTTAGCGCGGCAGTTGCAGGGTTGACCTTGAGTTCAGCTCTGAGGAAAGTCCGGGCTCCCCAAAGACCAGACTTGCTGGGTAACGCCCAGTGCGCGTGAGCGTGAGGATAGTGCCACAGAAACATACCGCCGAAGATTAGCATTAGGTTCGCCTAATCTATCTGGTAAGGGTGCAAAGGTGCGGTAAGAGCGCACCAGCAGTATCGTGAGGTGCTGGCTCGGTAAACCCCGGTTGGGAGCAAGGACGGTGGGATGATGGTTGGTCTTTTTCCGATCCCATAATTTGGAGTGCCGCTGGAGGTGACTGGTAACAGTCATCCTAGATAGATAACTGCCCTTTTGCGCTGCAAGAGAACAGAACCCGGCTTATGTCTAACTCTCCTGGATTTTTTTAAAATCAACTAATTAAGTTACGACGCCACCACAGAAGAAGACGCATTCGAGGCGATCGCCACCGGCAGTTTTCGAAACAGATAGCCTGTGCCCCGTTCCGTGATGATAAATTCTGGCTGGCGTGGATCCTGCTCAATCTTTGAGCGTAGGCGCGATACATGGACATCCACCACCCGCAAATCACTGTGGCGACGCGGCACATAGCCCCAGATAGCCGTCAAAATATCTGTGCGGCTTAGGGGTTGTCCCGCTTGGTTAACGAGCAATTCCAACAGATTAAATTCAATGTGGGTTAACCGCAGGGGCTTATTATTTTGGGTGACTTTGCGGCGATTCGTATCAATCACCAAATTGGCCGTCCGTAAAATGCCGGCTTCCTCCGTCGGGGGCAGCGTTTTTTGGGTGCGCCGCAAAATGCACTGGATGCGCACCTCCAATTCCTTAGGTGAAAATGGCTTGATCAAATAATCATCAGCCCCAAAGCGCAACCCCGTAATTCGGTCGGCCACGTCCCCAAGGGCTGTCAGCATAATGATCGGTGTGCTGGACTCGCGGCGAATTTCTTGGCAGACATAGTATCCATCGCGCTTGGGCATCATCACATCCAGGATGACTAAATCGGGATCTTCACGCCAGAAAATATCGAGGGCTTCATCACCATCGGCAGCAGTGATAATGTCGTAGCCAATCATGGATAAACGAGTTTGTAAGATACGACGTACGGCGATTTCGTCATCGACTACGAGGATGGTTGCCTTGTTGTCTACCACGATGGACGGGACTCCTTGTTGCAACGGTGGGATTTCTTAGAAATGATTCTTTACATTTCGTTACAAGAAGTATAGCAAGATCCTTTTTGTCGTGCCAAGCCAAGATAGGGCAAAATACAAAGGCTCATTGCCATTGGTGACGGAAAAAAGGGGGCCATTTGAATCAGCAACGGACAGGATCTGCATTGAGTGGGTGGGGCTTTATTAATTTGCAAAAACCGCCTGGCTGGACTTCCCATGATTGTGTCGGGAGACTGCGGCGGCTCCTGGGTCTCAAAAAAATTGGCCATGGCGGTACCCTCGATCCAATGGCCACAGGGGTTTTGCCCGTTGCGGTGGGGAAGGCAACGCGTCTTTTGCAATATTTGCCGAAACAAAAAATATATCAAGGGGTTGTCCGTTTTGGAGTCAAGACAACGACTGATGATTTAGAAGGAGAAGTAATCAGCCAGGAAGCCTGTGGGGCTTTAACTTTAGCGGAGATTCAACATGTTTTACCAAACTTTCTCGGCACGATCACCCAAATCCCCCCAGCTTTCAGTGCGATCCAGCGGGATGGTAAACGCTTATATGAGCTGGCTCGCCAGGGAATTGCGGTGGATGTGCCTAGTCGTCAGGTAGAAATTTATGATTTACAAATTCAAGCTTGGCAGCCGGGGGATTTTCCAGAACTGACCCTGGAAATTTGCTGTGGAGAAGGGACTTACATCCGGGCGATCGCCAGGGATCTCGGTGAACGGTTAGGCGTCGGGGCCACCTTAGCGGGCTTAACGCGGACTCGTAGTGGAGGGTTTGACCTAGAGGATAGTGTAAGTTTAGAAGAGGTTGCTGCCCAGCGGGAAGCGGGAACGTTTGCTTGTCTCGGGCCGGATCAGGCGTTGGCCCATTTACCAGCCGTCATTCTAAACGAAGCCCAGGTAACCCAGTGGAGCTATGGACAAAAAATTAGTTGGGAAGTGGCATTGGCCGATCCCCTAGGGGAACCGTTGGCGATTTATGATCAGGACCATAACTGTCTCGGTGTGGGGGAGTTTCGCCCCAGTAAAAATAATCCGAGTGAACGAGTCCTGGCGGGGCGAGTGGTCTTAATCGGTCGCTAGGCGATCGCCCGTGATTTCTTTCCCTAGGAACAAAAAAACTTCCGGATTATCCAGAAGTCTTTTGGGGGATGATGATTAGATTTTTTTGGTATCGGAGCGGCGGGATTTGAACCCACGACCCCCACTACCCCAAAGTGGTGCGCTACCAAGCTGCGCTACGCCCCGTTTTGTCAACAGTGTTACATTATAAAGGGCGTTTTAGGAAATGGCAAGGGCTTTTTTGAAAAAAAGGCGATCGCCTAAAGTTGCTATGATCACAGTGACCCTCACCATCGTCGCCGACTGGTCTTGTGCGTGCTATGCAAAAAAACTGGCAAGTGGGATCACTGTTTGGGATTCCGTTATATCTAGATCGCTCTTGGTTTCTAATTTTAATTCTCATTACGGCGGTGGATGCCAATGATGTCCTCGGGCAAGGATTGGTGCAATCTCCCCTCGTGGCCGTTGGTCTGGGTTTTGCCATGGCGTTACTGTTGTTTGGCTCCGTCTTACTTCACGAATTGGGCCATAGCCTCGTGGCCAAATCCCAGGGGATTAGCGTCAAATCGATCACTCTTTTTCTTTTTGGAGGCGTGGCTTCCATCGACCGTGAGTCCCAAACTCCTTTAGCAGCTTTTGCGGTGGCGATCGCCGGGCCATTGGTGAGTGTTACGTTATTTGGTTTGTTTTGGGTGCTGTGGCAATATGCTCCCCTCGGCGGTGCAGGTACTTTTTTGGTGCGGGATCTAGCTCGGTTAAATTTGGTCTTGGCGCTGTTTAACTTAATTCCGGGGCTGCCTCTGGATGGGGGGCAAATGTTTAAGGCGATCGTCTGGAAATGGACGGGCGATCGCCTCAAGGGGATTCGCTATGCCGCCGCCAGTGGAAAATTATTAGGGACGGTGGCGATCGCCTTTGGATTATTGGCGGTGTTGTTGGTTGGTGAATTAGGAGGGTTATGGTTGGCACTCATTGGCTGGTTTGTGTTGCGCAACGCCGATGCTTACGAACGCTTGAGCGATCTTCAAAATCTCCTTTTGACCTTGACCGCCGAGACCGCCATGAGCCGAGAATTTCGGGTGGTTAATGCCCATTTGTCTCTGCGAGAATTTGCTGAACAGTACCTTGTTTTATCGCCCCATCCCACTCGCCCCACCTATGCCAGTTCTGAAGGTCGCTACCGGGGCTTGATCCAACCCAAGAGTCTCCACCGCCTTGAGCGTAGCCAATGGGATCAGCTAGAACTAATGGCGATCGCCGTGCCCCTAGACAAAATTCCCTCGGTGACGGAACAGGACAACCTCGCCACGGTTATTTGTGCCCTCGAAACCCTGGAAGAACCCTTTATCACTGTGCTTTCTCCGGCGGGGGCTGTGGCGGGGATCATTGACCGCGCGCAGATCGTCCAGGCGATCGCCAAGGAATACAACATTAACCTGCCCGCCCAGGAACTCCAACGAATTCGCAGTGAGCGGGTCTATCCCAATGGTTTTCCCTTAGTGGAAATCGCCCAACAACTAAAACCCTTTGAAAGTTAATGGCCATGAACCAAACGGCATGAACGGATTTTGTCTAGCATAGGGGATGTTGTCTCCAAGATTTTTCGAATATGCTGAGTCGTTTTCTGATCCTTTGCCTTGCTCTTTGTCTCTGGGCCATATCGCCACTACCGAGTTTTGCCGCTTCTCCTTTTGCGGGCCAACGACCAACGGATTTAGGGGTCGAAGCCGGACACCTCGCGCCTTGTCCCAGTACCCCTAATTGTGTTGTGAGTCAGGGGGCCGATGCAGAACATCAAATCACGCCGATCCATTATCAAGGCGATCGCCAACAGGCCTACCAAGCTGTTGTTCAGGTTCTAGGAGTTGTCCCCCGAACAGAAATCATCACCCAAACAGAAAACTATCTCCGGGCCGAATCCCGTAGTCGTTTATTTGGCTTTGTGGATGATGTGGAATTTTACTTCCCAGAAACAGAATCAGTCATCCAAATGCGTTCAGCATCCCGGCTTGGAGAATCAGATCTCGGTGTTAACCGTCGCCGCCTCGAACAAATTCGCCTCGCCCTCCAGGATTTAGGTATTGCCCAAAGTTAACGGCACTCTGCCCCATTTGATCCCTAAAAAAAGTGGGCCGCTAGCGTGACCCACTTCTTATTAAACTATTTCAGTTGCTGCCATCCAACAGGCGATCGCCGCCCCAGATCTACAGCTTGACCGAAACAGGTTTAGCACACCAGATTTCCTTTACATACTCATCAATGGTGCGGTCAGACGAAAATTTGCCCACCCGAGCCGCATTCAAGATCGACATCCGCGTCCACCGTTCCGTCTCCGTGTAAGCATTCGCCACATCTTGTTGACGTTCGACGTAGGATTCATAATCCGCCAACAACAGATATTGATCGTCGTACAGCAGAGAATCCACAATCGGTTTAAACATTTCGGTGTCCCCATGGGAGAAATCACCCCGGGCAATGCGGTCAATGACGCCTTTGAGTTCTGCATTGTTGTTGTAATAATGCATCGGGTCATAGCCACTGGCCTTGAGATGGGAGACTTCCTCCGCCGTGAGGCCAAAGAGGAAGAAATTATCAGCCCCCACTTCCTCCCGGATTTCGATATTGGCTCCATCCAGCGTGCCAATGGTTAGAGCACCGTTCATCGCAAACTTCATGTTGCCAGTCCCAGAGGCTTCTTTCCCGGCGGTGGAAATCTGTTCCGAGAGGTCTGCGGCCGGATAGATCTTCTGGCCGAGGGAAACATTAAAGTTCTCCATAAAGACCACCTTGAGACGATTGTGGGTATCGGGGTCATTGTTGACCACCTCTGCCACGGCATTGACCAATTTAATGATCAATTTCGCCATGAAATAGCCCGGTGCGGCCTTACCACCGAAGATCATCGTCCGGGGCACCATATTGATCGCCGGATTATGCTTGATGCGGTTGTAGAGGGTGATGATGAATAGTACATCCAGCAGTTGACGCTTGTATTCGTGGATGCGCTTCACTTGGATATCGAAAATTGAGTCAGGATTAATCTCGATACCGTTGTGGTGCTCAATATAGCTGGCCAGCTTGACCTTATTTTGGTGCTTGATTTCGCGCCACTGACGACGGAACTCTGGATCATCGACAAATTCTTCGATGCGTTGCACTTGTTCTAGGTTTTTGATCCAACCAGTGCCGATCTTGCTAGAAATTAGATTCGCGAGTTTGGGATTGCATTGGCGGATCCAACGACGGGGCGTGACCCCATTAGTTTTGTTGTAGAATTTCTCCGGCCAAATGCGGGCAAATCCCTTGAGGGTGTCGGATTTCAGTAGCTCTGTATGGAGAGCAGCAACCCCATTGATCGCATGACTACCGACACAGGCCAAGTTCGCCATCCGGATCGATTTTTGGGGATATTCTTCGATGATTGACAGCTCTTGAATGAGATTATCCAGGTCATCGTGATCGGCGTACCAGGTTTTAAGATTTTCGATGAAGCGGAAATTGATTTCGTAAATAATCTCTAGATGACGGGGCAGGAGCTGCTCGAACATTTCCACGGGCCAACGCTCGAGGGCTTCGGGCATCAGGGTGTGGTTGGTATAGGCGAGGGTTTTTTGGGTGATATACCAAGCGCGATCCCAGGGGAGACTATGTTCATCGATAAAGAGGCGCATCAACTCAGCAACGGCGATCGCCGGGTGGGTATCGTTGAGTTGAACGGTGTAAAAATCAAAGAAATTATCCAGATTGGGCTGCTTCTTCAGGTGCGCCCGGATCATGTCTTGCAAAGAAGCGGACACAAAGAAAAATTGCTGTTCTAGGCGCAGTTGACGTCCCTGGGGGGTGTTGTCATTGGGATAGAGCACCTTAGAAATATTTTCTGAGGAAATCTGGTTGGCAACTGCTCCGTCATAATCCCCGGCATTAAAGGCTTCGAAGTTGAATCCTTCATCTTCTGCGGCCATGGCACTCCAGAGGCGGAGCACATTGACGGTATTGTTGCTATAACCTGGTACTGGGGTATCGTAGGGTACTGCTTTAACACGACGGGCTGGCACCCAGACCGCACAAGGATAGCCTTTATCACAGTGGTAAATTTCGGTGTGGCCCCCAAAGGGAATTTCCAGGGCTTCAGCTTGGCGACAAATTTCCCAGGGGTTGCCGTTGCGGAGCCATTTGTCGGGCACTTCCACTTGCCAACCGTTGCGGATGTATTGGTGGAAAATACCAAATTCGTAGCGAATCCCGTAGCCAATGGCCGGAATTTCGAGGCAGGCAAGGGAATCTAAAAAGCAAGCAGCAAGACGACCGAGGCCGCCATTGCCTAAGCCAGGATCTACTTCTTCTTCGAGAATATCTTCAAGTTTGATGTTGCTTTCGGCGAGCATCTCGGCGACGGTTTCGTAGATCCCGAGGCTAATGAGATTGTTGCCGAGGTACCGTCCCATCAAAAATTCTGCGGAAAGGTAGCAAACGGTTTTGGCACCGGTATTGATGTAGGTTTGCTCGGTTTTTTTCCACCGTTCTAACAGGCGATCGCGGACAACATTTGCGAGGGCAACATAATAATCACGTTGTTGGGCGGCATCTTTATCGCTGCCGGCGGAATAGAAAAGGTGATCGAAAAAAGCACGGCGGAGACTTTCTTTGTCCATCCCAGTGCGATCGCCACTCCCCCCAAGGGAAGAGAGGCTATGGGAATTAGTCGCAGAGGTAGAAGGTTGTGTTTGCACAGTAAGTTATCACTCCTAACAAAATAAACGAGGGTCGCGGGTTTGTAGCATTGCAGTGGTAGGGACGCTCCCGTAGTCTGACAACGCGCATGATTCAGTCAATGATTTTAGTGAATAGTCAATGGTGAAAATTTCTGTACTGCTACGGCCCACCGTTGTACTGCTATTTTGCAGTCTGTCCTTATAATCATGCAAAAGAATCGTTAATAGAACATGACATTATCAGGACTTATAAATTTCTTTAGCGAAAGATGTCGAAATGTTCTGGGGAACGGATATCGTAAAACGTTCTTAGCTTTTAATCAACGGCCCACCAACCGAAGCCAGGGCCAATGATCCGAACGGTAACCCACAGTACGACCATGAGCCCAATGCCAATCCAGGCACCTTTTGTGGTCAGATTGTAAGCTTGTTCTGCTTGGGTTTTGGTGAGGGGTAACCAGGGGTAAATGCGCTGTTCTTTACCATAGTTTTCCCCCATGGATTTCTTGCGGCGCTTTGCTTCTCCCATTGTCTTCTTGTCCTAACTGTTTAAATTGCTCGCATTGTGGGTACTGCGATCGCCATCATATCAAAGTGGCCCTCGGCGATCGCTTCTACAGAAACCAATTTAAAGCAACTTAATCAATTAAGGCCTTCAACAGTACTTCCGGTAAAGACATGGCCGTCATCTCATCAATGGTGATGGTATCGACAATATCAAACTTTGCCCCGGCCTGACCCAATTGATCATCGAGGGCTTTGAGATAGGCCTTGGCCTTGCGGTCTTGGCCCACTTGAATCAGCGAGATACCAATTTCTTCATCCCGTTCAATTTTATTGGCGGCATCGATAATCACCCGCATCACGGCTTTACTGTCGTCCGGTTCCCCATCGGTAATCACTAAAAATGTTTCGCCGTTGGGTTTAGCTTCCCCCCGTTCTTTCCGTTGGAAGTAGTTATCGAGGGCATCTTGTAAAACGGCTGCCAAGTCCGTCCGCCCCATGGGCTCATTTTCAGCGTAAACTTGGGTCACTTTATCGGCAGTAACGTTGTCATAACGCCGGAACCGTCCCGAAAATAGGTAAACCGTAATGCCATCGGGGTCAATTTTTTCGCAGGTTTGGGCAAGGGCGAGGGTAGAGTCTTGGGCTGCATCCCAACGGGTTTTGTCAGAGGTGGGCAGATCGCAGGTGTACATACTGCCGCTTTTATCAATGATGAGGGTGTAGTCGCGATTTTCGACTAAGGAAATTTCTGAAAGATCTACCATGGGCCTTCTCCGTCACAGGTGGGGTTTTGGGATTCCCCTTGCTTTAGCCTAGCGAATTTCTCCAAAAAAAACGGGCTCAGTAACAATAGTTTTTGGACATTTCACAACAAATAAAGTCTGGTTAAAATGAGCCTAAAATTGTTTCTTTTTTGTTAAAAATTGCGTTTTATTGACTCGTTCTCGCACAAAAGGTTTTTTAATCTTTCTTTTTCAAAAAATCCAGAGCATTTGCTCCTTTTTAACGTAGGCGTGTAATTGCGCTGAAGTCGGCAACTTGCTGGTGGGTCGGGGAAGCGGTTGTGCCGGGGCGGACGAGTTGTAGGGTTTGGTATCCGGCTTGGGTTGCCGCATCTAGTTCAGCAGGGACATCCGATAGAAATAGGATTGTCTCAGGGGAAAGTTGCACAGCCTGGGCGATCGCCTGGTAGGATTGCACATCTCGTTTTTGGCCGACCTTGAGATCAAAGAAGTAATCGAAGTAGCCTGTGAGATCGCCATAGTCAGAGTAACCGAACAGCAGTTTCTGGGCCTTTACCGAGCCAGAGGAATAAATGCCCAACTGGATGCCCTCTTTTTGCCACTCTTTTAGTTTGGGCAATACATCTGGATAAACATGACCCCGGAAATCCCCTTTCTTATAACCCTCTTCCCACAAAAAACCTTGCATTGCTTTGAGGGGCGCAACTTTGCGGTCTGCCATTGACCATTGATGTAAGGCGGCGATCGCCCCAGCTTGATCCAGAGATTCTCCGGTTTCCGCGAAGGCTAAATCTTGCACCTGCTTGAGAATTACCGCAATTTCTGGTTCCTCGGCGCGGGTGACGATGCTTTGGATATTGTCCCGGAAGTAGGGAAATAACACATCAAAGACAAAACTCACAGAAGTCGTTGTGCCCTCAATGTCCATCAAGACAAACTGAATCATAGGGTGATGTCACGATATTGCTGTTCAACTTGGGAGCCAGTGTAGTGGGGCGTCCAACCGGCGGTGTCCGAGAAAATGCGGATTGCTTTGACATTAGGCACTGGCCCTGCATCAAACCAGTGCTTAGTGCCCTGGGGGACAGAGATTAAATCACCAGCCTCGCAACAAACATTGAATACGGCTGTACCGTCGAGGTTAAACCAAAACAGACCCTGACCAGCGACGAAAAAGCGCACTTCATCTTCGGAGTGGGTATGTTCTGCGAGAAATTTTTCCCGGATCGCCGGGTAGTTTTCAATGCCACTATGAATATTCACCACATCAGCGCTTTGGTAACCATTAGCCACCATAAAAGGATCAAGCACATCGGCATAGGCGGCGAGAATTTCTTCCTGGGAGGCATCTTGGGCTAGTTGTGCTGGCGTTTCCCATTGGTCAAACCAAATACCATGGCCCTTTAAAAAGTCTTTGATCGTAGCGGTATCGGTCAAGGTTTGTTTCGATTCGGTCTGATATAACGTCGTCATCGGGCAGCCAAGGGGGGCGTAATTTTCAATTGCTCAAGCTCGCATTCTAACATGAACTCCCAGACCTCCAGATGACGCTTGGCGATCGCCATTGTTTCCCCCCAGGCATAGAGGCCATGTTTCGCGATCAAAAAGCCGTAATTATTTAACTCTTCTTGTCGCTGGGCGAGTTGTTGACAGAAGGCTTTCATGTCCTGGTCATTGGCAAAAATTGGTAAGGCGATCGCCGTTTCGTGGGTTGTCTGACCCGCAATTCCCTTAATCACCTCATAGCCCCTAAAAGTCACAGCCTGTTTCGGAGCAAACATCTCAGACAAGAGGGTTGCCGCCACTGAATGAGTATGCAACACACAGGTGATCCCCGGAAAATTTTGGTAAATAAAGCAGTGAATTAACGTTTCCGCCGAAGGCTTAATCCCTTCGTAGGGGGGCAGAGGCAGACCAGCTGAATCTACCGCCATAAAATCTTCCGGTTGAAATTGAGATTTATCAACACCACTGCGGGAGACAAAAATCACTTGATCTTCGCCTAAAAACGAATAATTCGTTGAAGTGGCCGGGGATTTTCCCTGGTGATGGAGTTGCCGCACCACAGCACATAGCCTTTCTTTTTGGGTCTGATGATCTAAAGACATTTGGGCACAAGTAAAGCAGAAAAAATAAAAGCAAATCTTAATATTTTACTAATTGATGCCCTGGTTATCGAAACATTTCTGGCCACAACTAGGACTTTATCTTTTTCATTGGAACTTTCTGGCCAAAATACCATTGCAGATAAGTGTTTTTACTCAATTTTTAGTTACTTTCTTTGTTAATTGATGTTGCAATTTTAACCATTCATTCTCATAAATCGTTTAAAACCAGAACATGATGCTGACTACAATCAGTCATCTTTAGCTAAAAACAGAAATAAAGATAAAAAAACGATTAATGATGGATAACGAAATTAAAAAATACCGGATGGTTTGCACCCTGACCTTTGGCGATATTTATGGGCAAATTATTGTTTGGCTAATTGTCATTTTCCTTAGCCTTGCAACGACCCTCGCTCTCTGGAGTGCAACCCGGCAAGTTTATGCCCTGGCCACCGTCGCCCTTGTCGTTGTCTTATCTTTACCCTTTCTCTTGTTTGCCTTTGTGACAACGTTGCTCAATCACATCGAATTCGTACCCATGGGCGAAGCTGAATCTTCTAAAACTTTCTCAAACCGTCGCACATCTTCCTCTTCTACGAACCCGGCAACGGCAAGCTAGGGATCAATTGCAAAGGCAATCGTGGTTGCAAACTTTTATTTAGTTAGTAAAAGAAAAAATTCTGGGGCTTCCGGGGAGACTTAATAGAATGACGGTACAGAATCTAGGGAGATCACTGGGGCGCTACTGAAGCGTTTACTTAAGCGTAATTGATTACCGGTGGCGTTCCAATGGACTTGATCGAAAATCTGATAGAGCAAACAGAGGCCGCGACCGCATTCATCTTCTTCGGGGGGGAGGAGATCCTCATCTAATTGACAACATTGAGCCTGACGGTCAAATCCCTTGCCCTCGTCGGTGATGATCCAAGAGCATTGTTCTGCCCCCATGTAGAAATGAACAATGACTTTTTTGCTGGGATCTAGTCGATTACCATGTTTGGCCGCATTAATTAGCGCTTCCTGAAGGCCGAGCTGGACTTCATAGCGCCAGTCACTGGGAATACGGTCTAGGAGAAGATCGAGAATCGGGACTAGGTATAGGGTAGAGGCAAAACTGAGGGTCGTCCAATGGGATTTTAGCGGCGGCAATGAAATCGCGATCACAGTTAATGCTCCTTTGGGGATGTGCGCAGGGATGAACGGGGAAAACTGGGCTCAGCGGGTCGGTTTATGGCATCAACCCAAAAAGTAGCGGTCACAACATAGTTTGTTTGCCTGTAGGGAATCCCGAACGATCTTGTCGTGGTTTCTGCCTTGTATTATACAAAAAATTTTAGGTTTCCACGAAATTCAAGAGAACAGCGCATTCGACATGGGGGGTTTGGGGAAAGAAGTCGGCGGGCTGTACCCACTGGATTTGGTACTGTTGGCTGGCACAAAGGTGTTTGAGGTCACGGGCGAGGGTCGCAGGGTTGCAACTGATATAGATAATTTGCTTGGGTTTGCTGTGGAGGAGGGTGTCGAGCACTTGGCGATCGCATCCTTTACGGGGGGGATCAAGGAGCACGATATCGGCAGTAACATCCAGACTGGGCAGAATTGATTCCACGGTGCCAGCATGGAATTCTACATTATGGATATCGTTGTGGTGGGCATTTTCCCAGGCTTGCTGGATAGAACTCCCTTGAACTTCAATGCCGATCGCCTGTTTGACTTTCTGTGCCAGGGGCAAAGTGAAGGTTCCCACACCACAGTAGGCATCGATCAGGATTTCTTCACCGGTGAAGGTAAGCTGTTGAGTGATTGCCTCTAGAAGGGCTTCGGCGGCACTAGTATTGACCTGGAAAAAGGTTTCGGGCCGCAGCTTGAGGGTTAGCCCCGCAAAAATTTCTTCGAGGTAGGGACGACCGGCGATCGCCTTTGTGGTGTCACCCCAGATGAGATTGCCTTTGTTCGGGTTTTCGTTGAGGCAGACCCCCACGAGACCGGGATATTCTTCGAGCCAGGTTTCCGCTTGGGTTTCCAAATTCACCAAATCAGCACTGGTTGAGATCAAGGTGAGCAGCATTTCCCCGGTGCGCTGGCCAATGCGGAGGGCGAGGTGGCGTAATTTGCCCTGGTGTTTAGTTTCGTTGTAGATTGACCAGCCTTGGTTTTGGATATCAATTTTGATGTTACCCAGGAGGGGATTCAGGCGCGAGTCCTGTACCGGGCACTGGTTCAGGTTAATTAGTTGGTGGCTCCCCTTGCGGTAATAACCGGCTTGCACATTGCCCATGCTGCTGGAACGACCAAGGGGATAGGTGGCCTTATTGCGATAACCCAATGGCCCATCACCGCTCAGAATCGGTTGAATGTCGAGATCCTGAAAACCACCGATGCGCTGGAGGGCCTGTTGAATTTCGTTGGTTTTGACCTGTTGCTGTAGCGAATCTTCTACCTGGAGCCACTGACAGCCACCGCATTTGTCGGCAACGATACAGGGGGGACGCCGCCGTTCTGGGGCTGGTTCTAAAACTTTTTGCAGTTGACCGATGGCGTATTGGCGCTTGAGACGTACAATCCGCACCTGGAGGCGATCGCCTGGCACTGTATCCGGCACAAACACGACTTGATCCCCGTGGCGACCGACCCCAGCCCCCTGGCTATTAAGGTCATGGATGGAGAGTTCAATGAGATCGCCTTGGTGCATGGTGATAAATTCGCGTTCAAAGTGCCTTCACACTTTAGCCTTTCTTGCGGTCGATCATGCAGTTTTTCCCTTAGAGTGTTGAAAAATAAGCCTGGGCTTCGCTTGGGTTCGGGACCATGGTGCGATCGCCCACTTGCCAATCAACAGGACAAACTTCATTGTGATTGGTTTGGACGTGCTGAATTGCTTGGAGCACCCGGAGGGTTTCGTCAATGCTGCGGCCAAAGGAAAAATTATTCACGGTGATGTGTTGAATCATCCCTTCTGGATCAATGATAAAAAGTCCCCGCAGGGCGATCCCCGCTTCCGATTCCAGGACACCGTAGGCCGTACTAATGGTTTTATTCAAATCAGACACCAGGGGAAAGGCTAGATCCCCTACGCCGCCCAGTTTGCGGTCTGTTTGAATCCAAGCCAAATGCGCAAATTCACTATCAACGGAAACACCTAAGACTTCCGTATTGAGCTTTTTGAATTCCCCATGGCGATCGCTAAAGGCCCCCACCTCCGTCGGACAAACAAAGGTGAAATCGAGGGGATAGAAAAACAACACCACATATTGCCCCTGATAGTCAGACAGCTTAATGGTTTTGAACTCTTGGTCAATGACGGCGGTGGCGGTAAAATCCGGTGCCAATTGTCCCACTTGTGCGGCCATGGTTGTCGTGTTCCAACGCAAAATCTTTCCCCAAGGTATCACACCGCTTTAAGCCTCTGGGATAGACAAAGCCGGGTCACAAAACGCCCTGGGCCTTGAGGGTTTGCACCACTGACCAGGCTTTTAAGAGTTTCCCCTGGAGGAGCGCTGAGACGCCGGCGATCGCCTGAATTTCTGGGATATCTCCTAGTTTGTCTAAAACTGGTGTAATGGCCAATTCCGCCTGTCTGGGTTCCCACCGGTAAAGATGCACGAAGGCAATGTAAGCATTCACCCAGGGATCGTCCGGGGTCAGTTGCTGCAGTTGAGTCAGGGTTGCGATGGTGGCCTGGGATTCTTCCTGGAGGGCATGGGCTAGGGTTTTCGCCCAATACCAATCCCGCAGTTGGGGCCGATTCGTTTCGTTGGCTGGCGTTTGTGTGAGGCGATAGGCGAGACTATCTTCTACCTGCTGTAAATAATCCTGCACCGGATCATATTGATTTAATCGCTCCACGTGGGCAAATAATGGCTCTAACCCCGCAATGCCTTCACCAAGTTGGGGCGCAATTTCCCGCAGTTGAGTCAGCCAATCTAAGGCCACCAATTGTGTTGGCGTTAAGGCTTCACCGGTGGCCGGCAAAATTTCTACAGTGACCGTCGGTTGCTTTAAGGGGCTAGTGTCCCCGGTGGCCGGATCGAGATACTGGGCATCCAAGGTGTAACGGCCCGGTGGTAAATCCGCTGGGGGTAAGGTGGCGGTGCGTTCCATAATTGCTAAGCGATCGCCTTTATTCTCTGCATCCTCCCGCAACATCCCGAAGGCAAACTGATGATCCTGAATCCAAAACCGTTCTCCATTTGACCAAGTCAGTAAGGCGATTCCCTGGGCGAAATCCTCACGATTCCCCGACCAAGTGTAGGTGATGGGGAGAGGTTGGCCGGCGATCGCCTCCGGCCCTACATCTATTTTTTGTAATGTTATTGGGCCTGTCCCCTGGGTTGTGTTGACGATAACCAAAGGCTGACGACGGTGGTAAAGCTTGAGCTGGTCTTGATCCGGCAGTGGCCAACTCCTCTGGAGCAGAAAATCGGGATCATTACCTAAACTCGCAGCAAGGGCCAACTGATCCGCGTTACGGTGGGGATCTTCCCCAGTTTTTATTAAAAACCAGTCAAAGGATTCTTTATCTTGGGCCAACTGTTCTGGGGTACTGCCCAAATTTCTGCCGTAGACCTGAAAATCTCGCAGGGCGCCATAGTAATTCAGCGTGTGATTATTGGCGATCGCCACCCCAGGGATGACACCCAAGTTGCTTCTTAAATTTGGAGTTTCTTGAATAATTGCCTGGATAATTTCTGGGTGGGGATAGGTCTGCCGATCCGGATAATTAGGGTTGGGCACCAGTCCAGCAATCACTGGGATAGGAAATAATTGCATTAGCCAAAAAGCTACAGCTAAAGCGATCGTTCCCCAACGCACCGGTTGCCACTTACCACGCCATTGGGTGAGACCGTACCCCAAGAAAACCGCCACAATTGGCAGATAGGGCATGATGTAGCGGGTGTCTTTGTTATAGAAGCCAGAAAAAATGAGATAGGAGGCCCCAAAATAAATGCCGAGCCACATCAAACTTTCCTTTTCTGGCAAACCATAAATGGCCTTGCGGGAGGGAAGTTTTTTAGCCAGATGGAGAATCAACCCCACAATAGGTGGCAAAAGGAGAATCCAAGAGACCGCACTGGGAAGATCTTTCCAGTAATAGATCCAGGCTGCAAGGGTATTTAATTTGGGATCCCCTTCAGCGGCTGGGGCAATGTCGTTAACAACTTCAAAAAGGCTAAAAATATAAATAAAGTTTGTGCTATACCAACCCAGCCAAACGGGTAAAGAAGTTATGCCGCTAACCACAAGTTGCAACAACTTTTCCCACTGTTTATTTCTGAAGTTGATGGTGATCGCCCAACAGATGGGAATAAAAAGAAAAAATAGACAACTCTGTTTGGTCAGCATGGCTAACCCTAGACAAAAACCAAAGGCGATCGCCCAACCCCATTGAACACTTCTTTTTTCAGCAAAATACCAATGGGTCAGGCAAGTAAAACTCGCCACCGTCGTCACAACCAAGGTGTAATCGGTAATGTAATGGAGCCGGAACAGAAAAATTCGAGGCATCAGCAGGGTGATTGCAGCGGCATAACAGCCCACAGTTGGGTTAAACAAGCGTTTCCCAAGGCTAAAAACGGCCCAAATCAGCACTCCTGTTAACAAGAGATTCATTAACAAAGCCTGATCATTACCCTGTCCAAAAAGCATTTGAAAAGGGACCGCAAGGATATAGGGTAACGGGGGATATTTTGTTGAAACCTGCCAAAACTCTTGCCAACCGGGAAAGTGACGGATATTTTCGACAAAATTCAAACTGCCTGTGAGGTGATTCGATTGATCCCAGGCCGGCACCGTATTATCCAGATTCAACCACAGGCGATCGCCGAGGTTAATCCCCAACCACAGCCCCAATAAAAGTAACCCAGTCTTCCACGATGATCTGGGTGATTTTGCGACCTGATCCTGCAATGTTGAAACTCTCCTGATGGATTTAGCCTAGCTGCAATGTATCGGAAAAAATCCCTAAAGGTAAAGCTTCTCTTTATCCTTGCCATAGACAAAAATAATTTCTCAAATCACCACACCTTGCTTGACCCTTGGGGCACTAGGATAAAATAATCCCCAAGCAAATCATCACCACAACAAACCCATGCCCTTTGATATTCCCTTTGAGACCCTCCTTGTTGCCACCCTCTATCTCAGCCTCAGCGTGACCTATCTGCTCGTTTTACCCGCTGGCCTTTACTTTTATCTCAATAACCGCTGGTATGTCGCTAGTTCCATCGAGCGACTCGTCATGTATTTCTTCGTTTTCTTCCTGTTCCCTGGGATGCTCCTCCTAAGCCCTTTCCTGAATTTCCGTCCCCGCCGTCGCGAAGTCTAAGGCTTTGCTGAGTGAATTTTCCCATCCTTGCCAACTTCTCCCCCTAAAACCATGCGACGCATTGATATCCTGGCCATCAGTTTCGGTATTTTCATCGTGGGTGGACTGCTCTATGGCGGCCTCAAAGTTGCAGGCCTCGAAAGTTTAGATGCGGGGATCTGGTCTCAAGCGTTGCTGGTGATTGTGGTTTTTGTCTGGGTGGGAACCTATCTGTTTCGGGTAGGGACTCGCAATATGACTTTTCATCAACAGCGGCGAGATTATGAAGAAGCAGCCCTACAACGGCGCTTAGATGAGATGAGTCCAGAAGAATTAGCCCAACTCCAGGCAGAACTTGAGGCCACGGAGGATCAAACTTCACCAAAAAAGTAACGGCAATCTTTACCGAAGGGGGAGTTGGGGACGTACAATAACCCCTTGTGTGTTTTTATCGAACAAAATCATGACCTCTGTTGCTGAACGTTTCCGATCCCTCAAGCAGGCGGGCCAATGTGCGCTGATTCCCTTCATTACAGCGGGTGACCCAGATTTGGAAACGACGGAGCAGGCCCTCAGAGTTTTAGATGCAGCTGGGGCCGATTTTATTGAGCTCGGCGTCCCCTACTCTGATCCCCTCGCCGATGGGCCAACCATTCAAGCGGCGGCAACCAGAGCATTAAGTCGGGGCGTTACCCTTGAGCAAGTTTTAGCCATTGTGCAACGAGTCCATGGGCAGTTAACGGCGCCGATTATTTTATTTACTTACTACAATCCGATTTTTTATCGGGGTATTGATGCTTTTATGGCCCAGGTGGCAGCGGCAGGAGTCAAGGGTTTGGTGATCCCGGATCTCCCCCTAGAAGAATCCCAGATGGTACTGGATGCCGCAACGAACCATAGTCTTGATTTGATTTTATTGGTAGCGCCAACCAGTCCAACGGAACGGATCGAGGCGATCGCCAAAGCGTCCCAGGGTTTCATTTACCTCGTGAGTGTGACGGGGGTGACAGGGGCAAGAACCTCTGTGGCCAGCCGTGTGGGGGAATTGTTGCCTAAGTTACGGCAAGTGACAGACAAGCCCATTGGGGTTGGTTTCGGGGTTTCGGATCCGGCCCAGGCGAAACAGCTAAAGGACTGGGGCGCCGATGGCGTGATCATCGGTAGTGCGGTGGTAAAACGCCTTGCAACGGGAACGCCCGCCGAAGGTTTAGCGGCAGTAAAAGAATTTTGTGAGTCCCTCAAGGGGGCGATCGCCTAACGATTGGTAGATGGAAAATTAGGTCATTGGGGGTCAGTGACGTCTAAGGCTCCCCGAATGATGACGACTGTGCGGTTTGTCCCCTTGGCGATCGCCTCAGGAATATTCCCATGGAGTGCCTTTTGGAATAAACTTTCCCGACTTGCCCCCAGAATCACTAGGTCATAGGTTTCTTCTTTGATCAAGCGAATCAAACTGTCAGCAATGTGGGACGAGCGAATGGGTAGAGGAATAATGGGAATTTCGACCAGGGGATTTAAGGCTCGCTTGGCTTGAATGAGCAGCGGAAAATGTTGGGGGCGTTGTTGGGGTTGATAGACCTGACAGAGGCAAATTTGGGATGGCAGAGAATAGCGCACCACCTCTGGGGACAGGTGCAACAGTGCCGGGATGAATTCCTGGGCGCGTTCGGCGTTGGGGCCGCCGGCAATGGGAACGAGGGCACGGATCTTTCCTGGTTGGGGCCTAAACTGGAGGGGATGGGCATGGCTCGTTTTCACCAGAATCACATCGCAGGGCACTTTTTTCACGAGATATTCCATCACACTACCGAACAGTTGTCCCCCTGGATGGCGATCGCCTTGCCAACCCAGGATTAACCCCTGATCTTTGCTCGAAATTT
This sequence comes from Sphingobacterium thalpophilum, assembly GCA_943371005.1. Classification (GTDB taxonomy): domain Bacteria; phylum Cyanobacteriota; class Cyanobacteriia; order Cyanobacteriales; family MRBY01; genus MRBY01. The sequence continues at coordinate 36,959 of CALRTB020000008.1, forward strand.
CTTGGAGGATTGCCCCGGCCACATCGTAGGCGAGGATTACTTGGGTGTGGATCGAAATTCCCAATGTCTCCCCGAGGCGTTCAAGTTTTTCCATCAAATGCCGTTCTGGATAGGTGTTCATGTGGGCATCGGTGAGGGGATAGGTTGTTGCCACCTGCACCACATTGAGGCAATAGACCATGGCATTTTTTTCCTTGGCGATGGCCGCCGCGAAGGTGATGAGGGCCTCGGCAGTATTAGGGTTGGCGATCGCCACCCAGAGTTTGCGCTTGTAATTGTCACTGGTGTGGGTTTGATAAACACAATAGGACGGCGTTCGCTGTACCGCATGGTGGCTTTTCCCAAGGAGCTCCTGGGCTTCGGCCCGAATAATATCCGAACGGGTAATAATGCCCTGGAGCTGATCGTTATCGACCACGGGCAGGCGGGAAATTTGGTAGCGATTGAGCAGGTACAACACATCACTGAGGGAGGCCTGGGGGGATACCGTAATCACCTTGCGCTGCATCACCTGGGCCACCGTTAAATTCTTTCCCTGGGCCGCCATTTGGGCTAGATCCCCCTGGGTGACAATGCCGACGAGCTTGCCCTGCTTTAAAACCGGAAAACCCCGGTGTGGTGATTCGGACAGGATGGGGACTAAATCTTTTAAATTGAGGTGGCTTTCGAGGGTTTCCACCTCCGGTTGCATGACTTGGGCGGCGGTGAGATCCGTTAACACCTGGGGATTTTTTTCCTCCTCTAGGTGAATGCCACTGGCTTCCAGGAGATATTCGTAGATCGAACCTTTAAAAATGCTTTCGGCCACGATGAGCGCCGTCACTGAAGCCAGCATCAAGGGGAGGACTAAATTAAAATCCGTGGTCAACTCAAAGACAATCACAATCGCGGTTACCGGCACCCGCGCTACCCCTGTAAAGAAGGCCCCCATCCCGGCTAAAGCATAGGTATATTGAGTTGCTTCGGGCACAAAGATTTCCGCACAGGTGCCCACCAAATAACCGAGGGCTGTGCCTAAAACAAGGGTCGGCGCAAACAGCCCCCCCGGCGCCCCGGAGCCATAGGCAATCAGACTTAGGAAAAAATGGGCGACAAAGGCGATCGCAATTACCTGCCAGCCCGCATCCCCTGTAAGCAAAAAATCCCGTAGCCCGGCATTGTCCCGGAAAAAAGGCGGCAAAAACGCGACCACAGTACCAGAAATCGCTCCGGCGATCGCCATCCGTACTCCCAAGCTCAAGCGGAGACGACGATTAAACCCCAAAACCGTCAAGATACCGCGATTAAATAAGGCCCCTAAAACCCCGGCCAAGCCCCCCAACAGCAAATACCAAGGAATTTCTGCCAGATAAAAATTACTTTGATTCGCCGCATTGAGCAGCTCTGCGGGCAGATTCAGATCCGAGGTACCAAACCAGCGAGAGACCACCGATCCCGTAAAAGAAGCGACAATCGCCGTTTCTAAAGTCAGCCCTGACATATCCCGCATCAGTTCTTCAACCACGAACAGCACCCCGGCAATGGGGGTATTAAATCCCGCCGCTAAACCCGCCGCTGCCCCGGCCGCAATCATTTGACGTCGGTGGTTTGGGGTTGTCGGCAGCCATTGACTGAGTTGGGCCGCGAGGGCTGCACCGATATGAACACTAGGGCCGCGTCGTCCGAGGGTTAGTCCGCCACCCAGAACTAAGATCGTGCCAATGGATTTAGCCAAGGCCACCTTCCAATTCAGCGGCAGGGGAAATTGGGCCAGGACAACCTTGACCTGGGGAACGCCGCCCCCTTTGGCTTCTGGGGCAAAGGTCTCTAGAAGATAGCCCGCCAACCAACCGCAAACCACCCCAAATAGAGGCAGGATTAACCAGGCGCCATATTGACGACTCAGGATGACCCGATATCCCCCCACGAAACCAATGCCTTGTTTGAGGAAAAGGGCCGCCAAGCCGGAGATGACGCCAATGAGACAGGCTTCGATTAATAAATAGTTGTTGTTTAAGCTGTGCTGGCCTAAGGATCGAAAAATCCACCAATTACGCACAGAAGCCATGGCGATCGCCCGTAAGATGCTTCAAAAGATTCAGAAACGCTGGTTTCAGCTTTCCTTTAGCAGATTAGCACGATCTTTCCATGGGCCTTTCAGGAAAATTTTTGACAAATTTCATCCCGATCATTGGCACAAAAAAACCCGACCTTAGCAGATCAGGTGATGTATTGCAGTCAGGTGCAAGCTGATTGAGAATCTCCCCACTCCCTAACGGGGCAAGGCATATTTGAAATCAGTGGAACCCTGGTAACCAGAAAGTTCGGCCAGTCGTTGCAGTGATTGGGTACCGGAATAGCGTTCTCCGTTAATGTCCCAAGTGGGAAATCCTTCTAGGCCAGCGGCAGCACAAACATCAGGTTGGCCATTTGCGCCTTCGGGGGCACATTCAATATAGGGCACTTTCGCAAAGGCTTCCTTCCCAAATAACTGTTTTTGGTCGTAGCAGTGGGGACACCAATAAGCACCATATTCTTTCGCCCCAATTTCTGTGAGATGTTCGGCCAGGGCTATTTCTGCGGGGCCGGAGGTGGTGGTGATTTCCCAGCCTGTGGGCGGTTCAGGGGCGCGGTTCGGGACTTGGGTAATAATTTCTTGGCCCTGATCATTGAGCACAGGGACGCTGCCTTGGATATTGCGTTCGATGCTGTTGTATAAACCGAGGGTCCCAAGGGCGGTAATGATCGCCACCACAAAAATCGTCAGGAACACTTCACCCCAATCGTCCCAAAAGCGACCAAAGAGGGTTAAGAGTAAAAAACTCGCGGCAAAGGTGGCCGAGGTAATGCAGTAGAGACAAACGCCGCCAATTTTCGCAAAGAGAATGTACATCAGGTAGGCGCTGAACAGACTCATGGCAGTGGCGCCAATGAGCAGAAAGAGCCATGTCCAATCTTCGTATTTGTTCCGCAGTTTTTTGTTATCTTCGGGATTAATCGCCAGGGGTACTAGGGAAAAACCGGCCATGGCGAGATAGGCGATCGCCCCAAACAGTGACAAGGGCAAGCCAAAGACAAAGGCGTAGGGACTAGAGAGCACATCACTACAGCTCGCTGCTGCTTCTGTACCACAGGCCACCTCTGCCCCGAAAAGTTTGGAGATCGTCAGGTAACTGGTGAGCAAAAAGCCAATGATGGCGATCGCCCCAATAATAGGGCGGGACCACTGATGGATCCAGGGTTGAGAACGTCGGCGTACCATAGCGCGTCAAAAAAATTCCAAGCAATAAATTGTCTACATCTTAAACCTGCGGGGCGGCGGGTTGCAGTTGGCTGACTAAATGGCGCAGTTCCGGCAAAATGAGTTGTTCCATGGCTAATCGCACCGCCCCAGTCGATCCGGGTAAGGAAAATAAAATCATCCCCCGATAGGCGCCTGCCACCGCCCGGGAGGCGATCGCCCTAGAGCCAATCTCCTCGTAACTCAAGGCCCGGAAAATTTCCCCAAACCCCGGCAAGGTTTTTTCTAAATGTTTGGCCAGCATATCGTAGGTGTTGTCCCGGTGGGCGATGCCGGTGCCACCACTGAAAATTAATGCTTCTAAATTCGCGTGGGCGAGGTGCTCTAAACGGTGGGCGATCGCCTCTGGATCATCTTTGATTACCTCATAATCCCCGATTTCATGGCCTGCGGCGGTGAGTAATGCTTGAATTAACTGGCCGCTTTTGTCTGTTTCTGGCGATCGCGTATCGCTGACAGTGATCACCCCACAACGGACAACACGCGCAGCAGGATCAGGATGAGGTTGCAGCATGATCAGCAAAGATGATTAACAATGGTTGTGACAACAAACCCCTACAGGAGAAGTTAAAAAATGCTAGACGAACAGGCCAAAAAAACAATGCTCCTCCACATTCCCCACGCATTATATATCTGCGGTGTGCGGGATGGTGACGAGATGAATGGCTTTACCGCCAGTTGGGTGATGCAAGGTTCCTTTAAGCCCCCCCTCGTGGTCAATTGTGTCCGCTCCGATTCTGGTTCCCACGCCATGCTCAAAAAAACCGGCGTCTTTTCCCTGAGTTTTCTTGACGACTCCCAAAAAGATATGGCCGCCAATTTCTTCAAACCCAAACGTCGGGTTGGCAACAAATTTGAAGATGTGGAATTTTACGAAGGGGCCGAAACTGGCTGCCCAGTGATCAAAGACTCCCTTGGCTATGTGGAATGTAAAGTGGTGGGAGCCGTTGAACAGGGCGATCACACCGTCTTTGTGGGAGAAGTAATTGGCGCTGGGGTACACCGGGAAGGCAAAATCCTCGACCTAGCCAGCACAGGCTGGAGTTACGGCGGTTAAAACAAGCTCCATTTTGCCGCCAACCAACCGATACTTTTTAACGAAATTTTCCTGATTTAAAACGATGCCTCTGATTAAAGTTCAAACGTCTTTACCGCCTGCTTCCCAAGGGGATGTAGAAGCCCTCTTGCTCAATTTGTCCCGCAAGCTCGCGACACACCTCGGTAAACCAGAATCCTATGTGATGACTGCTTTTGAGGCCGGTATTCCCATGACCTTTGGCGGGTCGATTGATCCGGCTTGCTATGTGGAGATCAAAAGTGTGGGTACCATGGGCGATCGCACCCGCACCATGAGTGAAGACTTCTGCAATGAAATTCACCAGAGTCTCGGTGTTGCCAAAAATCGCATTTACATTGAATTTGCCGATGCCAAGGGCAGTATGTGGGGCTGGAATGGTTCTACTTTCGGTTAACCGCAGACGATAATCAAAGCGATTCAATTGAGTTTGGGGTGGTCAAAATAAACTCCGACTAACCTGAGAAAGCTGCCGCACTTATCAATTTGGGGCAGCTTTTTTGGCGATAAAGCTCAAAATCTTTAGGCGATCGCCAAGGGCCAATTACGCAATTTACAGTAGGTTAAAAATGTCTGCTATAGGACAGTTTGCGGATGTCAGCGGCATTAAGAAGGAATTTCCTGGGTAGTTGTTTCACAAAACAATTTAAAAGTCCAAATATCTGCGCCAAAATGCGGAAAAAGTACGCTTTGACGCCCAAATTCAAGCTTTATTTTTGCTGAGATAGTACAACGATCAATGTTTAGTTCTGATCGCTATTTTTTGGCAGGACTATCTAAATTTCACTCAGGAGTTCCGATGAAAAGTCAGACAAAACGCCTAAAACGCGCTTGTAGCTACCTTGCCCTCACCCTTGGTGCAATGTTTCCCTCGGTTGCCCTAGCGGGTCATACCAATACGATTTTGCACACAATGATGGATGGTAGCGCTGAGGTGCCAGAAGACGGCAATATGGAGCTACTTGTTGGTGATGCCAATGGTGAAGGCCATGCCTACGTTTTTGGTATTGATAATGATCCAACAACGCTTTGTTATTCGATGACAGTCACTGGTATCCAACTCGTCCCCGTCGGCTCTGGGATGGCGGCCCATATCCATGAGGGCGCAATGGACGAAAATGGCCCAGTGGTCGCAGTTTTAGCCGGGCCAGAGGATGGCAATGCCGCAGACTGTCTTACGGAAGGGGAAGAAGGGAAATTTCCCACGGGCGAAACTGGAATTGTGCAGCGTATTTTAGAGAATCCCAGTGATTTTTATATCAATGTCCATAACCCGCAGTTCCCCGGCGGCGCTATTCGGGGTCAACTCAGCTCTATTCATTCCCATTCTCACTAGGGATAGAATTTGAAGTTCACAACTTTCACAATACTTTGCGCTGAATTTTTGGGGCGATCGCCCGCAGCTTTTTTGTGTTTCCAAAAGGAATCTCATTAAGACTGCGGGTTTTTTTGATTTCTAGAAGCGTGGAGCAAACTCTACTGAAGGTAAGCACCCTGGCTATCGGGGTGATCCATTTGGGGTAAGCCCATACTGAAATTCATCACCCGGGAGTCGAGGTTATAGCGGAGTTCGCCTTTTTGGAGTAGGTCGCGAATAAAAACTTCTAGATCGGAGCCGATCCGCCGCAGGTTATATTCCGTTAAATCTTCGCCACTGTTATTTTCCACGAGGGCATCAAACTGGCGATAGACTTTCTGGAGGCTTTCTTCGGGCCAAACGAATTCGTTATCTGGATCGACATCCAAGGTGAGCACGGTTTCACTGGGGATTAATTCATTTTTCTGAATTTCGGCAGTGTAGATGCGGACGTGGCGGGTCGTGGATTTCAGCAGCATAGGACTTAACAGATAAGATGAGAATTATTCTGCAACAATTGCTATTGTGACATTTCCCCAGTGTACAGATAAAGTTTTTCTTGGTGTGGCGACAGACGATACGACAGAGTTCTCAATGGTCCCAAAAGCGAAGATCCAGTGGAAATGCCTGGGGCAACTCGTGATTTTTGGTGTAATGCTGCTCAATCTCTGGGGTTGTACGGCGACAGCGGCCCCCCGGGAATTTGCCCCGGACGGTGAAGTGATCCAACGGGCGATCGCCACCAAACTCCAAAGCCATTACCAGCAACTGAGTCAGACTATTAACGCACCACCGCCCAACTTGGAACTAAAAAATATCCAGGTGAAAAAGCTCGATTCCTTTTTTCTCCAAGCGCTCCCGGTTTACCATCTCCAGGGCACCTATGATGTGGTGTTGAATTTTCCCTCCCAGCGCACAGAAAACCGTCGCCGCAATCCCTTTGAGGTTTATCTCCAACGGCAACCCGAAGGAAAAACTTGGCGATCGCTCGAAAAAAATCCCCAGGGTTGGCGATCGCAACAACTCCCGCGATAACCCTCATCCTCGTTTCCCTGACCCTCTACAATAAAAGCAATCCGTCTCTGCCCGATTTCCCCGCCTATGTATGACGAAGAAGATTACCGTCCTGTCCGCCGCTTCCCAAAAGTCCCCCTAGACAGACGCTTTTGGGCTTTTTTTGTGGATTTCATCGTGGCTTGGATTATTAGTGGCTTAGGAGGATTCACCCTGCAGTGGTTAGTCTTTCTTGTCGTTTGGTTTGGCCTGCGGGTCTTTCTCGTTAGCCGTAACCAAGGTCAAAGCCTGGGCAGTTGGGCTTTTGATATCAAAGTTATCGATATCCGTTACCGGGTGCCGGAAATTATCAACCTCAGCAAACGCGAAGGCATTTTAGGGTTTGCTGCTATGCTCGCCATGTATGGGATCCAGAGTTTTTTCTTGATGGGCAATGGGATCTCTCTCATCCTGTTGGTGTCACCCCTCCTTACCACCTGTGGCGTGGCGATCGCCGACGAAGAATTTAACCAAGCCTTCCACGATCGCATTGCCGAAACCTATATGATCCAAACCCAGCGCGGTTTTTCCCTCGATTTGCGCCTAAAACAAATCCTTGCCGAGCTAAGACAGAATATGCAAAAATAGAAATTTGTGTGTAAACCTTAGCGATCCACAACCGCTAACCTAGTAAAAAATTATGGCAAGCAAAAAAGGCGTCCGCATTACCATCACCGTGGAATGCACCGAATGTCGCACCAATACCAACAAGCGTTCTAACGGCGTGTCCCGTTATACCACTAGCAAAAACCGCCGAAACACCACCGGGCGGCTCGAAATCAAGAAGTTCTGCCCCCACTGCAACGCGCACACTGTCCACAAAGAAATTAAGTAGGTAATTCCTGTACCGCTGAAATTTTATCGACAAACTTTTTATTTTTTAACGCTATTTATTAACCATGGCCTACTACCGTAAACGTCTTTCTCCGATTCCTCCTAGCCAGCCGATCGATTACAAAGATGTCGAACTGCTCCGTAAATTTGTCACCGAACGCGGCAAAATCTTACCCCGTCGGATCACCGGCTTAACGGCTCGTCAACAACGGGATGTCAATACCGCCATTAAGCGGGCGCGGATGCTGGCCCTGTTGCCCTTCATCAACAAAGAAGGCTAAAGTGATGCCAAGCAATTCTAGGTGTTCAGTTTAGGATTGCTCTTGTATAGTCGCGTTAGGCAACAAAGCTGGTGGAAAAAGGACAACTGATTGAGTTTCGGCTACAGGGAGAACGAGTACTTGCTGTCGCTGAGCGTCCTGAAGGAAAAAAAGATTGGATCGTAATCGATGGACGGGGGCAATCCCATAAGCTGCGTCCCCAAAGGGTTGAATATACCGTGGCGGGTTCCCCCTACGATCCAACCGAGATCCCCAGCTTTTCCGTAGAAAGTCAGGCATTAGTTGATCCCGATAACCTCGCCGTCGCCTGGGAATTTCTCGTCGAAGCCTCGGAACAGGCAACCCCAGAATCCCTCGCGCAACTTTTGTTTTCGACGAAAACGCCCCAGCAATGTTATGCCTGTCATCTGATGCTGGCGGAAGACAAGATTTTCTTTAAACGCAAAGGGGACTACTACGAGCCCCGTCCAGAAGTGCAGGTTCGAGAGATTCAACATCAGCTAGAAGTTGAAGCCCAGAAAGAGCGCGAAAAAACAGAATTTTTACAGCGGGTTAACCAGGCGATCGCCGGAGAAACGGTAACCTGGGAAGACAGTGATCGGCAACGTTTCGAAAGCCTAGAAAAATTTGTCCTCTACCCAGAACAATCGGCCAAAGCCGCCCATGATCTCCTCGAAATGTTGGGGCGATCGCCCACAACCGAACAGGCTTTCCGCCTCTTAGTTTCCCTTGGGTGGTGGAGTTCCCACGAAAATCTTGCTCTCCTCCGGAGCGGTTACCCCAGAAAATTTTCTCAGAAGGTACTCGATGTGTCCCATACCCGCCTGTCAGCCTCGCCCGGTGATACCGATGAGGGGAACCGTATCGATTTAACCCATCTTAAAACCTACACCATTGACGACGAGAGTACCTCAGAAATTGACGATGGTCTCAGTATTGAAACCTTAGAAAACGGCCTGCATAAAGTTTGGATCCACATCGCTGATCCCACACGCTTATTAAGCCCTGGGGATGAACTCGATCTAGAAGCCCGCCGCCGCAGTACCAGTCTCTATTTACCAACAGGGATGATTTCGATGTTCCCGGAAGAGTTGGCGACGGGGCCGATGAGCTTGCGCCAAGGACAAGTCTGTGCGGCTCTCAGTTTTGGGGTTTTGCTCACAGACAATGGGGCGATCGCCGATTATGAAATTACCCCCAGTTGGGTGAAGCCCACCTATCGCCTGACCTATGACGACGTGGACGAAATGCTTCATCTGCGGATCCAGGCCGAATCAGAAATCGCCCTCCTCGCGGATTTTGCCCACAAACGCCGAAAGTGGCGGGATGCCCAAGGCTCCATCAGTATCAAGATGCCAGAAGCCTCCATTAAGGTGCAGGACGAAAACATTTTTATCGAAGTCCTCCATGCCTCCATGTCCCGGGAACTGGTTGCTGAGATGATGATCCTCGCCGGAGAAGTGGCAGGCCATTACGGGCGCACCCATGGTTTACCCCTGCCTTTCCGGGGACAACCCCAACCGGAACTCCCCCCCCAAGAGGAACTGTTATTATTGCCCGCCGGGCCTGTGCGCGCCTGTGCGGTACGGCGTTGTATGCCCCGCAGTGAAATGGGCACCAATCCTGTACGCCATGCCAGTTTGGGGTTAGATTCCTATATCCAAGTCACATCCCCCATTCGTCGTTACACTGACCTGTTGGCCCATTTCCAAATCAAGGCCCATCTGCGGGGGGATGAACTGCCTTTCTCGGTGGATGAACTCAAGGAAATTCTCTACAGCGTTGTTACTTCTAGTCAGGAAGCCGTCCATGTAGAGCGCCAAACCAATCGCTATTGGAGCCTCGAATATTTACGGCGTAATGCGGATCAAGTATGGCAAGGGTTAGTCCTACGCTGGCTCCGGGAAGATGAAAAGTTAGGCATTATCCTCTTGGAAGAACTGGGTCTAGAACTCCCCCATCGCTTTGAACGGGCCGTTGCCTTGGGCGATCGCCTGGAGGTAAAAGTCAGCCAAGCCGATCCCCATAAAGATGAAATTCGCTTCCGGGAACTGCTCGAAACAGAGATTGCGGCGGCTTCCTAGGATCAAAAGCCGACAAAACATCAAGATTTATAACAGACTCTGCGGGTTCCCCATTGAGAAATATTGCAGTTCTCCGGAGGGCGTCCGTTGTTTCTCCTGGGCATGGTAACCTCATAGCCAGCGAACTTGAAATGTTTTCGAAACAACTGTGAAAGCAATGACTGCTATTTACTCTACAAAGAATCAAGTCAATCCCTGGGCAGAAGAGATGGGTGAATACGTGGCCCAACTGCAGCTCCATATGGCACTCCAGGCCAAGAATCTCGTGCCTTCCCTAGAACATCCCCAGGATGGTCGGCATCAGTTGCTCCATGAATCCCAACTCCACTTGGAAAAATTGGCTTCCCGCCAAATTGCCTAAAAAAATCTAGGGGTGATGCTCGGAATCTTATCGGGTTTAACTCCTAAAAATCATTGGGCCAAACAATCTTCTAGGCGTTGTAAAGCCCCCTGCCATTGGGCATAGCCAGCATCGCTCAAGTGGAGGCCATCGGTGGTTAGCTCCGACCGGAGTCCACCATTAGCGTCGGTGAATAAAGGATAAAGATTGAGGTAGTTGACACCTTCTTGGGAGGCGATCGCCTGGAGTTGTTGATTAATACGAATGGCCCGGTCTTTGCGTAAATAACCGTGATTCGTGGGTAAAAGGGACTGCACGACGATCACTGACTCAGGATGTTGGCAGCGCAATTGACGAATGATTGCCCGCAGATTATTCAGTACCGCCGTCTCAGAAACTCCCTGCTTGAGATCATTGACTCCGGCCATGAAATAAATCGTGTCTGCTTGGAGGCCATGAAGCGTTCCAAGGCGCGCCAGGATTTGACTCGTATTTTCACCTGAAATCCCTTGGTTCAGCCAAATTTTAGAAGCCGGTAAAAGGTCATTGGGAAACCAGAGGCTCAGGGAATCCCCCAACAAAATGCCGAGGGACTGCCGCCCTTGATATTGGGCCGCCAAGTGTACTTCTTGGCTCAAGAGCTGTTGCCACTGCTGATAGGTGGGTTGGGGCGCGCCATTTGTCCATAGCCGGGTACTTGCCCCTGCCTTAAGGGCGGTTTGGATCTGTCCCCGTAATAAAGCATTGAGACGAAAAGCATAGAGTTGCGCCCCGGAACGAAAGCGAGGGCTCGCTAAATATTGCGGTGTCGCCGTTGCCCAAAGGTTGGTGGCCGTTGGATTGCTTGCCCTTTGGACACAGGTTTGGGGGGCGATCGCCTTGACCGAATGAACAGCAGTCGGCGTTCGGCATAATAAATTCGCAACTAAAAATAACGGTTCTGACATGGCAATTTCCAGGGCAAACACCTTCTAATTATTGTCCCAAAACGAAAAGTTGCTGATAAATCCGTCAAGAATAAACCCTTTAATGACCCAGGGGTTTGTTACATTAATCTGGTAAAACGCGACCAGGAAGCCTCTGGTTATTCTGCCCCGTTTTTTGACCGAAGCCAAACCTCCCCGGACAACTTTGGTCCCTACGCTTGTCGTTACCTTGTAATCAAAAATTCATGCCGTATTTTCAATCGTTCCTTCTCAATGCGCCCCCCGCTAGTGAAGCAGCGGAACCCTCCATGATTCTGGCTGCGGTGCTACTGAGCCTTGTGGTCATCTACTTTGCGAGTAAAGTGGGCGGAGAGCTTTGTTCCCGCATCAATCTCCCCCCAGTACTGGGCGAATTAGTCGGCGGAGTATTGGTGGGCGTATCTGCCCTGAGTTTACTGGTCTTTCCAGAAGGGGGCATCGAAGCGTCCCAATCACTACTGATGCAATTTCTGCAAAATACAGCCGGTTTAAGTCCAGAGGCAGCCCCGGCAGTGTTTGCCACCCAAAGCGAAGTCATTTCTGTCCTCGCAGAACTAGGGGTCATTATCCTTCTGTTTGAAATTGGTCTTGAATCGGATCTACAAGAATTGATTAAAGTTGGCCCCCAAGCCGCCATTGTCGCCGTGGTTGGGGTTGTGGCACCTTTTGCTGCAGGGACAGCAGGTTTAGTCTTTTTATTCCATCTCAGTACAGTGCCAGCGATTTTTGCGGGGGCAGCCCTCACGGCAACCAGTATCGGGATTACCGCGAAGGTGCTAGCAGAATTGGGTCAACTGACCACCAAAGAAGGACAAATTATCATTGGCGCGGCTGTACTCGATGATGTCCTCGGCATTATTGTCCTCGCTGTGGTTGCAAGCTTGGCGAAAACAGGAGAAGTGCAGGTTGTCAACACTATCTGGCTCATTGTGAGTGCTGGGGCGTTTCTCATTGGTGCGATTATTGTCGGTCGTCTCCTGAGTCCTTTATTTGTCAGTTTGGTGGATGGGATGAAAACCAGAGGCCAACTGTTAACTGTATCCGTCGTTTTTGCTTTTGTGCTGTCCTACATTGCAACGGTAATCCAACTGGAGGCGATTCTTGGAGCTTTTGCGGCTGGACTGATTCTGGCGGAAACGGATAAACGGGGCGAACTAGAAGAACAGGTATTGCCGGTGGCGGATTTGTTTGTGCCGATCTTTTTTGTTTGCGTCGGCGCAAAAACAGACCTCAGTGTCCTCAACCCGGCTGTCCCCGCGAACCGTGAGGGATTAATTATTGCCGCCTTTTTGATCGTGGTCGCAATTGTCGGTAAGGTCATTACGGGCTTTACCGTCTTCGGCCAAGACCAGTTGAACAAGTTGGCGATTGGGGTAGGCATGATTCCCCGGGGCGAAGTGGGCCTTGTGTTTGCAGGGGTTGGTTCGGCCAGTGGCGCCCTCTCGGAATCGACGGAAGCGGCAATTATTATGATGGTCATCTTGACGACATTTATTGCACCGCCATTTTTGCGTTTGGTCTTTAAGGAACCCCAGGCGGCGATCGCCACTGGAGAGACGCCGGAGAAGCTACAATAATTCAGCCTTGGGCAACCATTGAAACATATCCTAAGCGACCCACGTCCCTTGGGAGAACGGTAGGAAGAGGTTTTATCTCTATCCACCGGAGTTGTTCTATATCTTGAGGGCGTGGCATTTTCCCTTGTGAGTCGAGGATTTTTAACTGTGAGATTTTTCTGGTTTTTTCTGACGCTACTGACGCTATCCACTTGGCAACTACCAGCTTGGGCAGGTCAATTGGTCTTTTGGGAATTTAATACCCAACGACGTCAATTGCAGTTTCGCACCAATGAACGGGTGCAGCCCGAAGCGCAACTGATCCCAGATCCCAGCCGTTTGGTGATTGATTTACCGGGCACTGTCCTGGGAAGCTCTACGGTCAATCGCAGCTATGGCGGCAAAATTACGAGCGTACGGCTAGGTCAGTTTGCGCCAGATGTCACACGGTTGGTGGTGGAATTAGCCCCTGGCTATACCTTAGATCCTGAGGCAATCCGTTTTGAAGGGCGATCGCCGACGGATTGGGTTGTGAATTTACCAGAACCTGAACTCATTCCCGTGGCCCCAGTAGCTCCCAGTACCCCAGAAATTTTTAACAATTCTGCCAATCCTGGAAATCCCAGTAACGCCGCTCCAGAAGAAGCTTTTTTTAATAACTTGGTGCGGGTGACCCAACAGGGATTCCTCGTGAACCTGGATCCCCGGCCCGGTAGTCGCATCACCACCAACCAAGATGGCGATCGCCTTACCTTTACCCTGCGGGATTTGCAATTGCCCCGGAGCTTAGAAAATCAGACCCTAGATGTTAACCGCTACAAAGTCCGCCAAATCAAATTTGAGCAACCCAGCCGTACCGAAGCCCGCATTACCTTAAATTTAGAACCCGGTAGCCCTCGGTGGCGCGCGCTGTATACCACCTACGGTGATGGCGGTTTGGTACTGCTTCCGGATGGGGGCACCAGTAGCCTAGGGGGAAGAGAAACCGGGGCGATCGCCGTCCCCACCCAACAATCAGTCGCCACAGCCCAACCCCAACAAACCATCGTTGAAGCCCTAGAACTGGCCCGCAACAGTACCCAGTTAGTCATCCGTGGCAGCGATCGCCTCCAGGCCGACGGTGGTTGGAATCGAAACGAAGGTCTTTACCAAATTCGCATTAACAACGCCCGCCTTGCCCAACCTGTGCGTGGCCCCCAGTGGGGGGGAGATAGTCCCATTTCCCGCATTGCCATCCGCCAGGAAACGGCCAATACGGTGCTCGTCCAGATTGAACCCGCCGAGGGGGTACAAATTGGGAGTCTCAGTCAACCCAACGCCCAGTTTCTTGCCCTAGACCTCAATCGTCCCCAAACGACAAGCCCCCTGTTTGTGCCACCGGCCCCAACGGCACCGCCCCCCACAACCCAAGCGGTACTGCCAAATTTTCGCCCGCCCCGGAGCAATATTATGGTCATGATCGACCCCGGCCATGGTGGTCGTGATCCTGGTGCTGTGGGGATTGGCGGCCTACAGGAAAAAAACGTGATTCTGCCCATCTCCCAGGAAGTAGCCCGAATTCTGCAACAGAGTGGCATCACCGCCCGAATGACCCGGGATACGGATTATTTTGTCAGCCTAGAAGGACGTACCCAACTGGCTAACAATGCCAATGCTGATTTATTCGTGAGTATCCACGCCAATGCCATCAGCATGAGTCGTCCCGATGTGAACGGCTTGGAAGTGTACTATCACCAAAGTGGTCGAGCCTTAGCTGAATCTATCCACCGCAATATTATGCGACGGATTCAGATGCGAGACCGGGGTGTGAGAACGGCGCGCTTTTATGTATTGCGTAATACATCCATGCCTTCAGTGCTCGTGGAAACAGGTTTTGTCACGGGTCGGGAAGATGCTCCCCGCTTGAATGATCCTGCATTTCGGAGCCAAATGGCCCAGGCGATCGCCGCTGGCATCCTGGAATATATTCAAAACAATGTGCGCTAGCTTAGGGGGTTGCCGTAAAATCAGTAATTCGCCACAGAAATAGGCGCAAATACCTTAAAACTGCGCTAATCTTTGTTTAATTTATTTGGTGTGAACGAGAATCTATGGGCAACCAACAGCAACACCCCATTGGCATTTTTGACAGTGGCTTAGGGGGCATTACCGTCCTTCGAGCCCTTTACCGACAACTCCCCCAAGAGTCAATTATCTATTTCGCAGATACGGCCCGTTTACCCTATGGTGATCGTTCACCCGAAGAGTTGATTCAATATGTGCGCGAGATTTTGACTTGGATGGAAGCCCAAGGGGTGAAGATGGTGGTGATGGCCTGTAATACCAGTTCGGCGATCGCCTTAGATGTAATTCGTTCAGAATTTAAAACCCCCGTTTTAGGACTGATTCTCCCTGGAGCGAGGGGCGCGGTCAGTCAAGGGAAGCGGATCGGAGTCATTGCCACCCAGGCTACGGTGAACAGTGGCGCTTACCAAAATGCAATCCTTGAGGCAAACCCAGAGGCGGCAGTGTGGCAAATGCCCTGTCCAGAATTCGTCCCCCTCATTGAGGCCAATCGCATCAATGACCCCCACACGAAACGCATTGTCCAAAAACGTCTGCAACCGCTCCTAGAACAGGGCATTGATACCTTGGTTTATGGATGTACCCACTATCGCCACTTGTCTGGGGTGATTCAATCAATTTTGCCGAACCATGTTACTTGTGTTGACCCGGCGGAATATGTGGTGAATGCCACGGAACAGGAATTGGAGTTAATGGGCTGGAAAAATCCCCAACCACCTCTACCGACCCGCTTTGCGGTGAGCGGTTGCCCAGACCAGTTTGCCCAATCTGCGAAGGGCTGGCTTGGGTATCAGCCCCTAGTGGAACAAGTGGACTTGAAAAACCTAATTATGAATGCATCGCCCCTTTCGATCACCAATGGCTAAAGGGCGATCGCCTGCCTGAAATAGGTATCACCACAGCCGATCAGCCCAGGGTAGACCCGCAAAAAAGAGCCGTTTTCTGCTGAAACGAATCCATTGCCATACAATATAGAATATGTAAATTTTCGTAAATTTCGTTTCCCTCGGCTTAATAATGATTTCAGCGACTACCCTTTTTTCTCCCGTCGAAGCCGACCTTAAGGAGCTCAGTGAAAATCTGACGCGGCTAATTAGCGCCCGACATCCGATTTTGGGGGCCGCGGCAGAGCATCTGTTTTCTGCGGGGGGGAAACGAGTTCGACCCGCCATTGTTCTTTTGGCTTCCCGGGCGACCCTAGGCGATCGTCCCTTAACCCAGCGGCACCGTCGCCTGGCAGAAATTACCGAAATGATCCACACAGCGAGCCTTGTCCACGATGATGTGGTCGATGAAGCCGCCCTCCGCCGCAGTGTGCCCACCGTTAACAGTCTCTTTGATAATCGCATCGCTGTTCTGGCCGGGGACTTTCTTTTTGCCCAGTCCTCTTGGTACCTCGCCAATTTAGACAATCTCACCGTGGTGAAATTGCTCTCTGAAGTGATCAAAGACTTTGCCGAAGGGGAAATTCAACAGGGACTGAATCGCTTTGACACCGGGATGAATCTCGAAATTTATATCGAAAAATCCTATTACAAAACAGCGTCGTTGATTGGGAACAGTGCAAAAGCGGCGGCTGTTCTCAGTGAAGTTGACCCAGAAATTGGCGATCGCCTCTACGACTATGGCCGCAACTTAGGTTTAGCTTTCCAAATTGTCGATGACATTTTAGACTTCACTGGCTCCACCGATGTCCTGGGGAAACCCGCCGGATCCGATTTAATCGGTGGCCACATCACGGCCCCGGCCCTGTTTGCCATGGAAGAGCATCCCAACTTGACTCAATTGATCGAGCGGGAATTTGCCGAAAATGGCGACCCCGAAAAAGCCCTCGAAATTGTCCGCAATAGCAATGGGATCAGCCGCGCCAAGGAACTCGCTGCCCACCATGGTCAATTGGCTCGCCAAAGTTTAGAGTGCCTAGATCCTTCTCCCTCCAAAGATGCCCTCACGGATCTGGTTGACTATGTCCTGGGCCGAATGTACTAGGCAGTACGCTTAAGCAAAAAAGCAGTCTGAAAAAATACGACCTCCAGTGGCGATGATTAACCATGGCACGACAGCGTAAAAAAGCCGATCTCCCCACAAAAATGTGTACCGTTTGCGGACTCCCGTTTACCTGGCGCAAAAAATGGGAAAAATGCTGGGATGACGTGAAATATTGTTCTGAGCGGTGCCGGCGGCGGCGTAACCAGGGGTAATTTTCTCCTAGGATGAAAGGGTACGCTTCCCCTGTGTTCAACCATGAGAACGATCGCCAGCATTAACGAAAAGATTCTCTCCCACCAGGCCGTTGTCTGGACGGTGTCTGAAGTGAAAGCACGGGTAGCGGAATGGGGGATCAAAAAAATTGCCGAAACCGTCGATGTGGTGACCACGGGTACCTTTGAGCCGATGGAATCTTCGGGGGCAATGCTCAACCTCGGCCACACGGATCCCCCCATTAAAATTCGCAAGTGTTGGCTTAATGGGGTGCCCGCTTATCCTGGCCTAGGGGCTGTGGATATCTACCTGGGGGCAACCATGATGGAAGATCCCCTGGAAAATGAAGCCTCTGAAATCGGTGATCGCCCCCTCTCCCAGAAAGGTGGCGGCCATGTGATTGAAGATCTGATTGCGGGTAAAACTGTCCATCTCCATGCCCTGGGCCATGTGACCGATTGTTATCCGCGCGCCACCTGGGACAATACCCTCACCAAAGATCAAATTAATCAGTTTTATCTGTTTAATCCCCGCAATCTCTACCAAAACTTTATTGTGGGCGTTAACGGTGGCGATCGCCCCCTCTATACTTACCTCGGCCCCCTGCAACCCCATTTGGGAAACGCTGTCTATGCCTGTGCTGGGGCGATTTCTCCCCTGTTAAATGATCCCGATCTAGAGTTAATTGGAGTCGGTAGCAAAATTTTCTTGGGGGGTGGTATCGGTTACGTGGCCTGGGAAGGCACCCAGCATTTTCCCCTCCAGAAACGCCTGGGCAATCGCACCCCTCTGGGGCCAGCCTCCACTTTGGCTTTGATCGGCGACGCAAAACAAATGGATCCCAAGTGGGTACGGGGTTGTTATTTCACCAAGTACGGCCCTTCTTTGATGTTGGGCGTGGGGGTGCCCCTGCCCGTTCTCCATGAGGAAGTCATCGCCCACTGTGCTGTTCAAGATAAAGAAATTGTTGCCCCTGTGATGGATTTTTCAATTCCGCGCCGGGTGCGGCCCACCTTTGGGTTAGTGAGCTATGGCCAGCTTAAAACGGGGAAATTAACCATTGAGGGGAAAACTGTAAAGGTCGCTCCGGTCACGAGTTTATATCTCGCGGATCAAGTGGCAGAAACCCTCAAACAGTGGATTGAAGTGGGAGATTTTACCCTCACCGAACCCGTGGCGACCATTAGTGGCGATCGCCCCTTTTTGTCCCAAGACCAATGGAGCCAACGTCTGTAATACTCCCCACAAAAAAGTCACCCGCTTGAAACAGTGGTGACCATCGGTAATTTGCGAGAAAACGAAATTTTCCCAAGACAATCTTGTTAGCTCATGGTGGCATGACTAGGGCTATAGTCCGCACGCACTTGACGGGGGAGTTTGCCCTGGATCGTGCCTTGGTAGTCCCCTTCTGGTGCCATGCCAATTTCCGTGGCAGAACGGTTCAGGAGGGACATCTGGCGATTTTTAATGGCGTGGTGATGGCGCATCATTAATGCACGGGCTTGTTGCTGGGTTCTCATGGTTTTGCTCCTGACCGACCGCGACACGCGGGGGATTGGTGTTTTATTCTTTGCTCTTTACCTCATTATATTTTATTTTCTGTAAAATTTGATACAGAAAACATATTTTAATCTGGGCAGTGGGTCTTTTTTTGCAAAAAAGTAGAGGGAGAGCAGTCTAGCGAGTGGGGAGGTTCTTGCGATCCCCTAGGGCAATCAGTATGATCTGGTGAGGCTTTACGCAAACTTTCGCGAGTGCATTGGGACTTCATGGGTAATCAAATGGCTTCTACTCCCCCGTTAGAGAGCAGTGATCCAATTACGGTGGCCTTGCAGCGGGCCCATCAGGCGTCCCTAGAATTAGAGTTATTAAAAGGCAGTGAACGTCATCTTGGTATTGAGGCGATCGCCACTGCCCTAGAGGCCAATATTTCCGTCATCCTCGAAGCCAACACAAAAGATTTAGAGGCCAGCCGAGAAATGGCCGTGCCGAAGCTGATTCTGGATTGGTTAAAATTGACCCCCGAACGGCTCCAAAAAACGGTGCGCCTGCTGCGCCAACTGCCAAAACTGCCCGATCCCCTGCAGCGGGTCAAAAACGCAACCTATCAAATTAGCGGTTACCAGACCTATTCCCAGCGGATGCCCCTGGGGGTGATTTGCCTGATCCATGAAGCCTTGCCTGAATTAGGGGCGATCGCCGCAGGACTGTGTTTAAAAACGGCGAATAGCCTCGTGATTCGGGGCTGTGGTGAAGCCAGCCATACCAATCACCTAATCGCCGAGATTATGCAAACGACCCTTGCGGATCAAGGCTTACCCGCAGGCTGTTTAGAATCTCTCTCTTCCGAAGAAGGTTGTACCGTACAACAACTGGTTGCCCAGGATCGCTACTTGAATTTGATCATTCCCTATGGCCGTCCTAACATGATTCAACAGGTGGTGCAACACGCCACCACCCCCGTCCTAAGAACGACCGTGGGTAATTGTTACCTCTACCTCGCCCCAAGCGGTGACCTAGAATTAGCCAGTTGGGTGATCCAAGACAGCCATAACTACGAACCCGATGCTGTCAATGCCATCGAAAAAGTCCTGGTGAGCCCTGAGCAAAAAACTTCTCACTTAATTAGTCTGTTTAAATCTCTCCAGGAACAGGACTTTGAGCTGCGGGGGGATGCGTCCCTCGTCGAAGAATTTCCAGAACACCTCGCCCCCATCGGCACCGAAGAAGAATGGCAACAGGCTTATTTAGAAAAAATCGTGGCGTTTAAACGGGTGCCAGATCTGGCGGCGGCCATCACCGAGATTAATTGCAACTCCGGTGGCCATGCCGATTGTATTGTGACGGAGTCTTACCACGAAAGTCGGCAATTTTCCATGGGACTCGATAGTGCCTTGATCTACATCAATGCTTCCCCTTGTTTCTCGCGTCATCCCCAGGGGAGTGATTCGGTATTTCTGGGGGTCTCGAACCAGAAAGGAAATCGCCGGGGGTTAATTGGCCTCGAAAGTTTTACGACCATTAAACAGGTGGTCCAGGGGGATAGTACCCTCTAGGTTTAACACCTCAGGAAAGCTGTCTCGCTGGAGACGGCCTTTGTCAGTTCAAAATAAAGGACAAAATTTATGTTTAAAGCGATCGCCCTCAGTTCTGGTGTTGCCGTTGCCCTGACCTTGCCGGTAATGGCTCAGTTTCCCCGCCAAAGCGATCGCCTCCAACTGGTTTACCCACCAAACAATCACCAAACCAGCGCCGCCCAAATTTTCTTTATTGGTTCGGCACCCGTAGCCGGCACCGTTACGCTCAATGGTCAACCGATTACCCGGAGCGACTTGGGCCATTTTGCCCCTAGTTTGCCCTTGGCGGTGGGTCAAAACACAATCACCCTGACCTATCGCCAACCTTCGGGACAGACAGAAACGAAAACCCTCACCGTTGAACGTTTGGCTAGCAACACGATACCGCCCAACCAACTCGAAGCCCCTTTCCCGGCGGTGGATATTGCCCGGCAAGCCAACGAGACAATTTGCTTTCAAGTCCAGGGGCCAGCCCAAGTCCAAGTGAGTGTCGCCCTCGGTGGTGAATCTTTTTCCCTACAACCCCAGACCACGGTGACGCTCCCCAGCAATGCCGCCGTCTTAACCCTAGAAAATGAAGCCCCCGCCGAAGTCTTTACGGGAACCTACGGGGGATGTCATCGCTTCACCCAAGTCGGTAACCTTGGTCAGGCCCGTTACCAGATGAATGCCCAGGGACGAACCAGTGCCGTCACCAGCCCAGGCCGTGTAGAAATTTTAGATCCCCAAAAAACCGAGGCGATCGCCGTTACCAGTCTCGCAGGAGTAGCCCGCACAGGCCCCAGCACCAGTTTTTCCCGCCTTACGCCCTTGCCCCAGGGAACCCAGGCCCTTGTCACCGGCAAGGAAGGGGATTGGTTGCGTTTAGATTATGGCGCTTGGCTTCGGGCTTCGGAGACTACACCACTCCAAGGTTCAGTGCTGCCAACAACGTTAATTCGTAGTCTGCGATCGCAAACCACAGCCACGGAAACAAACGTCATTTTTCCGCTCCAAAGACCTGTGCCAGTCACCGTTAGTCAAAATGACGACACCTTTAGCCTGACTCTCCACCAGGCGATCGCCCAAACCGACACCATTTACCTAGACGAAAGTCCAATTATCCGTCGCCTTGATTGGGCACAAACTGATCCAGAGACAATCCGCTATGATTTTCGCCTTAAAACAGACCAGCAATGGGGCCATGCACTCCGCTATGAAGGCAGCAATTTAATTCTGTCCCTCCGCCATCCACCACAACTCCAGGGGAATTCGCTCCGGGGAGCAACCATTTGGCTCGATCCAGGCCATGGGGGGGCTGAATCCGGGGCTCTAGGGCCGACAGGTTACCCCGAAAAGGCGATCAATTTGCTAATTTCTCAGAAAATCCAAAAGCAACTGGAAGCTAAGGGCGCTGAAGTGATCCTCAGTCGCACCACAGATCAAGATTTATCCTTGGGCGATCGCCAGGCCGCGATTCGTGACATTAAACCCACCTTAGCTCTGTCTGTCCATTACAATGCCCTGCCCGATGCGGGGGACGCAGAAAATACGGCGGGAATCGGGATGTTTTGGTACCATCCCCAGGCCCATGACTTGGCGCAGTTCCTCCATGATGACTTAACGACCCAGTTAGACCGTCCCAGCTACGGTGTCTTTTGGAATAATCTGGCCTTGACCCGTCCCCAGGAAGCCCCGGCAGTCTTAATGGAGTTGGGCTTTATGATTAATCCCACGGAGTTTGAATGGATTACCAATCCCCAGGCCCAGGAAGCACTCGCCGTGGCGATCGCCAATGGCATTGAAGACTGGCTGCAAACCAAGACGGAAATTACTTCCCGGTAATCCCTAGGGCGTCTCCGGTGCGATGACCGCATCCCCTAAACCCACCTCTCGCTTCAGTTGAGCGAAAGCGCGATTATAATCGGTGACTGCTTGGAGATAGTCTCCCCGGGCGGTATTCAGACCCGTTTGGGCAGAAATAACATCGGTTTGGGTGCCGACCCCCGCATTGAAACGCAGACGAGCGAGGCGTAAACTTTCTTCTGCTAAGGTGACTGCCGCTGCCGCCGTCGTGATGTTTTGTTCGCTGGCTTCAAAGTCATAGTAAGCCGTTTCCACCGCCAGGCGAATTTGGTTTCTTTGGTTGGCAAAACGATTTTCGGCGATCGCCTGATCAACTTTCTCTTGGTCGGCCCGGGCTGCCGCTGCGCCCCCATCAAAGAAATTCCAACGCATCTGGGCACCAACCGTGAACCCGTCAACAGGGCCAAGACTGTCATCAAAGACTTCCAAGACATCATAGTTCGCAAAAACACTGACTAAGGGTCGGACAGCGGCGAGGGCAATCCGTTCTTGGTAGCCATCAACTTCCCGTTGGAGGAGCTGCTGGCGCAATTCCTGACGATTTTGCAGTGCCAAAACAATGGTGTCTTCCAAAGAGATTTCCCATTGTCCGGCGAGGTTAATCTCGTCGGCGGTGCGGGGATCAATGGTCGGTTCTAGACTCAGAAGCTGGGCTAACTGACGCCGGGCCGTTCTTTGGGTGGCTTCAGCCCTGGTGAGGCGTTGTTGGGCGCTGGCGAGTTCGACCTCAGCCCGCAAAACATCAAATTTTGTCCCCAGGCCCGCCTGCTCTAACAAGGTGGCATCCCGTAAGCTCTGGGTGGCATCAAAAACCGAACTTTGTTCAATCACCACCTGGGCATCGGCGCTTTGGAGGTTGTAATAGTTCACCGCAGCGGCCAAGCGAGTTTCTTCGGTTAAACGCTCAATGTCTAGTTCCGCAATTTGTAACTGGGTCTGGGCCGCTTCAATTTGGGCAGAGCGACGCCCGCCGGTGTAGATGTCATAGCTAACTTCCAGGCGACCATTGATCGCTGTGCTAGCGTCGTTGTCTCCCCCTAGCCGCCGGGCCTGGAGTTCTCCATTGGCGCTGTCGGTGCGGGTAATGTCGAATTGATTGCTGAGGTTTGGGTATTCGGCGGCGATCGCCTCTCGCACCAGTTCCTCTGATCGGTCGTAGTTTAGACGGGCTTCCTGGAGCGTTTCATTACGCTCTAGGGCTAGACGAATCGTTTCTTCGAGGGTAAGGTCAACCACATTGTCAGTCGTTACCGCTGTGGCATCTTGGGGGACAGTGACTGCCGGATTATCGATGGGTTCTAGGAGCTGATTTAGATCCCCATTAATGACCTGATCTGGGGGTAGGGGTTGTACGAGGGGAATGGTGCGGTTTTCCTCCGAGGTGGGTAGTATTACATCGACTCCCGTTGTCGAGGGGGTTGCCGTTGTATCTACCTGGGCAAGGAGCGGCGAGGGAGCTTGAATTGTGCCGAGATGGGCAGTCGGCGCTAAGTTTAGATTTGGGGAAGGTAGAGGTAAAGCGGCCAGAGTTGTGGGTTGGCTGAGACCACCGAGACTCGGTAAAAAGGCTGCTGTATCGAGGGATTCAACGCTAGGAGCGGCCAATGGTGGCAATGGCTCCTGGGGGGTCTGGCCGACGAAAGGTTCTGGAGTAGCGATTTGCGGCGGGGTTGTTTGGGCGATCGCCACCCCACCACCAGAGAGAACCACAAGGCCACTAGTACTGAAAGTCAGAAAATCTCGAAAAGCGAACATTAGCTTCTAAGGGTCCAGCTGAAAATAGTTTAAAAATTGCCCACTAGCGAGCTTGGCAACGGGAAAAATTGCGCGGCTTAGGAGCTAATGACTTAGTTTAAGTCAAAAAACTTTAAACTACTACTTGCCATTAAATCCTGCGGCAAAAACTGATTGATCTAACCAAAAGAACTAGGTAGATCACCGGAATGCCTGCAATTTCTCTGTCATTGAATGTCATTGGCCATGGTTCGCCATTATCTGCGTAACTCTGCAAGATCCTGTGCCGTTATCTAGATAAAGCACTTAATAATTGGGCGATTTTTGCCCCTTTATTTTTTTGACGACTAGCAACACCAATGACAATTATGCGACTGATCAAAGCTGCACAATCTCAACGCAAAACCTAGTGAGTTTCAGGGCGATCGCCAATTTCGGTGATTTCTCGACCGCCGAAAATTGCCTCCGGATGACGATACCATTTAAATTCCAATAGATTAAAAAACGGATCTTCGAGGAAAAAAGTACGATGTTCCGTTAATTTTCCAGGGAACCGCAGGCGGGGGCGATCGCGGAAGGGGAGTTGATAGTTTTCTGCCCGATTTAAGACCTGTTGCCAGTCCTGTTCATCGAAAAAATTTAGACCAAAATGGCGCGGATAAACGCCTTTTTGGGGGCTAAGGGATTCCTGGGTGACATGGCCCACCAGTTGATGGCCAAAGAAGTTGAAAATCACCGCTCCGCTATTTTCCCGTCCCACCGTGCAACCGAGGGCATCGGCATAGAATTTTTTGGCGACAACTGGGTCAGTAATCGGAATTGCAAGGTGAAACAGGAGGCGATCGCCCATGGCAATTTTTTCTCATAACGAAGATCATTTCCCCATTGTAGAGGGATTTTTTCAGCACTTTTTGGGCTCTAACGTAGAACCTTGGTCGGTAGCTCCTCTTCGAAGATCACCGGGCGGGGGCGCTTGGTGCGAGGCGTACCCAGTTCATGGAGCAGGGTATAAAAACAGGGAATGATAAAAAGAGTCAGCACCGTTGCCAAAGAAAGGCCGGAGAAGACCACAATCCCCAAGGGCTGGAGAAATTCTGAGCCTTCACCAATGCCCAGGGCCAGAGGAAATAAGCCCAAGACCGTCGTAATCGTTGTCATAAGAATCGGCCGGAGACGCTGGGGAGCAGCCTCTAAAATCGCCGCCCGGTAACTGAGGCGATCGCGTTCTCGAATTTGGTTCGCCAGTTCCACCATGATGATCGCATTGTTCACAACGATCCCCACCAACAGCACCGCCCCAACGATCACCGTCGCCCCAATCGCTGTTTGGGTAACGAACAGACCGAAAATTCCGCCCGCCAGAGCCAAGGGCACCGTGAGCATAATCACCAACGGATCAATGAGGGAGTTGTATTGCACCGCCATCACCACAAACACCAAGAAAGCGGCCATCCCCCCCAGAAGTTGGAGAGCCAGTTGAATTTGACGGTTGGTTTCCGCCGCCGAACTGGGCAAGAGGCTCACCCCTGCGGGCAATTCAAGACCGGCGATGATTTGATTCACTTCGGTGAGGGCTTCACTCAGGCTTGCTCCTTCCACTAGGCTCCCTTCGAGGATCAACACCTGCCGCTGGTTAATGCGCTGGATTTCCCCTGGGGCGTCCCCGGAAGTAATGGTGGCAAGATCTCCCAGTTGCACCGGTTGTCGGGTGCTCGTAAATAGCGGAATACTCCGTAATTGGGCCGCCCGTTGGATGGTCTGGGGTTCGAGTTGGACGCGGATATCCACTAGGCGATCGCCCCGTTGCAGTTGGGTAGGTACAGAGCCATCGAGGGCCGTTTGAATGGTGCTGCCAATGGCTTCGGCAGACAGTCCTAAGGCGGCGGCCCGTTGCCAATCGGGGCGAATCTGCACTTCCGGTTGGGGAGGCGCTGCATCGGGTTCGTAGCTAGCGAGGGTTGCCTGGGACTCAAGGGCCTCTAAAACCTGGGCTCCAGCCTGCTCGAGGATGTCTGTATTTGCACCTTGGAGCATCACATCCACGTCAGCCCGGGACGGAGAATTACTTAAAATAAGGCCCCGCACACTGCCCGGTCGCATCCGAATCGAAGTGCCAATCGCCGGAATTTGTTCGGCCACTAGCTGATTGACGCGGTCGGTGTAGGCTTGGACATTGCTGCCAGCTTTGAGGGTGACACTACTCGACCCCCGCAGGGCATTACTAACTGTTGAAGTCCCAAATAAAGCCCCCCCCGAAGTGGTAAAGACATATTCCGTTTCCGGTTGCGCGAGCAGCAGATCTTCCACGGCTTGCATCACTTGGCGGTTTTCTTCGACCGTTGTCCCTGGGGGGAAAGTGGCCCGTAATTCCGCTTGGCCTGTATTGATCCGGGGCAAAATTTCCTGAGGTAGCTGGCCCACCATCCACAAGCTACTGCCCCCAAAAATGGCGATCGCCCCGGCAATGACCAACAATTTCCGCCGCAGAATCAGCCCCAGAACGCGACTATAGAGGGTCGTTAAACGGCTGATAAAAGCGCCAAACCACTGAATTGGCAAGGCTCGCTGGAGATTGCTTGACCAACGCACTGCGAGTAGTCGTGACGAAAGGGCGGGGACCACCGTCAGAGCAATGACTAAAGAAGCAGCCACCGAGAAACTAATGGTTAAAATTAGTTCACTAAAAATCAGCGCTAAAAATCCCCCCACCAAGAGAAAGGGCAACACAGAAACAAGGTTGGTGGTCGTCGAGGCAAATAGAGCCGATTCCAACTCCTGGCTACTGGCTTCGACGGTGCGTTGCAGTTTCCGGCGTGACCCGTGCTCAGATTTAACTTTTTCAGCGCCGGCGGTGATATTTTCGAGCATCACAATGGCGTTATCTACCACCACCCCGACCCCCAGGGCTAAGCCCCCCAAACTAAAAACATTGAGGGAAAGATTGAAGGTAAACATCAAGATCAGCGCTGTCAACGTCGCCAGGGGAATGGACAAGACAATAATTAGGGTTTGGCGCACCGAACCGAGGAATAATAGAACGGCGATCGCCGCGAGGGTTGCCCCGGTCAGTCCCGACACTGCTACATTTTGAATCGAACTGCGAATAAACACCGACTCGTCTAAGGTTGCCGTTCTGTCCATATCCGCAGGGATGAGGCCAGATTGTTGTAGTTCTGCTAACTTCGCTTTTACCCCATCGACTACTTGCACCGTGTTGGCATCGGGTTGTTTCTGGACGCTCACCTTCACCGCCGGCTGGCCATTGAGGGTCACGATTAACCGCTCCTCCACCGTGCCATCAGTAATATCGGCCACATCTTGGAGGGTGATTGTCCGGGGATTTTCTGGAGTGCCCAGGCGAATCGGGAGGTTGCGAATTTCCGTTACGTCGTTAAATTGCCCCAGCAGTCGGGTGAGGGATTCTTGATCACCACCGCGCAGCAAACCACCAGAAGCATCTTGGTTCCGTTCCCCTAGGGCGTTGAGTACTGTGGGGACATCTAAACCCAGGGCTTGCAGGCGTTCTAAATCGAGGTTGACTTGGATTTCTTCTTCTACCCCACCAGAAATATCCACATTGGCAACCCCCGGCACCCGAATTAATTCTCGCGCCAGGTCATTATCGGCAAAAATTCGTAGATCCACCGGCGCTAGGGTGCTGGAAGTTAAGGCCATCTCGTAGACGGGCAGTTGGGACGGGTCAAACTTAAACACTCTGGGCTGACTGATGTTGTCGGGGAGGGAATTGCGGGCTCGGTTGAGGGTTGCTGTGGTGTCGTTGAGGGCTTGATCCACATCGGCCCCGGGCTGGAAAAAAAGATCGATACTAATCCGGCCCTCCCGCGTCTGGGAAAAAATTTGGGTGACTCCTTCTGTGGCGGCAAGGGCTTCTTCGAGGGGTCTGGTAATTTCATTGACAGCCACTGCGGGGACAACCCCGGGGGCATCGGCTCGCACGCCAATGCGCGGATAGGTAATGGAAGGGAGTAAATCCACGGGCATCCTGAAGATGGCATAAAATCCCATCACCACGACGGCGATCGCCAACATCAGAGTGCCGATATGACGCCGGATGGCGAGGGTCGTCAAGCTTAGATTT
Source organism: Sphingobacterium thalpophilum (assembly GCA_943371005.1). Lineage (GTDB taxonomy): Bacteria > Cyanobacteriota > Cyanobacteriia > Cyanobacteriales > MRBY01 > MRBY01. The sequence continues at coordinate 64,805 of CALRTB020000008.1, forward strand.
GATTTTGCGCTCATGGCAGATGCACCGTGGGATTGGACAAGAAGAAGCTACTTTTTAGACATCAGGGGGCAATCTTTGGTTCAAAATTTGTCAATTTAGCCAAAAAACCGCTAGCCCTTTGCAATTCACCCTAAGATGTTAACTTTTTTAGCAACCGGTTGACTTGTCCTTGTATTTCATCTCTGACATTCCGAAAAATTTCGGGGGGCTGCCCATCGGGATCTTGAATGTGCCAATCTTCAAAAATGGGCCGTGTCACCCAGGCGGTGGGTAAATTGACCCCACAACCACAGAGGGAAATCACCGCATCATAATCTTCTGGGTTAAATTCGGCCAAAGCGTTAGAGGTTTGTGGTGTTAGATCAATGCCCACCTCGGCCATGGTGGCGATCGCCCCTGGATGTACCCGCGAAGCTTCGAGACCGGAACTGTGCACGCTTACTTTGTCCGCGCCGAGATGTTTTGCCCAACCCTCCGCCATTTGGGAGCGACAGGAATTGCGCCGACAGACGAACATAATTTTTTTCATGGCAGGTTTTGCTCCCCTAAAGATTGCAAGAGTTGAAACAACGGGGATCGGGTAAGGTCGCCTTTTCCGGCTCCCGGGGAAACCAAAAAGCCGTCCGCTGGCACACCTTCACCAACATCAACATCACCGGTACTTCGATCAAAACCCCCACCACCGTCGCCAGGGCCGCCCCGGAGTTTAACCCAAACAGCACCACTGCCGTGGCGATCGCCACCTCAAAATGATTACTCGCCCCAATCAAGGCCGCCGGAGCCGCATCTTCATAGGTAAATCCCAACTTCTGGGCCGCAAAATAGGCGATCGCAAAAATAACATTGGTTTGGATCAGGAGCGGGATGGCGATCAGCAGAATATGTAGAGGTTGATTAATGATCAATTCTCCCTTGAGGGCAAAGAGCAGCACCAAAGTTGTCAGTAATGCCAGCACCGCCACCGGGGTGAGAAACTGCAAAAACTGGGTTTCAAACCAAGCGCGACCATAACGACGGAGGAGCCATTGCCGACTCAAGATGCCCGCCGCTAAAGGGAAACCCACATAAATCAAAACCGAGTACACAATGGTCTGCCAGGGCACCGTTAAATTATTCGTCGCCAGGAGCCATTTTCCCAAGGGCGCATAGACAAAGAGCATCATCAAAGAATTCACTGCCACCATCACCAAGGTGTGACCCTGGTTGCTGTAGGACAGATAGCCCCACATCAGCACCATCGCCGTACAGGGAGCAATTCCCAACAAAATGCAGCCCGCGATATAAGAATCCGCCAGGGCAATTTCCGTCCCCCGGATGATTTCCGTGGCGCTGAGCAAAGGCCGAAATACATACCCCAGAAACAACTGAGCGAAAAATACCATCGTAAAGGGTTTAATTAGCCAATTAATCACCAACGTGAGGGTCACCGGTTTTGGCGTTTGGGCCGCTTTAACCGCTTGGGAAAAGTCAATTTTTACCATAATTGGGTACATCATAAAAAACAGACACACCGCAATCGGCAACGACACATTGTAGATACTGAGGGCATCGAGGCTTTGGGCGATCGCCGGAAAAAGACGACCGAGCGAAATTCCCACCACAATGCAGAGAGCAACCCAGAGGGTCAGGTATTTCTCAAATATATTGAGCTGCCCCCCTGCCTGCACCCCTGCCTGCACCGCCTTGGTTTTGACCATGACTAAAAGGATCCTGCTGAAGTTTACAGGATTCAATATATCAAAAAAAATTGATTTGTATTTTAGATTGAAGTTTTAGTCTGCACAGGGACGAGCGGGTAAGATTTCTCCAAAGCGGCGATATTCTGCCAAATAGGCTTCTAGGGCGATAAATTGGGCCAAATTCAACCGGTAGTAAATCCAGCGTCCTTCTTGGCGGGTCAGTACCAACTCACTCTCTTTGAGGATTTTTAGGTGGAAAGAAAGTTTGGACTGCTTTAAATCCAAGACATCACACAATTCACAAACACACAATTCTTGGACCCGTAGCCGTTCTAGGATCTCCAGACGAATGGGATCTCCTAGGGCTTTGAAGCCCTGCAAAATTAGGGTTAGGTCTTGGGTGAGGGACATTAAATCAAAAATAATTGATATTTGGTGGTTATTCAGACAGCAAACTTAAGCGTACCGTTTGTCCGGTTTCTAGGGGGCGATCGCCTTGGACAACATACCGTTCCCCAGCACTGAGACCACTCAGGATAGCAACCATGCCATTATCTTCTGGGCCAACTTGCACCGGACGCGCCTGCACAGTCGTTGTTTCTCCTTGGGTAACGGGCACAAATACCGTTGTCTGGTTGGCATTACTACCCGTGTTGAGGGCGGACACCGGAATCATGACAGCGGTTGTGAGGTTGGGATTTGTGAGGCTGACCCGCGCCAATAACCCGGTGGCAATTTTTCCTTCGGGATTGGGGATGGTAATTTCAATGGGAATTAAACGGGCGGCGGCATCAGCTACGGGGGAAATGCGGGTGACTTCGCCGGGAAAGGTTTCTCCAGGGAAGGCATCGAGGGCCACATTAACCCGTTGACCTTGGGCAAATTGGCTCAGATCCCGGTCAGAAATCTGGACTTCAACTTTAATGGCGCTGAGATCCCCAATTTCGACGAGGGTTTGTCCCCCTTGAATCGTATCGCCAGCTTCTGCCTGCTTACTGAGGACAATGCCACTTTGAGGCGTTGTGATTTGGGTATAGGTGAGACGTTCCTGGGCCTGGGCGAGGATGGCTTGTTGAGCGGTGACGCGTTTTTTGGTGGCGGCGATCGCCTGTTGGCGGGTAATGACTTGCTCTTGGCTGGCTTTTAACACCTGGGCGGCGGTGGCCTGTTGGGTTTGGGCGACTTCAGCCTGTTGCGCGGTAATCGCTCCGGCTTCGGCTAACTGTTGAAGGCGACGGGCATCGGCTTCGGCTTGTTTGAGTTCGGCCCGGTTCCGTTCTACCTGGGCTTTGGCTTCGGCGAGAACCGATTCTGCTTCTTTAACTTCAAATTGTCGGGCGGCCAGTTCCGCTTGGGCTTCACTAACATCGGTGCGGGGGAGATCCTGTTCTACGGCGGCGAGCAGTTGACCTTGGCGAATAAAATCACCCACTTCTGCATTGAGGGTGAGTAATTGCCCTTCGACCCGGGAGCGGACTACCACTTTTTTCAGGGCCATGGTGGTGCCGGTATAGCTGGCGGTAGGGGCGGTTTCTGTGCCAGTGGCGATCGCCACCTCGACTAAGGGGGGTTGTTCTGCCTGTTCTGGGCGGCCCGCCGGCTGGGCATTGCTGTTTTGTTCGAGGGCACACCCCGTCGAAGCAAACGCCAGGGCAAGGGATAGACAGGCACCGATGGGGAGATTAAATTGCTGAGCCATGAGAGAGCACCAAGGAGAGGAAGAGCACGCGAAAAAATTAATATTTCTTAAAGCTTTTGTCGCCGCTGATTCTAACATCTCAATTTTGAGACTGCCGCTAACCCTGGCCTTTCTCCCATAACTCCGATGGCGATCGCCTACAATAACTAGAACATCAAAAACTACTACAACATCAAGAGAACGTTATGTCCGTACTGGCGGCGATCGCAGTTTTGGCACTCCTCATCGTGATCCATGAGTTGGGTCACTTCTCAGCAGCCCGACTTCAAAATATCCATGTCAACCGCTTTTCCATTGGCTTTGGGCCGACCCTGCTCAAATACCAAGGCAAAGAAACCGAGTATGCGGTGCGAGCCTTCCCCCTCGGTGGCTATGTGGGCTTTCCCGATGATGACCCAGACAGTGATATTCCCCCAGAAGACCCGAACCTCTTGCGTAACCGTCCCGTCTTTGACCGGGCCATTGTGATCAGTGCCGGAGTCATTGCCAATTTAATTTTTGCCTACTTCCTCCTCGTCGTACAGGCAGGTACCGTGGGCTTCCAGGATATTAACTATCAACCGGGTGTACGCATTCCCCAAGTATTAACGGAAGTCGCTTCCCCGGCAGCGGCAGCAGGCATCCAAAACGAAGATGTTGTCCTAGCCGTTAATGGTCAAACCCTCCCCAGTGGCCAAGCCGCCCTTGAGGAATTGCGGGTGCTGATTCAAGAAGCCCCCAATGAAACCCTCAATTTGCAACTCCAACGGGGCGAAGAAACGCTCACCCTAAATGTGACTCCCGATGCGGGTAGTGATGGCCAAGGGAAAATTGGTGTGATGTTAGCTCCCAATGGTGAAATTGTGCGCAACCGCGCCGGTAATCCCATTGCCGCTCTCCAGGCGGGCTCCCGGGAATTTCAACGGCTTGCCAGTCTCACGATACAAGGATTTGGTCAACTGATTTTCAATTTCCAAGAAACAGCCCAACAGGTAGCTGGCCCCGTGGCGATCGTGGCGGTGGGAGCAGATTTAGCGAAAGATGATTTGAGCAATTTGTTCCAATTTGGTTCACTCATTAGCATTAACCTGGCGATTATTAATATTTTGCCCCTACCTGCTTTAGACGGCGGTCAACTGGCCTTTCTCCTGGTAGAAGGGATTCGTGGCAAGCCTCTGCCGATGCGCCTCCAGGAAAACATTATGCAAACGGGCTTGGTTTTGTTACTTGGTCTTGGGGTCTTCCTCATTGTGCGCGACACTGTGAATCTGGCTTTTTTCCAGAATTTAATTCGTTAATTTGTTTGTTCAGTCGGGGTTGACCATGATTAACCCCTCACAATTGATAAAATCATGAGTCAAAAATTCACTCCCGAAAAAATGGCGCGTCTGCGGGCGGAAGCCAAAAATCCCTACCGTTCGCTCCGCCAATTTATTTACCTATGCTTCGGGTTATCTGGGGGCGTTGGGGGGATGATTTTTTTGTTGCAAATTGCCGCTGGGCGAGATTTAGACCAAGCGATTCCGAATCTGGCGGTGCAGGCTGGGGTTGTGGGGTTAATGATTTTCCTTTGGCGCTGGGAGAACAAAAATAAGCTCGCCAGTCAAGAGAAAAAATAGGCTTGATCTCGCCACTTGGCCCGTTGATTGTAGATGGATAAATTAATGCTGCCCCCTTGGTTACAACCAGGGGATTTATTGAAAGTGATTGCCCCTAGTGGTCGTTTGTTAGAACAGGACGCCTTTTGGGCTGGGGTAGATATTTGGCGATCGCAGGGGTATCGGGTAGAACTGACGACGAGTTGGGATACGCGCTGGGGTTATTTGGCCGGCACTGATCAGGGACGACGGCAAGCCTTGGCCGAAGCGTGGTTTGATCCAGACTGCAGGGGGATTTTGTGTGCGCGGGGCGGCTATGGGGGGATGCGCCTTTTAGAAGATTGGGACTGGAAAATTGGCCAAGTGACTCCCAAATGGCTCATTGGTTTTTCGGACATCACCAGCCTGCTCTGGAGCTTAAGCACCGTAGGCATTGCCAGTATCCACGGCCCCGTTTTAACTACTTTTGCGGCAGAACCCGATTGGTCAAAGCAAAAATTATTTGATTTCTTGGTAGGAAAACCCCTCGAGCCACTCCAGGGTACGGGTTGGGGTAATGGCCAAGTTGCAGGGGTGCTATTACCTGCAAATTTGACGGTAGCGACCCACATTCTGAAAACACCATTGCAGCCGGATTTTGATAACGTAATTTTGGCCCTCGAAGATGTGACGGAAGCGCCCTACCGGATTGATCGTCTGTTAACTCAATGGCGACTGCTGGGGGCTTTTGAAAAAATCAAAGGCATTGCCCTCGGTCGTTTCAGTCAATGTGACGAGTTGGGTTCAGCCGATAGTTTTAGGGTGCTAGAAGTGCTAGGCGATCGCCTGCGGGATTTAAACATTCCTATTGTTGCCGAGCTGCCCTTTGGCCATGATGGTGTGAATGCCGCTTTACCCGTGGGTGTTCCGGTGATTTTAGATGGCGATCGCGGTTTACTCTCTTTCCCGGAGAAGTCGCCCCCCATTAGCACCGCTTCGGCAATGGGGTAAACTGGATCCCTGTGCATTGTAAGGAAAGCATTAGTAGGAAAGCCGTGCGAAAGATCATTATTGCGGGTAATTGGAAAATGTATAAGACTCAAGCCGAGTCTTTAGACTTTCTCAAAGCATTACTGCCCAAAATCGCCGATGACCATGAAGAACGAGAAGTGGTGCTCTGTACGCCCTTTACCGATTTAGGCTTAATGTCCAAGAGTCTCCACGGAACGCGGGTACGCCTGGGGGCGCAGAATATTCACTGGGCTGACGAAGGTGCCTTTACTGGCGAGATTTCTGGGTCAATGCTGACCGAAATGGGTGTCCGTTACGTCATTGTGGGCCACAGCGAAAGACGGCAATATTTTGGCGAAACCGATGAAACCGTGAATCAGCGCCTCAAGGCGGCCCAACGCCATGGTTTAACGCCGATTCTTTGTGTTGGTGAAAGCAAAGCCCAACGGGACGCTGGTGAAACAGAAGCAGTAATTTTTGCCCAGCTCGAAAAAGATTTAGTCGATATTGATCAAAATAACTTGGTCGTTGCCTACGAACCCATCTGGGCGATTGGTACGGGTGATACCTGTGATGCCACCGAAGCAAACCGGGTGATTGGTCTGATTCGCGAAAAACTCACCAACAAAAATGCCACTATTCAATATGGTGGTTCCGTCAAGCCAAATAACGTTGATGAGATTATGGCCCAGCCCGAAATTGATGGGGCCTTGGTGGGGGGAGCAAGCCTAGAGGCAGAGAGTTTTGCCCGCTTGGTAAATTATATGTAACGATGCCTAGGTATTTCGTTCTCAATATCCTAGGCTCCGTGAAAAATACGCACTTTACTTGAGGAGAAAGCTCTCGACTGCGGGATATTTCTCCTCGTTTTTACAAAATTTTTTTAAATTTCTTTTCCCTTTTACTTTTAACCCGACATTTTTTTAGCGCAACTTTTTAGATAAATGCCTACTCTCACGACATCGCGCACGACCTTTCCCCTCACAGCGGTGGTTGGTCAAGATGTAATTAAAACCGCTCTCCTGCTGGGGGCCGTTGATCCTGCCCTGGGTGGGGTGGCGATCGCCGGGAAACGGGGCACCGCAAAATCCGTGATGGCCCGGGGAATTCATTCCCTTTTGCCCCCCATCGAAGTCATTAAAGATAATCCCTTTAACTGTGATGTCCATAACCGCAGTGACTGGGATGATCTCACTGAGGCGACCTATGGCGAGACGGCCAACGAAAACATTCCCACAGAAGTGATTGCCGCGCCTTTTGTACAAATTCCCCTAGGCGTCACCGAAGATCGCCTTTTGGGTTCTGTGGATGTGGAAACCTCCGTGCGCCAGGGGGAACCCGTCTTCCAACCGGGTCTATTAGCCCAAGCCCACCGGGGCGTGCTGTACATCGATGAAATTAACCTCCTCGATGACCAAATTGCCAACCAGCTCCTGACGGTCTTAACAGAAGGCCGCAACCAAATCGAACGGGAAGGCATTAGCTTTTCGCATCCCTGTCGGCCCCTGCTGATTGCCACCTATAACCCTGAGGAAGGCAATCTCCGAGAACACCTCCGCGATCGCATTGCCATTACCCTGTCGGCTGATCGCCCCCTCAGCCTCGAAGAACGGGTAGCAGCGGTGGATCAAGTGGTGCAATATGCCACCGCCCCTAAAGACTTTTTGCAACGGTACGACGAAGACCTCGATGCCCTCCGCACCCAAATTATCCTGGCACGGGAATGGCTCAAGGAAGTCAAAATTAGCAAAGACCAAGTGGCCTACCTCGTGAGCGAAGCGGTACGTGGCAGTGTCGAAGGTCACCGGGCTGAACTTTTTGCCGTGCGCGTTGCCATGGCTGCCGCTGCCCTTGATGGTCGGAATGTGGTGATTGCCGATGATCTTCGGACAGCGGTCGAACTGGTAATTTTACCCCGGGCCACGACGATCCCCACCCCAGAGGATGAGGATATGCAACCGCCACCACCACCGCCGCCGCCTCAATCCCAGGATGATCAGCAGGACGAAGAAGATCAATCCCAAGATGAAGATCAAGAGGATCAAGACGACGACGATCAAAACGAAGACCAAGAGGAACAGCCGGAACAGGAGCCGACAATTCCCGAAGAATTTGTTTTCGATCCAGAGGGAGTTGTACTTGATCCAGGGATTCTCGCCTTTGCCCAAATGATGCAGAACAAAGGCAACTCCGGGAAACGGGGCTTAATTTTCTCCGATGACCGTGGCCGTTACATTAAGCCGATGTTACCCCGGGGGAAAGTGCGGCGCATTGCGGTGGATGCGACCCTGCGGGCGGCGGCTCCCTACCAAAAGGCGCGACGACTGCGACACCCTGACCGGAAAGTAATCGTCGAGCAAAGTGACCTGCGTTCTAAACGGATGGCTCGTAAAGCGGGGGCTTTGATGATTTTCCTCGTTGATGCCTCTGGTTCTATGGCCCTGAATCGGATGCAGGCGGCCAAGGGGGCAGTGATGCGTTTGTTGACAGAAGCCTATGAAAACCGCGACCAAATTGCGTTGATTCCGTTCCGGGGCGAAATGGCGGAAGTGCTGTTACCCCCTACTCGTTCGATTACTTTGGCGCGAAATAGATTAGAAACGTTGCCCTGTGGTGGTGGTTCACCGTTGTCCCATGGTTTAACCCAGGCTGTGCATATTGGTGTAAATGCCCAAATGTCCGGTGATGTAGGGGAAGTGGTAATCGTCGCGATTACTGATGGTCGGGGCAATATTCCCCTCTCGCGTTCCCTCGGCGAAAAACCAGAGGAAGGTGAAGAAAAACCTGATATCAAAGAGGAACTTCTAAATATTGCCGGTAAAATTCGTGCTTCTGGGATGAAGCTGCTGATTATTGACACAGAGAAGAAATTTATTTCCTCTGGTTTTGGTAAGGAGTTGGCGGCAAAAGCTGGTGGCAAATATTACCGATTACCGAAGGCCACGGATCAGGCGATCGCCGCCATGGCGAAGGGTGCAATGGCCGAAATTTAGGCGATTTGGAATCCTTAAAAGTTTCATGGGCGATTGTCTACAAAGGCGATCGCCTTTATTTTTCCCTTTGGGGGCAAGGCTAAAATAAAACCATCTGGCTCACGGGAAAACGTACCATGGCAACCACGCTTCTGATTCAAAGTGATTTGACTCCTCTTGAGGTCTCCTTTCCGGTGATCGCCATTTATCGACCCCAACAATCGCCCCAAATCCTCGAAAATCCGGAAACAGTCAGTGCCGATCCTGAACTGTCAGGGTTTACATTATCCCTTGTGAAAATTTGGTAGTGGTCAGGCGATCGCCTTTTAGTTAAAGAATTTTTGGCGGCTAAACTCCGTAGGCTATACTAAAAAGCTGTGCCAAACGCCATCCAAGATTACTGCCTTTACCATGACTGTTAACGCCGAAGAACGGACTAAACTCGACAACGAATTGTCTAATCGGTTTATTGACCTCGATCCCGACGGTTATTTTATTATTTATCTAGACCGTGAACAGGGTTTAATTTGCGCGAAACATTACACCAATACGATTAACGATAAAGGTTTAGCTACAGATCCAGAAACCGGCGAAGTCCTTGCCTGCAAAGGTAGTTTAGAACGGACTCATACCACCGTTTATACAGGCCGTACTGCAAAAGAATTAGGCGTTGAAATCACCGAAAAAGCCGATCCCTGTCCAATTTCCAAGCTAGATCATGCCCTATATCTCGGACGGGAATTTATGAAAGCAGAGATCGCCCTTCTCTCCGGCACAGAATACATTCAAGATTAACAACAAAGCATGGCTAAGTTTTTAACGACATCTGGCACTTCTTATCATATTGAACAAATCATTATTGGTGCTCAAACAAATATTATTCTTCTTTCTCCCTATTTATTCCTTTCAAGAACTTTATTAGAAAGACTACAGGATGCAGACCGTAGAGGCATCAAGATTGGTATTGTCTATAGTCAAAATAAACTTAGACAAGCAGAAATTGAAGTAGTGAAAAATTTCAAGAACCTGGAGATTTTTTATTCTCCAAATCTTCATGCAAAATGCTACTTTAATCGACAAGAAATGATTATCACTTCAATGAATATGTATGAATTTTCAGAGAAGAATAATCGAGAAATGGGAATCTTAATTAATCGACAAGAAGATAATCAAATATATGTTGATACTTGTCGAGAAGTAAAATCAATTCTTGCTGCTGCTCAACGTTGTGATGCGACAGGCGAGCCTTTAGCTTCTCAGCCCCAAGTTTCCGAACAAAATATTGCACCTCAAGATAACCAAACAACGGAAACAAAAGCTTTCTGTATTCGTTGTCGTGGTGATATCCCTTTAAATATTCACCGCCCCTTGTGCTCTAAATGCTATGTTGCTTGGGTGAAATTCAAAAATCGCAAACATCCAGAAAAATACTGTCACCAATGTGGCTTAGAAGTGAAGACATCTCTTGTTAAACCAATTTGCAAAACATGCTTTAAAACAAACAAAACATAAACATTTTTTATAGCCAAAACTTCAACGATTAATTATTTATTATGAAATCTATTTTATTTCAATTAAAAACGGCTGTTTCCAAAGCTTTGATCAAGGCATTTGGCGAAGATTTAAAGGATACTGATCCCCTCGTTGTCTCTGCCAGCAATCCGAAATTTGGTGATTATCAGTCTAATGTCGCCCTATCGCTAACGAAAACCCTTAAGAAAAATCCCAGAGAAATTGCCCAAAGTATTATCGAAGCTTTAGATGTTGCTGATATTTGCGAACCGCCCACCATTGCCGGGCCTGGTTTTATTAACTTCAGCCTCAAACCGAGCTATTTAGCCACGCTTTTAAAGGAAGTCCAACAAAGCGATCGCCTTGCCATTGACCCAGCAGAAAATCCCCAGAAAGTGATTGTGGATTTTTCTAGTCCTAATATTGCCAAGGAAATGCACGTGGGCCACCTCCGCTCAACGATTATTGGCGATTCGATCGCACGGATTTTAGAGTTTCGGGGACAGGATGTTCTGCGCCTAAACCATGTGGGGGATTGGGGTACCCAATTCGGGATGTTAATTACCTATTTAAAAGAAGCTTATCCCGATGCTTTAACGAAAGCAGATGCCCTCGACATTGGTGATTTGGTGGCTTTCTATAAAAAAGCAAAGGTGCGTTTTGATGAAGATGAAGCCTTTAAAGAAGCTTCTCGCAATCAAGTTGTAAAATTGCAATCGGGCGACCCTGAAAGTCAGCAAGCTTGGCAACTATTATGTGATCAATCCCGCCGGGAATTTCAGAAAATTTACGATATTTTAGATATCAAATTAACGGAACGGGGCGAATCTTTTTACAATCCCTATCTGGCGGATGTCCTAACGGCATTGGATGAAGTGGGCTTGCTCGAAGAAGATGCCGGGGCGCAATGTGTTTTCCTCGAAGGCTTTAAAAATAAAGACGGCGATCGCCTGCCTTTAATTGTCCAAAAATCCGACGGCGGGTTTAACTATGCCACCACCGATTTAGCGGCAATTCGTTATCGCATCAAAGAAGATCAAGCCAAACGAATCATCTACGTGACAGATTCTGGTCAAGCCGGACATTTCGCCCAAGTATTTCAAGTGGCCGAGCGCGCCGGATTTTTCCCCGATGATGTGGAAGTCGTCCATGTGCCCTTCGGTTTAGTGCAGGGGGAAGATGGCAAGAAGCTCAAAACCCGCGCCGGCGATACAATTAAGCTCAAGGATCTCCTCGATGAAGCCGTTAACCGCTCCCGTGCCGATTTGGAAAAACGTCTTGCCGAAGATGAGCGTCAGGAAACACCAGAATTCATCGAAAAAGTCTCCCAGGTAGTGGGCATTGGAGCCGTAAAATACGCCGATCTCAGTCAAAATCGAACCAGTAATTACATCTTTAGCTTCGATAAAATGTTGGCGCTCCAGGGTAATACCGCTCCCTATATGCTCTATGCCTATGTGCGTGTCCAGGGGGTCAGCCGTCAAGGCGGCATTGACCTTAGTACCCTACCCACCGATACTCCCATCATCCTCGAAGAAGCGGCCGAACTAACCCTAGCCAAACACTTATTACAACTCAGTGAAGTCCTCGTGAGCGTTGAGCAAGATCTGATGCCCAATCGCCTCTGTGAATATCTCTACGATCTCAGTCGCAAATTCAACCAATTTTATGAGGCTTGCCCGATCCTCAAAGCCGAAGGCGATCGCCGCATTTCCCGTTTAATCCTCGCCGATACCACAGCCCGAACCCTCAAGCTGGGGTTATCTCTCCTCGGCATTGAAGTCCTCGACCGGATGTAACTGCCATCAATCTCCCTAGTGGCCTCGGTGCAGTCAATGGGGAGAAATCAATAAGCAAACATTAAGAGATATGAAGAACCCATCACCCAAGCCTATATTTCCTGATAACTTATAAGCAAGGTACAAGATAAAAGTTCTGAAAAAGCTTTTATTCGGACGAAGAGATTGAGCGGTTGTACCTCCTTTGTTTGGTCTCGCCCAGAAGTCCTTCTCAACACTTCAAGTTGAAGATAGACTCGGTTATTCCCCCTAACGGAATCGGGTAGTCGAGCTATAATCACCGCCTGTTAGGCACTGTTTTTCGAGAGGCGCTTATTGGGTTCGTTGTTAACCTCGTTTTGTTGTTTGGTAAATCTTTTTGTTAGTTAAATTTGGATTGAAAGCCTGCTCCCCTGAGTAGGCTTTCGCCTTATCTAGGGGAAAATCACCCCAAACAGCGGTAGATTAATCTTGGGTTAATACCTCTGGCAGAGGGGTATATTCACCGATGGGGTAGCCCCTTTGCTGAATCAAGGTTTTGAGATGTTGTACTCGTTTTGCAGGGGCCGGGTGGGTCGCCAGGAAATCCCAATTGGCTCCTTGTTGTTGGCTCATCGCTTCAAAGAAATCCGTGGCGCCAGCGACTTGGCCGTAGGTGGCGTAGAGCAAATCTAAACCATATTCATCGGCTTGTTTTTCTTGGGCTTGGGAAAAGCGTGAGGTACTAACAATTTGTGCGGCATCTCCCAGCCAACTGACATCCCCAAAAACCATGGAAATGACGGTGCGAACCACCAGGGCGCGACCAATATTACGCAGGTGGTCTCGGTTGGCGAAGTGACCGATTTCGTGGCCCAATACCATCATGAGGGCATTTTCTGAGTCCATTTGATCTAACAAGCCTTGATAGACCAGTACCGTATCCCCCGGCAGAGCGGCGGCGTTAACTACATCCTGGGGGATGTAGAGGAGCTGGTAGTCACGTTTTTCTTTAGCGCCTTCAGGAATTTCTGCCTCGAGGCGATCAAGCAAGGCATTGAGTTCATCTTGGGCGGGCGAAGGTTGGGCTTGGGGCTCGTAAATTTTAACCAGGGCTTGCCCCAACCGTTGCTCCCAACTCACGGGCATCTGAACAATGAGCCAGTTAACGCTGAAATTTAACAGCCAAATCAAGAGGGCGATCGCACAGACAAACATCCCTCCCAGGGTGAGGAGTTCTCGCAGGGAAGCTTCAGGATTGCGATCTTCTGGGGCTGGGGGAGCAGGCATAGTTAATCGAGGAGAGTGGCAAGACGTGGCAACAGCAGCGCAAAGGCTTGGCCCCGGTGACTGACGTTATGTTTGAGCGCCGCTGACATTTCCGCAAAGGTCTGTTGATATTCTGGCACATAAAAAATAGGGTCATAGCCAAAGCCCCCGTCTCCCCGCAGTTCCGTAAAAATTTCCCCGGGACAGTTTCCTTGTACCTGGGCGGCAATGGTGCCGTCTGGTTTAGCGATCGCCACCGCACAGATAAACTTAGCGCGTCGATTGGGGTTGTTTCCCAGTTCCGTTAACAGACGTTCGATGCGTTCTTGGTCGGTGGTGCCATAGCGCGCTGAATATAGACCAGGGGCACCATTGAGCGCTTCAACGGCTAAACCAGAATCGTCGGCGATCGCCCATTGGTTTAGGGCTTTGGCTACCTGGGATGCCTTGAGAGCCGCATTTTCAAGGAACGTTGTCCCTGTTTCTTCAATGTCGAGTTCCGGGGGCTTAAGGCGCAATTCCCAGGGCAAATCCTGGAGATAGGCTTGCATTTCCTGTAATTTACCGGGGTTTCCGGTGGCGACGACGAGGACGGGCATGGGCATCAAATATCTGAACGAGCAATTAAAAAAGTTAACCAGAATCGCAGGGCAGCGACTTCCATTTTAAGGAAATTTGCCGAAAAAAAAGACGACCGAGGGCCGTCCTGTACAAACTTATGCTGTTGAGGTGTTGTTTGAAAAATTAAAGGCTGTTGATCTTACTGAAAAATACCAATGACGCCGTGGCCGGTGAAAATTTCGAGGAGAAGTAGGGAAGCAAAGCCGATCATTGCGGCCCGACCATTGAATTTCTCTGCATATTCGGTGAAGCCGACGCGGGGATTTTCCTGGACGTAAACGGTGGGCTCTACGGCAAAGGTGTTCAGTTTGCCTTGGTCGTCGACGATATTGCCTTGGTATTTTTTAGCCATAGTTTTATTTGGGATCAATTAGGTTGTTTTTTATCTTGATCCAAGATTAACAAGTTTTGTAACAATTTGCAACATTTTATTTTTCGAGGTTGACAAAAGCTATTGACGTAAGCGTCTACTTTGTTTTAGAGAAAATTGCAAACTTTTTCCCGATGTTCTGGGAGATGGTGCCATGGGCTACAGATTTTTGGCCCATATCTTTTTAGGTTGATATTTGATATGTCCTGCACCTGAGGGGCTGCGGTCTATGGTCTGCTCGGATTTCCCCGTCATTTATTCCACACTATCGGCGATCGCCCTCCGGGAGCGTGTGCTACCACGATATGGCCTCAAGACTGTCAGCCAATGCGAGTTATGGAATCGGGGCTTGAGTGATATTTACTTTGTTCAGGCAGCGCAGGATGTGTTTGTGTTGCGGGTTTCCCATCACCATTGGCGATCGCCTACAGAAATTTTTTTCGAGCTAGATTTTCTCAATTTCCTCAAGGCCCAAGGTTTACCAGTGGCGGCTCCTCTGCCGACGGAAACCGGTGAATGGACAGTGAAAATTCAAGCCCCAGAAGGCGATCGCTATGCCACTCTGTTTCCCTTTGCCCCAGGGGAAATTGCCCTGGGAGGGTGGAACGAAACCCAAAGTCGTCACCTGGGAGCAGTGGTGGCTCAGATCCATCGGGTCAGCCAAGACTTTATCTGTGACCATCCGCGCAAACCCCTAGACCTAGATTATTTATTAGATGAATCCTTGGGCGTGATTTTGCCCTTTTTTGGCGATCGCCCCCGGGACTGGGGCTTTATGCAGGATACCGCCCACAAAATCCGCGAGACCCTGGCCCACCTGCCTAAAGAAAAGCCCCTATGGTCTGTCTGTTGGGGTGATGCCCACTGCGGCAACGTCCACTTCACCGAAGACCACCAGCTCACCCTCTTTGACTTTGACCAATGCGGCTATGGGTGGCGCGCCTTCGAAATTGGTAAATTTTTCCAAGGGGCCCTCACCACAGGTCTCCAGCGACGGGTACGGGAAGCGTTTATCGCGGGCTATGAGTCCCAAACCACCTTTGTTACCCAGGAGCAAGCCGCCCTCCAGGCCCTCACCCAGCTCGCCTATATTTGGTCGTGGCGCATCAGTCTCACCAGCATTCAAATTTTTAACAACAGCCAACTGGATCGTCACTATCTAACCCAGCGGCTAGAACGGCTGAAGGCCTTATCTTCACGGGATTGGCAATTATTCTAAAGGGATTGTCCCCAGTGATAGATCCGTGCCCTGTGGCCCGGCCTAGGGAAAAATGTCGCGAAAAATTGAAAAATTCCCTGATCAAAAATGGTATGTTCTGCTACACTTACCGTTGTGTAAAGAAATATTTCGGGCTTCGTGCTGGGAACGCGTAGTTTGAAATCTTGATATTTTTTCGATGCAAAAACAACAACAAGCTTGAGTCATGCCAGCGATCGCCTCGCTGGTTTTTTCTTGGGGCCCTTGCTGGGATAATGGAAGCCACAACTTTTAATGATCCCTTAATTAACTGCACTGGCCTTGTGCCAAAACGTTTTTATTAAACTGACCCATGGAAAATTTAGATTTTGCCCTTTATACCCAGTGGTCTGCCTATGCCACCTTGTTTTTTGCGGTCTTGGCGATCGCCGCGTTTCTTTTTAAGTGGGGCATCCGTTTCCGCTTGGTCGGCACCACCGGCTTTATGATTGTGCTCACCATTGGTTTGTTTGGCCTCAGCCTAGGACTCTTTAGCCGGAGTGTAGTGCCGGGAGCCGTGCGCTATGCTCTGGTCTACGACAATGGTGCAAACTTAGCCGTCGTCTCCGTGAAGCCTGAAGTGACCACCGAAGAGGTGAATGCGACCCTCCGCCAAGCTTCCAATGACCTCTTTTCCTACGGGCGCATTGGCAATGGGGATAATAAATTTACCGTGCGCCTCCGGGTGATGAGCCACCCGGAACCCGGCGTTTCCGAGCCCCTCTATTTGGGTCAAGTCCAACGCGCCATTACCGACCGCGAAAATGGTGCCCTGGATATTCAGCTCTACCCAGAAAATCTCAAAAAGCTGCCCCAACCCAATGCGATTAGTTAGGATCTAGGGAAGTTTACTGCATCTGTTTCGTCGCCATTTTTTCGATACCAATACCCATGAAAAAGCCTGCTGCTTCTACCCAAACCCAAACTGTTCCAATGCAAGTGTTAATTGCGCCGGCCCAAGTCCTCAAGGGAAATAATGCCCTGGCCCAAGCTGGCGCGGCGATCGCCCGTTGGGGAAAACGGCCCTTTGTGGTGGGAGGGCAGCAGAGCCTCGAAAAACTGGCAATCCCGCTCCAGACCCTAGCCGAACAAGAAAAACTCGATCTCGCGACCGGTAGTTATAGCCCCGACTGTTCCGAAGCATCTCTCAAGGAACTCAACAAAAAGTTCAAAGCCCACAAGGCGGATTTTGTTATCGGTATCGGCGGCGGCAAGGCTCTAGATACCGCCAAACTGCTCGCGCACCAGCAACGTTGCCCAATTGTGACTGTGCCCACTTCGGCGGCCACCTGTGCCGCTTGGACGGCTCTGTCGAATATTTATTCTGACCAGGGGGCCTTTCAATATGATGTGGGCTTGGATCAATGCCCGAATCTTTTGATCCTGGACTATGACTTGGTACGTACTGCGCCGCAACGGACTCTGATTGCGGGGATTGGGGATGCGATCGCCAAATGGTACGAAGCTTCCGTCAGCAGCGGTCATTCCCCCCAGACCCTTACCATTGCCGCTGTCCAAGAAGCACGCATTCTCCGGGACCTCCTCTTCCAAAAATCCCCCCAGGCGATCGCCGATGTCCACAGTTCCGCCTGGCAAGAAGTGGTTGATGCGACGGTTCTCCTCGCCGGCGTGATCGGTGGCTTAGGGGGAGCCAATTGTCGTACCGTGGCTGCCCATGCAGTTCACAATGGGTTAACCCATCTGCCTGCCGCCCATGGCATCTTGCATGGTGAGAAAGTCGCCTACGGAATTTTGGTGCAGCTCCGTCTCGAAGAAATTTGTCAAAAAAGTCAGTTGGCTGAAACTGCTCGCCAACAGCTCCTCCAGTTTTACCGAGACATTGGCTTACCGAAGAGCCTCGCTGATCTCGGTCTGAATACGATGACCTTGGCCGAATTGCGCCAGGTGGCAGAGATTACCTGTCAGCCCCAGTCAGACATCCACCGTCTGCCTTTCACCGTTAGCCCAGACCAGTTAATGGCGGCAATGGTTTCCACAGAAGCGACCAGAGAAAACACTTCCCTTGAGGCCCATCCTGTCGCCGAAGCAACCAAAGCACAGGCTTAGAGCTGATTTATAAAGCTCTCCTGCCCCCAGTCTGGGGGAGATTTTCGGTCAATCAATGGGATCAAGGTTCCCCAAAATGCCGGAGCTTTAGTGAGGAGATTTAGGGACAAATTAAAAAATTCATTTACTTTATAAATGGCCTCTCAGGATTTCCAAGTCTAGACAATTGACATCTGGCGGCATCCCTAGGGTTTAATGGGGCACGGGCAATCCATATCAAAACGGCAAAACAAAAGCATGAAACACAAAGTGGGCGTCATTGGCGGCGGACAACTCGCCTGGATGATGGGGGCAGAAGCCCGGAGCCTTGGCATGGAACTATGGGTACAAACACCCAACGCCAGCGATCCAGCGGTTTCCAATGCCGATCAAGTGATCATCGGGGCGATCGACGATCTAGCATCAACGGCCAAGCTGGTGGAAAACTGCCATGTGGTCACCTTCGAAAATGAATTTGTTGATCTCGAAGCCCTCGATACCCTCGTTAAACGGGGAGCAAAATTTTTCCCTTCTCTGCCTTTTCTCGCTGCCCTCCTGGACAAATATGATCAACGGCGCTGCTGTCAACGGTTTGGTATTCCAGTGCCAACCTTTGTCCCTTGGCAACTGGGTGAATCGCTGCCCCCTGGTTGGGAATTTCCGTTGGTCGTGAAGGCTCGTCGCCATGGCTACGACGGTAAAGGCACATTTATCGTTAAAGATGCGGCTGCTTTACAGGCTTTACCAACGGATTTAGCCGGTACGCCTCTACTTTTAGAAGCGTTTGTGCCCTTTGAGCAGGAATTGGCGGTGATGGTGACCCGCAACCGTCGAGGAGAAATTCGCACCTTTCCGACGGTGGAAACCCAGCAAATTGATCAGGTGTGTCGTTGGGTTCTTGCCCCTGCGGCAGTTCCTCAGGCGGTGGTGGATCAAGTTGAAAAGATTGCCCGCACCTTAGCTGAGGGGTTAAATCTGGTGGGCATCATGGGGATTGAGCTGTTTCTGACCCCAGCAGGACAAGTATTAGTGAATGAGATTGCCCCCCGCACCCACAATTCGGGGCATTTTAGTTTGGATGCTTGTCAGACGTCGCAGTTTGCGATGCAACTCCAGGCGATCGCCGATTTGCCCCTGGGGAATCCGAAGATGCTTAGTGCTGGGGCGGTGATGGTAAATTTACTGGGGTTTGAGCACAGCACGGGGGATTATGCCCACAAACGGCAGATGTTGACCCAATTTCCCCAGAGTCATATCCATTGGTATAACAAAACAAGTGCCAGTCCGGGACGAAAACTTGGTCATGTCACGGTTTTAAGTGAAACCAATGACCGAGAAACCCTGATGGCGATCGCCAAACAAATTGAAACCATTTGGTATGGCAATGCTAGCCCCACCTAAAACTTTTGATTAGCGCTGGCGACCTGTCCAGTGGGAGCCAGAAAAAGGCGTCCCTCCCAGCTGAGTAACCTTTTCTGGGGTCATCACATACACCCAAGCCTCCGTTAGGATCGTTTTTGTCTCTGTGTAAACAGGAGCTTGGAGTCGCTGATATTCATTGAGGGAAGGCGATCGCCCCGGTTGATAATCTTCGAGGACATCTAGGTTCACTAATACACCAGGATCCGCAAACTGTAGCAGGTAGCCTTCCACCCAGCCTGGCTCTGGGGTGAGGGCCGGATAACCCACAGGCAACTGGTAAAGCTTCCCTGGGATTAAGGCTTTTTCAATGTGGGGGTGATGGGGGGCACAGTAACGGGGAAAATTGACTTCTCCCGGCTGGAGGGTGCCATAGACAAAAACCTTTAGCATGGGGAGATTTCCGACCAAGAACAACAGGGGGTGAAACCGTGAAAAGCTATAATCAGGGGCAAAATCATGTGCTTTCGTAAGGGGAAAATGGGCAATGGCTAAACGCTATAATATCTTGCTCGTCGATGATGAACCGGGTGTCCGGGAGGCTGTCCAGGCCTATTTAGAAGATGATGAAGCCCTCACCGTCACCACCGCCGAGAATGCCACCAAAGCCTGGGACGTTCTGCAAACGTTTACACCGGACTTGGTGATTTCTGACATTATGATGCCCCAGGTGGATGGCTATCAGTTTTTGGGCCAACTGCGCGATGATCCTCGCTTTAAAACTCTCCCGGTGATTTTCCTGACGGCCCGTGGCATGACTGGCGATCGCATTCAAGGCTACCAAGCAGGCTGTGATGCCTATTTACCGAAACCCTTTGAACCCGAAGAACTCGAAGCAATTGTGAAAAATCTTTTGACCCGGGAAGCGGCGATCGCCGAACAGCAAGAAGGTGGCGGTAGTAACCTCGAAGGCATTGCCCAGGATCTCCGGGAGATTAAACAATTTCTGGGACAGCAAAACCAACTGGTCACTACCCCACCGCCTTTGAAAATTGACCTGACTCCCAGAGAGCAAAGCGTTCTCGACCTCGTGGCCCAGGGACTGATGAATAAAGAAATTGCCAAGGAGCTCGAAACCAGCGTCCGCAACGTCGAAAAGTACGTTAGTCGCCTATTTAGCAAAACGGGAACTAATAGTCGGACAGAATTGGTACGCTACGCCCTCAAGCATGGTTTAACGCAATAGTTAACGAGGGTAGGTAATCCCTCAGTCTGACGCCATGATTTAGCTTTTTTTTGTAGTTTTAGTCCAACAAGCGACGATGCCCCAACAAGATCAAGTCCATCCCCAAGCCAACCGCGATCGCCTGATTGTGGATAGCCTCCTCAAAGGAGAACCCACAGAAAACGCTCTGGTGGAATTGGCACGGCTCCATCTGCGCTATGAGGGCTTTCCCGGGGCGAGGGAAATTCAGCAGGATTTGAAATTGCTGTTTCAACAATGGGGCCTGACGGAGGACGTTTTATTCGCTAAAACAAGGGAAATCCATGCGGCTGGGCGAGCCTATAAACATCTACGCCATGGCGAGGAGCAACAGGATTGGAGTTAACACCCGCAACTTTCACCGAAAAACTCACCGGGGCAATCGCCGCCCAAAAGACCCTCCTCGTGGCCGGTCTCGATCCAAACCCGGAAATGCTGCCGGATTCTTTACGCACCGGCGATTTAATTCAGAATCTTAAAACGTGGCTCCTGGGGATCATTGACCAGACCCAGGATCTCGTCTGTGCCTACAAGCCGACCCTCGGTTTTTATCAAGCCTTGGGGGTGCCGGGGTTGCAACTCCTAGAAACGGTATTGCAACATATCCCCTCCCACATTGCCGTAATTCTCGATGCGAAACACGCGGATCTCAACACCAGCAGCATTTTTGCTCAGGCCATATTTGAGACGTGGCAAGTGGATGCGGTCACCCTCAGCGCCTACCCCGGCCAAGACCATGTTGCGCCCTTTCTGCTATATCCCGACAAAGGTGTTTTCTTGCAATGTCGCACCTCTAACCCCGGTGCCTTTCCCCTCCAAAATTACCCCGATCTGGAACGGCCTTTTTATCTGCACCTGATCCAAGAAATCAAACAGTGGGGCACCCCCGAACAACTTTTCCTAGAAATTGGGGGCGATCGCCCGGCGGTTTTTCGTCAAGTGCGTGCCATTGCCCCAGAACGGTGGATCCTCGCCCGCAGTATCTGGCAACGGAGCGAAAACCTCGAAGAAATCATTCACCAGGGTTTAAATTCCAATGGGTCTGGCCTCTTGATCCCCATTCCTAACGATGACCTCAGCCAAACCGATTGTCGGCAACCCGTCGCCCAGCTACGGCAAAACATTGAGGACATCCGGCGGCGTTATACTCCCAGCAATGCCCGTTGCGATTTGCTCCAAACGCCGACGAATTTCCCCACAGCCCACCCCCAGGCGGAATTGATTGTGCAGTTGTTTGACCTAGGCTGTTTGCTCTTTGGGGAATATGTCCAGGCCTCTGGGGCGACGTTTTCCTATTACATCGATCTACGCAAAATCATTTCTAACCCCCAGGTCTTTAACCAGGTGCTCAATGCCTATGGGGCGATCGCCAAAACCCTAAAATTTGACCGCATCGCTGGGATTCCCTACGGTTCGCTCCCCACGGCAACGGGGCTGGCTCTGAAATTAAATTACCCGATGATTTTTCCCCGTAAGGAAGTCAAGGCCCATGGTACCCGGCGGGTGATCGAAGGCCATTTCGAGCCAGGGGAAACAATTCTGGTCGTCGATGATGTGCTGATTACGGGTAAAAGTATCGTTGAGGGGGCCAAAAAACTGGAGTCAGCGGGACTAACGATTAAAGATATGGTTGTCCTTATTGACCACGAAGCCGGCGTTAAGGATCGGCTCCAGGCCCAGGGGTACCAAGCTCACGCGATTCTAACCATTTCTGAAATCACAGAAACCCTTTTTCAGGCGGGCCGCATTGACCAGAATCAATATGATTGCCTCGTGAGCCATTGAGCTTTTTCCAGACAAAATGCTGCCAGTGCTTGGGTCTTTTGCGTACAGTAGAAGAGAAAAACCTTCACCGACGACGACCCCATGGGATTACATCTGTTTGAGCATTTACAAATGGCGATCGCCACCCTCCGCACCAACAAAATGCGCAGTGGGTTAACGATGCTCGGCATCATCATTGGTAATGCGTCCGTGATTGCCATGGTCGGTTTAGGTCAAGGTGCCCAAAAACTTGCCACAGAGCAGTTTGAATCCCTGGGTTCCAATGTTTTGTTTATCATTCCCGGATCGCGGGCCGCCCAGCGCACCACCATCGATTTACCGAAAACGTTGGTTTGGGAAGATGCCCAGGCGATCGCCGAACAGGTGCCAAACGTAGCGGCGGTGGCCCCCCAGATTAATAGTCGCGGTTTAGTCACGTTTCGGGGAATTAATAAAGATTCCTTGCTTTTGGGGATTACCCCCGAATTCATTGAGGTGCGCGAATTCACCCTGGCCCAAGGACGGTTTGTGACCGACAGTGATGTGGAGCGCAATAAGCGCGTTGCTGTGATTGGGTCTGAGATTGCCACGGAACTTTTTCCAAATATCGAGCCGGTGGGTCAAAAACTCCGGGTTAAAAATTTAACCTTCGATGTGATTGGTGTTTTAGAAGAAAAGGGGGCTTCCTTTGGTACCAACCAGGACAACGCCGTTTATATGCCCCTAACCACGATGTCCAACCAGGTGGTGGGCCGTACGTCTCCCTATGGCACCGAGTTAACCTTTATTTCTGTTTCCGGTGAAAGTGAAGACCGGGTCAGGGCGATGACCTTTCAGATCGAAAACCTGCTGCGGCTCCGCCATAAAATTGTTGATGAGGATGATTTTAGTGTCCAGAGTCAACAGGATCTATTGGATGTGGCGAATACAATTACCGGGGCTTTAACCACAATGTTGGCGGCGATCGCCGGTATTTCTCTTCTGGTGGGGGGTATCGGCATTATGAATATCATGTTGGTGTCTGTCACCGAGCGCACAAAAGAAATTGGTCTCCGTAAAGCCCTTGGTGCCACAGAAAACGACGTTTTATATCAATTCCTGATTGAATCGGTGATCCTGGCGGGAATCGGTGGGATCTTTGGTACGAGCCTAGGCCTAGGAGGTATATTCCTCGCCAATGTCTTGACTCCCCTGGCGGCCCCGGTTTCTGTGACAGCAATTGTGATGGCGGTGGGTGTTTCTGGGGGGATTGGCCTATTTTTTGGGGTGTTTCCGGCGCGACAGGCGGCCCGTTTAGACCCAATTGTTGCCCTCCGCAGCGAGTAGGATTTAACCCTAATCACAGAGATGGATCGGGGTCTACAGCCAAACTTCAATCTGCTATACTTTATTAGCCCAAAACCCTTGGACGCATAGCTCAGTGGATAGAGCAACCGCCTTCTAAGCGGTCGGTCGCAGGTTCGAATCCTGCTGCGTCCGTTTTTCTCGACAAATACATATCGTCTATGGCACTGGTACACGGCACTTGGATTTTTCAGGCACAGCAATCCTACTTTTTTCTGTGGAGTGAGGTCTGGCGCAGTGAGTCCGGAGTAGCCCCGCCCGATTATCCCTTTGGGGGCGATCGCCAAAGCCTCGAAACCCAACTCCAGGACTATGGGGTGACGATGCCCGAGAATGCCCAGTGGCTAGAAACAACGTTTTCTCTGCCCAGCACCAAAGGCACCAAGACAAAACCCTCGATCCCACTCCTTTCCAATCAAACCCAGATTCCGGATCAACTGGATTGGGCTGACTGGCAAATTGCGGGCTTTGCCTTAAACCCCCGCCAGGCAGCGAATATTATTCAATCCTTACCCCTCACCGATGATGCCCTTGCGGGGGATCTCCGGTTTTGGTGGCAGGTGTGCCGCTGGAGCCTTGATCTAGTCGTGCGGCGCAAATTTCTGCCCCATGTAACCCCCCTCCAGACGGGAGAGGCCCTGGCGACTTGGGTGCCCCTATTGGATAGCGTCACAGAACAGCAGCGGTTTGCTCAGTTTTTACAACAGATGCCAGGAATTTGTGCGGTCGGCCAAACACCCGCCCAGGTGCTACTGAGTTTTCTCACGGCGATGGTTGATGCCCAGGTGCGCCCCCATGGGAAGCCCCTGCAAAATTTTCCGAAAACCTCCGTTGTGTTTCCCTGGTGCGATCGCCTCTCCAAAGCCAAAGCGACCTTTGAGGATTTGCCCCGCCAACTGGGTCACGCCTATGAAAATTGGACTTTCCCCGTGCGGGAATATCTGGTGGAACCGCCGGATTTTGCCCTAAATCAGCCCCTATTTCGCGCCTGTTTTCAACTGTTGCCCCCCACCGCAGACCAAGACCGCTGGCAATTGCAATATGGTTTGCAGGCCTTGGGAAATGCAGCGAGCATTGTCACGGCGGATCAGGTTTGGCAAGATCCCAGCCAACCCCAGGAAATTTTATTAAAGGGTCTAGGCCTTGCGTCGCGTTTATACGGCCCCATTGGCGAAAGTTTAGGGGGGCCGCAACCCTGTGGTTGTCCCCTGGATACGATCCAAGCCTATGAGTTTATCCGTTCGGTGGCCTGGCAATTGCGAGATAAAGGCCTGGGGGTAATCCTGCCGGAGGGTTTGGAAGCTGGGAGCAATGAGGTGCGCCTTGGCATTAAAATTTCTGCCCAGGTGAAAGATGAAAGTCGGTTAAATCTCCAGAGTCTATTGCAATACAAACTGGAGGTGGCCGTTGGCGAAACGACCCTCACAGAACGGGAATTTCAGGATCTGCTGGCACGGCGATCGCCTCTGGTGGAAGTGAAGGGGCAATGGCTAGCCCTCCAACCCACCGATGTGCGGGCTGCCCAGGAAATTTACCAAACAAAAATGGCGGAGCAGCCCCTGCGGGTCGAGGATGCCCTGCGCTTGGGGGCAGAACCGGGCCAGGTGTTTGCGAAGTTGCCCGTGGTTGGCTTTGAGGCCTCTGGGGCATTGCGGGAACTCCTCGATCATCTGACAAATAATGAATCCCTCAAGCTAATTGAGCCACCGGACTCGCTCCAGGGGACGCTCCGGCCCTACCAGCACAAGGGGATGAGTTGGCTGAGCTTTTTACAAAAATGGGGCTTGGGGGCTTGCCTCGCCGATGATATGGGTCTAGGGAAAACAATCCAGGCGATCGCCTTTTTATTGACCCTCCAGGAAAACAAAAAATTGACTCAGCCGGTACTGTTGGTTTGTCCGACCTCCGTGGTGAGTAATTGGGAACGGGAGATTAGTAAATTTGCCCCCAGCTTAAAAACCTTAATTCACCATGGCGATCGCCGCGCCAAAGGAAAAACCTTTGCCAGTACAGCCCAGCAATATGATGTGATTCTCACCAGCTATTCCTTGGTTTTCCGGGATCAAAAAGACTTGGCCACAGTATCTTGGCAGGGCATGATCCTCGATGAAGCCCAAAATATCAAGAATCCCCAGGCGAAACAGGCCCAAGCGGTGCGCGCCCTCGATAGTGGCTTTCGCATTGCCCTCACGGGAACCCCTGTGGAAAATCGCCTCAAGGAACTCTGGTCAATCCTTGATTTTCTCAACCCCAATTTCCTCGGCACCCAACAATTTTTCCAGCGCCGCTTTGCAATTCCCATCGAAAAATATGGCGATCGCCAAACCCTCCAGAGTCTCCGTAAGCTCACCCAACCCTTTATCCTGCGCCGCCTCAAGACCGACAAGACGATTATCCAAGACCTGCCCGAAAAACAAGAAATGGAAGTCTTTTGTAGTCTCTCGAAAGACCAAGCCAATCTTTATCAAAAACTGGTGGATGAATCCCTCGCCGAAATCGAAAACACCGACGGCATTAAACGGCGCGGCTTAATTCTCACCCTACTGCTACGGCTCAAACAGCTTTGTAATCACCCTGTGCTGCTCCAGAGCAAGCCCAAACTCGGCAAGAATTTTGCCCCCCGTTCCGGCAAACTGCTCCGCCTCGAAGAAATGCTCGAAGAATTGATCTCCGAAGGCGATCGCGCCTTGATCTTCACCCAATTTTCTGAATGGGGTAAGCTGCTCCAACCCTATCTCCAGGAGCGCCTCGGCCGGGATGTCCTCTTTCTCTATGGGGCGACCCGACGGGAAGCCCGCCAACAAATGTGCGATCGCTTCCAACATGATCCCAATGGCCCCCCCATTTTCATTCTGTCTTTAAAAGCAGGGGGCACCGGATTGAATTTAACCCGTGCCAACCATGTGTTCCACGTCGATCGCTGGTGGAATCCGGCCGTAGAAGACCAGGCCACCGACCGCGCCTTCCGCATCGGCCAGCAGCAAAATGTCCAGGTGCATAAATTCGTCAGCACGGGCACCCTCGAAGAAAAAATTAGCGCGATGATCGCCAGCAAAAAAGAACTGGCGGAACAAACTGTCGATACGGGGGAAAATTGGCTGACGGAACTAGATACAAATCAACTGCGAGATTTACTGCTCCTAGAGCGCGATCGCCTCATGGAGGAATAACCAGGGGAATCCCCCCGCACCGTTATAATGGAAAGCCTGAACACCCAACCCACAGATTTACTACCACCTCGTATGCAAAAACGTAGCTCCTTCGATTCTGCAGAAATTATGCACCGGGCTGAAGATCTAATGCAGGCCGCATCCAATCGTTACCGCATTACCGTGCAGGTGGCTCAGCGGGCTAAGCGCCGCCGTTACGAAGAATTTGATGCCGTTGAAGACCCGTTAATGAAGCCGCCGATCCGTGCCATTATCGAGATGTCCGATGAACTGACCCAGCCTGAAATTATTGGCGAATAGTTCAGACCTCATGCTTGTTTAGGTTTGCCGTTCCTAAGGGGTTAACGAGTAGCCTTTAACTAGAAAATCCGCAAGAAGTTTGTGGGGAGCGATGTATTACAGGCGTCAACCAGTACACTGGGATCGTTGGCAACTCAGTGTGAGACATTCGTAAGCTTCCCATGAAACTGCTGTTGGTAGATGATGACCCCATTTTTCGTCTAGGCTTTTGTACCGCTTTGGCCCAGGAAACGGATTGGGCGATCGCCGCAGAAAATTTCAGCACCATTTTGGCAGCATCCCCCCGCAAGGATTTGGATCTAATTCTCTGTGATCCAGCCTGGCAGGGGGATCGTTATTGGCGTCGATATCGCGAACTGCAACTTCTTTATCCGACAACGCCCCTAGCTCTCTGCACGGCACAACTGGATCCAGAACGGATTTTACAGGCGAAACGGGATGGACTGGCGGGTTATTTTCCTAAAGGATTGGCGATCGCTGATCTCGTCCCAGAGCTGAGTACCATCGCCGCTGGCGGTAAAGTTTGGTCTCAACGTCCCCAGGGCATTAACCAAAATCTGTTCGCTGGGATGCGTCGCCGGGGCCTCAACCAGATTTACACGGCCCTAGATCGCGTCGAAACTTACCTCGCCCA
Source organism: Sphingobacterium thalpophilum (assembly GCA_943371005.1). GTDB lineage: Bacteria > Cyanobacteriota > Cyanobacteriia > Cyanobacteriales > MRBY01 > MRBY01. Next base: position 92,369 of record CALRTB020000008.1, read on the forward strand.
AGAGAACCTCTCGCTCATATACCGTGCGGTTTTCGCGGGACAACAACGGGAACTCAAAACAGCCGCCTGGCTCCTGCGCCATTGCCTGCCCCAAAGTGCTATTTTCCTGAATACAATTCCTCCTGCCCAGCCCCAGACCTCTCCTGCTGGTGCCCTTACCATCGCTCCGCCCGTAGACATTACGACGACCAATACCCGCTGGCAAACCCTCCTCGAAAAGACCTTTGGGAAGCTCAATGGCTCCCTGAAAAATGCCACTGGCGGTAGTTTAGAACTAGAGATTATTACCCCAGAAAAACGGCGGGAACTGCTCTACATCATTCTGCAACAACTCAATTTTATTTTTAATGATCCCCAGTGGAAAACTTTAGACCCTGAAGCTTTCCAGGCCCAACATCAACGCAGTATTCGTAACCTCTGGAAATTTAGCGCCCAGGAATTTATTGGTCGTTACCATCTCACCGCTGACAATCAGGCTGAGGGCTTTTTAGAGTTGCTCAATCGGGTGGCGATCGCCAATGCCCCAGACCTAAACCAGAGACTACCCCAAAGCGACGACTTATTTGCCTATTTACTGCAAGACCAACCCCTCACCATTGATAATGTCACCTATCGCCTTGAAGCCAGGGAAACTCTACTGCGCAGCCAACTCATTTTAGAAAATTTGTTGATCGCTATTGGTAACGATATTCTGCAATTTATTTTAAATACCTTGCCAGAGCCAGAGTTACTCAAAGCAGAAATTTACCAGCCAAAGCTACGTTCTTCCCGCAACATTGCTCGTTTTCGCAATGATCTATCGTGGGCCTACCGCCTGCGCAAATATTGGTTAGAACCCAAGGCTATTTTTGAAAGCCAATATCAATTTTTGAACGTTAGTCCAGCCGGCATTGTTCAAACCGCCGTTTACCATCCCCGCTCCGCAGAACTCGCAAACCTTGAGGGCATGCCCTGGTTGGTGACGATTCTCCTGGAACTCAGAGATGCCCTTGCCCCCCGGATTCGCGCCCTCGTTGCTTGGCTTGGCGAAATTTTAGTCTATGTGTTGACCAATGTGATTGGCCGAGCCCTTGGGTTAATCGCCAGGGGGATTGTCGAAGGTGCCGGCAGCAGTTGGCAACATCTCCGGGCGCGCCAAATTGAGCTGGCAAACATGACACGAAAAAATTCCTAAGAGCTGATTTATAAAGCCCCCCGGCCACCAGTCTGGGGGATTTAGGGGGCAAATTAAGAAATTCATTTACTTTATAAATAGCCTCTAAGAGGACAATAAGTCTGCTAATTAGCTTCAGAGAAACTGCTATGATCCTGGTTGCAATTGCCTTTCTCTGCCATGGCTTATCGTAATCCTGCTCCCACCGTCGATATTATTGTTGAACTCTGTGATCGTCCCCATCGGCCAATTATTTTAGTTGAGCGCAAACATGAACCCTTTGGCTGGGCGATTCCAGGGGGTTTTGTGGATTATGGTGAAACGGTGGAGGGGGCCGCAAAACGGGAAGCCCTAGAGGAAATTTCCCTAGAGGTGCAATTGGTTGAGCAATTTTGTGTGTACTCTGATCCCGCCCGTGATCCGCGCCAACACACCATTAGTGTGGTCTTTATCGCCACGGCAACGGGAGAACCCAAAGCGGCAGATGACGCCAAAACAGTCGGTATTTTTCAGCCGTGGGACATCCCGCAAAATTTATGTTTTGATCATGGGCGCATTTTGCAGGATTATTGGTCTTACCGCCACCACGGGATGCGTCCCCGTTTGGGTGCTTAATGTGATCTGCAATTTTTAAACGGTTTTGAGAGTTTAGTGATGGAAAAAAAAGTTATTCAAACTAATAATGCCCCCGCTCCAGTTGGCCCCTATAACCAGGCGATCGCCGCTTCAGGAAAAATGCTATTTTGCTCTGGCCAAATTGCGCTTGATCCAGCCACGGGCCAAATTATTGATGGGGATGTGCAAGCCCAAACCAAACAGGTCATGGCAAATTTAGCGGCGGTGTTAAAAGAAGCTGGGGCCACTTGGGAAAATGTTGTTAAGACAGGCGTTTTCCTTAAGGATATGAATGATTTTGCGGCGGTGAATGCCGTGTATGCCACCTATTTTGATGAGGCCACTGCCCCCGCCCGCGCCTGTGTCGAGGTGGCCCGTCTGCCGAAGGATGTCCTTGTCGAGATTGAATGTATTGCCGTGCTTTAAATACAACTAAAGCCACATTTTTGATCAAGCCTTACTTAATTACTTAAAGAAAAACCTCCACTTCTCATTGGAAATGGAGGCTCTTTTTTATTCTTATGGTTGTCGCATGCCCCTAGGTTTAGTGAATTAGATCACTCTAGGAGTCAGCATTTCTAGGAGCGGTTGGAACTGTAGGAACGGCGTCCCCGGGAGCGATCGCCTTTGTAGCCACCGCCACCCCCTTTGAAGTTAGAAGAACGACGTCCACCACTGCGGCCACCTTTTTTCGTGGGCTTGGGTAAACCAGTCGCCGTGCTGACTTCCGGTACTTCCCAATCCTCATTGAGCCATTCAGGAGAATTCTTGTCGTACATCATCTGCAGTACCGCTGCGGCGATCGCCTGGGGATCATACTCATCACCCAAACGCTTCACAATCGGCAAGAAAGAAGCCATCCGTTCCCCAGCTAAAGCTTCCCGTACCTGGGTTTCCAGGCGTGTCACCCGTTGGGCTTCCACTTCAGTGCGACTCGGAATGGTTGAAACCTTGAGGGACTGTTTGACGCGCCGTTCAATTTGACGCAACAGGCGGCGATCGCTGGGTTCAACAAGGGCGATCGCGGTGCCCGTTTTCCCAGCCCGGCCTGTCCGACCGATCCGGTGGATGTAACTTTCCGTATTATCCGGCAAATCAAAGTTGATGACGTGGCTGAGGTTTTCCACATCAAGACCCCGGGCCGCAATATCCGTGGCGACAATCATCTTGATCTTGCCTTCTTTAAAGCGACGTACCAGTTTTTCCCGTTGGTTTTGGTTGAGGTCACCGTGGTATTCATCGGCACTTTGGCCTGCTTCAACCAACTCGTTGGTCAACTCCGAAGCCGTGCGTTTTGTGCGCACAAAGATGATCGCCGATTCCGGGTCTGCCATTTCCAAGATTGGCAGCAGCGCCTTGGTTTTTGACCAACCGCGCGGAATCATATAGACCTCTTGGGCAATGCGGTCGGGGGTTACTTGGGGCTGTTTGATCGTGATGTTGATCGGATCATTGAGGAAATTTTCCACGAGATCCCGAATTGCGGGGGGCATGGTCGCCGAGAAACAAACTGTTTGGCGAGTTTTCGGAGATTGACGCAAAATCTTTTTCACATCATCAATGAAACCCATACTGAGCATTTCATCGGCTTCGTCGAGCACCGCCCAACGGAGTTCCTCAAAGGACAACTTACCCCGTTCGAGGAGATCGATCACTCGGCCCGGAGTCCCCACAACAATGTGGACGCCTCTTTGCAAGCTGCGAATTTGCCGTTCCATGGATTGGCCACCACAGACGGTGAGCACCCAGAGACGACGGTCTACGGCGAATTCTTTGAGGGACTGGGTCACCTGCACTGCCAGTTCACGGGTGGGCGTGAGGATCAAGCCCTGGACAGTCTTTTGTTCCAGGTCAATTTTTTCGAGGAAAGGCAGAGAGTAGGCGGCGGTTTTGCCCGTACCTGTTTGGGAAAGCCCTACTACATCCCGTCCTTCGAGGATTGCGGGGATCGCTTTACTTTGAATCTCGGTGGGCTTTTCGAAGCCGATATTTTCTAACAGGTCAACGCGAGCGTCGGATAAGCCGATGGTTTGAAAAGAAGTGGTCATAAAAAAGTTGTAAGGTTTATGGATGGGTTTTTGCTAAGGTTTGACAAAAATTGGGAATGACTTTTTTTGAGTACAATCCCTCCCCCAACCCTTTTCCCAAACTGGGTTCTTTGGAATAAAACCGATTGGATGCTTCTTAGCAGTCTGGACAATGCCGGGGGTGTGGCTGAACGGTCTAGTTATGCTTCCACGATAGTGCCGTAGAGGTCATAAATATCCGCAGCGGTAATTTGAACAGGGATAATACTGCCGAGGGAGGCTTCTCCGGTGACATATACCAGTCCGTCAACGTCTGGGGCAAACCGGGGCGATCGCCCGATTAATTCACCAGTCGCTGGGTTTTCCTGTTCGATCAGCACATCCACCGTTTGTCCGACACAAAGTTCATTGCGGCGGGCAGCAATCGGCTGTTGAATTTCCATCAGAGCATCCCGACGGCTATCTTTGACAGATTGCGGTAGTTGGTTCGGTAAATCAATGGCAGGGGTTCCTTCCTCAGCGGAGAAAGTAAACACACCCACATGATCAAACTCGTGACGTTTCACAAAATCCACGAGGTGCTGGAAGTGTTCTTCCGTCTCGCCGGGGAAACCCACGATAAAGGTGGTGCGCAAAATTGCATCGGGTAACGCCTCTTTCAGGTCTTCAATGATGCGATCATTGACGCGACCTTGCCAAGGACGATTCATCGCCCGAAGGATATCTGGATGGGAATGTTGTAGCGGGAGATCCAGATAGGGAATAACGTTGGGGGTATCACGCATCGCCGCGATCACCTCAGGGGTTAACCCCGTCGGATAAGCGTAATGGATACGGATCCAAGGTACATCGACGCCCCCCAAGGCTCTGAGAAGTTCAGCCAGTTTGGGTTTGCCATAGATATCTTTGCCGTAGTTGGTGGTGATCTGGGAAATTAGAATAATTTCTTGGACACCCTGTTCTGCCAGTTGTTTAGCTTCAGCAACGATGGATTCGATGGGGCGCGATCGCTGATCCCCTCTGAGGTGAGGAATAATGCAAAAGGCACAGCGGTAATCACAACCTTCAGCCACCCGCAAATAGGCGATCGCTTCGTTAGTGGTGCGATACCGGGGAACAGTTTCGTCGGCGATGTAGGTAATTTCTTGGGAAACTTCTTTAACGATCTCGCCCTGCTCAGTGCGTTGGATGACGTCAACAATTTTATGGTAATCTCCAGTGCCCACAAGGGCGACGGCTTCAGGTAGTTCTTCTAAGAGTTGCTCCTGGAAGTGCTGGGCCATGCAACCGGAAATGACAATTTTTTTATTAGCTTCAGCGAGTTCGACTAGGGTGCGCACAGATTCAGCGCGGGCATCCTCGATAAAGCTACAGGTGTTGACTATGACGTAATCGGCCAGTTCTTCATTTGCATCGACCTGATAACCAGCATTTACCAATAGCCCAATCATATGTTCGGAATCGATGCGGTTTTTTTCGCAACCAAGATGGGAAATGGCGATTGTCGGTTTTGTGGTCATGCAGTTTCTAGTAAAGAACGGAGTTTAGGTCAAGATCTAGGAACGATTTCTTAATGCATTGTAACGGATCTTGTCGCGATGCTGAAATATTTTTTGGGGATTTGTCAGCAAACGTTGTTACCATTTGCCCAAAAATTTAGAGGAGTTGCTCCAGTTTTTGTACCCAATCGAACATGTTGTGACGATTGGCACGGTAGCTGGTGGGGTGAGCAATGAGTCGAACAGTGCTATGGAAGAGAACTTCAACTTCTTCGAGGTTATTTTCCCTGAGGGTATTCCCGGTGGAGACGAGGTCAACGATCGCCTCGGACATTCCAGTGATCGGGCCGAGTTCGACGGAACCATGGAGGGGGATGACTTCGATGGGGAGATCGAGGTCACGGAAATAGTCTTTGGCGCAGTTGACAAACTTAGAGGCCACACGGCAGTTGGGGGGAAGTTGCCGGGGATTTTTGTAGGGGCTGGCCTTGGGGACGGCAACGGATAGACGACAACCACCGAATCCTAAGTCTAACAGATTTGCGACATCGGGTTTTTTCTCCCGGAGGACATCGTAACCGGCAAAGCCCAGTTGGGCCTGGCCATATTCGACATAGACGGGAACGTCATGGGTACGCACGAGCATGGCCCGGGCGGTGCCACTGGGATCGGTAATTTGCAGTTGGCGATTTTTTTTATCGAGGAAGGCGCTAAAGTCTAACCCGACTTGTTGGAGGAGGGCGATCGCCTCTGGGAGGAGGCCACCTTTGGGAATGGCAATGGTAAGCATTTTTTCGTTAGCAGTGATTCAAAAATCTTTTAAAAAACGGGATTTAGAGGGTTTCGAGTTTGGGTTCGCCACTGGGGTCAATCCAGGCGAGGTGGGTGATGTGGCTACTGCGGGCGTAGGCATAAATTTCGGCAGGCGATCGCCCTCCCAGTTCTACCTCGACGCGCACCATTTCATCCCCTTGGCGCAGGGTTTGGGCATAGTGAAATACCTGTTGTTGGGCTTCAGGTTCCGTCGCAATTACCAACCAAGCACTGCCAGCGAGTTGTTTTGGCAATTGGGGACTCGTCAAAAGGCAAGTGTGTAACTCTTCAATATTTAAGCAAAAGCCAATGCCTGGATGATTTTCCCGTTGGGGATGGTACAGGCCCAGCAGCTGATCATAGCGTCCGCCTTGACCCAAGATATAAGACTGATGATTGGCAAAGTTGACTACCTCAAACACAATGCCTGTGTAGTAATCAAAGGTTTGAATTAAGGTCAAATCCAAGATAATCGGCAAGCGTCTCCGGGTACTCCCAGTTAATAGCGCAAAGAGAGCCTTGAGGTTAGCGACGATTTCCTGCGCCTCTGGCCCCAGGTCAAACTGACTCACCCGTGCCAATACGGTTTCTGGCTCGCCCCGTAGATCAAAAATTTCTAAGGCATAAGCCTTCAGTTCTTCGTCCAGGGGCAGCGTCTGTAACCCCACCCGGTCTAAATTGGCCACACAATGACGGACTGTTTCCCGGATCGCCTCAGGAAACGGATCTAAAAGCGATCGCCCCAGGGCCGCCTCCCCTAAAATTAACTGCCAATCTTCTAGGCCCAGAGCATCCAGGGAATCCGCCAGGAGTAATAAAATTTCTGCATCCGCCACAATTCCTGCCGCAAAGAGTAACTCTACTCCCGCTTGGTAAAATTCCATCTGTTTGCCGTGGCTACCCCGGGGGGGATGGCGAAACACATTGGCCCGGTAACAAAGCCGTTGGGGAAAGGTATTTTCGGCCATTCTGGTGACAGCCGCCCTGGCGATCGAGGCCGTTAACTCTGGGCGCAAACCCAAAGCTTGACTTTCTGCCGTTTGTAGTTGAATGACCTTTGTGCGATCCACCGCCCCGCCAGCCGTGAGCGTCTCCAACCATTCCAAAGTAGAGGTGACGATCCGCTGGTAGCCCCACTGTTGAAAAACCCGTTGGAGATTGTCATTAATCCAGGCCTTTTGAGCCACTTCGAGGGGTAATAAATCCCTGGCACCTGCGGGGGGTTGATGAATCATGAAATCCGTATGTTGAGCTTTGCCGTCGCCTATTCTACTTCTTTTTCCCGCCAAACAAACCGCCAAATAAACCCCCTTGTTGATCGGCGCTCCCTTTCTTGGCCCCTGGTTGGGTCTCTAGGGCGCTGCCCATCACTTTTTCGAGGGCTTGCTTAGCCTGGCGAACGAGGGGATCTGTTGGTTTTGAGAGATAGGCTTTTTTGATATGCACCTTGGCCATTGCCAGTTGGTTTTGGCTGAGATAGGACAGTCCCATGAGGGCGTGGGCCTTAATGCAGTTGGGATCGAGCTGGAGGGCATCTCGGAATTCCAGTACGGCCTTGGCATAGTTTTTCTTTTTTAGGTGTTCTTCCCCCCGCCAGAGGGCTGCGTCTAGGGAAGATGTGCTGGTATTTTTCGGCGGCGGGCTGACGGTAGCGCCTGAGGTGGCCATGGTTTCCCCTGGATATTGGGGCATGGTCTCTTTGGTCTCGACTTTTTTAACCTTGCCGAGATACTGGAGATAGACAAGATTCAGTTCACTCAAGGTGGCGATCGCCTGGGGGACAGCGGTCATCGATTGGTAATTTTCCTGGGCTAAAGCAGCCACCTTCTCCCGGTAGAGTGCCGAAATATTACCGGGGGTATTGAGGAGTTCCTGGGCTTCGGCTGTGGTGAGAGCCAGATTATCCGTCTCATTACTCAGTTGTTGGCTCAACTGCACAAGGATCACTTGGTATTCCGACCAGGAAGCTGGTTTAGACAATTTTTCGTAGGCCGGATTAACGAGCTTTGATAAAAATTCACTGGCCAAGCGTTTATCCATAGCCTGGGCTAGGGGGCAGGTATCTGGATGAAGCCGTTGGGCAATTTGTAAGTAGGCTTTGCGCACGACTTTTGGGTTCGCATCAATGGGCAAGCCGAGCACCGCAAAATGATCGACAATTTTCCGAGCAAATAATCCTTGGTTAATGGCAAGCGACATATGTTTGTGGGGTCCCATTGACCTAATTATGACTGATTCTATAAAAGGTACAACTGTTTAATTGTGGTTTTTACGAATCCGCAGCGTAATAGCTCTGAAACCATCCTTGGGCCTCCTGGAGTGCCGCACTTAATGGGGTGTGAATTTTCCCATTAGTCGCCAAGAGCCGGCCACTGCCCATATCGAGGGGGGTTTGGTCATAACTGGTGACGATGCCGCCTGCTTCCCGCAAGATACAGATTCCCGCCGCCATGTCCCAGGGTTGGATCCCCCGCTCCCAGTAACCATCTAAACGACCACAGGCCACATCCGCGAGATCAAGGGCTGCCGATCCACCGCGTCTGACCCCTTGGGTTTGGTGGGTGAGGTAACAAAACTCACTGTAATTATTGTCTTTGGTTTGGCGGCGATCGTAGGCAAAACCAGTGGTAAGGAGACTGTTTTGCAGCTGATCTGTTTTTGAAACTTGGATTGGTTGGCGATTTAAAGTGGCTCCTAATCCTTGGGCGGCGCGAAAGAGTTCATCGCGATAGGGATTGTAGACGACACCTACTAAAGGCTCGCCGGCATATAGCAGGGCAATGGAGACCGAAAACATCGGATAGCCATGGGCATAGTTCACCGTGCCATCGAGGGGATCGATCATCCAGAGATAAGGGCTAGGCTGATTTGTGGCTAACTGGCCAGCTTCTTCGGCGTGGATGGGAAAATCCGGTAGGTGTCTTTGGAGCAGTGCGATGATGGCCGCCTCGGAGGTGGTATCTGCTTCTGTGATCAGATCGCCAGGGGTTGCTTTTTCCCGAATCTGTTGGAGATTGCCGTAGTATTTTCTGAGGATCACTCCAGCACTGAGGGCGGCTTCTGTGGCAATGTCGAGGTAGGTTTGGCGTTCAGATAGGGAAGGAAGAGCCATAGAGATATTTAAAGAAAAGAGATGGACAGAGTTGAACAAAAGAAGCGGCGATCGCCCCAGGATTCAGAATTGATAGCAGGGGGGCTAAATGCCGTTAGTCTTCATCGAGGGGCAGACCAAAACGAATCTTACCTTTACCGAAGTTGCGCCCAAACTGGAGTTCATAAACCTCGTCCTCATCCTGGGTTTCTACCACCAAATCACTTTTGGCATGGCTAACACACATGAGCGCGTAGCCCTGGCGTTGCAGATCCGGTGAAAGCCCCATGGCATATTTTTGTTCGAGATCCCCCGACAAGACCCGCACAGCACAGGTGGTGCAGGCGCCATTGCGGCAGGAGAAGGGAATCTGGAACCCTTGTTTTTCGATGCTCCGCAGAATAAATTCGTCCTCAGGGACGGTAAAAGTCTGGGTTTCGTTAATTTGCCGGTAATTAATCGTGATTTTGTGAGTTTTAGCCATGGTTACAGCAGAAAAAATAAAAATTTGCCTTTTCCTTTAGTTATTGTATAATCATTAACCGTGCCCCATCTGGAGAGATGGCCGAGCGGTTGAAGGCGCAGCACTGGAAATGCTGTTTAGGGGTAACTCTAACGAGGGTTCGAATCCCTCTCTCTCCGTTCTAATTTAGAACTTATTTTTGAAAGCCTTAGATGTATTGTCTAGGGCTTTTTTGTGGCTTTGAAGACAACAGTTAGTGTTCCATTTCTGCTAGTTCTAACCACCGTTCTGTTTTCGCTTCGATGTCTTGGTTGAGAGCTTCTAATTTTAAAGAAAGGGATTGCAATTGTTCGTAATCGACTTGGTTACTGAGTTCTGTTTGCAATGCTTCCCGCTGAATTTCTAGCTCAGGAATGATTTCATTTTCGAGGCGTTCGAGTTCCCGCCGTTGGTAGTTTGACAAGCGACGGGATGGGGCAGCTTTTGGTTTGCTCGGCGTTTGGGGTTTGGCGATCGCCTCTTTTTGGGGAGGAGTCTCTGGTGGATTTTGGGCGGCTTCGGCCTGTTTATAGTCTAAATAAAGGGAATAATTACCGGGGTATTGTTTCAGGAGTCCATTGCCTTCAAGGGCGAAAATCATATTCACGGTGCGGTCGAGGAAATAACGGTCGTGGGCAACGATAATCACACAGCCATTAAAGTCTTCGAGATAATCTTCCAAAATCGAAAGGGTTTGCACATCTAAGTCATTTGTTGGTTCGTCAAGGATGAGCAAATTCGGCGCACCCATCAACACTTTTAGTAAAAATAAACGCCGTTTTTCACCCCCTGAAAGTTTGTGAATCGGGGCATATTGTTGGTCTGGAGGAAACAAAAATCGCTCCAGCATTTGGGAAGCGGTAATCTGAGTGCCGTCGGCGGTTTGCACGTAGGTGGCAACATCTTTGATATAGTCAATGACCCGTTGATTTTGTTTGTCTTCACCCAATAGATCATCAGAGTGCTGATCAAAGTAACCAATGTGGATCGTGCTGCCAATTTCAACTGTGCCGTGGTCGGGTTCTAACTGTTGAGTAATCAGGTTTAAAAAGGTGGTTTTACCCGCCCCATTGCCACCGATAATCCCCAGGCGATCGCCGGGATTAAATTCATAACTAAAGTCTTTAATAATTAGGCGATCACCAAAGCTTTTACAGAGATTCTCGACGACAACAACTTTTTTGCCAATGCGCCGCCCAGGGGTGTCAATCTCAACTTTGCCTTGGGCTTCTTTGAAGGTTGTGTTTTGCATATCGGCGATCCGATCAATGCGTGCTTTTTGTTTAGTACTTCTCGCCTTTGGCCCCCGTTTTAGCCACTCTAATTCCCGCCGCAAAACCCCTTTGTGTTTCTGTTGGCTGCTAACTGCTGCTTCTTCTGCTAGGGCTTTTTTTTCTAGGTAATAGGAATAATTTCCGGCATAGGTATACAGATCACCCCGATCAATTTCAATAATTCGGTTGGTGACTTTATCGAGGAAATAACGATCGTGGGTAATTAACAGTAATGCCCCCGAAAATTGGGTTAAATAACCCTCTAACCATTCCACTGAATCGGCATCTAAATGGTTCGTCGGCTCATCCATTAAAAGTAGATCGGGTTCCGAGAGAAGGGCAGAAGCAAGGGCAATGCGTTTACGGTAGCCACCAGATAAATCACCGACTTTTGTTTCAAAATCATCAATGCCCAATTTACTTAAAATAATTTTGGCATTGGTTTCCACTTCCCACGCATTGAGGGCATCCATTTTTTCAGTAATCCTGGATAATTTGCCCATGAGGCTAGTCAATTCATCACCAGAAGTCTTTGCCATTTTATGGGATAAATCTTCGTAGGCTTTAACCCATTTCATCTGTTCGCTACAGTTGGCAAATATTTGATCTAAAACAGTATTTTCTGGATCAATTTCCGGTTGTTGCGGTAGATAAATAATCCTTGCCCCAGAACGAACCAACCGTTGTCCACCATCAATCGGTTCAATCCCTGCAATCATTTTTAAAAGGGTTGATTTGCCACCCCCATTTACCCCAATCAAGCCAACTTTTTCGCCATCATCAATACTAAAACTGGCATCCCGCAGAATTTCCTTAATACCAAAATCTTTCTTGACAGATTGGAGGGTAATAATACTCATAAATAATTAGATAAGATAATTGAAATTAATATTCTGATATTTGATCAATTGGAGTGAGAGACTGGGTCAGTAATTGGTCACATTCTGTGGGAAAAGGATAATTTTGAGGAAATGCTAGAGCATATTCAATTTGTATATTTTCAAGGGCTTCTTGGTAGCACTCCAAGAGAATATTTTTCATATAGTTTTTGAGGCTGGGAGAGTCTCGGAGAATTTTTAAGATTTCTTTTTGGGTACGTCGAATGGTGACTTCCCAACCTCGATAGCATTCTTCTAAAGGGACATATTTTCGTTTGAGGGCATATTCAAATAAAGTGGTTAAACGGCTTTCTAGCTCGCGTTTTTCTCGCTTCCCCAAAGCCTCTATCTCCTCAATTAAATTCTCTCGATCAAGGGCTTGTAGGTTGCCTAATTTTAAATCAGAGATGGTTTGTTCAATCCATTGATAAAAGTCTTGATCATAGAGGGTTTTTGATTTTGCATGGGTCATAATCTCGCCCTCGCAAGGGAGTTAAAAGGGGCTTACCACAAGTAAACCCCGACGAATTTAGAAATTGGTGTGGTTGGTGTTGGCTTCGACGAGACGGGAAACCACTTCATCCATCGCAATCGCCCCCAGCTCCCCAGAGGCGCGGGTACGAATGCTTAAGCTGTTGGCTTCCACTTCCTTCGCGCCGGCGATCGCCATGACGGGGATTTTTTGTTTTTCGGCGTTGCGGATCAATTTACCGAGACGTTCCCCAGAGGCATCAGCCACAGCCCGAATTCCTAAGGCTTGCAGCTTATCGGCTTGGGCTTTGGCGTAGTCGTAAAACTCATCACTGACGGGGAGAATTCTGACCTGTTCGGGGGCGAGCCAGAGGGGGAAATCGCCCGCATATTCCTCGATCAGAATGCCGATGAGCCGCTCCAGCGAACCAAAGGGGGCGCGGTGGATCATAATCGGCCGTTGGCGGGAACCATCCTCAGCGACATATTCCAGTTCAAAGCGTTCGGGGAGGTTGTAATCCACCTGCACCGTGCCTAGTTGCCATTCCCGTTCGAGGACATCTTGGAAAATAAAGTCCAGTTTCGGCCCGTAGAACGCCGCTTCCCCTTCCGCTTCAAAATAATCCATGTCAAGTTTGGTGACTGCCTTGCGGATCGCGTTTTGGGCTTTTTCCCACACCTCATCGGAGCCAATATATTTATCGGAGTTGGGGTCACGGAAACTGAGGCGGGCTTTGAAATTCTTCAGTTGCAAACTCTTGAACACGGTCAGGATCAAATCCACCACATTAAAGAATTCTTCTTCGAGTTGATCGGGGGTGACAAACAGGTGGGAATCGTCCACGGTAAAGCCCCGCACCCGCGTTAATCCGCCCAATTCGCCGGATTGCTCATAACGGTAAACCGTGCCAAATTCCGCCAGACGGATCGGCAATTCTCGATAGGAACGCAGTTGATCTTTATAAATTTGGATGTGGAAGGGGCAGTTCATCGGCTTCATCACAAAACCCTGTTCTGCTGCCCGTTCTGCGTCGCCATCCGCCATCATCGGGAACATATCCTCGCGGTAGTTTTGCCAGTGACCGGATACTTTAAATAAGTCCACACGGGCAATGTGGGGGGTGACAACGCCGAGATAACCGCGTTTGGTTTGTTCTGCCTTGAGGAAATTTTCGAGGGTGGAACGGATCAAAGTTCCTTTCGGTGTCCAGAGGGGTAAGCCGGGCCCGACTTGATCGGAGAACATAAACAAGCCCAGTTCTTTACCAAGTTTGCGGTGGTCGCGTTTGAGGGCTTCTTCTTTGCGGCGTTGGTATTCTTTGAGTTGTTCGGGGGTTTCCCAAGCGGTGCCGTAAATACGTTGGAGCTGTTGTTTGGTTTCATCGCCGCGCCAGTAGGCTCCAGCAACGGATTCGAGGGCGATCGCCTTGGGGTTGATGTCACCGGTATTTTCGACGTGGGGGCCAGCGCACAGATCCCACCACTGATCGCCGAGGTAGTAGAGGGTGATCGGGTCGTGAATCCCTTCGAGGATTTCGAGTTTGTAGGGTTCGTTGATTTCTTTAATGCGTTTTTCGGCTTCGGCGCGGGAAATTTCTTCGCGGATGACGGGTAATTTTTTCTTGACGATTTTCACCATCTCTTTTTTGATCGCCTTGAGATCCGCTTCGGTGAAGGGTTCTTTTTTATCAAAGTCGTAGTAAAACCCATTCTCTGTCCAAGGACCAATAGTGACCTGGGCGTCGGGAAATAGCTTTTGCACTGCCATCGCCATGACGTGGGAGGTGGTGTGGCGAATCCGCTTGAGGGTATCTGATTCACTGGTTTTGGGAAGTTTCATCGGTTCGAGTTGTTCACCATTCACCTGATCCATGGTTGAAATATGCTCCTTAAAATTGCTCCAAAAAGTTTAGCAGGTCGCCATTCTATGTTATCCGTTGTCCCTGCTGGACTGGGGAATTTTCATTTACCGGATATCGTTGCGCAAGCCACAGGCGGCGGCATAGGCGATCGCAATGGCATCGACACTGTCATCGATGGGCATCGCCTCCATCCCAAAAATTGACTGTACCAGGGTCGCCACTTCGCGCTTATTGGCCTTCGCATTACCGATGTGGCATTTCCAACTGGATTGGTGCAGATAAATGGGTTCGATATTTAATTCTCGCAGGCTGACGAGATTTAAAATGCCTAGGCCCTGCAATACGCCCCCTGCAGCTTTGATCTGACGGCTAAAGAAGGGCATCTCGATGGCGATCGCCTCTGGCTGAAATTCTCCCAAAATTTCTGTGTAGTCTTGTTCAATCTCCAGCAGTCGTTGGGGCGTCGATAAATCTTTGGCCGTTTCGATAATGCCGTAATCAAGAATGTGCGGCAGCGTTTGCCCCTGTTCTTCGAGGACAGCCCAGCCAATAATCGCTAAACCAGGATCAATACCAAGCCAACGCTTCATGGCAAAACAATTTTTATAAGGTATTCATTCAGTCATAAATCTAGCACGACATTCAAAAAGCACTTCCAGTAAAGTTGAGTAGCTAAAACTGCCAAGATTCCTGTGGCGAATGTTCAATGCAAGGCGATCGTTTTATTTTTCTATTTTTTTGTCTGTGACAACTCTTTAATGATTATATCGTGTAGCTAACTAAACTATGTTAACGATCGCCTTGATCCAACTCAAGAATACTATGTTGTCTCTGCTCATTTATAATAAACCTTTTAAGCTCCATATGTTTTGCAGATAACTCAGGATCTCTTTCCTGATACGAAGATGTATAATTTCTAGATTTTCTCTTAACTTTTACAAATGAAGGCATTTTCTTTAACTTCGCTTGACAAGTAAAAACATAATGTGTCGATTTTATTCTTTTCTTACCTTCCTTCTCAGCTGATAAAATACCGCTCTCATACTGATGCAAATTTATGTTTTTATACCTTTCGTATAATCGCCTTACATGAACTTCATTTTGTTGTGAACAAAATCCTATTACTGAATCTGAATTGATTACCTGAAAAGAATTCAAGATTTCAACATCTTCATCTTTTGAAACGCAAGTTAACAAGCTTTTTTGTCCATATTTATACACTTTTGGATCATAAAAACAAAGTGTTATTTTGGGAGATAGAGGAAGGAAAATTTGTAGTCCAAGTGCAGTAATGCTCGTAACTCCGGGATATTTCAAATCCCGATAAAGCCAATTGTAGATGAATACAGGATGATCAGATATGTAAAACTCTGACACAGTTTCATTTTTAACAATGTGATACCTCAAATCTCTTAGAATTATGGCATCAAGCACTCCTTGAACAGTCATTAAAGATGCTAACCGATCTTGGTAAAAGTTGAAGCGTCCGGCACTTGCTTCTTCTGGATCAAACCCGTTCAAGCTTAAAAGTTCGCGAACCATTGATTCAAGCTGTGAATTTAAAAAGCCACTTACTCTTTCACTTGCCTCAGGTGTTCTATAGAAAAGGGATAAAACAAATCTGTGTAAAGTCAAGATATCTTCGTCAACTATATTAAAGTCTCCATCAACGATTTTGTCTAATACTTTTGAGGCTGGATCTTCTACTTTTTCAGCCATGAAGGTTTCAACTTTATTGTCTTTGCCATAAAAATAATTCTGTGAGAAAATCTTTTTAATTGACTGGTGATATCTCACAACAGATCTTTCGATATCAAATACATTTATCCGTTTCCCTTTCCTTGCATCACAGCCAAAATGCTTAAGCAAGCATTGGGGAACATAATGTTGGTTCTTAGTTATTTGCTTACTCATCAACTCTTTTCAGGTAATACGCTGACTCCCAACAAACAGCTTTAATATGCATCCTAACCAAAGATCAAACGGCACAACTAGTGATTATACGGATGTTGTTCACATAAGATTCTTTCTGTTGCTTTTATATGGAATATTTCTGGATTTTTAGTGTTTTACTAACGATGGCGACGCAAAATTAAGATCACAATAATTGGCGCGCCGAACATTGCCGTAACCGTATTTAAAGGTAATGTTAATTCACTCCCCGGCAGTTGCACAATAATATCCGCTAGCAACGCCAGACTAGACCCTAATAAAGTCACCGCTGGCACTAAAAGCCGATGATCAACTGTTTTTAGTAAGCCCCGACAGAGGTGCGGCACCGCAATCCCCAGAAAAGAAATCGGGCCACAAAATGCCGTGACCGATCCCGCCAAGAGGGCTGTACTGACAATGATGTGACGACGGGTTGCTTTCAGGTTGAGGCCAACGCTTTGGGCATATTGTTTGCCGAGAAGGAGCGCATTCAACGGTTTCGCCTGGAAAAAAGCCAGGAGACCTCCCGCAAAAATTAACACCATAAAAATAGGCAACTGTTCCCGCTGGATTTCGGCGAAACTACCAAATGTCCAACTTAGATACAGGCGCAGCGCCTCTGTGGGGCTAAAGTGCAACAGCAACGTGACGAGGGAATTGCTGACGTAGCCGAGCATCAACCCCAAAATTAGTAGGGTGCCATTGTGGGGAATCCGACGGGCGATCGCCAAAACAAGCAGCAACACCGCCACCGCCCCTAAACTCGCCGCCATCGCCACACTTAAATTTCCGAATAGACCGCCCATAAAACCCGTTCCCAACAGCACCAGGGCGACCCCCAAACTTGCGCCGGAATTGATGCCCAGCACAAAAGGGCCAGCGAGGGGATTGTTAAATAAGGTTTGCATCTGGAGGCCGCTAATACCCAGGGCAGCCCCGGCAAAGGTGGCGGCGATCGCCCGTGGAAAGCGCAGTTGCCAAACGATTTCTGCCCACACCGGATTGTCAATGGGTTGGCCCAAGGCGATCGCCAAGAGTTGATCCCAGGGAATTGTCGTCGAGCCAAGACTCAAGCTGAGGAAAAATAAGACCCCCCACAAACCTCCCAGCAGAATAAATAACGAAGGCGATCGCCACCGCAGTTCCGGTAGGGAAAAACAAGTTAGAGGGGTCGTGGTGTAGGGGATTTTCACGGGGAATCTTGCAAGTGACGGTAATAATAAAGCTCGTGGTCAGGTAATTGATCGGGGTGGGCAATTTTAATCACATCGGCGAGGATCACATCGGGATTGAGGGTGCCCCCTTCCCAAAAATCATTGCCTCCCCCTGGCGCTACCCGGTTGTTGGCGGCATAGACTTGCTGGTTTTGCACTGCTTCAAACAGTTCATAGCGCTGGTCTTCCTGGAAAATATCGGCGGTGGTTTGCCAAGCAGGATCCACATTTAGCCAAAGATCCGCTGTTTTCGCCCGACCTAAAACAGCCTCCAAATCCAGAGGTAAACTCAAGCGGGCCGCCGTGGCATCCCAGGGATAATTCACGTTGGCATCCCGCAGCAGTTGGGCCACATAGCTTTTTCCTCCTGGCACATACCAGACCCCTTGGTAGGGCGACCCACTCAGTACCGTTGGCGTTGTTTCTAAATCTTTGACTTGGTTCACGAGGGCTTGGTAACGGTTGGCGATCGCCCCAAAAATCTCATTGGCTTCAGCTTCTTTGTTAAAGAGGAGAGCCGTAAACTTGAGCCATTCCGCCCGGCCCAGGGGAGTGGGTTCCAGGTGCGCTGCGTCTAACACCACCGTTAACCCCAAGGAATCTAGGGTGCTGGTATTGTTCCCCTCGCTGGCATCGAGGCGATAGTTCAAAATCACATCGGGCTGGAGACTGAGGATTGCTTCTCTGTCTAGCTGGAGATTGCCGACTTCTTGGATGTCGCCCGCTTCAATGGCTGCTCGGATCTCAGGACTATAGATCAATTGGCGATCGCCGACCCCAATTAAATTTTCTAAATGACCTAAAACGTCTAAGTGGGGTAAATAGGTTGTCGAAAGGGCAATCACCCGGTTGACGGGCACTTCAACGATGGTCGCCTCTGGATAATCCTCCGGAGTGGGCGTACCACACTGCACAAAAACATAAGTTAAATCTTGCTGGGCCGTTTCCCAGGGCTGCCGCACCGTCACCACTTTGTAATGGTCGTGGTATGTCACCTGAAAACCACTGGCAAATTCTGGCGTCACCTTATCGGGAAAATAATCCACCGCCGGATCATAATTTTCGACACAAGCTGCCGTCGGTGCTGGGGTCTCCGTGAGCGGTTGGGTGGGGCCACAACCCCCTAGCCACAGGGATAAACCCAGGCCCAGCAGAGGAATTAAACGGTGTGGCAATAGGGGAAAACGCATCTTTTTTGCTCCTATGTAAACCACGGAATGCGTTGTACCGTTGTTGCAAAGTGACCATCGTCCTGGAGTTCAAACAGACGGAAACCCGGTTGTTCCCACAGTTGGCGATCGCCTGCCATGAGTTCCTGATCCGGGGGCGTCACTTGGGTGCAGGTTGATGGCGTACCAAAACAAGGAATTCCTGCTCGGGTGACGCGATATTCCAGGTGAACATGGCCGAAGAAAACCGTCTTCACCTGGGGATGGTGTTGGATAATTTCCCAAAATTGGTTGCGGTTAGTCACGTCAATTTGATCGAGCCAATCAACCCCCGCTGGCACCACATGGTGATGAATGGCGATCGCCACCGGAGAATTTTGATATTGTTCTAGGTTTTCCGCGAGCCAAGCCAATTGATTCGCATCTAAAAATCCCTCGCCATATTCTGGATTTTCGAGAAACGAATCCAACAGCAGCAGTTGCCATGGCCCCAGGGAAACGCTCTTTTCGGGTGAAAGGTAATCTCCCTGTAAAATCTCTGCCATGACTTTCGGATCATCATGATTCCCCGGCAGCCAATAGCTGGGAATCTGGGTCGCTTCGACTAAATCCCGTAACCGTTCATAGGCGATCGCCTCACCGTGGTGGGCCAAATCTCCCGTTAAAATCAAGCGATCTGGTTTAAACTGTTGCGCCGCCGCTAATACCGCCTGAAACGACGCATCCGTTTTTACGCCCCGCATTTCGGCATTGGGATGATCGAGGAGGTGGGTATCAGTAATCTGGGCAATGAGAACCATGGGAAATCGTGGGAGCAATAGGGGATGAAACGGAGCAATTTAACGGAATTGGGCATTGACACCAATCTGAAACCGACGCCCAACGCCCGGAAACGCTGGGAACGTTTCAAAATCTGCATCAAATAAATTTTCGACACTCGCCGTTAAATTCACGGTATCACTAATGGGATAACGCGCCCGCAAATCAAGGTTGGTGTAGCCTTCCAGGGACGCAGTATTGGCATTATTCGTTAGGCGATCGCCGACCCGTTTCAGAAAGATCCCAGCATAAATTCCCTGGGGATTTTCATAGGCGAGGCCAATATTAAAGGAATCCGTCCCGGCAAAGGCAACTTCATTACCAATGACGCTGGCATCTTTATCGGCGAGAATTTCTGAAGTATTGAAAGTGTAGTTTGCAAAGGCAGAAAAAGACCGGGACAACTGTACTGTTAGTTCTGCTTCAAGACCTTGGTTACGAGCTTTGCGGATATTTTGTGGCGTGAAGGTCTCTAGATCAAAAACGATGGCATCATCAAGGGTGTTATTAAAGTAAGTCAGGCGCACCAAAGCACGGTCTGAAAAACGATGGTCAATGCCAAGATCAAAACTATTACCCAGTTCTGGCACTAAATCAGGATTGCTAAACCCAGGGAAATAGAGATCCACTGCCGTCGGCACGCGGAAATTGCGGGCATAGTTCCCCCGGATTCGCGTCGCGTCTCCCACTTGCCAAGCGAACCCCGCACTAGGCGATGTCACCGAACCATCAGCCAAACTATTAAAGTCTTGCCGTAGCCCAAAATTCAAGGCGAGTTCCGGGGCAACATCCCAGCCATAACGGGCAAAAATTGCTCCCTGGGTGAGATCCTCGTCATAATCAGAGGTGGGATCTTCTGGCCCCCCTGCTTTCGCTGTCAAATAACGGTAATCAAAACCATAGATGAGATTTTGGGTTTCATTCAGTTGCCAATTGTGCTGAACTTGCGCCCCAAAGGAATTATTTTCATAACGGGCATCGGTCGTCCCAAATTGATTCTCATCAAAGAAGCGAAAATCATTTAAGTCAGCAAATAATTTTGTCGTCAGCAGAGAATCATCACTATTTCCAAGGCGAGACTCTAAATCTAAAGACAGCAACCAATTGTTGTCATATTGCGTTGCGTTGGGGCTTGGAGAAGAAACACTGCCCGGAATTTCTAAATCCTTACTACTGTAGATGCCATTGAAGCGCAACCGATGGCGATCGCCCAACTGATTTACTACTTGGAGATTTACATTTTGGATATTGGTCGCCGCATTATCCCGGATACCCGACAAACCCCGTGCTGCAATGTCATAGTCAAAGTCATTTTCCGCAGCGGTGCGGTCATAGGCTAAACGCACTGCCTGAGTTTCCGAACCAAAACTCACCCCAACATTTTGACGGTTATAGCCAAAGCTCCCCAGATTGACCCCAGTTTCTACCGCAACCGGTTGGTTAAAGCCGGGCTGGCGCGTCACGATATTAATCACCCCACCGATGGCATTGGAACCAAACAGCACCGAACTGCCCCCAGGGATTAATTCAATGCGTTCAACATTATCAGTGGTCAAATTAGACAGATCAAAGTTCCCTGAATCGAAACGATTAAGCGGTCTGCCATCGAGCAAGATCAGCGTTTGGGAAGAACTATTAGCCCCCCGAAAAATTTGCGAACTTTGGGCACCCAGGCGGGATCCAGCCGTACTATCAATAAAAATCCCAGGGAAATATTTCAAGGCTTCGTTTACAGTGCGATAACCTTGGGCTTCAATTTGCTCACGGTTAATAACATAGGCTGCACGGGTCGCATCTTGCACCGTTTCTTCCTGACGAGAAGGGCCATAAACGGGTTGATTTAATAACTGCTCAATGACCGTTAGTTCAAAATCAATGGTCTCTTGCTCATCATCAAGATTGTTATCTTCTTGGGCGAAAATAGCAGTGCTACTGCAGAGAAAACAAGCAATTGTCAAGCAAATTGTTTTGGGGATAAAAAATGACGTCATCTAAGAATATTTTTGGCTAATTTTTGATGTGGCGCAGGGGAAATAAATGCAGCAATGGGAAGACTTTTACAAATCAAAAGTCTTGGCTGATAATTTTAAGAAAAGCCAGGAGATCGAGCGAACAAAAATACCGATAATTTTTTACTGATTCGCCTAAATCAATGCATTCCTCAACATCATCAAATGAGGCCAATGCTGCTGAAATAATGGGTTAGAGCAATATTCAAAACAAATTCTCTAACGAGACTGGGCTTGCTGATTGTGGCGATATTGCAGTCTCAAAAGATAGAAATTATGGGCAGCAGAAAAAGGTTGCGTGCTAAAAGAAAACATCATCCGTACCTCGCAGATGGGAAATTACTAAAACATTTACTTTTGGCTCGGCGGGCATTCTGACTTAGAAATTGTTGGCAATTTCTTTACAGCTGCGGGACAGCGACGGATTTGCACCGTTCTTTCCCCATTGCTTTTATCGGCTGATCCCCGATAAAACCGAACAGAATCTAATTATATAGCAGGCGATCGCCCCCCATGTAAATAGATTTGTGAAGTCCCTAGGTCTTGGGAGAGATCTACGTTTAAGCAGCAAGCAGGGCTGTAATGTGGGGAATAATCTGGGCGTGGTTCGTGAATAAATAATCGAGGCGATCGCTAATCAGGGACAAAATTAAGTCCTCGTAGGTCATTCCTTGTTCTGATAGTCCCTGGGCAACGAGGCTGGTGACATTGGTGGCAGGTCGCTTGAGGTCGGGCTTGGGATTGGCCTCTAAAATCTGGATATTTCCTGTCGCATCCATCCGGGCGTCGATACGAATCAAAGCATTTAAACTAAATTCCCAGTAGACCTGTTGGGCGAGTTTTGCGAGCTTTTCTTTGGCCGGATCACAATCATCTAAAAAACGAATTCTTTGGCCTGTAATTGCTTTTTTATCCATCGAAGTAAAAATCTTTTCATCAGCTTCTAAAAGGCGCTCCAAAATCGAAAAGGTGAAGGGAGAATCTAACTTTTCAAACTGCCCTTGACGATGGCGCACATAGCCACACACGGAAACACAAAACTCCCGCCCAGTGAGGAAAGGTTCAATTAATGCAGTGTTGTGGGTTTGCCGATGTACAGCGGCGATCGCCTCATCGAGATCCTGGGGCTGATCCACAAAATGAATGTTCAAAGAGGCGCGGCCAGAAACGGGTTTAACGAGAAAAGCCCCCTGGTAATCACCAAAGGTTTGTTGAAAACGGACGTTGTTTTTGGCGGTGAATTTCCCCTGGGCCGGATGCCAGATCATAAACGGTGCCGTGGGAAAACCAAGGCCCTGCAATTCCCGTTTAAAGCTATGTTTATTGTCCAGAATCGAGCTATTTAAAGGGTTATGGCCGATATAGGGCACCCCTAACATTTCTAAAATCGCTGGGGTATGGCAGACGGGATTATAACCCTGAACGCCACCGGTGTTGAGCCAGGCGAGATGAATCTGATTTTCCCGGAGGCGATCGCCTAAGGTGGCATCATCGGGCAACACAAACACATGCTGAAAACCTAAATCTTCAAGGGCCGCGGCAATGTCACGGGCCACCACTTCGTAGGTTTTAGTGGAGCGGGGATTGTGGGTTTGGTAGATAACGGCCCCCGGCACTGCTTTGTCACCCCCATGAATTACCGCAATTCTTAACTTTTTCCGAAGAATTTCAAGGTAGTTTGGCAGTTGACTGAAATCGTAAACAAATCCCATCATTAACGTGATTTTTCCCACAATTCTAAGCAGTTTTGCTATTTTAGCCTAAGCTTGTGGGCAAGTTTTTGTACCTTTGCTTACAGATTGATTTTCTTTGTCTATGACTTTTCCGCGTGGTATCGCCCTCTGTCTTGGATATCTCATTGGCCTGGGTTTAACCGGATTTTGGGGGCCACTGAACCCGCAACCTTCTTTTGTGCAGTGGGGGTTGTTGGTTGGGGCGATCGCCTTAGGGACAATTTTCGCAACAATTTTTCTCCCCCGTCATCTCTGGCAAGTACCACGCCGCTTTTGGCCCATCCTAGGATTAGTGATGCTTCTGGCCGCTGTCTATGGTCAGGTGCGTTTACCCCGTCCGGCTGCCGCTGGCCTTTATGACCTCAGTCAAAACCAGCCCAGTTTATTGCAAAGTCCCGTAGAAATTCAAGGGCAAATTTATCGCTCCATCACCACACAAGAACCAGAAAAGCAGCGGTTTTGGTTTCGGGTGCAAAATGTAAAACTAGGGCAAAATATTGTTCCTAAAAAAGAAAATTTATATGTCACGTTAAGTGGAGATTTTTCTCAATTTGAAATCGGCGATCGCCTCCAGTTGACAGGACGTTTATACAAACCCCAGCCACCCCAAAATAACTTTGCTTTTAGTTTTCCGGATTACCTACGCCAAAACAATACTTTCCTGGGTTTTAGTGCTTGGGAAGCGACATTGACAAATCGAGAGCAGTCCCTTGCAGAACAACTGCGCCAACGGATTCAACGGAGCCATCAAGAATTTTTACCAGAGCAATCAGCTAGCTTACTCAGTTCCATGGTGCTAGGGCGTCAGGCCACCAATTTAAACCCCGAAATTTATGATCTGTGGGTTAGAGCAGGCTTGGCCTACACCGTCGCCGCGTCCGGGTTCCATGTGTCGCTGTTGCTGGGGGTTGTGTTGCGACTTCTACGAAATCAAGAAGAAAAAACACAATTCTATGGCGCGACAGGAATTTTACTCGGTTACGTGCTGCTGACGGGTTTCCAGGCTTCGGTTCTCCGGGCGGCCTTGATGGGTATCGGTGGCTTGGTGGCCCTGGTGCTTGATCGCAAGGTAAAACCCATTGGTCTTTTGTTGGTGACGGCAACGGTGTTACTCCTCATTAAACCGCTGTGGCTGTGGGATTTGGGCTTTCAGCTCAGTTTTCTGGCGACCTTTGGCCTGTTTACGACCCTAGAACCAATCCAAAAAAAGCTGGATTTTCTCCCTCCAACGGTGACAACGGCGATCGCCATTCCTCTTGCTGCCAGCATTTGGACATTGCCCCTGTTGGCCTACAAATTTAATGTGATTGCCACCTACTCCATTCCCACCAGCATTGTGCTATCGCCTGTCATTGGCTTGGTCAGTTTGGGCGGGATGGTTAGCGGTGCAATGGGGTTACTCAGTCCAACATTAGGTGGGGCGATCGCCTATGGGGTGGGTTTTCCCCTGCAAGGAATGATTTGGCTCGTGGAACAGGTCGTGGCGTTACCTGGGAGTCAGGCGAGTGTGGCCGCGTTACCTTTGGCGCAACTGTTTGTTTTCTATGGGGTAATGTTGCTGATTTGGCGTTCTCCCTGGGCACAAAAACGGGCCAAATCTCTAGTCGGCGGTTTGTTGATCTTTTTTATTGTGGTGTTGGTCTATCGCCACTTCAATACCACCCAGGTGACGATTTTTGGCGATCGCCAAACCCCTGTGATCGTTGCCCAGGCCGGCGGTAAAACCCTGGTGATTAACGGTGACTCCCCTGGGTTTTGGGAATATACCCTCGAACCTTTTTTACGTCGCAGTGGCCTAAATCAAATCGATGGGTTTCTTTCTCTTACGCCCCCCGACCCTGAAGTTCAAACCGTTGATTTTTCTGGTGCACTGCCCGTTAAACAACGTTTTGGCCTGGCCGAATCTCAACTCACAGACGTGATTTCGCTACGTCCCCTTGAGCCTAAGCATATCGGCCCGATTACCTTGCAACTTCTCCAGGAAAACTTACATATCCTAGAAATTCGTCTCCAGGGTCAAGCGTTTTATCTCCTCAGTAAACAAACCGCCGACGCCGACTTGATCACCCAGTGGAATCCGGCCATTCTGATCGCTAAGGCCGCTGATTTAGATTTCAAAATCTGGCAGACCCTCAAACCCCAACAGGCGATCGCCGTTGGTTCTCCCCAGGGCCATTTTTTAGCCCCCAACCGCATCGTTTACTGGAGCGAAACCGACGGCACCATTCAATGGACACCCCGCCAGGGTCTAAGCAGCCTTGCCCCCAATCTTCCCTAGGCCCAAAGCCTTTTCCTGAGCCAGTTTATGCCCCGAAGACTGTGGTAAAATAGGAGTCTATTTGACCAAAAAAATCCAGTTAAAAAACGCAAAATAATCTTCCTTAACGTCTTTTTCTCTGGTTTTTAACCTTTTTTGACCTAGCGGAGCCGAAATCCTATGACCTCCCCCCAGGAGCGCATTATTCCCACCGATTTAAGCAATGAAATGTCACGCTCGTACCTAGAGTACGCCATGAGTGTGATTGTGGGGCGGGCGTTACCCGATGCACGGGATGGCTTAAAACCCGTACACCGCCGTATTTTATATGCGATGTATGAATTG
The DNA here is from genome assembly GCA_943371005.1 of Sphingobacterium thalpophilum. Taxonomy (GTDB): domain Bacteria; phylum Cyanobacteriota; class Cyanobacteriia; order Cyanobacteriales; family MRBY01; genus MRBY01. Next base: position 118,032 of record CALRTB020000008.1, read on the forward strand.
GGTTTGACCCCAGATCGTCCTTTCCGGAAATGTGCCCGGGTCGTGGGGGAAGTCCTCGGTAAATATCACCCCCACGGTGATACGGCGGTTTATGATGCCCTGGTGCGCATGGCCCAGGATTTCTCCATGCGAGATCCGCTCATCAATGGTCATGGTAATTTTGGCTCCATTGATAACGACCCGGCGGCGGCCATGCGTTATACCGAATGTCGCCTCCAGTCCTTGGCGACCAATGCCCTGCTGCGGGATATCGAATCAGAAACCGTTGATTTTGCTGATAACTTCGATGGCTCCCAACAAGAACCAGTAGTTCTGCCGTCACGGATTCCCCAACTTTTGGTGAATGGCTCTTCGGGGATTGCGGTGGGGATGGCAACCAATATTCCACCCCACAATCTTGGGGAAATTATTGATGGGGTAACGGCGCTGATTCACAACCCTGAGATCACCATCAAAGAATTGATGCAATTTATTCCGGCCCCTGATTTTCCGACGGGGGCACACATTCTCGGTCGTTCGGGCATTAAAGATGCCTATATGACGGGACGGGGCTCGATCACCATGCGGGGGGTCGCCGAAATTGAAACTCTCCGCCAAAATGGCCGGGAAAAAGAAGCGATTATCGTTACCCAACTACCCTACCAGACCAATAAGGCGGCGCTGATCGAACGCATTGCTGATATGGTCAACGACAAGAAAATTGATGGTATTTCTGATATCCGCGATGAAAGCGATCGCCAAGGGATGCGGATCGTCATCGAACTCAAGCGCGATGCCTATCCCCGTGTTGTTTTAAATAATCTGTATAAACACACGCCCCTCCAGGCCAATTTTGGCGCGAATATGCTGGCCCTGGTAAACGGCGAACCCCAGTTGCTCAACCTGAAGCAATTCCTCCAGGTATTCCTAGATTTCCGGGTGGAAGTGATTACCCGGCGCACCCGCTACGAACTGCGCAAGGCCCAGGAACGGGATCACATTCTCCAAGGGTTACTGATTGCCCTCGATAATCTTGATGCGGTGATCCACTTGATTCGCCAAGCGGCGGATACGGCGATCGCCCGTCAGGGATTGATGGATGGCTACAACCTCAGTCAAGCCCAGGCCGATGCCATTTTACAAATGCAATTGCGTCGCCTCACGGCCCTCGAAGCGGACAAAATCGAAGCAGAACACCAGGATTTATTACTCAAAATCACCGATCTCGAAGATATCCTGGCGCGTCGGGAACGGGTCTACGCAATTATCGAAGAAGAACTCAGCGAAATTAAGACCATCCACCAGAGCGATCGCCGTACAGAACTGGTGCTGGATGATGGCGATCTCCAGGATATTGACCTGATTGCCAACGAGCAAGCCGCTATTTTGCTCACCGAACAAGGCTATATCAAACGGATGCCCGTGGCCACCTTTGACGCCCAAAACCGCGCCACCCGTGGGAAAGCCGCCACCAAAATGAAGGAAGACGATGGCGTAGACCACTTCCTCACCTGCTGTGACCACGACTATGTGCTGTTCTTTACGGAGCGTGGCGTCGTCTATTCCCTCAATGCTTACCAAATTCCCCAAAGTTCCCGCACCGCTAGGGGTTTACCGGCGATTCAACTGCTCCCGATCCCGAAGGACGAAAAAATTACAGCGATGCTGGCAGTGAGTGAGTTCACAGAAGATGAATACCTCGTTATGCTCACCCAAAACGGCTACATCAAAAAAACAGCCCTGTCCGCCTTTGCGAAGATTCGCTCGAATGGTTTAATTGCCATTTCCCTCGAAGACGGAGACGAGTTGCGTTGGGTACGCCTCGCGCGGCAGGAGGACAGCATTATTGTGGCCAGTAGCGAAGGGATGGCGATCCACTTCCAGGCTGACCATAACCAGTTGCGTCCCTTGGGCCGTTCTACCCGGGGGGTACGGGCGATGAAGCTCAAATCGGACGATGACAAATTGGTGAGTATGGACATTGTGTCGTCTCAAATCACGGCGGCGATCGCCGCTGCAGATGCAGCAGAAGACGAGGACGACAACGAAGAAGTCACCGAAAATGTTGACCAGGGGCCTTGGGTCATTGCCGTAACCACAAAAGGCTTCGGAAAGCGGGTGCCTGTGGGACGTTTCCGCCTGCAAAACCGCGCTGGTGTGGGCCTCCGGGCGATTAAATTCAAGTCCAAGGCCGATCGTTTGGCTTCCCTGAGAATTGTCAATCCCGAAGATGAACTGATGCTCGTTACAGGACGCGGCATTATGATCCGCCAGGCAGTGGAATCCATCTCGCTCCAGTCCCGCAGTGCTACCGGAGTCAGGGTACAACGCCTCGATGGGGATGATGCAATTGTGGCAGTCGCCCTAGTGCCACCCCCAGCAGAAGGAGACAGTTTAGAAGCTACGGACATGACTGCTGAAGAAGAATAAACTCCCCTTTAGTAACACCTCTCTAGCTCCCCTAGAGGGGGGCATTTTGTGGAACTCGCCAACACACCGGCAACTATTTCCCCTCTTGAGAGGGGTCACGGGAGTGTTAACTCAAGGGATACCTCCGCCTGCAGCACCTCCCTTAAGGGAGGATTTTTTTTGTTACTTAATGCGGGGATCGAGGAGGCGGTAACTCAGATCGGCGATCGCATTAAAGATCACTACCAGGGCCGCATAGATAATCGTGATCCCCATAATCACGGGTGTATCGTTGCGGTTAATGGATTCAATGAGCAGCGCACCGATTCCCGGCACCCGAAAAATTTGCTCCGTCACTAAGGCCCCCGTCACAATACTCGGCACATCAATGGCAATCAGAGTCACAACGGGAATCAAGGCATTGCGCAATATATGTTTGCGGAGCACAGCAAATTCCCCCAAGCCCTTGGCATAGGCCGTCCGCACATAATCCTGGGGCAATTCTTCGAGGATCGCATTGCGCACAAACCGGGTCAAAATTGCCGTTTGGTACAACGCAAGGACGGTGATCGGTAGAATCGATTGCTGGATCTGCTGCCAAAAGCTCTGGAAATCATTCACCACCAGGGTGCTGTTGTACAGCGAGGGGAGCCACTGCAATTTCACGCTAAAGACAATAATCGCCAGCAATCCGGTGAAAAAAGTGGGCAGAGAGTAACCCAAAAAAGCGAAGGTGGTGGCTAGTTGATCCAAGAGGGAGTTGCGGCGCAGGGCAGAAATAATCCCCAGGGGTAAGGCAATCGCCACACTCAAACCATAGGCAAGACCCACCACCCAGAGGGTTGTTGGCAGTCGTTGCCAAATCAGACCCAGCACAGGACTTTTACTCGTGAAAGAATAACCTAAATTCCCCTGGCACAACGCCCAGAGCCATTTGACATAACGAAGATAAAAGGGCTGATCCAGACCGAGCGATCGCCGGATGTTTTCCCGCACTTCGGCGGTGATTGCCGGGTTATTGGCAAACTCACTAAGGGGATCCCCCGGTGCCAGGGCCAAAATTGTGAAGATCACAAAACTAATGGCGAGTAATGTCCCCAGGGCGATCGTCAAGCGTTTAAAAAGAGCACGCATCACCATCAACGGCTCCCCTTCCCTAGAGACAACCGACTCCTGGTTCCAGTTGCCATTCCAGGGTGTCCGCCACAGCAGTACCGTCGTGATAGGCTGCCAAGAGCACTTCACTGGTTTTTCCCCAGACAATATTGCCCTCAGCATCCAAGGCGATCGCCCCTAGATCTCGTTTATTTAGTGTTGCTTCCTGGATCGATTTTTCCATGGCAGCCGACAAACTCAAACCGTCCGTGACCCGAATGACCACCTTTGCAGCGAGGCATTCATCAATGATGTCTTCCCCAATGCCAGTACAACTGACCCCAGCCACCTGGGTCGCATAATTGCCCGCAGGCATCGCCGAGTCACTCACCCGACCAATGCGTTCTAAACCTTTTCCGCCCGTAGATGTAGCCGCTGCAACTCGACCATTTTGATCCAGGGCCACCACACCAATGGTGCCGCGCCGCGCCATTTCATCCTCCGCGACCACCCCAGCCATACTACTGCGGAAATTGCCCTTACGTTCTTCAAGCCATTCTTCTAGGCGTAAATCGGTGAGGGGGTCATGGATCGGTAGTTGCAATACCCTTACCATCTCCGCCGCACCGACATCGGACAGCACCCGGTCATCTTCCGTTTGCAATGCTTGGGCCACTTCGATGGGATTTTTAATGCGGCCCACATTGATCACGCCGCTAAACCGTTGGGCTGCACCGTCCATGAGGGAAGCACTCATGCGAATTTGGCCATCGGACTGAAGCACCGACCCCGTACCCGCATTAAACCGTGGTTCATCTTCCAATAGTTTTGCCCCCAGGATGACGGCCTCTACCGCACTACCGCCCTGCTCTAGAAAATCATAAACTTCTCGCACAATCCGATGGAGCGACTCTCGCACCGCGATTAAGCCCCCTTTGCCTTTGAGGGAACTGCCGGCCCCACCGTGAATAATGAGTTTTGGTTGCACTGTCATCCCTCTTGTTTTCCCAGAATTTTTAAGTAAAAGCAAACGCTAGGAAATTCTATCGAGAAATGTCAGCCCTGCCTACGGTCTTCTCCCAATTCCCTAAAAAAAAGCGCCCTAGGATCTGATCTCCTAAAACGCTTTTTCTGAATGAAGTAATGGCTCTAAAATCTAGAGGAAACTCTGGACGTTCTTACAGGTTTCAAAGAAGAAGCGGACATTATCTTCAGGGGTGCCAACGAGAACACCATGGCCGAGGTTAAGAATATGTCCCCAATTGCCGGCTTTACGCACGGTGTCAATGATTCGCGCTTTGATGAAATCTTGGGAACCAAACAGCACGCCAGGATCGATATTGCCTTGAACCTTCATGTCTTTCCCGAGGCGCTGGCGGGCATCGGCCATATCCACCGTCCAATCGACGCTGACAATATCCACACCGGATTTACCCATGCGCTCCAGGACACCGGCACTGCCACTGATGTAGAGAATCAGGGGGAAGTCTGGGTATTTTGCTTTGACTTTGTCCACCACGCGCTTTTGGTAGGGCAGGGCAAACATATCGTAGTCTTGGGGGCTAAGTTGACCCGCCCAAGAGTCGAACATCTGGATCACCTGGGCACCACATTCGATCTGGTAGCAAACGTAATCGGCGATCGCATCGGCAATTTTCCCAAGGAAACTATGCAACACAGCCGGCTCAGAGAAGGCCATATTTTTGATAATGGCGTAGTTCTTCGAGCTCTTACCCTCGATGGCATAGGCAGCCAAAGTCCAGGGAGCACCGACAAAACCTAGTACCGTCGATGCATTTCCTACTTCCTGGCGGAGGGTGCCGAGGATTGTTTTGATAAAAGGCAAAGATTCTGCCGGATCAAAGGGGGTCATGGCATCGACCTGGGCCTGGGTGCGGATCGGATTTTCGATGATCGGCCCTTTGCTTTCGATGATGTCGAAGGGAATGCCCATCCCCGGTAAGGGAGTGAGAATATCCGAAAACATAATTACACCGTCAGGCTGGAATGCATGCCAAGGTTGGAGCGAAATTTCGATGGCGAGATCGGGGTTTTCAGAACGTTCCCGGAAGCTCGGGTACTTCTCCCGCAAGTCGCGATAAATTTTCATGTAACGTCCGGCTTGACGCATCATCCAAACCGGTGTCCGCTCAACTTTCTCCCCCCGTGCAGCCCTCAATAAAAGAGGTGTATTATTGCTTTCCGACATGATTTATTAAAATAATTTTTGTGCATTTGTAAGCTTATCATCTCGGTTTGTGAAATAAACTTGAGGCACTATCGTAAGCAGTTAACAATTATTAAGAAATATTGTGAACGATCCTTTCTCTCGTAATATTCAATTCTCTTCTTCGGGCTTAGGTTGTTTTTTGACCTTCATTCTGATCGCGGCGTTGCTGACTTCGGTGGGCCTCGGCTGGGTTGTCAATGGGTTTATTATTCTCATTCTCTTGATCCCGGTGGCGATCGCCTTGGGGGTTGTGGGCTTCCAGTGGTGGCTCAAGCGCAATTTGGTAGAGGCAGATTGTCCGGTCTGTGGCTATGAATTTACGGGTTTAAACAATTCCATGGCCCGCTGTCCCAGTTGCGGCGAAGTGGTGCAAATTACAGAGAAGAAATTCCAGCGCCAGACCCCAGAGGGCACGGTGGAGGTGGCCGCCGTAGAAGTAGACGGACCCCAAGGAACGGATAACACCGACGCTAAAACGGTGGATGTGCAAGTGCTAGAGCCCGGTGAAGATTAAACAGAACAGGTTATGATCTGTGGGGTATTGGCTTGATTTTCTTTGAATATGTCCCACCCCCTAACCCGTTTATTCCGCTACGGTAGTCGCTACCGCAAACAGATCAATTTAGCGATCGCCTGTTCCGTTTTGAATAAACTTTTTGATCTGGCGCCTCCGGTGCTGATCGGGGTGGCAGTGGATACCGTGGTACAGCGGGACAACTCCTTTGTGGCCCAATTTGGCGTCACCAGCATCATCGGTCAATTGGTTGTCATCGGCATTTTATCCTTCCTGATCTGGAGTGCCGAGTCCATTTTTGAATATTTCTACCAACGTCTGTGGCGCAATTTAGCCCAAAAAATGCAACACAATCTCCGCCTCGATGGCTACGGTCATTTGCAGGAATTGGAGTTGGGCTACTTTGAAGAGCGCAGCACCGGGGAACTATTGGCCCTGCTCAATGATGATGTGAACCAATTGGAACGCTTTCTTGATGTGGGTGCAAACGAAATTTTGCAGGTGATCACCACGGTGATTCTAATTGGGGGCTTATTCTTTTATGCCACACCCTCGGCGGCCTGGATGGCGATGGCGCCGATCCCGATCATCATTTGGGGTTCCGTGGCGTTCCAGAAAAAATTGGCTCCCCGCTATGCCGAAGTGCGGGAAAAGGTGGGGGTACTCAGTTCGCGCCTTTCCAATAACCTCAGCGGCATCACGACCATTAAAAGTTTTACGACGGAGCATTACGAATTAGAACGGCTCCGCTTTGATAGTGATGCCTATCTCAAAAGTAATGAGCGGGCGATCGCCTTAAGTGCGGCCTTTATTCCCCTGATTCGGATCGCGATTCTGGCTGGGTTTACAGCGATTCTCTTTTTTGGTGGGTTGCAGGTCGAACAGGGCGTTTTAGCGGTGGGCACCTACAGTGTTTTGGTATTTATGACCCAGCGGTTGTTGTGGCCCCTGACCCGTCTGGGCCAAACAATGGACCTCTATCAACGGGCGATGGCTTCGAGCAACCGGGTCTTTAATCTCCTCGATACGGAAGTGCAAATTCGTTCTGGGGAGGTCGCTCTACCCACCCACACGGTCAAAGGGGAGATCAAACTCGACAATATTTCTTTTGCCTACTTTGAGCGGGCGCCAGTTTTGCAGGATTTTTCCCTCCACATTCCTGCAGGTCAAACCATTGCCATTGTGGGAGCGACGGGTTCTGGGAAAAGTACTATTGTGAAATTGCTGCTGCGTTTCTACGAAATTAACCAGGGACAAATTACCGTCGATGGCCTCGATATTCGCGACATTTACCTCAAGGATCTGCGGCGAGCCATTGGCCTCGTGAGTCAGGATGTGTTCCTCTTCCATGGCACTGTGGCGGAAAATATTGCCTACGGGAACCCCGATGCGACTCTCCCGGAAATTATTCAGGCGGCAAAACTCGCTGAAGCTCACGATTTCATCGAAACTTTGCCCCAACAGTACGACACCATTGTTGGGGAACGGGGGCAAAAACTCTCCGGTGGTCAGCGGCAACGGTTGGCGATCGCCCGGGCCATTTTAAAAGATCCGCCCATTTTGATTTTGGATGAGGCCACCTCTGCTGTCGATAACGAAACCGAAGCGGCGATCGCCAAATCCCTCGAAAAAATTACCCAGCACCGCACCACCATTGCGATCGCCCACCGCCTCTCCACGATCCGCCACTCCGACTGCATTTATGTGATGGATCAAGGCAAAATTGTTGAGCAGGGAACCCATGAGCAACTCCTCGATGAGCAGGGTTTATACTACAGCCTCTGGCAAGTCCAAACCGGAGCGCGCCTGGCAGTATAACTTCCTTGGATTTGGATTTTAGTGATTTTTTTTGACTTTATATAATTGGAAAAATTCGTAGAGGTTGCCCAAGATGACTTCCTTATTAGAAATTGAAGCTGCCATCAAAAATCTGCCTAAAAAGGAGGTTCGTCATCTTTCGGAATGGATTCAAGCTTATCTTGCTGAGCAGTGGGATCAGCAGCTTGAGGCGGATTTCAATACAGGCAAGCTAGATCAACTAATTGCTAAAGCAGAGGCAGACATTACTAACAATCAAGTCAAAGGTTTGCATGAAGTCCTTCACAACCTCTGAGTTCTGGAAAGCCTATGCTAAGTTGCCGCCTGAGCTGCAAGAAAAGGCAAAAAATACCTATGATTTATGGCAAAGTAACCAGGACTACCCGTCCCTTCACTTCAAAAAAGTAGGCAAAAACCTATGGTCAATCCGAATTACTAATAACTATCGAGCGTTAGCCCTGAAAAAAGGAGATGATTACTACTGGTTTTGGATTGGTAATCATGCTGAATATGAGCGCCTGATTCATTCATAACAGAAGTTGATTAGGCTAATTGTGGTTGTAATTCGAGAACGGCCTGTCTAGCCCATTGATCCGCCTGCAAAATATCGTCTAGGGTCGGGTTTGTTTTGTTGTCGTTTTGGTGGCGATCGCAAACCTTTTCGATTAAACGAGGAATGTCGAGGAATTCAATTTTTTCTTCGAGGAAGAGGGCCACAGCTTGCTCATTAGCTGCATTCAAAACCGCTGGCATGGATCCCCCGGCTCGTCCCGCAGCATAGGCCAAATTCATGCAGGGATATTTATGGTGATCCGGCTCTCGGAAGGTGAGATCGCCCGCCTTCACGAGGTCAAATTGCTCCCAATCGGTGTAGATGCGTTCGGGGTAGGAGAGGGCATAGAGCAGAGGCAAACGCATATCGGGCCAACCCAATTGGGCCAAAACAGACGTATCTTGCAGTTCGATTAGGGAGTGGATAATGCTCTGGGGATGCACCACAATGTCGATGTCGTCGTAATCTTTCCCGAAGAGATAATGGGCTTCGATCACCTCTAGACCCTTATTCATCAAGGTGGCAGAATCGATGGTAATTTTTTGCCCCATAGACCAGTTGGGGTGTTTCAGGGCATCTTTGACAGTGACGGTGGCCAATTTTTCCACGGGCAGATCCCGGAAAGCGCCCCCGGAGGCTGTGAGAATAATCCGCTTTAAACCCCCTTCTGGCACACCCTGGAGACATTGAAAAATTGCAGAATGTTCGGAGTCAGCGGGCAGCAGTTTCACACCATATTTTTCGATGAGAGGCAAAACCACTGGCCCCCCAGCAATCAGGGTTTCCTTATTCGCTAGGGCAATGTCTTTTCCGGCTTCGATTGCCGCAATAGTGGGTAACAGTCCAGCACAACCCACAATCCCGGTCACCACGCTTTCGGCATCACCGTAACGGGCCACTTCGGCGATCGCCTCTTTGCCAGCGATGATTTGGGGTTGGTGTTCTAAATCTTTGAGGAGAGATTTTAATTCGGGTAAAAGGTTTTCCTGGCTGGTGGCGACAATCTCTGGGTGGAACTCCCGCACCTGTTCGGCCAGCAGTTGAATGTTACGCCCAGCGGCCATCCCCACCACGCGGAATTTATCGGGGTGCGATCGCACAATGTCGAGGGTTTGCGTCCCGATTGATCCGGTGGAACCAAGGATAGAGATGGCTTTAGCGTTGGTCATGATACTTGTTTGCGTGAACCCGTTTGTTGCAGACAATCATCTCATAATCGGGGATCTGTGGGGGCGACTCAAGGGGCGATCGCCTTTGGGGTTTCCTAGCTTTTCTGGAAAATCGTCAGTAAAACGCCAAACATTAAATAGTGATGGGCCACAGTTTCGAGGCCGACCCGCTCCCCCATCGCCGTGCGTTCAGCCCGGGAATAAAATCGCAGACCTCCCGGCGAAAAGGGAAAGCCATCCCCTTGGCACAATTCTCCCTTGCCATAATCTGCTAGATAAAATTTACCGCCCGGCTTGAGTACCCTCTGCACTTCCCCTAGAACCGTTTCGGGATTCAGGTAATGCAAAAAACTAATCGTATTAAACGCTGCATCAAAGGTATTTTCCGGAAAAGGTTGCGCCTCAGCATTCCCCTGGACAAAAGAAAGGCGATCGCCATGGATATTCTTCCGTTGGGCCTGGGCCAACATTTCTGGCGAGAGATCCAATCCCACCCCCGTTAATTCTGGATACAGCTTGCCGAGCCGTTTAAATAATTTGCCCGTCCCACAACCCAGGTCGAGCACATGGCCATCCTCAGGAAAATCCGCATAGGTCAGAAGCCGCTTATGGACAGCCTGATAAAAAGGCGTTGTCAATAAAATGTCGTAATTCCTTGCCCAGCGGTCGAAAAATGTCTGCTTCCGTTGAAAAAATTGTTCGCTCATGGAGATTTAACCCAAGAAAACCACAGAGATCCTTTTCGCAGTGTACCGAAGCCCACCAAAAACGGCAGTATAGTAGGACAAATGCGCCCTGACCGTTGACGAGGAAAAACATGGGGAAAACACAATCTCAACCAGTAAGCCAGATCCTCGCCCTGGCAAGTTTAGCGACCCTGACTTTCAGTCCCCAAAGTCTGGCCCAAACCCAAGCGACCTGTGATCTTTCTGGTGCTATTTCTCAGATCCTGCAGCGTCCGGAACAGCAACAAACCCAGTGGGGGATTGCGATTCAAGATCCTCAGACCGATAACCTCTTGTTCGGGCATCAAGTCGAAACTTTTTTTGTGCCGGCCTCCAACCAAAAACTTCTTACTACCGCTGCGGCCCTGATCAATTTTGGCCCAGATTATCAATATCAAACGCCCCTCTATACCGTTGGCACGGCTCCTAATCTCGAAAAATTAATTATTCGGGGTGTGGGAGATCCGAGTTTGACCACCGAAAAATTAACTACGGCGATCGCCCAACTATCGCAGCAGCAAATCCACCACATCGATCAAGTCATCTTGGACAGTAGTTATTTTCCTGAATCTGGGGTTAATCCCACCTGGGAATGGTCTGATCTGAGTTTTTACTATGGCGTCCCCGTCACCAGCTTAATTCTTGATGAAAATGCCGTCGTCCTTACCGTTTTCCCCACGGAACCCGGACAAATGACGACAGTGGGCTGGTCTGATGCGATCGCCGCCCAGCAGTGGCATCTCGATAATCAAATGGTGACAGCCCCTGATGATACGCCCTACAGCGGTTCCCTGACCCAAACTTACGGGACAACCCAGCTAACCCTGACAGGGTCTCTCGCGGCCAATGCACAGCCGGACATTTGGGGGATGTCAGTGCCTGACCCGGAGCGTTACGCTCTGGATAAAACTACCCAAATCCTTGGGGAGCAGGGCATTACCGTCGGGAAAAGTACAGTGGTCGAGACCCCCATTCCCAACCTGGATCAAGCTCAACCCTTGGGGGCGATCGCCTCTGACCCCCTGGCCGAAATCATCAAAACCACCAACCAAGCCAGTAATAATCTCTTTGCCGAAAGTCTCCTAAAAACCCTCACTGCCGCTAACCAAGACCCGGAAACAATCCTGGCATCCATTGGGGTAGACCCGGCAACCTACCGATTGCGAGATGGCTCTGGTCTTTCTCGCCATAACCTCGTTACCCCCATGGCCTTACTCCAAACTTTAGACGGTATGCTCGTCCATCCCCAGAGCGAAACCTATCGGGAATCCTTGGCGATCGCCGGCCGCACAGGCACCCTGAGAAACCGTTTTCAAGATACCCCTGTGGAAAACCAATTCTTCGGGAAAACAGGCACTATGACCCACGTTTCTGCTCTCTCTGGCTACCTCGATTTGCCCGATGACAGCACCTTACTGGTCAGTATTTTGGCAAACCAAACGGGCCAATCGGCTCGGCTCACCCGTCAAGCCATTGATGATGTCGTCGTCGCTGTCCATGATTGGCACCGCTGTTCCACAGCCCAGCCATAAGCTTCGCTGCTGATCGAGTGCAAGGCTAATATTCAATTTTTCCGATTCAAGTTGCAACAATGACCCCAGATGCCATCTCCGCTACCCTCACCGAATTTTTTCCCGACGCCAAAATTGATCACACGGACAACAAAACTTGGAAAGTACACAAATCCCAAGCCCGGTTTCATCTGTTAGTTAGCCTGTCCAGTGATGGTCAAATGCTGCGGATCTTCGTGCCTGTCGCTTCCCAAGACGACGCAGACCCCTATTACAGCCAGTTGCTCGAAAGTAACTTTAACGAAAATAAACTCGTCCGCTATGCCCTCAACCAGGGTTTACTCTGGGGCGTATTTAAATATCCCCTAGAACAACTTGACACCACCATTTTTCAGCAGGTATTAACGGAAATGGTGACTTTGCATCAACAAAATCTCAGTCCCTTTTTTAATCAACTGGCCGAAGATAAAGTGCGAGAAATTATCCGCGCCGCTAAGTCTCAAGGGCAAAGTATCGAGAAGACGATGCAGACGATTACCCGGTTTTACCAAGAAGGGATTATGGGTGGCCTTGACCAAGAACCCAGGGAACAACAACGGGCTTTATTAGCTTGGCAGCACCAATTAGAACGGCTCTGGGACGAGGAGGAATAACCACAAAAAAACCCCGTTAAGGCTTAACGAGGTTTTGGAGAAATTAGGTTTTTAAAATTTGCTTAGAACCAAACAGACTGGGCTTATTCGTAGAGCCAAGCTTTGGTAGCGGGTTCCCAGTTGGCCAATTCAGACTCGGAGAACCAGAGGGCAATTTCACTGGCAGCGGTGTCGGGGCCATCGGAGCCGTGAATCAAGTTACGGCCGATATCTACACCAAAGTCACCCCGGATCGTGCCGGGCTCTGCTTCGAGGGGGTTGGTGGCACCAATGATTTTCCGGGCAGCGGCGATCGCCCCTTTGCCTTCCCAAACCATGGCAACGACGGGGGCAGAAATAATGAATTCTACGAGGCTACCGAAGAACGGTCTTTCTCTGTGAACGCCGTAGTGCTGCTCTGCTAATTCGCGGGAAACAGAAACCAATTTTAGACCGACGAGCTTAAAGCCTTTTGCTTCAAAACGACGGATAACATCGCCGACCAAACCGCGCTGAACACCGTCCGGTTTAACCATTACAAATGTGCGTTCCACAGAATTCTCCTTTGGACATATACAAAACCACAGGTCAGCGTAACATAAGTTTTACCCTTCGTTACGCCTAAAATCAGGGGGGCGATCGCCTTTATTTTTCTAAGAATTATTTGGGTTGCGCCGCTGACTTTTTTCTAATTGACGGAATTGCGCTTCGAGGGGATCGAGGAGATCGGTTTCTGCCTCCACTTGCCACAGGGACAATTCTAAATCTGCGATCGCCGCATCCAGGCTCCCCCCCATTAATTCGTGCTGGAGGGTTTGTAGCTGTTGCTGGGCGATCGCCGTCCGTAACCGCGTCACATACCAATCTTTTTGCAGTTTAATTTGGTTGATTTTCTCTTCAAGGGTCTCAAGATCGTGGCGCACCCCCAAGATAAATGCCTGTTGTTCTTCCCGTTGGGCATCTAATTTAGCCAGCATTGCCCCATAGGTTTGTCGCCGGGCGATCGCCGCTTTTGCTAAGGTTTCATCGCCACAGTCTAGGGCCAAGCGCGTCCATTGCTGCCATCGCTGTGCCGTTTCAGCCATGGTTTTTCGGTGCCGTTCTCCCCGTTTGCGACTCGCCACTGCCTGGGCCACGGCCCGCCGCATTTGAATCATCTTTTTTTCCATGTCCCAGAGGGTCTGCTCCAGGATCTGCTCTGGATCGGCGGCGGGTTGCCACCATTGTCGAATTCCATCCAAGGTGCGCCGGAAAAAATTCATCGTGCCCAGTGTCCCGCTTACTGTCGCGTTCTAACCTTTAATCTAACCCAGGCTAGCCTAGGAGGCCGGTGACAGTTGATGGTAATAAACCTCCGCCGCAATTTTCTGGGCCTTAAACTGACGCATCAGATCATTAGCCTTGGCTTCCGAATCGACTTCTGCCATCTGAATGGCTTGACCCACGGGGAACTGCCGCACAAAAGCACCATCAACCACTGCTTTAGCACGCTCAAGGGCGGTAGGACTCGTATTCCGGAAAATCACGTAGTAGTGCCCCAGCTTCAAGCCGTCGGGGGTTGCCAAAGGTGTCCCCGGAAAACCTGGCACCGGCATCAGGGGGGTTGCTGTCGCTTGATCTGGAGTTGGGGGAGGCGTTGTGGCACTGGTAGAAGCCGTGGCATCCGCGTCGGTAGTTTCTGGGTCCGTGGGCACGCTGGGATCAATGATACTGAGATTGTCTAGGCGTAATTCAATAAATTCTTGGGAAGCTAGATTGACGGTGCTTGAGGTCGCCGGTGCAGTGGTCTCTGGATTTGTCGCCGTGGTCTGGGGAGCGGGAGATTCTGCGGCTGTTTCCGGGGTTGGGGTCGGGGCAAATAAATCGGGGACGGCGATCGCCAAGGCCACCAGTCCTCCCCCTAGAATTGCCGCTCCCAAAAATGCCAGACCCAGTTTCCAGCGTGGGGTAGGTGAGGTAATCGGTTGAGAGTTGACATCTAAATCTAAACTTTTGAGCAACTCCTCCGAAGATTGCAGGTAATCTTCCGGGGGGGGTGTGGGTTGTTCCCAGGGGGAAAGGGGGCCAGGAACAGAGGTGATGGTCTCGGTGGTGTCTGTTTCAGAAGCCTGGGTGGGTTGTTGAGGCACCAATTCTTCTTCACTCTGATCGAGCGCTGCAGATCCCCCATCGAGGGGCGGTTCTGGACTCGGGGGCGGTGTGAATCGTTCGGACAGTGACCGTTGTTGTCGGTAACGTTGTAGTTCTCGATCTAGATCCAAATCTAAGTTATCTAAAGCAGCCTGAAAGCTAGCATTTGCGGCGTTAGGGGGGGCTTGATTCATCCGAAAACTCCTGCACTCTAAACGGAGAACAATCAATGGGACGGGGAAAGGCGATCGCTTCTACAGTCACCCCACCGTCAAACTAAGGGGTTGGGAGACTAAACTTTCTCTTAAAATACTGCATTTTTTTCGGCCGCCGTCAATTGTTCTAAATTGACCTTTTGGGGCCGGATCTTTTTGCTTTTTATCTTAAGGAAATCGCCCTGGCGATCGCCCCAGAATCGATCCTTACCTCACCAAGCTTTGCCGAAAAAGCAAGCTACTACGGCCCTGGGGCGAGAGAAACAAACGTTAACTTCTGTAATATTTTTTAATCTTTCCGAGGGATAGCCCCTGACTCCCTTATGCTAATCAGTAAGAAATTTTATTTTTTAAAGTCTTCTGATATAACGGAGGTCTGGTTTGACAATTCCTTTATTACAATACGCCCCCTCGAGCCAAAACACTCGGGTAGCAGGGTATACCGTCGGTGGCGACGAGCAGCCTTTTGTTTTTACAACTGATAATGTCATTAGTGATTCTGACTTTGACGTTCTCATCAACGCTGCTTATCGTCAAATTTTCTTCCACGCTTTTAAGTGCGATCGCCAGCAGCTACTCGAATCCCAGTTGCGCAACGGTCAAATTACTGTCCGTGACTTCATTCGGGGTCTGTTGCTATCTGAGACCTTTATCGATAGCTTCTATAACAAAAACAGTAACTATCGCTTTGTTGAGCAGTGTATCCAACGGGTACTTGGTCGCGATCCCTTCAGCGAACAGGAAAAAATTGCCTGGTCAATCGTGATTTGTACCAAGGGTCTAGCGGCCTTTGTTGACCAACTCCTCAACACTGATGAGTATATGGAAAACTTTGGCTATGACACGGTGCCCTACCAGCGCCGCCGTAGCCTCGCGAGCCGTGAGCAAGGTGAGACTCCCTTTAACATCAAGTCTCCCCGTTATGATGCTTACTACCGCTCCCAGTTGGGCTTCCCCCAAGTGGTTTGGCAAAATGCAGTACGTCGTTTCCGGACTCCCGACCGGGTGCCCCAAGCTGGCGATCCTGCCCTCTTCCTCAACATGGCGCGCTCTGCTCAGATTCCCAAGGTCAACGTTCGGGTTTCTACCGCAGACATCAGCCTTGCTGCAGTGCCTTACCGTAAATAAGACGGACAGCTTTTAGCACTCCATGGGGTGTTATTGTTTTGTTCTAAAAAATTGAATTACCGTCTTTAATCTTAGTTTGAGCAATTTCACGTTGTTTGGATTGATATTAAGGGGCGGTAATTTTGTTTATGGGGTTAGGCAAAAATCTGGCTTTGTTTTCGGTCAAAGACTTGAGAAAATAACAAACAATAAGGCGATAGGTTCTGAAACGGAGGTGATGACCATGGCGAAGGGGATTGTGATTTTTGATATTGACGGGGTGATTCGCGATGTGAGTCAGTCCTATCGGCGGGCGATCGCCGATACCGTCGAACATTACACCCAGGGGGAATATCGTCCCAGCAATGGTGAAATCGATAGTCTCAAGGCCGAAGCCATCTGGAATAACGATTGGAAAGCCTCCCAGGAACTAATTCGCCGTTGGGATGAGACAATTCCCGTTAATTTTAAGGAGTTAGTGGCTTTTTTCCAGCGCAAATATCGGGGTCACAACTTCGATGGCTATATCAACGATGAGCCGCTGCTCGTCACCAAAGCCTATTTTGAGGCCCTAACCGCCGCTGATATTGCCTGGGGCTTTTTTAGTGGCGCAATGCGGGGTTCTGCTGAACACGTGCTCAAAGGTCGTTTGGGTTTAGAAAGTCCTGTGCTCATCGCCATGGAAGACGCCCCTGAAAAACCAGATCCCAAGGGATTACTTGCGGCGATCGCCCAACTCGAAGCAGCATCTGCCCATACCCCCGTCGCCTATGTGGGAGACACCGCCGCCGATATGCGCACAATTACCAATGCCATTAGCCAACAGCCCCAACGACAATGGCGCGCCATTGGGGTGATCCCGCCCCATGCCCAGACCGGTGATGACAAGGAGTATATGTACGCATCTAACCTGCAGGATGTCGGGGCAAATATCGTTCTCCCAGGGGTAAAAGAGCTATTACCGGAAGTCTTATTGCAACTATTTTGACGATCTTTAAACTCAAGATTTTTAAGCAATGTCCCAAAAAAAACAGCCCGAAGGCTGCTTGATTCAGTAATTTTAAGGGAGATAATTGCAGTCCGTTGGGTTGTGACTGTACTAAAAAGACATCTCAAAAGGATTTTATGATGACATCGAAACTGGGGAGACAAACAACCCAGAAATAGGAGCCATGGAGCTAGATATTAAAAAATGGCCCCAGGTTTAATCTTCATGATCTTCAAAGGGATCCTCAAGTTCTACCGAAGGAGGCCCAAAGGCTGTGTAAATCGAAAACCCTGTTACGGCGATCACAACCACCGCAATGCCGATGCTAAGAACTGTTGCAGAATCCATAGGTGTATCTCAGTTTATGATGACTCTTCCTCTATAATATTACGGAACATTACAAAAATCCTTTACGATACACGAATCCTATGGCACAGCGTACTCGGTTGGGAGATATTCTCAAGCCTTTGAATTCTGAATACGGTAAAGTCGCTCCCGGTTGGGGCACCACACCGCTCATGGGCGTCTTCATGGCGTTGTTTTTAGTATTCCTGCTTATTATTCTCCAGATTTACAACTCTTCTCTGATTCTCGAAGGTTTTGAAGTGGATTGGACTGCCCTTGGTTTTTAAGGATTTGCCAATCATTATTTCTGAAGCCATTTTTCTGCTTAAGTCCGGGTCTACCCGGATTTTTTGTAGTCGGTAATCACAACCAGGGCACAATTTCCCGCAGGGTATCCCGGAGGACTTCTTTCAGACTATCGGCCCCTTCTTTTAAATCGTCCTGGGCCTGTTCCCACTGGAGACGTTCTTGGGCATCCTGGCGATCGCCTAAAATATCTGGGTCATTGGGTTTATACTGGAGCGCTTCGTCATAGGCATTAATGGCGGCTTGGTATTGGCCTGTGGCTTTGTAGGCATTCCCCAAACGTGCCCAAATATCCCCATCGGCATCGTCTAGGCGGAGGGTATTTTCGTAGGCGGCGATCGCCTCATCGTAATTTTCAGAATCGTAGAGTAAATTTCCTAGACTGCGCCAACTGGGACGGTCATCGCTGTTCAGGGCAACGGTGCGTTGGTAGGCGTCGATGGCGGTGGGGCGATCGCCATTTTGTTCTGCGTTCCAGGCGAGATGGTACCAGGCCCGGTCGTTGTTTGGTTCGAGGCGAGTGACGTTGGCAAAGGCATCCTGAGCTTCGAGGTAACTGCGGAGATTTTCCTGGGCCATGCCAAGGCTATACCAAGCGGGGGCGCGGTCTGGCTCTAGTTCTACCACCCGGACATAGGCATTTTTTGCTTCCCGGTACCGTTGCAGTTTGCTGTAGCTGTTGCCCTGTTGGTACCAAATATTGGCGTTCTGGTCGTCAAGCTTGAGGGCCTGTTGGTAGGCGGCGATCGCCTCGTTATATTCGGCGCGATTGTGGTGAATCCAGCCCTTCTCAAACCAGGCCCAAACCTGCTGGGAATCCAATCTGAGAAACGCATCGAGACTATTGAGGGCGGCATCGGTTTCTTCGCGACGGAGATGAATTCGGGCCTTTGTTTCCCAAACCACCGCTTGCCGGGAATCTTCCTGAATGGCGCGGTCGAGAAAGGTTAGGGCTTGGTCATCCTGTTGGCGATCGCTGGCGATTTTACCTTTGCCCCACCAGGCTTCCCACCGTTGGGGGTTAACCTCCAATAGTTGATCATAGGTTTCTATAGCCGCATCAAATTGTTCGAGGGCTTGGAGGACTTGGGCCTTTCCCAAGAGCGCCCCCTCATGGTCTGGGACGATCTGTAAAATTTCTTGGTATTGGGCGAGGGCCTGCTCCAGTTGATTTTGGGATTGGGCCAGTTGGGCCTGTTCATATTGGGCCATCAGGGCTTGGCGCTCTGACCACCACCGCCACCCTGCGTGAATGCCGAGGCCAGTCCCCACCAAGGCCGCGAGTCCCACGCCGAGCAGGGCGGCCTTGATCGCCTGGTGATTGACGCTCAAACGCTGGTATTGCTGGGAAACGACCGTTGAGAGGTAATTGAGGGGGGCGATCGCCGTTTGTTTGATCTGCTGAATACTGCTTGCTACTGGCAAAACACGGGTGTTCGTTTTCGGTTGCTGTTTTTCCTGTGCTGCCAATGGGTTTAAGGCTTGTTGGGCTTCTGTGGCTGTCCCAAAGCGATCGCGCCAATTATGGTGCACCATCTTGGAGAGAAAATGCCTGACCGCTTCTGGGATTTCTACTTGATCCTGCCACTGTACTTCTCCGGTTTGGGCATCGAGGGGAATTTTGTCGGGGGCGGTGCCAGTCAGGGCCGTAATCGCAATCATCCCCACCGCATAGAGGTCGCTACTGTAACGGGGATAGCCCTGAATTTGTTCTAGGGGCATATAGCCTTGGGTGCCGATGGCAATGGTGGGCCGACCGGAGGTACTGGCAAATTGGTGGGTGACCTGTTTAACCGCACCAAAATCAATGAGGCAAAGTTTTTGATCCGATTGGCGGCGAATCAGATTACTGGGGTTGAGATCCCGGTGGATTACCTGGTGGCCGTGGACAAAAACCAACAATTCCAGGATTTCTTGCACAAGGGCGATCGCCACTTCTGGGGGACAGGGAGAAAGCTGCTGTAATTCTTCCCAGAGACTTTGCCCTTCGATATATTCTTCAACCAGATAAAACTCTTGGCCTTCCTCAAAATAAGCCAGTAACTGGGGAATTTGCGGGTGCTGACCCAATTCATCGAGAATTTTTGCCTCAGTCTCAAATAAACGCCGGGCCGTTGTCAGAGTTTCTGGGTCAGCGGTTTGGGGCTTGAGGAGCTTCACCACACAGATGGGTCGTTTCGGGCGATCATGGTCTTCTGCCAAAAAAGTCGCCCCGAATCCCCCCTGGGCCAGAGACCGAAGAATATGATAACGTCCGCGCAGGGTTTGTCCGGGGGCCAATAGGGAAGCAGTCATCGGCAGCGGGGAAATAAAAGCAACAGATTAAAATTGCAGGGGCAATGGTTAGCGGGGGCCAAAATTTTCAAAAAGATCACCTTGTTCCATGGTAGTCGGGACTTCCACAAATCGGGGGCCGTCTCAATTTTGTAAACGATTGGGGGAGAGGTTAAAGAATAGGGTCGAGCGCCGAATATCCTGGGTACTGCCGGCACTGGTGAGGGTAAAGGCGCGGAGATGGTTAAAGAAGGGTTTGGCCACATAATCGACAACCCGCAGGATCGGTACTTGGGTTTTGAACAGTTGGGAACCCTGACGCCAATCGGCAAACAGGTAGCCGCTGTTTTCGGGGGGCAGTTGGGCAATGCTGGTCTGGAAATCTTTGTTTTTTAGGAGCGATCGCCCGGTATTCGCTTGGATCGCCCGGCTGAGGGTTTTCACGGAGGTGGCAAAAAGTTCGTAATCTTCAACGCTGAGGTGCGCTCCCCGGACATCGGCATTGAGTTGTACCAGTTCATCTTGGTCTTGGGTATCAATAGCTGTCCAGGCGGTAACACGGCGATCGCCTAAGGGTAAACGCCCGACGCTTAAGCCTTTTTCCTGGGCCAAACTATCAAAATGTTCAATGACGGGATCAAGGTTAACCTCCGGTTTTCGCTCCGCCACAAAGAGCCATTCCACATCATTGCGTTCGGCATCGGGGACGAGGGCCAGGGCATATTCCCCAGAAATCCACGCAAAAATATCTTCAGGGAGGTCAATGCCGAGGGGATCTTGGATCGCGGCTACTGCTTGTTGCAAGATTTGAGATAAGGGACTTTTCGGATTTAACCCCGTGGTTGCTTCCCCCCAGAGAGCGTTTAAATCCCGTCCGGCGACGGCAAACATCGCCTCCTGGGGAATGTAGTTGAGGACATGGGTCGGTGCCGTGGTGGCCCCTGGCATGAGGGTCGGTTCCGTGTCTCCAATCAAAGCCGTTTCTGCCACCAATCCTTCTGGATGTAAACCGACGGCGATCGCCAAGCGTTGTTCGAGGGTCGGTTCCTCCGGTGTCGGATCATTGGCAATCCAAGCACTGAGGGCCGGTAAATTCGCCACCATCACGCCAATATGTTTCCGGTCAATGGTTTCTAGGGCTGCTGTATATTGCGGGTCGTGGCTCAAATTCAAATCCGGCACTTGCACCGTATTAATCGCACTGCGCAGCACCTTTGCTTCATTGGCAAACAACACATAATTGCCCACAATCGCACTGGCAAATCGATGGCTACCCGCCTGGGGAATCACTAAATTCACCCCCTTGTATTGATCAAACGTTAAACCCGCTTCCGGGGCGATCGCCTCATCCGTATAAGAGAGCTGTAAAAATTCCTTGGCTAAGGCCTCATCCCGTGCTTCTACGACCAATAAATAGCCCGGTTGCACCCCATTACTCGGATCACGATCTACATCTAAGGTAGTCACCGCTAAACTCAGCTCATCCCCCAGCCATGGTTCAATCTGCTTGCTGTAATCTAGTCCCGTCGCACTGAGCAAACTTGTTTTCACTTGTTGCAATTCCGTGAGTGTCGCCCGCCGTTTGCCCCAGGGGGTTTGCACGAGGCCCAGGGCCGCTAATTTCTCTGGATTCACCACCAGGGAGAGCATCAATGGCGCTTGCCGGGGGACAAATAACGCCGCCGCCGGATTCCGCGCCACGCCACCCTGCAACCAAGGCAAGGGGCTTTGTTTAAAAATAGCGAACCAACTGCCTACCCCCACCGAGAGCAGGAGCACCACCAGAAGACCGAGATACACAAAAAAGGAACGAGATTTCATGGGCTGCCTAGAAACGCACGGCATTCATTATCCCATTGTGCTGGGAGGATCGAAAATTCCCGACCGCGAAAAGGTCTATTTCCGTTTTTTCGCTTTCCAGGTGCCACCGTAGCGATAATAGGGATTGTCCTGTGCTAATTTACGCCGACAATCAGGACAGACCAACGCCCACTGTGCACTCGCATCATACTGAATCCGGTAACGAACCGTCGCTGCGGCTTGGCAGTGGTCACAGTTTCTCTCTCGAATACGCACATCTTTCAGCTTTTTTGCCCTGTACTGAAGTAAGCACCGTTTAAATTTGCGCCCAACAGGTTGGTTTTTTGCAAATAAACACCTGTTAAATCTGCACCACGTAAATCAGCCTCTGATAAATTTGTATCCTGGACATTCGCACCACGCAAGTCAGCCCCACCTAAATTTGCACCTGTTAAATCTGCGCCACTAAGATCAGCTCCTCTCAAATCTGCACCACTAAGGTCTGCGTCACTCAAGTCCGCACTTCTTAAACAAGCTTCAACCATCTCAGTACTAGCAAGATTTGCTTGTCGTAACTGAGCTTTTGTCAAGTTTGCTTGCTTTAGATCTGCCCTACTCAGAACTACACCTTCTAGGTGAGCATTATCTAGGCAGGTCTGCATTAAATTCACATGGCTAAAATTACGTTCTCCGGCTTTATATCGTTGGATTATTTCTTGAGCATTCATTATTATTGACCAAATAAAATGATAATTAAGAGCGAACTGATTTTTATTCCTTAAAACAACCTCAGAAAATTCTGAATATGATATTTTTCTGCCGTAAATTCATCGCTTTAATCAAATATCCCCTCTATCGGTTGTTGAAAAGCAATTAAAGCATGAGTTTCTCGTAGTGCTTTTAAATGCTCAAATAATTGATCTGAAAGTTCAGAATTCAGAATTACTTGAATCAGTATATTTGTATTGTATCCAGCAATGTCACCCATGCGTCTGCCGTGACTACCTGCCCCTTGAGCGGGAATAATTGTGTAACCAGATACTTTTAATTCGGTAAGTAGTTTAACAAAATGTTCCTGTAAAACTGATTCACTAATAATTGTTA
The DNA here is from genome assembly GCA_943371005.1 of Sphingobacterium thalpophilum. Lineage (GTDB taxonomy): Bacteria > Cyanobacteriota > Cyanobacteriia > Cyanobacteriales > MRBY01 > MRBY01. The sequence goes on from CALRTB020000008.1 coordinate 140,936, forward strand.
CCAGAATACCTTTTTTGGAATCGATAGACATGAGAAACCTCCGGCAATTTTTTGCCCATGGGTCAGTTGCTGAAGTCGCATATTTATTCTTTTTTAAACTCAAACAGGCAACGAACTTAATTTAGCCTAAAAAGGCAGAGGAGACTTGCCTCCATGTCTATTCTAATCACCTTATTGTTCTGAACCGAAAATTAGTCATTATGTTTTAACCTTTGGATCAAAGTAATCGTCATGATACGTAAGCTGTGTAGACAAGTATTTTTAAAACCCTTTTAGAATAAGCCGTTTCAAGATGCGCTTAAATAATTCAAGTCAAAATTATTTGCCAACTGTCAAACTAATGAGAAGCTTCAGATAAAAGGCAAGGTCAAACTACTGTGTCAGGAGAGTAAAATTAAGGATCTGGTGGGGTGTTTGGATTATTTAAAGACTCCAGACTTAATTATCAGTCTTTTATTCGGTCTTTAATCGTCTGACTTTCAAGGGGTTCAGGCTGTAATCGGGCGTAGAATGCGATATCTTCAGAAGCAAAAGGTGATCGCCCCGACGCGTGACATTTAAAAAACATCTATGGCAGAAGAATTTTACAAAGACGGACAACGGGCTTGGTTCCATGACCAGGGCCATTGGGGCGGTTTTTTCCATACCTACGATCAATTGCAACTCAAGGATTTTGGGGCACATTTTGATCAGCCCCGCAAAGTCCATGTTTTTTTACCGCGAGACTACGAAGTGACAGGCGATCGCCTACCTGTGCTTTACTGCAACGATGGCGACAATATTTTTTTTCCCGATGGGGATTTTGGTCAATGTTGGCAGGTGGCAGAGCGCCTAAGTCGTATGTACCTACGGGAGCAATTACAAAAGCTGATTGTCGTGGCCGTTTGTTCTGGCGATCGCAACTATGAATATTCTCATATTCCCGATCAAGGCGGTGGCCTAGGGGATTACAGTCGTTATCTTGCCAAAGGACTGAAACCTTTTATTGATGAGCAGTATCGCACCCAAACCGATCAAACCCTCATCGTTGGGGCTGGCCACGGTGGATTAGCGGCTTTTTATACTGCGACCCAGCACCCCCGTCAATTTCCCCAAGTGGCCGCTCTGTCTCCCTCTTTTTGGTTAGGGCTGGAGGCAAACCCAATGTCAACCAATGGTTTAGAGGGGGCCTTTAAAATGTCCCTCGAAAATTCGGCGCTGGTTTTTGCGGCGACTGCGGTATTGAATAACCCTGAACTGCGTCCCAAAATTTACCTAGACTGGGGCTTAATGGCCGATGCCCACCACAGGGAGGCGCGGGCAAGACTGCGGGGCCAAGAAATGCGAGAGCTGTTGATCAAAGAGTTTCATTACCAAGAAAATGTTAATCTCTTTACCATTGAAGATCCCCTTGGTCGCCATGATGAACTCTCTTGGGGCGATCGCCTGGAGACAATTTTGCAGCTTTTTTTCTAGCTTGTGAGCCACAACCTGACCTCTTAATACTGGATGCGATCCGTCGTTTTCCCAGGAGCAGCATTCTTTTCGAGATAATCAATAATTTTCGCGGCCACATCGACTCCGGTGGTTTTTTCGATGCCCTCTAATCCCGGCGACGAATTAATTTCCATCACCAGAGGCCCATGGTTTGAGCGCAACAAATCTACCCCAGCCACCCGCAATCCCATCGCTTTCGCAGCCCGGACAGCGGTACTACGCTCTTCGGGGGTGAGTCGAACTTTGTCCGCTTTTCCGCCCCGGTGCAAATTAGACCGAAATTCTCCCTCGGCTCCCTGCCGTTTCATCGCCGCCACGACCTTCTCACCCACCACAAAACAGCGGATATCCGTGCCCTTGGCTTCGGCAATGTATTCTTGCACCAAAATATTCGCGTCTAAACCCCGAAAGGCTTCAATCACAGATCTTGCGGCCTGGTGAGTTTCCGCGAGCACTACGCCAATGCCCTGGGTGCCTTCTAGAAGTTTAATCACCACAGGCGCACCACCCACCGTTTCAATCAGTCCATCGATGTCCTGGGTGGCATGGGCAAAGCCTGTGACCGGCAGACCGATGCCTTTGCGGGCTAAAATTTGCAGCGATCGCAGTTTATCGCGGGACCGAGAAATCGCCTGGGACGTATTAGCACTGAACCCGCCCATCACCTCAAACTGGCGCACCACCGCCGTACCGTAAAAAGTGGCCGATGCCCCAATGCGCGGAATAATGGCATCAAAATTTTCTAACCGCTGCCCCTGGTAAATAACAAAGGGTTTATGGGAGGTGATATTCATGTAACAGCGCATGAAATTAATCACCTGGACATCGTGGTGACGATTTTCGGCGGCTTCCCGGAGACGACGGGTGGAATAGAGCTTGGGATCTTGGGAAAGAATGGCAATTTTCATGGTTGGTGGGGATGATCCGGTTGGCTTTGGAGAAAAGATTTGCTCACATCAACGAGGAATCGTTTGCGCAGGGCCTGGCGCCCGAGGAGCATCCGGTAACCCATCAAGGAGCGATTGGTGAGGTTGAGTTCAATGAGCCAACGGTGTTCGCCTAATTGAACATGGGTTTCGATAACGGGGCGCAGTTGCTTTTGGCCATTGGAGCTTTTGATGCTGCGGTGTTCGACCAAGGGGGCTTCTATGGTGACAGTGTCATGGATATTGTGCTGGTGGGGGTGGATTTGGAAACGAACCATCTCGCGATCGCCTTGGTGAAAATAGTGAATGCGGGTGGCATGGATCGAGGAGGAGCCAGCACCGGTATCAATTTTGGCGCGGATCACAGGAATGTCAAAATCCGGTAACGCCACACATTCTCGCCAACCAATGGTAGATAGGATGGGTTTTTTTTTCATACAACGGCAGTTTAGGACACAAAGTTTAAATTCTTGCTAAGGCTTTAGCTGGAAGCACTGGTATAAAACCGTAGGGCAAACCGCCACACCACATTAGACAATAACAGCAGCAGCAGACCTAAACCACCGGCACCGGCAATCCAGCCCAAAGGCGATCGCCCCAACATGGTTTCGGCGGGAATTGTCGTTAAAAAAACAATGGGGACAATGAAGGTAAAGAAAAAACGAAAGACCCCCGGATAGGCCACAATCGGGTAACGCCCTGCCTCAAGGAAGCCCCTGAGCACCTCGGTGACATTATAAATTTTCACAAACCAGATGCTCGTTGCCCCCAACATAAACCAGAGGCTATAAAGGATCAACATCCCAAACCCAATGGGCACCAGGCTCAACAGATAATTCAGCGGCGACAGACCCAACTGCAGCCCGATATAGATTAAAATCCCTAGTCCTAGAACCAAGTCGGGCAAGCCCCAGGGGGAAATCATCCGTGCCGAAAGCCAAAATTGACTACTGATGGGCTTGAGCAGTACAAAATCGAGGGTGCCTTCCTGTACCTGTTGGACGATCCGGTTGAGATTCGGCGAAAAAAAGGTATTAGCCACCCCCTGCAGGAGGGTAAACATACCTACCACTAACATCGCTTCCTGCCAAGTCCAACCGGAAAATTGATACCCGGTTCGGTAAAACAGAAAGAGGCTAAACAGACTGCCCGCCAAATTGCCCACACTACTGAGGGCCGCAATTAAAAAATTTAAACGGTACTCCAATTCAGCGGCGATCGCCGTACTCCAAAACAGCCCTAAAATTCGCCAATACTTGCCCATGAAGTCGAGCCTATTTCTCCACTGCTCGGATATCAATCACGCTGCCATTAAAATCATAATTAAATCCTTCAAGGCGTAGGGTATGGCCGATTTTGACCTTATTGTTACCAAAAACATAGCCATTATCTGTTCTTTGGGCTTCGCTGGTTAATACAATCCGAAAATCGCCGATATTCTGCACCTCAGGACGGGGATCATTCAAAGGCAAAACGGAACCATCCGGTTGGGGCACAGGGGTTGTCCGGGGCAAAAGCTCAATGGATTTGATGCCAACATTGGCAAAGGGTTGATTGCGGATAACGATGGAGGTGGTTTCAGAAGCTTGAAATTCTGTCACAAAGGCCTCTGGAGACTTCACACTCAGACCCCGTACCAGGAGCTCCACTTCGACTTTTTCGGTGGCGGTGCCAATCTGGGCCACTGAACCTGATTTTCCGGGGAGGAAAAAGATCCCAAAAATCAAACCAAGAATAATCAGGAGCGCCCCCAGATCAAGAATGCTTACTTTGCCAAAGAGTCGCCCTTTCGAATCCAACAGAGCCATATGTTTGTGGAACTACACTAAAAGTTTTCAACCCTCAACATTATAGGGGAGGGGGCCGCCGTCCCCCGAAAAATTCGCCTTTAACTGTCTTGGGGAGGGGACATCGGCAGCGGCGATCGCCCAACTTCTTGGGCTGGTTGGCGGCGTATCTGAGGCCGTCGCCGGGATTGTTGATAAAGTCGGTAGAGGGCATAGGTAAACAGGGAAGGCCCCACCAGAGCACAAAACACAATCACACCATAAATCCAGGAGGATAATGTAGACGGCTCTCCCCCAGGGGCACTCGTCTGAGCATTCGTCTCAGTGGGGGTCGGCGTTGTTGTTGCCGGGGATGTATCAGCGTTATTCACCGTTTGGGATGCCGGGGATTCAGTCTCCTGCAAAATTCGGGCGGCTGTCTGGGCCGGCAATTGCCCCAAAAGACCATCCACCACCGGAATCGGCACCCTCGGATTAACTAGGGTCGCGAAACCCACGCTACTGAGGGTTAACATCGCCAAGCAACTACCACCCAAAAAATAAGCTCTGCCGTGGTGGGTTTTAATGAGCTGTTTAAAGGTGATCAGGCGAGGTGGTTGATTTTTCGGAGAAGTAGAAGCCATCGGCGGTGACAAAATTAGAGGTTCAGTAGCCTTTAGAGAGCTATTGTCAAATCTGGTGTATGGAAAAGAATTAAGCAGCGTCCTGTTGTTGAGATGATGGGGTTGTTTTGTGAATCTTCAATCCATCTTTAAATTGAACTCCTTCAATGACATCAGCAAGATATTTGAAGCCGCGAATGCGCAAC
>CALRTB020000009.1:0-131388 GCA_943371005.1 Sphingobacterium thalpophilum
GTGTCTTGAAAAGTTTCTGTTGCTTCTGGTGATGGCAACGAAATCAGATTATCTTTGTCCATGGGTGTATCCTTGTTGGTTTTTGCTTAATTCAGCAGGATACGCTTTTTCTTTCCTCTCCTCCATACACCAGAAATAAACATAACTCATTTAGACTTGAGATAGGATTGAGTTAGTAATTTCTGCGGAGTCGAGATCTATGTCTGAGTCTGGCGATCGCCTTGGTGAAAATCGTCTGCGGCAATTACGTCTTTACCTCTATTTGGTGCCAATCCTCGGTTTTTTTCCGGCATTATGGCAGCTCTATGGACACAAAGGCGATCGCCGTGAACAACAAATCAGTCGCCAGGCCATTATGCTAATGCTGAGCTGGCTAAGTCTCTACCTGGGGTTAGGCTGGGGGAGCGGTCATCTGGCAGGCATCGGAGGCTTTCGGGTGATGTATCTCAATGCCCTCTTGACGTCTGGATATTTTCTCGGTTGCTTTGTTTTGATGGTGCGTGTTTGGCAAAAATCCGCTAAAACAACCCCAACAAGCACTGACCCGGTGGCCGACAATTTCGAGGAGTATTTTCTCAAGTAAAACTCACCAAAAGTGGAACCTCTGGTTTAGCATAGCTATCAAAGTATTTCGTCCCGCAATTTTTAGTGTGGTCTTTCCGGTGTGAGGAAACCTGTGCCTGCAACAAAATCATCCCTAGCGAATCAACGTCTATCGGCCAAAGCAACCCAAAAACAAAAAAACGCTAAAGCTAACCTGTTTCAGAAGTCGCCCACGAAAAAACGGCGGCCCCTTTCAACCTGGCACTGGTTGATGATTTGGTGCGGTTTGACGGGCGTTTCGATTGTGTCTGCTACGGCGGGTGCTTTACTGGCGGTGTCTCTTTCCTCCACCCCCCTCCGCCAAACCCCCATCGCCCCGGAAGAACTCAATGTCTTTTCCCAGGATGAGGCGATCGCCAAACAATCCCTCCGCTTACCAGAACTGACACGCCCCGTAAATATTCTGCTGCTGGGGACGAAAGTGCTCACCTCCGAAGTGGATGACGGCAACAATCAAGATCTCGGTTACCACGCCCTCGTGAATTCCTTTGAAGGGCTGGCCGACACCATGCTACTGCTGCGCTTTGATCCTGCCGACAAACAAATATCAATCCTCTCCATTCCCCGGGACACCCAGGCCAATATCGAAGGCTATGGCCTCTCGAAAATCAACCATGCCAACGCCTACGGTGGCGCCGTCCTTTCCGCCAAAACCGTTGGGGATCTCCTGGGCGGTGTCGAAATTGACCGCTACATCCGCGTCAACGTCCAGGGTATCGGTAAACTCATTGATGCCCTCGGTGGGGTCACCGTCTACGTCCCCAAGGACATGAAATACCAAGATGATAGTCAGCGCCTCTATATCAACCTCAAGGAAGGGGAACAGCACCTCAATGGCGACGAAGCCCTCCAATTTCTCCGGTTCCGCTACGACGAATATGGGGACATTGGCCGCGTCCAACGCCAACAAACCCTGATCCGCGCCGTCCTCGAACAGAGCTTAACCCCTAGTACCTTGGTGAAATTTCCCCAGGTAATGTCGATTATTCAATCCCACATCGATACGAACATGAGCGTTCAAGAACTGATTGCCCTCGCTGGCTTTGGTTCTCAGATCGAACGCAGCAATATCCAGATGGTGATGCTTCCAGGGGAATTTAGTGGCGATGGTAGAAATGGCACCACCAGCTATTGGTTACCCCACCGCAGCCGCATTAGTCGGGTCATGGCCCAGCATTTTGATATCCAGACCGATTATGCCAGCAATTTAGATTTTCTCTCCCCTGGGGATGTCCGTATTGCAATCCAAGACAGTACCGGAAACCCCCAGGCGGTGAGATCGCTCCTCCAGCGTTTAAATGAAGCAGGCTACGGCCGGGTCAGTATCGCCCAGGACTGGTCAGAACCGTTGGAAAACACGCGCATCGTGGCCCAAAAAGGAGATGACCTCGCCGCATCAGAAATTCGTGCGAACCTCGGTTTTGGGGAAGTGCGGGTTGAAAGTACCGGCATTTTGAATTCTGACATTACGATTCAGCTCGGCCGCGACTGGCTCACCCTCGCCAATAACCTTCCCGGTCAAACCACAGTCAATTAGAGCGATTCAACAATTTTGATTGTGGCTGCTGCCGTTGTTGCTTTTTGACGAGCTTCTGCAGCATCTTTCCCCTTGGCGAGGGCGACTCCCATGCGACGGTAGGGACGAGAATCGGGCTTGCCAAATAAACGGAGGTCTGTGTCTGGAATGGCCAAGGCTTCGGCAACGCCAGTAAAAATAATTTGGTCGCTATTTTTCTCCGCTAAAATCACCGCACTAGCCGCCGGACTCAGCAATTCAATGGTGGGAATAGGTAAACCGAGGATCGCCCGGAGATGTAATTCGAATTCATTCAGGTTTTGGGAGATAAGCGTCACCATGCCGGTGTCGTGGGGGCGTGGGGATAGTTCAGAGAAAATCACCTCGTCTTTGGTGATGAAAAATTCCACGCCAAAAATGCCAGCACCACCGAGTTTATCGGTGACTTTACGGGCAATGTCCTGGGCATCTTTTACTTGGGATTCTGTTAAACCGACGGGTTGCCAGGATTCTTGGTAATCGCCACGTTCTTGACGATGGGCGATCGCCGGACAAAAGAGCGTTTCTCCTGCCCACTGGCGGATGGTTAACAGCGTAATTTCGACCTCGAAATTGATAAATTCTTCGATGATAATTTTGGCGGTGTCACCCCGCGCGCCCTCAATAGCGTAATGCCAAGCGGTTTCTAATTCGTCGGCGTTGTTCACCACGGATTGCCCTTTGCCGGAGGAGGACATTACCGGTTTAATCACGTTGGGAAAGCCAATTGCTTGCGCCACAGTTTTGAGTTCTTCGAGGCTGGTGGCGTAGGCATATTTGGCGGTGCGTAAACCTAATTCTTCGCTTGCGAGATCCCGGATGCGATCGCGGTTCATGGTGAAGTTGGTGGCAGCGGCGGTGGGAATGACAGTGTAACCAGCTTGCTCAAGTTCAAGGAGCTTTTCGGTGCGAATCGCTTCCACTTCCGGCACGATGAGATCCGGTTGATGTTTTTTGATCACAGCTTCGAGGGCAGCCCCATCGAGCATCGAGATCACTTCTCGCTGATCGGCTACTTGCATTGCTGGGGCATTGTCATAGCGATCCACGGCAATTACCGTATTGCCTAAACGTTGGGCGGCGATCGCCACTTCTTTCCCTAGTTCTCCGGAACCCAACAACATGATTTTTTGCGGTAATGCGATCGCCATTTTTTTCACCTATTGCCAAGAACAAAACAGAGATATCATACCGTTTTTAGCTGTACACGCGCCCCCGCCAAGCCTTGGGTTTGCGTCGGGCTGACAGGAAAATCCGCGCCACCGCAAAGGGATCGGCAAAGGGCGATAGCCAGAATAATAAAGCACTTTTTCCCTCGCTAAATTGGCGATCATAGGAGCCGGAAATGGCCAACAGCATCCCAAAGCGCACGAGAATTAAAACAAGATTTAAGCCCAGCCAACCATAGAGGAATGAATTCGTCACCCCTTCTTCCACGAGTCCCAGGAGGAGCATGATTAAGGGAATGGGTAAGCCTTGCACCATCGTCAGGAGCCACAGTTGCCCCCAGAGCTCCGTCCGGGATGTGGCATCTTTTAAATCAAGCGATCGCCCCCACTCATCCCAGGTTTCGCGCATCCCTTCGTACATTCTGACTTTAATAATTTTCGCGCCATCGAGAAAACCAACTTTATAACCCGCCTTCGCAATATTTCTCGCCAGGGTCACATCATCACAAAACGATCCCGCCGCTGAACGGTAACCCCCGACTTTTTCTAATACCTTGCGCCGACAGAGGAAACATTGCCCATTGGCCATCACACTGTCTTGATCTGGCTGACGAATCCCGGCGACATCAAAGCGAAAGAGTAGGGTCATCAACAACGCTGGCTGTAACCACCATTCCCCCGGCGATCGCAAAATAAACTGTGGCGATAGGGAGACTACATCAAAACCCTCTTCCTCGGCTGCTTGGAGAACACTGGCGATCATGCCCCGTTGCGGTTGGGTATCGGCATCCACGCCTAAAATCCACTCGCTGTCCGGCGAACTGTGCTCAAAGCCCCAATTTAACGCCCAGGGACGGCCCACCCAACCCTGGGGCAGCGGATCATCCGTTAACAGCCGAAACCGAGGATCAGCCTTGGTTTGCGCTAAAACTTTTTCCCGGGTGCCATCGGTGGAATTACTATCAACGACGAGGATTTCCCGTACTTCATAGCTTTGCTGACTCAGCCCATTCAGACAGGGTTGAATTCGTTCTGCTTCGTTGAGGCTCGGCACCACCACTGTCACCGCAGCCAAATTATCCGAATGGGAGGGCTTCGGTGTCAAAGGCGATCGCCGCACGGCCCCCTTCATCAACCGCGCCAGGACAATCAAGGCTCCACTACCCTGAATGAGTAGCCCCAACAAGCAAACACCGCCGATCCAGACCGGGGAAAAATCCATAGCTCAAGTAATTTCCAACTAAAAATAAACACAAAAAACCCCCAGTTTTGAATTATGGGGGTGATCCGAAAAAAATAGTTAACGACCGGCACCCACTGGCATTTTTCCAGTCGTTGTATCTACTACCGGCATCGTCGTCGTTGATTGGCTCGCTTTGGGAATGCTGAAGTACAGCACGGTAATTGGTGCCAAGCCCAGCAGAATCCCCAACAGAATGGGGGGATAAATGCCGCCACCAATGCTCATCATCATCGCAAAACCGAAATTCAAGAGATACATCGCGAAGGGCAGCATCAATTGTTCCCGGGAAAGATTAAGGGGTTGCTTGCCCCAAAACAGGCTGGCAATGCCCATAAACACACAGCCCGTCCCGAACCAACCGGAGAAATTTTCATAGGGCATCCCGAAAAATGGCCCTACTACTTCCCATTCCCAAAAAGGGACAGCGGTTTGGCTCATGCCCGGATCTAAAACAAAATCCCAAGAGGTGAGCAGTAAAGACCCAAGGGCGATCGCCGCCAGAGAATACACCCAACGGGGCAAATTATATTTTTGCAAACCCACCCGCGCGATCAGAAAACTACTAAAGCCTAGGTAGAACCAGGATAGAGGAATGGTAAACGGGACTAATCCCGCAATCTTATAGCCCAAACCGCTGGTGTAGTGATAAGCCCCAAACGGAAATCCCGTACTGGTGCCCATTAGTTCCGCTGACACCGACACCGCCAGCGCTGGCACTAGAAAAGACAATAAATATTTCTTTCCCAACAGGCGATAGGCATAAACAGTGACGGCAGCCATCCCCAGGAGCATGTACATCACACCACCATTGGCCATCGAAAGACGAAAAGCAACCTGGCCAAAATCTGGCAAGCTGGCAATGAAATTGGCATTTGGTAAGACAAGCAATAAGCCCGCTAAACCAAAGGCCATGGCCAACCCATGACCCCACAATAGATATTCTTCTGGCTTGAGCCTAATTTTCATAACTGGCGCTGACCTCCTGGCGTCCCTGGGGCGCAAAATTGAACTGAGAAGCAATTGACACTCCCCAATAGTCTACAAAAAATTGTAAATAAATTTGTAGATTGGTTACAAAATAACCTCCCATATTGTTTCTATCCGTAATACCCTTAGTTTGAACGGGTTTTTTCAAGGGTGAAACAAAATCCTCCGGAGTATTGGTGGACTAACGCCAAAATTTTTACTTTCAACGGGTGCGGTGTAATGAAACGAATTCTCGTAATTGATGATGATCCTATCTTGCAAAAGATTCTAGAAAACTTACTGACGCAAGCTGGATATATCGTCGAGGTCGTTTTTTCTGGCAAGCAGGGACTCGATATTTGGCTTGAGTTTCAGCCGGACTTAATCGTTTCCGATGTTTGTATGCCAGAAATGGATGGCTTTGAATTCTGTCGGTACATTCGTTCTCAACCGACAGGGCAGTTAATTCCTTTTTTATTTTTGTCGAGTCAGACGGATTTAGAGGCTCGCGTTGAAGGGCATTTTTCGGGGGCGGACGACTACATCGCCAAACCCTTTGAAATGAAAGAATTGCTGGCAAAAATTGAGCGCCAACTGGCCAGGATTGAAGACATTCGCGCAGAAATGCAACGGCTCGCCGCTCAGGCTAACACTGAGCAGTTCAAGAAAGCCCCGGAACCACTCCCATTAACTCCCGCCGAGATGCGTGTTTTTTGGGAAGCGGTTCAGGGTTGGACAAATAAGCAAATTAGTGAGCATCTTTATGTGAGTCCACGCACGGTGCAGACCCATCTCAGTAGCATTTTGAGTAAGTTAGGGCTTGAGAATCGGTCTCAATTGGTACGGTTTGCCTACGAAAATGGCTATGAAAAACCAGCGGATGCTTCCTCGACGCAAGACTAAAAGCCAGGCAGTTTACGGTGTGGTGAACAAGATTCTTCAACAAGAGTCAATATTTACTACTGTGTCCTGTGATAGTCTGGTTTGATGGTGATTTTCGTCTGACTGGGTAAAGCCTAATCGCTCTGCTTGGCTCAATAGTAGATTTTGACGGCGATCGCCTACGCACTACATCCATCACAACATTTTTGACGCAACACATTGGGGAGACACAATTTACATGGAGGCAACCAGCGATTTACTGCAAGAATTTTCGGCATTATCGGCGAAAAAGCAGCTCGAAAAAATCCCCCAACTGATTGACCAAGGGGATGCTGGTTTTGCTTGCTTGAGAGAATTTTTGATGGCGCAAGAGGGCCAGGCGGCGACTCCTGTCATGGGGAGAATTTGCCAAGTGCTCACCCAGAATCAAACTGCCGAAAATTTACTGTTTATGCAGCAAGAATTTCCGGAGGGAGTCGTTGAACTCAAGTCAGCGCGAGATATTGACTACCAAATCATTCAAGACAAATTGATCGAAGAGGAGTTTCTGGAGGCGGATATTCTAACCCTCCAGAAAATGTGTGAGCTCGCTGGGGAATCCGCCGTCAAGCGTAAGTGGCTCTATTTCACGGAAGTGGAACGGTTTCCAGACGAGGATCTGCTCACCCTCGATCAGCTATGGCAGGTTTATTCTGGGGGTAAATTTGGCTTCTCGGTACAGCGCAAATTATGGAATTCCCTCGGTAAGGACTTTAATGCCCTCTGGGAAAAAATCGCCTGGCGAGATGGGCGGATTTGGGCACGCTATCCCAAAGCATTTATCTGGAATCTAGAGGCGCCGAGGGGACATCTGCCCACCTCTAACCAGTTGCGGGGCGCGAAAACAATCCTTGCGCTGTTCCAACATCCCGTGTGGACAAAGGACTAGGATTTTACGGAACCTGCTAAAATTCCCCGCACAAAATAACGTTGTAGGCTGAAGAATACACCGAGGGGAACGATCATTGAGATAAAAGCGCCGGCGGTGAGCAGGTGCCAGTCTTGACCCCGTGACCCGACTAAATTACTCAGTTGGATCGTGACGGGGGCGACGTCGTTGGTGGTGCCTAAGTAAACTAGGGCGATGAGCAAATCATTCCAAACCCAGAGAAATTGGAAGACGGCAAAGGAGGCGATCGCCGGCATGGAGAGGGGAACGATTAATTTTGTAAAAATCTTCAAGTGGGATGCGCCATCCACCGCCGCCGCTTCGATTAAATCCTTGGGTAATTCGCCGATGTAGTTCCGCAGGAGGTAAATCCCCAGGGGCAGACCATACCCCGCATGGGCAAGCCATACCCCCAGGAAACTATTGGACAGACCAAAATCTCGATAGGCCCGCAAAATCGGAATCAAGGTCGTTTGCAGCGGCACCACCAACAGGCACACCACCACAATAAATAAGAATTGTCGCCCCGGAAATTTCATCCACGCAAAGGCATAGGCCGCAAAACAGGCGATCGCAATGGGAATCACCGTCGCGGGAATGGCGATCGTCAAACTATTAAAAAAAGCCTGGCCCATGCCCTCCGATTGCAGTACATCCACATAATTGCCGATGTGATATTGGGTCAGTTCAAAGGGATGTTGAAAAATTGTCCACCAGCCCGTCGCCAGCATTGCATCCCGCCGCCGAAAAGAGCTAATCAATAACCCCGCCGACGGCAATGTCCAAATGAAAGCGATGACCAATAACGAAATATGAATTGGTGTTTTTTGCCAAAATTGAGTCTGCTTTTGCTGTGCCATTAGCGTAACTTCTCCTGTGTTCTAAACCGTCGGATATTACTGATCATTACTGGGATAATTAAGATTAAAAGCACGATGGCGATCGCACTACCACGCCCAAAATTTCGGTAATTAAACATCTCTTTAATCATGCGACTGGCGATCACTTCCGTACCATAATTTCCCCCTGTCATCACAAAGACAATATCGAATACTTTTAAGACCAAAATAATAATCGTGGTACTGACGACAAGGATTGTTGAGCGGATCATCGGGATTGTAATTCGCCAAAAAATTTGCCAGCTATTTGCCCCGTCAATCCGCGCCGCCTCGATGACTTCTTCGGGAATCCCTTTCACCGCCGAAGATAAAATCACCATCGCAAAGCCCGTATAGAGCCAGATCATAATCGCAATCAAAGCAAAATTATTTACCGATTGTTCAACGATCCAGCCGACAGGTTCAAAGCCGAAATTTACCAACAGCCCATTTAAAACCCCAATCTGATCATCCCCAGCGGGTTTGTAGGCGTACATAAATTTCCAGATGACACTCGCCCCCACAAAGGAGATCGCCATCGGTAAGAAAATCAGGGATTTAATAATTGCTTCATAGCGCACTTTATCCACCAGTACGGCAATAATTAATCCCAAACTCACGCTGACTCCTGTTACTAAAACGAGCCAGAGTAAATTATTTTTAAAGGCAACCAACATTGCCTGATCCGTGAAGGCAAAAATATAGTTTTTGAGTCCGACAAAGTTTTGCGATCGCCCATCTAAAAAACTCAGATAAAAAGTTTGCACCGTCGGCAAAATCAAATAAGCAGACAGCAACAATAATGCCGGAGAAATATAGACCCACGGCAACAACCGCTGATTCCACGGTTTCGGCAAAGCATTAATCGCAATATTGGCTAAATAAAATAGCCCAATCACACCACCACAACCGATGGCGATCGCCAAGACGACGTTCAACAGACGCGTCCAAAATTCCATCATGACCTCCATGAAATACTTACAGTCTTGGTTAAAGAAGGATTCAGGGGAATCGAAGTCCCCCTTTGAAGGGGGATTTAGGGGGATATCACTCAGGCCAGCTATTTTCAATATTGGTTAAAACCGTTTCCGCGTCCGTCCCGCCGACATAGTCCACCATGCCCGACCAGAACGTGCCCGTTCCCACGGCACCGGGCATCATATCCGACGCATCAAAGCGAATTACATCCGCATTCCCCAGAATCTCTGCTTGTTTGCGGCTCAAATCCGTGGGATACAAAGCCGGATCAATGCCCTGCCGGGGCGAAAGATATCCCCCCAATCCTGCAGCGACTTCGTGGGGGGTTTTACTGGCGAGATATTCCATTAACTGGCGCGCTTCAGGGGTGTCATTAAACATCGCAAACACATCCCCAGCCACTAAAATTGGTAAACCTTGATCGGGATTAATCTGCGGGAGGGGGAATACATCGACATCTTCATCAAGATTAATATCCGTCGGTAAAAATGCCTCAATAAAGTTCCCCTGCTTGTGTAGGTAGCAGTTGGGATCTTCGCCAAACAATCCCTGAATTGAATCCCCAAAAGGCGTACTCAAGGCACTCACCACGCCACCATAAACATAATCCTCGTTGCGGACAATGTCGCCGAAAATGTTGACCGCATTTTCTACCGCCGGATCATTAAAGGGGATTTCGTGGCTAATCCACTGGTCATAAACATTGGGGCCGGCGGTGCGCAGCATAATTTCTTCAACCCAATCGGTGCCGACCCAACCCGTAGCATCACCACTTTCCATGCCAATACACCACGGGGTTTTGCCTTCAGATACAAGGCGATCGCTCAAGGCGAGCATTTCATCCCAAGTGGTAGGAATTTCGTAACCATTCGCCGCAAATTGCTGCGGGTTGTACCAAACTAAACTTTTGACCGAAGCCCGATACCACACCCCATAGGGCACATTATTTACACTGCCGAGCTGAATCCACGATTCGTCGTAAGCCGCTTGCAACTCCTCAAGACTCATAAATTCCGTGAGGGGAACCAGCATACCTTCCCGCGCAAAATCTGCCATTAGCCCTGGTTGGGGAAACATCGCTAAATCAGGTGGATTACCAGAATCAACCCGAATCGGGAGGGTCGTCGCAAAGGTATCTGTGCCTTCGTAAACCACTTCAATGCCTGTTTCTTCAGTAAAAGGAGCGAGGGCAGCCTCAATTTTTTCCTGTTGCTCCCCAATCATCACCCCAAAAACGGTGACTTGTTTGGTATCACTCGCCGTACCGTCTCCAGAAGTTGTTTGTTCACCAACACAACCTGTTAAAACGAGTACAGAACTAAGTGCGAAGGAAGTAAGCTTAAGTGGAGATCTTTTTTGTAAAAAAAACATTCATAAAGGTTGAATTCAACAAATTAATTAAAAGAGAAATTGTGCTTTGAATTGGGTTTAAACCATCTCAAAACAACAGATGGTTTTATGCAATAACTGTTTCCATTTCGCGATCAAAAAGATACAGACGTTGGACATTCCACAACACATCAAGGGTTTCTCCCTGTTTAACCGTAGCACGGGGGTCAAATCTCGCCACAAACTCTTCTTGTTCAGCCGTTGTGAGGTAAACAATGAGCTCATTACCCATCATTTCAATCATATTGATTGTCGCTTGCACAGCCACAGTGGGAATATCAGGGGGCAAATATTGAGGATGGTAAATATCTTCGGGACGAATCCCTAAGGTAATTGGTCTATCTTTAAAGGTCACGCCACCATCAACGATAAATTGTGGTAAATATTTTTGAATTGAAATTAAATTTTGCCCCAATTTTAGACAGGGTTCTCCTTCATTGATCGTTTGTTCTACGTCAAAGAAATTCATCGCGGGACTACCGATAAATCCGGCGACAAACATATTACTAGGATTGTTATAGAGATTGCCGGGACTATCGACCTGCTGCAAAATGCCATCCTTCATCACGGCAATGCGATCGCCCATGGTCATGGCTTCCACTTGATCGTGGGTAACGTAGATAAAGGTGGTATTGAGATCTTGGTGGAGTTTACTAATTTCTTTACGGGCTTGAACGCGTAATTTAGCATCGAGGTTTGAGAGGGGTTCATCCATCAGAAAGACGGCGGGTTTGCGAACAATTGCCCGTCCCACTGCGACCCGTTGCCGCTGTCCGCCTGAAAGCTCCTTGGGTTTGCGTTGTAATAATCTTTCGATCCCTAATTGGGCGGCGGCACTTTGGACACGCTTGTTGATCTCGGTTTTATCAACGCCTTGCAATTGCAGACTGAACGCCATATTTTCATAGACACTCATGTGAGGGTAGAGAGCGTAGGATTGAAACACCATCGCAATATCACGATCTTTGGGGGAGAGGTGATTCACGCGGCGATCGCCAATGCAAATTTGCCCGTCTGTAATGGACTCTAGCCCGGCCAATAACCGGAGAGACGTGGTTTTCCCGCAGCCAGATGGCCCGACAAATACTAAGAATTCACCATCTTCGATGGCAAGGTTGAGGTTGTTGACGGCGACAAAATCATCAAATCGCTTCGTCACTTGCTCGAACGTTACGCTAGCCATAGAAAGTTTTGGATTGACAACAATTATTCCCCATTAAAGCGAATAATCCTCAAATTTCCCAAAACTGAAACCACATCATTGGGGTTGATCGACTTGCAATTGTCCCATAAACCACTGGGCTACTTGGGCATTACCGTCTGAAGCAACACGTTCTAAAGCTTCTTCTAACAACACTTTCGGCAAGTCCTTTAAAACCTGAGATGTTTCCACAGATTCATAGCGTCCAGCCTCATTTAAAACTAAGAGAAAAAATCGTTGGGCTTGGACATCAATCACCCAATATTCCGGAATCTCTAAAGCAGCATAAATTTCTTTTTTACGGTCTAAATCATGGAAAATCGTCGTGTCAGAAATTTCGCCAACTAAATCAGGCACGCGCCATTCATCTAAATTCAAATAACGGCGATCACCTTGTTTCCAAACGGGATGATTGTTCCCAAGATACAAAACTAAATCAGGTGCAGCCGCAATTTTTTGTGAGCTTTTTTCTAATTGACAACCGCCCATTAAATGTCCTGTATTTTCTGGCTTAAATGCAAACCAAAAGCCAATGAGTAGCGTAAATAAATTATTAACTGAAGCGTGATTAATTCCTTCTGCACCCATTTCAAGTAATAGTGAGTTTTGATAAAAATAGAGTTTTTGTTTATTGAGATCATCCGTCGGTAAATCCCGTTGCTGTTGGTACGCTTCCCACTGGGCTGGAACCCAAGGGGCGATCGCCTCTTTCCGGCGCGCATTCTTCATCGAAGCAACCATCGGTCATTCTCCAGATCATTTAGTCCCATTGTAAGATCTGATTTTGTGTCCTCCCCTTAAACTGATGGGAGGTAAATTTGATTAAATTAGCAAAAATGAGCGCAGATTTTCGCATTGAAAAAGATTCCATGGGCGATCGCCAAATCCCCCACGATGCCTACTATGGCATCCAAACCCTCCGGGCGACGGAAAATTTCCCCATTAGCGGCCTAAAGCCCATCCCCACCTATGTCGATGCTTGTGTTCTGATCAAAAAAGCCACAGCACTAACCAATAGTGAATTGGGTTGTATCCCCGAAAATTTGGCGACGGCGATTGTCCAAGCCTGTGATGAAGTGCTCAAGGGAAATCTGCGTGATCAATTTGTGGTTGATGTTTACCAAGCCGGCGCTGGCACCTCCCACCACATGAATATCAATGAAGTATTGGCGAACCGTGCCCTCGAACTCCTCGGCGGCGAAAAGGGCGATTACCAAACCGTCAGCCCCAATGACCATGTGAACTATGGCCAATCCACCAATGATGTTATTCCCACAGCAATCCGCATTGGTGCATTACTCGCCCTAGAGCATTGTTTATATCCAGCTCTCTCCGGGGCGATCGCCACCTTGAACAATAAAGCCGAAGAATTTGCCCATATCGTCAAATCTGGCCGCACCCATATGCAGGACGCAGTTCCCGTGCGTTTAGGGGAGGGATTCCGTGCTTGGGCTGAAATTTTAACGGCCCACATGGGACGCATCGAAACTGCCGCAAAGGATCTAACCGTTTTAGGGTTAGGCGGGAGTGCGTCTGGCACAGGTTTAAACACCCATCCCCAATACCGTTTTCGGGTCGCGGCAATTTTAAGTGAACTAATCGGCCAGCCCCTTACCTCTGCCCCCCACCTGATGGCCGCGATGCAAAGTATGTCGCCTTTTGTAAATGTGTCTGGCTCCCTGCGTAACCTCGCCCAGGATCTTGTGAAAATTTCCCATGATTTGCGTCTGATGGATTCTGGCCCCAACACTGGCTTTAAGGAAATTCAACTGCCCCCTGTCCAACCTGGTTCTTCGATTATGCCCGGTAAGTACAACCCCGTGATGGCGGAAATGACCTCGATGGTTTGCTTTCAGGTGATGGGCTACGATACGGCGATCGCCTTTGCGGCCCAGGCTGGTCAACTCGAACTAAACGTGATGATGCCCCTAATCGCCTATGATTTGATCCACAGCATCGAAATTCTCGGTAACACGATCAAAGCTCTTAGTGAAAAATGTTTGGCTGGGATCACCGCCAACGAACAACGCTGTCATAATTACGCCGAAAGTAGTCTTTCCCTTGTCACAGCCCTGAATACCCATATCGGTTATCTCAACGCCGCTGATGTCGCCAAGGAATCTTTGCAAACTGGCAAAACCCTCCGGCAAATTGTCCTCGAACGGGGCTTAATGGATGAAGCAACCCTGGCCCAAGTCCTCGACCTCGAAAAAATGAGTCAATTACCCAGCAATTAATATCAAATAAAAAGGCGATCGTTCCCAAGCAAAAAGAAGGACGATCGCTATATTTTTTTGTATAAATTAATTGAATTTCGACAGAGTTTACATATGTATTAATATTTTTTAAGTTACATTCATTGAACAAAAGTCAAGATTGTTTTTTGGCATGGAATTCTACCGCTGAATTTGTCTGGGAAATTCAGGAATAAGTAAAGAGGTATTTTGTCTTCCTGCTACGTTATAAAAACTCATTTCACCTTGTTCGTTACAGAGCCAGACTTCTTGACACTGTGCCGCAAAATAAAGCTTTTTCTTTAATTCCATTTCCCCCAAAGTATTACCTGAAGATTTCACTTCTACACAAATTTCTGGCGCGATCGAAGCAGAAATTTCCTCCTCGATTTGGCGAAACCGCTCATCGGAGCACCACACCACATCCGCAACTTTTACCCCGTCCTCAGTATCAATGGCGCATTCCGGCATGACTTCGCCGCCCTCAGTCAGGGCTTCAAGCAACCGCAAGATTCTGCCTTGATAAAAAGAATGCTTAATTTTGACGGGACTCATGATAATTTGCCCCCACCGGTTCGTCTCGATCTTAAAAGGAAGATCTTGAAGTTGCTTATTTTCACAAATTTCTCGCCATTGCATGCTTTTATGACTCTACCGGAGGTGATTCAATTCTAGCAAACCCAAAACGAAGCAAGAAAAAGGCGATCGCCTTTTGTCAAAACTCATTTTTTAACTACACAAAAAAGTGGGCTAGCCCACAGACTAACCCACATTATCTAACGATTTTTGGTGATCAGATCGCCATTATTGATCCTTCATCCAGTTATCATCAATCATCGCATCATCATCAATTACAGGCGCTTTCCCCTGAACGTCCGACGGAATCGGCGTATCATCAGAAATTAGTTCATCGCCAGAGATAATGTCTTTGCGATTCGATTTTCCTTCTGTAAAGGCTCGCGCTGTTTGATCATCAAGAATTTCGCTGCCATCGAGATCATCGTAGGAACGGCTCGACAACCCAGCACCATTGTCATTAGTCACAACATTGCTGTAGCCATTGGGAGACCGTGAAGTTCCTTCGTCTACGAAATCATTTTGACTCGCAAACCCCGTTCCCGCCGGAATCAAGCGACCGATAATCACGTTTTCCTTGAGGCCCCGCAACCAGTCAGATTTCCCTTCAATAGCTGCTTCCGTGAGTACCCGTGTGGTCTCTTGGAAGGAAGCCGCAGAGATAAAGCTGTCGGTGTTCAAGGAGGCTTTAGTAATCCCCAGGAGTACCGGAGTATAACGGGCCGGCGCGCCACCAGTAATCGACATTGCTTCGTTAACCTGTTCTACTTGACGTAGCTCGATTAACTCCCCTGGCAACATTGTGGTATCGCCACCATCATCGATGCGGACTTTTGCCGTCATCTGACGCACAATCACTTCGATGTGTTTGTCAGAAATGTCAATTCCCTGGGACTGGTAAACCCGCTGTACTTCTTCTACCAAGAACCGTTGGGATTCCCGGAGACCAATCAAAGCCGCGTCGTAGATTCCCTTACTTTCAGCGTAGTAATCGAAGAAAATTTCTAGGATTTCGTGGGGATTATTCAAGCCATCGGTGAGGGCTTCTGCGGGGCCAACCCGTTGACCATCGACCACCATCACACTTTGGTTTAGGCTGACTGGATACTCGCTAATGACACCGTCATCTTCGATGACTTTGACATCTACAGTTTCGTCGTCAAGGTATTCGACTTGGCAGGTACCAGGACGACGGGCGAGCACTGCTGCTTCCTTGGGTTTCCGGGCTTCGAGTAATTCTTCGATACGGGGGAGACCCTGGATGATGTCCCCGGTTTTTGCCCGCTCAAAGACGAGTAGAACAAGATTGTCACCCCGTTGGACGAGATCACCTTCGTCAATGTGCAAAACTGCACCACCAGACACACGGTAGGGTCTGGCATGCCGGAGGACAATTTCTTTGTCGCTGACTTTGAGGACTTGGGCGGAATCTTCGATCACAACGCCTTCAGCAATTTCGGTGCCAGCAACCACCAGGGTATTTTCTTTGACTTTGGCTTTGCCGTCGATAGCTAGGGTTTGGCGATCGCTATCGCGCACGATCAATAAACGACGAATCGCTTCTTGACCAGAGCGAATCCCCCGAACTTCACCGGGTTCTTTACATTGGATTTCCGTGCGGGCCACCACTGCACCGGGTAAAATCTCTTGGCCGTCTTCGACCATGAGTCGGGTCTGAACTTGGCCGCCAAAGGGATCACTATCGGAATCACGGCGGAGAATCAAGGATTCAAGAATCACCAACTGCAGACGTTTCACTTCGTCATCGGTGGGATCATCTTGAAGTTCGATGTCCGCATAGAGGTTTGCGAGGACGTCTTCATCTTCCCCTTCAATAGCGCCAATTTCGATAATCAATTGGGTGCTCAGGAGGGAAACGCCATCAACGGATTTAACCCGTTCACCATCTTTGAAAAATAGGCGCTGGACGGAATGGAGTTCGATATTCCGGCCTGCCCCCTGCTCATTAATGGAACCTTGGGACGGCTCAACCGGAGTATCCTCGACTTGGAATTCCTCGACGGGGCGGACAAGAAGAGCTACCCCTTCGGTGCTGATCACTTTTTCGCCGTAGCTTAGTTTGTCGATGGTTACCCCAGGGATAACTTCTTCACCGGGCTGGATCAGTTGTTCGTGATATTTGTCGGCGATCGCCTCTTCGGTGAGGTGCAATTCACCCGGCTTAATAATCACTTCCCGGAGAATGTCATTCTTTTCGATGACCTCTGCCACCCCAGCCGATTGGGAGAAGATGTCCTTAACGACTTCCGTTCCCGCTTCGACATACTGGCCATCTTCAACAATGCGGAGAGAGCTATCTTTGTTAACCTCGTGGGTTTCTTCCGGGATCCAGAGGAGTGTGCCTCCTTTCAGGACTTCGTAACCCTGTTTTTTCGTGCCTTTGGCTATTTCTACGCCAGCATATTTGATGATCCCCCCGGTGGTCGTCCGGTAGCGATCATCGATGAGTTCAGCGATGTTGGCATTGTTTTGAACCTTCGTGCCAGGGGCTGTTTTCAGGAGGAACTGATCCCCTTTAGAGGTTTCGATGATGTATTGCTCTGAGCCACCCCCAGTTTCATGGAGTACTTTCGCCTCATCTAGGAGTACCGAAGCAGTGACAATTTCAATCTCTCGGCTATTGGGAATTAGTCGTACAACACCACCGGAGAGGGAAACTAATTTGGTCTCAGCCAGAATATCGCCCACATTGACATGGGTGCCGTTTTCAACGACGGGTTCAGCCCCAGCCGGCAGATTATAGACATCCCCAGCCAAAACCCACATCAAACCACTTCTTTGGGCGGAGCGGGTTGTATTGCCTTGACGGTCAGTTTTTTCTTCGGCAATAAGGTTGTCAAACAGAACTTCTCCAGCCAGATCGGAAGAAACGTCTTTGGTCGCTCTCTCGGTGGATTTTTGGGTTTTCTGACCCGCACCAACCTCAACCAGCAGATCGCCTTTCTTGACGGAAGCGCCTTCTGCTACCAAGACAAAGGAACCAGGGGAGAGGGAATGGCTCACCATTTTGCCGTTATCGCTGGGCTTCAGTACCAGGGTGCCAGCTACTTCTACCTGTTCTACTTCATCCCCGTGGGGCGTCCGCATCCGTCGAGTGCTGAGGCCATCTTTAAACTGAATCGTACCAGCTTTGGAAGCCTTGATCGTCCGGGCTGCTTCCTTGGTGAATACCCCCCCCGTGTGGAAAGTCCGCATGGTTAACTGGGTGCCAGGTTCCCCAATGGATTGGGCCGCAATAATCCCCACGGCTTCTCCCATATCGACCATGTGACCATGGGCGAGGCTCCAACCATAGCACTTGCGACAGACGGAACGGGCTGCTTCACAGGTCAGCGGCGATCGCACTTCCACCTCAGCCACCGTAGCCGCAATTTTCTTCGCCAGATCAGCATCAATATCTTGATTCCGTTGGGCAATAACTTCCCCAGTTTTGGGATCAACCACGTCGGCATTGAGCACCCGACCAAAGAGGCGGTCTTCGAGGGAAATTTGTTCGCGTTCACCATCGGTCATGGCGCGGAGTTTGAGGCCCCGGGCGGTGCCGCAGTCTTCTTCGCGAACAATCACATCCTGGGAAACATCCACCAAACGACGGGTTAGGTAACCGGAGTCCGCAGTCCGCAGTGCTGTATCTACCAGACCTTTCCGCGCACCGTAAGAGGAAATAATGTACTCAGTTACCGTCAGACCTTCCCGGAAGTTAGTTTTGATCGGCAAGTCAATAATTTCCCCTTGGGGATCCGCCATCAAACCACGCATCCCGACCAACTGACGCACCTGGGAGAGATTACCCCGGGCACCACTGAACGCCATCATGTAAACGGAGTTGAGGGGATTGGTTTCCCGGAAGTTTTTGACCACTTCATCTTTGAGGGATTCAGAGGTACTGTTCCAGGTATCGATTACCTTTTGGAAGCGTTCAACCTCAGTGATTTCACCACGGGAATAGCGAGCTTCTGTAGTTTTAATTTCCTGTTCGGCGCTGTCTAGCATCTGCCGCTTGATGGGAGGCACCTGGAGGTCATCGACACTAATAGATACACCAGCCTGGGTTGCATAACGAAAACCAAGGGT
Source organism: Sphingobacterium thalpophilum (assembly GCA_943371005.1). Classification (GTDB taxonomy): domain Bacteria; phylum Cyanobacteriota; class Cyanobacteriia; order Cyanobacteriales; family MRBY01; genus MRBY01. Next base: position 18,698 of record CALRTB020000009.1, read on the forward strand.
CTTCAGTTCGTCAGCCATGGTGGCACAGTGGGCAGAACCAAAACTGGTGTAGGCCCAGGACATCAATTTCTTCAGGCGTCCTTTATCGATAATGCGGTTATAAAAAACGGCGGGTTTTTCCTTGGTCATGGTTTTTTGTGGTCTCTGGTGTTAATAACTTAAGAAGAAAAACTAAAGGAAGAAAACAAAAGGCGATCGCCCTTTTGTTTTTGCTTGTAGTCGCCTTACACAGGCAGTCCTTCTGGGAGTGTCCGCTCGGTCAAATCAAGGGCATCCTGGATCGTCTTGTTGTAGATAATTCGTCCCGGCGTTGTGCGGATAAACTGACTAATCATTTCACCCTCTGCCGTTTCCCGAACCTTCCGTTCACGGTAAATTTTCAAAATAGAACCGTCCTCTAACGTTTCAGATTCCAACACTCGATCATCCGCCTCGTTGGTTTCAACATCACCGAGGTAGCGCAACCACACATAAGCATGCAAATCCACATCTCCTTGCTCATAGGCCCGCAACGCATCATCCATACTGCTGAAGTAGCGTCCCGCTCCCCGCTGTGCCCCTGGATTTTCCGCCGTCAAATAATAACAGCCTAAAACCATATCCTGGGAAGGAGCCACAATGGGCTTACCCGTAGCCGGCGAAAGAATATTATGGCAAGCCAGCATCAACAGGCGAGCTTCAGCTTGGGCCTCCAAAGATAAAGGCACGTGCACCGCCATCTGGTCACCATCAAAGTCAGCGTTAAACGCAGGACAAACCAGCGGGTGCAATTGAATCGCACGGCCCTCCACAAGAATGGGTTCAAAGGCCTGAATTCCTAGTCGGTGTAGCGTCGGTGCCCGGTTCAGTAACACAGGGTGACCTGTAATTACTTCGGCGAGTACATCCCAAACACTTTCATCTCCCCGTTGAATCAGCTTCTTCGCCGCCTTGATGTTGCTGACGATGGTGCTCTTAATCAGTCGCTGAATAACAAAAGGCTGGAACAGTTCAATGGCCATTTCACGGGGCAGACCACATTGATAAATTTTTAGCTTTGGCCCAACCACAATGACAGAACGACCAGAATAGTCAACCCGTTTTCCAAGGAGGTTTTGCCGGAAACGACCCTGCTTCCCTTCAATAATGTCCGACAAAGACTTGAGGGGACGGTTATTCGCACCGACGACTGTCCGACCACGGCGACCATTGTCAATTAATGCATCCACCGCCTCTTGCAACATCCGTTTTTCGTTTCGGACAATAATTTCTGGCGCCAGAATTTCCTGCAATCGAGCTAAACGGTTGTTACGGTTAATAACGCGACGATAAAGATCGTTCAAGTCGGAGGTGGCAAAGCGCCCCCCATCAAGCTGCACCATGGGACGCAGATCCGGTGGAATGACCGGAATACTGTTGAGAACCATCCACTCAGGGCGTGCCCCAGTTGCAATAAAGTTATCAATCACGCGCAAGCGCTTAATTAACTTTGCCCGTTTTTGACCTTTAGAATTGGCAATACCTTCCCGTAGTTCCTCGGCAACCGGCTCTAACTCAAGCTCTTGTAACAAACGTTCAATGGCCTCGGCCCCAATGCCAACTTCCACGTCCTCTAACTGGGAATCTTCGCTGTAGAGTTGCTCTTCAATTTCTAACCACTGATCTTCCGTCAATAATTGCTTGTAACTGAGGTTAGTCGCATTACCCGGATCAAGGACAACATAGGCGTTGAAATAAACAATCTGCTCCACATCCCGCAGTGCCATGTCCAGCAAAATGCTGAGGTAGCTGGGAATTCCCTTGAGATACCAAACGTGGGTAACTGCCGCCGCGAGTTTAATGTACCCCATGCGATGACGACGCACCCGGGATTCAGTCACCTCTACGCCACAACGTTCACAGACAATACCCCGGTGTCTGACCCGCTTGTATTTACCACAGTGACATTCCCAGTCCTTGGCCGGGCCAAAAATTCGCTCACAAAATAAACCATCCATTTCCGGCTTTAACGTCCGGTAGTTAATGGTTTCTGGTTTCGTGACTTCACCGACAGTTTGACCATTTGGTAAGGTCCGCTCTCCCCACTGACGCACCCGTTCAGGAGAGGCAATACCAATTTTGACGTAATCGAAATGTTGCTCTTGTTGACTTTTCATGCCCGTAACTGCTCTTTAAAAACGACTCGACGAATACAATTTGGCCTGTGTAAGCTTGAAAAAGTGTGAGGCACGCTTGGAAAATTTTGGCCCCACTACACTTTAAGGATGCTTACTCTGCTGCCTCTTCTACTAGATCCTCTTGGTCTTCATTGGTAACTGACTCATAAGTCGGCCGGTTAGGAGCACGACGTTGGTTGTCCATCATCAAATCTACTTCCACATCACGACTGGTACCATCATCGGCTGCTTCCACCTTATGGACAGCGATATCTAGACCCAGGGATTGTAGTTCTCGCATTAGAACTTTGAACGATTCGGGAGTGCCTGGACGAGGAATCGGCTTCCCTTTGACGATCGCATTTAACGCTTCGTTACGTCCTTGCATATCGTCGGATTTCACCGTGAGCAACTCTTGGAGAGTATAGGCGGCTCCGTAGGCTTCGAGCGCCCAAACCTCCATTTCTCCGAATCGCTGACCACCCTGCTGGGCTTTACCACCAAGGGGCTGCTGGGTGACCAGAGAATACGGCCCTGTAGAACGGGCGTGGATTTTATCGTCGACCAGGTGAACGAGCTTGAGCATGTACGCTTTCCCGACGGTCACGGCTCGATCAAAGGATTCTCCAGTCCGGCCATCGTAGACTTGGATTTTGCCCGGCTCATCTTCATTAAAGACCCAGTCTTTGTTGGGTTTTTTCGCCGCTTCTCGAATTTTGCCATGCACTGTTTCCCGCGACGCTTCCGCCCCATGCATTTCGTCGAAAGGCATCATCTTAAAGCGGGCATTGAGATGTTCACCGGCCCAGCCTAAAAGGCATTCAAAAACTTGACCCACGTTCATCCGGGAGGGCACACCAAGGGGATTGAGCACAATGTCTACAGGGGAACCATCAGGCAAATAGGGCATATCTTCAATCGGGAGAATGCGAGAAATAATCCCCTTATTCCCGTGGCGGCCTGCCATTTTATCCCCGACCTGGATTTTTCGTTTTTGAGCTACATAGACTCGAACCACCATATTGGCGCCAGGGGGCAATTCATCGCCCTGCTCACGGGTGAAGACGCGGACATCAACAACACGACCCTTTTCACCGTTGGGAACCCGGAGAGAGTTATCCCGTACATCCCGAGCTTTTTCTCCGAAAATTGCCCGTAGGAGTTTTTCTTCCGGTGGCTGGTCGGACTCTCCTTTAGGAGTAACTTTACCCACCAAAATGTCACCAGATTCTACCCAAGCACCAATGCGGATAATCCCTTGTTCATCGAGGTGGCGTAATGCATCTTCCCCGACGTTAGGAATTTCCCGGGTAATTTCTTCAGGCCCTAACTTCGTTTGCCGGGCTTCAATCTCAAATTTTTCGATGTGAATACTGGTGTACACATCGTCATAGACAAGACGCTCACTGATTAAGATTGCGTCCTCGTAGTTGTAGCCTTCCCAGGGCATATAGGCGATCGTCACGTTCTGGCCGAGGGCAATTTCACCACCTTCGGTTGCAGAGCCGTCCGCGAGGACTTGACCAGCGACTACATCTTCTCCAATGTCTACAAGGGGACGCTGATTAAGGCAGGTATCTTGGTTAGAGCGCTGGTATTTTTGTAGAGGATAAACAATTTCAGCGGCGTCTTCGGTGCCTTCACCCGTCGGCTGCACGCGGATTACAGTGGCGTCAACAAAGGTGACAACACCATCGCACCGGGACACAATTACCATCCCGGAGTCGCGGGCTGCTTGAGCTTCCAAACCCGTACCCACAAGGGGGCGCTCAGGACGTAATAGGGGAACCGCCTGTCGTTGCATGTTAGAGCCCATCAGAGCACGGTTTGCATCATCATGCTCAAGGAAGGGAATCAGTGAGGTTGCAACAGAGACAATCTGTAGGGGAGAAACCGCTACATAGTCCACCTGTTCTGGGGTTGTGGTAGAGAATTCCCGACGATAGCGGACAGGAACCGTTTCACCGAGAATGTTACCGTCTTCATCCCGCGGTACATCACCGGGGGCAACCCGTAGATCGTCTTCTTCCCCTGCCGTGAGGTAAACAGAGCCTTGATCAAAAAGGATTTTGCCGTTTTCAACCTTGTAATAAGGCGTTTCGATAAAGCCATATTCGTTGACGCGGGCATAGGTTGCGAGGGAACCGATGAGACCTGCGTTGGGACCTTCTGGAGTCTCAACGGGGCAAATACGACCATACTGAGTGGGGTGAATGTCTCGTACGGCAAAGCCTGCCCGCTCACGGGTTAGACCACCAGGACCGAGGGCAGATAGACGCCGCTTGTGGGTCAACTCAGCGAGTGGATTGGTTTGATCCATAAACTGAGAAAGCTGGGAGGAACCGAAGAATTCCTTAATTGCTGCCACCAAGGGCTTCGGGTTAACCAAGGAGGCTGGTGTTAAGGTGTCGGCTTCGCTGACGGTCATACGTTCACGAATGATGCGCTCTAGACGGTTTAGACCAACACGCACTTGGTTTTGCAAGAGTTCCCCGACGGACCGGACACGACGGTTGCCCAGGTGATCGATGTCGTCAATGTTTCCGGTATCGAACTCTAGGTTAATGAGGTAGTCGATCGCCGAGAGAATGTCGGTGGGGGTGAGTACCCGTACGGTGTCGGGAATATTGAGCCGCAGCTTTTTATTGATTTTGTACCGACCCACTTTACCCAAGTCATAGCGCTTGTTATCAAAGAAGCGGGATTCTAATAGCTGCTGACCACCGCTGACCGTGGGGGGTTCACCGGGGCGGAGCTTGCGATAGAGTTCGAGGAGCGCTTCTTCTTCGCTGGGATTGCCTTCTTTTTCAAGGGTTTTTTGGTAGAAGTCGGCATGGCGGAGGGCATCGAGGATTTCGCTGTCGGATAGCCCCATGGCCTTAAGGAGTACCTGGGCCGAAAGCTTACGGGTTTTGTCGATCCGTACCCAGACAATGTTATTCTTGTCGGTTTCAAATTTTAGCCACGCCCCACGGTTCGGGATGAGGGACGCGGAATAGGTACGACGACCATGCTTATCGACTTCGGATTTGTAGTAAACCCCAGGTGATCGCACAATTTGGTTGACGATGACCCGCTCTGCACCATTGATGATGAAGGTGCCACGGTCTGTCATTAAAGGCAAATCCCCAATGAAGACTTCCTGTTCTTTGATTTCGCCGGTTTCTTTGTTGATGAGCCGGGTGGGCACATACATTTGGACACCATAGGTGCTATCCCGACTCTTCGCCTCACTCATGCTGTACTTGGGCTCTTTGAGACGATATTTTTCCCCAATGAAGTGCAGCTCTAATTTGCCGGTGTAGTCAGTGATGGGCGAGAAACTGTTGAGCTCCTCAATTAACCCTTTTTCAAGGAACCAACGAAAGCTTGACCGTTGAATATCAATTAGATCAGGAAGCAGGCTTTGGGTGATATGAGTCATAGGTATTATCTTGGGTCGGGATAACTGGGAGGCAATGGTACAGCAGATGGCAGGCGATCGCCTTGGGTTAGGTAGAGAATTTGCGTAGAAGTCAGAGGCCCTTCAATGATAGTCCGGGACAAAAGCTCCTACAGCAGAATGCGACCTTCTCTGATCCCTAGGTTTAACCCTGAGGTAACGAGAATGCCGACAAAATAAAAAAGATATTTAGAAGTGCAGTCGAAACAGCTGACGGGCATTAGCTGTCGTGTGTTGGGCAAGGGTTTCCAAAGAAGTTTCCCGTAGTTGGGCAAGGTATTCTGCCACATGGCGGACAAAGGCTGGTTCATTTCGCTTTCCCCGTTTGGGTACAGGGGCGAGAAAAGGACAATCTGTTTCGATCAAAAGGCGATCATCAGGCACTAGACGAGCGGAATCCCTGACTTGTTTGGCATTTTTAAAAGTCACCACACCACTAAAGCTCACGAAAAAACCAAGGTCGAGAAACCATTGAGTCTCTTCGGGAGTACCACTCCAGCAATGCATCACCCCACGTATGGGCTGGTGATCTGCTTGGAATTCCTTGAGGATTGTCAACAGCTCTGGTGCCGCATCACGACAGTGGATGATCACGGGCAAATCGAGTTCTGCTGCCAGCTCAAGTTGTGCCCTGAATACTTTTTCTTGGTGATGATGGTTGTCCGCCTTAAAAAAGTCTAGGCCCATTTCCCCTAGGGCGACGATCCGCGAGTCACTTTGGGCCAAGGTCTTGATTTCTGAGGCCATGGTTTCTGTCCACTTATCTGCATCGAGGGGATGCAGGCCAACAGAGAACTTTAGCTCCGGAAATCGATCAACTAAGGCTTGAATTTCAGTGAACTCTTGCGGTTCGACGCAGGAATGGACCAAATGGGCAACACCAGCGGCACGCCAACGGCTGGCGATCGCCTCAATATCCTCTCGGAAAACATCGAAGTTGATGTGCACATGGGTGTCAACAAGTTGCATGGTAAAAGTGACAGCGGCTCCTTTAAATGATTGGCAAACAGGGAAAACCCTAGAGAACGCGACCGCTCCCTAGTCCTAGGCTGCCACTTGTCCAGTCGCTTGCTTAAATTCCTTCGCGAGTTGTGCCTTTTTCCGGGCAGCCGTGTTGTGATGGTAAACTCCCCGTTTTACAGCTTTGTCAATTTTGCTGTAGGTTTCAGAGAGATATTTTTGTGCTTCTGCCTGGGCGTCCGCAGAGGGAGCCGCTGCATATTTTTCAATCGCTTGGAGGCATTTTTTGGTGAGGGTCTTGACCGCAGACTTATAGGATTTGTTGCGGAGACGATTACGTTCAGCAGTTTGGATACGCTTAATCGCAGATTTAATATTAGCCACAGTGGTCTAGTTTAATTTAGGTGGACAGATAAATATAGATGATCAAAAATCCCATTGTAGCAAAAGTTGCCCCACTGAGATCAATCACCGCAGAATTTAGGTTAGGAGTTGAGAGTCTCTAATTTCAGAGGTGAAATTCTACCACGAAAACCGAGAATAAGCGCGCAACAGCTGCCATTGGTTAGGAAAATTCAGTAGAATGAAACAAGATTTTAAGCAATGAGTGATTAAGATTTTCTATGCTGCGCATTCTCTATCAGCAGACTGATGCCCCTTCTGAGTTACAACGTATTGCGAACCGCACCTCCCATGATGTAGCTCTAACCCAAGAGGCGGCGGTGAAAGAGATTGTCACAGCGGTGAAAAATAGTGGCGATCGCGCGTTGGTTGATTTCACAGCAAAATTTGATCGCCAAACCCTCACCCCCGAAAAATTAAGGGTTTCCGCCGCCGAGTTAGACGCTGCCTACCAACAAATTGACCGTCCCCTGCTAGAGGCGATCCAACTGGCGAGTCGGCAGATTGAAGCCTTTCACCGTCAACGGATACCCAAATCCTGGGTGCAGTTTGGTCAAAACGATGTGATTTTAGGGAAACGTTACACTGCTGTAGATCGGGCGGGTCTGTATGTGCCAGGGGGCCGCGCTGCCTACCCGAGCACGGTACTCATGAATGCCATTCCGGCGAAGGTGGCTGGCGTGCCCAAAATTGTGATGGTGACGCCCCCAGGGCCAGATCTCAAAATTAATCCAGCGGTTTTGGTTGCGGCCCAAGAAGCAGGCATTGAGGAAATTTATCGTGTTGGTGGTGCCCAGGCGATCGCCGCCCTCGCTTACGGTACGGAGACAATTCCAGCGGTGGATGTAATCACCGGGCCAGGGAATATTTTCGTTACCCTCGCCAAAAAAATGGTCTATGGCCGCGTGGGGATTGATTCTTTGGCGGGACCTTCGGAGGTGCTGGTCATTGCAGACAATAGTGCGAACCCGACCCACGTAGCGGCGGATCTCCTCGCCCAGGCAGAACATGACCCCCTGGCAGCAGCGATCTTACTCACCCCCGATCAAGAATTTGCCGAACAGGTACAGGCAGCGGTGGCCCAACAGTTAGAAAATCATCCTCGTCAAGAGTTGACTGAAAAGGCGATCGCCCACTATGGCTTAGTGGTGGTAGTTGACTCCCTCGAAAAGGCAGCCGAACTTTCCAATCTCTTTGCCCCAGAACATCTGGAACTAGAAGTGGCGGAACCCTGGGAACTCTTGCCCTTAATTCGCCATGCCGGAGCTATTTTCCTGGGCCACTCGACCCCTGAAGCGGTGGGTGATTATCTCGCGGGACCAAATCACACCCTACCCACCGCTGGTGCCGCCCGCTATGCCTCAGCCCTAGGCGTAGAAACCTTTATGAAGCACTCCAGTATTATTCAATATTCTGCAAAAGCACTCCAAAACGTCGCCAGTGCCGTACAAACCCTCGCCGAAGCTGAAGGTCTGCCCTCCCACGGGGAATCAGTACGGTTGCGTACCCAGAAGGGTCAAACCCTAGATTCCTAACCCCAGAAATTTGCGGAGATATAAGCCCCATTGGGCTGCTAGGTCAATTTGGGTAAAGGGAATTTCGATTGTCCCTTGCTCCTGGGTTTCAAGCAATAAAAATGCTTTTCCTTGGCGGGGTAGATCTTCTGGTTCGTCTAAGCGCTCAATAATCTGCTGATCAACACGCAGGGCAATTTTTTGGATCGAGGCGATCGCCACCGTTTGCAGATCCACCATCCCCCGCCGGGTCGCCTTGCCATAGGTGATCTGACCATTGCGATAGCCCAGGATTGAATACAGATCATATTTCGCTTGATCAAAACCCTCAGCCCACCGTTGATAGGCCTCGATTTTTTGATATTCGGCCCAACCAGCCCAGGCTAAGCCAATGAACAGCGCCAATAGCGGCAGCCACAATAATCCCCTTTCCATAAATGATTCACACAGAAATTTTGTTTACGATTTTGCTGCTTTGGTTTCGATGAAACGACGTAAACTGAGCAGCGTCACTGTCTGACCCAAATTTAACGGTAACAGAGAAACGCCTTCCAAATGGGACTGGAGCCAGCCATCATCCCAAGACCACCCATGGAAACCGTCAATCCCCTGGCGCAATAGGAAGCGAATGCCGTGGTCATGGAGCGTCTCAACGGTGTGGTGAATCGGCACAACCCCAATCTGGGTCGTAAAGGTCGTCCCCGTCGTCAATTGGGCGGGCAGCTCCGGCCAGCGCTGCAACCAGAGCCATTGTTTGAGTTGCTGAGGCTGGGTTAGGCTCTCACGGATGGTCTGGCTAGAAGCGTTGATTTCGAGGCGAATGTTACTCTGCTGAAACTGTCCAAACATGCAAAAATTCTGGGCCTTCTCAAGGGAATGCCTATGATTATAACGAGGGATGCTCTGGCCATTGGAAACAAACGACCCCAAGCGCGCGTCTTTAAAGACTGACCTATGTAAATCAGTTTTTCAGTTTAATTATTCAGTAAAGGGATATTTGCCATGTCTACTACTTCAATCTCTCCTGGGAAAACCGGCACCATTACTTGTTTGAGTGCCTTGCTCTTGAGTACGGCGATCGCCCCCTTTGCTGCACTAAATCCAGCCCAGGCCCAACTTTTCCCACGCCAGTCGAACCGCAACACGACCATTCAACGTCAGGGCCAATATTACGGCCAAACGATCACCATTGCGCGGGGGACGAGTATTCCGGTGATGTACCCTGACGCCGAGCGCATTCTCGTGTCTTCTGAAGAAACCCTTGATTTGACCGTGGAAGTAGCCGCCAACCTGCGGGATCGCAATGGCCAGATTTTAATTCCCTATGGCACAGAAATTGAGGGACAAATTCGACCCGTGCGGGGCGGTTCCCAATTTATTGCTGAACGCTTGATTTTTGACAATAACGACACCCAGCGCATTTATGCTGAATCCCGGGTCAATGATCGAGTTGAAAATATTAACCAAGGTGCCGATGGCGGTGATCTCCTAGAAGGGGCAGCGATCGGAGCTGGGGCAGCGGCGATTATTGCCTTGGTCACAGGCGATCGCAGCATTGATTTCGGGGAAATTCTCCTGGGTGGCGGCCTCGGTGCCCTCGGAGGATGGTTGCTCGGCGGTAATAGCAGCGGTGAAGTAATCGCCTTTGATGCTGACCGTGACCTAGATTTAATCCTCAGCAGTGCCCTGAGCATCGAGCCTTACAACTATCGCACCCCCCAAACCGTGCGCAATGACGATTTTTACTGGGAGTAACTTACTGGGAATAACTGACTTTTGTCAGCCCTGGGGCAGTCCGGTATGATGGATCGAATTCTGACTTTTATCCTGTTGTAACTGTTTTTATGGATATCAACGCCTTTATCCATCAGAGTGCGGGCAACTGGTTCGCCCAGCGCACATTTTATCAAGCCCACAACCCGGAGCCTGAGAATGGCAAAGCCAATTTAGCCTTTGAGCTACTGCCCCTAGATCACCCAAAGGTTAGTCGCTTTGCCACGGCGATCGCCCAGGCTCCCAATGAACATTGGCGTGTCTTCCAGAGCAGTTGGGACACCTCCGTGGATTGGGGTAAACCAAAAGCCGTTGGGAGTTCTCTCTTTGCCTTTGTGATTAACCCCGACCAGCCGACCCAAGGGCAAGCCTTTAGCTTAGATGAGCGCACCCTGGCCCAGGGTCAATATCGCCTTGGGGAAGATCAAATTTTGATCGTCACCCTGGAAGCGGGAGAAGTAAAAATTATCGAGCGGCAATGGTTTGGCAATGAAAATCTCCGCCTCAGAACCAACATCGTCACAGGCAAAACGGGGGTTTTACAGACCGCTTTTTACTCAGAAATCCGTCGGATCATTGAACCCGAAAAAAGTGCAGAAGTAACCGCTGAGGCCAGTAATTAACGAACACTTTTAGTGCTCAAAAACATTGTCGTAAAAAGCAAGATCCAAGCTAATAAAGGTGGGGAGACAACGGAGACATTCTTCCATCAGAGGCCAACGGTTTTCGCGCTGGAGCATGGCCGTTAATTTATGCATCATCGGAATGAGATAACGCACATCGTTTGAGGCGTATTTGAGCTGTTCTATGCTGAGGGCTGCCACATTTCCCCAGTCGGAACTTTGGGCTGATTTGTCTAGTTCAACGCCCATTAATTCTTTGACCAATGCTTTTAGGCCGTGGCTAGAAGTGTAGGTACGGGCCAATTTGCTGGCGATTTTGGTGCAGAAAAAAGGCCGAGTTTCGATGCCAAAGACATGGCGCAGTTGGGCAATATCAAACCGGGCAAAGTGAAAAACTTTTGTGATTTCAGGGGCTTCCATCAAAGTTTTTAAATTGGGGGCGGCAGTTTGACCCTGGGCAATGCGAATGGCACTGACGTAACCATCATCATCACAGAGCTGCACCAGACAAAGGCGATCGCGGTAGGGGTTGAGGCCCATGGTTTCGGTATCGATGGCGATCGCCCCAGATTTGAGGTAGCGTTCTAAAATTTCGGGGCTGAGGTCTTGGTCAAAAAGTGCAAATTGATCCATGGTTGAGGTCTAAGTTTTGAATAAAAAAATGGCACGGTCGTTATCGGATCGCCCGTTAAAAAGAAGAGCCTGGTTGGGCAAGAAATGCTAATTCTGCCTCGGTGCTGATACGGCCCAAAATTTGATTGCGGTGGGGAAAACGCCCAAACTGCTGAATGACATCAAAGTGGCGCTGGGCATAGGCCAAAAAATCACCGCCAACGTCAGTATTTGCTTCCAATTGACGAAATAAGCTCAAGGACTGGGCTTGATCATCGAGATTTTCACTGTGCTCAAAGGGGAGGTAGAGAAATACCCGTTGGACTGGCAAAAGATCTTGATCAAATTTCTGGGCGATCGCCTGTTTCGCTAGCGTTAATGCTTGGGGATCCGTGGCAAAGGCTTGGGGATCACCACGAAAGAGATTACGGGGCACTTGATCAAAGAGCAAAATTAAGGCCAAACAAGATTGAGGGGCATCACACCAGGTACTAAATTCTGCGGCGATCGCCCGTTGGTATAAAGGCCTTAGGGTTTCAGCAACAGCATTGTCAAAGGTTTGGCTTTTGCGGAACCATTCTTTGCGAGGCTGGCCGTAGTTCGGCTCATCAGGTCGGCCAAACCAAAAATTTAAGACCATTTGCCAGGGTTCCGCCATTGATAACCATGCCTTCCACTGAAAATATGCCAGAATCTTACCATTAATGTAAGCAAGGAGAGAGGGTGTGCCGTTCTATCAAAGTTGCGATCGCCTCACGGAACTAGGACAGCAAATTTTACAGACGACCTGGCGAAAATTTCCCAGCCTGAGTCCCGAACAAATCGCCTTAACGTGGTTGGTTTATGACAATCCAGTGGTGGTTAATACCGACGGTGCCCTTTCTCCCGAAGCCTTTTGGGAACATCCGATCCGGGGGTTTCAATACCGGGGTGATGTGCGCCTTTATCCAGCGAGTGTGGTGAAACTTTTTTATTTAGTGGCGATCCATGAATGGTTAGAAGGACGCATGCTCCAGGACAGCACCGAGCTAGAACGGGCGATCCAGGACATGATCGTTGATTCGAGTAATGATGCCACCAGTTACATTATCGATAGCCTTACAGGAACCACCAGCGGCCCGGAACTCCCCCCGGAGCCCCTGCAAACCTGGAGTCACCAGCGCAACATTATCAATCGTTACTATCAGTCCCTCGGTTGGGAAGAACTCGCCTCGATTAACGTTAACCAAAAGCCTTGGAGCAATGGCCCCTACGGTCGGGAACGGCAGTTTTTGGGGGCAAACTACGAAAATCGAAATATGCTCACCACCAATGCGATCGCCCGGTTGTTCCATAGCATTATGGGCGGCGTCGCCGTCTCCCGTGAACGGTGCCAAAGTATGATTCGTTTATTGAATCGCTCCCTTGATCCGGCGGATCTACAGGAATTTGACGAAGAAAATCAAGTGACGGGCTTCTTGGGGGAAGTGCTCCCGGAAGACAGTCAACTGTGGTCTAAAGCTGGTTGGACGAGTCGCGCTCGCCATGATGTGGCCTATATCGAAGTGCCGGGGCAGCAACCGTATTTATTAGTTGTGTTTACGGAAGGGGAAGCCAATGCGCAAAATCGCGCCATTCTCCCCTTTATTTCCGAGCAAATCCTGGGGGCGATCGCCAAGATTGAACGTACCTGAATGGTGGTCTCAAGGGAGACAGTGCCCGAAAGGGAATTTGTAATCAAACAATTGGCCTCTGCTTTATGGAGGAGGCGATCGCCCTTGGTGGGGTCACTCTCCGGGGGGATCATGAGGGTTGCGGTGATTTGGTAATGGGTAAATTGGGTCAAACGATCCGCTTTTTCTAGGGTGCCCGCCACTGAACAATGCAAAGATTCCCAGGCAAAATTAGAAGCCCGGGCCGTTCCCCGAAAACTGAGGATAAAACAATCGGCGATCGCCGCTACCAATAAGGTTTCCGGCGACCAATATCCTTCTGGCCCACCAAATTCTACGGGGGGAGTAGACTCAATGGCTTTCAGGTCAGCACTTTCGAGGGTGACATTGCTAGCGCTGGTGGCCTTAGCCTGGACAGTGTAGTGGTGGGGGAAAGGTTGGCTTGTCATTTCTTACTAGAAAATTATGTATCGATATGTTCATCATCTTAGCGGTACTTTTTGGGGACGCTCTATTGAGGCTGTAATTTGGCCGTGAGTTCTTGGCGCAATCGGTGCAAAATCGAGTCTCGATCCAAAGATTCAATAATATTTTTAACGACAACTTTTGGATCAGCGTCTCCCCAGGAACCACCATTGGCTAAATAGATTTGGGTGCTTTTGCCGATGATTTGGGTCGTCAGTCCGGCGATCGCCCCTTGGGTCACTGCTACAGAAAGGTAAGGCATTACCGATAAGCCTCCCGTAAAGGGCGCACTGACGCCTAAAGCTGTTTTCAGGGAGCTTAGGCCAAAATTCGCTAGCACTTCCCCAAGGCTAATACCACCCATACTCAACACAATTTTTTGGAGCAGGGCGATCGCCTCCCGTTGGTTCAAGGGCAAACCATACCACTGGGCTAAACGGATAATCAGAGCCACATCCACCACCGCCCCACTAAACACATCCATGACCGTTACTGGATTTAAAGCCACAGCAACCGCCTTGGTAAGCATCGCCCGCTCAATGAGGCGATCGGCGGCCTGGGTGCGCAGCAGCAGTTTACGTTGGGTGAGTTGGCCATGGAGGCGATCCACAAAGAGCATGGAGTTGAGGGCGAGGAGAGCTTTCCCTTCTCGGTCGAGGATTTCGAGGATTTTTAACTTGAGATCAATCACATTCGCTGGCCCCCGTTCCCGAATGACATGGCGTTGTCCTGTGGCATCGGTGGTGATTTTAGTCACGAGGGGAGCCGCTGAAACCATGACAATTTCTGCGGGGGAGAGTAATTCTTTCACCCGGCGATCGCAAATGGTTTGATAAATTAAATCTCGGTCAGTGCTGGGATATTGGTCTACCTTGTTAAAGACCAAGAGCATCGGCTTGCCCACATCCCGGAGTTGAGACAAAGCCTCAAATTCGACCCGTGACATGTCCCCAGCGATGACAAACAACAACAAATCCATTTGCTTGGCGATTAGTTTAGCGAGTTGCTCCCGGGTTTCGCCGTTCACCTCGTCAATGCCTGGGGTGTCGATCAACTCTAAACGTCCCTGGCCTTCCCGAAAAAAAGTGGCCCGCTGAATTTCGCTATTGGCGATCGCCTCCGTTTGCAACGTCCAAGGCACCTGCTGAATATCCGTTGTGACACCGTGGAGGGCCCCGGTCTGAAAAACCTCTTCCCCTAACAGCGCATTTAAAACTGAGGACTTGCCGCGCCCCACCAAACCAAAGGCCGCGATCTGCAGACGGGTTTGCTCAAGTTTATCCAGCATCTGTGAAAGCTGGGCAATTTCCCCCTCTAAGCCCTGTTGTTCTGTCTGGGTAAGATCCAAATGTTGCAACGCGTGGCGGAGCACATCCTGGGCATGTTGATAATTGATTTCCGTCTGAATTTCTGAAAAGTTGGCGATCGCCCCTTCTAAATCTGTCTGTGACCAGTCCACCATCGCTTTAATACAATTTCCATGCCCTATCGAGGGACAATCTCAATTATTCAAACACATCTTTCAACGCCGTTCTGGCCGCCAAATGATTTCTAGTCGAAGTCAAAATTTCTACCTCCCGCCGGAGTCTTTCTTGGGTGTCTTGTAGTTCCAAGAGAGCCTGTTGCTCCTCAGCGACCCCATACAAACTACCCGCAATCCAAAAAGATAATTCGCGCGGCAGGTCCGGTAATTCCTCTGGTAGCTCTAAGTCTTGCCCTGCTAACTTGGCCGATAACCCAACCACATCCATCAGTACTTGCTTCGCATCCACCGCCAAAGAAGACAAATTTCCCGTCGTGGGATCATCTTCGATCCATTCCACTAAGCCGACTCGATAGGGTTTTTCGCGGACATAATCTAAGACCCGAAACCGCTGCTGGCCAATCGTCAGCATTTTCATCCGGCCATCGGGTAATTTTTCGCAGTGAACAATTTCTGCACAACAGCCCACATTGGCGATCGTGCCATCCACAGGATTGACCATGAGTACCCCAAAGCGCCGATCATGCTCCAGAATCGTGTTCATCATGATGCGGTACCGAAACTCAAACACATGGAGCGGTAAAGGCCGTGATGGAAACAGTACCAATTCCGGCAAAGGGAAAAGGGGGAGTTCTCGAACAGCAACGGAAAAAGAGGTCATGGGCGATGATAAATACTATCTATTTATACTGTAGCGGATATACAAAACCTAAGGGAAACGGAAAGGGTCTTCCCCGAAATAAATTCAGAAAAGACCCAGATTGAAGATCGTTAAAAAATGACTTTTTTAAGGTTGCAAAATACTGGCTTGAGCCTAGAGTTTCACTTCGATATCTACCCCAGCAGGTAGATCAAGCTTCATCAAAGCGTCGATGGTTTTAGAAGAAGGCTGGTAAATATCGATAATGCGACGGTGAGTCCGGGTTTCAAAGTGCTCCCGAGAGTCCTTATCAACGTGG
Organism: Sphingobacterium thalpophilum; assembly: GCA_943371005.1. Taxonomy (GTDB): domain Bacteria; phylum Cyanobacteriota; class Cyanobacteriia; order Cyanobacteriales; family MRBY01; genus MRBY01. The sequence continues at coordinate 34,718 of CALRTB020000009.1, forward strand.
GGAGAGCGGAGCACACAATAAATTTTACGCTTGGTGGGGAGAGGAATCGGGCCGATCGCCGTTGCGTTGGTGCGGTTCGCAGTATCAACGATTTTTTCGCAAGACGTGTCGAGTAAGCGACGGTCAAATGCTTTCAAACGAATCCGGATTTTTTGCTGTTGCAGAGTTGCCATTGTTTTTACTTGTCAAGGTGCAGGATAGATTACAAATCACACGTTGAACAAAAGCTGCTGTGTGATTTTACCAAGTCAGATTTTGAGCTTGAATGGGGAGTAGGCGTATGGTTTAAACCCGCTCCCCATTAATGAATTCAGCCGCTAGGCTTACTTCAGGATTTTAGAAACGGTACCAGCACCGATAGTGCGGCCACCTTCACGGATCGCAAAACGCATCCCTTGCTCAATGGCAATGGGGTTGATGAGTTCTACAGTCATCTTGATGCGATCGCCAGGCATTACCATTTCAGCGCTGGAACCATCATCGGCAGTGAAAGCAGAAATCGTACCAGTTACGTCAGTTGTCCGAACGTAGAACTGAGGGCGGTAGTTGGGGAAGAAAGGAGTGTGACGACCGCCTTCTTCCTTGGTCAAAACGTAAACCTCAGCTTCGAAGTCGGTGTGGGGGGTGATAGAACCGGGCTTAGCAAGTACCATGCCGCGCTCGATATCATCTTTTTGTACACCACGGAGAAGTACACCAACGTTGTCACCAGCCATCCCTTCATCGAGGGTCTTCTGGAACATTTCAACACCAGTAACGGTGGTGCTGCGGGTGTCTCTGATCCCAACGATTTCGATGGTTTCGCCAACTTTAACACGACCGCGCTCGATCCGACCGGTGGCAACAGTACCACGACCAGTAATGGAGAAGACATCTTCAACAGCCATCAAGAAAGGCTTGTCAACATCCCGCTCAGGCAGGGGCATGTATTCGTCAACGCTGTCCATCAGGGCCAAAATTTTGTCAACCCACTTATCTTCGCCACGCTTGAGGTTGGGGTTAGCAACAAGAGCTTCTACAGCCTTAAGCGCAGAACCAGTGGTGATCGGAATATCATCGCCAGGGAAATCATATTCACTTAGCAATTCACGAACTTCAAGTTCAACCAACTCAAGGAGTTCTTCGTCATCAACTTGGTCTTCTTTGTTCAAGAAAACAACAAGGCTAGGTACACCAACCTGCTTCGCCAAGAGGATGTGCTCGCGGGTCTGGGGCATCGGACCGTCAGCAGCAGAAACCACGAGGATACCGCCATCCATTTGGGCTGCACCGGTGATCATGTTCTTCACATAGTCAGCGTGGCCAGGGCAGTCAACGTGAGCATAGTGACGATTTTCTGTCTCGTACTCTACGTGGGCAGTGTTGATGGTGATACCACGCGCTTTTTCTTCAGGAGCCGCGTCGATATCTTCATAGCTCTTCGCTTTACCGCCACCTTGAGCCGCTAAAGCCATAGTGATCGCTGCGGTTAGCGTTGTTTTACCGTGGTCAACGTGGCCAACAGTACCAATATTGGCGTGGTCTTTGTTTCTTTCAAACTTAGCGCGTGCCATGAGTTTCGTTATTCCTTAATCGTTAAAAGTTTGCGTTCCCTTTGTTTTTTGCGATGATAGCTTCAGCCACATGGCGAGGCACCTCATCGTAGTTGCTGAATTCCATCGAAAAGATACCACGTCCTTGGGTTTTTGAACGGATATCGGTGGCGTAGCCAAACATTTCTGCCAGTGGAACCTTTGCAGAAACTTTGGCAAGGCCTTCTTCGGAACTCATACCTTGGATGTTGCCCCGACGGGCATTGAGGTCACCCATGATGTCCCCAAGAAAATCTTCGGGCACTTCAACCTCAACCTGCATGATCGGTTCTAGCACGACAGGAGATGCTTGATCAACGGCATTGCGAATTGCGATAGAACCGGCAATCTTAAATGCCATTTCTGAGGAATCTACATCGTGGTAGGAACCATCAATTAGGGTGGCTTTGAGATCGATCATCGGGTAGCCTGCGATGATACCAGATTCGCATGCTTCTTTCATCCCCTGCTCTACGGAAGGGATGTATTCGCGTGGAATGGTACCACCGACAATCTTTGATTCAAACGCAAAGCCACTGCCTTCATCTCCAGGTTCAATCTGGATGACAACATGGCCGTATTGGCCTTTGCCGCCACTCTGACGGATAAATTTACCTTCGGCATTTGCTTTCTGGCGAACTGTCTCCCGGTAGGCGACTTGGGGTTGACCGACATCTGCTTCAACTTTGAATTCTCGCAGCATACGGTCCACAAGGATTTCGAGGTGAAGTTCTCCCATCCCTGCGATTACTGTTTGGTTGGTCTCCGGATCGACACTGACACGAAAGGTCGGGTCTTCATCGGATAGAGCTTGGAGCGCTTTAGAGAGCTTCTCCATATCTTGTTTAGTCTTCGGCTCAACGGCGACAGAAATGACAGGCTCTGGGATGTAGAGGGATTCGAGGATAATCGGATTATTTGCCTCGCAGAGAGTGTCGCCGGTCATCGTGTCACGCATACCGATAACCGCACCTAAATCGCCAGCTCGAAGTTCGTCAACCTCAATCCGTTCATTGGATTTGAGGACAATCAAACGAGAAATGCGTTCTTTTTTGTCTTTTGTAGAGTTGTAGATATAGCTTCCTTTTTCAATGACACCGGAGTAGACGCGAATAAAGCTAAGCCTGCCGTAGGGGTCAGAGGCGATCTTAAAGGCCAAAGCAGCAAAGGGAGCTTCGTCATTGGCTGGGCGATCGCCTAGGGTGCCATCGGGAAGTTCCCCTTGAATCGGGGGGACATCTAGGGGGGAAGGCAGATAATCCACAACGGCATCAAGGAGGAGCTGCACGCCTTTGTTTTTAAAGGCAGAGCCACAGAGCAGGGGCACAATCGTGCCGGCAATAGTTCCTTTCCGGAGCGCCGCCATAATCTCTGCTTCGGTAAAGGCTTCTCCTTCTAGGTATTTTTCCAGAAGGCTTTCGTCACTCTCGGCGATCGCCTCGATCATAATCGTGCGATATTCGGCCGCTTTATCCTGCAGCGCCGCAGGAATCTCGGTGATCTCAATGTCCTGCCCAATATCATCTTTGTAGATATGAGCCCGCATTTTCACGAGGTCGATGATGCCTTGAAATTCGTTTTCGGTGCCAATGGGAATCTGAATCGCAATGGCATTGGCTTTGAGGCGATCGCGAATTTGTTCGTAAACCTTGAAGAAATTTGCCCCAGTGCGGTCCATTTTGTTGACGAAGGCGATCCGGGGGACTCGGTAGCGATCAGCCTGACGCCAAACGGTTTCTGATTGGGGTTGCACACCACCCACAGAACAGAAAACTGCGATTACACCATCGAGCACCCGCATTGAGCGCTCTACTTCAATGGTGAAATCAACGTGTCCAGGGGTGTCGATAATATTAACTTTGTGGTTGCGCCAGCTTGTGCTGATCGCGGCGGCGGTAATGGTAATGCCCCGCTCCCGTTCTTGTTCCATCCAGTCGGTCACTGCGTTACCATCGTGAACCTCTCCGATTTTGTGGACAATCCCGGAGTAGAACAAAATTCTTTCAGTTGTCGTGGTTTTACCCGCATCAATATGCGCGGCAATGCCAATGTTACGGACTTGTTCTAGGGCGATGCTACGTGGCACGGTGACCTCCTGCAAACTGATTTTCTTGGGGCGATCGCACAGCTAAAAATTTCTTTAAGTGCACGCGCCGAAAAAGGAAATGAAAACAGTTGCTTAATACTTCTTAGCAATGGCGACTCATTATTATAGTCTTGCTGTTTCGTTTCGTCTAGCACCGGGGAACTTTTTTGTGCAAAAAAGCAGCCTAAATATTCCCCGGCCATAGATTTTTGCGCTTTAGTAGCGGTAGTGGGCGAAAGCCTTGTTCGCTTCTGCCATCCGGTGAGTATCTTCCCGCTTCTTGATTGCGCCACCTGTTTCGTTTGCTGCATCCATCAATTCGTTGGCGAGCTTGATGGCCATACTTTTGCCGGAACGTTGCCGAGCATAACCAATCAACCAACGGAGAGCCAAAGCAGTACCCCGGCCTTGGCGTACTTCCATGGGAACCTGGTAGGTTGCACCACCAACACGACGGGCCTTAACTTCCACGAGGGGAGTTAGGTTACGGATTGCGGTTTCAAAGACTTCGATGGGATCGCTGCCAGTTCTTTCTTTGATGATGTCGAGGGCATCATAAACAATCCGTGCTGCCAAGGATTTTTTGCCGCTTTTCATCACACGGCGGATAGTCATGCTGAGAAGGCGGTTGTTGTACACGGCATCAGGCGGCACAACACGCTTTTTAGTAACTGAGCGACGAGACATATTTTTCTATGCTTTTACAGATAGATGGTTTTCTTAGAAGGGTTGCGCTAGATAGCCTAGACGCGATTTTTAAAATAGGGGCAGCAATTTTATATAAAGGGAACACTCCACAGGTAGTCGTGAGCTTTGGGAGGTCCGCAACAAGCTTAAATAAATTCAATGGAGAATCTAATCTAGGGAAAATTGGCGATCGCAACTCTTGCCAATAATTCAATTGATATAGATTACTCTTTAGGACGCTTAGCACCATATTTGGAGCGACCTTGCTTCCGATCCTTAACGCCAGTCGCGTCGAGGGTACCACGGACAATGTGATAACGGACACCAGGTAAATCCTTAACACGACCACCCCGGATGAGAACAACGGAGTGCTCTTGGAGGTTGTGGCCGATGCCAGGGATGTAAGCAGTCACCTCAAAGCCAGAAGTCAAACGCACACGAGCAACCTTCCGAAGCGCAGAGTTCGGCTTCTTAGGGGTGGTGGTGTATACACGGGTGCAAACGCCACGACGCTGGGGGCATTGCTTGAGGGCAGGGGACTTAGTCTTTTTCTTGAGCTTGTAGCGCTCTGAACGAATAAGCTGTTGGATAGTTGGCATGGACAATTGCCCTACGCGGATGGTTTAACGTAGGTCATTAACATTGACAAATTACAATCTTAGTGACAAAGATCGACTACTGTCAAGGTTCTTTCTGAAAGGACTGACCGCAATTACAGGTTTTAGTCGTGTGGGGGTTTTTAAAGCGAAAGCTTCCGCCCATTAAATCTTCGGAGTAGTCAATGCTGAGATCCTTAAGTCGCTCGACATCGTCAGGAGGGATCAAGATATTAATATTGCGGATTGTTTCTTGGCGATCGCCGCTCTGGGGTTGAGAATCTAGGGAAAATTGATAGATGTAGTCTAAACAGCCGCCGGACTGCACAGTGATCCGGAGATAACTATCGGTCGCTTGGCGACTGCGCTGGATGCGTTTAATTTCTTGGGCGGCGCTAGGGGTGATTTGAATCATTTCAAAAAAGAAAAAGCCAATGGGAACCAAGCTCTACTGGCGAGCATAGTCATCCTGGAAGCGAATAATATCATCTTCGCCTAGGTACTCACCATTTTGGACTTCGATCAGAATCAGGGGCACAACGCCAGGATTCTGGAGGCGATGCTTCGTACAAGCAGGGACATAGGTGGACTGGTTCGGGGTTAGGAGTTCGGTTTTGTCGCCACATTCAACGTGGGCCGTACCCGACACAACGATCCAATGTTCACTGCGATGGTGATGCATCTGGAGACTGAGGCGATGGCCGGGTTTCACTTCGATGCGTTTGATTTTGTAGCCTGGCCCTTCATCAAGAATTGTAAAGGTACCCCAGGGTCGAGAATCGGTGGGGCATGGCTGAGTTGGGGCCGTGGTGGTGGGGCTGCTGGATTGTCCCGTCAAGATCATGGGCGCTCAAAAACCGTAGATGACAACAAGAATAGTTGTCTCCCATTATGCGTCAGGGACGGCAATTGTGTTGAAACCAATCCTGGAGCAAGCGACGGCACTCTTTTGCCGCAATTCCACCAATGACCGGGACAGAATGATTTGAAAAGGGCGCATCGGGAAAATTAGCCACACTGCGCAGGGCACCGGTCTTGGGATCGTCGGCCCCGTAAACAACTTGTTTGAGTCGGGCTTGGATAATGGCCCCGGCACACATCGGACAAGGTTCTAGGGTGATGTAGAGGGTGCAGTCCTGGAAATGCCAATCTTGACGAATCTGGCCAGCCGCACGGAGCACGAGAATTTCGGCATGGGCGGTGGGATCCTGGGTTTTTTCTTTGCGATTACCGCTCTGGGCAAGGCATTGATTTTCGCCATCGACGAGGATGGCACCAACGGGAATTTCCCCAGACTGTCCGGCAATTTTTGCGAGGGCGATCGCCTTTTGCATCCAGTGGTAATGGCGTTGATATGCCGCTTGGGTAATCACTGGCGTAGTAATACGTTCAGCTCGCCTTTTCGGTCAAGATCAAATAAATCTGTGCAGCCGCCGATATGGGCGTTGTTGATGAAAATCTGAGGGACCGTGCGTTTGCCGTTGGCCCGTTCTGCCATTTTTTTGCGGGCAACCTCATCCCCATCAATTTTGTATTCCGTGAAATGCACCCCTTTAAAAAAGAGCAATATTTTCGCCGCGATGCAGTAGGGACAAGTCCGCCACGTATAAATTTCAACCTTGGCATTAATCCCCGTGACCTTTTTTCCAAATAGCGACTTTAGGCAATCAAACATTTTTGACGTTCTCCCATACCCTTAAATTATTACGCTGCGACAAATCACTCTCATTCGCGCCGAAGACAAGCCTGACAAAGTCAATGGACTTAAGGTTAAACTTTAGAATACTTTAAACACACTGCTGATTTTAAGGAAAAATTCTATCTGAGCCATGCAAGCGAGTGGCATGATTACCAGACCGATGTATTTCTAGATCAGCCACAATATATTTCTAATCACCTTTCTCTGGACATTCACTAAACAGCAAAACTATGAGCACTTCAACCCTCACCCGTGACTACAAGGTCGCCGATATTAATTTAGCAAGTTGGGGACGCAAGGAAATTGCGATCGCCGAAGGCGAAATGCCCGCTTTGATGACCATCCGCAAAAAATACAGTGCAAGTAAGCCCTTAGCTGGTGCAAAGATTATCGGCTGTATTCACATGACCATCCAAACGGCGGTGCTGATTGAAACCCTGGTCGAACTGGGGGCAGAAGTGCGTTGGTCATCCTGTAATATCTTCTCTACCCAAGATCATGCCGCAGCGGCGATCGCCGAGGCAGGTGTACCTGTTTTCGCGTGGAAAGGGGAAACTGAAGAAGAATACATATGGTGCATTGAGCAAACCTGTCGCACCCCTGACGGCGAACTTTGGGATGCCAACATGATCCTCGACGATGGCGGTGACCTGACAGGCTACATCCACACCACCTATCCTGAAATGCTCTCCCGCATCCATGGCGTGACCGAAGAGACCACCACTGGAGTCCACCGCCTCTATGAAATGCTCGAAAAGGGCAAGCTCAAAATTCCGGCGATCAATGTCAACGACTCCGTCACCAAAGCGAAAAACGATAACAAATACGGTTGTCGCCACAGCTTAAACGATGCCATCAAGCGCGCCACTGATCACCTCCTTGCCGGGAAAAAAGCCCTGGTGATTGGTTATGGGGATGTGGGCAAAGGTTCCGCCGCGTCTCTCCGTCAGGAAGGCATGATCGTCAAGGTCACTGAAGTTGACCCCATCTGCGCGATGCAGGCTTGCATGGACGGCTTTGAAGTGGTTTCACCCTTCATTAACGGCATCAATAACGGGCCAGAGAGCGTTAATAAAGACCTCTTGGCGAATACGGATCTCTTAGTGACGGCCACGGGGAACTTTAATGTTTGCGATGCCAACATGCTCGCCGCCCTGAAGCCAAGTGCCGTGGTTTGCAACATTGGTCACTTCGACAATGAGATTGACACTGCTTACATGCGGAAGAACTGGCAGTGGGAAGAAATCAAGCCCCAAGTCCATAAGGTTTATCGCAGTGATGACCCCCAGGACTTTTTGATTCTGTTGGCAGAAGGTCGTTTGGTAAACCTCGGTAATGCAACGGGTCATCCCTCTCGGATTATGGATGGTTCGTTTGCTAACCAAGTTCTTGCCCAAATGTTCCTTTTCGAGCGTAAGTTTGCGGATCAAGACCCCGCGACGCGCAAGATCACGGTTGAAGTATTACCGAAGCAGCTTGATGAAGAGGTTGCTCGCTACATGGTGCAAGGTTTTGGTGGCGTAATCACCCAACTCACCCAAACCCAAGCGGACTACATCCATGTGCCTGTGGCAGGGCCTTTCAAAACTGAGAGCTACAAGTACTAAGGTTTGATTTCGTTTCAGCTTGAATAAAGATGGCAGGGGTTGACCAAGATCAACCCCTTTTTGATGGCGGGTTTTAGCCTAAAAATGTATTGATGATTTTGCCCGTGAGCGTTTTTTCCCACCAAGGGGTATTGGTTTGGGGACAGTGGAGATTTCGGGCATTGACCTGCCATGTTTTGCTGGGGTCAAAGAGGATTAAGGGTTGGAAATTTTCTGGGGCGATCGCCTTTACTTCATAACCTAAGCATTTCTGGGGATTTGCACTGAGGGATTGCCAGAGTTGGAGGGGTTGCCATTCTTGGGAGACAACAAAATTTTGCCAGAGGATCGGCAGGGCAATTTCTAAACCAATCACCCCGGGAGGGGCTTCGGCAAAGCTGACAGTCTTTTCTTCGTAGAGATAGGGTTGATGATCAATGGCGATCGCCTCAATCACCCCAGTTTTCACCCCCTCGATTAATGCTTGTTGATCTTCGGGATTACCAAGGGGCGGATCCAGGCGGAGATTCGGGTCATAGGTACTGAGAGCCTTCGTATTCCAGAGTAGATGCATCCAGGTGACACTCGCCGTAATCGGTAGCCCCCGCTGTTTTGCTTCCGCAATCAAGGCTACCCCCCGGGCCGTGGAGATGCGCATGAGATGGACAGGGGTTTTCAGTTCGGCCACCAGTTCACAAATCGAGGCGATCGCCGTCGTTTCTACCGAGGCCAATTCTTCCACCAGACCATAGGCTAAACTCGCCTTGCCGTAGCGGGCCGTCCCCCCATTATGAAGCGCTAAATTTTTCGGGTAGAGGGCGATGGGCCGTTGATGGGGGCGTAAATATTCAAGGGTGCGCCGCAGCAGGAGCCAATTGCTTAACGCTTGGCCATCACTAAATCCGGCAATATTTTCAGTTGCCAGTTCTCCCAATTCCGTGAGGCTTTCTCCTTGGCATTTTTTCGTCAAGGCAGCCCAGGGCAAAAAATTGGGTTTCGGGTCGGGTAGTTGCTGGATGAGTTGTTGAAAGCTTTGCAGTTGGCCAACATTATCGAGGGGAGGTTGGGTATTCGGCAAAATGCCCACTTGGGTAAATCCACCCGCAAGGGCGCCTTTAGCTAACTGGGCAAGGGTTTCACGGGATTCATAACCGGGTTCGCTACTGTGGCTATAAAGATCCACTAAACCGGGCGCCAGGATCAGGTCTTCGGCTTCGATGGATTCTACTTCAGCGGGGAGATCTGACAATTGGGGGGTGATCGCCGCTAACTTACCATTTTTTAACCACACATCTTGGCGATGATCCAAGTTGGCGACGGGGTCTAGTACCCGCACCTGCCGTAAAACAACGTTATCCATTGCCGCACTTACCACCGAAATATTCCCCTTCCATGAAAATCCGTCCCCCATTCTACTGTTTCTGCCCCAAATCCCCCTGGACTTTGTGAAATTCAACAACATTTACGACAAAAGCGAATCGGTCTCACTATGATGATTTTGTGGTGATTTTGGAGTGAATTAAACATGAGTGCATTACGGGTTGGCATTGCGGGGCCAGTGGGGTCAGGAAAAACAGCCCTTTTGGATGCCCTGTGTAAGGCGCTGCGGGATCAATATGCGATCGCCGTTGTCACCAATGATATTTACACCAAAGAAGACGCTCAGTTTTTAACCCGCTCCGGCGCACTCCCTCCCGAACGCATTATGGGAGTTGAAACAGGGGGCTGTCCCCATACCGCGATCCGCGAAGATGCGTCCCTCAATTTGGCGGCGATCGCCGAACTCGAAGAAACATTCCAGCCCTTAACTTTAATGTTCGTTGAAAGTGGGGGTGATAATCTAGCGGCAACCTTCAGTCCAGAATTAGTGGATTTAACGATCTACGTGATTGACGTGGCTGCAGGCGACAAAATTCCCCGGAAAGGAGGTCCCGGAATCACCAAATCTGATCTGTTGGTCATTAACAAAATCGATTTAGCCCCAGCAGTAGGTGCTGACCTAGATGTGATGAATCGCGATGCAAAAAAAATGCGGGGGGATAAGCCTTTTATTTTTACCAATCTTAAGACCCAAATCGGCTTGGATGCGGTGATTGATTTCATCAAAAAACATATTCTTGAGTAAAGAGAAACACACAAAAATTCTGATCTGAAGAACTGAAATGTTTGTTTCCTCAATATAAATTCCTAAGCAGTTTAAATTTCTCTTTTAATTGCATATCTCAATGCTTATTTGTTTAAATAATGGCAGCTTCTTTTACGCTTTAAAAAGCAAAAGAAGTCTTCTTTAATAATGTCTTACTTTTTTGCCTGGTTTATCGGTTTTTGGTTCATCCTCTTTGGGGGAATGCTCCTTAAAGCCGCCATTGGACAGCAACTACACCCTTTGTTGAGCTACCGTAAGCCCTCCCTGGGGCAAATTCGCTCCGGTGAAAAGATTTATTTTCAGGGACAGTATAGCGTTGGCAAAAGTATTCTTTCTCCCTTAACGAAAACAATCTGTCTAAGGTGGCGACTAACGGTGACAGAGGCACGAGGGAAGCAGTCAAGACTCCTTATCGATCAAACTTCTAAAAGCACTTTTTTTGTCGCGGATCAACAGCAAATCCTAGAAGTGCTGCCCCGTCAGCAACGCTCTGGCACGGCGATCGCCATCGGTAAAAGTCGGGTTACGTTACCGTCACCCCAGCAAGAACTCGATAATTATGTAGGCTCTGGCAAATGTCATTACCAAGTGCAGCAAAATATTTTTATGCCCCTCAGGGATCCCCAGGCGATCGCCTTTTTAGAAGCGAATCACATTAACCCCAAAGGCCCCCTGGGAAATCATCGGGGGCTGGTTTTACGGGAATACATTTGGGTGGCAGGAGATCCGGTTTACATCTATGGCAAGCTGATCCAACGCGATCGCCAGCACAAACTCCTAATTCCTTGGATTATTACCCACCAACCCCGCGCCCGGATTGTGGTCATTTTGGGGAGCTTGGGGTTAATCGGCCTGAGTTTACTGATTGCAGGGATTACGGTGATTCTTCAGGGGGGCTTGCCGCTTTAGGGGGAAGTTGCACCCAAAGGCTCCGGGGCACCGCCGCAAACTGAGTGGTGGTAGTTGGCTCTAACAACTCTCCATCTAACAAAAGAGCTTGGGGTGATCCAGTTGTCACTGTTAATTCAGCGGTGCGCCAAGATTGAATGTGGGGATGATCGGCAGGATTGTCTTGGAGAGCCGCCTGGAACAATTCGTAGGACGCACTGAGCACCCCAAAAAGCTCACCCTCATCGGCCATGGTGAGAACAGTGACATCGAGCAGAGCATCTTGACCCGAAGCGCCACCCGTTCCCTGGGCCAAAATCGAAGTACTTGGAGCCAAATTTGCCACGGTGATCGCTAGCACATCATCAAAGGTCTGTTGGCGATCGCCAAAATCGAGGGTCGCTTGGAAGGGCTGTAGATTTTGTAGTTGCTGTACTGCCGTGGATAAATAGGCAAAGAAGCCAAACCGTTGTTTACTATCGCGGTCAGTTTCACCAATGGTCGTCGCCTCTAGGCCAATTCCAGCCAAAAGAATCATCGGTTGACCATTGCAGGTGGCGCAGTCAATCTGTTCGGGTTGCCCCTGCAAAATCACATCACAAGCTTGGTCAATGGCCGTGGGAATATCTAAGGCTGCGGCGAAGGCATTGGCTGTCCCCCGAGGAATAACGGCCAGGGGAATATTACTGTGCATCAAAACCGTCGCCACCGCTGAAACAGTCCCATCGCCACCAGAGGCAATAATCAGATCAGCCCCCTGGGTGATCGCCGTTTCCGCCAAGGCCGTCGCACTTTCTTCGGGAGAGGTAAATTGAATCTCCAGCTCGACCTGATCAAGGAGCTTGGCTCGAATTTGTTCCAGTTCCTGGGGGGCATGACCCGAACCAGACACCGGGTTAAAAATGAGATGCACTTTTTTCATCGCGTTCTCCAAGGGGATAAAAGAGTCGCCCTAAACTGCCTAGAGTACCGTGGCGATCGCCGCTTGGAGTTGTTCCTGGGCGAGGTCAGTAATAATAAACACCTCCTGTACCGATTTCCCCTTGCGGGCAATGACCTTAAAGCCCCCTTGTAATGGCACAGATACCCGTAGTTTTAAGCGGGGAATATTGCCCCTCGTCCGACTGAGAGCCCCTGGAGTAATCGTGCGAATGCCCTCACAATTGACCAATTTTTCGAGTACTGGGATTAATCCCTCAATGTGGGTCGAATGATTCCAAACGAGTCTTCCCTTTTCACCTGGTGCCATCTATGCCGCCTCGAGGGGAGCCATGGTTAACCCTTCCCGTCGCAATTGTTGGTGATAAAGTTCCGCTGGTTCCTGGGGGCCCACCCAGACAATGGCCTGACCGTCGAAATGCACTTGATTGGTTAAATTCCAAGCTTGATCCGCTGTCATGTTTGGGATGTAGGTCATTAAACAATGGGCAACATGCTCAAAGGTGTTGAAATCATCGTTGAGGACAATCACCTTAAAATTTGGATAAGGCTTACGGACTGTTTGGCGATCGCTTTCTTTGAGAATACCGGGAGCAGGGGCCATGGTAACCGAATCAATCCTTGGGATAGACGAAGAACGTTAAAACAAATTTGTAAAAAGATTTGCGCTGGGAGCACTTGGTTGATTAACCAGAATCGCTTCTTCTGGGGCAAAAGTTGCGCTGATAATGCCCTTCATTCTAAAGAGAACCCCCCTGCTTGACAAGATGGGAACGCCCCAGGAGATCCGTCAACGACATTTTTCAGAAAAAATTTGCCACAAAACCTTGCGCTTTCAAAAATTCGGTGCTACATTGTATAACTGTGTTGAAAAGCACGACGGGTCGTTAGCTCAGCGGTAGAGCACTCGGCTTTTAACCGATTGGTCCAGAGTTCGAATCTCTGACGACCCATTCTTAAGAAAGTCCCTCAAGCATAACGTTTGTGGGGCTTTTAAGTTTTTTAGCCGGGTCTTTGTTAGAGGTTTCGGTATGATGGGCTGTGTTTGTTTTTTGGGTCATTTATGGTTTGGCAGCGTCCGGATAATCGTTCCTTCGATCAATTGCGTCCCTTTAATTTTGAGCTAGATTTCACAAAATTTGCCAAGGCTTCTGTTTTAACAAGCTGTGGCGAGACAAAGGTTTTGTGTACGGTTTCTGTGGAAGAAGGGGTACCACCATTTTTACGGGATAGTGGCCAAGGCTGGCTTACCGCAGAATATCGGATGATGCCCGGCGCGACCCCGGAACGGCAACGGCGCGAGTTTATGAAATTGTCGGGCCGCACCCAGGAAATTCAACGGCTGATTGGACGCAGCTTGCGGGCGGCCATTGATCTCAAAGCCTTGGGAGAACGGACAATCACCATCGATGCGGATGTGCTCCAAGCGGATGGGGGAACACGTACCACGGCGATCACCGGGGGTTATGTGGGCTTGGCGATCGCCTGTGAGCGTTTAGTCAAGGCAGGCATTTTGAGAAAGTCACCAATTATCGCGCCGGTGGCGGCCATTTCTGTGGGTCTCATCAAAGGACAAGCCCACCTAGATTTAAATTATCTCGAAGATGTGGCGGCGGATGTGGATTTTAATGTGGTGATGATCGGCGGCCAGGCGTTAAATCTCATCGAAGTGCAGGGCACCGCCGAGGCAGGCAGTTACAACCGCGCTCAACTAAATCAAATTCTCGATGTTGCAGAAAAAGGAATTCAAACCATTATGACCCTACAAACAAAAGCCATTCACTAATGGATTTTTTGGGAAAAGGCGATCGCCTTTTTCAGACCCTATTGCGAATTTTGGAGTTGTTGCCGGAGGGTTTGCACCGCTTCTAGCCAGGGAGCCTGTTGTTGTTGGCCGTAGAGCGAATGGGCATAATCCAACAGGGGCATCGCGGCGGCGCGTTGATTATTTTTGATTAAAAGTTGGGCGGCGGCAAAGTAGGCATTGGCGTAGGTCGGATCCCGCTCGCTACTGGCCCGAAAAGCTTGCAAGGCTTCTGCAAAATCCCCCTGCTGGGCTAACCAGCGTCCCTGGAGATAGTGCACAGCAGCGAGGTTCGGCTGGCTTTTCAATAACTCTTGGATCAAGGGTTGGGCCGCTTCGGGGCGATCGCCGGCGAGGTACAGCTCCGCCAGTTGGATGGTGGCGTCGGGAAATTTGGGGGCCAGTTCACGGGCCTTCTGCCACGTTTGGATGGCGGCGTCCCGGTTGCCCTGGTGGCGATAAATTAAGCCGAGGTTGTAGTGGGCGATCGCCAAATTGGGGTCTAAAGATAAAGCTCGCCGGAGATAGGGTTCTGCCTGGGGCCAGTTTTGACTATCGATGAGCACGCCCCCCAGATTGCCATAGGCCACCGCAAAATTAGGCTGAAGTTCAATGGTTTCAAGAAAAGCCTGGGCCGCAGCAGGCAAATCACCCCGTTGTCCCAGGGCTAAACCCAGATTGTAATGGGCCTGCCACAGGAGCGGATCGAGGGCGATCGCCTGCTGAAATTGTGCGATCGCCCTGTCTAAATTTCCCTGTTGGATAATCGCTAATCCCTCACTGAGTTTGGCTTTGGCCGCTGGGGTTGTTGGGGTAATGCTCGGCCATGTTTGCAGTGCTGGAGTCTGGGGAATTTCTTGGGCGATCGCCTCTCCCCTAGGCAAACCCAAACAGATCAGCGCGATAAAAATATTGCGAAGCGTAAACAAATTCAGCACAGATTTACAGATATTTATCCAACTTAAACTTAAACGCAAAATACCTTACGAGACATATCAGTTTTACGCGGTGGGCCGCCAAACGGCGTTAGGCTTACCACTAGGGCGTATCTTGTCCCTCTTACCCAAGAAGATTAGCTTTTCCCATAAGTTCCAGAGTTTTCAGCGAATCATCTGCTACTTCCCCGCAAATATTGCCCCATTGCGCCCACTGCTTCAATCACGAGACGAGAAAATTATGACCAGAACGACCGAAAATATCCGTAACATCGCGATCATTGGCCCCTATTCTGCGGGGAAAACAACCCTCCTCGAAAGCCTACTTTTTCTGACCCAAGCCACCACCCGCAAAGGCCGCATCGAGGACAAAAATACCGTTGGGGACAGTAGCCCCGAAGCCCGTGACCATGCCATGAGCGTCGAACTGTCCATCGCCAGCACAACTTACCAAGATATCGAACTAACTTTTCTCGACTGCCCCGGCTCCATTGAATTTCTCCAGGAAACCTACAATGCCCTTGTCGGTGTCGGTACCGCGGTCATTGTTTGTGAGCCAGAAACCGAAAGAATTCTCACCCTGTCGCCCCTGTTTAAATTCCTCGACGATTGGAATATTCCCCATATTGTTTTTATTAACAAAATGGACCGGGCCAAGAATAACTTCCTCGATGTCCTCGCCGCCCTCCAGGAAGCCTCGAACCGTCCCATGGTGCCCCAACAGTACCCCATCCGTAAGGATCAGCAAACCCTCCTGGGCTACATCGATTTAGTTTCAGAACAGGCCTACCACTACCACCCTGACTGTCCGGCAGACCCGGTGCCTTTCCCAGAAGAACTACACATCGAAGAAAAAATTACCAGGGAAGAAATGCTAGAAACCCTGGCCGACTTTGATGATGAACTTTTAGCCATGCTCCTGGAAGAAGTGGCTCCCTCTTCAGAAGAAATTCTCCAGGATCTCCGCAAGGAACTCAGTGCAGACCAAATTGTTCCCGTAGTGTTTGGCATTGCCAGCGAGGATTATGGTGTCCGGCCGCTCCTTGATATTTTGGTGCAAGAAGCCCCGGCCCCTGTGGATACGACTGCCCGTCGGGAACTCAAAGCTTCTCCCCAGGAAACCGTTGTGCAGGTCTTAAAGAACTTCTATACACCCCAGGGTGGAAAACTCTCCCTGGTGCGAGTTTGGCAAGGGGAACTCCAGGAAGGCATGCTCCTCAATGGTCTCCGGCCAGCGGGCATCTATCAACTGATGGGACACCAACAAAAGCCGATCCAAAAGGCCATTACCGGGGAAATTGTTGCTCTAGCTCGCCTAGAGGATGTCAAGGTCGGCGAAACCCTCAGTAGTGGCGATAAACCCCTGAAGCCGCTGCGGATAGCCACGGTGATGCAACCGGTTTATGCTTTGGCGATCGCCCCAGAAAATCGCAAAGATGAAGTCAAGCTGAGTAATGCCCTCAATAAATTGGTCGATGAAGATCCCTCCCTGGCCTGGGAACAACATGGTGATACCCACGAAGTCATCCTCTGGGGTCAAGGGGATATCCATCTCCAGGTGGCCCTCGAACGTCTTCGCCGCAAATATAACCTACCGATGACCACCCATCTGCCACGGGTGCCCTACAAAGAAACGATCCGCCACGGCGGTAGCTCCCATGGTCGTTACAAACACCAAACCGGGGGCCATGGCGCCTTTGGGGATGTGTACCTTGAAATCAAACCCCTCAATCGAGGCACGGGTTTTCAGTTCCACGAAACCATCGTCGGTGGCGTTGTGCCGAGACAGTACATTCCTGGGGTGGAAATGGGGGTGCGCGAATACCTAAATCAAGGGCCTTTGGGGTTTCCGGTGGTGGACGTGGATGTCACCCTCACCAATGGCTCGTATCATTCCGTAGACAGTTCTGAGCAGGCCTTTAAACAAGCGGCGCGCATTGCGATGACTGAAGGAATGCCCCTGTGTGACCCCCAGTTGCTAGAGCCGATTTTGCTGATCAATATTTATATCCCCAACGACTTCACCTCCAATGCATTGCAGTTAATCAGCAGTAAACGGGGTCAAATTCTCGGCTACGAAAGTTTGACGGACTGGCGCGGTTGGGACCATATCACGGGTTATTTCCCCCTCGCCGAAATGCACAATTTAATCATTGAACTGCGATCGCTCACCTTTGGGGTCGGCTTCTTTGATTGGCAATATGACCACCTCCAAGAAGTACCGGATAAGGTTTCGGAACAGGTTTTGGCAACCCTAAAAGATCATTAAATCCAATTATTGCCAAAAAGTAATGTATCCCTGATGTGTGTGGCATTGGGGATGCTTTTTGGGGGCGATCGCCTTTGGGGATCTCGCTATACTAAAACAAAGTTCCGTAACCCCTGGAGGTGCGCCCCATGTGCATTTGCGTGGACTGTGAATATGTTGACCGCTGCGAAACCTACCATGTCGTCGAAACCCAGCACCAACAACCCCACCTGACCGACCAGCCTAATTTTTCTCCCATCGAACCGACGATCAACGTCAATATCCGCTCTGAGGGGGAGATAATCGAGATGGAATGGGATGTGGTCGGTTGTGCGAGTTTTTCCCCAGAAAAAGGAAAATGGGCGCGGCTCCGGCCTGGGGAGGCGATTCCCACCTAGGTAATCAATTAACCTTTCACCAAAGTCTAAAGGTTTTCTCCAGTAAAATATGGGCGTGAACATCGCTGTGAGGAAACATCCGATGAATATAAAAGGTTTTGTTTGGGCCTGCGCTTTGGCGGGAATGCTGCTACCTGGGTCAAAGGCGATCGCCCAGGCGAATATGAAAAACGGCTTTCTCAATGTTCAGATGCGGGAAGCCCTCTGTGGACAAAACTGGCCCCGTGCGATCCAAGTCCTCGACACCATGAAGCGCATTAGCCCCAAAGACCGGTCTAGTTTGGAGCGGTACCGATCTTTCCTCGTAAATTTCCGCAATAACAATACTCGCATTGCCGCTTGGCCAGCGCCTGATTATTGTGCAGGGACAGTGGAGGCGCTTCCTAATCCCAATGCAACTAGCCCCAACCCTGGTTCAGGTAGCAACCCCAATATGCGCACTGATACGGTGCCGACTTTTTAAGGTTATTGAAGGAAGCAAAATTGACGGTTAGTTCTTGTGGGCGATCGCCTCAGACTGGGTTTCGGCTCCATGGGCAAAAATAATCGTACTGTAGAGGTGCCAAGCAGGGTCCCAATAGGTATCTTGGTGGGCTTCTTGGCGGAATAAATTCACCTGGGGTTGAATTTTGCGCAACAGTTCTGGAAAATCGCGGGCATTATTCGCAAAACTTTTAAAGTCTGACCATTTTTGTTGGCCATGGGTAAGGTGCGCAGCAAGGCGGTGTTGCATCTGATTCCAGTTGCGGCGGTTACTGAGCTGTTCAATGGGATTTTGGGTGGCTTCGAGAAAAGATAACCCTTGCTGGAATTGGTAGTGTTGGTCATTTAGCCGTAGAATTAGCTGGCGATCGCCCCAATGTAAATCGCAAAAATGAGCATAATCAAGGATTTTTGTTTTGTAATAAGATTTGCCGCGACCGTCTTTTTCGAGAGATTCTTCAAAAAGGGGCAACATTCCCGTTACCCATTGGGAAATCTCTGACCAAGGCACTGTGTATTCAACGGCCTGCTGGGTTTCATCAAGGCCCCGGAGCACCAGATGGGGATCGAGTTGCTCAATGGTCTGGACTTGGATCACCGGGATATTTTGTAACTGGGCCAAAGAGAGACAAAAACTGGGAATATTGCCTTGGGTCAGGGCTTTCTTTAAAAAACGGAGTTCCCCCAAGGCACCTGTGCGGAATAGACGCCAGGATTTGAGGGGCAATTGTAATCCCGCAGAGTAGGCATCGGTGCGTAATACCGTCGCAAAATGCTGGGCGGCGGCGGGCTTTTGTTTGGGGCTAATCGGCTCTAACACCATCAGGCCATAGGCTTCTCCTTCGGGGGCGGCCTTCTCTTGGGCGATCGCCGCCTGGGTGAGGGCTAATTCTCTCGCTTCGAGTCGGGCCAAACCTTGCCGCGCTTGGGTCACTACCTTGGGCACAGAAACGCCTTTGAGTAACCGTCGATAGCCTTTTTCCGCCTTCTGCCATTGTTCTGTCGCTTCACACCAGCGGGCCACATACAAACGAAACCAGGGATTTTTGGGGTCTACCTTTTGCCATTGCAACAGCAGTTGGCGCATCCGGCCATAGTCCTTCGCGGCGAGGGCCACCTGAATTTGCTTAAGGATCGGAACAGATTGGGCCATAGCAACATAAAGAAAAAGGCGATCGCCTCTGACATTCCCTTCATTTTAGCCACTTCCCCCACAAAAAAAGGGGCACAATTGCCCCATTTCCAAATCATGAACTTTGCAAAAATTGCCAAATAATCTTTAGGCCATCCGAGAGTAGTATTCCACCACGAGTAGCTCATTAATTTGCAGCGCAACCCATTCCCGTTCGATGATGCCGTTAACCTTACCGGTTAAAGTGGGCTTATCAAATTCCAAATGGCTAGGAACATTCGCTAAACCAGGAAATTCCATGTTCGCTTCGACCAATTTCCGAGAGCGATCGCGGTCACGCACGGTGATCACATCTCCAGGACGACATTGATAACTCGGAATGTCCACAACCCGGCCATTGACCAAGATGTGGCCATGGTTTACCAACTGGCGTGCCCCAGGAATTGTACCAGCCATCCCCAGACGGAAGACGGTATTATCCAAGCGCATTTCTAACAACTGCAGAATTGTCTGTCCGGTAGAACCAGTCGTCCGACGCGCTTTACGCACATAACGAATCAGTTGCTTCTCAGACACACCATAGTTGAAGCGTAGCTTTTGCTTTTCTTCCAAACGAATTGCATATTCAGAACGCTTGCGGCGACCCTGGCCATGCTGTCCCGGGGGATATTCCCGACGGGCGCTTTTACGGGTTAAACCCGGTAGTTCTCCGAGTCTACGGGTGATGCGTAGACGTGCTCCACGATAACGAGCCATAAGGTTTTCTTTCTCCTTACAAGTAAAAAATGAATGTAGAAATAAAGACCCCAAACCGCTTACTACGGCTCTTTTTGAGATTTTTACCCACGGGAGGGAGGTCGAAACTTGACGTCCCACGGGCTGTAAACATTCCAAAATTTGACTGTCTTTTCAATGGAGACAATCAAGGATTTTAGAAAATTCCACAATTTAACAAGCATATCACGCTCTCACTCGAAACAGTGACTAAATTGCTTTTCTGGGGCAATAAGCAGAGGCGAATGCTTGTCGAAACCTAAAAACTATGATTTACTTGTAAGAGTGCCCAAACGGGGGTGTGGCGGAATGGTAGACGCTGCGGACTTAAAATCCGTTGACAGTAAAATGTCGTGAGAGTTCAAGTCTCTCTACCCCCATCAAAAGTCAGATTCATATTTTTAGATTAACATTTGTGTCGCGATCCCTTGTTTTATAAAAAACAACCGGACGGTGTAATCCTGGGAATTTCAAAAAAATTCCCAATACGAAAGGTTTTAGAATCGCTCCACACTACCGAGAAATATCGGTTCTACCCGAATGGCCTTGATGCTAGAAGGACGGACGACCATAAATTCTCCCTGCATATTCTTAATCGGGACATTGATAAAGTCATCGGCTTCAGCTTTTGGAATCAGAACACTGCTGTACCATTTTTGAAACTCTTTGATGTCGCTAAAGCGAACTTCCTCGCGGTGACCACCTTCGATCAGGAAAAAAATAGCGTATTCGTCTGCTTGTCTGGGCATAGGGTCTTGTACTCAGCAGGGGTCAAATTCAGGAAAACCAAAGGGTAATTGATTCTTGACCTAGTGTATCTCAGGTTGTGGGATCTGCCATAGAGCTGGGTTTCTCATTGGCAGTATATATTGATGTCTTCACCAGTTTCAGCGAGGAAGGTGAGGGCCCGGAAGCGGAGTGCGACCAGTTCGTTATAGAGAGGATTGAGTTTGCACAGGGGCGGAATACTAAACAAAACGCGACCTAACAGGCTCACATCGCGGGCAAAGGGACATTGGGCAGGAATCAAACGACAGACGAGGTGAGCGGCTTCGGGGGTGGTGAAGTCGATGGCATTTAACCAAAACCGCAAGGATTGAAATAAATCAAAGCGGCGGTTGCGAAAAAGGCCAGAATAATGGAGCTGATGACGATTACTAGGAGAAGAGTTCATTGAGATGATCCCTTGATAAAAATGGTGGGTGTGCGGGGCGATGGGGAGGGAAAGTTGCTGTAGAGGATTGTGGGGCGATCGCCAAATAAATTCGCTCAATAAAGGCTTACTTGTTTCGGGGGCTAACTCTATTTTAGTATCGACAAACTGGCTTGGAAAAAACGTGATTGAATTGACAATTTTCCGGCAAATCGAGATTTTTTCCGGAATTCCCCGATGTTTTCTGAGTTTTCTGAAATTTGAGCGAGCTTTGAGGTCAGTGGTTGATGTTCTTGCCTGAGGTGATCGCCGTTGTGTTGCCTGCCTTCTGGATTTCTCTCAAGGTGGCTGGATTCGCAACGATTTTATCGACGTTTTTGGGGGGCGGTTTAGCCTACGGAGTCGTACGTTATCAGTTCTGGGGGAAGTTTTGGCTAGAGGCGATCGCCACTTTACCGTTGGTGATGCCACCCACCGTCGTTGGATTTTATCTATTACAACTCTTGAGTCAACAGGGCTTGCTGGGATTTTGGTTAGATCAATGGTTGCAAATTCGCCTCATTTTTTCCTGGCAAGGGGCGACCATCGCCGCGACGGTCATGGCCTTACCCCTCATGTTTAAAAGCACTAAAGCGGCTCTGCAAAGCGTCAATCCCATTTATCTGGAGGCGGCGGCGACCCTGGGGCAATCGGAATGGCAAATTTTTTGGCGTGTGTGGCTGCCATTAGCCAACCGGGGCGTTTTAGTGGGAATTTTGCTGAGTTTTACCCGAGCCCTCGGTGAATTTGGCGCGACTCTGATGGTGGCTGGCAATATCCCTGGGTTAACCCAAACGATGCCCATGGCCATTTATGAAGCTGTACAAACGGGAGATCAGACCCTTGCGGCCATATTTGTGGTGATTTTGACGGGGATTTCTTTCCTCAGTTTACTGATGACTCAATACCTAGAATCTCGTACCGCAACTAAACCGCAGTTTTTCCGATAATAATTCTTGGGTAGAAGAGAAAAAATTCCACAATTTTTCTGGTCAAAGTGACTTAAAGATGCTAGATTTGTGTGAGTGTCTAAATCACTTGCGGGTGTAGTTTAGTGGTAAAACCTCAGCCTTCCAAGCTGATGATAGGGGTTCGATTCCCCTCACCCGCTTTGTAACTAAACATAGTCTAGTCCAGTTTCCTCGGGTTCTATTTCGGGGACACAATTGCCCGGCAAATCAACGGTAAAACAGCTACCAAGACCAACCCGACTTGTGACGCTCACCTGTCCCCCGTGGAGTTCCACAATCTGTTTAACGAGGGCAAGGCCCAGTCCTGTTCCTTCATGCTGGCGGTTGAGGGCACGATCGACTTGAATAAAGGGATCAAAAAGAGTTGGGAAATTTTTAGGGTCAATCCCAATACCATTGTCCTCGACCTGTAAGCGTAGATAAGGAAGGGGTTCATGGCCACTGTCGTCCGGGACTGGGTAGGTAACGATGAGTTTCACTTGACCACCACTCGGTGTAAACTTCACGGCATTGCTCAGGAGGTTAATCAGGGCGCGACGGATACGCCGTTCATCTAGATAGAACTGGGGCAAATCTGGAGGACATTCTAGGGTAAGCTTGATGCGTTTTTTCTGGGCTTGGGATTTGAGAAACACGAGACTAGATTCGCAAAGATAAGCGATCGCCGTGGCGCCCAACTCCAGTTCACATTGCCCGGCCTCGATGGTTGCTAGTTCGAGGATTTCATTGATCAGCTCCAAGAGGTGGGTGCCGCTCTGGTCGATGGTCGTCAATGCCTGGTCTTGTTTGGGGGTAATGGGGCCGTAAATTTCTTCTTGGAGAATTTCTGTGGTCCCGAGAATTGCGTTGAGGGGGGTGCGGAGTTCATGGCTCATCATCGCCAGGAATTCGTCCTTTAGCTGGGTTGCCCGGAGTAGTTCGGCGTTGGTGCGTTCGAGTTGGGCTTCGGCGGCTTTGCGATCGCTAATATCTTCGAGAATGCCCTCAATGGCGATCAGTTTACCCTGTTCGTCATAGACACTATGGTGGGCGACATTAACCGTGCGGAGGGTGCCATTGGGATGGATGAAGCGCATTTCAAATTGGTCGGCTGCCGTTTCTCTATCGAGGAGTTGTTGCACAGAATGGACTCCCTTTTCCATGTCTTCGGGGAGCCAATTAATCACCTCTGCCCATGGTTTGTGTAGGGTGGATTCTGCGGTGCGGCCAAAAATGGACATCATTCCCCCCGAAACATAGGTGAGGACGCCCTCAGGACCAGTGTGACTAAAGATCACAAACTGATTGCCAATGTCATCGACCAGCCGTTGATATTGGGCGCGGCTTTCTCGGAGCTGGACTTCCATGAATTTGCGCTGGGTGATGTCCTGGGCGGAACCAATGGTTTGTTTCACTCGACCCGCAGCATCACGACTAAACACGGAATAACGACTATATAGCCAGCGCCATTCCCCTTGTTTGTTGCGCATGCGGTATTCGTATTCGTAGATAACATCGTCTTTGGCGGCGGCTAAGCGTTCGTACTCGGCGGGCACTTTTTCAAAGTCATCGGGGTGCATCAGTTGGGCGAAGAAGCTATTGCCCATGGCCTGGATTTCTGTGGGGCTGTAACCCAGGATGGTGCCAATTTCCCGGTTAACGTAGATGTTGCGCTGTTCCTGGAGGTCATAGATGTAAAGGATCGTCGGGGAAGCGTCGGCAATTTTTTGGAGGAAGCGCTGGCTCCTCTGGAGATCTAACTCGGCTTGTTTGCGATCGCTAATGTCGGTCACCATAGCGAGGGCCCCGTTGTAATTCCCTTGTTTGTCAAATAGGGGAGTTGCCCCGTAGAGAACCCAGATCAAGGAACCATCCTGCCGTTGGAGTTGAATTTCCCCATTTCCTTGGAGACCCTGTTGGCGTTCGTGAATGGTTGCGGTCGCCGCTGCTCTGATGTGTTCTGGGCAAAAATCCAAGACCGATTGACCGAGCATCAGGGCTGGGGTGGTGCCTAAAATGGTGGCCATGGTTTCGTTGGCATAGGTGGTTTTGGCCCCTTGATCCATAATCCAGATACCTTCATTGGCCGTTTCGACGATGGTGCGATATCTGGCCTCGCTTTCCTCTAGGGTTGAAATAGATTGCAAGCGTTCGGAAATATCCTGGAAAATGACCATTGCATAGGCAATTGTTGTATCGAGGCTATAGATGGGGGTTCCGAGCATCTCTAGGGGAATGGCGCCATCTTCTCGGTGGAGTTCTAGGTCATCGACTTGACTGGTTTCGCCGGCTAAGGCCCGAACAATAGGACATTTTTCTTCGGGATAGCTCTCCTCTGTGCCCCGGCGGTAGGCGCGGAAGATTTGACAAAAAGCCTCGAAGTCGGGAATGTCGGCGGCCATGAAGTCTTTACCGGTCATGGCGATCGCCCGTTGGTTGATGTACTGCACCTTGAGCTGTGGGTCGAGTACGAGAATCCCCAGGGGAAAAGCTTCCAGAAACTGCTCGAGCTGGTAGTTCTGGTGGTCTAGTTGCAGGAGGGTTTGCTGTACCTCGCTTTGGGAGTGCTGCAGTGCCTCGACCATCTGTTGAAAGGACGTCATCAAAGTGGTTAGTTCCTGGGGAATCCCCTTGAAGGATTTAATTTCTGGCCATCGCCCAACTTTTAAGGATTGACTGGCACTGTTGAGGGTTGTAATCGGTTGACTCAACCAGCGGGCGGTGAGGGCACCCAAGGCAATGGCAATGGTCAGGATTGCCCCTGAGAGCAACCATGTCTGGCGCCGGTTCGCGTTGATGGTCGCCATGAAATCCGATTCGGGGATGGCGATCGCCACAGACCAATCAAGGCCATATTCATCGCGGTAGTTATCGACCCGGACAAAGAGTTTTTCTTGGGCAACTTTAAGCTGAAAATCCACGGGCCCTGTTTCATCCACCAGGGACCCAGAATCAAACTGAAGTTGAGAGGCGATCGCCCTTAGCCAGGGATCATCACTATCCACCGCTGCTAGGGGAGTGGGTTTTCCTTGTGCATCCGTGCGGAAGGGTTGCAGCGCCGTAGAAGTGGCAATCACATTCCCTGAACCGTCCAGAATGTAAACTTGCCCCCGGGGTGAAAAGTCGACCTGCTGTAAAAATGCACCAATATCAGACAGGGTGGCCGTGGTGCTCAGGACTCCAATGAGGTTTTGCTGGGAATCATAGACAGGACGCCCCGCATTGATCATTAACGAAGGCACCGTGTAACTCACGAAGACATCTGACCAGATTTGCCCAGGGGCCGCGGCTAATTCTTGGTACCAAGTCGTCTCCCGTAGATCGATCGGGATCGAAAGGGCTTTTCGGGTCGGTTCCCCCCGCTTGTCCACAAGGTAATAATCTCTACCGGGGGTATTGGCCTGGGCTGCATGAAAATAAAAGGTGCCGGGGGCCAGCCGTTCGCCAATGAGATCCTCCACCTGATCCAGGGTTTCTTGGCTCAAGAGTCGACCATAACCCACTTCGTTTCCTTGGCTACTGGTAAAGCGGAGAGCAGGCAGTTTGGGAAAGCCAACCATCTGTTGCCAAAAGAATTGCCGTAATTGCTCTGGATTATTGGGGTCGAGGAGATTGTCTTGGATCCCTTGGTGACTGACGGCGATCGCCTGTTGTTGTCCCTGGAGATAATCATCAAGGTGATGGTGGATGCTCTCACTAACCTGCAATTGCAGCTGATAGGTCAAAACGGTAACAGCCCGACTACCACTGCGATAGGAAAGATAGCCCACCAATCCCACCGCAACGATCATTTGACACACAAAAGGAATCACCAACACTCCACTGAGGGGCAAATGGCAACGGATTAGGGCAAAACGGTTAGAGAGCAACAATTTCAGCACAGGGGCCTAGTACATCCAGAAAATAACAAGTTTTAATGATCTCAATCGGGTTTTATCAGTCGAATTTAAAAATATTTAGAGAATATTTAAAAGGCAATTCCCGCTTTTCGTGATAAATTTCAAGCTTTATTTACGATCCACGGCCTCGACGTAAAGAACCCCCCCCTTTCCCCTAGTCTAAGAGCGTGTTTTGAGCAAGACAGGAAGGACAGAGTTGGGGAACGTGCGTCTGCAAACGGGTTCGATCCCCCTCACTCGCCTAGTTTTTTATAGAAACCAAAACTTTCGATTGTCCTAGAAAGAGTCCTGGCCCAGTTTGACTCTTGAAATTAGATTGGGCCAAATGTAACTTACTTGCCGCTATAGGAAGCCATGGGTTCCTTGATAAAGCGAATGTAGAGGTGTCGAAAGGTGGATTTGAGGATGCGCGGCAGGGCAAAATCAATGGGCATCAAGGCTTCGGGGAGCTTCCAATCGGCGATCGCCAACTGTTTTGGAGTCGCTAGGGGGAAATGAATTTCGGCAAGATCACCACAGAGTCCCAGTTCTCTGGATTTCGCCACTGTGGGCACTAATTCCGGTTCAACACCCAAAATATCCACCATCGCCCGGTCTAGGGCAAAAACATCTGCTGAAGCGCCCAATACGCCCAATTGCTTCGGTTCGCCACCACTAGGGCCATTGCCTTCGTGACCAATAATTCCATCGAGGATCGTTAAATCCGGGGCGATCGCCTGGGCCGTTTCGATGAGCATCGTTGCAAATTGTTCGGGGTCTTTCCCTGCTTCCATATGCCACCAAGCCTTCATTTTCCCAGGGACACAGCCAAACAAATTCTTCACACCCAAGGTCAGGGTCAGTTGCACATGGGATTTTACCTTAGGCAGATTAATTACTACGTCCGCCTCCATCGCTTCCTTCGAAAGGCGCAAATTTTGATAGTTATCTCCTTCCGTGCGGTACCGTTTGCCGTGGAACTCCACCAGGGGAATCCCCAATTCTTCTAGCAGTGGTAAATAGCCGTTATTTTTCGCGACCCCCTGGGCTGACCCAAAGGCCGGACTATCGCCAATGAAGGGTTTGCCACCTGCCTCTAAAACCATCTGGGCGACGCAGTAAACGATTTCCTTACGGGTAATACATTCTTTAGTCGGCCGCGCCCCGGTGAGCATATTCGGTTTCAGCAAAACGCGATCGCCAGGTTTCACAAAAGCTGCCATGCCCCCCAAGGGTTCCAGTAACGTCTCTAGGGATTGGCGCAGTTCAGGCAATTCGTAGGCTTGGGCCGCAAGTAAGCTAACGGTAGACATGGCAAATGAACGGAAATAATGGGCGAAAAAAAAGCACTTCCCATAGAGTAGCGTAGGAAATGCCCAGGGGTTGTTCTCATCCCAGCGGCAATGGCGGAATGACCGGAAATTTTGCCAATTATTTACCGAGGGTCAACTCATCTTTATTCCCCAAAATGCCCTGGGGCCGCCACACCATCAACACCATCAAAATTAGACCAATTACCATAATTCGCAATGCACCCAGGCGAGCATCGTCCACCAAATTCAACTGGGGCAACACAAACCGCGTCAGGGAGTCATAGGCAAAGAAAATGAGCGCACCGATTAAAGTGCCGGGATTCGTGCCAGCGCCGCCCAATACCACAATCGTCCAGGCATTAAAGGTGACTAACGGATCGAAATTAGCTGGATAAACGTTGGTTAATTGCCATGCATAAAAAGAACCCGCCCCACCGGCGATCGCCCCACCGAGCATAAAGGCCTGTAATTTATACCAAAAGACATTCTTACCGAGGGCACGGGGAATTTCTTCATCTTCGCGAATCGCCTTAAGCACCCGGCCCCAGGGGGATTGCACCAAATATTCCAAACCTGCATACACCAAGATCAAGGCAATCACCGACAGCAGCATCAGACCCGCTTTGTAGTTGTAATTCTGGAGGGCAATGCAGCCATTAATAAACAAACTGGTGATGATCCCGCCCCCAAGGATGCCCCAGACAATCACCCCTAAGCCAGATTTTTCCTGTTTTTTGAGTTTTTTCCAGCGCCAGCGCAACCCCCGCCACAGTTGCCATGCCGCAAAAATCGCAATGATCGTCAACCAAAAAATCAAAGCAATCTTACCCACCTGATTGGGTCGAAAGCCTCCCAGGGGCAACGGATAACCCTGCACCCCAAAGGCCCCCCTTGTTAACCACTCTTCGTTGAGGGCCACCAACCGCACCAATTCAGACACCCCAATGGTCACAATTGCCAAATAATCTTCCCGCAGCCGCAGAGTCGAGAGGCCAATGAGCAGCCCCAGTAAGGCCGCGCACCCAGCGCCAATCGCCAGGGAGAGCAGTAAGGGAACCCCTTGGCTTGAGAGTAAAACTGTGGCATAGGCCCCGACGGTCATAAAGGCCACATGACCAAAGTTAATCAGGCCCGTAAAGCCCCATTGCAAATTGAGGCCCAGACAAAAAATGCCGTAGGTTGCCGCTGAGATGGTGAGATAGACGAGATAGCCGACCATAGTTATTTGTGATTTTTATAGGGATGGAGATGAAAAAGGTTGTTAAAAAAATGTGGAGGAAACCCTCAAACTGCCCCATCATATAGCATCCATTCCCCCCGGTTTGTAAACTGGGCACCGGGTTGATCAATGGCGATCGCCCCCCAATAATCAGCGCTGGGTGCAAACAGCGATAATGACCAAGGCTGTTGCTCTGGCGTCAGGAGTTGTGGCGTCGGCGTTAAGCGGATTTCGACGCGGTCTAGGCCCCCTTGGAGACCGCAGCCGATTCCCTTTAGATAAGCTTCCTTTGCTGTCCAGAGTTGCAAAAAGGCCGATTGTTGCGCTGTTTCTGGTAGCTGTCGTAGGAAATCAGATTCTGCCGCTGTGAAAAATCGTTTTGCTAACCCCAGAATGTCACTTTTTCGTCTTTTTGCTTCTAAATCCGCCCCTAAATGGGCTTGGGGAAAATCAAAACTAATAGCGCAGAGGGCTAATTTTTGTGTGTGGGACAAATTAAACGCAATGTCCGGCAACAGCGGTTTGCCGTGGTCACCATAATCAAAGGCGATCGCCCCTGGGTCTCGCTGGAGATAAAACCCAAGGATTTGCCGTAAACCGGCCCGCGCCAGAATAAAACGCCGTTGCAAGTCTAGAAATTTAAACCCCTTGGCTCGCTGCTGTTCAGCATCACTCAATAGCGACCACAGCTTTGTTGACAGTCTTAGTTGCTCCAGGGAAATTAGCCAATATTCCACCGACACTGTCATGGATCGATCTGTCAAAGACTCAGTTTAGAGAGGGCTTTATCGAGGCTATCCCGTACCGAGGCCGCAGAGCGATGCAATTGTGCCAGTTCTACATCCGTCAAGGGGATGTCAACAATCGCTTCCACACCACGACAGCCCAACCGACAGGGCACACCCAAAAATAAATCCGTCAAACCATACTGACCTTGCAGATACACCGAGGCGGGCAACAGGCGGGATTGATCCTGAATGAGGGACTCAATCATGTGACAAACAGATGACGCAGGGGCGTAGAAAGCACTGCCTGTTTTGAGGAGGGACACAATTTCTGCACCACCATTGCGCGTGCGTTCGATCAATCCTTGAATTTTAGCGGCATCCATCAGCTCAGTAATCGGGATACCACTGACCGTACAGTAATGGGGCAGCGGCACCATCAAATCTCCATGGCCGCCAAGGACGAGGGTTGAAACATCTCCGGTACTAACCCCCAGTTCCATCGCAATAAAGGTGCGCAGACGGGAAGAATCTAAAACGCCCCCCATGCCCAGCACATGGTTTACTGGTAAACCCGTCGCCTTCCAAGTCAGGTAGGTCATCACATCCATCGGGTTCGTCACCACGATAAAAATGGCTTGGGGGCTACGTTCCATGGCTTCTCTCGCAGCATGGACGACGATCTTGGCATTGTAATGGAGCAGATCTTCTCGACTCATGCCAGGTTTGCGGGCCAGCCCAGCGGTAATCACCACGATGTCGGAACCCGTCGTATCCGCATAATCATTGGTGCCGAGAATTGTTTTGTGGTGGCCTTCTAAACCCTGGGCTTCGTATAAATCAAGGGCGATGCCCTGGGGCAGACCTTCAACGATGTCGAGCAAAACCACATCAGCGAGATTTTTTTCGATAACCCTTTGGGCCAGGGTACTACCAACTTTCCCGGCACCGATCACCGTCACTTGGGGCGCTTTACAGGAAATGGAAGGGACGGCGATCGCACACATGGGATTATTCCAAATTTAGACAGCTTCGAGTTGATCGAGACGGAGCCAAACACTGGGGGTTGGGGTATAAAAACGCACGAAGGCATATTCATCGTCGAGATCGAGGATTTCGCCTTGGCTCCCGAAAAAGTAGGCGGGTAAACGGGAATCACTCGCTTTTGCTTCGAGGCTATTGGTGAATTGTTCTTTAATCACCCGCACAAGGCTTCCTTTCTTCAGTTTAGCCGCCATAATTTTTGCTTCTCTCCTAATTGTGATGAATTTTATTTTAGGGGTTAATGGGGTTGAACTTCCCCGGAGAAATTGTTGATCTTTTCAAACTCGAACGCCCCTGCCAGAGAACCCCAGAGGATTTCATCGGTGACAGGATCACGACCGCGATCAATACTAATCAACGCGTTATCGGTGATTTCAAAGCTGTTGTCGAGGTAGCTTTCTTTGTTATAACGCACAACCCGGCAGCCTTTTCCGGCTTGAACAGTACCTTTGAAGCTCGTCCCACTCCAGGTGACAATCATGTCGCAACCGGGCATCGGGTCTAGATCAGCCATGTCAAAGTGCTGCATCATGGCAGGGTTGCGGGCGGCCCCCATGTATTTGGTTTTAGCATCGTCTTTGGGTTTGTAATGCACCAGTTCCATGTGGTCATCGACGGGTTTGATGTGGAAGAGGCGCAAACGGTAGGGGGCAGAGGTATCGGAGCTGTAGGCCTGTTCGAGGTAGAGGCCATAGCCATCAAAGAATTGATTGGGCAGGGGGCGCATACAAACTTTGATGTGAGCCCAGAGAGGTGGATTAGCAAGGGCTTGGGCTTCGTTAGAAAACTCCCCTGCCATCCAGCGGGCAAGGGTATGGGCATCGGTAGAGTGGGACATAGGAAATTGCGTTGATAAATGGTTTGGTAAAGAATTTTCTAAAAAAATTGGGGTCAGCTTTGGGGGCTGATTGTCTAAGCTTAGGAAAAAGGGGGACGGCTAGGCAACATCTGTGGTCTTGACTTTCCCCAGCAGAAATTGATGTATCAGGTGGGGCGATCGCCCCTTGGGGGGTGCGGCATCCTCCCTTTCCTTTTCGCTGACCATCCCAGACAATGAGACATCCCAAGGTTTGAATTTTTGCAATCGTCATATCGTGAACAAGTCCCAGCGGACACCCGTACACCATTAAGATTTAGGAAGTGAATGGTCAAAGCAATTGAACAGGTTCGTCGAGATTTAGCCACCATTAGTGAGCGGGTGGTGGGGGTGCGTGAAGCCCTGACCAGCGCCTATGGCGAGTACCTCAATTGCCTCGGAGATAGCCTCAAACGTCAATTGGTTCTAGCCAGTTACCAACTCTGTACCCAGATTTACCCCCAAAAATTTTTGCAACTTTCCCATAGTCAACGGCAAGCCCTGCAACAGGAACTACGCCAACAGGGAATCGACCTCCAGACCCGCTTACAAACTCTCCTAACAGATCCAGAGGATCAGCCGAGCGAGGCAGAGTCAGAAGTGATGGCCGAATTTTTCGTTGATGCTGGGGACATGGAAAATAGCGAGGATCTCGATCAAGAATTGTTTGAAGTGTTTGAAAGTCTTGATCAGGCGATCGCCACCGATAATCAGCTAGAAGAAAAAACAGATCAAGCGGATCAACTGTCCCCCCAACTCGAGGACAAGGAAAAGCGGCGAGAATTGTCCCAGTTGGCAGAGCGCATCGCCGACAGTTTAGCCGAAATGATGCAGGGGCCTCCGGTAGAAGTTTCCACCGACGAAAATAGCCCAGACTATTGGCTGGAATGGTGCAAAACCATTGAAAAACGCATCCGGCGTACCCTCAACCAAACATCCCAATCGGTCAATCACCAGCTCCAAGACGCCAAAATTCTCCCGGAAAATATTCCAACCACTGTCCTCGATATGGCGATTCAAGCCGACAATCAACAGCATGGCGGCCAGATGCCGAGCCACCTGGTAAACGTCGTCATCGAAGCTGAACTGGGTAAGAAAAAGAAAAAGCGGAAGCACCGTACCCACCTAACGGCTGTGCACCTCAAAGTTTCAGAAGTTGAGTTTACGGAACCAGGGGTTTCGGCCCAGCGGCGTCGACTCCGGGAACAGGTGGATAAGCTCCGCAATTTGCAAAAGTATTACCAAAAGGCGAAACAGGATTTGGCGATCGCCGAAGCAGAGGCCGCTTGGCGTGCCAGTTGGTACGAAAATCCCTAAGGGGTAAATTTCCAGATTAATTCCTGGCCGGCCCAGAGGGGCACCAAACTCGACTCCGGAAAAGGCAACTCAGCGGGAATCTGCCAGGGGGTTTTCGTTAAAGTAATTTTTTCGCTGTTGCGGGGCAGTTGGTAGAAATCTGGCCCATAGAAACTGGCAAAACCCTCGAGCTGATCCAAGGCCTCCGCTGCTTCAAACACCGTGGCGTATAGCTCTAGGGCATGGAGCGCCGAATAACACCCCGCACAACCGCAGTCACTTTCTTTGCGATCGCGGCCATGGGGCGCACTATCGGTGCCGAGAAAAAATTTGGGATTGCCAGAGGTCGCCGCTGCCAGAAGGGCTTCCCGGTGAGTCTCGCGTTTCAAGATCGGTAAACAGTAGAAATGGGGGCGAATGCCGCCCTGGAAAATACTGTTGCGATTAAACAGCAAATGCTGGGGGGTAATCGTCGCCGCCACTTTTTCATCGCTGGAAAGGACGAAGTCTACTGCATCTTTGGTGGTGATGTGCTCTAAAACGATCCGTAGCTGCGGAAAGCGTTCCTTGAGGGGACGGAGGTAGGTTTCGATAAAAACTTTTTCCCGGTCGAATACATCTACCCGATGATCCGTTACCTCTCCATGGAGCAGCAGGGGCAAGTCAACCGCTTGCATCGCCTCAAATACCGCATCACATTTGCGAATATCCGTCACGCCAAAGTCTGAATTGGTCGTTGCCCCAGCGGGATAATATTTCACTGCTTTGACAAATCCTGATGCTTTCGCGGCCTGAATTTCGGCGGGACTGGTATTGTCCGTCAGGTAAAGAGTCATCAACGGTTCAAAGGTTTGCCCTGTAGGAATGGCAGCCAAAATGCGATCGCGGTAGGCGGCGGCATCGGCAACGGTACGCACGGGGGGTTTGAGGTTGGGCATAACGATAGCCCGGGCAAATTGGCGCACTGTATCGGGTAAAACGGCTTTGAGGGCTTCCCCATCCCGGAGGTGCAAGTGCCAGTCATCGGGGCGGGTGAGGGTGAGTGTTTCCATTATTTCAAGATAAATTGGTCAAATGAGGGGAAAAAGTGGAGATTTCACGACAAAAACTAGATTTTAGGCTTCAGGGCAGCGGGTAAACAACGGCGTAGCAGTTCTGGGGTGACGAAACCCTGGGGATAAAAAATCGTGCCCAGCAGCAACAGCAAACCGAAGAAGATTAACCGGGCATCCCCTAGACCCCGCAATACTTCCGGGAGCGCCGTAAGGACAATGCCCCCCAGGATCGGCCCCAAGAAGGTACGGCTCCCCCCGACCAACACAAAGGCAAGGTAGGTAATGCTGGCATCGAAGGTGCCCTGGCGCGCATTCCAGGTGTTGAGAAAATGAGCGGCGATCGCCCCGACAATCCCCGCTAAAATTGCCCCCAACACAAACGCCAAAACCTTATATTGAGTAGGGTTAATGCCCATGGCACTGGCGGCGAGTTCATCCTCACGGATGGCGTTAAAGGCGCGGCCCACCTTGGTATTTTCCAGGCGCCACACCAAAATGCCCACAATAATTAGCAACGGCCCTACCAACCACAGATAACCCAGGGGACTGCGAAAGGGTTGGGGAATGCCAAAAATTCCCACGGCCCCTCCGGTGATGGGCAAATTTAACGACAATACCCGGACAATTTCGACGAGGGCAATGGTGGCGATCGCCAAATAAATTCCCCGTAACCGCAGCACAGGCACCCCAATAATCAGGGCAACAATCCCAGAAGCCAACCCCGCCAGGGCCATTTCCCCCAGGAGCCAAGGGAGTGGAAAAGTCGTCCCCGTAAAGGCGATCGCCTGGGTCGAGAGAATCGCCGCAATGTAACCCCCCAGGGCATAGAAACCTGGTGTCGCCAGAGAAAGCTGTCCCGCCATCAACGGCAAGTAAACCGAGATCCCCAACAGCGCCCCCAGGAGAGTCGAGACAATTAAATAGCCGTAGGTACTCAAAAATGTCGCCATCTCACACCTTTTGAATAGTTTTTTGGCCCAATAGACCCTGGGGTCGGAGCAGCAACATCCCAAACAGTAACGCAAAGGCGATCGCCTCCCGATACCCCGAAAAATCCGCTGGAATAAACGCTTCTGCCATGCCGATAATTAAACCGCCCAGCACCGCCCCCGGAATATTCCCTAGGCCCCCCAAGACGATTACCCCCAATCCCTTCAGGCCATAGCTAATGCCAAAATAAGGCCCCGCAATGCTCACACTAGACCCCACCAACGTTCCGGCTAACCCCGCCAAAGCGCCACTCACAAAAAACGTCACCCGCACCACCTGTTCTGTATTAATTCCCAACAGGCTGGCAGTCGTACTATCCTCTGCCACCGCTTGGATCGCTTTTCCAAATTTCGTCCGGGTCATGCCGTAGGTCAGCAAAGTCACAACCAGTGCAGACACCGCCAAAATAATTAGTTGTACCGTCCGGATCAAAATAGGTTGCTCTGGGGAGCCGAAGTTAATCGACTCCGGTAAACCACCATAAATATCCGCCGGAAACGTATAGATTTCTGCGCCCGCCAACAGCTGAATCCCGTTGACAATAACCACTGCGGCCCCCAAGCTAGACACCAAACTCAGGAGGGGATCGGCGCCCCGTTGGCGCAAGGGGCGAAAAGCGAGCCATTCCAATAACACCGAAACACAGCCCGCGAGGCCACACCCGATCAGTAAAGCGAAACCAAAGGGCAGGGCAAAGGGTAATTTCACCTGGGCTAAGAACCCATTGAACCCAAATTGTCCCCCAACAAAAAGATAGGTAAAGTAAGCGCCTAGGGTAAAAATCGCCCCGTGGGCAAAATTAATAATGCCAAGAATCGAAAAAACGAGGGTATAACCCAGGGCAAAAATCGCGTAGACACTACCAATGGAAAGACCATTGAGAAGTTGCTGGAGGAACAGGGTAAGATCCATGTTGTCAGGCGAGGAACGGCACGGTGGTTTCTAAATAGTAATACCACCAATGGGAAAGTCCTGCCCTATTCTCCACGCCATCACCCTGAGTAACCCCTAGCAAGTAACGGCGATCGCCAAAAGCACCCGTATCAAAGCATGATTTGGATTCCGATCATCATTGGCTGTGGCACAGCAGGCATTATTTGTTTCACCTGGCAACAGCGCCAAAAACAACAAGTCCGGCAAATGCTTTACTCCTACGGTGAACATCCCAGCGATGAGCTTCTTTTTGCGCCCCTGTCCTCCCTCCGCCGGGAGCTAAAAAGCCTCTATGAAGAAAAACAAGAACTCCAGGCAGAACTAAACCAATGGTACCGGGTCATCGAAAATGCACCCTTCGGTTATCTGCGGGTTGATGTAGATAATCAACTCATTTTATGTAACCCCAAGGCCCGGCAGCTCCTCTGTCTCAATCGTTGGCAGCCGGGGCAAATTCGTCTCCTATTGGAATTGGTGCGCTCCTACGAACTAGACCAGCTCATCGAAGCCACCCGCAGCGCCCGTACCGCCCAAAGCAAAGAATGGGAATTTTTTCCGAGCCATGATGCCCAAACCCGTGCCGACGGCCCCAACCAACCGATTCACTTGCGGGGAAGCACCATTCCTCTAAGTCGTGGCGATGTGGCGGTCTTTTTGGAGAACCAAGAGCCGATTCATATGCTGAAGCGTTCCCAAGAAAAATTATTATCCGATCTCACCCACGAGCTCCGGACGCCCCTCACGGCGATGCGGCTCCTCGCAGAAACCCTAGAACAGCGACTAACGGGTTTGGAACTGAAATGGGCTGGTCAAATCCTCAAAGAAATTAATCGTCTGTTTTACCTTGTCCAGGACTGGCTAGAACTAAGTCGATTAGAGTCCCACCCCCACCAGGTTTTGAGCTACCAAACTTTTGATCTGGTGCAGTTGATCAACAACGCTTGGGAAACCCTGGCCCCCCTCGCCCAACAAAAACAGGTCACGCGGCAATATCAGGGGCCGGACACATTAAAAATGACCGCCGATGGCGATCGCCTCACCCAAGTTTTTCTTAATCTCTTTGACAACAGCATCAAATACAATCCCGTTGGGGAAGCCATTTTTGTTACTCTCTCCCCCCCCGAAGCTGATTCAGACTTCGTGACCATAGAAGTCATTGATCAAGGCGTTGGCTTCGATCCAGAAGACCTGCCATTCGTGTTCGAGCGCCTGTACCGAGGCGACCAAGCGAGAACAAGACCAGGAGATAATGCCGATTTGCGCCAGGGGAGTGGGCTGGGCCTAGCTATCGTGCAGCAAATTATTACTGCCCATGGCGGCACGATTACCGCCCGTAATCACCCCAAATATCGAGGCGCCTGGCTAACCTTCACCCTACCGCTGCAACTGCCTAATGAGGATCTTGATATTTGATTTTCTCCCACAGGATCGTGAATAGATAAACAAAGATCAAGAAATAAATTTGCACTGGCATAATTATGATGTTCCCCCACATATCTGAACTAGATGGTGTCTCTCTGTGCTGGACAGAGACAATCAACTGCAGCTAAAAGTTGCATTCCGAAGCACCAATTTTCCCGGTGGTCACTCTTTATGCCACAGGTAGAGTTGCTTTTTTGTTCCCCATAATCCGAAATTACAACTGGAAATCACGTTAGGTGCCCAGGTTTGCCCCAAGGGGATCAACCTGAGACTATTACTCGCTTTTCTTTACAGCTTTAATATTCCCATTCTTCGCTTTCTACACACATACTCAATGAAAATAAATGCCAAAACTAGGCCGTATTTTCTCGAATAAAACAAAATCTAAAATAGATCAGTCCACTTAAGGGGGATTCCTCAAAGCATTGCTCTAAAAGCATTTTGCCTGGGCTTAAGGGGTTATTACTCTGTGTAGAAAACTAAAATTTTAAAAAATTTAATTATCCCTATCCAATTTCATCCTAACATCTAACCCCCCCCTCTCTTCAAGGGGGAATTTCCGGGACAAGGTCTTGCAGAGGTCTATAAAAACTGATCGATGCCCACAATGCTGACCATTGCTTCTGGGGTAAACAACGTTCGTTTGCACCTAATTGTGAGGGCAAATCAATAAATCTTGGGGTGATTATTCCCAGGCAACACTCCGTAAACTTCTATGGCAGACTCTGATTTTTGAAATATTTTCTGTATCATTAAATACAAAGATTGCAGTGATTAAGGTGACTTATCATCAACTCTCTGTATTTCAAATGCTCGTCTCGGAGAAAATCCTGTATGCAACGCACCCCTTCCCTTGATTTGTCTAGCATTCGCTACTGCCTCAACACAACAGAGCACCCCTTTGACACGACTTTTGCGCCGGCCCAAGCGAATAGTGATTGGGTCAAGTTAGCCCAAGCCCCTGAAGCAATTGATGAAGAAGAATATGCGCTTTTGCTATGCCCCCATGGGGAACAATCCTGGGTGGCTTGGCTCCCGTCCCAGGGGGAAGTTGTACTCCACCAAGATCAACTGTGTCGCTTGGTTTAGGGGTGGATTGATCGGCGCATTGACCTCCGGCTGGCAGCGGTTTTTCTAGGCTGTGGTGATGGCTCAAAATTAAATCGGTTGTCCTTTGCTTTTCCCTGTACAATTGCAGCCAACAAGGGCGATCGCCCCTAGGCAATGTTCAGGTAGTAGCAGAGTTTATGAGCAGTTCGGAAAAGGTTTCGGTCGGGATTGTCGGCGCGTCGGGCTATGGTGGGATGCAACTCGTCCGTCTGCTGAGTGATCATCCCCAAGTGGAGCTGACCTATCTGGGTGGTAATAGCAGTGCCGGAAAACCCTACGCAGAACTTTATCCCCACGTTGGCCACCGCATCAAAATGATCGTCGAGCCCATTGATCTCGATGTGATTGCCAGTCGTTGCCAGGTGGTTTTTCTCGGTCTGCCCAATGGTTTGGCCTGTAACCTGGCGCCCCAACTGCTCGAACGGGGTTGTAAAGTCCTTGACCTTTCGGCGGACTATCGCTTCAAGGATCTCGACACCTATCAAGCTTGGTATAAGACAGAACGCACCGACCAAGACACTAATGCGATCGCCGTTTATGGTCTGCCAGAACTCTACCGGGACGACATTCGCCGCGCCCAACTGGTGGGCTGCCCTGGCTGTTATGTGACTGCCAGCCTTTTGGCCCTAGCCCCCCTCTTCAAACAGGGCTTGATTCAGCCAGAAACTGCGATTATTGATGCCAAATCCGGCACCTCTGGAGGGGGCCGCCAAGGAAAAATTAATTTACTTTTAGCCGAAGCCGATGCTTCCCTGGGAGCCTATGGTGTCGCTTCCCACCGCCACACCCCAGAAATTGAACAAATTTGTAGCAAGCTTGCCAGTCAAGATATTCGCGTTCAATTTACTCCCCACCTCATCCCGATGCCCAGGGGCATTCTGGCAACGGTCTATGCGACTCTCCGGGATCCTGGTTTGGTGCGCGATGATTTATTGACAATTTATAGTGCTTTTTACCGGGCGGCTCCCTGTGTTGAGGTTTTACCCAACGGTGTCTATCCCCAGACGAAGTGGGCCTGTGGCACAAATCTCTGCTATTTAGGCGTTGAGGTAGACCACCGCACGGGCCGCGTGATTGTAATGTCCGCCATTGATAATCTCCTGAAGGGGCAGTCGGGCCAAGCGGTTCAATGTATGAATCTCATGCTGGGCTGGGAAGAAACGGCGGGCTTACCTCAGTTGGCGTTTTACCCTTAAATTTTTCCTTGTAAAACGGCAAAAATCGGACAAGGTTCCTGGGACTGCAATGAACTCTGGTGGGGTTTAAAGGTGCTCCAAGAAAAGGGGGCTTGTTTGGCCGCAGAAAGCCACAGGAGTCGTTTGGCGCGGGTCATGGCCACGTAGAGGAGTCGGTATTCTTCTTCGGTTTTAAGCTGTTGGGCTTCTTGCCAAAGGCTGGCAATGGTGGCTGGTGCCGTTGGCGATCGCCCCTGGTCTTGGCCATGGACAAAATGGCGAATTTGGGCCCGGGCGACTTCTGCAAGATTGTAATCACCGAGGAATTGCGCCCCGCTGGGTACCCAACTCGTGCCGGGAATTTCGGAGTTGTGCAAAAAGGGAATAAACACATAGTCCCAATCTAAGCCCTTCGCTTTGTGCATCGTGATCACCGTAATTTGCTGCGGGCGAGTGTAGCGGGCGTCTGTGTCGAGTTCAATGCCTTCAAAACCATCCCGGAGGAGCATCTCTAAAACGTCGAGGGTCTGGCGGAGATTTTTTTGACCCTGGGTTTGTTGGGCGATGCGTTCGGCGAGTTTTTGCACTGTGGCGAGTTCGACATCGCTATAGTCCAGGGTCATCGCCAAAAAAGGTAGTAGTTGGTAATGGGGCAGTTGCCAACGGGCCTGGAGCAATTGAACACAGAGGGTTTGGGCAGCCTGGGCAGGGCCAGAGGAGAGGGCCTGATCGAGGGGGCCTGGGTAGAGGAATTGTTCTGGATAGGTGGCTAGACGAGCGAGATCTTGGGTGGGGATTTTTTGGCGATCGCCTAAAACATCCAGGGCACCCTTGAGGCAGTCGGGGGAGTGGGGCCGTTCCAGAAACCGCAGAATTTGATAAAGCTCTAGCACCAGATGATTGGCATCATTACCACTGCGGGCGTCATAAAGGCGAATCGTGGTTGGCTGAAATCGCTCCCTTAATTGCTCAATGACAAATTTGGCCTGGCGTTGTTTGCGCACGAGAATTGCTGCACTATGGTCTGGGTTTGCGGTTAATAAAGTTTCGAGGCGATCGCCAAGTTGTTGCACCGTCGCGTAAATATCCTTTGGGTAATGGAGTTCTACTCCTGCTCCAACAGGATCAGGATTGGCATTTCTTTGGGGGTCATGGTGAGGCACCGGAAAAATTTCCTGCCAGCGAAACGCAAACCGATCCGGCGGCGAAAGGGTATGGCTGGCCCAGTGGAGCATTTGATTTGCTGCGGTAATAATCGGCAGACTAGATCGACCCGCATAGTGAATTTCGGCGCAGTTCACGGCCTGACAAAAGCGATTGAAATAAAACGGGTCAGCGGGGGTAAAGGTGGAGTTGATCGCCTGATTTGGATCGCCCACCCGCACGAGGTTACATTCCCCAGACTGGGGGGCCGTGGCCAGGAGGCGGATCAGTTGCTCTTGGAGGGGACTAGAATCCTGGGCCTCATCTTCAAAAATCCCGTAAATTTGTCCCTGCCAATATTGCTGTAACTCCGGTTGTTGCAGAACGCGAATGGCTCCCAACACCAAATCATCGTAATCCAGGACATTGTTTTGCTGAAGCCGTTGTTGGTAATTCTGATAAATGCCAGCGGCGATCGCCAAGGATTGATAGGGATCGTCCAGGGTTTCTCCCAGTTGGGCCACGGCCTGGGGCGAGAGATTAGAACTTTTGCTTTCGTGGATCACCGTATGGGCGAGGTGGGGCAAAATTTCTGTGCTGAGGGCAAAGCGGCGGCGTAATTGTTCTGTTTTTTCTTGATCAGAGCGTGCCCCCTGGCAAAGACGTTCGTATAGCTCCCCATGGGTTTGAATCCACTGCTCAACAGCAGTGCGAAGAATGGGATGATTGGCAGGAATATCCTGGAGAGAAAGACTGTCTAGATCAACGCCCGAAACCTCCGGGTGCCGACTGGCAATTTGCAACGCTAAACCATGGATCGTCTGTACCGAAAAACCCACAACAGGCAATTGGGCGGCCTTGAGGTGGGTCAGGATTTTTTGTTTAATGCCCTCGGCAGCGGCTCGCGTAAAGGTCACAATGACTAACTGCTGGCCATGGTGCAAGGACTGCCGGGCAAGGGTGAGGACGGCGGCAACGGCCAGGGCATGGGATTTTCCGGAACCGGGAACGGCGGCGATCGCCATTTGTCCAGACTGCCATTGGGCCAAAGCATCTTGACCAGGGCGGAGGCCAGTGGCCAATTGAGTTAAAAACTGCTGTTGATGCACACTAAGGTGGTTCATGAATTTCACTTACTGCCTGGGAGTTTTGTAGCGTAACGAACAAAATAACGGGATTTTAAATTAGCTTTCGTTATCAATGATGTTTTTTCACATTAGTAAAGGCATTAAATAAGAAATCATAATGTCGTGTTAATCAGAGATTTTCCCAGCGGTGCCTAAAGGTGGTCATAGTAAGCGCCTGGCGGAATTTTTGGACTGACAGCAGGGGGGATTTCCTGTCAACTTAGGCCGGAATTGTCGATCAAGGCCAACTTTTTCAGGAAATTCATGGGCTATAAAACATAGAGCAATTTATCTGACTAGACCTGCAATGAGACGCAGCACCTAAAACCCAGTTTTCAGATCATCTCGCCTGAACGACGGGTGCCGTCCGTGATTTTTAGTTTTTCTTTTATTCTGTATGCATTTACCGAAATTCACAGGATTATTATCGACCTTGGGAGCCTCCCTAGTGATGGGTCTCGGCGCAGCAGCCGTTAATCTCTCTCCATTTCAAAGTAAGGCGATCGCCACCGCTCCCGACCAAGTCAAAACAGTAAGCCTCAAGGCCCAACGGGAAACCCTCGCCGAAAATCCCCTGTGCCGTTTAGCGACCACCCTAGACAATGCCCCAGCAGCACAACTCGTGGCCAATACGAACTCTGCGCAACCCACCCCCCAGGTTTCTAAATGGTGGGCCTTTAACCTATTTCAGCGATTTACCCAGAGCCTCGGCCTCGATTTTCTACTCCAGTTAGAAACGCCGCTGGCTACCCCTCTGATTGCGGTGGTGCCTACGCCTGGAGCAAGCCCTGATGCTGATTCTGAGGCACTGCTCGTCAGCTACAACCCAGACCGCCCTGCTGCCAACCCCCAGAGCCATCAACTCTGGCTCCAAAATAAGCCCGTCGCCACCATTCGCTCCCAAGCGCAGGCGGAACGACTGGCCCAACGCCTTGAACAACTGATGGTGGCGGCGGAATTTCAACCCACGGCGATCGCCCCGACATTGAACCAAGACAAACCGGCGATCGCGTTCGGTGACGATATTCTTTTGGTTGTTGATGAAACGATTACCCATGAGGACGTTCTCAACCACGAGATCCTCGCAATCCAATGGGCCAATAATCTCCGTTTAGCCCTCGGTGTCCCGGCGTTGGATATGGTCACCGCCCAGCAGCAAATGTACCAACTTGAAGAAACCGGTCAATCCCTCGAAGGACTTGCCTCCTGGTATGGCCCCTACTTTCATGGTCGCCTCACAGCCAACGGGGAAACCTACGACCAATATGCCCTCACGGCCGCCCACCCTTCGATGCCCCTGAATACCTACCTCAAGGTCACTAACCTCAACAACGACCAGAGCGTGATTATCCGCCTCAATGACCGTGGCCCCTATATTCCGCCCCGGAGCCTGGATTTATCCCTCGGTGCCGCTCGCTGTCTCAATAGCGTAGAAACAGGCGTCATTCCCTACAAAGCCACAATCATGGAACCAAAATCGCCCACACCAGAGGCGATCGCCCCTGATATGATCTAGGTCTATCTTGAGTGCTGCCAAGGCCCGTTCCCTGACCATGCCAATTATTGAAGTCGATTCCCTGAGCAAAATCTATCCCGTCGCCCTCAAGCAACCCGGTTTTAAGGGAACCCTCAAACATTTTTTCCAGCGGCAATACCGACAAATTAAAGCTGTTGAAGAGATCTCATTCACCATCGAACCCGGTGAAATCGTCGGTTTTCTGGGGCCAAATGGGGCCGGAAAAACCACCACTCTCAAAATGCTCACGGGGCTGATCTATCCTTCCATGGGGGTAGTGCGTGTGGCGGGGGCGATTCCCTTTCAGCGACAACGGACATTTCTTAAGCAAATCAGCCTGGTCATGGGGCAAAAACAACAACTCCTTTGGGATTTGCCTGCCCTCGACTCCCTCCGCATTAATGCCGCCGTCTACGACATTCCCGAACCTGTTTTCGAGGAACGCTTGGCGGAACTCAGCGCAATGCTCTCCCTGGAGAGGAAATTGACCCAACCTATGCGCAAACTCTCCCTAGGAGAACGAATGAAGGCGGAACTTCTTGCTGCCCTATTGCACCATCCCCAGGTGCTCTTTTTGGATGAGCCGACCCTCGGTTTAGATGTGAATGCCCAGGTGGCCGTGCGGGACTTTTTGCGGGAATATAACCAGCGCTATGGGGCGACAATTCTCTTAACCAGCCACTACATGGCAGATATTACGGCTCTCTGTGAGCGGGTGCTACTCATTTACCAGGGCAAACTAATTTACGATGGCAATTTGGAACGGTTGCTTGATCGCTTTGCCCCCTATCGAGAAGTGCGGGTCGAATTAACGGAAACCTATTCCCGCGAAGCCCTGAGCTTTTTTGGGGAGGTGGAACACATCGACGGTCAAGCGGTACGTTTTTTGGTGAAGCGGGAAAACTTGACCCAGAGTATCGCCAAAATTTTAGAAAATTTACCCGTGGCCGATCTCAGCGTTAACGATCCTCCCGTTGAGGAAGTGATTGGGCGGGTGTTTAGTGAAGGCATCGTCGCCTAGTGATCAAGCACAGCATTTTTTTCGGTGATCTTTTCCTTTGGCGATCGCCTCGATGAGCCTGGATGATTTCCTGGGG
This sequence comes from Sphingobacterium thalpophilum, assembly GCA_943371005.1. Taxonomy (GTDB): domain Bacteria; phylum Cyanobacteriota; class Cyanobacteriia; order Cyanobacteriales; family MRBY01; genus MRBY01. The sequence continues at coordinate 78,731 of CALRTB020000009.1, forward strand.
ACAAAGGGCTCAGCGCAGTCGACCAGAGACTAAATTTTTCTAACGTTCCGCCCCACCGGCCAAAAGGTGAAACCTACCATAGGGATAGAAGTAGCGACCACTACCGTAAGGGTCAGCCTTTTCCTAGCATTACTACCTATGACTATTGCATCTCCAGGCGATCGCCATCTGCCCTATGCAGGGTTGACGGCCGAACAAGTTCAGGCGAATCGTACCGAATATGGCGCAAATGTTTTAACTCCGCCCCAACGGCGTCCCTGGTGGCAACTCTTTTTAGAAAAGTTCGCGGATCCGGTCATCCGCATTCTGATGATTGCAGCAGCCGTGGCCCTCGCGGTGGGCGTGCTGCGGGGGGAATATGCCGAAGGCCTGGGGATTATTGTCGCGATCTTGTTAGCCACTGTGGTTGCTTTTTTTAATGAATTCAAAGCCAACCAAGAATTTGCCCTCCTCAACCACGTTTACGACCAAGTTATGGTTAAGGTGATTCGCGAGGCCCAGTATCACAGTCTACCGCGCCAGGATTTGGTGGTAGGCGACATTATTTACATCGAACAGGGCCATGAAGTTCCCGCCGATGCCAAAATTCTTGAAAGTGTTTCCCTCCATATTGATCAAGCAAAGCTCACGGGGGAATCAGAACCCGTTAACAAATCAGCCCAAGCAGATCCTTTCCAAGTAGAGGCCGAGCAGTCTGCTTACCCGTTTAATTGTGTTTATCGCAGCACCATCGTCACCCAGGGCCATGGTTTTTGTGAGGTTATTGCCGTCGGCGATCGCACTGAAATTGGCAAGTTAGCCCAAGCCGTGGCCACCGTGGAAGATGATCCCAATACCCCCCTCAATCAACAACTCGAAACCCTGAGTAAAGCGATTGGGGTAGTGGGTTTAACCGTCGCCCTCTTGACGTTTATTGCCCTGCTCATCCGGGGTCTCCTTACCCAAGAACTGATGCTGACAGGCTCCCAAGGATATGTGATGGCCTGTTTACTGGGGGCGATCGCCGTAATGTCAGCCCCCGTATGGCTACCGGTACTCGAAGATGGCCAAGAACTACTCGAACGCCTGGGAACCTTACCCAAAGTTTTAGATGTTCCGATTCCTGCGGCCCTGAAAAATACCCTCTTAATGTTGCTTGGGGGTAGCCTCTGGTTAGGAAGCAGCCTCGGCTATGGTGTTGCCACCCATTGGATCTCCCCCACGGTGGGAGAATGGCTTCCCCTAGAGGTGGGGCTGGCCCTCCTTAATTACTTTATGGTGGCCGTGACAATTATCGTCGTGGCCGTGCCGGAAGGATTGGCCATGAGTGTCACCCTATCTTTGGCCTACAGTATGCGGCGCATGACCGCAGAGAATAATCTGGTGCGGCGGATGCATGCCTGTGAGACCATTGGCGCAACCACCGTGATCTGCTCCGATAAAACCGGGACATTGACCTGTAATCAAATGCACGTCCATGAAACCTGTATCCCTGGGCTGGTGGATGCTGAACCAGAGCAAGCGGCCCACATCCGCCAGGTGCTCGCTGAGGCGATCGCCGCCAACAGTACCGCGGACCTAGAGTACGCCACCCAAGCATTACCCACGGTCATTGGTAATGCCACAGAAGGAGCCCTTTTACTTTGGCTCGATCGGCAAAACCTCGATTATCTCGACTACCGTTACAATTTCGACCTCAGTTCCCAGGGAGCATTTTCTGCCGAAAAAAAGTACATGACAAGCCTCGGCAAATCGCCAATTTTGCAAGAGGAAGTTCTATACGTTAAAGGCGCTCCAGAAGTCGTGCTCAAGCGCTGCGATTATCAATTGGGGGCTGGCGGGGTTGTGCCCCTCACCGAACGAGCCAATATTATCAAAACGCTCCAAGACTATCAAAGCCGGGGGATGCGTACCCTGGGTTTTGCCTACCGTCCCCTGGGAAATCTCAAGCATTTTAAAATCACAGAAATCGAACGGCACCTGGTATGGCTTGGTTTTTTTGCGATTATTGATCCCCTGCGGGACGATGTCCCCGCCGCCGTTAAAGCCTGTCTCCGTGCCGGTATTCAGGTCAAAATTGTCACCGGAGATAGTCCCCAAACGGCTCGGGAAATTGGCCGACAAATTGGTCTCTGGCACCACACAGAAGATGTCAATTTTGAACGCTTACATCTGACGGGGTCGCAGTTTGCCGCTATGGATGATGACACCGCACGGGAAGCCGTAAAGTCCTTGAAAATTCTCTCCCGTGCTTGTCCCTTAGATAAATTACGCTTGGTGAAGTTGCTCCAACAAACGGGAGAAGTAGTCGGTGTAACAGGGGATGGGACGAATGATGCGGCGGCCCTCAAACAGGCCCAGGTCGGTCTGGCTATGGGGAGTGGTACGGCGATCGCCAAGGAAGCCAGTGACATTATTCTTTTGGATGATTCTTTTAGCAGCATTGTCAATGCGGTACTCTGGGGGCGATCGCTCTACGAAAATATCCAAAAATTTCTTCTCTTTCAGCTCACCATTAACGTGGTGGCCCTGGGGACAGCCCTTTTGGGGCCATTTATTGGCATCGAGCTCCCCCTAACGGTGACCCAAATGCTGTGGGTCAATTTAATTATGGATACCTTTGCTGCCCTGGCCTTGGCCACGGAACCGCCCAATCCAGAAGTCCTGGAGCGATCGCCCCGTCAAGCCGATGCGTTTATCATCACCGGGCCCATGGCTAAACAAATTGCCTTTTTGGGGTGTGGATTCTTGGTGCTGATGGTGGGCATTTTGGAATATGAAATGCGCGATGGCACCATCAATACCTATGAGCTTTCCATCTTTTTTGCGATTTTCGTCTTTCTGCAACTGTGGAATCTATTTAATGCCCGCTGTTTTGGACTTTCAATCTCTGCCTTTACAGGGCTCTCGAAAAATCCGGCTTTTAGTGCCATCATTGCCACTATTTTTATCGGTCAAGTGGCGATGGTGCAGTGGGGCAGCAGTGCCTTTCGTACTGTTCCTATAAGCTGTCGCGATTGGCTATGGATCATCGGGGGAACATCTTTTGTGCTGTGGTTCGGGGAAATTTGGCGCAAAGTGCAAGGCTCTGTCCAGAAATCTTGATCACTGCCGCCAACCAAACCAACTCCGCCACCGCTGGAAGCGATCGCCCTGGTGTTTTTGGGCCATATGCTGGGCTAATTCTGCCCGTTGGGCGGGGGTGAGCACGGCGCGAATGTCCAACATCTGCTGAAAATGGAGATCTGCTAAATCCTGGCGCAGGTTTGTAATGGTGCGATGTTGAGTTTCTAATTGGTTGCGGGTGGTGGTGCTATTACGCATTAATATCCGCATCGTATTTTTTGCCTGTTGAACTGCCGCCCGTTTTGCCCCCATTTGGCTACGGTAATTGGCGCGAATTCCTTGAATTTGTTGTTTTTGAGCGGCACTGAGGTCGAGCTTGTCAATGAGATCTGCTTCTCGATCTTCCCCTTGGCTCACGAGGACTGGTGCTGGGGAAACCGTGAAGTTGGTCGCTTTCGTGGTTGAGTCGGCGATCGCCATTTCCCCTGTCAACGAAAGGGCCACCGCAGAAGCCATCAATACTTGTTTTTTTAACATTGAAATTTATCTCCAAAACTAATCACAGATTCCTGAGGGATATCTTGCGAGGAACTAAGGATAAGTATCGACAACAAAATCAACATACTCATAGGACAGTTCCTGTTCCTGATAGAGATGCTCCCCAAAGGAGTAAGACCAACTTTCTTCGAGAAAAGCCTCTAGTTCTTCATCGGCTCCCTCGGCGATCGCCTTTGGCTGGGGTTGTTCAGATCTCCCCCAATACTGTTGTGGCATCACCTCTGGCAGTGCCCCAAATTCCTGGTGCAGTTGTCCGTGGCCGACCACAAGCACGAGCCCGGCAGCAATCATTGCTGGAAACCACCATTTCCCCTGGGATGCGGCTGCCAGGTTTGATGGTTCTGTTTGGTTGAGTCGCGCCAAAAGCCTTTCTTCGTGATCCACTGGTGGCGGTGGCCCGTAGGGTTCGTGGTTCTTTAAAAACCGAATTAAGTTGTCATGGTCATGGAAATTCATAGACTGACTCCTTGGGTTTCTAAAAATTGACGCAGCGATCGCCGGGCATGGTGGAGACGAGATTTCACCGTTCCTGGCGGAATCCCAAGAATTTCGGCCACCTCTTTTTGGGGCAAATCCTTAAGATCATGGAGCACCAAGACCGCTCGATGTTCCAAGCTTAACGATTGCAAACCCTGCTGTACCAAATCCTGATAATAAATTTGACTCAGCCCCTCCGGCCCAGGATCTGCCACCGCACCAATTTGCGCCTCTAAGCCTGTGATTAAGGTCATCTGCTTTGCAAATCGTCGCCGTTGATCCGTCGCCACATTCCAAGTAATGCGGTACAGCCAAGTCGCAAAATAGTCCGGGTTTTTGAGGCGCGGTAGCCCCTGCCAGGCCTTTAAAAAAACCTCTTGCACTAAATCATCCAAGAGCGCCACCCCACAGAGTTGATACAGGGTAGACCGCACCTTATGGTGATAGCGTCGGTACAAGATTCGGAAACTTTGGCGATCGCGCCGCCCCCGAATAGACCCTATTCTTCCTTGGCAAAGACAAACCAATTCCCTATCCGAAATAGCAGTAGGGTGGTCAACAGCTTGATCGGGCATATCCCTCTCCAGTCATCGCACGCCCCTTTAGACTCAACCTTTACCCAAAAAGTTCAATCGGCTCAGAAAAAACTTGAATCAAGGTCTTGCCAAATTCAAAAACTGTGGCTACAATGTTAAACCGTTGGAAGACAACGCTCCGCACAATCCTCAGTAGCTCAGCGGTAGAGCGGTCGACTGTTAATCGATTGGTCGCAAGTTCGAATCTTGCCTGGGGAGTACCAAAATTAAATCGCCGATTAAGCTACCAGCTAATCCATTGACTGGATAGTTAAATTCTAGGTTTAGGTTCGTTCCTATGGGTTTGTTCTGGAACCAAAAAGAGTTATAGGCCACCGTCCTGTTATTTTACGGCTCCAGTCAGTGGGATTCATGCTGAATTCGAAGGATAGGGGTAGTCTAGTAGAAGGTTTTTGATTTCCGCCTACAGCACGATGACATCTCCCTCTCCCCAACGCCTCAAACCGAAATCCTTTGCGGATCTAGTGGCCCAATTTCGTAATTTTCCCAAACCCCAGAGCGAAGATTCAGCACTTTTACGGGCTTTGGTACAGCTATTGGTGGTTGTCGGCATTATTGCGACGGATGTGGCCTCAGAAGGCAATATGATCTGGTTTGGCTGGCCGATCAGTGTTTTAGCGGTGCCCTTAACGCTCTTGGGGGGAGTTTGGAGTTGGCAAAACCGTCAGAAGGCGAATGTGGGCGCGAAATTTTTTATTGCCATCGGCATGTTGGGCATGCTGTTGCTCTTTTTCCGGAATCTGTATGCCAATTTAAACGATACTCGCTTGGTGTTGGCGGAGCTTCTCATTCAACTGCAAATTCTCCACAGCTTCGATTTGCCCCGCCGGAAGGATCTGGGGTATTCGATGGTGATTGGCCTCATCCTGTTGGGTGTGGCTGGCACTGTTTCTCAAACGTTAACCTTTGCGCCCTGGTTAATTTTATTTTTGGCGATCGCCCTCCCGGTTTTAGTCTTAGATTACCGTTCACGCCTCGGTCTAGCGGGTTTAGAGACAATCCTGTGGCCACAGCGCTCCAGTGCCCGTAAAGGCCGCGCTAATCTCCTAAAAAATTCTCCTTTGTCACCCAAACGCCTGGGCGCAATTTTAGGGATTACGTTGGTGCTAGGTCTGGGACTCTTTAGCATCATGCCCCGTTTCCCTGGCTATCAACTCAGCACTTTGCCTGTGAGTTTGCCCGCCGATGCCCCTGAAAATGAACGTTTCAGTCCCACCAACCTCAGCTTAGTCAACCCTGGTTACGAGGGAAGTGAAAATACTGATGGTGCGACCTTTGGGAATAGTCCGGGTAGTGGGGAAGGTACTGGCGAGGGCAGCAGTCCCAGTGAAGGTCAAGGGGAACTCGATAAAACCCAGTACTACGGTTTCAATAGCAAAATCAATCAAAATCTCCGGGGTGAGATGGAAAAGGTGCTGGTGATGCGGGTGCGATCGCAGGCTCCTGGTTTTTGGCGCGTGATGTCCTTTGACCGGTACACAGGCCAGGGCTGGGAAGTCACCAATGCCGATGATTTGCAACTCACGGAGCGTTCCCGGTGGGCGGGTCGTTTTTTCCTGACGCCTTTTATTCCCAACTCAGCAGAAAAGAAAAAGATTATCCAGAGCTATACTGCCGTACTATCTTTGCCGAATATCGTCCCGGCGATGCAGTATCCGACGGAACTTTACTTTCCAACGGCGGAGATTGGTCAAGATCCAGAGGGCAATTTGCGATCGCCTTTAGGACTTTTAGAAGGCTTAACCTATACCGTTATTTCTAAAGTGCCCTACCGTAATCGGACGGAATTGGCGGCAGCGGGGACGAACTATCCGTCATTTGTCACGGAGAAATATTTAGACGTTCCCCCAGCAATAAAAGCAGAGGTACAGGCCGTGGCGGAGGAGATTCTTTCCCAGGCCAATAGTCCGATTACTTCCCCCTACGAAAAGGCCCTCTACCTCGCCCAAGGTTTGAAACAGCGTTTCCCCCAGGCCCAAGAAATTCCCTTCTTCGCAGACGATGAAGACCTCGTTGAAGCCTTCTTGTTTAAATACAAAGGGGGCTACGCCGATCATTACGCGACAGTCCTCACAATTATGTTGCGTTCTATTGGGATTCCAGCCCGGTTTGCGACAGGATTTGACCAGGGGGATTTTAATCCATTTACGGGTTATTATCTCGTCCACAACACCGATGCCCATGCTGTCACCGAAGCCTATTTTCCGGGCCAGGGTTGGTTTGCGTTCAATCCCTTACCGGGCTATGAGGTTGTTCCGCCTTCCTTTGAAGATAGCGGCGCTTTTGGCGTATTGAGATCCTTTTGGCGCTGGGTTGCGGGTTGGGTACCCTCGCCGATCCTTGGCTTCTTTGAGGGGCTTTGGTTTACGGCCTTGAAAATACTGGGCTATATGGTTTCGCGATTGTGGGGCTTTGTTTCTAGTGGTCTCGTTGGGGCGGTTACCGGGGCGATCGCCGTTGTTGTTGCCAGCATGGGCGGCTGGTTTGTCATTAAGCAAATTCGTAGTTGGTTCCAGCGGCGACGTTTTGCCCAATTACCCATGATGGAACAGCTTTATCAACAAATGCTCTTACTGCTCCAAAATAAAGGGCACCAGAAACAACGGACTCAAACCCCGTGGGAATTTTTGCGGGCGATTCAACAGCAATACCGTCCCGAAACCCTAGAGATTTTAACGGAACTAACCGAAGCCTATGTCAACTGGCGCTATGGTGAACAGCCAGCCAATACAGACTACCTCAGGCAGCAACTCAAGCGCCTGCAACGTTCATTCTATCGAGGTCAATCTTAAAACGGAGAGGGGGGGATTCGAACCCCCGACTGAGTTGCCCCAGTAACGGTTTTCGAGACCGCCGCATTCAACCACTCTGCCACCTCTCCAGGGGCCTAAACTATTCTAAGCACAATTCAGGGTCTTGGCTAGTCCAATTACAGTAAAGCGCCCAAAAGTTATTTGCACTCAAAATAGACAAAATAAAAGCTAAAGAAGTTAAAAAGATTACATTTTCCCAATGATCCCCGCGCTAGGTTAGCAATACCCTCCGATTGCTTATCAAGCTAGACCGTCCCCACCCAGTGGCGGTTTTTTATTGTCCAACGGCTGGCCCCCTCGACTGGGAAATTAAGGCACAATAGTTAAACGTTGCCCGCCCTCACCTTTTATTTCTCCATGAGTCAGTCCCACATCGTCATCATCGGCGGCGGTTTCGCCGGACTCTACACGGCTCTCCGTCTGTTGCAATTTCCTTGGGAAACCTCCCAACGGCCAGAGATCACTTTAATCGATCGCCAGGATCACTTTGTTTTTAGTCCTCTCCTCTACGAATTGATCACTGAGGAAATGCAGCCCTGGGAAGTGGCTCCCACCTACACGGAGTTGTTACGCCATGGCCCGGTGAAATTTGTCCAAGCCCAAGTACAAACCATTGACCCGGAGCAAAAAACTGTTGTCTGTGGCGATCGCCAAATCACCTATGACTACCTGGTGATTGCTGCTGGGGGCACAACAAAATTTGTAGATTTGCCTGGGATCAAGGAATACGCCCTACCTTTTAAAACCCTCAATGATGCCCTCCGCCTCAAGGAAAAATTGCGGGCCTTGGAAACCAGTGCAGCGGAAAAAATTCGCATTGCCATTGTTGGGGGTGGCTACAGTGGCGTGGAATTGGCCTGTAAATTGGCGGATCGCTTAGGCGATCGCGGGCGGCTACGAATCATTGATCGCGGCGATGAAATCCTAAAAAATGCCCCCAAATTCAACCAACAAGCTGCCAAGGAAGCCCTGGAAGAACGGGGGATTTGGGTAGACTACGCCACGGAGGTCACCGAAGTCACCGCCGATAGCCTGAGCCTGCGCTACAAAGGGGAAGTGGATACCATTCCCGCTGACCTCGTGTTGTGGACTGGCGGAACGGCGATCGCCCCTTGGGTGAAGGATCTCGCCCTGCCCCACGCAGACAATGGCAAACTAGAGGCCAATGCTCAATTACAGATCCAAGACCATCCCAACATTTTCGCCCTTGGGGATGTTGCCCAGACAGACGAAACCTTACCAATGACGGCTCAGGTGGCGATTCAGCAGGCCGATGTGTGCGCCTGGAACCTGCGGAGCCTGATTACAGATAAGCCTCTGTTGCCCTTTAAGTTCTTTAATCTCGGTGAAATGCTCACCCTTGGCGAAAATAATGCCACCCTCAGCGGCTTGGGCCTCGAACTTGAAGGGAACCTCGCCCATGTGGCCCGGCGCTTGGTTTATCTCTACCGTTTGCCCACCTGGGAACATCAAGTGCAGGTGGGGCTTAATTGGCTCGTGCAACCCCTCGCAAAATTATTGGCTCAGTCAGCAAAGTAAAAATTCATGGAAACACAGCCGAAGGTCATTTTTTTCGATGCAGTCGGAACCCTCTTTGGGGTCAGAGATGGAGTTGGGGCGACCTATGCCAAAATTGCCCAACGCCACGGTGTCAGCGCGGATCCAGAGCGATTAGAACAAGGATTTCGTCAATCCTTTAAACATAAACCAGCCCCCGCCTTTCCGAATATTGATGCTGAGTTGATCCCGAAACAGGAATTTCTTTGGTGGGAGGCGATCGCCCAGGAAACGTTTACTGCTGCGGGAGTAATTGATCAATTTCCCGATTTTCGTGCTTTTTTTACGGATTTGTACCAGCATTTTGCGACGGCAGAACCCTGGTTTCTTTTCGCGGAAACCTTGGCTTCGGTGCAGGATTGGCACGCCCAGGGCATTGAGTTGGGTTTGATTTCCAATTTCGACTCCCGCCTACTGCAGGTCCTAGATGCTTTAGAACTAGCTCCCTATTTCCAGAGTGTGACCATTTCCTCTCTAACCGGGGCAGCGAAACCAGACTCCAAAATTTTCCAGACAGCTCTTGCTAAACATGATTGTCAACCAGAGGAAGCACTCCACATCGGAGACAGTCGCTTGGAAGATTACGAAGCAGCAAAACGGCTAGGAATGCAGGCCCACCTCATTGAACGGGATCAGCCTTTTCCCTACAGTCGCCAGCCGTAACACCCTCCGGCTTTCAGCCATGACCCCCCTCTAACTCCCCTCAAAGGAGAGAATGTTTGGGGGGGGGGCTAGGGATGGGTTAATAGGCCTGCCAGATGCGGGACAGGATTGGCGGTTGGGGAGCATAAAGCGATCGCCAATTTTGCCAGAGGCTAAGGAACCACCGTTTTACCTCGGTGCTGGAGTGACCCCGATAGCGACAGAGAACTCCTTGCGGTAATTGTGTGATTCCACCTAAACCTTTCTGAAGAACTGCCATGGTTTGCCGCAACTCCGTAATTTGAGCCTCGTTAATTTCTAAACCCACTAGGGCCAGACTCCCGACCACCGGCTGATTATTGAGACCATTCCAGGCAGCGAAGACCTCTGGGTTTCCTGGTAGCCATTGGCGATCGCCCCAGAGCAGTTCGTCCCCCTGCCAAATTTCTGTCAGCCCCCGCCAGTTACCGGAGATAAATTTCTCCCCCCGCGCCGTGCGCCCAAACCGGAGAATTTCCCAGCCGCACCACACTGCCCTTGGGGCTAGATTGATCCGCAAGCTCTGGTGATATTCTGCTCCGTCAAAAACGATCATCTCCTGGGGAAAATATTCCAAAATACTGCCCGGTGCCTGGTTAATCACCCCATCCTGCCGCGCCGTTTCCCCGTTGGTGCGATAAATTTTGTTGGCTGCTGCTGTTGTGAGGAAAACATGACTTTCCGGTTGCAGTTCGAGATCTAAAGATAGGCGATCACCCCCGACAATGCCCCCCGCCGTATGGAGCAATACCGTGTGACAAATGCGATCGCCCTCCGGGTAAAATGGCCGCTGAATCCGAAAGGGCGCCTGGGTAAAACAGCGTTGCATTTCCGTCTTGCCCTGGCGCTGCCCGTAGATTAAGCCCACCTTGCCGTGCCAGGGCTGCGCTTTATGAATCACCTGTTGTTGATCTTGCATTTTTGTCTGAAATTGATGGGATTAGGGGGACTAAAAATTGCCGCCAAAATATTCCCCAACAGCGGTCTATTTTCTCGATCATCCCACTGATCTGGGAAGTCACAACGGCGATCGCCAAATATTTTGTTCCCAAAACAATGGAGCAAACAAACCTCAAGAATCCTAATCAAACTTCCGCCCCCGTATAGTTGCCGCTCACAGACAGATGCTTTATCTTTGAAAAAATTTTCACGAATTTCCCATTCTTTCAGAAACATAAGGAGTCCCTATGTACATCGTCCAGATTGCTTCGGAATGCGCCCCCGTCGCGAAAGTAGGTGGACTCGGAGATGTGGTTTACGGACTCAGTCGCGAGCTTAGTCTGCGCGGCCATTGTGTCGAAATTATTTTGCCCAAATATGATTGTCTCCGCTATGACCATATTTGGGGGATGCACGAAGCCTATCGGGATCTGTGGGTACCCTGGTTTGGCGGCGCGGTTCACTGCACTGTCTTCTATGGTTGGGTTCACGGCCAACAATGTTTCTTTATCGAACCCCACTCCGGTGATAACTTTTTCAGTCGGGGCTTTTTTTATGGGGCCTTAGACGACCACATGCGTTTTGCCTTCTTTAGCAAGGCCGCCCTCGAATTTTTACAAAAATCCAACAAACGCCCCGACATTATCCACTGCCATGACTGGCAAACAGGTCTTGTCCCAGTAATGCTCTTTGAAATGTATAAGTGGCACGGCCTCTGGAATCAACGGGTGTGCTACACCATCCATAACTTTAAACATCAAGGGATTGCTGGTGCTGATATTCTCTGGGCGACAGGCCTCAATAACGAAGGCTATTATTTCCACTACGATCGCCTCCGGGATAACTTTAATCCCTTTGCCTTGAATTTCATGAAGGGGGGCATTGTCTATGCCAATGCGGTGACGACTGTTTCGCCCCACCACGCCTGGGAAGCCCACTACACGGATATTGGTTGCGGCCTTAGCCATACCCTGCACCTCCACCAAGACAAGTTCAAGGGAATCCTAAACGGCATCGATTACAGTACTTGGAACCCAGAAGTAGACCACAATATCGAGCTGCAATACGGTTGGGATAGCCTCGAAAATAAAGCGAAAAACAAAAAAGCCCTACGCGATCGCCTTTTACTGGAAGACAATGACCGACCGATCATCACCTACATTGGCCGCCTCGATGACCAAAAAGGCGTGCATTTAGTTCACCATGCCATGTACTATGCCCTCAACCGGGGGGCGCAATTTGTCCTCCTTGGGTCTGCCACCGAAGGGTCAATCAATTCCTGGTTCTGGCACGAAAAATTCCACCTCAACGACAACCCCAACTGTCACATTGAGCTAGGCTTCAACGCAGAACTGTCCCACATGATCTATGCCGGGGCCGATATGCTGGTGGTTCCCAGTAACTATGAACCTTGTGGTCTGACCCAACTCATCGCCCTTAAGTATGGTGTGGTGCCCATTGTCCGGGGTGTTGGCGGCCTCGTCAGTACCGTATTTGACCGGGATCACGACGACAAGCATCCCCCCGAAGAGCGCAATGGCTATGTCTTTTACCAAACGGATAACCACGCCCTTGAATCAGCCATGGAACGGGCCATTGGTTTATATACGGTGTACCCCGAAGAATTCCGGAAGCTACAAATTCAGGGGATGAAATATGACTATTCCTGGAATAACCCCGGCAATGAATACATCGATCTCTACGAGTTTATCCGTGCCTAATTGGTGCTTATCCAGTACGTTTTGAGATCAAACGGCCCTGTCATCCCTGGGAAATATGTCCCCAAAGCCTGAACCAAGGCCCCTAACAATTCCCAGGGAAGTCGCTACCATGGTAGGCAAGTTCCTCCTTTGTCCGTGCCTATGGATGCCTTTAGTCCCTATCCGCCTGAGTGGATCAAAAATGCGAGCCACGCCCTTAGTTTCCATTGTCCCAGTTGTGAAGCGCTCCCCCATGATGCGAAACGGGCCTGGTTAAATCGTTATGCCCCAGTGACCGATGCCCTGCACCGTCGTCGCTGGCAGGAGTTTTATGAATGTCAATGTGGCACCGTTTGGTGGGCCTGGAGTAGCGATCGCCCCCCGTCCCGCTACCAAACAGATGACCGGGGTGAGAATGACGAATTTCGCCGGGGCTTGTTTTAGAGAAATCGCGAAAGTCTTTTCCGGGGCGATCGCCGCTTGCCGAGGGATACCCCTTACCATGATAATGTTGGCTACCCATCACACTGGGGACGCAAACGCCAACGGAACACCATGCAGTTTTCAAAGATTCTCATCGCCAATCGCGGAGAAGTTGCCCTACGCATTATCCACACCTGTCAGGAGCTCGGCATTGCCACCGTCGCCGTCCACTCCACCGTAGATCGCCAAGCCCTCCACGTTCAGCTCGCCGATGAGAGCATTTGCATTGGCCCACCCCAGAGCAGCAAAAGCTATCTCAACATTCCCAATATTATCGCTGCGGCCCTCAGCAGTAACGCCGACGCAATCCACCCAGGCTACGGTTTTCTGGCTGAGAATGCTAAATTCGCAGAAATTTGTGCCGACCACCAAATTACCTTTATTGGCCCTTCCCCGGAAGCGATGATCGCCATGGGAGATAAATCCACCGCTAAAAAAACGATGCAGGCAGCAAAGGTGCCCACCGTACCCGGGAGTGCTGGCTTAGTGGCCTCCGAAGAACAAGCCTTAGAAATTGCGGCCCAAATTGGCTACCCTGTGATGATCAAAGCCACGGCGGGTGGTGGTGGCCGGGGGATGCGCCTTGTGCCGAGCGCCGAAGAATTACCCCGTTTGTACCGAGCGGCCCAGGGGGAAGCAGAGGCAGCCTTTGGCAATGGCGGCGTTTATATCGAAAAATTTATTGAACGGCCCCGCCACATTGAGTTTCAGATCCTCGCGGATCAATACGGCAATGTGATCCACCTAGGGGAACGGGATTGTTCGATCCAACGGCGACACCAAAAACTCCTCGAAGAAGCGCCCAGCGCAATTCTCACCCCTAGGCTCCGGGACAAAATGGGGAAAGCAGCGGTCAAAGCGGCGAAATCCATTGATTATGTCGGGGCGGGAACGGTGGAATTCCTCGTGGATAAGAATGGGGATTTCTACTTTATGGAGATGAATACCCGGATTCAGGTGGAACACCCGGTGACGGAGATGGTGACAGGACTAGATCTGATTGCTGAACAAATTAAAGTCGCCCAAGGCGATCGCCTCAGCCTGAATCAAAATCAAGTACATCTTAATGGCCATGCCATCGAGTGCCGGATCAATGCCGAGGATCCCGACCACGACTTCCGGCCGACCCCCGGCAAAATCAGCGGCTATCTTCCACCCGGTGGCCCCGGCGTGCGGATAGATTCCCATGTCTACACCGATTATGAAATTTCCCCCTACTACGATTCTTTAATCGGCAAACTAATTGTTTGGGGGCCAGACCGAGACACCGCCATTCGCCGCATGAAGCGCGCCCTCCGAGAATGTGCCATTACTGGGGTGTCTACCACCATCGGCTTCCACCAAAAGATTTTGAATCACCCGGCTTTTTTGGCAGCCGATGTCGATACAAACTTTATCCAGCAGCACATGTTGCCCTAGGGGCGATCGCGTATCTAACTTTAGGACAACCCCCATAAATGACTACTGGGGAAGCCTCCTTACTTCTTCGCGATAACTTGGACCAAAGTTTGGCCCTGATCGTCATAGATCATGATTTGGGAAGCGCGGTCTTGCTTTTGAAAGCCAAACATTGATTGCCCATTGACATCCATGGTCATTTCTTGGCTCCAACCATTTTTCGCCATTTCTGCGGTGTATTTGTCCTTGACAGCAGCCACACTTTCGTTGCTGACAAAGGTGACGGAAACCCCCTCCGGTAAATCCATCGCCATTCTAATTTCTGCATTTTTGTCGAAATAAATGTCCTTGGGGAAAGTGTCAGGGAGTTTGACATTGTCGCCACTGCTGACAGACAGATTTCCTTCGTTAGTTTTGATATCGACAGATTCTTGGGACATATCAATATCAACTTTTTCGCCGGAGCCAGCCTCAATTGCTTTTTCGAAAATCATTTCCTGAACCATGCCGCAACCACCGAGGCCGAGGGAACAGAGAAAGAAGACGGGTAAAATAAACTTTTTCACGGCTTTTGTCCTTAAATTTTGTTTGTTTATGGCTTGGCTTACGGTACTCACCATCGCTCTTTGCATGATGCGTTCCAGTTTTTTTAGGGGCAATGGCTAAAACAGACAGCCAATAATAGTTAATAGTGGCTCCCCAGGTAGACTGATGCAGTTTCTGAAAATCCTAGGTCGTTGCCTCCATTCTCGATGGATTCGCTAAAAATCAAGGTCGCAGTTAAGTTAAATTAAGTCTTAACGTGATGAATTTTTTTGGTGAATGCGATGTCTTGGTTAGCTGTGACCAGTTTGGGCCTTAATCTGCTGTTGGGTGCGATGACGCTATTTTTCATTTTCCGCATTGTGCTCACTTGGTATCCCCAGGCGGAGTTAACGAAACTGCCCTTTAGCTTGGTGGTGTTGCCGACGGAACCGCTTTTGGCCCCGACCAGAAAGCTGGTACCGCCCCTAGGAGGCATTGATATTTCTCCGGTGATTTGGGTCGGGATCGTCACCCTCCTGCGGGAAGTACTGCTGGGTCAGCAGGGTCTGTTGGTGATGCTGTTGCGCTAAAGAAACTGGCAAATTGTAGGGATTAGGCCGTTGGAACCCCAGGCTTTTGATCCGCGTCTAACGGGATAACATTGGCAATAAGTGAAGAATATTTGATATGTGGCGACGGTGTTTATTGGCTTTGACAGGGGCTTGGGGTATGGGACTGGCGATCGCCCCGGTGATGGCCCAACCGTTACCAAAGCAAGCCATCTTTGAAAATCTCCAGTTGCGACCGAATTTTGTTCCCAATCCCCAAATATTGCGGGGGGTTAGTGGTGGCAGCGAGCAGGCCGCAGAGTTTTTGAATATTGAAGATACCCCCACAGGGCCTTGTGTTGGGTTTATCGACAACCATGCGGATCATCGCCTCAGCTTGATGACGTTTTTTAATGATTTAAAACTGAGCGTTGAAAGTTCAGGGGATACGGTGCTCGTGGTCAAAGGCCCCGGTGGGGTATGGTGCAATGATGATGCGGTGGGTCAAAATCCGGCGATTCGCGGCGAATGGCAAAAAGGACAGTACCAGGTTTGGGTCGGCTCCCGGGGGCAACGGCAATATTACCCTTATATTTTAGAAATTCACCATCGGAAGTAATTGATCCCGGAGTTTGGAGATCAGGTAATGGGGGATAATGGAAACATTATCTTGATGTTGCACTAGAGAAAACATTGTGGCTATCGGAATTGGTTTACTTGGCTTAGGAACGGTTGGCACTGGCACCGCAGAAATTTTGCTGTCGCCCCAGGGCCGCCACCCGCTGTTGGGGGAAGTGGTTTTGAAACGGGCAGGGGTACGCTCCCTAGATAAGCCCCGAAACATTGATTTACCAGCGGGTTGCCTAACCACTGATCTGGAGGCCATCGTCAAAGATCCAGAGATTCAGGTGGTGGTTGAGTTGTTGGGGGGTCTGGAGCCAGCGCGCACCTTAATCCTGGCGGCGATCGCCAATGGGAAACATGTGGTCACAGCCAACAAAGCAGTCATTGCCAAGTACGGCGAAGAAATTTATACAGCGGCCAACGAAGCAGGGGTTTATGTGCTCCTAGAGGCGGCGGTGGGCGGTGGTATTCCGATCATCAAACCTCTTAAGCAATCCCTCGGTGTCAATCGCATTACCCGCGTCATTGGCATTATCAATGGCACCACAAACTACATCCTTACCCAAATGACCCAGCACGGGGCAGATTTTGGGGAAGTGCTGGCCGAGGCCCAAAAACTGGGTTATGCCGAAGCGGATCCCAGCGCCGATGTAGATGGGGGCGACGCAGCGGACAAAATTGCCATTCTCGCTTCCTTGGCCTTTGGGGGACGTATCCGACGGGATAGCGTTTACTGTGAGGGGATTCGCTCCATTAGTGCGGCAGATATTAGTTTTGCGAAAAAGCTCGGCTTTGTGATCAAATTATTGGCGATCGCCGAACGGCCCGACCTCGAAGAAGATGCCTTGCAATTGCGGGTTCACCCAACTTTGGTGCCGGAAGATCATCCCATCGCCAGTGTGAATGGCGTCTTTAATGCGATCCTCGTGGAAGGGGAACCCCTCGGCCAAGTCATGTTCTATGGCCCTGGGGCTGGGGCTGGGGCAACGGCTAGTGCAGTGGTTTCTGACATTGTCCATGTGGTGGGTCTGTTGCATTCTGACCAAGTGGTGCAGAAGCTCAACCCGCTCCTGGGCTGCACCCACGAGCATTACAGCAAAATTTTGCCCATCGATACCCTAAAAACGCGTTTCTATGCACGCTTCTTGTCGCGGGATTTACCCGGTGTGATCGGCGACCTGGGGACTTGCTTTGGGCAGCACCAAGTAAGCCTGGAATCGGTCGTACAGATTGGTCTCCAGGATGATTGCGCCGAGATTGTCGTCGTGACCCATGATGTCCATGAGGCAAACTTCCGGGAAGCCCTGCGGGAAATTGAAGGCCTAGAGGCGATCAAGGAAGTACCCAGTATTCTCCGCGTCCTCTAGTAATCGCCCAACTTCATAATTAAAGATCCTCCATATTTCTGGGGGGTTTTTTTGCGTATTACTCAATGCAGCGATCGCCTCTCAGCACTAACCCAAAAGGCGATCGCCACCGAACTTAAAGAAATTGACAAAGAAATTCGTTTAGTTCATCTTTTCCGGCCTGGGTGATGATGTTGTATAGCACTTCTTGGCTTTGGTCTGGAGTAAAAAATCGATAAAAACGGCTATCGGTATCCACGCGGCGGACATAAATTAGGGGAATACCCGCCGATTGGAGTAGTTGGGATTTTAGGCGATCGCGGATCTGGGCTTCGTGGGTGTCATGCCAGTGGGATTGGCACTCGATTACCAATTTTGCTTTGCGACTTACATCGATTCCCTTTTCCAGTAAGGCGATATCAACTCTAGAGTTTGCCCAAAACTTGAATAAATCTGTTGGCAAGTAGGGTACATCATTGGGACGAGCACAGATAACTCCTAGAGGAATCTGCCCCCAGCATCGATAGCGATCGCCAAGCAACATTTCAATCAGTTCGAGAATAAAGGCTTCGTAATCATTGATGATTTCACCATTCTGAAAGTTGATGTTGTGGGCAGAGGTCACGAAAGCATCGGTATTCGGTAATACGTTCATGGGAAATTTCCTAAAAAATGTTAATGGGTAGTGTTTAGCGGTATTGGACGATCATCCAGAGGAAGCTTTTTTTGCCTTTGCCGACGTAGCGGGCTTCCATATCGTCCTTGCGGTAAATGGTCTGACCTCGGCGTTTTGCTTGGCAGAGGGTCGATTCTCCGACATCAAGCATGGCGGCAGCACGTTTTGTTGGAACTTGTAGCTTAATTACGTACAATTCTGGCTTCTTTTTACGTACCCAAGAAGCTTGCGACACAGCAAAAAGATTTGTTTGCTCAAAAGGCATGGCATGATTCCAAAAACAGAATTACGCAAACAATATCACAAGTTCGCTAAAAGCGACAATACTTTGCTGAGGTCGTCTTTTTCAAGTCTGCATTCGCTGTGAGCGAAATAAAGATTTGATTTGGATACTTTTTTTTGTATTCATGCTATGATGCGTTTATTGAGCTTAAAGAGAGTCGCATCAATACAGTGGAAGCAATATCTGCTTCCGAGGAGAGGGCAAAAACTTTACCTCTCTACCTTATTGTCTAAATGAAAAAACTGTGGCACCGCAAAAATAAATATTTGAGCGAACTGCAGCAATTCAACAGATGGCAAAAATCAAAATCTGGTTATACACCAGCGCATGATACATAGACCTGTTTTTCCTCTAGTTTGTTTGAGATGCGCATGCTCACTGTTTAGTGAGTTCAAACAAACATAACTCTAAGGAGTTTGAATATGCTCAATGTCAAACAGGGGCAGTCGTCTAAGTCTCAACTTAAAGATTGTCGAAAATATCGACACAAGCCCTTTTTGATGAGACTGTTAATTTGGTTGACAAGTAGTGGAATATTTCTTGTTAAAATTGCCTGCTTTGTCTCTCAAAAACCTTCTTTCCGATTTAGCGTCAATGGGTTCATTAAATTGGATTTCAAAGAGTCTGTTGAATTCACTTCTGTGAACGAAAACAGTGCACCAGAAGGCGACTGCCAATAGTTCTATGTATATTTTAGTTTGAGGTATATAATGTTGCATCGAGCTTTAAAACTAATTCGTATATTCCACGAAATGAATCAAAAAGAATTAGCAGAATTACTGGGGATTTCTCGATCTCATGTCTCAGAATTAGAAAGTGGCAAGAAAAAACCTTCATATGATTTATTGGAGAGATATTCAGAAGTTTTTGACGTACCTGTATCTAACCTTATCTTCTTTTCAGAGCATATAGAGGATATACAAGAAATTGATTTAAAAAAATTCAAGCATCTCATCGCATCCAAAATTCTTTCAATTATGGAATTTGTGGCGATAAAATCCGGAAAAGTTGCTTGATAATGTACAGTAGTTTAAATTCGAATGTATCCACTCAATCAATCACCATTCTATAAACTCAAATCCACGAAAAAATTACAGAAAATACTCCAAATCAGCTCTCAAAAAGAATTTTCAAATATAATCAATAATACTCGTAGATTTTACAAAGTTTACGAACAAGAGACTCGAAGTAAAAAGAGAAGGAACATTGAAGCTCCTTTTGGAAAATTAAAGATTATTCAAAAAAGAATCTCGAATTTGCTACATAGAATTGAAAAACCTAAGTATCTTATCAGTCCTTGTATTGGCAAATCATACATTTACAATGCTTTAATACACGTAAATTCTAATCATTTTTACAAGCTTGATATTAAAAACTACTTCAACTCTGTTAGAGCAAGAAAAGTGTTCGATTTTTTGCACTATGGCTTTAAGTGTGATAGAGATATTGCCTGGCAACTTACAGAAATAGTGACTTTTGATAATCGTTTACCTACAGGTGCACCTTGCAGCCCTCTAATTGCATATTACTCTTACGTAAAAATGTGGGATAAAATATATAGTCTTGCACAGGACAAAAACTGTCTTTTTACATTATATGTTGATGATTTAACTATTTCTGGTAGTCACATTTCTCAAACCTTAAAGAATGAGATAAGGCAAAAAATACAGTCTTTTGGATTAAAATATCATAAAGAAAAATTTGCTGTTAATAAACCCATTGAGATAACAGGCATTTTGGTTAAAGACAATGAAATTTTTCTTCCAAATCGAAAGCACAAAAAGATAAATGATCTGTACAAAGAACTCTATCAAAGTGACACCAGTCAAGAATTTTTGCAAAACAGAATAGTTGGTCATCTTGCAGAAGCTAAAGCTGTCAAAAAATTAGCTTCTCAAGACTTAAATCTAATCTAGAAAAATAATTCTAAATCGAGATTTACCTTCTATTCTTCATACTCTACTGCCAATGTTACATCAGCATAAATATCCGCCACCGCACATTCAAAATTGAGACTAGGAATGACCAGCGTATCGTCAACTCCAAAATCTCGATAACCCCATATTTCTCCCGTTTGCCGTTGATAAAGCTCCACATAAATGTGTTCAGAATCAAGCAAAATATATTCCTCTAGGCTGGGAATTTGTCGATAATATTTCAACTTTTCTTTGCTGTCATAATTTGAAGTGCTTGGCGATAAGACTTCAACAATTACTTTCGGATACTGAATCCATTTACGCGCTTTGAGATCTTCAGGATGACAACTTACTACCAGATCCGGATAAAAATAACGCCGATTTGCTTTCCCCTGCACTTTCACATCAGATACATTTACTCGACAACCTCGTTTTTTCAAATGAGGACGCAGGAGGCTATAAAAATTAAGAGCGATATCATTGTGAGACAACGTTCCTCCAGCCCTCGCAATAATTTCACCATTGATATATTCATAGCGAAGTTCCTGCTGTTCTTCCCACTGGAGATATTCCGCTGCGGTCATCTTTTCTGGAAACTTAGGTGTTGCAATCATCGTTATTTTCCTCATTCTAAGCTGAGTCGCCTGGTGAAAAATTAGCGGCCCATCTTTTGTCTCATCTGCCGAATTTGTTCGTCCATTTCCCATTTTTGGAACTGAGCTTCGAGGGGATCGGTGGCACTATTGTAAGTTTGGCGATCGCCACTGGTGCCACTAAAACTTTCCCAACTGCTGGTATAAGCATCCTCTACTTTTTGAGACGCTTGCAGTTCGTCCATTTTTTGTTTCACTTCCTGACGTTTTTGCTGGAGCTGCACCAAGAGAGACTGGGCCTGTTCAATGCGTTTTTTGGTGCCTTGCATCTTGCCCCAGAGTTGGTTCCCCTGGCGGAGGAGGGCCGCTTCCCTGGCTTTAGCCGCACTGGCGAGATCCGGTCTCCTGCCTGCTTCGGCCTGCTGTACCCGCTGGTGCCAATGTTGGATATCCTGGGCCACCTGGGCGATTTGTTGCTCCACCTGGGTCAGTTGCCGTTGTAGATCCTGGGTGAGGCGATTGGCTTCTTGTTCTTGTTCCTGGAGTTGCTCGGCGATCGCCTGGAGTTCTAACTGGGGATGCGCCTTGAGAAATTCCTCTAATCGCGTCTCAAAAAACTGCCCAACTTCGCTAAAAAGACCCATAATTTCGCCGTTTTCACAATTGCTGACTTTAGGTTAGCTTTTTTTAAGGAGGTCTGCTACAATCATTTATCGTCACGCCAGGAGAGATGGCTGAGTGGTCGAAAGCAGCACATTGCTAATGTGCCGAGTCGTGTACGCGGCTCCGAGGGTTCGAATCCCTCTCTCTCCGTACCAAGCTTAACTAAATATATTTCCACTGCTTCCCGCAAACCGCTACGATTGACGGGATTTTTTAGTGTTTGCCCAATCCCTTGGGCTTTCAGAAGAAATGTGTGGAGTTCTATCGATTTATAAATTCCCCAGGGGCGATCGCTAGAAAATCAAGGGGAATTCGCTATTTATTAAAGACAGATAACCCCGCTGTCCGTTGAAGGATTTTTCCCATGAAACCGACCCACAAGTTTCAGGTCAAAGCCGTTTTACCCCCTGTCCTGGAACCCTTGCGCCGCCTCGCCCATAACATCCACTGGGATTGGAATGTCGCCGCAAAAAGCCTCTTTGTCCGCCTCGATCCAGACCTGTGGCAACAGACGAGCCATAATCCGGTGGCCATATTGGGTCGTGTTGACCAAGCCCGCCTCGATGAACTGGCTAAGGATGACGGTTTTATTGCCCACATGGAACGGGCCGTCGAGCAACTTGATGACTACCTCCAACAACATACCTGGTACCACAAAGCGCGGGGCGAAACCAAAGGAAAAGAATGCTACGCCTATTTCTGTGCAGAGTATGGCCTCAGTTACTGTTTGCCGATCTATTCAGGGGGTTTGGGGATTCTTGCGGGAGATCACCTCAAATCTGCCAGCGATCTCGGTTTGCCCCTCGTAGCCGTGGGTTTGTTATATCAGGAGGGGTATTTCGCCCAGTATCTCAACCATGACGGCTGGCAGCAGGAAGAGTATCCGATCAATGATTTCTACAATATGCCCCTCCATTTAGAAAAAGATGACCAGGGGAACGAACTCATTATTGAGGTGGAATTTCCGGGGCGGATGGTTTACGCACGGGTCTGGCGCATTGATGTGGGGACGGTGCCCCTCTACATGTTAGATACAAACATCGAACAGAATACCAACCCCTATGACCACGATATTACCGATGAACTGTATGGGGGCGATCGCGATCTACGGCTCCACCAAGAGATCCTCCTGGGGATTGGTGGCGTGCGAATGCTAGAAAAACTAGGCTACAAGCCGACGGTCTATCACATGAACGAAGGTCACAGTGCCTTTTTGATCCTGGAGCGCATTCGCAAACTGATGCAAGAGCAAGGATTAACCTTCCGCCATGCCAAACAGTTTGCCCTCTCGACCCAAATGTTTACGACCCATACCCCCGTATCGGCCGGGTTTGATCTCTTTTCTCCGGAGCAAACCCTCCATTATGTGGGTCACTATGCCGAAAAATTTGGCCTTTCTCCAGACCGCTTCTTGGGTCTGGGTCGGGAAAATACTGGGGATTTAGAAGCACCCTTTAACATGGCGATCTTTGCCCTCAAACACAGCGCTTTTATTAATGGTGTGAGTCAGCTCCATGGCCAAGTTTCCCGGGAAATGTTCCATAGTTTATGGCCTGATTTTCCCCGTGACGAAGTTGGAATCACCTCGATCACAAATGGTGTCCATGCCCGCAGTGTCACCGCCCCTGCCACCCAAGATCTCTACGACCGCTATCTAGCGCCCACCTGGGATGAAGCCCCCGCCGAAAGTCATATTTGGCAAAAAGTGAGCACCATCCCCAACGAAGAACTGTGGCGTAACCACGAGCGCCAACGCTCTGACCTTGTGGTTTATATCCGGCAGCACCTCGCCAAACAATTGGAAAAACAAGGGGCCAGCGAAGCGGCGATCGCCAAAGCCAGCCAAGTACTCAAGCCCAACCTCCTGACTATCGGGTTTGCCCGTCGTTTTGCTACCTACAAGCGGGCCAATCTCTTTTTGTATGACATTGAACGAATTAAAAAAATTATTCTCGGCCACCCAGAGCGGCAGGTGCAGTTTGTTATCGCTGGGAAAGCTCACCCGAAGGATATTCCAGGGAAAGAGCTCATCCGAAACATCATCCATACTGTCCAGGAAGAAGGCCTCGAAGATTATGTTGTCTTCTTACCCAACTACAATATTCACATTGCCCGTAAGATGGTTGCCGGATGCGATGTGTGGCTTAATACCCCCCGACGACCTAGGGAAGCATCTGGGACTTCCGGGATGAAGGCGGCGATGAATGGCTTACCAAATTTAAGCGTTCTTGATGGCTGGTGGGACGAGGCCGATTATACCCGCACCGGTTGGGCGATCGGCCACGGGGAAATTTACGATGATCAAGATTACCAAGACCGGGTAGAAGCCAGCGCCCTATATGAACTGCTAGAAAAGGAAATTGTGCCCTTATTCTATACGCGTAATAGTTTCGATGTGCCAGAAGGTTGGGTCAATAAAATGAAGGAGGCGATTCGCCTTAATTGCCCCATGTTTAATACATCGCGGATGCTCCGGGACTATGCCCAAAAAGCTTATTTTAAATTGAGCGATCGCTACTTTGAACTCAGCGACAATCACTACCAAGCCGTCCAAGAACTCGCCGATTGGAAATCCCAACTCTTTAAGGCCTGGTACAACATCCGCATTGAAGCCTTTGACGTTGCAGAGTCCGCCGAAATAGACATTCAACAGCCCGTCCATGTCAAAGCAATCCTTGATCTCACGACCCTCACCCCAGATGATCTGGCTGTGCAAATTTACCTCGGCACCATCAACGACCAAGACGAACTCATTGACGGCGAAAGTTATCCCATGACCTTCCAGGGCATGACCGCCGACCAAAAAGCGATCTACCAAGGGGTCGTGCAATACCGAAAAAGTGGCTACCAAGGCATGGCCCTACGCATCCTCCCCCACCATCCCCACCTAGACGATGCCACCGAACCCCGTCTCATCCGGTGGGCCTAGGACAAACTGTCCAGGAGACTATCCCAATGGCAATTTACCCCTATACTGGGGAAGAACTTTCCCTGAGAGAGTTTACGTTTCTTAAAATTATCGGGCAATCATTAAAGCCCGAATGCCTTGTGAGACAATAGTCTAAGCTATTAAACTAAGCAAGAATCCATTTATTAAAACAACAATAATATGAGCGTCGTTAGTCAAGTTATCCTGAGAGCCGATGACGAACTCCGCTATCCCAGCAGCGGTGAACTCTCGGGGATTAAAAACTTTTTAGCCACTGGGGCGGTACGGATCCGCATTGCGGAGACCCTTGCCGACAACGAAAAGAAAATCGTTGACCAAGCCCAAAAGCAACTGTTTAGCATCCACCCAGAATATCGAACTGCGGGCGGAAATGCAGCCACCACTAAGCAATATAACCAATGTCTGCGGGACTACGGTTGGTACCTACGCCTGGTCACCTACGGTATCCTCGCTGGCGACAAAGATCCCATTGAAAGGATTGGTTTGATTGGGGTGAAAGAAATGTATAACGCCCTCGGTGTACCGGTGCCTGGGATGGTCGATGCGATTCGCTGCCTCAAGGATGCCGCTCTTGGTGTGCTTGATTCAGAGGAAGCCAGAATTGCGGCTCCTTACTTCGACTTCATTGCCCAAGCAATGTCCTAGGTTCAAGCTAGGCGATCGCGGTCTAATTCAACTAAATTATTCCGTTGGGAATCAGGGCTGTTTTCGCACCCTGATTTTTTATTGCTTCTTTAGTCTGCAGGCAGCTTTCCCAGGGCCACCCCTCTAGCTCCCCTCTAGGGGAGAATGGCTCCCTCTGTCCTGGCGGGCACTTTCCCCGGGGAATTACCCCTTCTGGCTTTCAGCCACCTTCCCCAAGGAAGGATTGTTGTTGGGTATCCTAGCAAGTAACAGATTTGTCTATGGGTCAAGAATAGAGATGACAGCATCACGCGCCCAAAAGCACGACTTTCCTTGGATTTCCTTGGGGCTTTTTTGTTTAGCCTATGGGGTGTTTGGGTGGCTGGTGGGAGAAATGATCCCAGCATGGCAGACATGGCTCTTGGCGCATCAGGCATGGTTTTTTTGGCCCATTGATCGGGCGATCGCCTTCAAGATGGCCTGGGGATTTGGCGGGGGACTCGTGATCCTGCTGATGGTAGTTCTAGTGGCTCCCCTGCGGATCATGCAATTGTTATTTGGGACTTGGCTGCGTTCCGATGCCAAGGCTTTTATGTCGGTCTTAGCCTGGGCTTTTGCGGCGGTATTGATTATTTGTTGGCTAGAGCAATTTGTCCGCTTTTTTGTGTTGCTTTCAGCGGGGGTTCTATGTCACCTAGATTTGCAGATTCGTGGTTATCGGGTGTGGCAGGTTTTTCTCATCCTCAGTGGAATGGGTCTGGGGAGCTTTGCCCTAGGAGGATATTTATTTTCTCAGTTTCAGATTGAAATCGCTCAATTTTGGTCTATTCTCCAATCGGCCTAAAGTCTGAGCATTGTCAAAAACAATTAATTGTTTCCTAATCTTCACCCCTAAAACCCTGGTAGTTTAGGAGATCTTTCTTGTGAATTCTTAGGTGGTTGCCCCCAAGATTGGGAATAAGGGGGCTATTTTTTCCCAGGGAATAACACCCTCCGACCTGGCGGCCGCCTCCCTCAAGGGAGGATTCTTTTCGATTTTTCCCCAGGGAAAGGATGATTTAAGCTTGGGCGAGAATTGGCGGAATGCAGGGTTTACCGCTGGGGGTGGCGAGTCTGAGGCCAGCGGTTTCGGGGCGACAGTGAATTTCTGCAGCGAGGATTGGGGGTTCAAAGGAGGCGATCGCCGCTTCGACGGTCTGGAAAGTTACCCCTTGGGCCAAGATTGGTGGAATACAGGGTTTCCCACTGGGGCTACTGACCAAGACTGGGGTAGAGTCTGTGCGGGGTTGGATGGTGGCGGCCAGGATCGGCGGTTCTAGGGTATCAGGGACTGTATGCTTCGGGCTGGCTGTTTCTGCTGGGGCCGGATTGTTTGCCGCTGCAAGTTGTGCTTCGAGGGTGGCAATTTTGCCTTGATATTCCTGTTGTAAGGTGGCGATCGCCTCCCGTAACCGTTGCTCGTGGTTGGCTTCGCTGGTTTGCAGATCCCGCCGCAGTTGACTCAATTCCGTTTCTAAGGTGCCTAGGCGATTCAGGTCATCTTTTTTGACGAGGTAAAATGCCCCCGCACCAACACCACAACCAATCACAAAGGGAATAATCCACATAATTTCAATATGCTCCAAGCAAAACCACTAAAAAACAGATCTATTGTGACCTTTTTTCTGCATTTCAAGGCAATCGGCTTCTGATTCTAGCGAATTTTTCTAGATTTAGGCTGATTCGCTGGCATTCAACCCCTGTAAGGCCCGCATTAACCCCTTTTGACTCGCCATCCCATAGACATAATTGAGGTAACTTTGGAAAGCTTGGGCATCCTCTGGATTGAGGGCGATCTCCCCCAGGAGATCGAGGCTCGTGGTGCCATCGGTGGGCGGCGTAATCACAACCAAATCTGGATCGAGGGGATGGTCATATTGCCAAAACTGTTCTACGTCGATGATCTCAGGGAGCTGTTGCGGTTGGGATGTTTCAATTTCTGCTTGGTCATGACTGGGTAAATTAGCCGCAGTTTCCGTCGCGAAATGTTGCCGTCGGTAGTCCCGGAGTGCATCGAGGATTTGTTGCTTGGTGCGGCCCCGCAGTTGAAAAATCACAAAGGGATCTTCGTTAAAGCGATCGCCGAGTTGATAATAGACTGCGCCAATGTGTTTACAGGGATTGGCTTTATCGGGACAGGTACAGCGGGAGTGAATATCCGCCAGGGTAAAAGGAAACAAATTCAAACCATTTTCCGTGAAGACCTGCTCAATGGCTGCGGGCATCTCCCCGGCCAACAGTTGGGCCGAAAATAGCGCCTTTTGGGCTAAACTTTCCACCACATAGCCCCAAGCTTCGTCACTAAAGGGTTCTAGTTTTAGGGAAACACGGTAGGGTTCTGGTTCGCTCCCCTGCACGAGGGCGATCGCCTGGGCCTCGACGAAATCAATTTGCAACACATTGCCTGCTTTTGCATAGATGCGTGCCCGTTCGAGGCGTTTTTTAAAGCGATAAGAATCTAACAATTCTAGCCACCGCTGTACCCACCAACGCTGTTGATCGAGGGTTTCTAACATAACCGAATATTCCTCTGAGAATGTGCGCACATCACCTTTGTCTCTCCGAATAGTTTCCCAAGAAAGGGGCTATGGATTCAAATTGCGGGATTTATAAAACGTTTCGAGGCTATCTTGATCCCCCACAAACCGCCAATGCCAAGGCTCGTAGGCAATACCCTGGGGATTATCTCGTGGGAAAGACAACTCAAAACTATAGCGAGCGGCATTATTTTGGAGCCACTGAAACGCCGCTGTATCTTCAAAATTTTCCTGGAG
The DNA here is from genome assembly GCA_943371005.1 of Sphingobacterium thalpophilum. Lineage (GTDB taxonomy): Bacteria > Cyanobacteriota > Cyanobacteriia > Cyanobacteriales > MRBY01 > MRBY01. The sequence continues at coordinate 106,539 of CALRTB020000009.1, forward strand.
GTGGGTCGCTGGCACATTGCCATCCCCTAGATCAATGGCATAGCCCGTATGGTGTTCACTGTAGCGGGGAGGCGCGCTCACTTCGGCCCGTTTGGTGGTGTCCTGGGCGCGCTGTTCTTTAATGTCAAAAAATAGATATTGTTGCTCTTCGATGGTACGAAAGGCAGAAAGTAAGGCTAAATTGATCCCAGCTTGTCTGGCATCGGCTTGCATTTGGAGAAATTTTTCAGCGGCGGCAGGGCGCAATTTGAGGCGACCATCAGCACTGACGGCTACCAGTTCACTGGCCTCGGCTTCAGGATAAGGGAAATGACCGAGAATTTGTTCGGTAGTTTCGGCGTCACTGGCATCTGGTTCGGACGTAGAAACATTGCTGGGGACATTCCCTGGAGCAACGGGGTCTGGGGTTGCTTGAAAAAACTGGCGTGAGGCGATCGCCCCCAACCCGACAATGAGAATTCCCCCCAACCCTAACAATAGACGTTGCTTGGGGTTAGATCCTGTGGTTTTTTCGCTTTGTTCTGGATCTTCATCCCGCACGACCTCAGGAATATCAATGTCATCCAGGACAGAGAGGTCATCAAATTCTTCGGACACGCTCAATTCCTACCGCTGCACTCCCTAAATATTTTGTGGTTCTATCTTATGTTGCTTTCTTCGCAATGGGGAAGTTCTCCAGCAAAATCATCATTTGGTGTTAGCCTCAAACAAGAATCAAAGGTTGGGGACTCTATGGCAGAATTGCTGCTGCAATTGGCGTTGGTCTACGGCAAGTTGGGGCTAGGGATTGGGGGCGGTTGGCTCCTGGGGAAATATCTCTCTGCAACCTTGGGGCGCAATTTGGGAAAGGGTCTGTTTTGGTTCGGCATCCCTTTGAGTGTGTTTGGCTTTGTGCGCCAGGTGGATTTGACGGGCACGCTCTGGTTTGCGCCGGTCGTTGCTTGGTTGGCGATGGGACTTTGTTTTGGGGTGGCTTGGCTGTGGTTGCGGTACCGTAGCCCTGATTTATCGCTCCCCTCCCAGGGCAGTTTCCTGTTGGTTTCGAGCATTGGTAATACGGGCTATCTGGGCTATCCGATCAGTTTGGCGATCGCCGGGCCAGAAACCTTTGCCTGGGCTTTGTTTTACGATTTACTGGGCAGCCTGCTTTGGGGTTACGGAGTGGGGGTAATGGTGGCCACCTACTACGGCCAGGGGAAAAATCAAACTTGGTTAACACGCCTGAAAAATATGGGTACCCAGGTGGGAATCAACCCCTCCCTCTGGAGTTTGGTGCTGGGGTTGGCCTGTGAGCCGCTGGTTTTTCCGGAACCTGTGGAATGGGGTCTAGAAGTGGCGTCTTGGGTGGTGATTGGTTTGGCGATCATCTTGATCGGGATGCGCCTGGGGGAATTGGAACCGGGCCAAGAAATACCGCCAGTGCGCAGTAGTCTCTTGATTAAAATGGCGATCGCACCGTTTCTGTTCGGCTTAATCTTGCCTTTGTTCAATTTGCCCAACGTCATTTGTTTGGTGTTGGTGTTGCAGATCGCGATGCCACCAGCCTTCGCCACCTTGATCGTCAGCGAAACCTATGCCCTCGATCGCCAGTTAGCCGTCAGTTCCCTCGCCACTGGCACCCTCCTTTTGTTGGGCACGCTGCCCATTTGGTTATTGTGGTTTCGTTAGCTGAGAGTGCGACACTGCCCTTGGTGCCGCAACAGATGATCACACAGCACGAGGGCGACCATCGCTTCCACCATCGGCACGGCACGGGGTAACACGCAGGGGTCATGACGGCCTTTGGCGGCGAGGGTTGCTTCTTCGCCAGCTCGCGTCGCCGTTTGTTGCGCTTTCCCAATGGTTGCGGTGGGTTTGAAGGCCACCCGGAGGACAATATTTTCGCCGTTGGAAATGCCCCCTTGAATGCCGCCGGAACGGTTGGTTTTGGTGCGGATCTGGCCCTGGTCATCCACGGTAAATTCATCGTTGTGCTCTTGACCCGTGAGCAGAGTGCCCGCAAATCCAGAACCAATTTCAAAACCTTTGCTAGCTGGCAGCGACATCGCTCCCTTCGCCAAATCTGCTTCGAGCTTGTCAAACACGGGCATCCCCAAACCGACGGGTACCTTGCGGGCCACACACTCGACCACCCCACCGATGGAATCTTTTTGCTTGCGAATCTCATCGATCAGAGCAATCATTTTTTCCGCCGCCACCGTATCGGGACAACGGACAATGTTGCTTTCTACTTGCTCAAGGGTGACTTGGCTCGGATCAATATCAACGGCTTCACAGTCTTTGATGCGCTTCACATAGCCGATAATTTCCACCCCGGCCACCTGCTTGAGGATTTTTTTGGCGATCGCCCCCGCTGCCACCCGACCAATGGTTTCTCTCGCCGAAGAACGGCCCCCCCCTTCATAATTGCGAATCCCATACTTCGCATCGTAGGTAAAATCCGCGTGGGAAGGACGATATTTCTCCTTCATTTCCGAATAATCCTTGGAGCGTTGATCTTTATTGCGCACCAAGATTGAGATCGGAGTACCCGTTGTTTTCCCCTCAAAGACCCCAGACATAATCTCACAACGGTCGGCTTCATTGCGGGGGGTGGTGATGCGACTTTGCCCCGGACGACGGCGGTCTAACTCCGCTTGGATTTCCGCTTCAGAAATTTCTACTAGGGGCGGACAGCCATCAATCACGACGCCAACGCCACCCCCATGGGATTCACCGTAGGTTGTAATCCGAAATAAATGTCCGAAGCTGTTGCCCATAGGTCTGATCGCAGTGATGGAATAGAAAAATTTGTGCTGAAATTTCAGAAAATTTCGAGACTGTATTGTAACCCAGTTCCCTGACCCTACCGCCTGCCGTTGTGCGAATTTCTCTTACCTTTCCAGAATAATTTTCTTGAGGAACGACCGCAGTTTCCTATAATTTTTCCAGTCCAATCTCTCCCCACCCATTGCCCATGGCCTCCCGCAGTAAAGCTCTCCAGTACTACATCTTGGTGCGTCTGCTCCTTGCTCCCTTGATGTTGTTAACCATTATCACCGTCGTCTTTCTGCTGCTCCGGGCCACCCCTGGTGATCCTGCCGATGCCATCCTAGGGAACCGCGCCCCTGAAGCGACCAAGGCCTTGCTTCGGGAACAACTGGGTTTAGATCTGCCCCTCTGGCTACAGTATGTCCGCTACCTCGGCAACCTGTTGCAGTTTGACTTAGGAACATCCCTCACCAGTCGCGGTTTACCGGTGTGGGAGGTGATTCAGCAGCATTTTCCCGCCACAGTAGAATTAACCCTCTTTGGCATGATTGTTGCGGTAGTAGTGGGGGCTAGCGTTGGGATGGTTGCGGCCTCCCGCCAGGGCACTTGGTTGGATGTGGGCGGGCGATTATTCGGGATTATCACCTACGCACTGCCGTTGTTCTGGATGGGGATGGTGGTGCAACTCATTTTTTCGGTGCAGTTGGAGTGGTTTCCCCTGGGGACACGTTTTCCGTTGGATGTTCCCCCACCGCCCACCTTGTCGGGTCTCTATACCCTCGATAGTCTGCTCACAGGAAATTTTTTACAACTCCGAACAGCTTTGTATTATTTGGTGTTGCCCTGCTGCACCTTGGGAATCCTCCTTAGTGGTATTTTTGAGCGCATTGTGCGGGTAAATTTGCGTCAGACGTTGCAATCAGACTATGTGGAAGCGGCGCGGGCCAGGGGCATTCCCGAACGGAAAATTCTCTGGAACCACGCCTTAAAAAATGCTCTGATTCCGGTGGTCACGGTCTTGGGACTTACTTTTGCGGCCTTGTTGGGGGGAGCAGTCTTAACGGAAGTGACATTTTCTTGGCCAGGTCTGGGGAACCGCCTCTATGAAGCGATTTCCCTGCGGGATTATCCGACGGTTCAGGGAATTATGGTGTTTTTTGGGGCAATTGTGGTGGTGGTGAGCCTGGTGATTGATATTGTGAATGCGTTGATTGACCCCCGGATTCGTTACTAACTAACCCCAGAGGAAGCGCAATGACCAAAAGGGCAGCAGCAAAACAAGAATTAGCCAATCCCAACGGTGAAAACGCAGTTGATGCCAACGAACAAGGTGCTGGTTCGGACTGGTGAAGCCCCGGATATCCATCGCCGTCGCCATTTGTTCGGCCCGCATCAGGAGATTTTCGAGGAGTTTTTCGGAAACCATGAGCCACAGTTGCATACTTTGTTTAAACCCCAGAGTTTTCCAGGCGATCGCCCTTGTGCGGACTGAACGCGTTAAGTTCTGAATTTCCTCTAACACGAGGGGAATAAACCGGAGCGAGAGGGTCAGGGTCAGCAAAATTTCTGTCACCGGCACCTTAAATCGGCGCAACGGCCCCAGGAGAAACTCTAAACCCGTGGTAATTTCTTCCGCTGCTGTGGTCAAAAGATAGAGATTGGTGCTGTAGAGCAGCGTAAAAATTTGGGTGCTGAGCTTAATACCCAAATCCAGCTTGAGGCGCGTGATGGAGATAAATTTAAACTGCCACACCACGTATTCATAGTTTTGGCGAATGTCTAAGTCTTCTGCTGGTAAACGGGGCTGATGATCGAGCACTAAGCCATCGGGGGTAATTAACGTCACCCCAAACAACACCAAACAAAAAATCAACAGCAATCCCATCTGCTGTTTCCAGACCCGTAAGGGAATTAATGCCGTTAAGGTGATCGCGATCAACAGACCCACCAACCCCAAGCGCCACAGGTTGTTCGCCAAAATCGGCCCAATCAAAAAACTCATCAACCAAGCGAGTTTTACCCGGGGGTCTAGTCGGTGGAGCCAGGTTTGGGGCTGCTCCAGATATAACCCAATGGGCAGCGATCGCATTAAATCCATCGTGGTGAAAATTCCGTAAAAAAATCAACTTCCATTATGTAATAAGCCTTAAAATTTCCCGCCCTCAGAAGGGAGTATGCTGGATCCTAGGGATAAAAGCCCATTTGAAAAACCCCGTTAACAGTCGTCCCATGATTAGAAAAATTCTCTTCGCTGATTCTGGCACCGGGCAAGTCCAGGATATGTTGAAAAACTTGCTCAAGCTCCCTGCCTTCAAAGACACTAGCATCAATATCCTCCATGTCGTGAAGGAAGAGCTGACTCCCGACATCGAACAAAAAGGCTACGAAACCGGCGGTAAGCTCCTCGCCCAAGCCCTCCAAGACCTCAAGCTCGATCCTGGCAACGTCAACACCATTCTGCGCCAAGGAGATCCCAAAGATGTGGTTTGTAAAGTCGCCGATGAGATTGATGCCGACCTAATTTTAATGGGGTCTCGGGGACTCAAACGGCTACAGTCGATTCTCGCTAATTCTGTGAGCCAATACGTGTTCCAGCTCACCAACCGACCGATGCTTCTGGTTAAGGATGACATCTATGTGCGTACAGTCAAAAAAGTCATGGTCGCCATCGATAAGTCCGATGCGGCAATGTATGGCTTAGATTTAGCGCTCCAAATGTTGCGGGATTACAGTGGTTGCGAACTGCTGCTCCTGCGGGTTAACCCTGATCTACCAGCAAATCTTTCCCTTTCCCAAGCAGAAATGGATGCGAACCCGGCCCTTGCGCCAGCGATTCAGCGGGCCAAACAGATGGGCGTTGCTTACAAAACATTAGTCGCTGGGGGTCGCCCCGGGGCCACAATCTGCAATGTCGCCAAAGACCAAAATATTGATCTCCTCGTCCTGGGTTCCCCAGACCGCCGGCCTTCCATTGCTAAGAGTATGCCCGACCTAGATCGCTTGCTGGGCACGTCTCTGTCGGATTATGTGCGGGTAAATGCGCCTTGTCCTGTGCTCTTGGCCCGGACTGACGCCAGCTAGCATAAATCAAAACTGATTCAAAGTCATAAAAAAGGGGGCGATCGCCAAGGATCTGTCCCCATTGTTTTTTATCGTGTTTTTTTAAAAAGGTGTTTCTTAGGAAGCCGTTTTGTTGGTCTGAATATAAAGAATCAACAAAAAAACGGTGGGTACGAGTACAAAAAGAATCGTTGCAATGAAACCGAGATCGTTAACTTGCATTGAATAATCGCCTCTTCATCGAGCTAGATCACAATGATATCAAGAATATCACCTCTGGCTCCTTACCAGGGGCGATCGCTCTTAGTATTCCCCAAGAATATCTTCCCAAGCAAAAGACCTCAAGGGAGCCTTAGAGGCTATTCATAAAGTAAATGAATTTCTTCGTTTGCCCCCTAAATCTCCCGAAATGGGGGACTTTGATCCCATTGATTAACCGAAGCTTCCCCCCAGACTGGGGGCCGGGGGGCTTGATCAATCAGCTCTTAGGGTTTTGTTTTCACAACAACATCCCCATGGGCCAAGGTTTGGCAAGCAAGGCGATAGGTGGGAGGCTTACGCTTGAGACGCCGCTTCTCAAAATCAGTCTTGGGCGACAGATTTTCCATTCCCTCTAGAATCTCGACAATGCAGGTTCCGCATTGGCCAACACCACCACAATTCATTAATTTTCCGCCGAAAGTGTACAGATCTACGCCATTTTGTAGAGCTTTTTCCCGTAGATTTGCACCATCTGCCGCAATCACGTCCTTATTTGCCGGAACGTAGGTGATATTAGCCATGAACCCTCCTATGTTGGATGAACTATCAATTCTATTTTAACAAGGTTAAGTTTTTATAAGAAAAATTACGAACCTAACGCTGTTTTCTTGATCCTAAGGCCTCTCCCTTGGGCAAATCAAAGCAGGTATGATAATCCAGAGCGACACAACACCTCACCCACCTGTAATTTCCATGGAAGAACTGCTTTATCTCGAAGTCCCCACCCCAGACACTGCCAAGGTTTGCCATTGGCTACAGACCAGTTGGCAACCCCGGCACGGAGAAAAGCAGCAGACCCCCACAGGCATCCGTCTTGTCGCTAATGGGGCCGAACTCTCAATTTTTACTTGGAATTTGCAGCGTACCACCTACCTAAAAGTGTTTGCTTGGTCGCCAGGATTCCCCAAGCCCCAGGGCCTTTGTCGCCAACTCAAATCAGATCTAGAGCAGGCCTTCCCCAACCAGTACCCTGCTCCCCCGGAGATTCAACCAGGCCAATCCATTTTTGACGCTTTAGCCGCAAATTATCCTAAAACAGTCGAATATTTCCAGAAGTTTCCCCAGGGGGAGTTTGACTTGCAGCGGGCCTATTGGTGGGAAAAACGTTGGCGAGAAACGGTGAAAAATCCCCAAGCGCCCCAACCCGTTATTTTTGAGAAAAGCCATCCCGTCGATCCCCAGTTAGCCCAATATGATTTGGTTTATGTTGGTGGGGCTCTGGGGGTGATCCATGCCGCCGTCATGGCGCGACTGGGTTACAAAGTGCTGTTAATTGAGCGATTGCCCTTTGGCCGCATGAATCGGGAGTGGAATATTTCTCGCAGTGAGCTGCAAAGCTTGATCAATTTAGGATTGTTTACAAAAGCGGAAGTTGAAGCCCTCATTGGCCGGGAATACAAAGATGGCTTTAATAAATTTTTTGATGGCAATAACCCACCTCACCTCAAGGCGAATATCCTCCACACACCAACGGTACTCAACCTTGCCATTCTTTCGGATTTGCTGGTGCAAAGGTGCGGTGAAAAGCTATTGGCTGCCGGCGGGGAAATCTTGGAGCAAACTGAATTTCTCCGGGCCGACATTGGCGCTGACCAAGCGCTCATTTTTACGAAACATGTGACCACCGGCGAAGAAAAGACGATTCAGGCACGCCTGGTGATCGATGCCATGGGGACTGCTTCTCCCATTGCGGCGCAGTTGAACCAAGGTCGGCCCTTCGATAGCGTTTGCCCGACGGTGGGAGCCGTGATTAAGGGTCTCGATGATGTGGTTTGGGATCCAGACTATGGGGATGTGCTCAATTCCCACGGAGATATTTCTCGGGGGCGGCAGTTAATTTGGGAACTGTTCCCCATCGAGGACGATAAACGGACGATTTATCTGTTCCATTACCATGAGGTGCATCCGGAAAATCCTGGCTCTTTGCTGGAGATGTATGAGGATTTCTTTACGATCCTGCCGGAATACCGCCGCTGTGATCTGGATGATTTGGAGTTTGTGAAACCCACCTTCGGCTACATTCCGGGTTATTTCAATGTGGGGGCAGGCGATCGCCAAGTGGCCTTTGACCGTTTGCTGGCGATTGGGGATGCGGCTTCGTTGCAATCTCCCCTTGTTTTCACAGGGTTTGGTTCCCTGGTGCGCAATTTAGACCGTTTGACAAAACTCCTGGATATTGCCCTCCAAAAAGACCTCCTCAACCAACAGAACTTAAGCAAAATTCGCGCTTACCAGAGTAATATTGCGGTGACTTGGCTCTTTTCTAAGGGGATGATGGTGCCGACAGGGATGAAGTTACCGCCCCAACGGATTAACGCCATGCTAAACACCTTTTTTGGGTTGTTGGCAGATTCTCCTCCAGAGGTGGCTGAAACCTTTATTAAAGACCGCACCACTTGGCTGATGTTTAATAAGCTGGCCCTGGTTGCGGCTCGCCAAAATCCGGCGTTGCTGGTGTGGATTTGGCAAATGGCGGGGGCGAAGGACTTTATCCGCTGGGTCGGTGCTTACTTTGCCTTTAGTTTTGATGCGGTGTTGAGCTTGCTGTTGATGGGTTGGTTGCCCCAGTGGCTCGAAAAATCTGAAGCTTGGCTGGCAGAAAAATATCCGTCCCTCTGGCTAAGTCTACTCAGTTTGAAATATCGACTCACCGTCGGCACTTAAAATGTTATTGACTTTGGCAACGGATTAGCGGCATTTACTATGGTTACAGTGCAAGTGGGCGATCGCCTTTTTGAAAATATTACGGGGATCATTTTCGATAAAGATGGCACCCTCGCCGACTCCCAAAACTATCTGCGGGAACTGGCCCAAAAACGCGCCCGGTTGATCGATGCCCAAATTCCAGGAGTGGGAGAACCGCTGCTGATGGCCTTCGGGATGGTGGATGGGGTACTCGACCCAACGGGCTTAATGGCGGTGGGCAGTCACCCAGAAAATGCGATCGCCGCCGCCGCCTACATTGCTGAAACGGGGCGTAGTTGGTTTGAAGCCCTCGATATTGCCAAAAAAGCCTTTGCGGAAGCGGAACAGATGTTGGGCGATCGCAGTCATACATCACCATTGTTTGCCGGGAGCCTAGAGGTGCTGAAATTTTGCCACGATGCAGGTTTGAAACTGGGGATTCTCTCCATGGACAGCACCGCCAACGTGGAAATTTTCGTCAAAACTTACCAGTTGCAAGATTACATCCAACTGGAAATGGGGGCAGAATTTGGCCTCAAACCCGACCCCGCGTTATTCCTCAAAGCCTGTGTAACCCTGGGAACTGAGCCGAGTCAAACCCTGATGGTGGGTGATGCGCCGGGGGATATTCAAATGGCGAAGGCCGCTGGCGCGGCAGGAACCGTGGGCATTTGTTGGGGAGATGCGACCCAGGCTCACCTAGAAACGGCGGATGTGGCGATCGCCAGCCTCGATGCAGTAAAAATTTTGACGAGCTAAACCAATGCACGGGAATCGACGACAATTTTTAACCTATGGGGGCTTGGCCTTGGGGAGTGTACTGCTCTCACGGCGGTTGCCTGCTTCACCCCAGGCGATCGCCCAAACCCCAGCGGCTAATCCTGCCCCTGCTGGACTGAGTGCGCCCCCCAAAGGGGATGTGCGTCTGGTTGTGATCAGCGATCTCAATAGTGCCTATGGTTCTACAGATTATTTGCCCCAGGTGAAACGGGCGATCGCCTTAATTCCCGATTGGCAACCGGATCTTGTCCTTTGTGCGGGCGATATGGTTGCAGGTCAAAAAAGTAGCCTTACCCCCGCCCAGCTCGCCGCCATGTGGCAAGCCTTTGAACGATACATCGCCCTGCCCCTGCGCCAGGTCAATATTCCCTTCACCTTTACCCTGGGGAACCATGATGCTTCCGGCTCCTTCAGCAACGGGCAATATACTTTTGCAGCAGATCGTCAGGCGGCAAGTCAGTATTGGCGCAACCCAGCCCACACCCCAACCCTAAACTTTATCGACCGTCGTCATTTTCCTTTCTATTACAGCTTTACCCAAAACGATATTTTTTACTCCGTGTGGGATGCGTCCACCGCTCGCATTCGTCCGGAGCAACTGGCCTGGATCGAGGCAAGCCTCGCCAGTGACCAAGCCCAACGGAGCCGCCTCAGATTTGCCCTGGGACATTTATCCCTTTATCCCGTCGCTTCGGGGAGCCGCTCAGAACCGGGAAATTATCTCCATGAAGGCGATCGCCTCCAGACTCTCCTCGAAAAATACAACGTCCACACCTACATCAGTGGCCACCAACACGCCTACTATCCTGCTCACCGGGGGCAATTAGAACTGCTCCACACTGGCGCTTTGGGGGATGGGCCGCGTTCCTTAATTCAAGGGAATCCTTCCCCTTATCGAACATTAACGGTGATTGATATTTTCCGTGATCGTTCAAATTTGGTCTACGCTACCTACGATATGGATCGTCTTACGATGGTCGATCACAGCGGCTTACCCAGCAGTTTGGATACTCCTAGGGGACGTTTACAACGCCGCGATCTGGGAATTACTTGAGTAAGATTTCTGGCGATCGCCAACCTGGATGCGCTAAAAATTATCTAAACTTTCGGGATTTGAGGAGAAAAGTAAATGCAGGTTTGGTTAACAAGTGTTGTCGTTCTGTTTATCGCAGTACAAGTTTTTCAGCTGATCAAAGGATTTTTTGTGCCCTTGCCCTTCTATATTCTGGGGGGCGCTTTTTTGGCGATCGCCTCCAACTATGACAAAGGCATCATGACCGTTTTCAAATCAAAGGAATCACCCGACGACCAGAGCAACACCAAGTCCTGATCACCAAGGCAATCCGAGCGAAAAAACTTATGTTAGCTTGAAGGCAAGGCGAACGGTAAAGCCCCAGGTGAAAAAACCATGACCCCACAAACATTGGCAAAACCCATTTCCCCCAAAGCCTATTTAGCTCAGGAAGAACAGGCGAGCGAGCGTCACGAATATATCCAAGGAGTGATCGAACCCATGGCTGGTGGGACACCTATTCACAATGAAGTTAGTGGCAATTTGTATGTTGCTTTAAAACTAGGGCTCAAAAAAAGTCCTTATCGAGTTTTTCACGTTGATCAGCGGCTTTGGATTCCGTCCCAGCAAATTTACACTTATCCCGATGTGATGGTCACTGGCAAACCTTTAGTCTTACAGGAGGGGCGCAAAGATACCGTACTTAATGCCTGCCTCATTGCAGAAGTGCTCTCCCCTGCCACCAAAAACTATGACCGCAGCGAAAAGTTTCATTACTATCGCTCCATCCCAGAGTTTCAAGACTATTTGCTGATCGAACCGGAACGGCTATTTGTGGAGCATTACCATCGCCAAGGCCCGAAACAATGGAGCCTCACTGAGTACACGGCCATCGATGAAGTTATTCGCCTCGTCTCCATTGACTGTGAGCTTTCTCTGGCCGATATTTACGAAGATATTGAACTGTAATTTTGCTTGTCCGCCATTGCACAGCTAAATTTTCCCAGGAGACTTTTGTTTGGAATTCGGCAAATCAGGCGATCACCCCTCAACATTTCCAAAGAACTTGCTTCCCATTTCATTTTCCGGAAACCGCCCAACCATCAAACTAATGCAAAGTCTTAAGGACGGGAACTTAACGCTGTCATGGCCCTCTAAGATGGAACTAGGTAACTATGCGCAGCCCCGAACGAAAATTCCCATGAATAGCAGCACTCCTTGGATCCTTTTGGGAACAGTCCTCCTTCTCGGTTCCGGCACCCCCGGACTGTCCCAGACCACCCCTGAAACAAGCAATAACGCCGCCAACGCGATCCAACGGTATAACGCAGGGGTCGATGCCCTCACCCAAGGGAATTTTGAGGGGGCGATCGCCGAATTTTCGGCAGCAATTAACCTCGACGAATCTGACCCCGACGCCTACTACAATCGCGGCTACAGCTACCACGTCCTGGGGGAATACCAGGCTGCCTACGACGACTACAGCCAGGCAATCCAGCTTAAACCCGAATTTGCCGACGCCTACGGGAACCGCTGCTATGCTGCCTATTTGCTCGACAACTATGAACAGGCGATCGCCGATTGTGATCAAGCGATCATCCTCAAAAATAACAATCCAGATTTTTTCATTAATCGGGGCAATGCCTACGACGATCTCGCCCTCCAGGCCCGCAACGCTAACCAAACCGAACTCGCCAACGGTTACCATGCCAAGGCGATCGCCGACTACAATGCCGCCCTTACCCTCCGGCCCAACTACTCAAAGGCCTACTATAATCGCGCCCTCGCCCATAACCGTTTCGAAAATCACACCGCCGCCCTCCAGGACTACACCGCCAGCATTACCGGTAATCCCGAATTCGCCGAAGCCTACTACAATCGCGCCATTACCCACTACAAACTCAATAATCTCGAACAGGCGATCGCCGATATGACCCAAGCCGCTTCCCTTTTCGAGCAGCAAAATCAAGCCACAAACCAAACCCAAGCCCTAAAAATTCTTGAGAGTCTCCAAGGTCAGCTCTGAAATTCCCCAATCGCTTCGATAAAATAAAGGGCAAATATTGTTAACAATCGTGGCGCAACCTAATATATATAGATTGTCGGGCCACACCAAGGAGAATCAAAAAACGCATGGGTAGAGTAGTCGGCATCGATCTAGGAACCACAAATTCCGTCGTTGCAGTGATGGAAGGCGGCAAACCCCTTGTCATTGCAAATTCCGAAGGAGCCAGAACCACCCCCTCCGTCGTTGGCTTTAACAAAGATGGCGAACTCCTCGTCGGCCAAATGGCGCGCCGTCAAGCCGTGCTCAACCCCCAAAACACCTACTACGGCGTAAAACGCTTCATGGGTCGCCGTTACAGCGAACTCACCCCCGAGTCCAAACAAGTCCCCTACACCATCCGCCGTACCGAAACCGATACCGTCAAAATCCGCTGTCCCCGTCTCCGCCAAGAATTTGCCCCCGAAGAAATTTCCGCCAAAATTATCCGTCGCCTCGCCGATGAAGCCGAACGTTACCTCGGTGAACCCGTTACGGGGGCAGTGATCACCGTGCCTGCCTACTTCAACGATGCCCAACGCCAGGCGACCCGTGATGCCGGACGCATTGCGGGCCTCGAAGTCCTGCGGATTATCAATGAACCCACCGCCGCCGCCCTTGCCTATGGCTTAGAGCAACAAGGTAGCTCCTCCATTCTGGTTTTTGACCTAGGGGGCGGTACTTTTGATGTCTCCGTATTGGAAGTGGGCGATGGCGTTTTTGAAGTAAAAGCCACCAGCGGTGATACCCAACTCGGTGGGAATGATTTTGATAAGAAAATTGTTGATTGGCTTGCTGAGAAATTTCTCGAAGCCGAAAAAATTGATCTCCGCAAAGACCGCCAAGCCCTCCAACGGCTCACTGAGGCCGCCGAAAAAGCCAAAATCGAACTGTCTGGGGTTACGGTCACGGAAATCAATCTTCCCTTTATTACCGCCACCGAAGAGGGGCCCAAACACCTGGAAACCCAACTCGACCGCGCCACCTTTGAGAGCCTTTGCGGGGAGTTGATTAGTCGTTTGCGTCGCCCCATCAAACGCGCCCTCCAGGATGCGGGTATTAGCCCTGTGCAAATTCGGGAGGTTGTCCTTGTGGGGGGTTCTACTCGTATTCCCCTCGTCCAGGGTCTCGTGCGCAGTTTCATTGACCGCGAACCCAATCAAAACGTTAACCCTGATGAAGTGGTGGCGGTAGGGGCTGCGATCCAAGCAGGCATCCTCGGTGGGGAAGTCAAAGACATTCTGCTCCTCGATGTAACGCCACTGTCCCTGGGGCTAGAGACCATCGGTGGCGTAACGAAAAAGCTGATTCCCCGGAATACGACGATCCCGGTGCGGCGTTCTGATATTTTTTCGACGGGAGAAAATAACCAAACCGTCGTCGAAATTCATGTGGTCCAGGGGGAACGGGAGATGGCCCAGGGGAATAAATCCCTCGGTCGCTTTAAATTAACGGGAATTCCCCCAGCACCCCGTGGTATTCCCCAGGTTCAGGTGTCCTTTGACATTGATGCCAATGGGATTTTGCAGGTGTCGGCCCGGGATAAAACCACCGGCCGGGAACAAAGCATTACAATTCAAGGCTCTTCGACGTTGACCGACAGTGAAGTGAACCGGATGATGCGGGATGCGGAACAGTTCGCCCAAGAGGATCGAGAACGGCGGGAGAAGGTCGAAAAACGTAACCGGGCAAAGGCCTTAACGGATCAGGCCCAACGCAGACTGAAGGAAGTGACCCTCGATTTTGGGAGCCAATTTGCGAGCTATTATCGTCGGCGCATTGAAAGTTTGTCCCAGGAAATTTTAGATAGCCTCAAACAAAATGACGATCGCCGTTTGGATCGCGCCCAAGCGGATTTACAAGATGCCTTGTATGAACTCAACCGCGAGGTGCGTCTCCAGTATGACCAAGGGGAAGATGATTCTTTCTTTGACACGATTAAGAAAACCTTGATCGGTGACGATGAGGATGATCTGTACTATGATTCCCGTTCTAACTACCGACCTGGGGCTGGCTACCCACCGCAGCGGGGCTATGATGCGCCACCACCCCAACGCAATTATGATTACGCCCCCCGGCCGCCCCAAAGACCGCAACCAACGCGAAATTATGACTATGGGGCTGCCCAACCGCGTCAGAATTATGGGGGCGATCGCCCGCTGGATGACCGCTATGGTAACGGGAAATCTCCCCGTCGCCCCGTGGAACCGCCTGCTGCTCGCCCACCCCGGCCCACCAGTCGCGACCCCTACGAGCAACGAAATGTCTCCCGTAAGTATTACAGCCAAGGACAGGGGCGCAATATCCCCTACGAAAATGATTGGGATGAGGACGATGAATGGTTCTAGACAGTTGTTTTGCTGCGTAATTCCTGCATAATAAACATCACATCTGGGAACAGTGCGTCATTATCTAAGGAGAGAATTCCTCACTCTGTCGCCTAAATATGAACAATTTGCGTAACTATTATGAAATTTTAGGCGTTCCTCGTAATGCCTCTAGTGATGAGATTAAGCGCTCCTTTCGACGGTTAGCGCGGCGCTATCATCCGGATGTCAACCCAGGGGATAAGGTAGCAGAAGAAAAGTTTAAGGATCTCAACGAGGCCTATGAAGTGCTGTCCGATGATGGGCGGCGATCGCAGTATGACCAGTTCACCCGGGCCATGGGGGGGAAATACAGTCGTCCCGGTTTTAATCGCGCCAACCGACCCCAGCGCAATGATTTTAGCCAATTTGCCAATATTGGTAGTGTCAATCCTTTTGGGCCGAAAGACCGACAGCAGACCACTGCCCGGGTACGGAGCAATAGCTATGAGGATTTTCGCCCCGGCACCACAAAAACAACCAAAGTGGCTACCCCAAAATCACCCGCCAAACGGGATGTAGAAGCACGCCTCACCCTTCCCCTAGAGAAAGCCTATCGGGGGGGACGGGAACGAATTCGCCTCGAAGATGGGCGATCGCTCGAAGTCGATATGCCGCCCCACATGGTCGACGGCCAGCGCATCCGGTTGCGGAATCAGGGTATTAATGGCGGCAACCTATATCTCAAAATTACTGTAGCTCCCCATCCTTTCTTTGAAGTGCAAGGTGCTGATATTTACTGCCAAGTGCCCCTTAGTCCCAGTGAAGCAATTCTCGGCGGTTCCATCGAAATCCCGACCATTGACGGCCTCGTGAAAATGACCGTGCCCAAGGGCGTCAAACCAGGGCAAAGATTGCGCTTAGCCAATAAGGGATATCCCCGCAGCTCCGGTTCTCGCGGTGATCAACTGGTGGAAGTGCAGTTAGTTTTACCCCCAGAAATTACCGAAGAAGAACGGGCCTTGTATGAAAAACTGCGGGAAGTCGAGAGTTTCAATCCCCGCAAAAATATTTATCAGTATTCGTAACTCGTAAAATGCTCAATCAAGGCTGGGTCTACCGGGATCGAATAAAACCGTCCCAAGCAGGACTAGCGGTCTTGGATTTTTATGGGCAATTTTATCGCCATTCCACACCAGCAGAATGGGCTAAACGGCTTGACGATCAGCAAATTTTCGTGGACGGCAAACCAGCCACCGCGACCCAAATTTTAGAAAATAACCAACGGCTAGAGTATCATCGCGCTCCCTGGGAGGAGCCAGATGTGCCGTTAAATTTCCAAATTTTGCACCAAGACCCACATTTTTGGATCATTGATAAACCAGCGGGTTTACCGGTGCTGCCAGCGGGAAACTTTCTGGAAAATACGTTGTTATCGCAGCTTAAAAGACAATTTCCCCATGAAAATTTAGCTCCAATTCATCGCTTGGGACGGGGAACTTCTGGGTTGATGATCCTGGGGCGATCGCCTTTGGGGCGGCAATTTTTAACACGACAGTTACGAGACCATAAAATCACAAAAATTTATCGGGCCTTAATTCCAGCGGGAGATTATCCCGATCAACTGACAATTAAAACTCCCATCGGCAGAGTATTTCACCCAACTTTGGGAACCATTTTTGCGGCGAAAGAGGACGGCAGTTTTGCCCATAGTGAAATGCGGGTTTTACAACGTTCAGAAAAAGCTTCACTGGTTGAAGTACAAATTTTCACCGGGCGCCCCCATCAAATTCGGATTCACATGGCCGCGATGGGCTTTCCCCTGCTCGGCGATCCACTTTATCTCCCAGGGGGTTTACCTGCCATGAACAAAGATGCAAATACCATGCCTTTGCCGGGGGATTGCGGCTATGCCCTTAATGCTTATTACCTAAAGTTTCAGCACCCCCACCAGGACAAACCCATTGATTTTTGCTCGCAGTTTAAAGAGTCTTCTCTAAATTTCTGATTGCAATTGCACTGCTATGGGAGTGAGCTGAATCGTTTCAAAGGGCATATCAATCCCTGCTGCGGTTAAAGCGGTAAAAACTTTTTCCCGGAGCGCAAATCGTTCTGGAATATGGGTGCGTTCATTGCGTAACCAAACCTGGAGCTGGAGGGCCACATTGTAGTCATTGAGAGCCGTAACCACGACTTTGGCTGGCGGTGTGTCGGCAAATAGGCTGTGATCATCGACTAAAGCCAAGAGGATCTGTCGCACCCGGTCTAAATTCTCATGGACAGCCACAGTGATATCAATATCGAGGCGTAACTGGGGAAAATTGGTGTAAGAGATCACCGTCGAATTGATCACAACAGAATTGGGCACCGCTAACATGCGGCCATCAACGGTAACGATGCGCGTACTTCTCAGGGTGATTGTTTCGACGCGACCATAGAGACCATTGATTTCCACGAGGTCGTCAATGACAAAGGGCCGATCCCAGAAAATGAGCAGTCCAGAAATCAAGTTCGAAAGGGCATCCCGTGCGGCAAAACCAATGGTTAACCCCACAAGTCCCAGGCTGGTAACGATTGCAGCCATGTTAATACCAACTGCATTAAGGGCTTGGATCGCGCCAAAGGTCAAAATGGCATAGCGAACGAGAGTTCTCAAAAAGCTGGCAGAGGTTTTATCGAGTTTTGATTTTTGGAAGGAAGCATAGAGGGGCACATCAATAATTTTCCAAAGGCCATAGAACACTGCGAAGGTAATCAGGGCGACAACGAGATTAATCAGGCCCTGGGCGATTTGGTCACCGATAACCTCTAGGTTAAAAACGTTTTGGAGGCGATTGGCAATGCTGGTGAACAGGGTTGACATGGTGCTTCGTGGTGGGAATGACTTTAGTGTAGTGGGGCGATCGCCTCCCAAGCAGTAGACAGAAAAGATTATTTGCAGCTTTATTTGCCAAAGACCTTGCCTTTTTCAGAAATGACGCTATATAATCAAAAAGTGATTAAGCAATGAATCGATTAAGTGATTCGCTTAGTCCCCAGTACTTTAAACTGGTACATGCAATTATGACTACACTTCTACAACAGCAAGGCTCTGCCAATCTCTGGGAGCGTTTTTGCCAATGGGTTACAAGCACAGAAAATCGTTTTTATGTAGGCTGGTTTGGGGTCTTAATGATTCCCACACTGCTGACTGCAACGACTTGTTTTATCCTGGCATTTGTCGCTGCGCCCCCGGTTGATATTGACGGGATTCGCGAACCGGTTGCTGGCTCTTTGCTGTATGGCAACAATATTATTACCGCTGCTGTGGTGCCGAGTTCTAATGCCATCGGTCTGCACTTTTACCCCATTTGGGATGCCGCAAATTTAGATGAATGGCTGTACAACGGTGGCCCCTATCAACTGATTGTGTTCCACTTTTTGCTTGGCATCTTTTCCTATATGGGGCGGGAATGGGAACTGTCCTACCGCTTGGGGATGCGTCCGTGGATTGCGGTTGCCTATTCCGCACCGGTGGCGGCGGCGACTGCTGTGCTCTTGGTTTATTCAATTGGCCAAGGATCTTTTTCCGATGGTTTACCGTTGGGCATCTCTGGCACCTTTAACTTTATGTTTGTGTTGCAAGCCGAACATAATGTGTTGATGCATCCTTTCCACATGTTGGGAGTTGCGGGTGTCTTTGGTGGTGCGTTGTTCTCAGCGATGCATGGTTCCTTAGTGACCTCTTCTTTGATCCGGGAGACCACAGAAACTGAGTCCCAAAATAGCGGCTATCGATTTGGCCAAGAGGAAGAAACTTACAATATTGTGGCGGCCCATGGTTATTTCGGACGCTTGATCTTCCAATATGCTTCTTTTAATAACAGCCGTGCCCTCCACTTTTTCCTCGCCGCTTGGCCAGTCATTGGCATCTGGTTTGCCTCTTTGGCTGTGGCTTGTTTTGCCTTTAACTTGAACGGGTTCAACTTCAACCAATCTTTGTTGGATTCCCAGGGACGGGTGATCAATACTTGGGCGGATATTCTCAATCGGGCAAATCTGGGGATTGAGGCGATGCACGAACGTAATGTCCATAATTTCCCCCTTGATTTGGCAGCCGGAGATCAAGCACCTGTTGCCCTCCAAGCCCCGGCAATTAATGGCTAACTGAAAATTGAGATTTGGGATTGGAGTGTAATAATGATTGCTTTGAATAATCTTGGTTTGCTCTGAGTCCTGAATGAAAAATATACTCTAAATGCTCTCAGCCTCTACTTCAATAGCAGGGGCTTTTTTAAAATTGTGAAAAGATCTAATCGCTGATATCAAAGAGCAGATTGATTTCTTAAGGAATTGACTGAACTATTAAACGAAGAATCGGGAAAAATACAATGAAAAATTTGCGTTTTGTTCTGAGCAATAAACAACTCAAGGTGGGAGAGGGAAGCAGTCAAAAATTCCCCCATTTTCTGATCGGCATTCTCATCAGCGCCTTGGCGATCGCCACTTTGGTTTGGCCCATTGCCCTTGTACAAGCGGCCCCTAATCCCGCCGATTTTGCCCGTGCCGTGCAAGCCATCGAAGATCTCGACCAAATGCGGTCTGAGCTAGCCAAAACAATTGATCCGACCGCAGAAATCACGCCGCAAACCATGCAGGAAGTGTGTAAACCAGTGGGCATGAAGGCGATGCAACTGAGCCAAGACAATGGTTGGCAAGTCAAGCAAGTGGCCAAGAAATATCGCAATCCTGACCACGCTCCCCAAAATCTCCAGGAAACCATGGCGATCGCCAAATTGACGCAACACCCCGAACTCCTGAGCTATAGCCAAATCCAAGCCGATGGCCTCCACTACTACCGCCGGATTAATGTCGAAAGCAGTTGTCTCGCCTGCCACGGCCCGAAGGACAATCGCCCCAATTTCATCAAAGCTAAATATTTAGATGATCTCGCCTACGACTTCAAAGCTGGGGACCTACGGGGTATGTATTCTGTCATTATCCCTAGTCTTGAAGCGGCTCCAACTAACCCCGAATAAACCCCTCACCCCAGACTCATCAAATGTTTTTTCTCAAAAAAGGATTGATTCTCCTCAGCTTAAGCCTGTTTCTCTTAGTGAGTAGCGGCGTTTGGGCAGAACCTAGCCTCGCCAGTATCCGCCAACAGGAAGAAGCCCCCGGACAAATTCTTTATCAGTCTCGCCAATCTATCCAAGACAATCACGGTCAAACCTGGCAAGTGGTGCTGTTTAAACGGGTCAAAGATGGTCGTGTCGAAACCGTCGATCTACGCCTTGTGGCCTACCCTGGTCAGGCGACTTTCATTCATCCGGGTTCTTTGAGTTTGTCTGCTCCCAATCAAGCTATCCTCACCGCACCCGATCAATTTGCCACCGAAGCCCCTGCGCCCAACGTCGGTCAGTTTGATTTAAAAGATATTTTGCCCCAGTTGTCCACAGACCAAAAGATCCAACTTAGCCTGCCCCTCAAGGAACAGACGACCATTGAGGTTCCCCCGGAAGTTCTCTTAGAGTGGCGACTCATGGCCTAGACTGAAATTTTTGCAGAGATAAACAACTCCAGACAAAGGCCCGGATCTGGGGAAACTTCGTAGCGACGATTACTTTTTTATCTTGCTTTTGGCTTTTATATTGTCTTTATGAACTTTATGAATTCTTAGAATTCACAGCATCTTAAACATTTGATGAAGTCACCTTGGCTTAGGAGTGCTAAATTTCAGCTTCGGTGGGTACAACGCCCGACACCAGAGAATCCCTGCCGACTGGGCGATGCCTGTGGTTGTCTGACGCTTGACTCAAAAAGGTGTGACGGATAAAAACTGACTATGGCAACTGTTTTCCCCCAAGAACGACGTCTTTTAGAATTGGCCCTTGCCCAGGCGATCGCCCGCCATCAGTTGACCGTCGTTTACCAACCCCAAGTTGATCCTCAGACGACGATGGTAACCGGATTCGAAGCGCTACTTCGTTGGGATCATCCCCAGTTCGGTTCGATTTCGCCGACGGTATTTATCCCCATCGCCGAAGAAGCCGGTCTGATCCATGAGCTTGGGGACTGGGTTTTGCAGCGGGCCATAAAACAGTTAAAACGATGGCATCAACAGTCCCAACACACCTTTCGGATGGCGGTTAATATTTCGGTGCATCAGGTCACAGCGCCTCGCTTTTTTGAGCGGTTGCAGGCACTCCTTATGTCCCACCAAATTGCGCCTCAACATTTAGAACTAGAAATCACAGAGTCGGTCTTAATTGAGGACTTTCAGAATATCTGCGCCGTGTTGGGATCGCTGCAAAAATTGGGCATTAAAATTGCCATCGATGACTTCGGCACAGGTTATGCTTCCTTTAATTACACCAGACTGTTTGCCTGGGACACCCTCAAGCTAGACCGTTGCTTCATTCAAAATTTACATTGCAATAAAGTTAATTCGGCCATCACCAAAAATCTGATCAACATGTCCCATGATCTGGGTTTTAAGGTGGTCGCTGAGGGCATTGAACATCCAGAAGAACTGGCCATGCTCAAGCAGTTTTGTTGCGATGAAGTCCAGGGATATTATTTTAGTCGGCCCCTCATGCCAGCCTTGCTTGAAAGTCAACGGATTACGGGCGGTCACTTGATGCCTGGGGCGATCGCCTATTTAGCAGCCTGAGCGACTATTTATAAAGTAAATGCATTTCTTAATTTGCCCCCTAAATCCCCCAAAATGGAGGACTTGGAGCCCAATAAATCAGCTCTGGGAGCTTATGGGTCGGCGCTTTAGCGAGGAGGCTTAGGGGCGCATTCATACCATTTGGATGCTGCTCAGGCAACCTCTTGCGATCAAAGTTTTTCAGAGCGTCCAGAGGCATCAAGACAAAGTGCATCGGTAAGTGGCGATGCCCACTATGATCTGATCAGGCCGGAATCATGCGAGATGGTAATTTCGTGCTTTTTCTTCAGGGAGCGATCTGCTTGATGTCTAGGAGCACCGGGAACAAGAAATGTTTAAGCTTGGGATCATTAGCCAATTTTTTTCGCTGTTGTATTTAGGATTAATGCCTGGGGCGATCGCCGCTCTGCCGGATGCGAGTCAAATTGTGTCCCTCACGGGCGATCGCCTGATGATGCAGCAGGGTAGCCACCGCCAACAAACAGCCCAGGTGGGCGATCGCCTCGAAAATCATAGCCAAAGTCTGATTGTGCCGGGTAATAACCATTCCTTTGCCCGTCTCGTTCTTGTGGGCGATCGCCAAACCTATGATGGATTGCTTTTGCAAACTGGCCCCGCTCCCCAACAGACCCAATACCGATTTCCCTGTGTGATCGAAGGGGGTACCATTACCCTGAGTTGGCAAAAAGGTCAGCAACGGGGTTGCGCTGAAGGGATTCGCATTCGTCCAAATGCTGAGCCAACCCAACGCCTCAAAACCTTTGCCTATCAAATGGTGCTCCCGCCCGCCGTCGCCAGTAGTATTCCCAGTGATGCGGAATTTGTGATTCAGCCTAGTGGAGAAACGCCGATTTGTGTCCGAGTGACGACCCAAGGCGATCGCCAAGTGGTTGAAGTTTTGTGGGGCGAAATTATCCTCAGTAGTGCCAACACCCCCCAGGGTCTCAAGCTCAGCAAGGGCACGCAATATGACCAAGGGACACTTCAGTTTTTCGACCCGGATGTTCGTCTCGCAACCCCCGCAATGCAAGAGTTCTTTTCGGGCGCGGCCTGGTCAAATGCAGCAACGACCGCACCTTTATCCGTCGAGATTCAAAATCACATTGACGTAATCCGCACGGCTTTTGTCACAGCACAGTAAAAGATCTAGCTCTAGACCTCGACATTTTGACCATACTCAAACAACATCAAAACTTCATCAAATTTTCTTTTTCGCTTAAGCACTTTTAAGTTATTTTCTAGCACCGTCCAATAAATTAACCAGGCTGAGTCTTTTTTTGAAGAAATCAGCGGCCAAAAAAATTTTATAGAGAAATTTGCGAGCGGATTTGTGCTGATACCTGCTCGAATGCTTGCCTGTCAAGTTTTTAAGCGTTTCTCAAATTTTGTGATTTTTGGGGTGAAATCTTCATCACATCTTCAATATAGGCCCCGAATTACTTCTCTAACTCTTCATGCAAGCAGCGATATATGTTTGTAGTTTATGGGTAATTTAGACCAAGCAAATTAATAAAAACAATAAATCACTATTTATATATATGGTCAGAAATACTCCTTGAATGCTCTCAATTGAGTAAACCTTCTCCCCTTTCCCTCCCCTCCCCTTGCATTGGCAAATTTTTGTTTGAGGAATTTTAAGTGAACAATCAATTTTGGCGATCGCCAAAGCACAAAGCCCCCAGAAAAAATACAGTTCGCAAGCTTGCTAGTCCCCTAGTGATTGCGGGTCTCATGGCCGCCGGTCAATTTCAACTCATCCCCCAGGCGATCGCCGCGGGGACAGCCGCCACTACAGAGATTCGTAATACCGCCACTGCCACTTACCAAGATCCCGACGGCGAAAATCTAACAACGACGTCCAATGAAGTTATTGTCACTGTTGCTGAAGTTGCGGTCTTAACGAACTTTGCCCAGACCCCCATCGATCTCAACGACGGTAGTGTACGCCCTGGTGACACTGTCCAGTTCCCCTTCGCTGTCACCAACGGCGGGAATGCCTCTGCTGATA
Organism: Sphingobacterium thalpophilum; assembly: GCA_943371005.1. Lineage (GTDB taxonomy): Bacteria > Cyanobacteriota > Cyanobacteriia > Cyanobacteriales > MRBY01 > MRBY01. Next base: position 130,098 of record CALRTB020000009.1, read on the forward strand.
TCTATATCCCGAATATTTCGAACATCGCGACTACCAATCTAAATACCACCACGGATATCGACGGCAATCCTTTTGACGACAACAATGGTGTTTATGTTGATGTCACGGGTGATGGTGTCCCTGACTTCTTCTTGCCCAATGGTAACAACTCGGTTCAGGGCGTCACAGAAAACCTTAATGGCTCATTCTCTCCTGATCCAGACAATGTCCCTGCTAATCCGCCGACCTTTCAGAATGGTGGTTGGGTTATTCCGGGTGTTGACGCAGATCAGACCATTACCGTCATTGTCCAAGGGCTTGTCGATTCCTCTACTACTGGTGATCAAGTAACGGTGCAATTAGGGGATACTGGCCCGAATGATGGTACTCCCCTGAGCCAAAACCAAGCCGACCCGGACGATGGGGCAAATAATAATGAAGTTCGTACCGTCGGCACAGGTGCTGTTAATGATGACCGTGAGGCTGCTGATACCTCTGAGCCGTTAATTGTTAACCAAGAAGCGCCTCGGCCTTTAGCCCTCGCTACTGTGCTGAAGTCCGTGGGAAGCGTCAACCCCGGTGCTCCAAACACTCCTAGTGATGATGTAATCACCTACAACCTCAGTTTCCAAGTTGAGAGTGAGTTGCCCTTTGGTTATGACGGTAACTTCACTCCTGCTGGCCTGACAGGTAACGCCCTTAAGATCGATAGTTCAACTGCAAGCGGCGAATACGTCCTCGTTTCTGATGCGAAACCCACCAATGCCCAGTTTGCAGCGACGGCTCCAGTTGCGCCTCTTGGATGGCAGGTTGTCTACACGGGCTATTGTCAAATCTGGTGTATGGAAAAGAATTAAGCAGCGTCCTGTCGTTGAGATGATGGGGTTGTTTTGTAAATCTTCAATCCATCCTGAAATTGAACTCCTTCAATGACATCGGCCAGATATTTGAAGCCGCGAATGCGCAACCATCGTTTCTGAGCACTCTGCATTAGTTTGAACACCAATGCCAGAATCGTTTCCTTGGAAACACATCCTCTGGTTTTATCGGTTCTCAATCTCACGGTTGCAAAAGTCGATTCAATGGGATTGGTACTGCGGATATGCTGCCAGTGGGATGCGGGAAAATCAAAGAAGGTAAACAGACTATCGTGGTCTTTTGCTAGACATTTTGTCGCTTCTGGATATTTGGCTTCATAGGTTTGTATAAAACGCTCGTAGGCTTGCAGAGCCTCGGCTTTAGTCGCGGCACGATAAATCTGCCATATTCCCTCCTTCGCTGCCGTTTGTTGTTTTTTGGGTAATTTATCGAG
>CALRTB020000010.1:0-121039 GCA_943371005.1 Sphingobacterium thalpophilum
TGAGGTTCTATGACCAAACCGACTTTGAATTCCTCGGACTCATTGCCAACCCCCGACAGTGGAGCAACGGACTCACTGTGGCAGCCCTCCTGGCTACATTGGCTAATTTCGGCGTTGAGTGGAACCGTCGAAATCGAGAAACAAACCGCTTGGCTGAAGAAGCACAACGAAGAGCTGAGGAGAGAGAACGCCAGATTGCGCGAACTCGAATCGAAACTCGATGCCGTATTGCCGAAATCGAATTTCAGCTTGACCCCTCCGAAGCCAACCGACGAGCTTTAAGGGCAGTCCTGGCGATGTTGGCGGAATATGGGGATTTGTTTTAGGCGATTTGAAAAATTTTGCGATCGCCGCAACAGATTTACCAGATGAGCAATTTCCTGAAATTTGTCCATTTACCCTCGCTGAAGTATTATCCTCTGAGTTTTGGCCCGATCTTGTTTGAGGGTTTCGACGCTCCCGCTCCATTTCAGCGATCTCAGGTCTGATTGTTTTCCGAAGGTAATGATGCTCCGGGAGGCGTTGTCGGGTAAGTTATTGTGTAGCGGCTTATCTTTAGTCTTATGTCGGACACTATTATCCGGGTGAGAAATTTAGGGAAAAAGTACATTATCGGCCACCAAGCGCAAGAGGGCTGGAAACGGGATCAGATCGGCTTGCAAGCTAACGGAGTCAGTCCATTCTAATGCTGAGTAGATATCGAGAAGTAAAAGAAGTTGCTCGGCAATATATCAGTGGTGAGCGAGGCAATATTTTTCAGAATGTTGCTTGGTTATTTTTTGAGCATATTTCTCGGATGGCGTTTGGTCTCGTTGTTGGGGCTTGGGTAGCACGATATTTGGGGGCAGAACGGTTCGGCATTTTAAGTTATGCGATTGCCTTTATCGGTTTGTTTAGTCCTTTGGCTAATCTTGGCTTAGATTCATTGGTCATTCGTTCGATTGTCCATGAACCGGAACTCAAGGATCAGATTTTGGGGACAACGTTTTGGCTAAAGCTATTGGGCTCTTTATTGTGTTGTGGCTTGGTTTTGGGGATTATTTTCCAGGTTCGTTCGGGAGATGTAGTGACTCTCCAGGTGGTCGCAATCCTAGCCACAGCCAGTATTTTTCAAGCCTTTGATGTAATCGATTTTTGGTTTTGTTCTCAGGTTCAATCTAAATTTACGGTCATTGCAAAAAACAGCGTCTTTTTATTAATTACAGGGTTTAAAGTTCTGTTAGTTATCTGGCAAGCACCGCTGGTCGCTTTTGCTTGGGTTATGTTCGCAGAAACGAGTTTAGGAGCACTGGCCTTGGTGCTGATGTATCGTTTTCGGGGTTGCGTTCTTCCTTTAGCGTGGCATTTCGATTTGGCAAAACGGCTATTAAAAGAAAGCTGGCCGTTGATTTTGTCGGGCTTAAGCATCATGATTTATATGAAAATTGACTTAATCATGCTTGGGGAAATGGTGGATGACGAGGCAGTGGGTTTATATGCAGCGGCGACTAAGCTCTCGGAAATTTGGTATTTTATCCCAACAGCAATCACAGCTTCGGTTGCTCCTTCGATCTATGCTGCAAAAAAGAACAACCAATCGGCTTATAATACAAAAGTTAAAAAATTGATTCGTCTTTTAGTGCAAATTTCTTTGATTTTTGCTATTCCTATTTCTCTTTTGTCTATGTGGATTACCACAATAATTTATGGACAAGAATTTAGCCAGTCGGGGATCATATTAGCTATTCATATTTGGGCTGCATTATTTGTATTTATGGGCGTAGCTAGTTCTCCTTGGTTTATTGCAGAAAATTTAACACATTTGTCTTTTATGAGAACCTTTTTAGGCGCTGTCGTTAATCTCATTTTAAATTATTTATTAATTCCATCCTATGCAGGTATGGGAGCAGCATTAGCTACCGTGATCTCACAAGCAATTGCTTCATATTTAAGTAATGGATTAACGCCCATAACCCGCCCGATTTTCAATCTTCAATCAAAGGCTTTTGTAATTGATGACTTTTCAATTTTCAAGTTAAAATCTTAGATTCAAAAATAGCAAGCTCCATCAAATGCTAAAAACCCCCGTTGCTTTTATTATTTTTAATCGTCCGGATTTGACACAGATCGTTTTTAATGAGATCCGGAAGGCAGAGCCGAAGCAGCTTTTTGTCATTGCTGACGGGCCGAAAACCCCAGAGGAATGGAAAAAATGTCAGGCGGCGCGAGATGTGATTAAACAGGTGGATTGGGATTGCGAAGTGCTCTGCAACTACTCGGATGTAAACTTGGGCTGTCGGGAACGAGTTTCTAGTGGGATTACCTGGGTTTTTGAGCACGTCGAAGAGGCAATTATTTTAGAAGATGACTGTGTTCCTGCTCCATCTTTCTTTTCTTTTTGTCAAACCTTGTTAGAGCATTACCGTGATGATGAGCGAATCATGGTGATTAGCGGGAATAATTTTCAAAATGGTATCAGTCGGACAAAATATAGCTACTATTTTTCTAGATATAATCATTGTTGGGGTTGGGCAACTTGGAAAAGAGCGTGGAAATATTACGATTTTAATAAAGAAAAGTGGCTAGAGTTTAAAAAAGAGAATTTATTAAGCCAGCTTTTTGAAGATTCGACGGAAACAAAACATTGGCAAGAAATTTTTAATCGATTATTTCTTGAAGGAAAACCAAATACATGGGATTATGTCTGGACGTTTGCCTGTTGGGCACAGGGAGGACTTAGTATTTTACCAAATCAAAATTTAGTTTCTAATATCGGGTTTCGATCTGACGCTACACACACTAAAGGAATAGATAGTACAATGGGCAATCTCCCGACACAAGATATATGGAAGATTGAGCATCCGCCATTCATCGTAAGGCATCAACAGGCGGATTTATACACTTTCAAGAATCATTTTTATGATAGTTTTTGGGCGAATAAAATAAAACGTATTCCAACAAAAATCAAGGCTTTAGTTAACATAAAATAAAAATGAATTTATCCAAACTAGAATTGTCTGAGTATGAAATTTCAGAGATTGAAAGACTATTAAAATATTCCCATCATGATCCACCTAAGCTTGAAGATATTTGGCAGATGATGGATCAAGTTTGGGATGAGCTAGGCTGTGATAATGAAGACATAGATTGGCAAAAGCTATCTTTGTATTATCAACATCCCGTCTGGATTTTAAATTCTTTGTTTATTAAGCAAGATCCAATATCTCTACAACACCGATCTTCCATTGCTCAATGGGTCAAAAGTCAAGATATTAAACATTTGCTGGATTTTGGTGGAGGTATGGGAAATTTGGCAATCATGATTAACCAAGTTTCTCCAAAAACTGCTATTCATATTTATGAACCTACACCCAGTCAGTATGCAATAAAAAGACTCAAAGAATTTAATAATATTCAATTCGTTGATCATCTTCAACCTAATTATGATTGCCTAATTGCCACAGATGTCTTAGAACACATTCCTGATCCCCTTAAAACCTTTGGGGAAATGATTGAATCCGTAAAATCAGATGGATATTTATTAATCGCCAATCATTTTTATCCTTGTATTAAATGCCATTTGCCCTCTACGTTCCATTTTCGTTATACATTTGATTCTTTTGCTCAAAAAATGGGTTTGCGAAAAATAGGAATATGCGAAGGTAGCCATGCGACAATCTATCAGAAAATTTCCAATAAACTTTTTGATTGGGAAGAAATTCGTAGGCAAGAAGAAAAATCACAACAAGAATTTTATATTAATCAGATTAAAGAAAAATATTTTTATCGTTGGATAAGGAAAGCAATTAATTTTATTAAAAATCCCCATAAGGGTATTGTAAAAATTCAGAATAAGCTAAAAAGTTTTTTGAATGAAAGTTCTTCAAATTAGTATCAGTGACATTACCGGTGGGGCATCTATTGCTGCATACCGACTCCACCAAGGACTACAAAGAGCAAAAAATGACTCTAAAGTGTTAGTCGGGCAAAAAAACTCTAGTGATCCTAATGTGACCGAAATTAGCAAACGCCGCTACGTTAACAAAGCCCTGTCTCGCATTGCTGCCACTGCTGGCCTCAATTACCTCAGCATCTTTGATACTTGGCAGATCAAAAAACATCCCTTTTACCAAACTGCTGATATACTCAATCTCCATAATCTCCACGGTGAATATTTTAATTATCTTGCTCTGTCTCAATTAACAGCCAATATTCCCGCCGTTTATACCCTCCATGATATGTGGAGCTTTACCGGGCATTGTGCCTATAGTTTTGCTTGTGAAAAATGGCAATCTGGTTGCGGTTCTTGTCCAAACTTGAGTACCTATCCCGCCGTTAAAATTGACAATACCCACCTCGAATGGCAACTCAAAAAATGGGTTTATAACCAATCAAACTTAACCATCGTTACCCCCAGCCAATGGCTTAAGCGAGAGGCTGAAAAAAGTGTTCTTCAGGATAAAAAAATTCACTGGATTCCGAATGGCATTCCGACTCAAATTTTTCAACCAATTGATCAGCAACTCTGCCGCACTATCTTAGGTTTACCCCAGGATAAATATATTCTTGCCTTTGCCGCTCAGAACCTCAACGATCCCCGCAAAGGTTCCGATCTTCTCCAAAAAGCTCTCCAACTCATTCCTGCTTCCCTCAAGCAAGAAAGTCTGCTGCTGATCCTGGGCAATCAATCCGCCGGATTCTTAGCCGACATCGACATTCCGGCCATCTCCCTCGGTTACGTGGAAGGTGATCGCCTAAAAGCTATTTTTTATAACGCCGCTGATCTATTCCTTTGTCCGACCCGTGCCGATAACTTGCCCCTTGTTTTACAGGAAAGTATGGCCTGCGGTATACCTTTAGTCTCCTTTGATATTGGTGGCGTTCCTGATTTAGTACGTCCTGGCGTAACGGGCTATCTCGCCAAACCCGAAGATCCTCAAGACTTTTGCCATGGCATTGTGCAACTACTTGCAGATAAAACCTTGCGGGAAATCATGGGTCAAAATTGCCGCCGCATTGCCGAAACCGAATATCCCATCGAACTGCAAGCCCAACGGTACATCGAACTCTATCAACAGATCCTCAACCAAAAGACGACTGCCTAAATAAAAGGTGAGTTTTGTCGGGGGAGCTAAAAAATCAGCTCTTAGGTTGCGATGTTTTACAGCAGAATTTTCTAGAAGCGAATCTGGAAAGGCGATCGTCTCGTTAAAATCATAGAGAGATTATTCTGAGGAAGGTTTTTTGAGTAAACTTGTACCAAAGCGCGATCATTCGGTAGGTAGACCACTGGGCGATCGCCAAAAAGAATAATCAATAGAGGAAATTCACCGATGATAGTGGGTACTCTAAATCTATATTATTATTTTCGAGATCTTCTTCAAGATATCTCAAACAATGCGACAATCTCCAGGCTTGCAAGAATTAAGAGATCAGTCTGAACAATCCCCTGCTGCCTATATCATCATCCCTGTACACAATCGTAAAAAGATCACTCTTACCTGCCTGCAGCAACTGAAAGACAATGGAGATCTAGATCAGTATTCCGTTATTGTCGTTGATGATGGTTCCACTGATGGTACTGCTGAAGCAATTCGAAATCAATTCCCCACCATCACAATTTTGTATGGTGATGGCAATCTCTGGTGGACAGGTGCTATCAAAATGGGAATGGAATATGCTCTAAAACAGAAAGCTGATTATATTATCTGGTTAAATGATGATTGCTTACCTCAAAAATATACTCTAAATGCTCTAGTGAAGTTTTTAGAAAATCATTCACATACGATTGTTGGCGCAGCTTGTTATCTCACTAAAGTCAATATTTTAATTAAAACTGGCTGTTTATATAGAACTCCCGTCGCAGCAGCGCCTAACACAGTTACCTTTGTTGACAGTCTTTCGGGATATTGTCTTGGTTTTCCTTCAAATTTATGCTCTGTTATTGGCTTACCTGATGAGAAACGATTTCCTCATTACAGAGGAGATGACTCATATGTTTTGCAGGCTACACGTTCAGGATTTAAAGCTTGTATTTTAGGAGATGCACAAGTTTTTCTAGTAGATACAATAGGCTCGCCTAAAAATTTAAATCAGTACCTAAAACAAAATTCCCAAAATATATCTATAAAATCAGTTTTCTTAAATAAGAAATCAAAGTATTATTTGCCGAGCAACTTCTTTTATTTTATCCAAAAATACAAATCAACTAAAGGAACATTATTCTTTGTTCTAAAATTTTTGCTCTGGTCATATCAATATCTTGATTTTTTGCTTGTTGACAGTTTGCGTCAAATAACTCAAGCAAAACACGATCAATGAGTAAAAACATTATGCACTTAAATAAATTTGGTTCTCTATCGTTACATATTTTCATGCTGCATAATCATTATCAATATATGGGTGGTGAAGATACGTCTACACAAGCAGAAATAGCCATTCTAAAGCAGTTTAAACATCAAGTGACTTATGTGGAAGAACATAACGATCGCATCAAACAATTCAGCATCTTTGATAAACTTAAACTTTTTTTTACTACCGCCTGGAATCCTCACCAAGCAAAAAGCCTCAAATCACAACTGAAAATTCTCAAACCTGACATTCTCCACGTTCAAAACTTTTTTCCGCTTTTTTCTCCTTCTGTTCATCAAGCCGCACGCTCTCTGAATATTCCCTCCATTCAACACTTACATAACTTCCGTTTTGGCTGTCTTAATGCTTCTCTATTTCGAGAAAATCAAATTTGTGAAGTCTGTGTTAGTAAAAATCCCTGGCGAGGCATTTTTTATCGTTGCTATCGAGGCTCCTTGCCTGGCTCTTTAGCTGTTTGGAATATGATTACCGTCAATCGCTGGCGTAAAACCTGGGAGAAAAATGTTGATGCATTTATTACTCCTAGCCACTTCGCTGCCAATAAACTAATTCAAATGGGTATTCCTGGCGATCGCCTTTATGTGAAACCCAACGTTACTGCCGATCCCCTACCCAATCAAATAATTCCAGCATTGCCCGAAAGACCAACATTTCTCTTTATCGGTCGCCTTTCCTCAGAAAAAGGCGTGATGACCTTGCTAAAGGCTTGGGAAAAACTGAATCAACCTGAATGGCAACTCAATATTGCTGGCGATGGCCCCCAAAAAGTAGAACTAGATACATTTGTTCATGAGCGCAACTTAACAAACGTAGTTTTTCTGGGTCATCAAACCAAAGAACAAGTGATCACAGCTATTCAAAATGCCACTGCTGTTCTCGTTCCTTCTCAGTGGTACGAAACATTCGGGCGAGTTGTAATTGAAGCCTTTGCTTGCGGTCGCGTTGCAATTGTCTCTGACTTAGGTGCCCTCGCTGAACTGGTTAAAGATCAGACAACAGGTTTTCTAGTACCCCATAGCAATATTGATGCCTGGGTGGAACGCTTAGAATGGGCTGGCACACACCTCCTCGAAATTGTAGCAATGGGGCAAAATGCTCGCTTAGCCTACCAGCAAAACTACACCCCTGAAATCAATTACCAACAAACGATGGATATTTATCAGAGAGTTTTAATGGGGAAATATTGACACTACTTTCTTTACTTTGCTCTGAAGTATTTCTCCACATTTCTCCAAAACAGCCAGGATATCGACTAAGGCCTGTCGGTCGGTTTCGGTAGCGTCAAGTTGATCGCAGATTTTGGTAAGACAGATTAATCCAGATTTTGGGAATTTTCCAGACACCAATCCATTATAGTTTGGGGATATTGTCCCAAATTTTTGATATTCACCATGAGCCAAGCGGCGATCGCCAATCTCCTTGCGACCTTTGAACGGTTTGGCATTAACCTCGGTCTAACGCGCATTACCCAATTGCTGGCGAACCTTGGCCACCCAGAACGCCAAGTGCCGATCATCCATGTGGCAGGCACCAATGGGAAAGGGTCGGTCTGCGCCTACTTGTCGGCAATTCTAACGGCGGCGGGCTATCGGGTCGGGCGCTTTACCTCGCCCCATTTGGTGGATTGGACGGAGCGGATTTGCATCAATAATCAGGCGATCGCCCCTGGGCGTCTCCTTGCAGTTCTCGAACAAGTGCAGGCAGCTATTGATCCCAACCAAGAAACGCCGACCCAGTTCGAGGTGATCACGGCGGCAGGATTTTTGTATTTCGCCCAGGAGCAGGTGGATATTGCCGTCATTGAAGTGGGTTTGGGGGGCAGATTGGATTCCACCAATGTTTGCGATCGCCCCCTCGTTTCTGTGATTACCTCCATCGGGATGGATCACTGGCAACGGTTGGGCAGCAGTTTAGATAAAATTGCCGGGGAGAAAGCGGGCATCTTAAAACAAGATCGTCCAGCGGTGATTGGGGTCGTGCCGGAGATCGCAGCTCAGGTCATTCGTGAAAAAATTCAGAAATTAAATTGTCCAGCCACCTGGATTCAGCCTGCCCAAGCCATACTCCCCCCTTCCCAAGGGGAACCAGGGGGGATCCGCGCTAAATATGGTGAATTTACATATCAGTTGCCCCTGTTAGGCGAGATCCAACTGCACAATTCGGCGATCGCCATCGAAACTATTTATGCGTTGCGTAAACAAGGTTGGCAAATTACCGATCAACAATTGCGCGACGGCATTGCCAAAACCCGCTGGGCAGGACGGATTGAATGGCATCAGTGGCAGGGTCAAAAAATCCTCATTGATGGCGCTCATAATGGTGTCGCAGCGGCAGAATTACGCAAATACGTAGACACCCTCCCCCAGCCCGTCACTTGGGTCATGGGAATGCTCTCCACCAAGGATCACCAAAATGTCCTCCAAGCCCTCCTGCGAGACGGGGATCACTTGCATCTCGTACCAGTAGGGGGCCATAGCAGCGCCGATCCCCAGAGTTTGGCAATGTTGGCCCAGGTGATTTGTCCGGCCCTCGCCTCCTGTCAAACCCATGAAACCTTATCTGAAGCCCTTGATCAGGCGATCGCCACCCCCCACACTAGGGTGTTATGTGGTTCGTTATATCTTTTGGGAGAATTTCTCAGTGATGCAGCCAAAATTTAAAACCCGCAAAGCCTGGCATCAAGCCGAAATGCTGCTCCAACCGGCCTTTATTCGGGTCGTTGATAATTTCCGCGCCCAACTAGAAGATTCCCCCTGGACTGGGGAGTACGAAGACATCCAAGACCCCTACCCTGGCTATGTTTTGCGCCTCAAGAAAGACAACATCGAAACGACAGTTAATATCTGGGATCTCTGTTACCAAATCTGTTTTGTCGCCTATCCCACCGAGACCCTTGTTGAAAATGGCTGCGCCGTGGAAATCGATGAAACCCTGTTCGAGGCGTCCGGAGCCGTAGATTGGCAAAAACTAGAAACGAAAACCCAACAGTTGATTCACAATATGTTTGAACAATTTGATCACCTAGGGGGGTAATCGTCGATGGTCACAAAGGCACAAATTCAAGGGGGGTTATTGGGGCTTTGTGTGGGGGATGCTTTGGGAGTTCCGGTAGAATTCTCGGATCGGGCGGCGCGACAGCGGGATCCTGTGACAACGATGCGGGGCTACGGCACCTACAACCAACCCCCAGGCACTTGGTCTGATGATAGTTCCCTGACCTTTTGTCTGGCCGAGGCGATCGCCGAAGTGGGTCTGGGCGAAGAACTCCCGGAACATCTGGGCCGCAAGATGGGCCTCTGGCTCAAGGAAGCCTATTGGACTCCCCACGGCGAAACCTTTGATGTGGGCCATACTACTGCTGCGGCGATCAACCAGATTTTGGCTGGGATCAACCCCCTGGAAGCGGGCGGGATCGGGGAGCGGAGTAACGGCAACGGCTCTTTGATGCGTATTTTGCCCCTCGCCTTTTGTGGTGAGCGACTGCCCTACGCCGATCTTTTGGATCTCGTCCACAACATTTCCTATCTGACCCACCGTCACCCCCGTTCCCTCATTGCCTGCGGTATTTATATTTCCATTGCCCTGGAACTGTTGCATGGGAAAAGTTTGGCGATCGCCTACCAACAGGGCGTACAGCGGGCCGACGATTTTTATCGCAATTCCATCTACAAACCAGAACTGAGCCACTACCAGCGGCTTTTGGCAGCAGATTTCGCCACACTACCCAGGGAAACCATCGCATCGAGTGGTTACGTCGTCCATGCCCTCGAAGCGGCCCTCTGGTGCTGTTTAAACCACGATAATTACCCGGATACGGTGCTGGCAGCAGTAAATTTGGGGGATGACACTGACACCACAGCGGCGATCGCCGGCGGGTTAGCAGGGCTTTACTACGGCCTAGACGATATTCCCGCTGCTTGGTTGACACAAATTCCCCGACGGGATGACATTCTCCAGTTAGGCGATCGCCTCTTCACGGCCATCCACTGACCCAGCCCGGGCAAGCACCCCATTTTTCTTAATGTAAAGTTAAATTAATTCTTCTCCTCTAACAAACCCTTGAATCAAGCGCATCCGCACTTTGTATCAAGTGTCACATTTTTTTGGGGGCGGGACTTTTACACTGCAAAGCTTAAACACGACTTAAACTCTTAAGCTTCTTTCCTCCCACACACTATCCCAAAGCCCCTTGAGAAAATCGCATTAACCATGAGTAATCTCGGAAGACGTAAATTTATTCTCTACAGTTCCGCCGCCCTCGGTTCCAGTATCCTCCTCAAAGCCTGCGGCCAACCCACAGAAACCCCTGATACCCCCGATAGTGGCAGCACAACCTCTACTCCCAGTGGTGACACGATCAAAGTCGGCATTCTCCACTCCCTCAGTGGCACCATGGCCATTAGTGAAACCACCGTCGTTGAAGCTGAACAACTCGCCATCAAGGAAATTAATGCCGCCGGTGGCATCGATGGCAAGCAAATTGAAGCCATTGTCGAAGATGGTGCCTCTGACTGGGATGTCTTCAAAGAAAAGGCAGAAAAACTCATTTCCCAAGACGGTGTAGCCGTTGTCTTTGGTTGCTGGACGTCTGCGAGCCGGAAAGCCGTTAAAGATGTCTTTGAAGCACAAAACCACATGCTGTTCTATCCCGTCCAGTACGAAGGTCAGGAATGCTCGAAGAATATCTTCTACACTGGTGCTGCTCCGAACCAACAAATCGAGCCTGCGGTAGACTGGCTCCTCGAAAACAAAGGCACAGAATTTTTCCTCGTAGGTTCTGACTATGTCTTCCCCAGAACCGCCAACACCATTATCAAAGCCCAGTTAGAAGCTAAAGGTGGCACCACGGTCGGCGAAGACTATCTCCCCCTCGGTAACACCGAAGTAACGCCGATTATCACCAAAATCAAGGCCGCGCTTCCCAACGGTGGTGTAATTTTCAATAGCTTGAACGGTGACAGTAACGTTGCTTTCTTTAAGCAAATCCGTGATGCGGGCCTCACCCCTGAGCAATATCCGGTGATGTCGGTGTCGATCGCCGAAGAAGAAGTCCGCCAGATTGGCCCCGAATATCTCACAGGTCATTATGCTTCTTGGAACTACTTCCAAACGGTACAAACCCCCGAAAACGAAAAGTGGGTGGCAGACTTTAAAGCAGAATATGGTGAAGACCGGGTGACCAACGACCCCATGGAAGCGGCTTACATCATGGTCTACATCTGGAAGCAGGCAGTAGAAGCGGCGATCGCCAATGGTGCGGCCGATGCCTATGACCTCGAAGCTGTGCGGAGTGCCGCCATTGGTCAAGAATTCGCGGCTCCCGAAGGCCCCGTAACGATGAATGCTAATCACCACCTCTCGAAGACCGTGCGCATTGGTCAGGTACGGGAAGACGGGATGTTCGATATCGTTTGGGAAACCGACGGCCCCATTGATCCCCTGCCCTGGAACCAGTATGTGGCGGAAACCAAGGGCTTTGCCTGTGACTGGAGTGACCCCACAAAAGGTGAAAAATATGCCATCTAGGGCCTAACGCTCAGATGTTTTTTGGGAAAGCTGGCATTCCTCTCTACAGAATCCGGCTTTCTCGTAGTTTTATTGCGCGTATTGTGGTGGGTTTGCCCTGTGACAGAACTTTTAATCGGTATTTTTAATGGGGTCAGCATTGGCTCTGTACTCTTGGTTTCCGCCTTGGGTTTGGCGATCGCCTTTGGTTTGATGGGGGTGATCAACCTGGCCCACGGCGAATTAATGATGCTGGGAGCCTACACAACCTTTGTGGTTCAGAATGTGTTCCGGGGGTTCGGGGAACCTTTTTTCAATCTCTACATTATTTTTGCCATTCCCCTGGCCTTTTTTGTGGCCGCAGCGGTGGGCTTTGGCCTAGAGCGGGGTGTAATCCGTTACCTCTATGGCCGTCCCCTGGAAACTCTCTTGGCCACCTGGGGAGTCAGCCTGATTTTGCAGCAGTTTGTCCGGAGTGTGAACTGGGCGATCGCCTTTGGGGTCATTGCCTTTCTCCTCAAAGACGTGATCCGCTGGGCCGTACTCCAAGCCTTAAACCTGGCCAAGATCCAAGCCGCTGCCCTAAAAATTTGGCTGGATAAATTGAATGTGATTGCCGCTTTTGCCCTAGGTTTTGGCGTGATTTTCGCGGTAAATCTGACGAAAAATGATGCCCTCACAAAACCCTGGTTTAGCGCCCGCAATGTGGATGTCACTGCGCCGCAATGGCTCCAGGGGGGACTTTCCCTGGGTTCCGCCCAACTGCCCTACAGCCGCATTTTTATCATCGTCTTGACCCTGATCTGTCTAGGGGCGATGTACTGGTTTTTGAATAAATCTAACTGGGGCCTCCGGATCCGCGCCGTCACCCAAAACCGTGAAATGAGCTCCTGTTTAGGGATTCCCACCGCCCGCGTGGATGCCTTGACCTTCGCCCTGGGATCTGGTTTGGCTGGCATTGCCGGGGTGGCGATCGCCCTGTTGGGTTCCGTGGGGCCAAATACCGGCCAAAACTACATCGTGGACGCCTTTATGGTGGTCGTGGTGGGGGGCGTTGGTAATCTGCTCGGCACCATCTTGGCCGCCCTCGGTTTAGGGATTATCAGCTATCTCATTGGTTCTGGCACATTTGTTACCGTTTTTACCTCCCTCCAGGCACCACAATTTCTCTTAGATTTGGCCACTTTTTTCGCCACCACCAGTATGGCGAAGGTGATGACCTTTGTAATTATTATCGGCTTCCTCCAATTCCGGCCTGCGGGTCTCTTCCCGCCGAAAGGCAGAACCGCAGAACTCTAAAGCCTTTTTCCCGATAGCCCAGCCCATAAACAGCACCATGAATGTAGGTTTAACCCGACGTGACCAGCGCAAACAACAGCGCACCAAACTTCTCATTGAGGGAGCAATTATCCTTGCTCTGGTGATCATTACGATGGTCATCCTGCCCTTGATTTTGCCGGAATTTCGCCTCAAACTCGTGGGGCGTTTTCTCTCCATGGCGATCGTCGCCCTGGGGATCGACCTCATTTGGGGCTATACCGGTTTACTCAGTCTTGGCCAAGGGATTTTCTTTGCCCTCGGTGGCTATGCCCTGGCGATGCACCTCAGTTTGCAACTGCCCGATGGTGCCATTCCTGAATTTTTCATGCTCTATGGCGTCGCAGAATTACCCCTCTTTTGGCAGCCCTTTTATTCCCTGCCCCTGACGTTGATCGCCATGGTGCTTGTGCCGGGGATCGTCGCCGGGATTTTGGGCTATCTCGTCTTTCGGAATCGCATTAAGGGGGTCTATTTTTCGATCATTACCCAGGCGGCCCTGTTGGTCTTTTTTAATTTTTTCAATGGTCAGCAAAAGTTGATCAACGGCACCAATGGTCTCAAAACGGATACCGCCGTTTTCCTAGGGCAGCGGGTCGGGGATCCGGCGATTCAGTTGGTGTTTTATGAAACAACGATTGTTGCCTTGCTGTTGGTCTATCTCCTTTGTCGCTGGCTGACGAGTGGTCGCTTTGGCCGGATGTTGATCGCCATTCGAGATGATGAAACACGGGTGCGGTTTACGGGCTACGATCCTACTTGGTTTAAGGTGATGGTCTTTGCCATTGCCGGGGCGATCGCCGGGATATCCGGGGCGCTTTATACCGTGCAGAGTGGAATTATTACGCCGAACTACATGGAAGTGGCCTTTTCCATTGAGATGGTGATCTCCGTGGCGGTAGGGGGGCGGGCGACCCTGATCGGCGCAATTATTGGCACGATTTTGGTCAACTTTGCCCGTATCTATTTGAGTGAAAGCTTCCCAGAAATTTGGCTCTTTTTCCAAGGGGCGTTGTTTTTAATCGTGGTGACGGTGCTCCCCGATGGCATTGTCGGCTGGGTGCGGGATGTCCTCTGGGTTAAAGTAGCCCGTCTGTTGGGGATCGGTCAGCCAGTGAGTTATCCGGCGATCGCCGATGATCCTGATCTGCAAAATATCCAAGAAGACCAATTAGTGACAAAGGAGTAGGGTGAGGCCATGGAAAATATTTTGGAAATTGAGAATTTGACCGTCAACTTCGATGGCTTTAAGGCCCTCAATAACCTCACCTTTCGCATGGGCAAAGGGGAATTGCGGGTGATCATTGGCCCCAATGGTGCCGGTAAAACTACGTTTTTAGATGTGATCACCGGTAAGGTCAAACCCACCACAGGTACAGTCAAATTCAAAGGCAAAACCATTAGCGGCCTCCCGGAACATAAAGTGGCCCGCCTCGGCATTGGTCGCAAATTTCAAACGCCCCGGGTCTACCAAAATTTAACGGTACGCGAAAACCTCGACCTCGCCTGTAATCGCCACAAAAACGTTTTACCGACCCTTTTTGGGGGAACCAAGGCCACGGAAAGAACCCAAACCCTAAGCCTTTTAGAAACCATCGGCCTCACCGAAAAAGCAGATATTCAAGCCGCTTGGTTGGCCCATGGCGAAAAACAGCGCTTAGAAATTGGCATGCTGGTGGCCCAATCCCCGGATCTGTTGTTAGTGGATGAACCCGTGGCGGGTTTGACCGATGAAGAAACGGAAAACGTCGGTAATTTAC
Source organism: Sphingobacterium thalpophilum (assembly GCA_943371005.1). Classification (GTDB taxonomy): domain Bacteria; phylum Cyanobacteriota; class Cyanobacteriia; order Cyanobacteriales; family MRBY01; genus MRBY01. Next base: position 14,934 of record CALRTB020000010.1, read on the forward strand.
TCCTCGCCCTCGCTGAAAGCCACTCTCTGATCGTGATTGAACATGATATGGAGTTTGTGCGCCAGATTGCCCGACAGGTCACGGTGCTGCACCAGGGTTCTGTGCTCTGCGAAGGGAATATGAACCAGGTACAGAACGACCCCAAAGTGATTGAAGTTTATCTGGGGGAAGCACCCACGGTTACACCGGAGCAGATGAACCTGATTCGCATCGCTGCCAGTATGGCCTGGGCTGATGGCAACTTTGCCCCGGAGCAAAAGCAAGTGATCCTTAGTCGCCTGAGTGAGCAATTTACCAACGATAGTCAGCACCAAGGGCAACTACAGGAGGAACTCGAAAATTACCTGGCGAGCAATCTTCCCCTAGAGCAGTTGACGGATACTTTAATCACGGACACTGAGAAAATTACCGCCCTAAAGCTCAGTTATGAAGTGATTCGGGCCAATGGGGTCAATGAACTGGAAAGCATTGTCTACCAGCAACTTCTGGGACTGTTAGGTCTTCCCCTAGAGGTGGTGCGGGAAATCGAGGCCGAGATTGATCAAGCCTACGGTGGTTAGGGAAGTGGCGATCGCCTTGGGGCCAAAAGCACCAGAGCAATCTGTTAAGATCCCAGGCTAAACCTTCAGTGAATGCGGCGACCCATGGCTTGGCAAGAAAAACTCACGGCACTGCAACATTTTTTCCGGAAAACGGAACGGGCCTTAATTGCCTATTCTGGCGGCATTGATAGCACTTTGGTGGCAAAGGTAGCCCACGATATTTTAGGTGATCGCGCCGTGGCGATTACTGCCGTTTCACCATCCCTGTTACCGGAAGAATTAGAAGCGGCGATCGCTCAGGCGAAGACCATTGGCATTGTCCACGAACAGGTGGAAACCCATGAAATGGATAACCCCAATTACGTCAGCAATCCCGCCAACCGTTGTTATTTTTGCAAAAGCGAACTCCACGACACCCTTAAACCCCTGGCCTTAGAGCGGGGCTATCCCTACGTGATTGACGGGGTAAATGCCGACGATCTCCAGGATTATCGCCCGGGCATCCAAGCGGCCAAAGAACGGGGAGCGCGATCGCCTTTAGCAGAAGTGGGAATTACCAAATTAGAAGTGCGGGAAATTTCCAAACAGTTGGGGCTGCCCTGGTGGGATAAACCCGCGCAACCCTGTCTTAGTTCCCGGTTTCCCTACGGCGAGCTGATCACCACCGAAAAACTCCAGCGGGTCGGTCGTTGTGAAGTGTATTTGCGGCGTTTGGGTTGGCGATCGCTACGGGTGCGTTCCCAGGGCGATACCGCCCGCATCGAGTTGCCCCCCGAACAAATCCGAGATTTTGTCGTCCAGGTAGATCTCGATAACCTCGTCAAAACGTTCCAAGACTATGGGTTTTTGTACGTCACCCTAGACCTAGAGGGCTACCGCAGTGGCAAACTAAACCAAGTCCTCGCTCCCCAAACCCGGTCTGCCCAACAATATTCGGGGTCAAATCCCGCTATGATCAAGTCCACCTAGTCCTGTTGTCCAAAAGCACTATGATCCATTCCCGGCAATTTTATTCCGCAGCGGCGATCGCCCTTTGTTTTGGTTCCCTCCTGGTAAGCTGTAATCCTAATCCCAATGGCACCACCCCCAGCAGCGAAACGACGACCATCAGCACCGATGTGAATAATCGTCTGGCCCTGGGCACCACCGCAAAACCCCGCACCATCGATCCCGCCGATAGCTACGAAATTGCCGGTTTAAATATCATCTACAACGTCACCGAAAGCCTCTACACCTACGAAATTGGCACCACGGACATCAAACCCCTCCTGGCCACAGAGCTCCCCACCATCAGCGACGATGGCCTTACCTACACGATTCCCCTACGAGAAGGCGTCACTTTCCACGATGGTGAACCCTTTAACGCAGCGGCAATGAAATTCTCTTTAGATCGTTTTATGGAAAATAAGGGGAAGCCTTCTTTTCTGTTGGGAGATATTATCGAAAATATCGAAGCGACAGGGGAATATGAGCTAACCATCACCCTCAAGCAACCCTTTGCTGCTTTTCCTGCATTATTGGCCTTTGCCGGTGCCAGTGCTGTTTCGCCTGCGGCCTATGAAATTGGGGAAGGTGCCTTTAACCCCAGTCAACTGGTAGGTACTGGCCCTTATCGGTTGACGAACTTTGGTAGTGACACGATTACCCTCGACCGCAATGACGACTACTGGGGCGAAACACCGAAAAATGCTGGGGTGGATATTCAGATTTTCAATAGTAATGCCGCCAATTTATTTAATGCCCTCCAGACGGGAGCTGTGGATATTGCGTACCAATCCCTAGAGCCAGAACAGGTGAGTAATTTGCTCCGGGAGGCAGAAAGCGGCCAAATCCAAGCCCTAGAAGCCGAGGGGACAGCAGTGAATTTTATGGTGCTGAACCGCAACCAAGCCCCCCTCGATCAGCTCGAAGTTCGTCAGGCGATCGCCGCTCTCCTCGACCGCAACTTGATCAACGAACGGGTGCTCAATGGCCAAGCGGATCCCCTCTATAGCTTGATTCCGACTTCTTTCCCGGCGTCCCAACCGCTGTTCCAAAGCACCTATGGTGATGCCAACATCGAACAAGCCAAAACCCTCCTCACCGAAGCCGGGTTTACCCCCGAAAATCCAGCGGTGATTCCTCTCTGGTATCCGTCTGGTTCCACCACCCGCGGCATTATCGCCACGACCCTCAGGGAATATGCCAACCGCGAACTGGGAGGATTATTGCAATTTGAGCCCAGCAGCGTCGAAGGAGCGACCTTTTTCCAAAATATTGCCCAGGGGATTTATCCAGCAGCCCTGGGGAACTGGTACCCGGACTTTTTAGATGCGGATAATTACATTCATCCCCTTTTAAATTGTGAGGTGGGATCGCCAGAAACGGGCTGTGAATCGGGAGGCGCACAGAACCAAGGGTCTTTTTATTGGAATGAAGCGATGAACCAATTAATTGATGCCCAACGGACAGAAACTGACCCGACAAAACGCCTCGAAATTTTTACGCAAATCCAAGAACAGATGGTGGCAGATGTGCCCTATATTCCCATTTGGCAAGGGAAAGAATATGTTTTTGCCCAGGCCAATATTCAAGGTTTGGCTGTAAATCCAAGCCAAAGTTTACCCCTCTGGCTTGTGGAAAAGTAGCGCAAAGATCGCCCGTATAATTTTTCAAAAAAGATTAGGCTTTGTTCTCCTCATCGGGGAGTTCAAGGCTTTTGCGAGTACTTTTGAGGGTTTTCCAAAGGTTTTTTATCTCTTGATAGGCTTGTTGTGATGAAATTTTGCCGTTTGTTTCTAGGTTGCAGATAAAATTGACGCGCTGGGCAAACTCTTGCAGGTTGGCATTAAAGAGGACTTTCTCCATTTTGAAGTCGCCTCGGTAGTTCTCAATGGGAAATAAAAATTTTTCTTTTTCGGATTCAGACATGGCGATCGCCTAGGGTAACTCCAATGGGGTTTTAATCAATACAAGACACCAAAAGACGACTCTAGTGTAACGAAAGAATTTCTTCAGGGGAGGTGTTGCTGAATGCTTTTTGTAAATTACCCTCTTCCCCACAGTCATCAAAAGTAGCCACCAAAAAAGGTAGAGCAGAACTCTACCTTAGGAAAATTATTCAAAAAATAATCAATGGATTGCCTCAACCATTGGGGCAGAGACCCATCGCTACCAACTGGATTTGACCACACCGGGGAGTAAACCTTGGTGGGCCCAGTCCCGGAGGACGTTACGGCACAGACCAAAGTCGCGGTAGTAGCTGCGGGGTCTGCCGGTGATTTGGCAACGGTTACGCATCCGAGTCGGAGAGCTGTTGCGGGGGAGATTTTGGATTTTGCGGTGGATTTCGAGCTTTTCGAGGGGATCGGCTGCGTTGTTGAAAGCTTCCTTAAGGGCAGCTCTTTTTGCGGCGTATTTTGCCACCATGCGAGCACGTTTTCTGTCGCGCTCAATCATTGATTTCTTGGCCATGAAATTTAGTCTAAAAATTCTATATAAAGACAGCATTTTCTATCATAGCTCAAATGGCCCAAATTCCTAATCCCCAGAGGGAAATCTACTGGGCTGTCGTTGGGGAAGGGACAGGCGATCGCCTAGAATAAAAAGTCTTGTTATTTGTGGCAATCTACAGGCATTTATGGCGATCGCACCGGAGCCCTCCTTGGGTTTAGCACTCCACACCACAACTCCCCAGTTAGGGCTGAGTTTACGGCATTTGACCACGGGGGAACAACGCACGGCCCTGTGGGATCTGGGGCGGGATTTATCGGCGCAGCTCCATTGTTATCTCCAGGAATTTATCCAGCCCCATGCTTGGCAAGACATCGCATTTTTAGGGGTGGCGAAAGGGCCTGGGGGCTTTACAGGTACCCGCTTGGGGGTTGTCACAGCCCGCACCCTCGCCCAACAGTTAAAGATTCCCCTCTATGGCATTTCGACTTTAGCGGCGATCGCTTTTCAGGATCGGGAAAATCGTCTGGATCGAACGGTCGCAGTTGCTTTGCCCGCGCGACGGGGGGCGGTATTTGGGGCCATTTATCAAATCATGGCGACAGGGGCGATCGCCCTGGTGCCGGATCAGTTATTTACCCCCGCAGCCTGGGCGGATTGTCAGAGTAATTTTCCTGATTTACAGGTGCTTGATCCCCCAGAAGCAATTGGCGAGACTGTCACCGAAGTTTTGAGCCTCGCCCAATCCCAATGGCAAGCGGAACCCCAGGGGCCTTGGGGCGCAGTGGTACCGTTCTATGGGCAGCACCCCGTTTATCAGTGATGGGTAACCAAGCCGCTCACCTAATTATTTTCACCCGCTACCCGGTGCCGGGCCAGACCAAGACCCGTTTAATCCCTGCTTTGGGGGCGGAGGGGGCCGCGACGTTACAACGCCACCTCACGGAACATACCCTAAAAACCGTAGAAGTCTTGGAAAATGCCGCTATTTCGATTTATTTTTCCGGTGGCACAACGACCCAGATGAACGCTTGGCTGGGGGAGCAATGGCATTACCAAGCGCAACAGGGCCAAGATTTAGGCGATCGCCTGATTCATGCTTTTCAAACCAGTGAACAACAGGGTTACGCCAAAACCGTGGTGATTGGCATCGATTGCCCAGGGATTACAGGTGAAATTCTCGCAGCGGCCTTTGACAAACTAGATTCTGCTGAAGTCGTCCTTGGCCCGGCGGTGGATGGTGGTTATTATCTGATTGGTCTGCGCCAGAATGTCTCTGGACTGTTTACCGACATGCCCTGGGGGACGGCTCAAGTTTTCTCTGAAACTCAGACCCGCTGTCAGCAGTTGAATTTGCGCCTCGCGTTACTGCCAATGCTCCAGGACATTGACGAACCAGCCGATCTCAGAGTTTGGGACAACTTCAAAAATAACCTTAAAAAAGCTGCTGAATAATTCGCTTGGCCTGATTGCCGTAGCCCCCACCAAATAAATTGAAGTGATTGAGCACATGGTAGAGGTTGTACAAATCGCGGCGATCGCCATAGCCAGAATCCAGGGGCCAAGCCTCATTATAACCCTGGTAAAAACGTCCCGGAAAGCCACCAAATAGTTCTGTCATCGCAATATCCACTTCGCGATCGCCGTAGTAGGCCGCTGGGTCAAAAATAATCGGTTCTCCCTGGGCCGTCACTGCGGCATTTCCTGACCAAAGATCCCCATGGACGAGGGAAGGCTGGGGCTGATGATCCCGCAAAATTCTTCGTACTCCTTCAATGATCCGCTGTGGCTCCGGAAAATCGCCCCCTTTTCGCCTCGCAAGACGCAGTTGATAGCCAAGGCGTTGTTCCGCCCAAAATTCAGCCCAATTGCTTTGCCAGTCATTCATTTGGGGCGTAAAACCAATGGTGTTGGGGCGATCCCAGCCAAATTTTTCCGCCGTACCCCGACGGTGAAGTTCTGCGAGGTGGCGGCCCATGGCTTGCCAAGCATCACCACTACCACCACCGAGGTCGATCCATTCCAGGACGATATAACTATTACTCTCGGTTTCCCCCCAACAGATGGGCTTTGGAACACGGATAGTTTGGGTTGCGCCCATTTGCTGGAGGGCCAAGGCTTCTGCGGCGAACATTGCCGTCTGATTCGGGCGATTCAGCTTCACAAAATACCGCTGGCGATCGCCGGCTAGGCAGTAGCCCTGGTTAATGCAGCCGCCCCCCACGGAACGCTGCTGTTCGAGGGTAAACGGTTGGCCAGTGGTTGCCGCAATGTGCTCGGCAATGGCCCCTAGGGAAGTACGCATCGCAATACCTCAATTCGTCGGCGGAGTCTATCTCCAGCTTAGGCGATCGCCTTTTGTAACGGAAAGCCCAATTCTTCCCGTTGGGCAAGGTAAAGGTGGGCCACCTGGCGGGCCATGTGACGAATCCGCCCAATGTAGCGGGTACGTTCGGCCACGGCAATCACCCCCCGCGCATCAAGCAAATTAAACGTGTGGGAACATTTCAGCACATAATCGAGGCTCGGCATCACCAACCCTTTCTCAATGAGTTGTTGGGCTTCTGCTTCGTAGAGCGAAAATAGCTGAAACAACATTTCCGGATTAGACGCTTCAAAATTGTAGGTGCATTGCTCAATTTCACTTTGTAAGAAAATATCCCCATAGCTGGTGGTCTCATTCCAGCGGATCTTGGTGATCGCATCCACTTCCTGGAGGTACATTGCCAGGCGTTCTAGGCCATAGGTGATTTCAATACAAACCGGGCGGCAGTCGAGGCCACCACATTGTTGAAAGTAGGTAAATTGGGTGATTTCCATGCCATCAAGCCACACTTCCCAGCCCACGCCCCAGGCACCGAGGGTCGGCGACTCCCAGTTATCTTCTACAAAGCGGATATCGTGGTCTTCCGGCTGAATGCCCAGGGCTTTGAGGGAATCTAAATAAATCTCTTGAATGTTGTCCGGTGACGGTTTGATGATCACCTGGTACTGGAAATAATGCTGTACCCGGTTGGGGTTTTCACCGTAGCGGCCATCGGTAGGGCGACGGCAAGGTTCGACATAGGCAACGGACCAAGGTTCAGGGCCAATCGCCCGCAAAAAAGTGTGATGGTTCATGGTGCCGGCCCCTTTTTCGGTGTCGTAGGGCTGGGCAATTAGACAACCACGATCCCGCCAAAATTGATTGAGGGTGGCGATGATTTCTTGAAAATTTAACGACACGCTATTTTGCCTCGAACACTTGCTAGGAAATGGACAGAATATAGATTTTGTTCCCTAATGAAGATATCACAAGACTTCTACCCCTGTGGCGTCCTGGTTTCAGGGAAGCGGCTTCGCAACCACGACAAAAATCCCCATTATGAATAGCGCCGGGGCACACACAGAAAATGGGGATTACCAGGGGGAATAATTCAGAAGCTAGTGGCTAAAGCTAAAGATGGGCATCAGGGTTTTTTTTGACCCAGAGTCATCAAAAATGGTGAGCTCTTTGGGGGTACGACACCGCTGTAGGTTTACGTCGATGTTCTGGGCTCCTTCATTGGTAAGGTCTTCGAGGAAACCGGGCTGGGCGGCGATCGCCTCTTTGCGACTGAGGTAAGGACCAAAGTAGTAAGTACACTCCGGTTGCTCAGTGGTAATTTCAAGCCAATAGGCGCGGCCAATGGTCTCGAAGAGCTTGAGCAAAAGTTCTTTCATATCTGTCCCTGTGGTGGTGAAGTTTGAGGTATGGATCTACTGGAAAAATACTTGTTGTTGAAGATAGCTTGTCTGGATTCAAACCAACAACTCTTGTTTTATCCCGAAAGCACTCATTTTGCATACTGCCTTAGGGGGTATCCGGAAGGGTGATTTGCACCTGGCGTACAAGCTTTTGTCGGTACACTTCATATAAGGCGATCGCCGCAGCGACGGAAGCATTTAGGCTAGGGGTTTTCCCGGTCATCGGAATTGCAACCAGTTCATCACAATGCTTTTGCGTCAACAAACTAAGACCTTGTCCTTCCGAACCGATAACTAATCCTATCGCACCTTCAAATTTGATATTGTGTAAGGCTTTACTGGTTCCAGCGGCAGTGCCATAAATCCAGAAACCAGCTTCCTTGAGTTCTTCCATGGCCCGACTAAGATTGACCACTCGCGCGACAGGGAAATGTTCAAGGGCACCGGCGGCTACTTTCATCACCGTCGAGGTTACCCCCACCGCCCGCCGTTGGGGAATAATCATCCCTTGGGCACCAATCGCTTCGGCAGTACGAATAATCGCCCCCAAATTATGGGGATCGGTGATGCCGTCGGCAATCACAACTACGGGGGATTCTGTTTTGGCCTTGGCCTGTTCAATGAGGTCCGGCAAATCCATATATTCATAGGGAGCAGTCTGCACGGCGATCCCTTGGTGGACACCCCGGTTGGTCAAGTAGTCTAGGCGAGACATACTCACTTCGTCGATGACTGTGCCTTGGTTTTTGGCGGCCTGGAGGAGGGTATGGAAACGATTGGCGTGACGCAGGCGGGAGGTCACCCAAATTCGGTTGAGGGGACGTTCGCTCTCAAGCACCGATAACACTGCATGTTTGCCGTAGATGAGGTCATTATCTTCTTCTGTGGTGACCTCTTCTGGGACTTCCCCTGGAGCGGCTTGGGGAGTGAATTCAGGAGCCTCTTGGGAAGGGAACTCTGACGATTGACTCCGCTGGGGCTTGGGACGGTCTTCAATGGGGCGTCTTTTGGTGGGGCCAACACCTTGGCTACCACGTTTATCAAAACGTTTAAAGGAGCGCTCTCCTCCTTCTTCGCGCCGGGAAAATTGACCCTTACGACGGGGAGATGGGCGATCGCCTCGTTCAAACTTACCGCCATCTTCGCGGCGATCAGAACGTCGATCCCGATCAAAGGAAGCGGCTTTTCCGTACTTTTTGCTTGGTTTGCGGTCTCTTCCCCCGGCGGCTCTACCGTATTTTTTACCCGAATCGGATCGATGTGGCTTGTTCATAAAAAATTCAGTCTTTGGTCGTTCAGATGTATTAACTTGTCAAGGAAAATCAGTTACAGAGGCTGGGGCGATCGCCTAAATATGACTTAGGTTATTTAGAATCAGCAAAGTCACTTTTTCCAGCCGTGGCCCATTAAAGCCATTAAAAAATCAACACAAACATATCTTGGTCTTACCTCAGGCGGGGGCGCTCCTTAAAGAAAAAGCCCCAATGAAACACAAAAGAGAGTTGATCATATCAGACCCTAGACCGTTCTTGGGGTAAATAGGTAAATAATTCTGCCAAACGCTGTGGGTTCGTGAGATAGAGATACCCGACCAGGGCTTCAAAACCAGTGGCCTGCCGATAAACGGCTAAGCTGAGACGCCTCGGTTTTCCCGTTGCTGAATTGCGTCCCCGGCGGACAATGTCCTGTTCTGGCTCACTTAAATGGGGTTCAAGGAGGGTGAGATATTGGGCCTGGGTTTCTGCCCGCACCTCCGCCACCACCTTACCGTGGTAATCCGCAATGCGACAGGGGGGCAACAAAAAATTACAGCGGCTATAGAGTTCATAAACAGCATCCCCCACATAGGCTAAGGACGCGGGGGATAATTGTCGGAGCTGATCAGCGGCAATGTCAGGGACAAACAATGGTTTTCTCGTCCCTATTTTTTCTCTTCTAGGTGGGCGATCGCCTCATCAATGGAGTTCCGCAGAGACAAAAACTTCTCTAGGCGAACTAACTTTACCGTTTGGGTTACCCGTGGATTGGTTACCACTTGCATCGTTCCCCCAGCATTTTGGGTGTGTTTGACCAACTGCACCAGGGCACCGATACCAGAGCTATCCACAAAATCAATTTGGGCTAGGGAGAGGATAATATCGTGGGGGCCTTCATTAATCCGGCTTTTGATGGCGGTACTAAACACAGGTTCGGAAAAGGCATCCAATAACCCAGTTAAGCGGAAAATTTGATATTTGTTGTCAATGACTTCGTAAGTTCCTCTCAAACTTACAGTCAGATTTAGCGGCTCAGGAATAGTCCTCTCCTCCTCAAACTGAACGGAATATGCAACGCTAATTTTAGCTCATTGCGACTGCGGGCAGAATAAGGGACGAAAAACAGTACAACAAACTACAGATTTTTTGCTGCTTCACCGCCCCAAAGCCTGCTTAAAACTCGTCCCAACCCGTAATCCCCGATGACATCACGTAGCTGGTAACCCCGGCCTCAAAGAAGTTAGCTTTGGTATTGCCTTCTTTTTTCGTGTCCGAGAACCGTTCGAGGTGACGGTAGGGACTTTTCTTGTATTGATCCCCTTTGTATAACGGTTCAAGGCCGATGGCTTGTAGACGAATATTCGCTAAATATTTGGTGTAAATCTCAGTGCTTTGTTCTGTAATGCCGAGGATATCGTTGCCAACAATGTGATTTGTCCACTGGCACTCGTACTGTACGGCCCGTTCCACCATTTCATAAATATGGTCAACGGAATGATCAAAGGTGGCCATGGCTTCTGGGATCAGCTTTTGGAATAGGCGCACGTGGCTGAGTTCATCCCGGTTAATCATCTTGAAGATATCCGCAGAACCAGGCATCAACATCCGCGAGGCGAGGTTGTAGAAGAACACAAAGCCATTGTAAAAATACAGTCCCTCTAGGAGGTAGTCGGCGACGAGGGTCGTGAAATAGTTTTCTGGGGTGGGATTGTCGATGTAGCGTTGGTAGTTGCTGGCAATGTACTCACAGCGATCGCGTAAAACTTTATCCGTGCGCCAAAAATCATAGACGGCAGTGCGGCGATCGCTAGGGATAATCGTCTCAATCATGTATTGATAGGACTGGTTATGCATCCCTTCCTGAGAGATCTGCTCGGCAATACAGAGGCTAATCTCTGGGGCCGTAATTGAACTTTTAATGTGGGGGAGGTTACAGGTTTGGACAGAATCGAGGAAGGTCAGGTAACTGAGAATGCCGTCAAAGGCGCGGCGCTCTGAGTCTGTCAGGTTGTGGTAATCGGTGACATCCTGGGTAATGTCGAGCTTTTGGGGAATCCAAAAATTTTCCCGCATCTGTTGGTACAGTCCCACTGCCCAAGGGTAGCGAACATCGTTTAGCTGCATCAGGTTGGTGGTTTCCCCGAACCAAATGGAACGGTGAGCAATATCGTCATTCCCATCGGGATTAAAAATGGGATTGGTGGGCATCCGGTCAAGGAGAGATTGTTGCATAGTGGCTTGGGCCGCGTAGAAGATACAAATCTTAAAAGGTCTTTGTTTAGTTTAAAAGAGTTTGCTAAGAGAGGCCACACCAGTGATGGGTGTAACTGAAACGATTGTCCCTCAGAAAGCACTATTTGTAGTCTAGTTGCAATTTTTGTTTTTGTTTCTGGGTCAGGAGATGAAAAAGCCTCCCAAGGAATGAGAGGCTTTAGGTTGAAGCTCACCAGGGCCCAGAGCTTAAGATTCAGATTCAGAAGGATTTGGCTGATTAAACATCGGCGCAATGAACGCCACGATCGCCCCCATCATGAAGCCGAGAATATTGCGCAATAGGGGTAACCAGTCGGAGGTGCGGGTGACAACGGGGCCAACGCCAAAGGCGAGGAACAGGATGCCCCAGAGGGGAGACATGATTAATGCCCATTGCCAGGCAAAGGCTTGACCTTCTTTGCGGGGAATGGCGGCAAAACCACAGATAACACCGCCAACCACGGAACTAATGAGGGTGAGTAGCCACTGTTCACGGGGTAAGCCAGGCACAACGATACAACCACCTTCTTTGGTGACACAGACTTTAACGGTTTCTAGGGCATCGGCGATCGCCTGATTTTCGCCATGCTCACGGACGTAATACATATTGCCGAAGCGGGTCTGGAGTTCAATCCAGAAGGTGCGGGGCATCAATTCATAAACATCATCACCAATGCTAAAGGCCAATAGGTTGCCCCCCCGGCCATCGGCAACGAGCAAAATACTTTTATCATCGAGGCCCCAGTATTCTTTCACGGCCCGTCCGGGACTGCGGTCAAATTGGGTTAAGACGCGCATTTTCCAGCCCGTTTCTGCTTCAAAGTTGTTCAGATCCGTCACAAGATTTTCTTCCTGGAGCTGGGGGAGGAAGTTCGCCAAATCCACGACCGGCGTTTCGTAATCGGGGAGCAGTTCAGGGTTGTTAACGGCGAAGGCAGCGGGGGCGATCGCCCAGGTCATCACCGCCAAACAGACCGCAAAAAGACTACGGAGCAGGGGACGAGGCAAGAAATGATTCATAGAAATTTCTAAAAATAATGAAGCCAGCAGGGGCCGCTAATTATGAAAATTTATCGCGTTTTTATTACGGCTTGTTACTTTATTTTAAGTATTTTAAGATTTTTCTCAATGTTTTTCGAGGATTTACCTGGATTACGTGGTCAATTGACCGCTCAAATGCTGTAGGTGGCGCAGGGCTGAATGGTCGATCTGGAGGGGGTTGAGGGCGAAGGGAACCCCCTGAATGGCTTGGAACGGAATTAGTCCCACGACACTGTTGCTGTAGGCGATCGCCTCAAAGGTTTGGATCAGATCAACGTCCCAGGGAATTTCTCGAACAGGGATTTGCTGATTTTGTAGTTGCTCCAGGAGGTGCGATCGCATCACCCCAGGCAAAATTCCCCCCAGGGGCGGCGTGTGCCAAATGCCCTGTCTGAAACCCCATAAATTTCCGGTGGCGGTTTCAAGCCAGTGGCCGCTGGGATTTGGCAAAATTGCTTCTCCGGCACCCAAGGCGATCGCCCGTTGACGGGCCTGCCAGGCGCTGAGGTAATTCCCCGTTTTAAACTCAGCCTGGGGTCTCTGGAAATAAGGGTCTTGGGCCAGCCAACCCTGGATCCCCTGCTGCTGTTGTTGGGCTAAATGTTCTGGCAGTGGGCGACCGAGGATCAGTTCGCGGCCATCATGGAAGATTGTCACCCGTACCACAGGGGCAACGGCAGCCACTTTTTGGGCGCCCTGGTTAACCCTTTCCCAATCGGGTTCTGGCCATTGCAACGTTTTGATGCTGTGGCGGAGGCGATCGCCATGGCGAGACCACAAACTGCGGGGATCAGTTAGGGAGTTTTGGTGCACCCGGAGGGTTGTAAAGAGGGTCGCCCCAAATAGAAAACTCGGATCACTGACCGGTAGAATTAATTCTGTCCCCTCGTACCAAGCCCCCGCATACCAATAGCCCATGACCATAAGACCCTAAAAATCTTTCTCCCACAACGTACTTCAAACTGCTTTTGCCCAGAGGGGAACCTTAAACCGGATTCTCCGGCGCTGTTTGGGATTGCACCCGACGCAATAACCAATCGAAGCGGGTGGTGGCGACATTGAGATTTTCCTGAATCATGCTGGGAGCAGCTTCGTTGGCCCGACTTTGGTTAAAAACGAAATCTTTGTCTTCGCCGAGGTGACGCACTGTATTCCGGAGGCGACTGGCTAAAAAGGTGGCGATCGCCCGATTGAACCGCGCCGAAAAGCCAACATCTTGATTCAGGCGGTTGGAAATTTCTTCTTGGGACACTGCCAGTAACAAGCATTCCCCGCAAGTTTTGACACTGGCACTGGGTAATTGGTGGTCGATGAAAGATAGCTCCCCAAAAACTTCCCCACTCTGGAGCACCGCAATCTCCTTCGTTACTCCCATCAGGTCAATGGAAACCGATACCGAGCCATCGAGGAGAATATAAAAATTTTCCAGGGGTTGATTTTCCTGGATTAAAACTGTTTGCGGCGGAATTTTGGCAATTTGGCCTGCGGTGATGAGCCAGTCAATATCATCATCATTTAATTCTCCAAACAGAAATAAGACTTTCTGCATTACCGATGTCCTTTAGCACGAATGGCGCGGTCTGTGGCTATTTTACCCCGGATCCCTAAGGGACTTAGGCTGACGGAATGATGTGTAATAAGACTTTTTGATCGGTTTGTGGTGAAAGCATGCCAGCCTTCCCAAACCAGGTCAAACAGGACTTGGGAAAACTTCATAACCGTGACCGGAGGGTGAACTGATAATCGCCACCGGGTTCGAGACGATAATCACTCTGCTCCAAAAAACGACCCAGAGGTTCGTAAATTAAGGCGCGACCGAGGGTCGGATGTACCCGCAATTTTCCCTGGCGGAAATGCCACTGAAATTCCCATTGATAGGAACCCGCTTGCACTTCGCCAATGATTTTGCCCTGCTGCCAGGACTGTTGCAAAATTCGTACATGGGCCGGGGTCTCAGGCACAACAACAACCTTAATTTGGTGCTAAAGAACGTTCCCTATTGTGGAAGCTTTTGCCGCAAAACGCACCATCATTTCAGCATTTCATGGCAAAATCTCCCCACTTTCTATCCCTACCAGGGTAAAGATTCACCATCCCAGTTAAAAAATTTCCCCGTATCCTGGGGACGCAGATTGGCGATCACTTGGCGCAGTTGACTTACTGTCCGCGTGGGTGAAAATAGCTTTTCGGGGGGGACATTTTTCTGGAAAGGCTCGGAGAGGTCGGTATCTGTCGTTCCTGGGTGCAGGGCCGCCACAATAACATTGGGGGCAACGCGGCTCCATTCAATAGCGATATTTTTTAAAAACATGTTCAAAGCGGCCTTCGAGGCACGGTAGCCATACCATCCCCCCAGACGATTGTCTTCGATGCTGCCGACTTTAGCGGAAATGGCCGCAAAAATTGCGGGTTCTGGATGGCGGAGGAAGGGTAAGAGGTGTTTTGCCCAGAGAACAGCGCCAACAGCATTGACTTGGAAGTAAGTTAGTAAATTTTCCGATTGAATATGGCGGAGGCTTTTTTCGGGTTGGAGGGTTTGGTGATGGAGAAGGCCGACGCAATAGATGACTTCATCAAGGCGAGATGTTTGGGCTTTGAGGGTGGCGATCGCCGCTGTAATTTGCGTTTCTTGGGTTACATCCACAGGAATGAGTTGGAGTCGCCCAGGGTAGCGAGCTTGTAGCGTTAGGAGATCGGCGGAGGGCTGGCGATAGGTGCCATAGACCCGCTGATAAAGATCTGAGGCGAGGTATTGCCGGACAAATTCTAGGCCGATACCACGACTGGCACCAATGACGAGGACTTCCATTATGAACAGCTGACCTCCGCAGTATTTGGGGGCTGACTGGAGGTTATGGAGTTTTCACGGGCCTCTAGGGTGGGGGAGCGCAGGGCAAGGTATAAGGCCGCGCCAAGGGGAGGTGTAAAAGCGATCGCCCACAACAACCAGTTTTGATCCCCCAGGCCACGACGGGCTAAATCATCCTGAATCAGAGTCGGGAACAGGATTGCCAGCAGACAAAAGTCCAAACTCATCACATGGATAAAGCGATCGCCCCAGAACCTTGTGCCAAAATCGCCCCAATCCCCCGCACTGAATCCGTAAGTCAATAGTCCCACCAGCGCAACCAAACAAAACCATCCCAACAGCCGCGAGTCTTGCCACCGGAGCCACCCGTTTTTTTGCCCCGTAAAGGTGGGATTATCGCGCCGCAACGTCAGATAGGGCAGCAACGCAAACGCACCGAGGAAAAAACTTCCCGTCGCAAACACCCAAGCAGGTAACTTTTGGCCACGGCCATCGAGAAATAAAAGCGCACCATACATCACTGGGAAAATACCCATGATGTTAAACAGGGCAATGACCAGCGGATTGATCCCGTCCCACTGCCCACTGGATAAAGCAGTGATTAAGTCTAGGGTTTCCGGCTGGTTGGGGGGTGCTCCTAGAAAGGCGTACAACACAAAGGCAAGCCACAGGGAACCAAGGAAAATTGAGCGGGCCATAGCAATTAAACTCTTAGGAACAGTGAAGAGCAGTGAGTGAATCGGGTAATTGGGAAAACTACAGGGTACGGAGGTAGCTCAACAGATCTGCCATTTCCTGGGGGGCTGGCTGGAATTTCGGCATGGGAGGTGTTTTCCCACTGATGACCTGTTGAATCAAACGCACGTCGGATTTTCGCTGGGCGACAGCCCGTAAACTTGGCCCCACATCGCCATCTGCTTGGGAGCCGTGGCAGCCAGCACAATTAATTTGAAAAATGGCGTTTCCCCGCAGCTCATCCCCCTGGAGTGCCAAAACCTGTTGAATGTAAGGGTCGCTGGCTTGGGTACCATACACGCCAAAAACCCCTAGGGCCGCAATGGCCAGCACTAGTATGATCACGAAGAGGAGCTTCGAAAAATTTGGGACGGAAAGCTCGGAAGAATTAGCCACGGGGTTTGCTGTAGAGAAGATACAACTTTGTTGATATTACGCAATTTTTCTTAATGGTTATCCTACTGCGATCGCCTGAGAATGTCGAATCAAATCCCTTTGCGCGGACTTCCTCCATCCCATAGAATGATTAAAAATCTTTAACAGTTAGCTTTAATCTACCGCCATAAGGAGAAACCCCTGTGATTGAACCCCTCTTACTCGGTATTGTGTTGGGCCTGATCCCCGTAACCCTTGCGGGTTTGTTTGTCGCTGCTTACCTCCAGTACAAGCGTGGTAACGACCTCGGCATGGAGTAATTAGCCACCGACGGCTTCTATCCCAGTAGCGATCGCCAATCCTTGCTTTTTTGGAGCAGGGATTATTTTTTACAACACAATGCACCACTGGTTTAAAAGGGAATTTCCCTTGTTAGAATCTTGGGCAGAAACGTTGGTGGGAGACACGGTTGCTTTGGGCCATTACTTCCCGCCCATGGTTTGGACTGTTTCAACGTACCTTCTCAAGTCTTTAGAGGTTAGCGCCATTGTCATCTAGTACCGTTCGGCACAAAACAAAAAAAGCCCTTGCCCGTCAGTCCAAGGAAAGGCGATCGCCCCAGGGTTTTTTACAGGGGGTTGCCCAAAAAGCCATGGGAACGATCATTGGCTGCACCATGCTCGGCAGTGCGATCGCCGCTGGGGGATTGGTCGGCCTTGCCATTAGTTTTCGGAATCTACCCGATGTGCGCACCCTGAGAACCTATGTGCCCACCGAAACCAGCTATATCTACGACATCAATGGAAAAGTCCTCCTGAGCCTCCACGGTGAAGCTAACCGGACAAATATTGAACTCAGCGATGTTTCCCCCGAACTCAAGATGGCCGTCCTCGCCATTGAAGACAGTCATTTTTACCAGCACAACGGCATCAATCCCACCAGTATTGGTCGGGCGATCCTCTCCAACCTCCAAGCAGGGGGCATCACCGAAGGAGCCTCAACGATCACCATGCAATTGGTGAAAAACCTCTTTCTAGCCCAGGATCGCACCTACAACCGTAAACTCGCTGAAACCGTCCTCGCCCTCCGCATCGAACAGATCTTTCCCAAGGACGAAATCCTGGAAATGTACCTCAACAATATCTATTGGGGTCACAACAACTATGGCGTCGAAACAGCCGCCGAATCCTATTTCAATAAATCCGCCGCCGATCTGACTCTCCCTGAAGCTGCAGTGATGGCAGGTATGATCCAAGCCCCCGAAGACTACAGCCCCTTTCGGGATTACCAGGCCACCAAGCAACGGCAAAAAATTGTCCTCAACCGCCTAGAGGATCTCGGTTGGATTACCCCCGAAGAAGCGACTGCCGCTGCCCAAGAACCTCTCCTAGTCGGTCAACCGACTGCCTGGAAAGCCAGTGCATCTCCCTATATCACCCAAGCTGTGGTGGAAGAACTCACCCAACGCTTCGGAGAAGAGTTAGTCCGCAAGGGCGGGATGCGCGTCCAGACCACCGTGGATCTCAATATGCAGCGCCGTGCTGAAGAGACAGTACAAAAAGCCTTTCAACAGGCCCGCAGTCGGGGGTTACGGGCTGACCAAATTGCCGTGGCCGCCGTCGATCCGCGTACCCATTTTGTCAAGGCTTTGGTGGGGGGCAGGGACTACGAAGAAAGCCAATTTAACCGGGCGATTCAGTCCCAACGTCAACCAGGGTCGGCCTTTAAGCCTTTTGTTTACTACACTGCTTTTGCGAGTGGCGACTACACACCTTTTTCGACCATCGACGATAGCCCGGTGAGTTATCCCGATGGCAGTGGTACCTATTCGCCCCAAAACTATGGCGGATCTTTTTCTGGCACCGTAAGTTTGTATGATGCCCTCGTCACTTCTAAAAATGTTCCCGCCGTCAAACTCGGGAAAGCAGTGGGCCTCGAAAAGGTCATTGAAGTGTGTCGTTTGTTGGGGATTGAGAGTCCGCTGCAACCAGTTATTTCCCTGCCCCTCGGTGCAGTGGGAATCAGTCCTTTAGAAATGGCCAGTGCCTATGCGACCTTTGCCAGTAATGGGTGGCAAAGCGAAACAACTTTGATCCTACGAGTCACTGATAGCCAAGGGAATGTTCTTTTAGACAACACACCCCAGCCACGTTTGGTGCTCGATCCTTGGGCCACTGCCTCCCTGACAACAGTCCTCCAAGGGGTTGTGAATGGAGGCACGGGTCGGTCTGCTAATTTAGGCGATCGCCCTGCCGCCGGGAAAACAGGCACCACCTCCTCAGAGCGGGATGTGTGGTTTGTGGGCTATGTGCCCCAACTAGCAGCGGCAGTTTGGATTGGCAACGATGACTATCGACCCATGGGCGCTGGTACCACTGGTGGCGGCGATGCGGCCCCCATCTGGCGAGCTTTTATGCAAGAAGCCCTCAAGGGGGAAGAACCCCAATACTTCCCGGCAGCGTCTAAATATCCCCGTCCCAAACCGTAGGGGTATCCGGCATAATAGGACAATCTTTTTCCATTTCCTTGGGTTAGAACTTTGGTCTACATTAGTGTCGTTATTCCCACCTACAATCGCAAGCCCATTTTGACGAAATGTCTCCAGGCCCTAGAACAGCAGCAGGTTCCGGCTGAGCTAGACAATGGGGGCTACGAAGTAGTGGTGGTGGACGATGGCTCCACCGATGGCACAGTCGCTTGGCTCCAGACCGAAGCCGACCAATATCCCCATGTGCGACTCTTTGAGCAGGCCCACAAAGGTGCAGCCGCTGCTCGGAACCTTGGGGTAGAGCAGGCCCAGGGGGAGATTATTATTTTTATTGATAGTGATCTGGTCGTGACAGAAACTTTTCTGGCGGCCCACCTGGAGGGACTCCGCCGGGGTAAACGTAAACTCAAAAGCGATCGCCTGTTTACCTACGGACGCGTGATTAATACGGCCAATTTTGAAGACCCCACCAGTGAACCCTTTAAGGTGACAGATTTTTCAGCGGCATATTTTGCAACGGGCAATGTGGCGATCGCCCGCAAATGGCTCCTCGAAGCCGGCTTATTTGACACTGGTTTTCAGCTTTATGGTTGGGAAGATTTAGAACTGGGTGTCCGCCTTAAAAAACTGGGTCTCACCCTGATTAAATGTCCCGATGCCGTCGGTTACCATTGGCATCCCCCCTTTAGTTTGGCGCAAATCCCCAAGCTCATTGACCAAGAAATTCAGCGGGGCAAAATGGGGGTCATCTTCTACAAAAAACATCCCACCTGGGAAGTCCGCATGATGATCCAAATGACCTGGCTCCACCGTCTGCTCTGGGGCATCCTCTCCTTGGGGGGCTGGCTCAATGAAAAGCGCCTAAAACCCCTTTTAGGTTGGCTAATCCAGCGGGGGAAATCACAACTGGCCCTCGAAATTGCTCGGATTTTCCTTAACTGGTACAACGTGCAGGGGGTCTATGCCGCCTACCGGGAAGATCAACTGGCGCAGCGCTCTTGAATTGCGCAAAAAATATCTTGACAAGATCATGGGGATTGAGCTATGAATTAGCAACCGTAAAAAATCAATCTCCCTTAGTTCTTAAAAATTGAGCATTTTTCCCTCAAAAAAGCCGACTTTTTGTTGCTTATGGGATCTGCCCCAGGACTGATTTTTTAACAATCTCACTTGCCCTAGGTTTATTTCTCTACACATCCCACGAAAACAACGATTGTGACTCCTTCTGCCTCTAATTTTGCCACTCCCAAGTATTTTGACCCTGCCGCCCGGGAGTCAGAGTTACAGGTCGTTTCCGGCAAGCCAGACCCCCGCTTAGAAACGGCCATTGGTGAAGATGTCGAATTTTTGCGGGCGCAAATTGCGAAGCTCAATCGAGAACAAACCAAGGTTCAAGATCTGTTGAGTTCCTTGGGGTTTGCCCTTAGAAGTTTTAACAATCTCAACCAATTTCTTGAGTTAACGCCTTTAATGTCCGCGCGGGTGGTAGATGCTGACGGTGGTGCATTGGTGTTATTTGATGCCCAGGGCCAGGTGCAGTTAGAAAAATTTTATTGTGGTGAAGGGGGAGATTGCCAATTCATTCGGCAGGCGTTCACGCAGCTTCAGGCAGGAAATAACAAAACAACAAGCCAAGAAGCAGCGACCTGTACGGCCCAGGAAGCGTTGCAGTTTGACGAAAAACTCCAGGCCCAGCTTGGGGAAAAAATCCGGGTCTGTAGTACGCCTATTCTTGTCAAAAATGTGACCCGTGGCAAGCTCTACGTATTTAGCCGCGATCCCCAATATGGCTGGGACATTACCCGGCGCAAATTGGTGCAGCTAGTGGCGGATCAAACGGCGGTGGCGATCGCCAATAATGACCTCACCAGCAAACTCCGCAGCAAAGAAAAACAAGACCGAGAACTGGAAATCGCCTCGGAAATCCAAAACCATCTTCTACCCAGTGAATGTCCTCAAATTAAAGGTTTGGCGATCGCCGCTGATTATCGCAACGCCTACCGAGTCGGGGGCGACTACTACGACTTCATTCCCAGCAACTACGATCGCATCCGTCGTCAAGATGATCCCAAGCTTGTGCAATGCGTTCCCTGGAGTATCGTCATTGGCGACGTTATGGGGAAAGGCGTCCCGGCGGGTTTGATTATGACCATGACCCGGGGCATGCTCCGGGCCGAAGTGCTTAACCGCCACAGCCCCGCAAAAATCCTTGAGCATCTCAATCGGGTTATGTACGCGGATCTAGACAATTCCCACCGCTTTGTGACCCTATTTTATTCAGAATACAACCCGAAAACTCGTACTCTGTCCTATAGCAATGCGGCCCATCATCCGCCCCTGTTGTGGCGTGCCCAAACTCAAAATATTGAACCCCTCGACACCCAGGGCATGTTGATTGGTCTGGATCTCGATTCGTCCTACGAAGACGCCCAGGTGGTGCTTGAAGTGGGGGATATTATCCTTTACTACACCGATGGGTTTACCGATGCCGTCAACTCCCATGGCGATCGCTTTGACGAAGAAAACCTCGTGCGGGTCTTTCAGAATGCCTGCCAACATTGCCAAACACCGGAAGCTATTGTGCAGGAGCTCTTTACCCAAGTGGAAAAATTTACCTATCCTAAAGTGCGTGGCGGTGATGATATGACCTTGGTTGTTGTGCAGGTACAATCAGAAGCAATCGAGTCTCATCTGTGTCAACACCATGATTGCTAAGTCCCCTCTGCCTCCATCATCCGTAGCATCTGAGCAAATTGTGATCGCCCAAGTGGGTTACGTCGAAGATCCTGATATTTTGGGTCAAATCCGTGATGGCTTTCAAAATTTCGTCGATAGTGGGCAAATGTGGGCCTTGATCTTGGGTTTTGTCTTGGGTTACTGGTTTAGTGGCATCCGTCGCGGCTAGGGGATTTCTCTCCTCTGGTAAGTACGGTATGCTTAAAAAGAATTTTTCCTGATTTGGGAAGCCCTCTGTCGATATTACTCATCCCTAGACTGTTTTTGTGTCTAAGTCCTTTCGCTTACGATCATCTCCTGCTTTGATTGCGAAGGCGCGTCGTTTCAGTCAGCGCCAACGTCGGTGGTTCGCCCTCAGTCGATCTGTGGACTGGCTTGGGGTGGCCAAAATCGGGGGGTTGAGCGTCGGTATTACCAGTCTTTGGCTCTGGCAATGGCAATTGTTGGTGGCGATCGCCTTAGGGTCTGGAGCAATGGCCGCAATCTATCTTTTTGAAACCTGGCCCTGGCAGAAATACCTAGAAGAAGGTTATCGGCTCTGGCATAGTCGCCACCGACGGTTACTCCTGGCGGGCATGGGTGGCAGTCTTACGGTTTTACTCAGTTATGGGGCGATCGCCTTTTGGCAATCTATGTCTAACCATTGGCTAACTAGTGTGATGCTTATCCAAGGGTTAATGATGAGTGCGATGTTTGCCCTCTTGTTCAGTCGTCACTGGCAGTATCAATCTCCCCAGAATCAATTTGAACAAGCCCTTGAAAATTTAGGCGATCGCAGCAGTGTCCGTCGGCTATACGCGATTCGTCAACTGCGACAGTTGTTACAACAACAACGACTGACGGGAGAACAGCGCCAGACCCTCCATACATTTTTGCAATTAAGCTGGCAGCAAGAAAGGGAAAAGCCCCTGCGGGAAGCCCTCCTCGGAACACTCCGCCTCTACACTAGGCCCCAAGTCCCTTCTCCCCAACCCCTACAACTACAAAAATCCCGCCCCACCCTCAACCTAACCAGACAGCAGCAAACCCGCAAATCTTTGGTCAAAGAGCAGGTCTAGGGGTTTTTGAGCAACCATGGCCCAGCCCTTTGATCTGATTATCCTCACCAATGGCCCCGGCGAAGTGACCACTTGGCTCCGTCCTGTCGTCCAGGCCGTGCGCGCCTATTGGGGAAGCCTCCCGCGCATTTCTGTGATCTTGGTTCCCTGTTCCCACAGCACGGGTCAAGAAGCGGCGATCGCCCGGAGCTACCCCGAAGTAGACCGTGTCCAGGCCGCAAAGCATTTTTTTCCGTTTCTGCTCTGGGGAAAAACCGCCGAACCTTGGTCTTGGTTTTCCCAGGGGGTGGTGCTCTTCCTCGGTGGGGATCAATTTTTTCCCTTAGTCATTGGTAAACGCCTTGGCTTTAAAACCCTGATTTATGCTGAGTGGGAAGCCCGCTGGTGGCGCTGGATCGATGGCTTTGGGGTGATGAATGCCCAGGTTTTAGCGAAAATCCCCCCCAAGTACCAGGCTAAATTTCAAGTAGTCGGGGATCTGATGGTGGATATCACCCAGGAGGAACAGCAAACCAGCACCACACCAATTATCGGTCTACTACCGGGTTCTAAGGGGATGAAACTCGCCCAGGGAGTCCCTTTACTCGTTGCCACCGCCAGTGTAATCCGCCGCCAACGCCCAGAGGTGCAATTTCTGCTCCCCGTGGCCCCAACTATCACGGTGCAAACGCTACTGCACTATGGCGATCGCCAACAAAATCTCTTGGTAAAACGTTTCGCCGCTCCTGCCCTTGAGCTTTATCACGTTGGGGATCAGCCTTATTTACAGGCCGCCGATGGTACGCAGATTCAACTGATCACCGACTTCCCCGCCCACCATGCCCTACGGCAATGTCAGCTTTGTCTCACTACCGTTGGGGCCAATACAGCCGAATTGGGGGCTTTGGGTCTGCCGATGCTGGTACTTTTGCCGACCCAACAATTGGATGCAATGCGCGCTTGGGATGGTATTCCTGGTCTCATTGCGAAAATTCCCTGGTTAGGAACTTTATTTGTGCGCTGGCTTAACCGACGCATTATTACCCATGCTCGCAAACACCAGGTACGTTATGCTTGGCCGAATATTTGGGCAAAAAAAGACATTGTGCCGGAGCTGCTGGGGGAACTAGACCCAGAAACCCTAGGGGCCTTGGTATTAGATTATTTAGACCATCCTGAAAAGCTCACGGCCATGCAAGCATCCCTCCAGGCTTGTCGCGGCGAGGCGGGAGCCGCCCACAAATTAACACTGATGATCGGTGATTTGTTGCACTTAACAACGGTGGATTCGGGCTATGAGCTACCACCAGTGCGTCACCAGGACGCCCAGTGAAATTCTGGGGAATCGTTAAGGATAAATACTTAGCCTTTGATCCCCAAAGGCGATCGCCCTTTGCCAGACGGGAATTTTTTCGAGATAATAGACCTAAGCAGAGCGTAGCCCTTTTTTTGCACCGAATTGCTGCTATTGAAGCGAGGCACAGATTAATAATGTTTCATTTCTTGTTTATTTTGGCATTTGGAATTATCGCCACCATCGCAGCGGTGAACTTGGTGCGCAGCTTTATGATGCTGAGTAATGAAACAAGGGTTTATCCAAATTTTCAGAGCAATGCCCAAGGGGCACAATCCCAACGGCCACGGCCAACCCCCCACCCAGAGATGGTTGACGACCTGGGTCAACCGATTAATGAGCCTTTGTTGGTGGTGCGATCGCTAGACGTAGAAGATGCGAGACAACGGTTGGACAATCTATACAACTCATCGCCGAGTGGTGAAAATAACCAGGAAGAGGATGCCTAGAATCGATGGCAACCTTACCACCTTGGATCATGATTGATCCCCTCCTCCAACAATGGTTACAGGAAGATCTCGGACGCGGCGATCGCACGACTCAATCTCTTTTTGCACATACCCAAGCCCCCATCGGTCAGGCGAAATTGATTTTAAAAGCAGATGGTAGGGTTGCGGGTTTACCCCTAGTAACGCGGGTTTTTCAATTACTAGATCCCCAGCATTTTAAGTTTGAAACGGCTTTATCTGAAGGTGTTTCAGGACAGCCTAAGGATTTAATTGCCACGATGACTGCTCCCCTCGATATTTTGCTCATGGGAGAACGGGTCGCGTTAAATATTTTGATGCGCTTGAGTGGGATCGCGACGATGACAGCGCAGTATGTAGATAAAATCGCTGACCTGCCGACGCAGTTGGTGGATACCCGCAAAACCACCCCTGGTTTACGTCTGCTGGAAAAATATGCGGTGCAGGTGGGCGGCGGACAAAACCATCGTTTCGGGCTGGATGATGCGGTGATGATCAAGGACAACCACATCCAGGCGGCAGGGGGGATTTCGCAGGCGATCGCCCTTGTGCGGCAAAATATGCCCTATCCTTTGGCGATTGAAGTGGAAGCCGAAACCCCAGAGCAAGCGTTTGAGGCGGTGACGGCGGGGGCAGATATTTTGATGTTGGATAATATGTCCGTGGACATGATGGCAGATTTAATCCCCCAGTTACGGAAAAAAAACCCGCGTCTGAAATTGGAAGCGTCCGGCAATATCACCCTTGCGACCTTGCGGGAAGTGGCATTGACGGGGATCGATTATATTTCCACCAGTGCGACGATCACCCGTGCGCCGTGGCTTGATATCAGTATGAAAATTACGGCTTAAGTTTTATCGTCATTCTCAATAATTTTGGTAGAGGTTTACCATGGGAAAACTTCTACTAATCAATGTATAGCGGGTCAACATTAATCGAAAGACTCACTGTACGGGGACAAAATTCTCGCAAAAAAGTTAGATCGGGAACCTCGGTTTTGCTCTGGGGAAATTTCAAAACCACCTGCCAACGGTAACGCCGTGCCACCCGCAGAATATTCGCTGGAACTGGCCCCAAGAGTTCGTCTTCCGGTTCAAGCAGTGGAAAACATTTTTCGGCAATCGCCTCGGCGGTGTAGCGCACCTGATCATGCTTCTCTCCACTAAAGCGCAGTAAAACTAATTTACCGAAGGGCGGATAATCTAGTTCCTGCCGCTGATTCATTTCCCGTTGGGCAAAGGTGAGGTAGTCATGGGTTTTCACCGCTTGGATTACCGGATGCTCTGGGGAATAGGTTTGAATAATCACTTGTCCCGGTTCCTCGCCACGACCCGCCCGCCCCGCCACCTGAGTGAGGGTTTGAAACGTTCTTTCCGCCGCCCGATAATCGCTTTGGTGCAACAAACCATCGGCGGCAATCACCCCCACAAGGGTCACCTGCGCCACATCCAAACCCTTTGTGAGCATTTGGGTTCCCAGTAAAATATCCGCCTCACCCCGCGCAAATTGTCCCAGTAAATCGCGGTGTGCGCCTTTGCGACGGGTGGTATCGCTATCAAACCGCAGACAGCGCAACTGGGGAAATTCTTTGGCGATCGCCTGAAAGACTTTTTGTGTGCCGTTGCCAAAAAATTTAAAAAAGGGGGAATTGCATTCGGGGCAATGTTTCGGTTGCACTTGGCTGTAATCGCAATAGTGACAGCGCAATAGCGGTACACTGCCTTCCTGAACGTAATGGTAGGAGAGAGACACATCACAGTGGGGACATTCCATTACGTAGCCGCAACTACGACAGGACACAAAGGTGCTGTGACCGCGACGGGCGACAAATAAAATACCCTGTTCGTGGGTTTGGGCAATGCGTTCGAGGGCTTGCCGGAGGGGCTGGCTAAAGAGGGAATAATTACCCGCGCGTAGTTCGTGGCGCATATCGACAATTTCCACGGGGGGCAGGGGACGGGCTTGTACCCGTTCGGGCAGGGAAATGTAATGATAATTTGGGTTTTGGGCGGTTTGAAATTTCACCCAAGTATCCAGAGCGGGGGTCGCGGAACCGAGAATGAGTGGACAATTTTCCTGCTGCGATCGCCACCGGGCGACGGTGCGGGCGTGGTAGGTGGGGGCAGGCTGATCCTGTTTGTAGCTGCTGTCGTGTTCTTCGTCGAGGATGATCATCCCCAGATTGGGCAGGGGCGCAAAAACGGCGGAACGGGTGCCAATGATAATTTGACTGTCGGGGCGTAACATCTGTCGCCAAGTGTCGTAGCGTTCCCCCTCCGATAAACCGCTGTGGTAAGTCAAAACGCGATCGCCAAACCGCGACCGAAATCGATCCATCAGTTGCGGTGTTAAACCAATCTCCGGCACAAGCACAAGGGCGGATTTTTGTTGGGATAACAGGGGGGCGATCGCCTGAAGATAAACCTCAGTTTTTCCCGATCCCGTCACCCCATGCAGCAAAACTTCCCCGTAACCTTGAATGTTTTGAATTGTTTTCAGAGCTTGCTGTTGGGCGGCGGTTAAAGATTTAGCTTGATCTGCATCTTGATCCGGGGCGCGGTGTAAGCGCAATTTCTCCCGTTCGGCGATCGCCACGCAACCAATTTTTCCCATCTTGGCCACCGTGGCCGCCGTTGTTTTTGCTACCCCCACCAATTCCGAGAGCCACATTTCGCCCCCTTCATGGCGCAACACCAGCAAAATTTCCCGTTGCCGTTTTGAGAGTCCTTCCCGCTCCCCCACGTAGCTCACCCACTTTTGTCGCTGCCCATGGATGACCTGCGGCGTCGCTAAATATCGTTCTGCAAGGCCCGCCTTTTCCAACTCCTGTATCCCGCGATAGACCGACTTGATCTGTCTTTGGAGGTAATTCACACTATAGTCCTGGGTTGATCCCCGTTGGAGTAGATGAAAAAGTTGCTGTGCCGTCGGCGGTAAATGTTCGATTTCTACCGAAGCAAGATCCGTCCCTAAAAGCCGCACACGGGGTTGCGATCGCCGTAATAAACCAGGCGGCAGAGCCATCCGTACCACCGTCATCATATCCGTTTGGTATTCCTGGGCGACCTGCAACAAAAGCTGCCAATAATGGGGCGAAAAAAATCCCCGCGCGACGATCCCCTGCACCGGGCGGATTTGCTTGGGATCCAGTCCCTGGGGGGGATTTGAAATAAAACGAATGGCGATCGCCCCCACCTGTTGCGCCCCAAACCCCACTAACACAATGTCCCCTGGCACCACCGTTAATTCTGGCGGAACTTCATAGGTAAAAAGTCCCTGCGTATAACCACAATCAACTAAGACCTCAAGCCAACCCAAATCCTTAATCTCCTAACATTCCCAAAACTCCCTGCAAAAGCACTATACCCCATGATTTTTTATCAATTCAAATAAGCACAATTATTTTTCTCTATATACAACCCTAGGTAGAGTGAAATAAAGAGTAAATTGTGAGAGCTTGATTTTTTAAATTAAAACTAAACTTTTTTAAAACTTCTTGGATTACATCACATTAAATAATCCTTAAAAGAAGTGTTGCTGATAATACAGGAGCCAACAGTCTCCCATGTCAAGCTATTTTGATGGACAGCCGATCTTTCTAGGCTTGGCAAGCAATTTAAAAAAAATTTACACAATTTCCCTGAACAAAAGATCGACTCAACAAAACCTTAATTTTGTATTTAACAAAACCATATTCTACTCAGCCGTCTGCTACATTGATTTTGGGAAAAGTCTCGGATTTTTCCCAGAAACCTTTACTAATTGCTGCAATTGTTGATTTTTATTAAAAGCTTATTTACACTCTCAGAGCTCAAACAGGTATAACAGTTCTAAGGAATGAACTGTCTGCTCCTTGAAATTGTTTTAGCTGCATCCTGATAAACGATTATTTGGTATTGAATCTAATTATTTTTGTTTTTCTTTAGCTAATCCTCGCTCCCCACCACACACCTCCTGACTCTTTATTTCGTAGGATTATGTTCGACACAACCACAACCAACAGTCTTGACCCTGTGTATGCTCAAGATAGCCATCAAGCCACTGAATTAGAATCGAGCAATTCAATGGTTGAAGCGGAATTTTCAGAGACAGAACTCACAAATTTACGGGGAGTCCGTAGTCGCAATGAGGATACCGTCGGTGCTTTTTTTAAAGAGATGGCCCGTTACCCCCTCCTCAAGCCAGACGAAGAAATTCAACTGGCCCACAGTGTTAAGTTCCTCAATGATGCCGAAGAGCGTCGCCTCGAACTTCAAGAACAACTCGGGCGATCGCCCACCAACGAAGAATGGGCTGCTGTCCTCGGTCTGGAAACAGTTAAACAGCTCAACTCTGCCCTTTACAAAGGCAGAGTCGCTAAGCGGAAAATGATTCGCTCCAACCTGCGTCTCGTAGTCTCCATTGCGAAGCGTTATCTGAACCGGGGTGTACCGTTCCTCGATCTGATCCAGGAAGGAGCGATCGGCCTGAACCGTGCCGCCGAAAAATTCGACCCCAACAAAGGTTACAAGTTTTCGACCTATGCCTATTGGTGGATTCGCCAGGCGATTACCCGCACCATTGCCAACGATGCCCGGACGATCCGCTTACCGATTCACATCGTCGAGAAGCTCAACAAACTCAAAAAAGCCCAACGGACTCTCAAACAAAGCCTGCAACGGAACCCAACTGAAACAGAACTCGCCCAAGAGCTTGATATTACCGCTGATCAGCTCCACCAACTCCTTCAACTCCGGCGTCAATCCCTCTCCCTGAATCACCGTGTGGGTAAAGGTGAAGATACGGAATTAGTTGATCTCCTCGAGGATGATGGCCTCCAACTCCCTGAAGAGCGGATGAGTGAAGCAATGATGCGCCAGGAACTTTGGGATGTCCTCGGTGATGTGCTCACTGACCGTGAAAAAGAAGTTATTGCTCTCCGCTATGGCCTCTCCTCTGAGCAGCCCCATACCCTCGAAGAAGTGGGGGGGATGTTTAATCTGTCTCGGGAGCGGGTACGACAAATCCAAAGTAAAGCGATGCGTAAGCTACGGCGTCCCCAGGTGGCCCGTCGCCTCAAAAGCTGGCTCTATTAATCCTCCGGATTGATCCTTGCTGGATTTGGCGATCGCCAACCTAATGATTCTCATTCCTCTTTTCGCTTTTGCCCCCTGTAGCCCCTCTCTCATACCTAAGAGGGGTTTTTTCTTGGGAAGAAATTTACCCACAAAAAAACCCGCTACGGACGGGCTTTTCTAAAAATCATCGAATTATTTTCAGGTGCTTGCGGCAGCAGACAATCTGATACCGAAGCGTTTTTTAGTACAGGGGAACATTCGAATCAACTTCTTCGCTCCAGGCTTTGATCCCGCCTTTGACGTTGATCCCTGTAATGCCTGCCTCTTGGAGAATGCCGAGGGCCTTTGCTGAACGGCCGCCCATCTTACAGTGGGCAATTAACTTTTTCCCTTCTGTTAGTAATTCCTTGACCTGATCAACGCCATCTCCTTGCTCAATATCGGGTAGAGGGATCAGAGTCGCCCCCGGAATTTGGGCAATGTCATATTCATGGGGATTGCGGACATCGATCAACACGTAATCATCGGCACCGCTGTCCAACAATGCCTTAAGCTCCGTAACTGTCATTTCTTCCATAGCTGCCTGCTGTTCTGCCTCCGCTGCCTTTGCTTGGGGAATGCCGCAGAACTGTTCGTAATCAATTAATTTTTCGATTACAGGACGTTCTGGGTTGGGACGTAATTTCAATTCCCGGAATTTCATATCCAGGGCATTGAACAGTAAAAGTCTGCCACTGAGGGTATTCTTCGCCCCAAGAATGATCTTGATGGTTTCTGTGGCTTGGATCGTGCCAATGATTCCTGGCAATACACCGAGGACGCCGCCCTCGGCGCAGGAGGGAACCATGCCTGGTGGCGGGGGTTCAGGGTACAGATCGCGGTAGTTGGGGCCGCCTTCGTAGTTAAAAACGGTGGCTTGGCCTTCAAACCGGAAAATCGAGCCGTAGACATTAGGCTTATTTAAAAGAACACAAGCATCATTCGTGAGGTAACGGGTGGGGAAATTATCCGTCCCATCAACAACGATGTCGTAATCTTTAATAATGTCGAGGGCATTACTCGAATTAATCTGAGTCTCGTAGAGATCGACTTGGCAGAAGGGGTTAATTTCCAGGATTCGGTTTTTGGCCGATTGGATTTTGGGCTTGCCGACCCAAGAAGTGCCGTGGATGATTTGGCGTTGCAGGTTAGAAAAATCTACAATGTCGAAATCGACCAGACCAATCCGACCGATTCCCGCAGCGGCAAGGTAGAGCAGTAATGGCGAGCCGAGACCACCACTACCGATACAAAGGACACTGGCGGCTTTAAGCTTCTTTTGTCCATCTACGCCCACTTCCGGCAAGATTAGGTGCCGTGAATAGCGTTCGTAGTCATCCTTTGTTAGTTCTATAGTGTCTAAATTAGGATTTAACATTTTTGGGTGTTCTGAGGAAATGTTTTAGAGTCTGCGGTCTGGGGTCACGACCAAGAACACGATTGCAGTCTCTTAGTCTACTGCGTTGTGGGGTTAGATTCTAGGTTAACTTAAGGGATTGTGCCTTGGGCAGAAAATATTTTGCTCAGAAATAGGCGACGATTGATAAATTTATTGGTATTTTTTGAGGAAAGCATTGTGCAACACTGCGTCAAATTATATTGACAGGGTATAGTCGCTTTTAGCATTCACTAAGCGGGATAATTTGTATTGATCCCTAGGAGAAACGGTCTTATGGTTCATGGTCAGGAAGTTACGAATGGGGATCACCCCCGCAAAGGCTCCACGAAGCTTCTTCGATCACCGCGCCGCAATCTTTCTCGCCGCCATAAGCCGAAGTCTAAAGTTCTTTCGCCTTTTGTGCAGGGACTGTCGTGGGGTGTTGGGTTTATGGGCACGATCCTCCTATCTGCTTCCCTGGGAACGGCGATCGCCGTCTATACCCCCATTGCCCAACTGGTACTCCCGTTTTTGCCAGCACCCCTCGGAAGCTTGGCCACCGATGGTTTACGGCAATTAGGAACTTACAGTTTGGGTCGCCCCGTTAATGTCCTTGTGATGGGGGTTGATCGAGTCGAAGGTACTGGCACTGAGAATCCGGACGCTGAATTTAATGGACGCAGCGACACAATCCTTTTGGTTCGCTTCGAGCCAGAACAGGGACAGGTCAATATGCTTTCGATCCCCAGGGATAGCCAAGTCAGAATTCCCAATGTGGGCATTACAAAAATTAATGAAGCCAATGCCTATGGTGGCGGTCAGTTGGCGGCCCAGGTTGTGAGTGATGCCCTAAGTGGTGTGGCAGTTGATCGCTATGTACGCGTGACCACCGACACCTTTAAAGAGTTGGTTGATGCCGTGGGCGGGGTCAATGTGTTTGTCCCAGCGGATATGCAATATACAGACCAAACCCAGGGCCTTGAGATCAACCTCGAAAAAGGTTGGCAAGTGCTGGATGGCGAACAGGCAGAACAGTTTGTTCGCTTTCGGCAGGATCAATATGGTGATATCGGCCGGGTACAGCGCCAACAGATACTTCTCAAAGCGCTCCGGGAAAAAATCCAATCCCCGGCGATTATTCCCCGTCTTCCAGCTCTAATTGGTTTGGTGCGTGAACATATTGATACGAATCTAACCTGGGAAGAAATGCTGGCGTTAATGAATTTTTCGCGACAACTGGAACAGGAAAATTTTCAGATGGTGATGCTGCCAGGGCGTTTTAGTGATGTTGGTGAATATAACCGCAGTTACTGGATTATTTCTGACCAGGGCAAAAATCAGGTGATGACGGAATTTTTTGCGGTGGAATCGCCTGTCTGGTCAGCCCCCGGTGAGAATGATGGCACTTTAACGAGCAATGTGCGCATTGCAATCCAAAATGCTTCTGGTTCCCCGGGGATGGCGCGGCAGGTGTCGGAATTTTTGCAGAGCCAGGGCTTCACGAATATTTATTTGTCGAGTGATTATCCAGACCGCCTAGAGCAAACCCAAGTGATTGCCCAACAGGGAAATATTTCTGGAGCAAACCAACTGCTAGCAAACCTAGGCACGGGAAGAGTTGAAGCTTCTTCCATTGGTGAGATTGAATCGGACTTTACGATCCGCGTGGGCCAAGATTGGCTGGAACGATCCCAAGAATCGTTTGTGTCTAATTAATTTCAACTGAATTGAATCGATTAAAAACTAAACGAATTCATGGAAAATTTACGGACGCAGGTCTTGGTGGTCGGGGGCGGCACCGGCGGGACAGCAGCGGCACTCCAATGTGCGCGACAGGGCATTGAAACAATTTTAGTCAGCGAATTTCCCTGGTTGGGGGGGATGCTCACCGGGGCAGGGGTTGCCGCGCCGGATGGGAATGAATTGCGGGCCTGGCAGACGGGTCTCTGGGGTGCTTTTCTGCGGGAGCTACAACGGCGGCACCAGGAGACAGGCTTGGATCACAGTTGGGTCAGTATGTTCACTTTTGATCCGCGAGTTGGGGCTGAGATCTTTGCAGATTGGGTTAAAGCAGAGCAGAAGTTAACTTGGATTGCAGGACAGATTCCCCTGGAGGTCAAAAGACAAGGCGATCGCCTTTGTGCGGTGCGGTTCCAAGATTATTGGATTGAGGCGGACATTATTCTCGATGGGACAGAATTGGGGGATCTACTAGCCTTAGGGGATGTGCCCCACCGTTGGGGTTGGGATTGGTCAGAAAATTTTCAGGAACCCAGTGCCCCCGCTGCCCCCAACGAAATGACGCAAACCTACCCGGTACAGTCACCTACCTGGGTTTTTTATCTTAAAGAGAATGGCCGACGACCTCCCGCCAGTAATAGGGATTTTTCGTTATTCCAAGGGGCTTGGGAAAAATATGGCATAGAGCAATTTCTGAATTATGGAGGGCTGCCCCATGGCCACTACATGATGAATTGGCCCCTCGCTGGCAATGATTTTGGTTTGGGCGGCGATCGCCTTTTAGATCCCCAACAACGCCTTAATTTTTACCGAGAAGCCCAGGAACATAGTTTGGCGTTTGCGGATTACATTTACCAGGAATCTAGCGGCAAGTATGGCCTGGCGACAGGCGTTTTCCCCCATGACTTGTATGGTGGCAGTTTTGCTCTGATGCCCTATTTCCGAGAAAGTCGGCGGTTAATCGGGACGGAAACCCTCACGGAATCACAGATTTTATCCCAGGGTACTGTTGCGCCTTTGCCTTTAAATACAGCTGGGGAAGTCCAGGCGATCGCCGTTGGGAATTACGCGAATGATCACCATTATCCGGGCTTTGAATTTCCCCTCACGCCAAAGTCGATTCCCTGGGGCGGCCGCTGGACAGGCACTCCCTTTACGATCCCCTACACGGCTCTGTGTTCGGTGACGGTGGAAAATTTAATCGCCTGCGAGAAAAATATTGCCGTTTCCCATATTGCTAATGGGGCAACGCGCTTGCAACCCCTAGTGCTAAATATTGGTCAGGCAGCAGGACAGACAGCGGCTCTGGCGATTCAGAATCAGTGCGCCTCGCAGGAGGTTGATGTGCGACAACTCCAAGAAAAATTGTTGACAGATAACTTTGCGCCCGCAGCGGTAATCCCCTTATATAATTTGCCCTTTGATCATCCTGAATGGCTAAAGTGGCAACGGTTTTACCTCGATCATCCTGACCAATATCCAGAAACTGGTCTATGCGATTGCGGGTCGTTTACTTCAGGATTTACGCCCCAGGCCAAACTCTACAGCGGTGAGATTTTTCCACAAGGTAACTGCCAATATGCCATCTCCCTACCCGATCAGTTAAAACCAATTCAGGTGGTGACCCTTGATCCCCAGATGCATCAGTGGCTAGAAAATCTGGAGACTCCCCAAAAAATCCAGGCGATCGGCAGAATTAACGATGTAGCCCCTTGGTTTGTCCTTGAGGGACTTGCCTAAAACCCACTATTGCATTCGATCGATGGTGCGGTACTGAACCGCCTCGGCAATGTGGGCCGTTTGGATGGTTGGAGCGGCGGCTAAATCGGCAATTGTACGGGATACTTTCAGAATCCGATCCATGGCCCGGGCCGATAACCCCAACTTGCGAATCGCCCCTTCGAGTAAATTACGACTGCCTTGGTCAAGGTCACAATGTTGCCGCAAATCCTTGGTGGTCATCTCCGCGTTACAGTGCACTTGGGGGTGATCCTGGAACCGTACTTGGGCAATCTGTCGCGCCTGGTTAACCCGTTCTGCGACCGTGCGAGAATCTTCACCCACGCCCTGTTGCATCATTTCCTCTGGCTTTAGGCGATTGACCGCTACCTGGAGATCGATGCGATCCATCAATGGCCCGGAGAGTTTTGCCCAATATTG
Source organism: Sphingobacterium thalpophilum (assembly GCA_943371005.1). Classification (GTDB taxonomy): domain Bacteria; phylum Cyanobacteriota; class Cyanobacteriia; order Cyanobacteriales; family MRBY01; genus MRBY01. The sequence goes on from CALRTB020000010.1 coordinate 49,559, forward strand.
TTCGCGGGCGCGGGGACTGCAAGTACAAGCCTGGATCGGGTCGCCAAAATAGCCACAGGGACAGGGATTGGTGCTAGCAACGAGGGTAAATTGGGCCGGAAATTCTACCGACTGACGGGTACGGGAAATGGTCACAAAGCCATCTTCAAGGGGTTGCCGCAAAAATTCCAAAACAGTACGTTTGAACTCAGTTAATTCGTCGAGAAATAACACCCCACGATGGGCCAAAGAAATTTCCCCAGGGCGCGGAAAGCTGCCACCACCAACCAAGGAAGGGCCAGAAGCAGAATGGTGGGGACTGCGGAAGGGTCGAGCGGTGACCAGGGTGCCACGGTCTTTAAGTAGTCCAGCGACGGAATGAATTTGCGAAACTTCCAGGGCTTCATCGAAGGATAATTTCGGCAAAATACCTGGTAATCTTCGGGCTAGCATGGTTTTGCCGCTACCGGGTGGCCCCACAAAAACGAGATTATGACCGCCAGCAGCGGCAATTTCCAGGGCACGACGGGCTAGGGTTTGGCCTTTGACATCTTTGAGATCCGGTACCAGGTGGGCTGCTTTGGCGATCGCCTCTCGGATATCAATTTCTACAGCTTGATGCTCATGGGGCGCTCCCAACAGATCCGCCACTTCCTTTAAATTTCCACAGCCGTAAACCGTTAGACCATTCACAACTGCTGCCTCCTGGGCATTGGCGGTCGGCACAACCATCCCCTTAAACCCTAACTTTTGGGCAGCAGCGGCGATTGGTAAAACCCCCGCCACAGGTCGAAGCATGCCATCGAGGGATACTTCCCCCAGGAATAAAAAATCCTCTAGGAGCGTTGTTTCAATTTGTTCTGTCGCCGCCAAAATGCCCACACTAATGGGAAGATCAAAACTAGGGCCTTCTTTGCGGAGATCGGCCGGCGTGAGATTGACTAAAATTTTGCGCACGGGGAACCCAAACCCAGAATTTTTGAGGGCGGCCTTGACCCGTTCCCGCGATTCTTGTACCGCCGTATCCGGAAGTCCGACCACCATCATTTTCGGTAAGCCGCCGGAAATATCGACTTCCACCCCAACCCTGAGGGCATCGACCCCGACGATGGTGGCACTCCAAATTTTTGCTAGCATTGCTCTGTTTTAGTGTGCTGTTAGGACAACATTATAGAAAAATTGGCGATCGCCCGACCTTTGATTTCCCTTGACCTATGCGCTATGTTCCTTTTCTACGCAGTTTTTGCCTCGGTAGCCTCGGTTTGCTGCTCCAGAGCTGCGTTGGTTATCCGCGCATTGTTAATTTTCCCGTTGATCCCGGTGGCCGCAGTTTAAATAGCCGTGCCCTCGAATTTGACCCGGCGATCGCCGAACCCTACCTCGTTTTCGCCTCAGACCGCAATGGCTCCCAGGATATCTATCTATTTGATACCAGTACCAGGCAAACGATTCTGTTACCGGGTCTCAATGCCCTGAATGAAATTGCCTCCCATCCGGCCGTTTCTGAAGACGGTCGCTATATCGTGTTTGCGGTTAATCGTCGCGGCGAATCTGATATTTATCTTTATGATCGCGAGTTTGAACAAAAGCGGAATTTAACCGATAACTTAAACCAGGAAGTGCGTAATCCAACCATTAGTGCTGACGGGTCTAAAATTGCCTTTGAGGCCGCTGAAAATGGCCAATGGGATATCCTTGTTTATGACCGCAATGGTCGTCAGTTAGACGTAGAGTAACAGCGTTAAAAAGATTCAAAAATTCCTGAGTTTCAGTTAAGAAAAATCTAGGCGAACCTCTTGGCGTTTAAAGGGAATATCGGCATTGATCGCTTCGATTTCCTGTTGCTCCATCGTATTAATTTCATCAATGTAAGCGTCTAAAACTTGGCCCATGCGGGGTTGATAAAAACGGTGGAGGCTATAGTTTGGGGTTGCCGGAAAACCACGCCGTCGTTTATGTTTGCCCCCAGCGCCCGGATCATACATCTTGATTCCCTGCTCAATGGCCCATTGGATCGGTTTGTAATAGCAGGCTTCGAAATGGAGGCAGTCATACTCATCAAAGGCGCCCCAATAGCGACCATAAAGATAATCATCTTTGCGGATACAAAAAGATAAACCGACGGGATGTTTATCATCTTCTGGCGTGTAGGCAGCGGCCAGGACAACCCGATGGCGATAGGTAGATTCTAAGGTTTCAAAAAAGGGTTTACGGAGATATTTACTGCCCCAAAAAAACTTGTCGCAGGTGCTGCTATAAAAACGATAAATTAAGGGAAAGTAATGGGCTGGGATTTCGTCGCCCGTCATCATTTTGAGGGATAAACCTGCTTTGTCAACGGCTTTGCGTTCGCGTTTAATGTTTTTGCGTTGGTTGGAGGTAAAAGCACCGAGGTAGTCGTCGAAGTTGTCAAAATTCTGGTTGCTCCAGATGTAGCCATGGTGGAGCCAAGCCCGGAAACCGAGTTGTTCCATGGTTTTTTGCCAGGTGGGATCGACAAACAGAAAATTACAACCGGAGAGTTGTTGGCGATCGCAAAATTGATCAATGGCAGCGACCATGACCTGGGAAAGGGCCAGTTCATCTTCACCGGGGGCAATCAAAAAGCGGTATCCCACAGCCGGCGTAAAGGGCGTCATCCCCACGAGTTTTGGGTAATATTCGTGGCCCAAGCGGTAGGACAAATCGGCCCATTGGTGGTCAAAAACAAATTCGCCGTAGCTATGGCCTTTGATGTAGAGGGGGGCCATGGCAATAAATTCTCCATCCCGCTGCACCGATAGATGACAGGGTTGCCAGCCGGTTCGGGGGCCGACACTGCCGGAAAGTTCAATGTTGTGGAGCCAATCCCATTCTAAAAAAGGGGTTTTCAATGGCGCGGCGATCGCATCCCAGGCAGCTTTGGGGATTTCCGCGATTTCACTGTGCCAAGTAACGGTAATTTGCGACGGGGCAACCATTGATTTGGGCAAAATTTAAGAATTTTTTATACCTTAATGGATCTCGCTTGATTTTGCATCGCTCTCCCTGGGCGCGGCTCACCCTTTTTCGTAATGTTCAAAGGGCTGCTGAATCCAAGGATTATCCGGTAAATGCTGGGCGTAATAATCCGGCTGTACTTGGGAATGGCCTTTGTACCAGAGGACAGCGGTGCGAATTTCTGTAATCTGGGGGGCTTGGGTTTTGAGCCAGGTCTGGGTTTGCTGGAGACTCAGCCCCGAATCGACTAAATCATCTACCAGCAAAAGGCGATCGCCCAGAGGCCCAAAGTTCGTAAAATGTTCCGCAAACAAGAGTTTTCCCCGTTCTCGGTTGCCTGTGCCGCCGTAGCTAGCCACATTGAGAATTGCCAGGGGTTGATCGAAAATGCGCGCCAAAATGTCACCAATTCTTAAGCCACCTTTCGCCAAACAGAGAATTTGGTTGAATTCCCACTGGGATTTTTGAATTGTAGTGGCCAATTGTTCAATTAAAGCGTGGTATTCGGCCCAACTGATCTTGAGGTCTGCCATGGTCATCTTCGGGAGGAACGGGGGGATTTACGACGTTTTTTGCGTTTTTTCCGAGGAAAGGAAGAAAATAAGCCTTGTTTCTGGGATCGTTTAACCGCCGAGCCCAGCCAATCGCTGACAGAATGACTCATCGCCCCGATTTCTAACCCCACAAAGAGCGCTAAACTTTCCACCCAGTAATGCTGTTGCCACTGTTGTTGGACATTGAGAAAGACCGTGCGCCAATTCCAGGAAAAATCGAGAATCAATTGGGCGATCGCCACACCAATGATTGTTATAAACAGCAGAATTGAGCCTAGATAAAGCAGGCGAACGATGGTGCCAATTAAAAACCCATGGGAGAGGGCAGAACGATGCCGGAGATTTTTTTGATAAGGAAGCCAGATCCAGCGAAAGATCCCCCAACGTTTAAACTGCACAGAATGAATATCCAAGTCTGGGCCAAACATCAAGCCACTGAACAGATAAGCCAAGCTCAAAATGAGGGCCAATTCCCACCGCCGCAGCAGAAGAAAACCGAGACCCACCACCACCGGCAATCCCCAGAACGTGATCTGATCGTGGGTGCGTCCGGAAGGCATTACAAGGTTTGGGAAGATTGGATCAACCAGCGATCGCCTTGGCGCACCAAACCATAGCGCACCCGCAAGCTGGAATCATAGGACTGGCTGGCATCGCGTTCCCCATTGGCCCGGTAATAGTCTGCCTTTTCCTGCACCTGGGCTTCTACGGTCGCCACATTGGGTTGGTCTGGGTTAAAGCTCACCGTTTCTACGGTCAAATTATGGTCATAGGTGCGGTAGGTGCCAGCGCTACGGACGGATTGGGCACTACTACGCCAGCGGGACAAGGAGGGTTCTACCAGAATATTTTCTAGGGCAGCTAAATCATGGTTTTGGCCAAAAGCTTTAGCTTTACTTTCAAACCAAGTTTGAATCACCTCAGCGGCGATCGCCTCATTGATCACAGGTGTTGTTTCCGTCGTCGTCCCGTTATCAGGATTATTACTGGACTCGGCGGTATCTAGGCTGGGGATCGTCAGGGGTGGTTCACCATTGAGGGTGACCTGTAGAGGTTCTTGGGTGGTCAGGCCAGACAAAATCCGCACGAGACCCACAACCACCAAAATACTCCCGACAATGGCGGCGATCGCCCCTAAAGGCCCCATGGACTTTTTCGGATGAGCTGGGGACGCTTCTGGGCCTGAGTCTAACGCTGCAGTAACAGGTGGTGCTTCGGGAGAGGGCGGCGCTGGGGCGACGGTGGAGGGAGTTTGCGTGACAAGATCCTCAAAGGAATTGACCTTCGCTGGACGGCTTGGGTGCGGCGGGGCAGTAGTCTCTGGAGTCGATTTCTCTGCTTGTGTTTCTTCTGGGGCCACTGCTGGAGTGCTAGGGGAAGCCTCTGTTGGGGCAGATGTACTGTCTGCTTCTGGGTAAGGCGCGGCCGTTGGGACAGCCTCCGTGAGGAGATCATCGAGATACTGCTGTACCTCAGGGTCAGCGAAATAGGCCGTCAAAGAAACAGAGCCATCCTCGCGCCGTTGCCGGAGATCGCGAAAATGGGAAAAGACCTCCGTCTTCAGCCACTGTTCCCCATAGAGACACAAGCCTGGGAGTAGATCCGGTGCCCCCTCAGATTGCTCGCGAATGTAGGCGATCGCCTCCTGTTCCTGGCTTTGTTCTAGCAGTTGATTGGCTTCCGTTGGCTGTCCCAAAAGCAACGCACAGATTGATTGCTCTAAATAAACATCCTGGCGTTTACCGAGCCGTTCTAATAGGGTCTGGGCTTGGACAACTAAATCGGGTTGCCGTCGCGAAAACCCGGCCGCTAAGAGGGCATATACCGCGAGATAGGCTGCTGCCGCTGAAGGTCGCTTTGATTCTGCAACAAATAAATCCAACTGTTCTTGAACCGTCAGATAACTGCGTAACTGCTGGATGAACCGTAAAAAATCATCAATGCTGAGACCCGACTGATCATCCCCTTGGCCATCAATCCCTGCGCGGGCGCTCAACATTCCCTGGAGCAGTTGTAAGCCCCATTGTCGCTCTTGGGTTTCCGATTCTGGTCGGGCTAGAAGTTCTAATACTTGATAAGGTCTGAGTCGATAGAGATCTGCTTGGATCTCCTGTTGGAGGTCTTCAAATTGTGCCACATCTACCAATAATTCTTGACTCTTCTGACCTGATATGGCGGCCTGTTCGTAATGCTGCTGGAGCCACTGTTCCCGGCTTAATTCCCAATGGGCTAGGGCCAGACAAAGCCGCAGTTCTTGCTCAACGATTTCTACGGCCCCAAATTTTCCTTCTTTGACCAGCTTGCCTTTGCCCTTGAGGTAGGGGGTAGCCCACTTCAGCACCAATTCATACTCCCCCAGGTCTAGGAGCAATAGCAGTCCCCCCAGTAAATCTTTTTCCGCAATGTCAATGGTCGGTTGATGGGCTGTAAGTTCCTCTAACTCCGTGTCACTGGCGCTACGACCGGGGAAAGGTAGTTTCGGCCGGCTGGGAACAAGGGGGCGAAACATATTTCCCGACAGCTCATGGTCGTAGACGGCGCGGGTTTCTGTTTGGGATAACACCTCAAAGGCTTGCTCGATAATCCGGTTGCGGGCCTCAATGGCCAAGGCATTATGTTCGCGACGGGGGAACTGGGATAGGCGATCGCGATAGGCTTGGGTAATTTGAGCCGTGGTTGCCTTGGCGGGGACGCATAGGATGCGGTAATAGTCGAGCGGGATGCGCACAGTTTACTTTCCTATCAGCAAAAGTCAGGTCAATTAAGGTTATATTAGCCAAAGAATTTTAAACACCATAGGTTGCACGCTGTAGCGTTATTGAGCCTAGCAGTTCGTAGAACATCGACCTCAGACTCCGTGTTTTCTGGATTGCTGGGCGATTGAACCGATGATGCTTTGCTTCTATGGAAGTCAATTTGATTCTAAACTGTTACTGCAGATTTCACACAGCCCTTGCGCCGCGTGATCGACTCATAAGACTAACCGAAAAATCCTGAATGTTAATGATGCATAAAGAACGGACAGCCCCAGAATTTGATAGTTCTTCGGTAGAGATCACCAAAGAAGAAGCCCTCATGCTCTACGAAGATATGACCTTAGGACGCTTGTTCGAGGATAAGTGTGCTGAGATGTACTACCGAGGCAAGATGTTTGGCTTCGTCCACCTCTACAACGGTCAGGAAGCGGTTTCCACTGGGGTGATCCGCTCAATGCGGCAGGGAGAAGATTTTGTTTGTAGTACCTACCGTGACCACGTCCATGCCCTCAGTGCTGGGGTGCCCGCACGGGAAGTCATGGCGGAACTGTTTGGGAAAGAAACAGGCTGTAGCAAGGGTCGGGGTGGCTCGATGCACATGTTTTCAAAAGAGCATGGTCTTTTGGGGGGCTATGCGTTTATCGGGGAAGGGATTCCGGTGGCGGCAGGGGCAGCCCTCCAAAGTAAATACCGCCAGGAAGTGATGGGGAATAAAAATGCTGATAATGTGACGGCTTGTTTCTTTGGGGATGGCACCTCCAATAATGGTCAATTCTTCGAGACCCTGAATATGGCAGCCCTCTGGAAATTGCCAATTCTATTTGTTGTGGAAAACAACAAGTGGGCGATCGGTATGGCGCACGAACGGGCAACGTCCCAGCCAGAAATTTATAAAAAAGCGAGTGTGTTTGGGATGCCCGGCTATGAAGTGGACGGGATGGATGTCCTCGCGATGCGGGATGTGGCCCAAAAGGCGATCGCTAGAGCAAGAGCTGGGGAAGGGCCAACTTTGATCGAAGCACTCACCTACCGTTTCCGGGGTCACTCCCTCGCCGATCCCGATGAATTGCGCTCTGCTGAAGAAAAAGAATTCTGGGCCCAGCGGGATCCAATTAAACGCTTTGAAAAATTTGTCACCAATCGGGGCTTGGCTACCGCCGAGGAACTAAAGGCGATTGAGAAGAAAATTCAAGAAGTTGTCAATGAGTCTGTGACCTTCGCTGAAAGTAGTCCCGAACCGAATCCGGCAGAGTTGCGCAAGTACATTTTCGCCGAAAGCTAAAACCGATATCTGAATATCTAAAGTTAAGGTTGGCGATTTCACCCAAAAGGCGATCGCCAACCTTTTTTTATGGGTCAATTTCAGGGGCCAAATTCGGGGGCAAAAAAGTTTGCTACCATTTTATTCACTCAAAACAAGCGCAGATCGATAGAAATTAATGGGCATTACACCGCAGGAATACCAACAGCGTCGCCAAGCATTCATGACCAAAATTGGCCAGGGAACCGCCATCCTACGCAGTGCGCCCCACGCGGTGATGCATAACGATGTGGAATACAATTTCCGCCAGGACAGCGATTTTTATTACCTGACGGGCTTTAATGAACCCAATGCGGTGGCTGTATTTGCCCCCCACCACCCGGAACATCAATTTATTCTGTTTGTGCAACCCAAGGATCTTGCCCAGGAAATTTGGGTCGGCTACCGGGCAGGGGTAGAAGGAGCCAAGGAAAAATTCGGTGCTGATATCACCTACTCAATCCAAGAGTTAGACGAAAAACTGCCCGAATATCTCAAGGGAGGCGATCGCCTTTTTTATCACCTAGGCCGGGACGAAAAATTCAACCAAACGATTCTGCAACATTATCAACGTCTCCTGGCAACCCGCTCGAAGCGTGGTACAGGCCCCACTGCCCTTGAAGATCCCGGGTCGATTTTACACGCGATGCGCATGGTCAAAAGCCCGGCGGAACTAGATCTGATGCGTCGGGCCACGGCCATTTCTGCCAAAGCTCACCTCTGGGCGCTGGAATATGCGAGACCCGGACTCTACGAATACCAAGTCCAAGCCGAGATCGAACACCTTTTCCGCCTCGAGGGAGCTGCTGGCTTTGCTTACCCTTCCATTGTTGCCGGGGGAGCCAATGCCTGTATCCTCCACTACGTCGAGAATAGTGCCCAACTCCAGGACAACGAATTACTCTTGATCGATGCGGGGGCTTGCTATGACTACTACAACGGCGATATTACCCGTACCTTCCCCATTGGTGGCCGATTTACCCCAGCACAAAAAACCCTCTACGAAATTGTCCTCGAAGCGCAAAAACAAGCCATTGAAGCTGTCCAGCCGGGGCATTCCTACCAAGGTTCCCACGCTGCCGCTGTGCGCGTCATCACCCAGGGACTGCTGGATTTGGGGCTACTCCGGGGCGATCTCGAAGAACTGATCGAAGGGGAAAAATATAAGCCTTTCTTTATGCATGGCACTGGCCACTGGTTAGGGTTAGATGTCCATGATGCGGGGATCTACAAAATCGGCCCAGAAAAGGATGCTTGGACGGATTTTGCGGCGGGTAATATTGTCACCGTTGAACCGGGTATTTACATTTCCCCTTACATTGAACCGGCCGAAGGTCAGCCGGAAATTCCCGACCACTGGAAGGGCATTGGTATTCGCATTGAAGATGATGTTCTAGTCACAGATACAGGCCATGAGGTTTTGACGGCGGCTGTCCCCAAGGAAATTAAAGATCTAGAGCACTAGGGAATCATTTTCGAGATGCAGCGTGATTTACTCGGCTTTGGGCTATTTTTTCTGGGTCTAACGGTCTATCTATTTTGGTCGGCGAAAACGGAAATGGGCACTAAAATCGGTCAAAAAATAAAAGGCGATCGCCGCTAATTGGCCCTAACAAGTTTCGGTCATTGTTGCCCCGGCCCAGGAATCGTAACAAATTTCTGTTTAAGCCTTGATCTTGCCAAAATTCCAGAATAAAGTAGCCCAAGGGTTGTACAGACTCGACACATCCATGGTGCCTCCTTGTCTGTGCCCTGCGACCTTCCAGCCTAGAGAAATTGACTATGGAACTCGAATATCCAGATGACCTCCGCTATTTAGATAGCCACGAATACATTCGCCTCGATGGGGAAATTGCCACCATTGGCTTGAGTGCCCATGCCATCGATGAGTTGGGGGATATTGTGTTCCTAGAGCTACCGGAGGAAGGGGATGCAATTGTCGTGGGCGAAACCTTTGGCAGTATTGAATCAGTTAAAGCTGTAGAGGATCTTTACGCACCGATTTCCGGCACCGTTATTGACCGCAATGAGGCGCTAATTCAATCGCCAGAAATGGTTTCCGAAGACCCCTACGAAGAGGGGTGGTTTATCAAGGTGCGGGTCGATAATCTCGACGACGAGATGCTCGCAGAAACGATGACCGCCGAAGAATACCGGCTTCAGGTGGCAGGCGAAGAATAGGATTTTGTTGAAGCTTGGGTTTGGGGCTTTTGGGTCTGGGCTGATTTTGCCAGGTAGATCCCCCCAAGCACCCCGCAGAAGGCGATCGCATTGGTCGGCGTTAAAGTTTCACCCAAGAGGCCCCAGGCAAACACTGCCGTGATAATTGGCTCTAAGAGCAGAAAAATCGCCACAAAACCAGACGAAAACGTTTTGAGACTATAGACCACTAATCCCTGGCCAAAACATTGACATAAAATGGCCAAACCAATGGCGGCTCCCCACACCGGCAAAGATTGGGGAAACAGATGATCTTCGGTGAGCCACACAAAAGGCAACAGCAATAGGCAACCGAAACCGCAACGCCAGAGCAAAATTTGGCTTGCCCCCAGGCGATCGCGCAGATTTTCCACCAAGAGTAAATTCACCCCATAACAAAGGGCGGACAGCAGGGCCAGCAGATCCCCGGTCAAATGCTGCCAGGCCAACTGGAAATCGGTCACCCCGATGGCGATCGCCCCGCCCATGGCCACCACCAGGCCCCAGAGAAAACGTCGGTCAAAGCTTTGGCGGAACCACAACCAAGCCCCCAGGGTCGTGAACAGCGGCGTTAGATTTCGCAGCACCGTCGAATTCGCCACACTCGTCTCCGCGAGGGATAGCGCCCATAACACCACTGAACTCGAGGAAACAGCCCCTACTAATAGCAATAGAGCATAATCTTTGCCGGTGATCCGTGGGGCGATCGCCATAACGTTGTCATCATTTGCCCTGGGTTTCAGTAATTCCCACAAGCCCAAAACCACCGTCGCCAGCCACAACCGATTAAAAACCGTTGCCCCAGCCCCTAGCTCCGTACTGCACCAACGGATAAAAATCGCCGCAAACGATACCGCCAGCAAGGCCAAAATGAGTAAAAATAAAGTCCACTGCAAGGGCGACTGGGTTGACGGATCAGGAGAAGCCGATCCACGGGTGGTCGCTGCATCAGAGGCAAAAGAGTCTTGGGAAACAGGGGAAGGAGAGATCACAGCACCATCACTTTGAAAATCTAAAAAATTTAATTAAACATTTAACCTTAACTGAATCTAGCGCAGGCGGTGATCAATCTTCCCTTTGCTTGGGGAACGCAGATTACCCACCCAACGAAAAGCACCCATCCACCCCCAGAAAATCCCAGAAAGTTGCTATCAAAATGAGAATTAAGTTAAATTTAGTTAAGACATCGTCATAAAAACGCCAATTTATAGGCAAAGCCCCTAAGCAACGCTTTCTTTTTATACTGCTAGTAAGCGCGAAAACCTTTGCTTCGTGGTGCGCCCTTCGGGATTGCAAAGATCGGTGGCCCTTCGCTGCTTCTCTTCGCATCCATTTATTGAATCAAACATAACAAAGATTAACCCATGAAACCATCTTGGAAAACCGCTGTCCTCTGGGCACTTCCCCTACTCGTGATCGGCTTTTTTGTTTGGCAGGGAGCCTTTTCGGCAAATCCTTCCAACCTTGTTGGTAATAGCGCCAACATCCGCATGAGTTATGGCCGCTTCCTTGAATATTTGGATGCTGGCCGGGTAACAAGCGTTGATCTATACGAAGGGGGCCGCACAGCGATCATTGAAGCGGTTGACCCAGAACTAGACAACCGTGTGCAACAAATCCGCGTTGATTTGCCTGGCAATTCTCCCGAACTCATTAGTAAGCTTCGGGACGCCAAGGTAGACTTCGATTCTCACCCCGTAAGCAACAATGGTGCTGTATGGGGCATTCTCGGAAATCTAATCTTCCCAATTCTGTTGATCTCGGCATTATTTTTCCTCTTCCGTCGCTCTAGCAATATGCCCGGTGGCCCTGGCCAGGCGATGAACTTCGGCAAGTCTAAGGCAAAGTTCATGATGGAAGCCCAAACGGGAATCATGTTCGATGATGTTGCTGGCATCGAAGAAGCAAAAGAAGAACTCCAGGAAGTTGTTACCTTCCTGAAGCAGCCAGAAAAATTCACAGCAGTGGGTGCCCGAATTCCTAAAGGAGTTCTCCTCGTTGGCCCTCCCGGAACGGGTAAAACCCTCCTCGCGAAGGCGATCGCTGGTGAAGCTGGGGTACCTTTCTTCAGTATTTCTGGTTCTGAATTCGTCGAAATGTTCGTTGGGGTTGGTGCCTCCCGGGTACGTGACCTCTTCAAAAAAGCAAAAGAAAATGCACCTTGCTTAATCTTTATCGATGAAATTGACGCTGTAGGTCGTCAACGGGGTGCTGGTATCGGTGGTGGTAACGATGAGCGGGAACAAACCCTCAACCAGTTGCTCACCGAAATGGATGGTTTTGAAGGCAACACTGGCATCATCATTATCGCCGCCACCAACCGTCCCGATGTGCTGGACTCTGCCTTAATGCGTCCGGGCCGCTTTGACCGTCAGGTGACTGTAGATACCCCCGACATCAAAGGCCGCTTGAGCATTCTCGAAGTTCATGCCCGCAACAAAAAACTTGCCGACGAAATTTCCCTCGACGTTATTGCCCGTCGTACTCCTGGTTTCAGTGGTGCCGACCTCGCTAACCTTTTGAACGAAGCAGCAATTCTTACGGCCCGTCGCCGCAAAGAAGCAATCACCATGGCAGAAATCGATGACGCAGTGGATCGGGTGATCGCCGGGATGGAAGGTACTCCCCTGGTAGACAGTAAGAGTAAGCGTCTGATCGCCTATCACGAAGTGGGCCACGCTATCGTCGGCACCCTGCTCAAGGATCACGATCCGGTACAGAAGGTTACCCTCATTCCCCGTGGCCAAGCCCAAGGTTTAACCTGGTTCACCCCCAATGAAGAACAGGGTTTAACCACGAAGTCACAATTAATGGCCCGCATTGCCGGTGCCCTCGGTGGCCGGGCTGCAGAAGAAGAAATCTTTGGCCACGATGAAGTAACCACTGGTGCTGGGGGCGACCTCCAACAGGTGAGCGGTATGGCCCGCCAAATGGTGACTCGCTTCGGGATGAGTGATTTGGGGCCGTTGTCCCTAGAAAGCCAACAGGGTGAAGTCTTCCTTGGTGGTGGCTTTATGAATCGCTCGGAATATTCTGAAGTGGTTGCCTCCCGCATTGATGAACAAATTCGGATCATTGCCGAAGAAGCCCATCGTCTCGCCCGTCAATTGGTGCGCGATAACCGCGAAGTCATTGATCGCCTCGTAGATCTGCTGATCGAAAGAGAAACCATCGATGGGGAAGAGTTCCGACAGATTGTGGCTGAATACACAACAGTTCCAGAGAAGGAGCAGTTTGTACCACAACTCTAAACCCATAATTTGAGATTAATCTAAGGATGAGAGGGAGCAGTCAATGATTTGTTCCCTCTTTTTTTATAGCAATTTTGATGGCGATCACCTGCTCTTTTTTATGGGTGTTATCTAAATTTCAAACCCAAGCCTCAATAAAATTCCACTACAATTTAAGCAAGTTCTCCGTAACCCCAATTAATCCATGGCACAATTTTCTTCTGAGTCGAATTTGCCTGAGTCTGGCGGCGGTTTGCCAATCATTGAATATTGGGCAAAGCAAAGTCTTTCCCCAAAAGGATTAAAACTTTGGCAAACTTTAAACCATAAAAGCGCCTGTTTATCCTGTGCTTGGGGAACAGGGGGGCAAAAAGGGGGCTTTGTGAATGAAGCGGGGGAATATTTACAACGGTGTGCTAAAAGTGTTGAGGCGATCGCCGCAGAATTACAAGCAGGCATTAAAGAAGACTTTTTTCAGCAAAAAACCATTACAGAACTCCAACAATTAACCTCCAAAGAATGCGATCAATTGGGTCGGTTGCAATATCCAATGATTCTGCGGGCAGGCTCCCAACATTATGAAAGAATTTCTTGGGAAGAGGTCTTTCAAATCGCGGAAACTGCCTTTAAAAAACCACCTGAACGCGTTGCCAGCTATAGTTCTGGTCGCTCTTCCAATGAAGCCGCTTACCTATTGCAATTGTTACTGCGATCGCTAGGGAGTAACAATTTAGCCGACTGTTCAGATCTTTGCCATGTGCCATCGAGTGTGGCGTTAAAACAAGTTTTTGGGACGAGCACATCAATGGTGAGTTTAGAGTCCTTAAAACAGAGTGATTGTGTGGTTTTAGTAGGTTCCAATGCCCCCGCAAATCATCCCCGGTTAATGAATGAACTAATTGAAATTCGGGCGCGGAGGGGACGGGTCATTATTATCAATCCCCAGATTGAAATCGGTTTAGTTAAATTTGCCTCCCCTGCTTTTCCAATTAAATCTTTGCTGAAAAAAGGTTCAGAAATTTCTAATCTCTATCTACAACCGATTCCGGGGAGTGATGCGGCATTATTTATTGCCATTCAAAAATCTTTAATTGAGCAGAATTTAGTCAAATTAGACTATTTGAAAAAATATACAGAGGGTTGGCAGGCAGTACTTGATTTTGCCCGCAATACCCCTTGGGAAACACTCATGAATTTGTGTGGTTTAGCCCGTGAAGAAATTGAAGAAGTGGCCTATACCATTGGCACATCCAATAATGTTGTTTTTGCTTGGGCGATGGGCATTACCCAACAGAAAAATGGGACGGATAATGTAAAGGCGATCGCCAATACCGCGTTAATGACAGGCAATGCTGGCAGAGAAGGCACTGGAACCATGCCTGTGCGGGGTCATTCTAATGTGCAGGGTTTTGGGTCTATGGGGGTAACGATTCGCATCAGTCAAGGGTTAAAAATGGCCCTCGAAAAATTACTCGATCATCCTTTGAATTTAAATGAAGGCTATGATGCGCGGGGCTTAATGGAAGCTGCCGATCGAGGGGAAATAGAGACCTTATTTTGCCTCGGAGGAAATTTTTATGGTGCGAATCCAGACCATCTTCAAGCAAAAAGAGCCTTGGGAAAAATAGAAACTATATTCTACGTTTCAACCAAGGCAAATCTTGGACATTTTCATGGTTTAGGCAGCAAACAAACGTTAATTTTGCCGGTGTTTAATCGCTTTGAAAATCCCCACAAAACGACCACAGAATCGGGGAATAATTTTGTCCGAATTAATGATGTTGGGAAAACCCACCTCAAGGGAGATTTGATCGCAGAGGTGGATTTAATTACAGAAGTTGCCCATCGAATCCACGGGGAAGGGCGCATTGCTTGGCGGCGGTTAAAGGATACAGAGTATGTGCGGGAATTAATTGCCCAAACAATCTCGGATTATCAACCCCTCAAAAAAGCCAATCAAGCGAGCACGGAATTTCTCATCGAAAATCGCATTTTTAAAACACCAAAATTTGCGACAAAATCCGGTCGAGCGCAGATGGCAGTGATTGCTTTACCTGATTTAAAAGAACCGACTTTAGCGGAATTTAATTTACCCCAAAAAACCCAGGCGATCGCCCTAATTTTAGGGTCGGGTAGGAGCTATGGCCAACATAATACTGTCGTTTACCAAGACGGTGATAAGTACCGGGGAATGCCCCACCGCCATTGCATTTTAATGAATATGCATGATATTAAAAAGGCGGGTTTTGTCCCCCACCAAAAAGTGACCGTCAGGGGCGATCGCCACACCTTAGAAAATATCGAAATTATCCCTGGGGCAATTCGAGAAGGGGCCGCCTTTATGTTTTACCCCGAATCTAATTGTTTGTTTAGTGCCAACATTGATCCGAAAAGCGGTATTCCTGCCTTTAAGCGGATCCCTGTTGCCGTTTATGGGTAGTCACTTGCAAAACTAACCCTGTTGCCGGGGACTACTGACGGCGATCGCCCTTTCCTTTATAATGAGTGGCAATGTTTTTACTGGGACTACATCAGATGGCTGCAATTATTCCTTTTGCTGGTTATATCATCGTTTTCACCGGCCTTGCTCTCGCCGGTTTTCTCGGTCTACGGGCCGCAAACATTATCTAAGGAATTTATTTTTAGCGCGATATTTCGTTAGAAATGCATTCTAAAAAAACTGCCCCAGGAAAATCATTTATGTGAAAAATCCTAGGCAGTTTTTTGTTGTCTATTTCGTTCAAAACGAATGCTGCGCTTAAGTAGAAAAAACTTAGAACACAACCTAATTAAGGTGATGTTTTGCTTCATCGGCCACTGCTGCTTGTTCATCCTGGGCCAGGGTTTCTAAGAAAGGTTTGACTTCCTCACCCCCCAGTCGCCCCAGGGATTGGGCTAAACGATAGCGCACTTGCCAATCTTCATCGGCGATAAATGGTGTCAACAGCTCGATGGCGCGGCGATCGCCTAGGTCACCGAGGGAACTAATGGCACTGGTGCGCACCAATTCTGTTTCTGATTTGAGAGCTTCTTTGAGTAAATCAAAGGCATTAGGATTGCCCAATTCGCCGAGGGCCGCCACAATGCTGAATTGCAATAACCACTCCGAAGTGGAATGGTATACCTGGGCGAGATCGTCGTAGGCTTCAGCAATTTTTAAGCCGGCGATCGCATCGGCTGCTGCTGCCTTGACATCCAATTCCGAATCATTAAAAAGGGCATGGCGGAGTAGTGCTAAAGCTTCTGTTTCAAAGCCTTGGCCCACCGCATCCATTTGACTCACCGCCGCATAACGCACCCGCGCCTCAGGATCGCTCAGGAGGGGCTGGATCAGAGGAAATGCTTCCTGGGGCGAAAAAGCCCGGAGCTGATTTAAGCCGGAAATGCGATCGCCAAAGCTATCGGAAGAAAGCAGTTGTTGGACGGATTCGAGGGAAGCCATGAAGATGTTTTACCAAATGAAACAATGGAATTTAAGAGGCCTGGGCCATTGCTCGAATAATATCACCTTGGGTAATGATCCCAATGACTTTTTCGCTGTCCTGGGCAATGACTGGTAAACGACCCACGTGTTTTTCGTGCATCAAATGGGCTGCTTCCCGGACAATTTTTTCGGGGTGAATTGTGTAAACTTTTTTGCTCATCACTTCCCCCACCGTTTGGCCGAGGGCCTTGTGAATTTCGGCGTCGTGTTTGGCGGGATTTTGGAGATAAATCACACTATCCAACAACATGATGTAGGGGGGCGTATCAACTCCCGTTTCTTGCCAGGTGAGGTCACTGTCAGAGATGATCCCCACCAATTTACCCTGAGCATCCACAACGGGGAGGGCGCTAATTTTTTTCTCAACCAGGAGGGCGATCGCCGTTTGGAGCGAATCATCTGCTTTGACCACGGCGGGATCGGGGGTCATGACTTCGGCAACGGTTTTGGTAATCATGATGCCAGCTTAGGGGATTTTTAGGATTTTCTGTCTTTATTTTAGGAAAATCTCGCTTTATTGTGGGGTTCTCGTAGTAGATCGTTACTTCGAGGCCGATTCAAGCTGGATAGATTGGGCCATGACCGCTTCTAGATCGGCAATTAACTGATCCAGGTCGGGGCCATGGGTTTGCCAACAAGTTTCAGGGCTGGGATCAGCTTGGTAATACACCAGCTTTACTTGCCCGTCACCAATGCAGAGGATAAGCACTTCCTGCTCAAAGTCTGCCCCGGCAATGATCCCCAGAATTTCCTGGAGACGACCCCCCACCCGTCGATTGAGGGTCTGGAGGGTTTCTGGGGAACAGGGGACAAAATGGGGCTGGGGTTTGAGATCAATGCCAAGGATGGTGCCGTCATGGTTCCATTCCTGCTGGAGACCCCAGGCGAGGGCCGTGAGTTGGGCACGGTAATCTTGGACAAACCAATCCACATGCGATCGCCATTTTTCCCTGGGTTGCGGGCCTTGATTATCGAAGGAGGAAAACATGAACTCAAACCCAATATCAGTAACTATTAATCGTTGGCAAGGATGACCGTAGCTATTGTAGCCCGAGGACTTCCCCTTGACCTGCGACTACCGTACCCACTTGCCAAGCCGCGATCCCCTGGGTCTTAAACCAAGCAACATTTTCCGCCGCTTTGGGGGCCGGCACAATCACCACATAGCCCACCCCCATATTGAAGGTGTCCCACATGGCTACTTGGGGGACATCGCCCATGGTTTGCAACCACTGGAAAAGGGTGGGAATTTCCCAGGTGCTCGGATCAATGGCCATGGACTGATTGGCTTGGAGACACCGGGGCAGATTTTCGGGGAGACCGCCCCCGGTGATGTGGGCCATTCCGTGGATCTCCATGTTGGCCTTGAGAGCGCTTTGGATCGCCTGGACATAGATTTGGGTAGGGGTAAGGAAGACTTCACCGAGGGTTTTACCTTGAAATGCTGCGGGTTTGTCGTCCCAGGACAATTGATTCATTTCAATAATTTTCCGCACTAGGGAAAAACCATTGCTGTGGACGCCGCTACTGGGTAAGGCGATCGCCACATCACCGACCTGCACTTGGGAGCCATCTAAAATCTCGCTCTTTTCAACGATTCCCACACAGAAGCCCGCAAGATCATACTCCCCTGCTTGATAAAATCCCGGCATTTCCGCCGTTTCGCCCCCCAGAAGCGCACAGCCACTTTGCTTGCACCCTGTCACAATGCCCGCGACCACTTGCGCCAGTTGTTCCGGTTCGAGCTTACCCGTCGCTAAATAATCAAGGAAAAACAGCGGTTCGGCCCCAGAGGTGAGGATATCGTTGACACACATTGCCACCAAATCAATGCCGACGGTGTGGTGTTGATCGGTCTGGTGGGCGATTTTGAGCTTTGTGCCCACCCCATCCGTACCGGAAATTAGCACCGGTTGACGATAGCCAGCGGGAATTTCAAAGCAGCCACCAAACCCACCGAGGCCACCCAGTACCCCCGGCCGGTATGTGCTTTCGACGTTATCCTTGATGGTTTTGACGAAGGAACGCCCTGCTTCGATATCTACTCCTGCTTGTTGGTAGTCCATGCGATAAAAATTCTTTATGAATTGGTCAAGGGAAATTGTCGAGTCTGACAAAACTCGAAAAGCAGATTTTACCTTGCTTTAACTTTATTCGTTGCCATTTATTTTGACGTGAAACCCCATTTTCAACTCTGTGTATACGGATGTGAAGCTGAAAAAGCCTGTGTTACTGTATGTCGGCTTAAGAAATGTAACGTGATCACAACGTTCTGACTTAGGTATGGGTGGGCGCATTTTTGGATGCAACGGCCCCTTTGACCAAAGGAAACCCTCTACTTTCAATTGTTTTTGGTGAGGCATGGTTTTCGGCGGTAGTTGAATTCAATTTTTTTTCATGACCTTAAAACGTAAACATTTGCTCGCTTTGTCTGCTGTTTTTACGACCTTTGCTCCCTTGAGCCTGACTGCAGCACCAACCCTAGCAAATACAGAGACGTCTACTCGCATTCTGGCCCGTACTCAAGTGACCACTGCGGCAGAACGCTTAGAACCAATCGCGACCTTGTTTTCTTATCCCCACGAAGAACGGACAGCTACCACCCTCTACGTCAATCAACTCCCCGTTCTCACGTTTCTCAATTCCGGTGATGCCGCTAATGATGAGGCCCAGGCGATCGCCCAAAAAGTTTCCCAAGAATTAAATACCCTCGTTGCCCAAGCGGACTTTGATGCCAAGAAATTTTCTGCAAGTTGGCAGGCCGCAGGCAAATATGACTTGCTCTATGACAATGCACCCTTGATCACCCTGGATGATTCAGTTTTTCTTGCGGATCGCACTGGCAATGATGAACAGGATGCTCTGATTGCAGTTAATCGTTTCCGACGCATCCTCGGCGGTGCAGAACCCATGGCGGCGATCGCCAATGCCCCCAAGGCAAAAAATGCGGCTGGTGCTGGCCTGAAGGTACAACGCACCATGCAAGGCCGAGCCTCTTGGTATGGGCCTGGGTTCCATGGCCGACGCACGGCGAGCGGTGAACCGTTTAATCAATATGCGATGACTGCCGCCCACAAGAGCCTGCCCTTTGGGACAAAAGTTCGGGTGACAAATGTGCGTAATGGTCGCTCTGTGGTGGTGCGCATCAATGATCGTGGCCCCTTCACCCCTGGTCGCATTATCGATTTGTCTAAGGGTTCGGCCCAGCAGATTGGTTTAGTCAGTTCCGGCGTTGCTACGGTAAAGTTAGAGGTTCTGAACTAACGTCTCAATCCCTTAGCTGATGAAAGTTGTACGCACCCTTGCTGGATTACAAGCGGCGATCGCCCAGGTTGCCCCCAGGCAAAAAATTGGTTTTGTCCCCACAATGGGGGCACTCCACCAAGGCCATGGCAGTTTGATCCAACGGGCAAGGGTGGAAACAGACTTTGTGGTGGTGAGTATCTTCGTCAACCCTCTGCAGTTTGGGGCCAATGAAGATCTTGACCACTATCCCCGTCAATTAGAAGGCGATCGCCAATTTTGCGACGACCTGGGTGTGGATCTGATCTTTGCCCCCACGGTGGCCGAAATGTATCCGGGGTCAGAACCGGTGCAGATCTTGCCCCCTCCATCGATGACTACCGGGCTTTGTGGCCGCTTTCGACCGGGCCATTTTACGGGGATGGCGACGGTGGTGGTGAAACTATTGCAATTGGTGCAGCCGGCGATCGCCTATTTCGGCGAAAAGGATGCCCAACAACTGGCGATTATTAAACGACTGGTGCAAGATTTACATCTACCCGTCACCGTCCGGGGTTGTCCCATCGTCCGGGAGTCGTCGGGGTTAGCCCTGAGTTCCCGCAATCAATATTTATCTACGGCAGAAAAAAACGAGGCGATCGCCCTTTCCCAAGCCCTCCAAACCGCCCAAAAGCGATTTCAAGCGGGGGAACGAAATACTGATTTATTAATTGCGGCAGCCAAGGAAACCCTGGCCAAATTTCCGGGGGTACAACTGCAATATATAGAATTAGTCGATCCAGAAACCCTGACGCCCCTGCCACAGGTGCAAAAATCTGGTTTACTGGCGATCGCCGCCTATGTCGGTCAAACCCGTTTGATTGATAACACTATGCTAAAAAACCGTCAGCCGATTATCGCCATTGATGGCCCCGCCGGAGCCGGCAAGTCCACCGTTACCCGTCAGGTGGCCGAGCAGCTTAATCTCCTCTTTTTAGATACCGGGGCAATGTACCGGGCGATCGCCTATCTCGTTTTAGAAAACAACATTAATCCCCAGGATGAAGTTGCCGTTGCCGAACTCGTCAGTGGCGCAACCATCACCTTGGTGCCCCCCAAGGCTCCCCAAGAACCCATCACAGTATTGGCGAATAACATTGATGTGACCCAGGCGATCCGTACGCCTGCCGTAACCAAACAAGTATCCGTAATCGCCGCCCAAGCCGCTGTCCGCCAAGCTCTGGTTAAGCAGCAGCAACGCCTCGGCGAAAATGGAGGTCTTGTGGCAGAGGGACGCGACATCGGTACCCATGTGTTTCCCGATGCCGAACTCAAGATTTTTTTGACCGCTACCCCCGCTGAACGGGCCAGACGCCGCGCCAAGGATCTCGCTGCCCAGGGAGAAACTAATATTGACTTAAAACAACTAGAGGCAGAAATTACCGAACGCGATCGCCTCGATAGTACCCGCGCCATTGCCCCTTTGACCAAGGCCCCCGATGCGGTGGAGTTAATTACCGATGACCTCAGCATTGAAGCGGTGGTCGCTAAAATTATTCATCTATATAAAGGTATAAACCAGGCCTAAATATTATTGTTCCGGTGTAGCCGCATTGGCGATCGCCCATTCCACCTGCCGTAAAATCCCCCGTAACATTGCCACTTCTCGACTACTGGGGCTGGCTCGGTGGTACAAATTACGAAAGGTTTCCATTCGCGAGACACTGGTGTGGGGATACAAAAAACCCACCTGCAACAACACCCGCTCTAGGTGCTGATAGTAGCCCTCTAATTCATTGAGATCGGCCAAATCAGCTATTGGTGCAGCTTTTTCCTTAGGAGAAAAACCCTGTTGCTCGGTGGCTAAACTGCGCAATTCGTAGCTACAAACGGCGATCGCCTGGGCCAAATTGAGGGATGTATATTCGTCTCCTGTGGGAATGCAAACCAGTTTTTGGGCTTGGTTTAATTCGCTATTGCTGAGACCGTGGTCTTCCCGTCCGAAAATCAGCGCACTGGGCTGATCGTCTTCTAGAAACCAAGGCAGAGCTTCTTTCGGCGTTTCCACCGGCATCGGCAAATTGCGCTGGAGTCCAGTGGTGGCGATCGCCTTTTTGCAACCCGTCAATGCCGTTACCAGATCATCTACGATAATCGCTGTTTCTAACAGTTCCCGCCCGTGGACTGCCATTAAAAAAGCCTCTTGGCCCACATGGTTGCACTGGGGATTCACCAAATACAGTTGCGATAAACCCATATTTTTCATCACCCGGGCAATGGAACCCACATTTAACGCCCCTGCCGGTTCAACAACGACAATCCGGATGTGATCTAAGGTGCTCAAAGACTCCAAGGGGATACCGACTCCATAAAGATATCTAACACTACATTACAGCTTGGTTGGCGCGAACAAATTGCCGGGGCACTTTACCTTATCTTTAAACATAAGGCCTGATTTTTTCCCAGAAGCCCCAAGCATTTCCCCATCTCCGTCAATCCCGTTCAGCAGAATGACCACCGCAGCACAAAAAATCCGCCAATTGTTCTGGCATCAGCAACAACTCCGCCCCCTAGGTTGGCTTGCCGTCTGGGTGGTGATCGCCTTGGTTTATATCGGTTTTGGCCGTTTTGCCTACATCCTGACCATCGACAACAAATTAGGGACCATGTTTTGGTTGCCGGCGGGCTGGGTGGCAGCAATGGTATTGCGCTTTGGCTACGCCAGCTTACCTGGAATCTTTTTGGGCGATCTCGTCTTTGGGCTTTTATTTCGTATTTTTCCCCCTGTGGTTTGCCTGGAGCTTAGCCTGAGTCAAGTGCTCATGGGGGCTGTGATCTGTTTCCTCTCCCGGCGGTGGTTGAAGGATAGCCAGCGAGATATATTTCTCTCCCTCGAGAATCTGTTCAAATTCTTGATCATCATTGCCCTTGCCCAGGGACTCCATGCGTTTATCTCGGCTTGGACGATTCCCTCACTTAACGATCTTCCAGAACAAATTAACCTGCTGAATTGGTGGATTAGCGGTTGGGGAGGTGCCCTAGTGGTTGCTCCCTTTGTCCTCAGTTGGCTCCAGCCTTCTTGGCCCTCCCAGCTCAAACAGGCTTTCAAGGGAGAATCCCTACTGCTAATGGGGTTTGTGGCTTTGACAATTTGGTTCATTAACCAACAGATCATTTATGTCTTTACAACGAGACCCCTGGCAGCCTTACTACCGCTTATGATATGGAGTTGTCTGCGTTTTCCGGTGTCAGTGGCAACCCTACATTACTTTTGGCTGACCTGTTTAGTGATCGCTATCCCTCGACAAAACCCCATCATTCCGGGCGCGGATTCCCTTGCCGAATCAGTCTTAGCCTTACAATTCGTCATCATCAGTATTATTCTGAATGCCCTGGTGGTGATGATTCTTTATAACGATCGCAAAGCCCTTGCCAAGCGTTTAAAACGGCAGGCTCTTTTCCTCGAAGATCAACTCGAAGCCACCCAAGCCGAACTCGCGAAAACTGCCCTGGCGATTACCGAAGCGATTCCTGTGGGAACCTACAACATGGTGCTGGAACCCGGGGCTGACCTGGCTTATTTCTCCTTCATGAGCGATCGCTTTTTAGAAGTAACAGGCCTGGAACGGGAAGTGGCCGCCGCCGATCCGCTCCAAGCCTTTGCCTGTGTCCACCCCGATGACTACGATGCCTGGGTGCAACTCAATGCCGAAGCCTTTGCCCAAAAAACGCCATTTCTGGGGGAAACGCGAGTCGTTGTTAACGGTGAAATCCGCTGGATCCGCGCTGAATCCGTCCCCCGGGATCTCCCCGACGGCACCACTGTCTGGGAAGGGGCCATTAGCGATATCACCGATTACATTGCTACCCAAGAACGTCTTGCCAAAAGTGAACAAAAACTACGCCGTATCATTGATAACCTCCCCTTGGCGATCGCCATTTATGAATCAGATTCCCAGAAATTCACCTTTGCCAATCAACTTTTCCAATCTCTGTTTGGTTATACCCTCGACGATATCCCGACCCTTGACCATTGGATGCGGCGTGCCTACCCCGATCCGGATTATCGCGCTGAAGTGGTTCAACGTTGGCAAGCATATCTTGACCATTGGGATGAAGACCAGGGATTTTTAGAGGCGAGTGAGTACCAGGTCACCTGTAAAGACGGTAGCCAAAAGGATGTGCTTTGGTATGGTTTGATCTCCGATGATTTAGTGCTCGGCGTTGGGGTGGATATCACGGCGCGGAAACGCATCGAACGGGAAGTGATTTACCAAAAGAACCTGCTCCGGGCCCAACTCGAAACAACACCGACTGGTGTTTTGATGGTTGATGACAATCACAAAGTGCTGTTGTACAACGAACGGTTTTTAAAACTTTGGTCTATTCCGGAACCCATTGTTGCCCAGGTTAAGGCAGCTGGTGATGATGACTTCTTTCTGGGCTATGGTACTGCGCAAACGGTTGATCCCGATGCGTTCCTAAAGCGGGTAAACGACCTATACGAAAACCCTGAGGAAACAAGCATCGATGAGTTTGCCCTCAAAAATGGCACAATTATCCAGCGTTTTTCGGCACCGATTCTTGACGAACACGGCAACTATATGGCGCGAATTTGGTCTTTTCGGGATATCACCGCGACCAAGCATTATGAGCGGGTACTCGAAGATGCGCAAAATCATCTCGCTCAGATAAATGAAGAACTGGAACGACGGGTCCAGGAACGCACCGCCGCCCTCCAGGAAAGTGAGGCGAAGTTAAATGTCTTTATTCGTTCGACCCCGGCAAGTATGGCAATGCTTGACCAAAATATGTGTTATCTAGCCGCAAGCCAACGGTGGATCGAAGAGGCTCAGCTTGATTCTGTTGATGAGATTCTTGGGCGATCGCACTACGAAATCTTTCCAAATCCTGAAGTGAAGTGGATCCAGGCCCATCAACAGGGATTAGCGGGACAGGGCACAAAATGCGAGAAAGACTCTTATCTACTGCCCGATGGTCGTCAGTTATATGTCCGTTGGGAAGTGCAACCCTGGTACACCGTAGACGGAGCTGTGGGGGGGATCGTCATCTTCACAGAAAATATCACTTCCCTCATTGATCTGCTAGGCAAATATGAATCCTCCAGCCGCCGTCTAAACCTCGCCCTCGAAGCTGGCTCCATTGGTTCCTGGGAGTGGGAGATTGGTGGCGATCGCCTCATCTGGGACGAGCGGATGTATGACATCTATGGCTTACCCCGTCGGGAAGACCGTTCCATGAACTTCGATACCTGGGCCAATACCCTAATACCGAAACAGCGGGACATCACCGCCAGTAGACTATTAGAGCTGGTTGCCACCCCCGACCAAATAACCTATGAACAGGAATTCTCGATTCTCTGGCCTAACCATGAACAACGAGAAATCAGGGCCTATGGTTTTATCGTGCGCGATGACCAGGGGCAGGCAACAAAGGTGGTCGGGGTTAACTTCGATATCACCCGCGAAAAGCAGGCCCAGGAAACCTTAGCCCTCGCCAACGCCCAATTACGCCGGGCCGCCGAGATGAAGGACAACTTCCTGGCCATGATGAGCCACGAGCTACGGACCCCCCTCAACGCCATTCTCGGCATGACCGAAAGCTTGCAAGATGAGATCTATGGCTCCGTGAGTATCCTCCAAAAACGTTCCCTGGGCTCCATCGAATCGGCTGGTGAACACCTCCTCCACCTGATCAACGATATTCTCGATGTGGCCAAGATCGATTCTGGTCAGGTGACCCTAGAGCTGGAACCGACTAATATTCCAGATCTCTGTCAGTCGAGCCTGACCTTTGTACGGGAATTCGCCCTGAAAAAACAAATCCAACTCACCCAAGAACTCCCTCCCTCTTTACCAGATTTTTATCTCGATCAACGACGTCTCAAACAGGTGCTGATCAACCTCCTCAACAACGCCGTGAAATTTACGCCGGAGGGGGGCACCGTGAAACTCCAAGTAATCTATCCCCAGACAACGACGGATATCGGTTGTCCTTGTCTACGCTTTAATGTCATCGATACGGGGATTGGCATCGACCCAGAAGACATTGAGCGTCTCTTTGAACCCTTCGTGCAAGTTGAAAGTAACCTCAGCCGCCGCTACGAAGGTACCGGTTTAGGGCTGACCCTCGTCCAACAAATTGCCCAACTCCACGGGGGAACCGTCAAGATCAGTAGTGAGCTGAGGCAGGGGAGTTGCTTTAGCCTAGATTTGCCCCTCCGCCCGGTGGAAGGGACTGGGACAAGAACGGCCAAAGATGGGGCTTTAGCCCAGGAACAATCAAAGAAACTGGAAAAGCCAGGTATTATCGTCTTGACCGTGCCCGGTATTCAGCAGGGGAGCTTTAGTAACTATCTCAAAGCCAAGGGTTATAACCTCAAAGATGTGGCGGATCTCGATAAGGCGATCGCCTTGATCGAAAATAAAAAAGGACAACTAATCATTCTCGAAATGGCTAAAGTCAACTCAGAAAGCCTGGCTCTCCTCCAGGCCCTGCGCGACCGGAGCACCTTACCAATCATTTGTCTCTGCGAGAAAAGCCAATCTGGAGACTGCAGCGAGTACTTGACGGAGGGAGCCAATGACTATCTCTGTAAACCGTTTCGCTTCGGGGATTTGGTGAGTCTAATCGAACAATATGTTACAGTTTCACCCCAGGCCTAACCCCAAAGGCGAGATAAACGCCTCTTTTCCCTTGACCGCAAGATAATTTACAATCTGTAATGTTGCCATCGTGCCCCGCAAGGATTTTAATATTCTTTGCTGTAGCAAAATATTCAGTTTTCCCAAGACTGGAGCGGCAGCTTATACGAACCAAGCGCGTGACACTTACAATACAAATTAGTCCCTTAACGACTCACCATAAACCACATCGGTTTTAGATTGGCTCAAACAAGACCGAGACGTTTTCAGTTGTACGTCTAATTGCACCGAGTGATCACCCTAGTAAAAATAGTAGTACTTAAATTTTATCGAGCGAACATAAACCTATGAAAGACCTGACCAAATATCGTAATATCGGTATCTTCGCTCACGTCGATGCGGGTAAAACCACCACCACCGAACGTATCCTGAAGTTAACCGGAAAAATCCACAAATTAGGTGAAGTGCACGACGGTGCAGCCACCACTGACTTCATGGAGCAGGAGCAGGAGCGCGGGATTACCATTCAATCCGCTGCCACAAGCTGTTTCTGGAAAGATCACCAGCTCAATATTATCGATACTCCCGGTCACGTCGATTTCACCATTGAAGTTTATCGCTCCCTAAAAGTACTTGACGGTGGTGTCGGTGTATTTTGTGGTTCCGGTGGTGTAGAACCCCAATCCGAAACCAACTGGCGTTATGCCAACGACTCCAAAGTTGCGCGGTTGATCTATGTCAACAAATTAGACCGGATCGGTGCTAACTTCTACAACGTTGTGAAGCAGGTAGAAAATATCTTGGCAGCAACCCCTCTGGTAATGACCCTGCCGATCGGTACAGAGAGTGAATTTAAGGGCGTTGTTGATCTGCTTACCGAAAAAGCTTGGATTTGGGACGAATCTGGCGATCCGATGAACTACGAGATCACCGATGTCCCCGAAGACATGAAGGATCAAGTAGCAGAATACCGCGAGGCCCTCGTCGAACTCGCCGTTGAACAAGACGACGAGATCATGGAAAAATACCTCGAAGGCGAAGAGGTCAGCATTGATGAAATTAAAGCCTGTATTCGCAAAGGAACCCGCGAACTAGCTTTCTTCCCCACCTACTGTGGTTCTTCCTTCAAGAACAAAGGGGTACAACTGGTTCTCGATGCAGTTGTGGATTATCTCCCCAACCCGATGGAAGTAAATCCCCAGCCGGAAACGGACATTGAAGGGAATGAAACAGGCAATTTTGCCATTGTTGACGCCGAAAAGCCCCTCCGTGCTTTGGCCTTCAAGATTATGGATGACCGCTTCGGGGCCTTGACCTTTACCCGGATTTATTCTGGCACCCTGAAGAAAGGGGATACTGTGCTCAACACTGCTACTGGTAAGACCGAGCGGATCGGGCGGATGGTGGAAATGCACGCCAACTCCCGTGAGGAAATCGATGAAGCCCAAGCGGGTGACATCATTGCCATTGTCGGGATGAAGAACGTCCAAACTGGCCATACCCTCTGTGACAAGGACAATCCGGCAACCCTCGAACCGATGGTTTTCCCTGATCCGGTAATCTCCATTGCGATCGCCCCCAAGACCAAAGGTGGCAATGAGAAAATGGGTGTTGCCCTCAGCAAAATGGTGCAAGAGGATCCCTCCTTCCAAGTGGAAACCGACCAGGAAAGCGGCGAAACCATTATTAAAGGGATGGGTGAACTTCACCTTGACATTAAGGTGGACATCCTCAAGCGTACCTATGGCGTTGAAGTAGAAGTGGGTAAACCCCAGGTTGCCTACCGTGAGTCCATCACCAAGGTCATCAACGATAGCTACACCCACAAGAAGCAGTCCGGTGGTTCCGGTCAGTTCGGTAAGATCGACTACACCATCGAACCTGGTGAACCCGGTAGCGGCTTCCAGTTCGAGTCCAAGGTTACTGGTGGTAACGTACCCCGTGAATTTTGGCCCGCAGTCCAGAAAGGTTTCGAGCAGTCCATCGAAAAAGGTGTGCTGGCAGGCTTCCCCTGTGTTGACCTGAAGGTGACTTTGACGGATGGTGGTTTCCACCCGGTTGACTCTTCGGCGATCGCCTTTGAAATCGCTGCTAAGAGTGGCTACCGTCAAACCCTACCCAAGGCTGGCCCCCAAATCCTTGAACCGATCATGAAGGTGGATGTGTTCACCCCTGATGATTACGTTGGGGATGTGATCGGTGACCTCAACCGTCGTCGTGGCATGATTGAAGGTCAAGAATCCGGTGCCACCGGGATCCGCATCAAGGCCAAAGTGCCCCTCAGCGAGATGTTCGGTTACATCGGCGACCTCCGTACCATGACCTCCGGCCGTGGTCAGTTCTCCATGGAGTTCTCTCACTATGATCCTTGTCCGAAGAATGTTGCGGATGAAGTGATTAAAGAAGCTAAAGAACGAGCTGAAGCGAAATAACTAACCGTTAAACAATGATCTCCCACCGGGTGAGATCACAAACAAAAAAACCGATTGGCGTCTTCACCAATCGGTTTTTTCTTTGGCTGCCATCAGTCCATTAAAAAAACTCCCCACTAAAACCTGGAGAGTTCTTTGAGCCAATATCAAACCTGGCAGTATCGCTGCTTAGATGCTCTGGGCAAAGACTGCCAAACCAGCCACCACCATCATGACCCCAGCAATGCGGAAAAATTGGATCTGTTGACGACGTAAGGCCAGCAAAGCCGTTCCCATGCCGATAAGGTGTAAGCTCGCAGTTCCCGCTAGAAAACCGAGGGCATATTGAAGACCCCGGGCATTGGCAGGCATCTCTGCGCCGTGGGCATAGCCATGGAAAACAGCCAGCGCACCAATAATGAGACTACTCCACAGTAAGGGGAGACGGGTGCCAAAGAAAACAAAGCAACCTAACAGGAGATCGGAAAAGATAATCCCGACCTCGATCCCTGGTACGTTCATGCCGACCATGCCGAGTAAACCACCCACCAACATCAAACCCAGAAAACTCAGGGGGAGTAAAAAACGCCCTTGCTTTTCTTCGACCTGAACCGCCCAAATTCCCACCGCTAACATGGCCACGAGGTGATCGAGTCCCCCAAGGGGATGTTGAAATCCATGCAAAAATCCAGCGGTTTCGTGGCCGCCGACGTGGGCGATCGCCGCCGATGGCAGGAAAACACAAAGCATTGCTCCGAGAAATAACAAACTGTGCCGAATATGACGCTGACCCATGGTGTCGCTCCTTTGAAACATTCCAATTTTAGTGAACAATCTCAGGGATGATATCGCTTTGGTGACGAGTCTTAAAGATTCGCTTTATTCGGTAAAACTGCAAAATATTAAGCCTTTGGGCGATCTCCCCAGAAAAGGGCTACAACTACGAAAAGAGATGAGGCCCAAGCTGCTTGTGTTGCTGCGTGACTGGCTCCTAAAAATTTGGCAACGATCGCCCTTCCCCCTAAAAATTATCAGTGTCCTGGGGGCGATCGCCTTGGCTGTGCGTTTAACGCCTCTACTGATGCCTGTGCAAGCCGTAGATATTGCCCAGACCGACCAGGCTTTTCGCTTTTATGACCGCCATGGTTTGTTTTTGGGGACAGTGCTCAGTGCCGACCA
The DNA here is from genome assembly GCA_943371005.1 of Sphingobacterium thalpophilum. Taxonomy (GTDB): domain Bacteria; phylum Cyanobacteriota; class Cyanobacteriia; order Cyanobacteriales; family MRBY01; genus MRBY01. The sequence goes on from CALRTB020000010.1 coordinate 79,517, forward strand.
AGAAAATACCTCCGTTGTTAGCCTCGATGAAGTTTCACCCTATTTTCAGCAGGCGATTATTGCGGCGGAGGATGGTGATTTTTACTCCCATGGCCCCCTAGATCTCCAGGCGATCGCCAGGGCTACCTACCAAGCAATCAAATACCAAAAAATTGTCAGTGGGGCCTCGACGATTACGATGCAACTCGCCCGGATGTTAGGCGATCGCCCCCGGACTTTGAACGCGAAACTCCAGGAAATTTGGGTCGCCTGGCGGTTAGCAGCAGGCATGAACCGCCAAGAAATTCTCACCGCTTACATTAACCGTTTGCCCATGGGGGGAAATATCTATGGCGTTGAAGCGGCAGCCCAGATTTATTTTGGCGTAGCGGCAGCGGATCTCAATGTGGCCCAGGCGACTCTCCTTGCGGCCATTCCCAACAGTCCCACTTATCTCAATCCCTACGACTATTGGGACAACCTCAAACAACGGCAACAGTACGTGCTGGCGCGCATGGTAGCTGAGGGCGAACTGTCCCCAGAGCAGGCGGATCGGGTCTTCCAAGAAGCCGTCACCCTGCAACCACGTCATCAGGGAATTCTCAGCGCGCCCCATTTTGTTTTCTGGCTAACAGAGCAACTGGATACCAGCCAAAACCCCGTGATTCGTACCACCCTAGATAAAAATCTCCAGGATTTTGTCGCGGAACAGGTGCGCCAGACCGTTTTAAATTTAGAACAAAATAATGTTCACCAAGGGGCGGCGATCGCCATTGATAATCAAACCGGCGAAATCTTAGCCTATGTGGGGTCTACGAATTACTTTACGCCCCAAGGGGAAAATGATGGGGTACAAGCCCTCCGGCAACCAGGTTCCACCCTCAAACCCTTTCTCTACCAATTGGCCCTAGAGACCCGAACCATCCGCCCCAATACGATTTTGGCGGATATTCCCACCTACTATGCCATTCCCGACGCCAAACTCTATGAACCCACGGACTACGATGAAAAATTTTTAGGCCCGGTGCGGGTGCACCTCGCTTTGGGGAATTCCCTCAATATTCCAGCGGTACGGGTTTTAGAACAAGTGGGTGTTGAGACGTTTTTAACGCGCTTACACCAATTGGGTTTTCAGCATTTAACCGAAGACCCAGATTACTACGGCCTGGGCCTCACCCTCGGCAGCGGTGAAGTAACCCTGATGGAGTTGGCCAATGCCTATCGTACCCTGGCCAATGGCGGCGAAAAAAGTGATTTAGTTAGCCATTTCGCTCACCCGGAAGCTGCCACAACGCCCCTCAGTGACCCCCCAACTTGGCAGCTCATTACCCAGATGCTGAGCGATAAACAGGCCAGGGCGATCGCCTTTGGGGTCGATTCCGCCTTAAATTTACCGTTTCCAGCGGCCGTTAAAACAGGGACATCTTCAAATTATCGTGATACTTGGGCGGTGGGGTTTAGCGAAAACTATACCGTCGCCACCTGGATCGGGAACTTTGATGGCACGCCCATGCAACAAGTTTCGGGGGTGACGGGGGCCGCACCGCTCTGGCGAGATATCATGTTGCACCTGCACCACCAACGGGAACCCTCAGCATTCCCGGAACCAACGGCCATGCTTAAACGGCCCATTTGTGCCCTGTCTGGCAAAAAATCAACGGGTCTTTGTCCTGTCATTGTTCAGGAATATTTTTTCGCGGCTGATTTGGTTGAGTATGAAACGGATTTAGATGATTTTTACCAGGAAATTAATGGCGAAATTCGTCTAGTGCTGCCCCCGGAATATGACCGCTGGCTGGCGACCCAAACGACCCTAGCTACGCCCCAAAGCGGCTTAAAAATTCTGTTTCCCCAAGATGGCGATCGCCTTTTAGGAGATCCTGAGCACCCCGGCCAGTTAAAAATCCAATTCCAAACGCTCAATGACCAACCGATTCGGTGGCGACTCAACGGCCAACCCTGGCAACCGGACGATCCCCAAAATCCCCGCTGGCAACTGCGCCCCGGCAACTGGCAACTAGAAATTTATCAAGGCGATCGCCAAGATCAAGTCAATTTTTCCGTAGAAGTCGCCCCACCCCAAACCACTAAACGGGGATTTTCGGTTAATTAAACGCTGATCTTCTACCAAGAAAAAGATCCTGAATTTGCAAGTAAGATAATTTTCAAGAAATTAGCTCAAGGCTTTACTGATTGTTTTGTTTTTTTAAAATTGCTTTTAAAGAAAATCACACAATAACGCAAGCATTTATTTTTTTAATCCACAGCATTTTGCTCCGTAAAAGATCATCATCTATCACTCTAAAAATACGGCAGATCACTATGCTAAGGATGGTACTTGATCATGTTTGAATATAAAAAAGGCTCCAGAAAATAAATCTGTAAGCCTTAAGATTACTCAAGTTTTGGTGATCTCAACAATCAGCTTGAGTATTTAATCATGTGTGGGAAGAAACATTGAATTTATTGTAAGCAAGGCGGGGGAAGTAAAGGCCGTCGTTACAGAATATGCAACTGCCGTTGTCAATATGCCCGTGAAAAAAAATTAGGTTTTAAACGAAGATTGATTTTGCGGAGTGCTTGATTCCTATTTGAAAATCAGCTCACCGCTAGCATATTGCCAGTGACTACAATGGCACTGTCGTTATTTGAATAATCTTAGGAATGATTAATGAAAAAACAGTAGGTGATTTTCTTTCGATCAGGAAACTTGGGCAGAAGGGCCTGCAAATTCTCGGCTTAATTGGCTTATCCATCTTGGCCGAAGCACATCTCCAAGTTGGGTTGGCCCAAAGTCCTGATAATTTGCCAGACGATGAAGCTGCGGAGATTTTGCAGGTTGGCATCGGTGGCACCCCTCCTTTTTTAGTGGAGTCGGTCAATGGTGACTTTCAAGGAATTGTGCCAGATATCTGGGAAACCATTGCCTTCGTAAATGGCTGGGAATATGAGTTGATTTTGCAAACGGAGACACAAGCTGCCCTGGATGCCGTAGCCACTGGGGAATTAGATCTCCTGGTAGGGCCATTTAGTATTACCGCCGAGCGTTTAGAAACGGTGGATTTCACCCAGCCTTTCTTCGTTTCAGGATTAGGGATCTTGCTGCCCGAAGAGTCGCCCCCCATTTGGGAACGGGTGCGTCCTTTTTTCACCCGCACAGCCCTCTCTTCGGTGGGGGTTTTGCTGGTTTGTTTATTTTTAGTGGGCAACGGCATGTGGCTCGTGGAGAGACGCCATAACCCAGAGGAGTTTCCTAATCATTATCTGCGCGGTGTGGGCAATGGGATGTGGTTTGCCCTGGTGACTTTGACCACGGTTGGCTATGGCGATCGCTCACCCAAAACCCCTTGGGGCCGATTTATCGCTGGAATTTGGATGTTGATCTCTTTGGTTGCGGTTTCTTCTTTGATTGGGGGATTAGCCTCGGCCTTTACCCTCGCCCTTGCTAAATTGCCAGAGGATGCGATTCGCGATCCTGGGGATTTACGCGGAACCCGCATGGCCGTTGTCCAGGGCACGACGGGGGAAGCTTGGGCCGCTGAATATCGCGCCAAAATTTTACAACGCCCCAGCTTAGAGGCGGCGATCGCCTTAATGGAAGCCGATAAAGCAGACGGTGTAATTTTTGATCGGCCAACCTTGGAATATTATCTGAGCCAAAACCCTGACTTACCCTTGCGAGTTGCCGACTTTAACCTGAATACTGAAAATCTGGGCTTTGTGTTGCCCTACGACAGTCCTCTGGCTGTCCCCCTTGATGTGAGTATCGTCGCCCTCGAAGAGGATGGTACCCTCGTCCGCACCGCCCAAGACTGGCTCCAGGGGGAACTCAATTTAGAATAGACACAGAGATAGTTCGTTACCAAAGGAGAAAAACACCCCCTATGAAAATGCTTCACACCATGATTCGGGTCGGCAACTTAGAAGAATCCCTCAAATTTTATTGTGATGTTCTGGGTATGAAGCTCCTGCGCCAAAAGGATTACCCCGGCGGCAAATTCACCTTGGCCTTTGTTGGTTATGGCGACGAAAAAGACAATACCGTGATCGAGCTAACCCACAACTGGGACACCGACAGCTATGACCTCGGCAATGGCTTTGGTCATATTGCCCTGGGTGTGGATGATATCTATGGCACCTGCGAAAAAATTCGCGAGCTGGGCGGTAAAATTTCCCGGGAACCCGGCCCTATGAAGCATGGCACCACGGTAATTGCCTTTGTCGAAGATCCCAACGGCTACAAGATCGAATTAATCGAAATGAAAAAGGCCGCCGCTTAGAACTAATTTACAAGGTCCCCCGGCTCCCAGTTTGAGGGAGATTTAGGGGGCCAATCAAGAGATTTCTTAGCCTAAATCTTCGTTTATTGAATCTTGCCAATCTGGCGGCCCACGGCTTCGATTTCAGCGTAGTTTTCGTTGCTGGTCTGAATAAACTGGGTCGCCCCAAATAAATCAAGAATTTCCTTGTGGTCAGGGTTGTTGGGATCGAGTTGGAGCAAAGCCTGTTGGACTTTATCCCGGAAGCCTTCCCCATAGCGCTCATCCACGTCGGGGGAAATGACCCAGTGGTAATCGTAGTAGGCAGGCGATCGCCAAATCACTTTTACTTTATTGGTGTCCACTTCCCCGGCCTCGACGCGACTATTCCACACCTGTTCGTTGAGCATTCCCAGGTCATAGGTGCCGGCTTCGACCAATTGAATGGTGGCATCGTGGGAGGCAGAAAAGCCCACTTCCCCTTGGAAGTCTTCGAGGGAAACTCCGGCTTGTTCTAGGTAGTATTGGGGCATCAGGCGGCCAGAAGTGGAGGATTCACTACCAAAAGTGAGGGTTTTGCCTTTGACTTGGGCTAAATCGGCATCACTGGCTAATTCCCCCAGGCCGCTATTGACATTGGCAATCAGTACCGAGTGAAATTCGGCATCAATATCCCGTTGGGCGATCGCCTCAGCACCAGGGACTTGCAATCTTGCTTGGACACCCGTTAACCCACCAAACCAAACTAAATCCAAATCACCCACCTTAAAGGCTGTGACTGCCGCAAGATAATCGGTGACGGGTTTATATTCCACGGGGACTCCCAGTTCAGCACTCAAATAATCTGCTAGCAGGCCATAGAGTCGCTGCAATTTTTCAGGATCTTGGTCGGGAATCGCCCCCGTGACCAAGGGTTGCACTGCCGTTGTCGGCGTCTCATTTTCGGTGGGGCTAGTGACATCCGTAGTCGATGGAGCAGTACAGCCAAAGACACTGAGAGAAAGCAGACAGAGGGCAGACAGGAGCCGTTTTTTCATGGGTAATTTCTCAAGGGAAAGAAAAAGATTTATTCCCAACTTAAGATAGCAATTAATGTTTTCTCCCCCCTAATGGCTTCCGTGATGGCATCTGCTTTGTGGCCCCTGATTTGGTTTTACGCTGTTTCTTTTTCCTGTGGGGTCTTGATGCTCCGTACTTGGCGATCGCCACGGCCTCGTCCTTTGGGCTGGCTATGGGTAGCTGGATTTGTCCTCGCCCTCACCTGGGGGATGAACTTCATTTCGATGGCCTGGGCTGCTTGGTGGGGCGGGGTGGCTTGGTTACTGCTGATCCTCGCGCCATCCTTAGGATTGCGGCAGATCCAGAGTCTCTTGTCTCGCCAAGATTTTCCGCGTGCCTACCAATGGGCTTTGTATCTGCGGTATCTCCATCCCTTTGATGGTTGGTGGGAACAGCCGCACATCATTCGCGCTTTAATCTTGAGTCAACGGGGGCAACTCACCCCGGGTTTAAATCTTTTAGAAAAATACCAGGATCACCCCAGTTTTTTGGCCCGTCAGGCGATCGCCATGGATTATGCGATGCGGTTTGATTGGGCTGGGTTGCTGGCTTGGCTCCGGGGAATGTCGCAAACGCCCGGAGAACCCTTGCTTTTGGTTTACTATTGCCGTGCTTTGGGGGAAACGGGTCAACTGTCTGAACTCCTACGGCTTGTGCTTAAACCGGAGACCAAAGTGCAATTGTTGCGGGGGAGCGATCGCCGTCAGTGGCATCTGGTGTTGTTATTTACGGCGGCCTTTTGTGGCGAAATCAAAACGGTGCAACGGCTATTAACAGGCCCCCTCAGGGATTATGCCAAAGAGATTAAGGGTTTTTGGTTGGCGATCGCCCACTATGGAGCCGGAAGTACCTCCCAAGGAAATGCCATTTTACAGACCCTCCAGGAAGACTCCCATAAACGGTTCCGCAATGCCGTCCAAATGCGCCGCCAACATCCTCCCCGACCCGCCCAATCGCTGCTTTCCACAGATGCTTATCCTGACTTGGCCCGCCTCAGCCGCCTGGTACAACAGGAAACCCAGGAGCAACTTTATCAATCCCTCGTGGGCCAACAGCCTGCGGGACACAAGCAACTTTCGGTGAATTCTGTTTTAGTCGCCGTCAATTGTCTGGTCTTCCTGGGGGCGATCGCCGTTAGCAGTCCTGAAAATCCGGAAGCAATTCTCCAGGGCGGCGGTTTCATTCCCAACCAAGTTTTGCGGGGGGAATGGTGGCGTTTGTTTACGGCGAATTTTATCCATGTGGGGCTAGCCCATCTCTTGATGAATATGGCGACCTTGGCCCTATTAGGCCCCTTTGTCGAAAAACACTTAGGGCGATCGCGTTACCTCCTCATTTATCTGGGCAGTGGTTTCGGCGCGACGGTTACCTTATTTGGATTGGTGTTGTTAGCCCAGGGCTTCGACTATGAGGCGTTTCCGGCTTGGTTGGCTTATCTCACCAATGAAATTCGCTACAGCTATCAAGTATGGGTCGGAGCTTCTGGATCGATTATGGGCATGATCGGGGCGATCGCCGTTGTGTTGTGGCAGGGGTGGCGACGGTTTCATCTCGAAGCCGCAGGCAGGCAATTTCGCTTGATTTGCTTAATTATTGTGATCCAGTTTGCGGTGGATCTCAGTTCTCCTAATGTCAGTTTTTACAGCCATTTACTGGGCCTCTCCTGGGGAATTGCCCTAACGCTTTTGCTAAGGCGACTTTAAAGGGAATTGTTTCTGGCAGTCGAAACAATATGCTTTACCGTCAAAGCGAATTTTATTATTGAAACAAAACATTGCAACTTTTTTGGAAATAGGCTGCTTACAGCGATAGCAATAGTACTTTGTTTTCTTTGGCTGTTCTATTACAACGGGGTGGCGATTATCTTCTTCTTTGGAAACAGAAAACTTTTTATAATAATCAAATTGAGCAGGTCGATGATAATTGACTAGGTTTTCGGCTATTTGTCGTAAGGATTCAGATGAAATCATTTTTGTCAGTGAACCGAGGGTTGTCAATATACTTTCATTGTTTAAATTATCTCGTGTTTGCTTGTAAAATTCGTCTGATTTAATAACAGCATCTGTTTTAAAATCTTTTGCCTTGGGGCGGATCACGCGAGACTTTGGTGAAACTAAAACATAGGCAAGAAAATGAGGCTGTAACGGTATGCCTAGTCTCTTAGGTAGTATTTCTTCGCTCTGGAGAAGGTTCTTTAAAACTTTGATATGTCTTTTATTTTGCTCAATGGGAGACTCTATTGCCCTATAGCTTTTCTGATATGACACTAAAAACTCGCCATGCTCTGTGATTTTGATACCATGGGCATAATGCTTGGTTTCCAAGATATAAAAATCAAGAAATCTGTTAATTAAAATGTGATCGATCTGAGCTACTAAACCACTATGTTCAATTCTAAGATCATGAATTATCGCCCAGTTCGGCGAATTTTTATAATAGAAATCAATAAAATAAGCAGAATCTTTTTCCCCTTGATTACCAGAGGTGAGTTTTTTAAGCTCTGTTTTTGCTTGCAAAACTTTTGCTTCGGATAAATTAGGTAAATCAATAATTGTTTTTAATTGCCCTATGCTTGCATTAATAGAATCTTTTTCTTTAATGATCATGTTGATTACTTTATGAAATATCCGAATTAAAAAAAATATTGTGATAGCTAGATTTGTGATAATAGTTTGTCATATTCTGCGTGAGAGCCAACCCAAAACCAAATGATTGTGTCGCCATCTCGTTGGCCAACTGATCTGTAATTTTTACTGATGCGAGCCGAGTAAATTGGCAAATTGGGATGAACCTGTTTAAATCTTAAGCTGGGATGGGCAGAATCTTTTTGAAATTGACGATACGCGCTACGTGCCTGTTTTTGAATAGCATCAGGCAAGCTTGCAAGTGCCTTACGAAATTTAGTTGTTGTTCTCGACTTCACAGTGCTTCAGGTTTTAGCACTTGTGTCTGGCCTGCCTTATATTCAGTCATTGCCTCAGCCGCTAAATCTGCTAGAAGTTCCTGGGATTGAGCAAAAGCAGTATCCCATTTAGCTTCGTCCTCAAGCTCTTCCATAATCAAAGCGGCGATCGCATCTTGTCTTTCCGTATCCAAAGATTGTAAATGTTGAATTGCTTGCTCTAGGAGTTCAGTCATAACAAAGCCGTTATTTTTTAATCAGATTATAACGAGACTACAGAATTTTTAAAAAATTAATTAGGTGTTATTTCACTAGAAAAATTGTGTTGTGTTCTAAATATTTTCGGACTTGACTAGTGTTATTTGAAGCTCACAACCTACGGCCTGGGCATAACGACGTAGGGTTGCCAAAGAAGGTGAATGCTTGCCACTACTAAGAGATGATTCTAGCCGTGTTATGGCGGGTGCCTTAGTACCCATTCGATCAGCGACCTCAGCTTGAGAAAGACCTGCTTCTTGCCTTGCCTTAAGCATTTGTCTTAACAAGGAGAACTCAGCTTCCATGTTGTCATACATAGTGCGTGTTTCAGGATTAGCCAATACCTTTTCTTTCAATTCAGCATGATTCATTTACTCTTGACCTCCGACATACGGTATTTAGCAATTTTGAGTTCCTTCGATGGAGTCTTCTGGGATTTTTTCACAAAGCCATGCAGCATTACGATCCGCTTGCCTACTAGCGTGCAGTAGAATACTCGTGCAATCCCCTCTCTACCTTTAATGCGAAGTTCAAATAAGCCGCCTGACATAGATCGGGTATGGGGCATACCGAGATGAGCACCAAACTCTAGCATTAGATCCGTAAGGCGAAAATACTTGGCTGCTAAACTCGGTGGGAGTTCAAGGACAAACTCTTCGACATCAGAGTAAGGGTATTCAATGCTCCAAGACATAGGTTTAACATAACATAAATGTTATATTTTTCGAGTTTTTAATGGCTTTCAGGGCGATCGCCACTTTCGATAATTTCCTGACTCTTGATCTTCGAGAGCATCACAGCGGCAATTCATGACTTTTATGAAAAATATGACTTAATTGCACCAACTGCTGCACAGCTTCCGGTTGCCAATTGCCCTCAATATTTCGCTGGGTTAGCACTAACAAACGCAGACTGTAGCGAGCCGGAAACCCTTCAATCTCTAGCCAAATCAAATCACTTTCTGCTTCGATGGCGATCCGTTCCTCTGGCATCAATTCCGAGGCAATACTTTCGACGGTATCAGCTAATTGCACCAACAAACGACAAAAATCTTTAAATTCTGCGGCAGTTAATTCCACGGCCCAATCGTCGGCTCCAACTAAGCCTTGAAAAGTCCGGGTTGGGTCAGGATCCCAGCCTAACCGCCAACCCGTTCCTTTTTTGAGCGATCGCCCCATTTATTCGCCTCGATACTCCGGTTCACGCCCGTAAAGATAGACGAGGTAGCGCAATTTGCCAATGAGGTCATCACTCAGCATTTCCGGCTGGTAGCGCCAAGTCCAGTTCCCGGCGGCCACCCCAGGGGTATTCATCTTTGCTTCAGACCCTAAACCCAAAAGATCCTGGAGGGGGAAAACTGCCAGATTTGCCACGGAACCCAACGCTAGACGAATCAGACCCCAATGGATTCCCTCATCGCAGAGGCAACCAAGGTAATCAGTGACCCGCGCCTTTTCTTCGTCACTGCGCTTGTCAAACCAGCCCACGGTGGTGTCATTGTCATGGGTGCCCGTGTAGACGATGCAATTGCGATTGGTGTAGTTGAACGGTAAAAACGGATTGGCGCGATCGCTATCAAAGGCAAAGTGCAAAATCTTCATGCCTGGTAAGCGATATTTATCCCGCAGGGCCTCCACATCCGGCGTGATTACCCCCAGATCTTCAGCGACGATGGGCAGTTCACCGAGTTTATCTTTGAGTAACGCAAAAAATTCGTCACCCTTGGCTTTGATCCAGCGGCCATTCATCGCTGTTTTCTCCCCTTGGGGAACCGCCCAAAAGGCTTCAAAACCCCGGAAGTGATCGATGCGGACAATATCGACATATTCCAACATGGTTTTAATGCGCTCGATCCACCAGGAATAATGACGACGCGACAGGTTGCGCCAGTTGTAGACCGGGTTGCCCCAGAGTTGGCCTGTTTCACTGAAATAATCCGGTGGGACCCCCGCCATCCACTTTGCGGCCCCTGTTTCGTAATCGAGGCGGAAAATTTTCGGGTGCCCCCACACATCGGCACTGTCATGGGCAACATAAATTGGCAAATCCCCAAAGATTTGGATGCCCTTTTCGTTGGCATAGCTTTTTAGGGTGGACCACTGGCGGAAAAATTCCGATTGGACATACTTATGGAAGAAAATCTGATCGGCGAGGACTTCTGTCTGTTGGGCGATCGCCGCTGGGTCACGCCAAGCGAGGGCCGCATCCCAGTCATACCAGCTTTTGCCATCGTGGGCTTCCTTGAGGGCCATAAAGAGCGCATAATCATTGAGCCAATAGGCCTGCTCTTCACAAAAGGTTTGAAATTCTTGTTTTCTCTCTGGGGTCGCCACCGCCTGGAAGCGTTTACAAGCTTTTCTGAGGAGCGGCATCTTAAAGGCGATCGCCTGATCATAGTCCACCTGATCCCCAGGGCAGCTCGGACAGGCCGCTAAATCAGCCTCCTCTAGTAGATCCTCCGCAGCCAACCACTCCAAATTCAGCAACATCGGATTGCCCGCAAAGGCCGAATAACACAGATAAGGAGAATTCCCAAACCCCGTTGGCCCCAGGGGCAGAACTTGCCAAACCTGCTGTCCACTATCGGCAAGAAAATCAATAAATCGATAGGCTTCTGGCCCCAGATCACCGATTCCAAATCGACCCGGCAAAGACGTAGGATGCAACAGAACACCACTAGCACGACGTTGAAACATACGCAGATTACAAGCTCACAATTTTTCTCTACTGGCCATCCTAGCAACCGTTTCCCGTACAACCGGAGATTGTGACGATTTTTGACAGCTAAAGGTCAAGGTTTGCCTATATCCCGCCCATTCTGCCCAAATGCTTGCCTTTTTTCCTTGCTTTTCCATTAAGTAATCCTTTAGCAAGAGCGCATCCCCCAGACACAGTCGTTACCATTGGAGAAGACCCACAAAGGAAAAAGCCTATGCCAGATCACAGCCACGACATTACCCAAAGTCCGAGTCTCGACCGCGATTGCACCACTCTCTCCCGTCACGTTCTACAACAGCTCCAGAGCTTCGATACTGCGGCCCAAGACATCAGTGCCATCATGAACCGCATTGCCCTTGCCGGCAAACTCGTTGCCCGTCGCCTCAGTCGCGCTGGCCTGATGGAAGGGGTACTGGGCTTCACGGGCGAAGAAAACGTCCAAGGAGAATCCGTTAAACGAATGGATCTCTATGCCAATGATGTCTTTATTTCTGTTTTTAAACAAAGTGGCCTCGTTTGTCGCCTCGCCTCCGAGGAAATGGAAAAACCCTACTACATTCCCGAAAACTGCCCCATTGGTCGCTATACGCTGCTCTACGATCCGATTGATGGATCCTCCAATGTCGATATCAATCTCAACGTTGGTTCCATTTTTTCCATCCGCCAACAAGAAGGCATGGATCTCGATGGAGATGCTGCAGACCTGCTCCAAAATGGTCACAAGCAAATTGCGGCCGGTTATATTCTCTATGGCCCTTCAACCATGTTGGTTTACTCCATTGGCACGGGGGTGCACTCATTTATCCTTGATCCGAGTTTAGGGGAATTTATTCTCGCTGAAGAAAACATCACGATGCCGAACCATGGCTCGATCTACAGCGTCAATGAAGGTAATTTTTGGCAGTGGGAAGATTCGATCCGGGATTACATTCGCTACATGCACCGCCACGAAGGTTATACGGCTCGTTATAGTGGTGCCCTTGTGGGGGATTTACACCGCATCCTGATGCAGGGGGGCGTATTCCTTTATCCAGGCACGAAGAAAAAACCAGAGGGTAAATTGCGTCTTCTTTATGAAACCGCACCGTTAGCTTGGCTCATTGAACAGGCAGGGGGGAAAGCCAGTACAGGCACCATGCCGCTCCTTGATTTTGTGCCGACCTATCTCCACCAGCGCACCCCGACGATCCTCGGTAGTGTAGAAAATGTGGAATTGGTTGAATCGTTCATCCAAGAGGCTGAGCGGGAAACCATCGGCGTTTAAAAGCCTTTAAAGATTTAAAGGATGTTGCAAAAACCCGATCGACAACTGTGAGGTGAGCCGAATGCAAGAACTAACGGGGCGCATTGCCTATCAATCCCTAGGTGCTGGGGTATGGGTCCTCGAAACGGCAGCGGGGGTGAATTATGAACTGCGAGATTTGCCCCAGGGCTATCAACAGCAAGGTCTACAGGTCGCTGTAACGGGGGAAGTCCTCACCGATGCGGTTTCTATCGCCATGGTGGGGCCAATTTTCGCCGTGGGCACTGTTACAAAACTTTAGCGCTACACTGAAGGCACTCGTGCGCTTACCTGACGTCAGTTTTGATGATGGTTGGCGATCGCCTTCTAAAAATCAGCCTTTTTAAAACCCTTTCATAATAAAACCCTTAAATACCATGCGTGTCCTCCTCATCTATCCGGTTTTTCCTCCCACCTTTTGGTCCTACGAAAAAATCCTTGAACTGGTCAACCGCAAGGTGCTGTTGCCTCCTTTGGGCTTGATTACCGTGGCGGCGATTTTACCCCAGGCGTGGGAGTTTAAACTGGTTGACCGCAATATTCGCGCTGTCACTGAGGCGGAATGGGAATGGGCCGATCTGGTCTTGATGTCGGCGATGATCGTCCAAAAAGATGACCTCCTTGACCAAATTAAGGAAGCGAAAAAACGGAATAAATTGGTGGCGGTTGGTGGCCCCTACCCGACGTCAGTACCCGAAGAAGTCCAGGATGTAGGAGCGGACTTTTTGATCCTCGATGAAGGAGAACTTACTCTGCCGATGTTTGTAGAAGCCGTTAACAACGGGGCCACTTCTGGAACTTTTCGCGCCACCGAAAAACCCGATGTCACCACTACGCCAGTACCCCGTTATGATCTGTTGGAATTGGATCAGTATGATTCGATGTCGGTGCAGTTCTCCCGGGGCTGTCCCTTCCAATGTGAATTTTGTGACATCATCGTGCTCTACGGGCGTAAACCCCGAACCAAAACCCCAGAGCAGCTTTTAAAGGAGTTGGATTGCCTCTACGAATTGGGTTGGCGGCGCAGCATTTTCATGGTGGATGATAATTTCATCGGCAACAAGCGGAACGTCAAACTCCTCCTCAAGGCCCTGAAGGAATGGCAACGGGAGCATCAATATCCCTTCCGCTTCAATACCGAAGCGTCGGTGGATCTTGCCGATGATCTAGAGCTCATGGATCTGATGGTGGAATGTTTCTTTGATGCGGTTTTCCTCGGCATTGAAACCCCCGATGAAGAGAGTCTGCAACTGACGAAAAAATTTCAAAATACCCGCAGCTCCCTTGCTGAGTCCATTGACAAAATTATTCAAGCAGGCTTGCGGCCCATGGCGGGTTTTATTATCGGCTTTGATGGGGAGAAGAAAGGGGCAGGCGATCGCATTATCAAATTTGCGGAATTGACGGCGATCCCCACAACCACCTTTGCGATGCTCCAGGCCTTGCCGAATACGGCACTCTGGCACCGCCTCGAAGCAGAAGGGCGACTCCGGGCGAAGAAAGACGGCAACATCAACCAAACGACCTTGATGAACTTTGTTCCCACCCGTCCCCTCGAAGACATTGCCAATGAGTATGTCCACGCCTTTTGGCAACTCTACGATCCGCACCTTTATTTAGACCGCATTTACCGCTGTTTCCTGAAACTAGGTGCGCCAAAATGTCATCCCCCGGCCAAGCTGCCCAGTTTGGTTGATCTCAAGGCGTTGGCGATCGTTATTTGGCGGCAAGGCATCAAGCGGGATACCCGTTGGCGCTTTTGGCACCATTTATTTGGCATTTTGCGCCACAATCCGGCAGTGTTTGAGCATTACCTCACCCTTTGCGCCCATAATGAGCATTTCTTGGAGTACCGTCAGATCGTTAAGGACAGCATTGAAACCCAGTTAGCGGAATTTTTGGAACAGGAAGAAACGCCGACTCCCACCCCCGTTACGGTGTAGTCACAGTTAGGTAAGCTCCATAAAAACAAAACTCCCCGATTTTTAATAATGGGGGAGCTTTTTATTGCTTTGTACAGAGTGAGGAAATTTAGAGGGCCATGGCAGCGAGGGTCTGGTCTAAAAGGGCGATCGCCTCATCAATTTCTGCGGCGGAGACAATCAGAGGTGGCACAAACCGGAGCACCTTCGGGCCAGCGGGGGCTAACAGTAAACCTTTTTCCATGGCCGCTTTGACCACTTCAATGGAAGTGAGTTCGAGGTCTGCTTTAATTTCCATGCCACTGATCAAACCCCAACCCCGGACATCACTGAAGTAGGGATATTTTTCGGCCAGGGTCTTTAAACCCGCCCGGAGCTGTTCCCCACGGGCGTTGACATTTTCTAGTAAGTTTTCCTGTTCGAGGGTTTCAACCACCGCTAGGGCAGCCGCACAGGAGAAGGGGTTGCCACCAAAGGTACTGGCATGTTCCCCAGGGTTAAAGACAGCACAGGAATCCTTGCACATCATGGCCCCAATGGGGATCCCTCCCGCTAAACCTTTCGCACTGGTGAAAATATCTGGTTCAATGCCGAGGTTTTCGTAGCCCCAGTATTTACCGGTTCTCCCAACGCCAACTTGCACTTCATCGAGGACGAGGAGAATCCCATTTTCGTCACAAATGCGCCGCACTGCTTTGAAATATTCCACCTCACCGGGCCGGACGCCTCCTTCCCCCTGGAGAGCTTCAAGCATAATGGCGGCGACGCGGCGGTTGCCTTCATCGATGTCGGTGATTGCTTCTTCGAGGGCGCGAATGTCGTTGTAGGGCACATAGGCAAACCCATCAGGAAGCGGGTCGAAATGCTTTTGGTATTTGGGTTGTCCGGTGGCGGTAATGGTGGCGAGGGTACGTCCGTGGAAGCTTGATTTCGCCGAGAGGATCACGGGTTGTTCGAGGAAATCTGAGACGGTATGGGCATATTTGCGGACTAATTTAATCGCCGCTTCGTTGGCTTCGGCTCCGGAGTTACAGAAAAAGACTTTATCGGCGCAGGAGTGTTCGACAATCCATTGGGCTAAAGCGCCTTGTTCTGGAATGTAGTAGAGGTTAGAAATGTGGTGCAGTTTTTGGATTTGCGCGCTGACGGCTTGGATCAGGGCGGGGTGGGCATGGCCGAGGGTGCAGGTGGCAATGCCCGCGACAAAATCTAGGTAACTTTTCCCTTCTGTATCCCACAGACGACATCCTTCCCCCTTGGCGATCGCCACCGGAAAGCGCCCATAGGTATGCATCACATACTGGTCGAACTGGTCTGGGTTAAAGCTTTGGGTTGGGGAATGGTTTAGTAGCGTTTGGGGACTCACGGGTTACTCCTCTGCGATGGCGAGACTCAAAGTTAAATTTCAGTTTAGCCAATGGGTAATCTTTTTTGCTAAATACAAGGGGGGAATGAGCTAAAGAAATTCTGTGTTTTTTTAGCTTCCTACAGGTCGGCTGAAATTGTCTGCAACTTTCCCTACAAACATCAGACTTAGCTTGAGGTTCATCGGTGTACAGCATTGAGCAAAAATATAGACGCCTCAGGGGGCAGCTGCAATTGGGTTTGCTGATGCTTGTGGCGCTGTTTCTGCTGGGGACAAGTTGGTTTATTGTCGTGGAGCAGTGGTCGTGGGTGGATGCGGCCTACATGACGATGATCACCTTAGCCACGGTGGGCTTTGGGGAAATTCATCCCCTGGGCGATCGCTCCCGCATCTTTACGATTATTCTGATTTTTTTGGGTTTAATTGCGGTTGGTTATATCGTTAACCGTTTTATCGAAGCAATGATTAGCGGCTATTTCCAGGAGATAAAGAAATTGAAACAGTACCAGCAGCAAATCAGTGGTCTCAATAACCATTACATCGTCTGTGGCCTCGGTCGCACAGGGCAGCAGGTGGCCCGGGAATTTGTCGCCGAGGGGATTCCCTTTGTGGTTGTCGATCTCGAACCAGAAATTATTGAAGCCGCCCGCGACCAAGGTTATATCTGCATTCAAGGGGATGCCACCCTCGATCAATATCTCCATGAAGCGAAAATTGACCGGGCAACTTGCTTGGTGGCAGCCCTCAGTTCCGACGCAGAAAATCTCTACACAGTACTTTCGGCGAAAACATTGAACCCAAAAATTCGGGCGATCGCCAGGGCCAGCACCGAAGAAGCCGTCCAAAAACTACGCCGCGCCGGGGCCGATGCCGTTGTGTCTCCCTACATTACCGGGGGGCGTCGCCTTGCCGCTGCGGCCCTCAGACCCCAGGTCATGGATTTTGTTGATGGCATTCTCACCGGAACAGAGCGGTCTTACTACCTCGAAGAAATCCGTGTCGATAGCAATTGCGGCGATTACATTGGCAAAAGCCTCAGCGAAGCCCGACTCAGAGTACAGTCCGGTGCCCTCGTCCTCGCCATTCGTCGTCAAGATGGCAGTCTCATTCCTGGGCCCACGGGTGATACCCTGCTGTTATCGGGGGACTTTTTAATT
The DNA here is from genome assembly GCA_943371005.1 of Sphingobacterium thalpophilum. Classification (GTDB taxonomy): domain Bacteria; phylum Cyanobacteriota; class Cyanobacteriia; order Cyanobacteriales; family MRBY01; genus MRBY01. The sequence continues at coordinate 96,419 of CALRTB020000010.1, forward strand.
TGCATGGGCACCGCAGAACAACTGCGCAAGCTAAACAGTATCTTGATCCCTGTACAAACCGATGGGCCCCTGCGTCCGCCCCAACGCTAGGTCAGTGTTTCCTGAAACAATGCTCCCATCAAGGCCAGGCGACAAAAAATATTGATACAAACTTTTGTTAATATTGATACCAACTTAGAATTCTTGAGATAATAAGAGGAATCCACCCACCATGACTGACAAGAAAATTGTAGTTTCCCCGTCCATTCTTTCAGCGGACTTTAGCCGCCTCGGTGAAGAAATTAAAGCAGTCGATGAGGCTGGCGCTGATTGGATTCACGTCGATGTCATGGATGGTCGTTTTGTCCCGAATATCACCATTGGACCGTTAATTGTTGAGGCCATTCGTCCCTACACCAAAAAGCCTTTGGATGTGCATTTGATGATCGTTGAGCCAGAAAAATACGTGGCAAATTTTGCCAAAGCTGGTGCTGACATTATCTCTGTCCATGCAGAACACAATGCGTCTCCCCACCTCCACCGCACCCTCTGCCAGATTCGCGAGCTGGGTAAAAAATCCGGGGTTGTGCTGAATCCTTCTACGCCCCTCGACATCATTGAGCACGTCCTTGATGTCTGTGACCTGATTTTGATCATGAGTGTGAACCCTGGATTCGGCGGCCAAAGCTTTATTCCTTCAATGGTTAGCAAGATCGAAAAATTGCGGGCAATGTGTGATGAGCGCGGTCTCAATCCTTGGATTGAAGTCGATGGTGGCATCAAGCCTGACAACGCGTGGCAAGTCATTGATGCGGGAGCCAATGCGATTGTTGCGGGTTCTGCGGTTTTCAAGGCACCTAGTTATGCTGAGGCGATCGAAGGGATTCGTAACAGCAAAAAATCAGAAGCAGTTGCGGCCTAGGATATTTTCCTAAATCTCCCTTCAAAGGGGGACTTCAGACTGAAGTTGCAAGTCATTGCATCATAAACAAATAGGGAAAGACGAGATTGTTTTTCCCTATTTTTGTGACGAGGGAAGTCTGGTGGCATAATCGAAGTGATCCCCTGAGATAAGTGATGCTGTGAAAGAGTCGGATTTGCGTCAGTTGGCGGAACAGGGAAATCCCCAGGCGATCGCCCAAGTGTTAAGGCGAGCATTTCAACCCCACCAGATCCGTGTGATGCTCAAGCGGGTGGCTGATAAGCATCTCAAAATTCAACTCGAAGGCTTTACGACTCCCGACCAGGCGATCGCCAAACAAATCCTCGCCCCTTGGCAAAACATTTGGGAACGCACAATCACGGAAACCTTTACCGTTGAAGGCCTTCGTTTTGGGGAAGTCACCCCCGACTGGGAATGGACAATCGTTGCAGGTTTACTCTCCCCAGCCGAACGGGAACCCTCCCCGGAAGCACTCAGCACCCAAGAACCGCCCCAAAAGACTGCCCTCAAAAACGATGCCCTCACCCTGAAGCTCCGGCAACTACTAGCTGCCTACCTGTGGAGTATCAAAGTTACGCCCTCCGCTGGGGCCTTGGTGATCAAGTTAACGGTGATTGACCAGCGCGATCGCCAAGACTATTGCCAGATTATCCAGGAGGCTTTACAACATTTCTCCCTGGATGACGTCGAAAAAGTTTACCTCAATGTCTACCATCGCCAGCAACGGCAATATCTCCTCAAAACCTGTTTTCCCCTCCACGGGGCCCTGCCGTCTCAAATCTCTTATCAGCGCCCTCGGTCACGGCCACTGCCTCCGGATACGCCCCAGGCACTCCTCATTGGTGGCGGCTTGGGCCTAATTCTCTTTTTGCTGCCCCCCAGTCGCTTTATTCTGGATACCTTTCTCACCCTTGTCCACGAAATTGGCCATGCGATCGCCTATTGGCTGTTTGGCTATCCCGCTGTGCCGAGTTTTGACTTTATCTTTGGTGGCGGGATTACCCTCGCCCTCGGCCGCGCCAGCATTATTTTGTGGCTGCTCTATGGGGCGATCGCCTATCTCGCTTGGCAATACCGTCGCAATCGCGGCACCCTGATTACCTTGGCCGGTCTGACTCTCCTGCAAATCCTCTTGATCCTGACGGGTTGGGATCAAATCGCGATTATCGCCATGGGCCATCTCTTAGAAATTGCCGCCGTTTTTATTTGCCTATACTTTGCCCTTGGTAAATATTTTTGCCATGTTTCTGGTGAACAAACCCTCTATGCCCTGTTGGCAAGTTTTAGTTTCCTAGAAAATGGTGCCTTCTTCGGGCAGCTCATGACCAGCGAAACGTTCCGCATCGCCTACCGGGTCGGGAAAGGAGGCCTCCTGGATCATGATCTGGTGCGCTTGACCCAAGATTTTTTCTCCATGTCCTTGTCAACCCTAGCGGGATGTTTCCTGCTGTTGACCCTCCTCGCGCCTGTACTAGCCTTTGGAGCCTTTCATTGGGAATCCCTCTGGGTGCCTCGATTTTATCGACTGTGCCAACCGAGTCCTAAATCCTAAAAATCGCCACAAAAAAACCTATCCCAGGGGAATAGGTTACTTGCAATTTAAAGTTTAGGTTTGACTCACAAAAATCTTCCTTAACGGGGAAAGATTTTGTTTGTATCCTTAATAGTCACCGGTGTTTAGACGTTGGTCACCATCAATAAACACATCAGCAGGGGGCGTGACAGTGAAACGCTCCAAATTTTCCTCTAATCGTGCCAGTTGCTTCTCGCTGAGTTCGGGAATATTTAATACATCTTCAACGTTGTCATAGGGGGCATTTTCGATGATGAGCTTAGCCAATGTGGGATAAAACCCACGGAGCTCGCGGAAGAGACGGACGCTGGCGTTGTTTAGGTCAATTTTCTTCCCATATTCTGACTCAAGCACCTTGTCAGCGGGATTGACACGCTCACCGAGCACGGCTGCAGAAACAAAGCCATTGCTTAAATCGAGGGCTTGGGCTTGGGGTTGAACGCTAAAGAACGCGCAACCGAACATGAGGACGAGCCCCATTAATGCACTCACAACTCTACTCATTATGATTGATTCCTCCTAGGCTTTTCCCAGCTTTTGTTTGATGATTCTTAGATTTATGTAAAATACCAAGCTTCAGGCGGCCTGAAACTACTAACGTAAAAAATTCTGGCTTATTATTTCATTTTTCCGGCTTGGTTGTCACCCTTGGCTTTTTTGATTCTGAAGAATGGCAACAAAAGTTAATAAATATTGCGCTGTGTGACGGCAGCTTATCATTTTCTAGTGGCGATCGCCCTCCTTGGCATCTTCCCAGGTAGATGGGCCATAATGATCCTTTGGTAGTTTATTTAACATTAGGAGTTTTAGTTTATGTCTCTCCGGTTAGGCGATGTGGCCCCCAACTTCACCCAAGATTCCACCATTGGGGAAATTGATTTTTATGATTGGGCCGGCGACAGTTGGGTTGTTTTGTTTTCCCACCCCGCTGATTTTACCCCCGTGTGCACCACCGAATTAGGCGAAGTAGCCCGGTTAAAGGGAGAGTTTGAAAAGCGCAATGCGAAGGTAATTGCCCTCAGCGTTGATGATACGGCATCCCACAACAACTGGGTCGGTGATATCGATGAAACCCAGGGATGTGCTGTCAATTACCCAATTTTGTCCGACGCGGATCAGAAGGTTGCCACCCTTTACAATATGATCCACCCCAACGCCAATCCGAAAGTGACGGTGCGGACTGTTTTTGTGATTGATCCTGAACGGAAGGTGCGTTTAACCATCACCTATCCCCCCAGCACTGGCCGAAACTTCCAAGAGATTTTGCGGGTTTTAGATTCGCTGCAACTCACGGATGACTACAGCGTGGCGACTCCCGTCAACTGGCAAGACGGGGAGGATGTGGTCGTTTCTCCAGCAATTTCCACTGAGGATGCAAAGGTTAAGTTTCCCAAAGGCGTCAAAGAAATCAAGCCGTATCTGCGCATGACCCCCCAACCGAACAAGTAGAGTTTCGGCTCCTAGGGGTTGGCAATCTCTGAAAAAAGGCGATCGCCAGCCCCAAAAACTAGCAATACAGTTCACATTGTTTGCGTCATCCTTTACCAAGTAGCAGCTTGATTAGAATTTTAGAAAAGAGTTGCCTGTAAGGTTTTGGCGAGTTGGGTATGGAGTTTATGGCTCGCTTTGTAGGCCAGGTAATGGGCCGTGGGAATCGTACCAAGTAAACTTAAATCACCGATTAAATCAAGTAATTTATGGCGAGCAGGCTCGTTCTCAAACCGGAGTGGCGGATTGAGCCATTTTTCTTGGTCGCAAACGAGGGCATTATCTAAACTCCCTCCCTGAATCAATCCGGCTTTTTTCAGTTGCTCAATTTGGTCAGCAAAGCCAAAAGTTCGGGCCGGGGCGATCGCCTGGGCAAAGGGTTCCGCTGCGGGGCTCCAACTGTGCCACTGGTTACCAATGGGCTTGTAAGCGAAATCGATGCCATAGGTAAACCGCAATTCCGACGCGGGCAAGGCCGCCACAAAGGCATCATCTTCCCGGAGCCAGACGGGTTCTGTGACCACAGGGGTGGCGTTCACTTCATCTGTGAGGGTCTGGGTACCGGCCTTGGCGATCGCCTCTACCCACTGCGCCGCCGAGCCATCCAGCAGGGGTAACTCTGGCCCATCAATTTCGATGCGCACAACATCGATCCCCAGACCTACTAATGCCGCTAACAAATGCTCTGTAGTTCTGACTTTGGCCTCGCCCACCGCCAATTCCGTAGACAAGAGGGTTTGATCAACGGCCTCAATATGTGCCGGGATCTGGGGTTCCCCGGGTAAATCTGTGCGCACAAAATAACGGCCCTGGTGGCGATCGCCAGGCATCAGCTTTAGGGTGACCCGTTGCCCCGAATGGAGACCGACCCCAGAACATTCAACGGTTGTTTTTAACGTTTTAACCATCACAAAAAGGGGGGTTGCCCCCCACGAACTCAGACCGATAACACCTTAGAAGCGCTCACCAATACCAAAGTGAATGCGGCTGTCCCCTTGGTCATTGAGCCCATAATCCACCCGAATTGGCCCTAGGGGAGAATTCACCCGAACACCAATACCATAGCCGAAACCATTACCAGGCTTGCCACGGGTTCCAGCCGGATCTCCCGGTACATCATCCCCGGAACCGAGGTCTGTGGCATAGTCAGCAAATAGCGCACCACCCACCGCAGAGAAAATCGGGAAGCGATATTCTGCTGTCGCTTGGATGTAGTTACGGCCGCTACCGAGATCCCCTTCTTCAAAGCCCCGCACAGAGTTGCTGCCCCCAAGGGAGAAAGCTTCATAGGGCGGTAAGTCACCAATAATCGCGCCTCCTTGAATATTGAAGGCCAAAGTGTGGGGTTTCTCTTCACTGCCAAAACTAGGGAGTTTAATCGGTGAATCCATGTAGATGCTATGGCTAGCCCGGAGTCGGTTAAAGAGAATACTGCCACTACCGATAGGAATAGTCTGGTCGGTACCGAAACGGGTAATGGAACCCCGGGTCGCCCCATCAAAGCTCGTACGCTTATCCCGTACCACGTTCAGGCTCAGGGCAAAGATATCGTCAATGCCACTGTCCGAGAAACTGAGTTGATTCCCAGCTTGGTCGACAAATTCTGTATCGCCATCGGCATTAGTAATCCGGACGCGGTTGTAATCAAAGCCCAGGGAGGCACGCCATTCAGAGGGGCCAAAAACATTTTTCGATAGGGGACGGCTAAAGGTCACCCCACCACCAATGCGGTTAATCCGGGGGCGATCGCCACTTTCTAGTAGATCAACATCTGTCTCACCCCCATCAAAGATCAGGGAGATAGAACGACGGCGGAAGGCATTGACCGAATAGGATGTCCGGTAAGGATCGCCCGCAATCCAAGGATCCGTAAAGGATAGATCAAACAGAGCATCCCGTTGCCCCAGTTGGAATTCTGCCGCTAGACGTTGGTTATTGCCACCCAGGTTTTGTTGCTGGTAGCTCACACTCCCAAAGAAGCCACTGGCGGAGCTAATCCCCCCACCTGCCGCGATGGAGCCTGTATTGCCTTCAATGACATTTAAATTGAGGACGGCCTGGGTTGGATCTTCGGTACCGGTGGTGAAATCTAACTGGACATCTTCAAATAGTCCCAGACCAAACACCCGCTGGAGATCCCGTTGGGCGACGTCCCGCTGAAAAACGTCCCCTGGTTTAAGTTCCATTTCCCGCGTAATGATAAAGTCTCGGGTTTTGCCATCGACAGGTTCATTGTCGGCATTAATGAAATTGACCTGGATATCTTCGATGACCCCTTCAACGACAACGAGGGTCACAACCCCATCGGCACTCGGTTCATCAATACCGATTACCTTGGCCAGGTCGTAACCGTTGTCTTGGTACCACTGCTGGAGTTGTTGGAGTTTATTACTGCCCTCTTGGAAATCGTTGAGGTTAATAATCTCGCCATAGCGATCGCTGAAAATATTATCAACAACTTCAGGGGGCGTAATATTTTGACTACCTTCTAGGGGCAATGCCTGCACGACGATATCGGTCAAAACGGGGTTGGGCACCACATCAAACGTTACCCGCACTCCCAGAGGCGTATCTTCTGGGGTCGCCACAACATTGGCAAACAGACCTGTCGCGTAGACGCGGTTCACATCATTCCGAATTTGCGAAACGGTTGTTGGTCGTCCGGCCCGGGTTTCAATGGCCTGGATAATTTCTTGTTCTAGTTCGACATTGTCGCCCACACCATTAATCTGAATTTCTGCGACCAGTACCCTGGGTTCGTTGGGGTTGGCTTGGGTATTGGGATTTCCCTGCTGCTGGGCGTAGAGTTGCGCCAGACTACTGTCCTGGGAAGTTGGTTGAGCCTGGGTAGCGGGAGGGGTGACAGCTTGGGTCGGTGCCTGGGCCAGGGTTTGGGGTGCTGGCGTCTGGGAAGCTTGTTCTGTTGTGGGCGCTGTCTCTGTGCCCTCTACAAGCAGAGCCGGTACGACAACCTCGGTCACCGTTGGCACGAGGGGATCAGGGCTACTCCCTTCTGATCGGGGTTCGGCATGGGCCGGAGACATGACACCCAAAGAGGCGATCGCCGCCCAAAGTGCTAGGGCCTGGGGGGAAAAATAGTCTAAATTTTGTTGTTTCTGCACGTCCAAACACCAGATCAAACGAAAGTTATCAGCACTATATTTATAAGTGCTTTTTCTGTAAATCGGCCAACATGAGTAATTTACTCTGCTGGATTGTACCAGAGTCGAAGACGGGGAAGCGTTGCTTATGTTTCCGCGTCTGGGCCTCGTAATTTAGCTTTGGGCCGGGGAAATTTAGGCGAGGGATTGCAATTGCTGCACTTGTGCCAGCACCCTTGCCTGGACAGTTTGATAAGCGTTTTCGATGTTACCGAGGTCTTGACGGAAGCGGTCTTTATCCATTACCCGCAGGTTGGGATCTGTTTCGGTTTGATCCCACAGACGGCAGGTGTCGGGGCTAATTTCGTCGGCCAAAAGAATTGTACCTGTTTTGTCGGTGCCAAACTCGATTTTAAAATCTACCAAGGTAATCTGACAGCGCTCAAAAAAGGTTTGCATCAGACGATTGATCCGGAGGGCATAGTCCTGGAGTTGGGCCAGTTGCTCGGTAGTCACGATCTTGAGCAGCATGAGGCGATCGCGGGTCAGGAGGGGATCCCCAAGGGCATCATCCTTGAGATAGAACTCCACGAGGGGTTGGGGGAGCACCGTGCCCTGGGCTAAACCTGTTTGCTTACAAAGACTACCCGCTGCGATATTGCGCACCACCACTTCTACGGGCAGAATTGTGACTGCTTTTACGAGCATTTCATCGGCTTTGGTTTGTTCGATAAAGTGAGTTGGAATTCCCTGGGTTCCCAGCCATTGGAGGAGAGCCGCTGCAATGGTGCAATTCATTTCTCCTTTGCCCTGGATGGTGCCTTTTTTCTGGGCATTGAAGGCGGTGGCGTCATCTTTGAAATAGGTGAGGAGAACATCAGGATCGGCGGTGCTGTAGAGAATTTTCGCCTTACCTTCGTATTTTTTTTCCGGGTGGTGCTCGCTCATAAGCTGGTTAAAATCATTGCTAAAATCATTCTCCATTGTAGGGGCTGATGTCCCTGGGTTTGCCTAGGGGCTTGGGGAAACAATATGTCACAATAAAGCCGATCTCTTTCTGTGTGGTGCTGTATTTTGTGATTGCTATTTATCCTGGAAGCTTTGATCCGATTACCCTGGGTCATCTCGATATTATTGAACGGGGCGATCGCCTTTTTGAAAAAGTAATCGTGGCGGTGCTGTGCAATCCCAGTAAATCGCCGATTTTCAGCCTCGAAAAGCGCGTGGCCCAAATTAGCCGCTGTACCCAACATTTACCCAATGTGGAAGTGGCGAGTTTCACCGGTTTAACCACTGACTACGCCCGACAACGTAATGCGGGTGTATTACTACGAGGACTACGGGTGCTGTCCGACTTCGAGAAGGAGCTACAGATGGCGCATACAAATAAGACGCTTTGGGATAATATCGAGACAGTATTCCTGGCGACCTCCAACGAATATAGTTTTCTCAGCAGCAGCGTCGTCAAAGAAATTGCTAAATTTGGTGGTTCCGTTGATCACCTCGTTCCTGACAATGTCGCTGAAGATCTTTATCAATGGTACAAAGTTCATCCTCCCCAGATAAGCCCGCCGACAACAATGTCAACTCCCCGACCCTTTATCGAGGGGTCGATTTGAATGTGCAGGAACAGCTCACTCACCTAGAAGAAGTAATTTTTGAAGGCATCCAAATTCCCCTCACAGGACTAACCCTCGTTAAAGACAACGATGTTTTAGACCAGCTCGATGCGGTGCGCGCGAGTATCCCTGAGATTATTGAGCGGGCCGTCGAAGTGCTCCAGTATAAGCAACACCTCGTCGAACAGGCCGAAGCTGACGCAGATCGCATTGTCACCAGCGCCAAGCAGCAGGCCGCCCAATACCTAGATGAGATGGCTCTAACCCGGCAAGCAGAGCAACAGGCCGCCCAATTGCGCTATGCCACGGAACAGGAATGCCAAGCTCTCCGCCAAAATACCCTCGCTGATTTAGAAGCTTTTCGGCAGCAGGTATCCCAGGAAGTGCAGCAAATGAAAAACCAGGCGATCGCCGAAGCCCAGGCCATCCAACAAGATGCAGATCAATATGCCCACAATCTCCTTGGTGGCCTTGAGGTGAACCTCCGGGAGCAACTGGAGATTGTCCAAAACGGGCGGCGACAACTCCAACCGCCACCATCGCCACACAATGGTTTAGCGCCCCAGGTGGCAGCCCAAAAACCCCAGGGACGGCGCAACACATCCCAACCGCGTCAGCCTAGATCGAGATAGGTATCGAGATCCGGCACTGTCAACCAACGGCCTTGGTTATGGGCCTGGTGGGTTAAATCCATTAATAGTTGAGAATAAACCCCTTCCCGGAGTGTTGGGGCGATCGCCGCTGGATCTTCAGCAAGACTTTGATTTTGTTGACAACGGTCGATGGCTTTGACCCAATGATCGACAACTCGGATAAAGGGCGCGAGGCGGCCATCAGCAAAGGTTTGAGGAAATTCAAGGCGCTCTGGAATCGTCACAGGTTGCAGGTCTTCGCCCGCTTGGCCCGCCTGGAGGGTAAAACCATGGACATAGTCCTTGAGGTTACTGCTCCCCAAAACCAGGGAACCGCGATCGCCATAAATTTCGAGCCAGTGGCCCCGACCGTGGTGACTGACGGAGGTGATATTAATTTGGCACGGTGTCCCATCGGCCAGTTCTAACATAATCAAGCAGGTATCATCGGCATCTACGGGTTTAAGGCGATCGCCATCGCGGGGGTCGGGTCGCTCTTTGATGGCGCAACTGAGGTGACCGGATAGACGTTTTACCGGGCCAAACAACCAATGGACATAATCAAAGGCATGGGAACCCACGGCCCCCAAAGCGCCGCCCCCTTGATCCTGGCGGGCGTACCAATTCCAAGGTCGGTCTGGGTTGGCCCGACTGGTCACTAGCCAGTTGATCGTAATTAGGCGTTTTTCACCGACAAAACCCTGTTGCAGGTATTCCGCGAGACATTGCCAAGCGGGAACGAAACGAAATTCAAAGTCCGGGGTCACCACCAGATTCTTTTGGGTGGCTAGCTGGTAAAGCTCCCGCACCTCAGCCGCGTTGAGGGTCATGGGTTTTTCTAAGAGGACGTGTTTCCCCGCCAGAAGAGCTTGTTTTGCCATTTCATAATGCAAAAAAGGCGGCGTCGAAATGGCCACGGCAGCAACGGCAGGATTGTCCAAGAGAGCAGTAAAATCGCTGGCACCCTCTGGAATTTGATGGGCGGCGGCGATCGCCTGGGCCTTGTCCGGATCGCGATGGTACACCGAGACCACTTCGGTACGGTGGTGATGTTGGAGGCCGGGAATATGAATTTTTTGGCCAAAACCGGTGCCGGCGATCGCCACCCCAATGGTGTCGTGGGTCATGGGAACTCCTAAATCGATGATCTTCCTCCGCATTATCCAGAACAGCGGTGGGCAAAATCAAAATTTTTCCGGCCTAGCCCTGGCGTACTCTCCGCCAAACCTTTTGATATTCAGCCGTCGTGTCCGGGTCTAACATCTCGATGATTTCACTGGCATCGAAGGTGCTTTGATCGAGATAAATTAAGGGATTATCAGTGATGGCAGGTTCTAAATTAGTCGCCGCATAAATCAGTGGGGAGGCACCGTGACTACTGCGGGAAATCTGTTGAATCGCCGCCGGTTCCCAACAAAACTCTAACCAAGTTTTTAGGGTCTCAAAAGAAGTTTGACTGCGTTGGGGCTGCACCCACAGATCACACCAGAGGGCCGTGCCACTGGCGGGAATCACCGCCCCTAAATGGCGGTACCGTTGCAGGAGGGGCAAAATATCCTGGGACCACCCCTGGGCAACCCAAGTATCCCCCATCTCAAGGGGCTGGAGATAGTGGGTGGAACTATAAAATTTAACCTGGCGGTGGAGGGTTTGGAAATCGCTCTCCAAATCGGCGATCGCCACTGGATTTGTTTCGTTGTAAGATTTGCCCTGTTTTTTGAGTAAAAGCCCCAACACTTCCCGCGATTGGTTTAGCAGAGAAATTTTTCCCTGTAATTCTGGCCGCCACAGATCCGCCCAATCCGTTGGTGTCCACCCCAATTTTTTCAACTTATCCTTGCGGTAGACCAACATCGTTGTGCCCCAGCGGTAGGGCTGTCCCCACAGTTGCCCTTGGGAGTCGATCTCTCCTTGGATATTGCGGCGCAAAAATCGTTGCCAAGGTTCCCCCAAATCTTCCCACCGAGTTAGTTCTTCCAGAGATAACGGTTGAAGAAATCCCAAGGCGATCGCCTGTCGATACCAGCCATGGCCTAGGGTTAACAGATCCGGTACTGCTGCCGAGCGATTGAGGAAATTTTCAGAAGTCTCCGGCATCTTCATCGCCGCATCCTGCAACACCTCAAATAATTCCTGGAGCTGCTCTAGGGGTTTGAGATCTAAGGTGACCGTTTGTCCTTGGTTTTGCCGAAACAATGTCAACAGTTGTGGCGAAATTGACCCCCGTAATGTGTTGATTTGTAAAGTTGTCTCCGAGGTTCGTTGACACCCTCCCAAACACCCAGCAAGGGCATAGAGTGCGGAAATAGTCAAAAAATGGCGGCGATTGGGCATAAATCTAAATGTCGTTTCCCCAGGGAAATATCTTTTCAAAAAATAGCAAATTTAGCCTTTAATCAACTTCAACCTTGCCTAGGACAATTGCAACTCGATCCTCAAAGATGCAAGGTTTTCTTAAGGTTTTCTAAGAGAATCTTAAATATATCAGGATAAATATTCACAGCCTTAGGGTTGGTACTAGCATGGGACAAAGACCCGACTTTAGGCTGACAAAATATGAGTGTTCAAGGCTATATCAACGAGTTGAAACATCAGCTTGATCTGTTGTATCAAACCGTCGAACAAATGCAGCAGGGGCTAGGCCCAACGGGACAATCCTTGTCAGAAACAGATTTGATGGCGATGGTTCCCAAAATTGATCCAGCGGCCTTTGGCTTAGATTTTCGGGTCGGCGGAGAATCTTTTCACCATAAAGATGTTTTATTTGATGAAACCCTTGGCTTAGAGGGGCATCCCATGGACGAAAAGCAAATGAGCCCGGAATTGCAGATCAAGCGACTGACAGCCCAATTGACAGTGGCCTACAAACGCATTGCCCAATTAGAGGAGCAGTTGCTCTCGCGGCAAAATGAGCACAATGGCAGCGAATATATTTATTCTTGACATTTTTGAGAAATTCATAATGGTCCTCGATCAACCCTCCAGCTAGATTATTTAGGTTTGGGGGGCGATTCTGCTTGGGCGAGGCGGTAAGAAAACCACAAATTAAGCAATAAGCAAGCGATGCCAATGTTGATACAGACATCGGCAATGTTAAATACGGGGAAATTAATCAGGCGAAAGTCAAGAAAATCGACCACATAGCCGAATAAAAAGCGGTCTACGCCATTGCCCATTGCCCCCGCGAGGATAAATCCATAGCCTCCTTGTTCCCAGAGGGTTTGGCGATCGCCAAACCAAGCCAAGGCCATCAGACCGACACTGACCCCCAAGGACAACCACCGGAGCCAATGCACCCCATCGGTAAAAATGCTGAAGGCGGCCCCAGTGTTTTGTACATAGGTGAAATGAAAGACATTCGGCCAGAGAGCAAAGGTATCACCAACCTCCGGCAAGGTCTGGAGCACAATGGTTTTTGTGAGTTGATCGAGGACTAATCCGAGAAAGGCAACAAGCCAAAACCAGCGATTTTTAAGTAAATCTTGGCGCAGATCCATGGAGATTTTCCGTTTCGCTAAAGAGAAAAAATATTAAGCCCAATGCTTTGGCCTTTGGCCTAATAGAACAAAATCCGTCGTACTCCATAGGCCAACACAGCCACACCACAGACTAGCATTAACTGACTTGGAAAGGGAGTCACAGTGTAGAGGGCGATCGCCTGGAGCAAACTCAGTTCCGTAGCCTGTAATTTTTCTAGGAGGGTCAGCCCCATTAGATAAAGAATGCCGCAACTATGGAGAGCGATCAGACCACAAAAAGCACTGAGGGCAAGGGCTTCTAAACTCAGCACATACCGAAAGGCGAGCCAACCACAAATGCCCGCCGCTGGGATGAAGCCGAGGATATAACCAAAGGTGGGTTCTGTCAGGTACCCCAGTTTCCCCCCTTGGGAGAACACCGGCAACCAAAACAACCCGATCAGAATATAGGCAATCTGGGCGATGATGCCCGCATTTTTACCCCCCAAACAGCCCGTGAGGAGGACAGCAGCCACTTGACAGTAGATCCCCAAAGATTGAGTTTGTAGTCCCGCCGTTGACCAGTCCCAAGGGAGATTTAGCCGATGGGCCTCAATGAAGGTGCCCCCAATTGTCAGGGATACACCGATCAATGCCCACAGGAGTTGGTTAAACCAGTTTGGGCCAGTGGTGGCGGTTTGTTTTGGGGACAAGGATCTGGGGAGGGCTTTCGCTTTCAAGGGTTATTGGGCGGCGGAATATTGGCCAGGGATCGGTGCTTCACCCCCTTGTAAACCGAGGGATTCGAGCATCGCTTGATCCTGTTCGGGGGGCTGACCCATGGTGGTGAGGTAGTGGCCGATGAGCATGGCATTGATGCCTGCTTTCAGACCAAGGTGTTGCAGTTCACCCATTACTGCTTCTCGGCCGCCAGCATAGCGAATAATTTGTTCGGGCAAGATAAACCGGAAGATCGCCATACATTTGAGGGCTTCGTAGACATCAAGTCGGTCATTGCTACCGAGAGGCGTTCCTTGACGGGGATTAAGAAGATTCAAAGGAACAGATTCGACTTCGAGATCCCGCAGGGCGATCGCCAAATCGACCCGGTCTTCCCAACTTTCGCCGAGGCCCATAATGCCGCCACTGCAAGCTTGAATGCCTGCTGCTTTGAGGTTTTTAATGGTTTCTACCCGGTCTTGCCAACTGTGGGTGGTGACGATATCGGGGAAGAAATTTTCCGAAGCTTCCAGGTTGTGGTTGTAGCGAGTAACGCCGGCCTCCCGGAGCTGCTGGGCTTGTTCTGGGGTGACTTCACCGAGGGCACAGCAGGGTTTGATTGCTGTCTCTGCCTGGATGCGGCGCACGGTTTCTAAAATTTGCTCAAATTCATTGTCTCTGGGGCTGTTGTATTTAATGCCTCGGCCCTGGCTCACGAGACAGAAACGCTTTGCTCCAGCGGCTTCGGCTGCTTTGGCTTGTTCAATAATTTCTTCGGCGGTTTTGAGGCCATAAACGGGGGAATCATCACCGGGGTGGTGGGCGGACTGGGAGCAAAAACTACAGTTTTCGGAACAGCTCCCGGATTTCACGTTCACAATGCTGCAGAGGTCAACGGTATTGCCACAGCATTCGTGCCGGATCAGATCCGCAGCGGCACAGAGTTTGAGGATATTTTCTGGGCCGGTGATTTCGGTGAGGCGGAGGGCTTCGGTACGGGTAAGGCGATCGCCATTGATAATCCGCTGCGCCCAGTCATTTAACCAAGCTTCGAGGGCTGGGCCATTGGGAATTGCAGTGGTGGGGGCGGGGGTTTGCGGGGTGGGCTTGATCGGTACTTGAACCACGTTGACCTTCTCTCTCTTTCACTAAAAAAGTATTCCAAATTTTATCATTCCCGTTTCCCTGCCTTAAAGGTTCTCTGTACATCTGTTACATCTTTGGGGGCTGGGAGTGAATTTATTGATTGGCTCACGTCATCAAGGCCATGGTTGCTTTCTCCAGAAAGAATAGGTTAACTTCTATGGGTTTTAATTGCCGAACGGGAACCATGAGTCAACAAACCGCTTTAATCACAGGGGGGGCAAAACGCATCGGTGCGGCGATCGCCCGGACCCTCGCCCAGGAAGGAATCAATCTCATCCTCCATTACCGCTCTTCCCAGGCCGAGGTAGAACAACTGGCCGAAGAACTTTCTGCCTTTCCCATAACCGTGGATGCCGTGGCGGCGGATCTGCTCCAACGGGACAGTGTGGAAGCGATGATCGAGACGGTGAAAGCGAAAACACCTCAACTAGACATCTTGATCAATAATGCTTCGATGTTTAATAAAGAAAGTCTGTTTGCCCTGAGTCCAGAAAATCTCTGGGACAACATTCAGGTTCACGCCCTCCACCCTTTTCTGTTGACGAAAGCGTTCTTTTCTAAAGAATCCAGCCATGGCAATGTGATTAATTTCCTCGATACCCGCATCTACGGCTACGACCATGAGCATGTGCCCTATCACCTCAGCAAAAAGATGCTCCATAGTTTCACGAAGATGCTAGCATTTGAGCTTGCCCCCAATGTTCGTGTCAATGCGATCGCCCCAGGCCCCATTTTGCCACCAGTCAATGCTGAGGGCGATGAGCGGGTGCAAGCTGTAATTGCGAAAACCCCCCTGGGACGGTTTGGTGATCCACGCAATATTACCCAAACGGTACTGTTTTATTTAAAAAATGACTTCATCACTGGCCAAGTCATTTGTGTTGATGGTGGGTTTCACCTAGGAGAAAATTTCTATGTCTAAAAGCCTCGATAAAATTTATATTCGTGACCTACTATTGCGCTGCATTATCGGCATTTTTCCGGAAGAACGCACCAAAAAACAGGATGTGGTGATCAATGTGGTGATGCACGCGGATCTCACCAAAGCGGGCCAAACCGATAGTATCGATGACACCGTTGATTACAAACGAATCACTAAGGCGATTTTGGCGGCCATTGAACCTTCTAGCTACAATTTGATTGAAAAAATGGCCCAGGTCGTCGCCGATATTTGCTTTACTGATGCCCTCGTCGAAAAGGTAGAAGTCACCATTGATAAACCCGGTGCCCTGCGTTTCGCAAAAGCTTCGGCAGTGACGATCTACCGGGAGCGTTAGAAACCATGGCCCAGAATCGTGTCTACCTCAGCGTCGCCTCTAATATTCAACCGGAAGCGAATATCTTGAGAGCCATGACGGAATTAAAGCAGTTCTGTCAGCTCAAGGCGGTATCGCGATGTTTTGTGACGGACGCGATTCCAGCCCCGGGCCAAGCCCCTACTAAGGATCTGCCCTATTACATTAACTGTGTCGTCTTAGTTGAAACGGAGTATGAGGCGACATCATTTAAGTTCGATGTGCTGCGATCGCTCGAAACAAAGCTCGGTCGAGTCCGCACCGCCGATAAGTACGCCCCCCGCACCCTGGATCTCGATATTTTGCTCTTTAATGACGTAGTGATCCAGGCGGAAAATTTAGTCATTCCAGATCCTGATATTAAAAAGCGTTGGTTCCTCGCCCAGGGGATTCTCGATATCACCCCAGACATTTTCCTACCCGATGATGTGCAGCCGCTCCAGGTTTATCTACAACCCCTCTTGGAGAATTTAGCAGCCACTAACCAGACCTTCACCGAAGACCAAACGCTCCGGGAAAAAATGTTGGCGATCGCCTAACCATCATCTCACCCAGCCATTTGTGATCCATTGGCCATATTTCTTTGGGCCTAAAGTCGTGGGCGGTTTAACGAATCCTCTAAGATAGAGGACGCAAACTTTTTAAGAAAATTTTTAGAAATAACATGGGTGAGTTCATTCGTCCCTACCTAGAACCAATTGCCGCTTGGTTCAACACCTTACCGATCCCAGAAATCGTTACCCATTGGGGGCACCCCTTGATGATGGGTATTGTCATCGTTGCTGTCGGTGGCTCCGCTGCCGTTAAGGGTTGGCAAATTCGCCGCAGCGAGGATGTCAGCACAAAAAACGAAAGTGCCTACTGGCACAAAAAAGCAGCGCTCTGGCTCACGACCTTTATTAGTCTAGGTTGGACAGGGGGTGTTCTTTCTTTGGTAATGCAAGGAGAGCCAATTTTTGAAAGTCCTCACTTCTGGACGGGCACGATCGCCATTGGGCTGTTGATGGCCAACGGTGCACTATCGATCACAAAATTCCTTGGCAAAGATTCCCTCCGCACAGTACATGCCTATGTGGGGTCAGCGGCGATCGCCCTCCTTGTGGTGCATGCTGCCCTTGGCGTTAATCTCGGTTTATCCTTTTAATTAAAAATTCGAGATTTCTTGCTCAAAAAAAGTTTTCTCTTGGGGTCGTCATCTAGGCGGCCTCTTTTTTGTCCCATCGTTCTGAATCACCAATGGGGATTTGTTAATATTATTTTGCTGTAGAATCAGCAACAAAAGCTTTTAGCTGAAGTATCTTTTAAACGAAAATAAGCACCACAAAAATGTAGTTCGGTTAAGGTTCGGGAAACCGAATAAATATTACAAAAGTAATGCTCTTGAATTTGAAACCCTTGAAAAATAAAGCTTTCAGAGGCGATCTATGCCTATCGACAGATGTGTCTAGTTAGAATATTTCGTAATATTAAAAGTGTAGTCAAGCAAAAACAAATTCGATTTCAAAGTAATATTTTGAATGTTGAATCTGACCAGTGCTTGATTTTTGAAAAATACGCAGACAAGGAGGTTTAAGCCTTACTTTATGGCTAACCAACTAAATAAGACCTTAGAACAAAACGCAGAAAAGCAAAAACTCTATAAAGAGAAAGTCAAGGCACAGATTGATAAAATCGACGCCCGCATTGACGAGTTTCGCGCCAAAGTTGACCAAGCGGAGGCAGATGGCAAGCTCAAGTACAACAACATGCTAGAAGAGCTGACTGCCAAGCGAGATGCTGCCCAAGAGAAATTCGACGAACTCCAGAATGCCAGCGAATCGGCTTGGGATGAGTTGCAGAAAGGCTTTGAAAGCGCCTGGCAAGAATTAGATCAATCCTTCCAAAAAGCCGTCAACAACTTCTAATCCTCTGTCTCACGACGCAACACAAACGAGACAATAGGAGGATAATCCATGACTACGGCAACGCTTGATCAGAATCAAAACAATCAACAAACGACTGATCTCCAGACAAAAGTACCCTGTACTGTTTCTGCGATCTTTGAGGATCGCCAGCAGGCGAACAAGGCACTGCGGCAGTTGCTCGATATGGGAGTCAAGCGAGAAGACATCTCCATCATCGGTAAGAATTTGCAGTCAGAAACCCAAATCACCGGTTTCTTTGGTCGGGCAGATTTCATTAAAGAAGGTCTGCAGTCCGGCGCAATCTACGGTGCTCTCTTCGGAACCCTATTCAGTGCCCTGAGTGGCTTCGGCGTCCTATTCGTTCCCTTCATTGGTACGGTGGTCGCTGGTGGCCCCATCGGTGCAGCACTGCTCGGCGCAACTAGCGGGGCGATCGCCGGAGGCGCGGGTGTGGGACTCATCTCTGCCCTGGTCAGCCTGGGAATGCCCAAAGAAAAGGCAGCCATCTACGAAACAAAGATTAAAGCCGGTGGCTTGATGCTAACCGCCGAAACGAATCAGGGTACTGCAAGAGAACTAGAGAGCCTCTTCCAGGCAGAAGGGGGGACAGACATCCTCTCCTGTAAAGACTTCTTGATCTCTCGCTTTGATACGGGACGGGTCAACTCGACTGAAGATCTGCCGGAGTCTGTGCGCTCACGCCTCTCTGACGCGGCCCAAGAAACTTTTGTCGAAGTCTACAACCAGGTCTACAAAGAAAAGCAAAATCAACACGTTGCTGCTTATCGCGCCTGGATGCGGGTCGAGGACGAATACAAGCAAAACAGCCAAGGCATTTGGGCGAAACCCAAAACCCTACAACAGGCCTAGGTTGAACCTCGACTTCCATTGAAAACACTGAATCATCTTAAAAACCGTGAATTCCAAATCTTAAAACGGAGTTTGTCCGCAGGACTTGAGGTCTATTGTCTCAGGCTGTCCTAAAGCGCAACTCTGTTTGGCCCAGGGGTCGAAGCAAATGACTTCACCCTACTTACACAGGGCTTTTTAAACACATTTACCAAACCCATTTAATAGCATTTAGGAGGAAAATACTTTATGGCTACGACTTTACAAGCACCGATCAATGGTACAACGACCCAAAACCAAGAGGCATCCTTAACGATCGCCCAATCTTTGTCTCACATTCTGGCAGATACCTATCTGCTGTACCTCAAGACCCAGAATTTTCACTGGAACGTCCAAGGGAATCTGTTCTACGGTATCCACAACCTACTCGAAGAGCAGTATCAAGCATTGGCGATCGCCGTAGATGACATTGCCGAACGCATCCGGGTCTTAGGCTTATCCGCTCCTGGTTCTTTCCATCAGTTCCTAGAATTGAGCTCCCTCAAGGAGGCTAGTGGTTTAGCCAGCGCCGAAGAAATGATCGCCGAGCTCTCCAATGACCACATCACCCTCACCGAGAAGCTGAAGGGCGTCCTGCAACAGGCAGAACAAAACCATGATGTTTCTACGGTAGAACTCCTCAGTGGCCGGATCCGTGATCACGAGAAACAAGCTTGGATGCTCAGTAGCATCGTGCGATAAATCGATTATTCACTGAAAATTTGTTGATTTCGGTCAATTTTGCCCATGATGTTCATCTACTGCGGCTATAGCTTTAAGTTATTTTCCCAATGGCTGATTTATCGTTAATCTCAGCCAGGAAAATTTCCCAACACCCCGAAAAAAAAGCAAGTCCCTCCGTTCTGGGGGGATTTTTTTTTGTGAATTCAATGGCAGAAATGTTTTTCTTTTGCGCCATAGTCTTGAAATTAACCAGTCATCATTGGTAACCAGTGGCAACTCACAGTTCGCCGCAGTTTAAAGCTATAGTGATTAGAATTTATTGCCCACCCTCTGCCCCAAAGGAATGACCAGCGTGACCAATTTGCCGACTCAATTTGATGTTGTTGTCATTGGGAGTGGCGCAGCGGGCTTGTATGCAGCCTTGTCCTTGCCGAGTCATTTACAGGTGGGTCTCATCACGAAAGCAAAGCTACGCACCGGATCGAGTAAGTGGGCCCAGGGCGGCATTGCGGCGGCGATCGCCCCAATGGATTCCCCAGAATTACATTTCCAAGACACCCTCAAAGCTGGGGCAGGCCTATGTGACCCTGAGGCCGTTGAGTTTTTAGTTAACCATGCGAAGGAAGCCATTGATCATCTGGTAACCATGGGAGTCGCCTTTGACCGCAGGGATGGGGAACTGGCGATGACCCTGGAGGCCGCCCATTCTCGTCCCCGGGTGTTGCATTCTGCCGACACCACCGGCAAAGCGATCATTACCACCTTGATCGAGCAGGTGGTTGAACGTTCAAATATCCACATCGTTTCCCAGGCCTTTGCCCTCCAACTCTGGCGCAATGAAACGGGGCGATGCCAAGGGGTCAGTGTTTTATTTGATCATCACATCCAATGGATTGCCGCAGGATCCGTGATTTTAGCGACGGGGGGCGGCGGGCAAATTTTCGCCCAAACCACAAACCCCACCGTCAGCACGGGGGATGGGGTGGCCCTGGCCTGGCGGGCGGGGGCTCAGCTGCGGGATCTCGAATTTTTTCAGTTTCATCCCACGGCCTTAACGAAACCGAATGCCCCCCATTTTTTGATTAGTGAAGCGGTACGGGGCGAAGGGGCACATCTGTTGGGATTTAACGGCGATCGCTTTGCCTTTGACTACCATCCCGACGGTGAACTGGCTCCCCGTGATGTGGTCAGTCGCGCTATTTTTAGCTACCTAGCCGAAAATGCCGGCGATCCGGCCAATGCCCATGTTTACCTCGATCTGAGTGTGATCCCCGCTGAAAAAATCCGCCGTCGTTTCCCCAATATTATTCGGATGTGTGCCGAGTGGGGAGTGGATGTCTTTACGGAGCCCATTCCTGTGGCCCCCGCCGCCCACTATTGGATGGGAGGCATCACCACCAATACAGACTGTGAAACCTTGATTCCAGGACTGTATGCCATTGGTGAAACCGCGAGTACAGGAGTCCATGGCGCAAACCGCCTTGCGAGCAACTCCTTATTAGAGTGTTTGGTGTTTGCGGCGCAACTGCGGGATCTCAAACCAAAACCATCAACCTTGGTAGTGCAAAATCCTGAGCTTCAGACCATTGCCGCCAGCTGGACAAAATTATCCGTCAAAGTCCAAACAATCCGAGCGGATTTGCCCCTATTGCTCTGGCAAAGCGCCGGTATTTGTCGAGAACAAAAAATTTTACAGGAGGCGATCGCCCAAGTAAGCACCTGGCAAAAACAACTCCAGCAAATGCCCCTGGCGCAATTTTTACAGGGCCGTCCCCCACAGCAGATCCACCTAAGCCATCCCGATGCCGAGCCGCAAATTCGCCTCTACGCAGAAACCTGTAACCTCACCGATGTTGCCCTCTTGATCCTCAAAAGTGCCCTCTGGCGTACTGAAAGCCGTGGCGGTCACTATCGCACTGACTATCCCAACCCCGAGGTCGCTTGGCAAGTGCATACGTTAATTGAAGGAGAAACGTTACAACGTTCCATATCGTCGCGCCTGGAGCAGTTGCCCTGATAAACCCCTGGCGAATTAATTAATAACTTCTGCGAGTTCGATCACCCGTTCATCCCAGTCTTTGACCAGGAAGTTTAAGGGTTTCTCCTGGCGAATTTTATATTTGAGGCGGCGGGCCTGGATACGGAGCAGGATCGCCTCTAAACAATCTTTATCGAAACAAACGTGGCGGTGGCGATTTTTTTTCCCGAGGCTCGCCCCGGACACCACATGGAGTTGGGTATTTTTTTTCAGTTGGTACCACAACCCATCTGCGCCTCCCAAGGTTTCAGTGCGGCCCATCGCCATGGGACTGGCTCCCATATACATCGGGTCAAGGCTCGCAGCCCCTAGGGTTTGTTCATAGTTGTAGTAGTAATGGAGGGGGACATCGGCGACGGGGAGTTGCAAAATCCCTTCATAAAATCCCCGGGCGACTTCTAGATCCGAAACCATAATCGTGTGGACTTTGGGGGCGGTGGTCAGAAACATCCACATGGCGACCCCATAGGCACAGAGCAACATCACCATGATGCCTTGGGTAGAAAACAGGCTATCGAAGGCGGGGAAAAATGCCGCCATTGAGGGAGGGAAAAATGCAGAGAGAGCAACGATCATGGAACAAACGTTTGGAGGTGAATCGCTTATGATTAAAATCAAGTGACGCCGCACAGGCACTTTTTAGGCATTATTGCAGGACATGATTCAGATTCCGAGTTTTTCTGAAACCAATCATCCACTGATTTTGGCCCTTAACCATTATAGCGATTCGGATCTGCTGACTTTTTGTCAACGCTATTCGGATCAAGGGAAGTATTTTACGGGGATTTTTTGTCGATATGCGCCGTTGGTCTACACCCTCGTTGGCCATGGGGGGCGATCGCCTGTGCAAACGGATTATCTTTTTGCCCTGACCTGGCGGCAAATTTTCCACGAACTGCGCACCCTCGATTTAGAAGCCCAGGGGTTTCAATCCCTACAGCAGTGGCTCCTGGAAGTGGCGACGGCCTACCAGGATCAGTTTGAGATTCCGCCGGTGGCCAGCATCAACTACGACATTAAACGGACAACACCGCCCCTGTGGTGTTACCTGGAACAAGCCTTGGATTTAGTCCCGCCACTGCCCCGGTTGATTGTGGTGCTCGCGGATTATTTTCACTGGAGTTCGACCCGCATTTCTGCCCACCTCCAGGCCGAGGGGGAGTATTTAACCGTTGAGGATGTAGAAGATTGGCTCAACCAAGGGCGTCAACGGGTTTTAGAGGAATTGCCAGCGGATATTCGCACGATTTATCTACCAGAGTCCCTACCCCAACGGAACAAGGCAGGCGATCGCCTCGCAGATTCGGCGAGTAACACCAATTGAACGCGCTATGATAGGTAAAATTTCTTAGTCATTTCAGTAAAAGGTTTGGAAGCGATGATTCTCCCTGGTAGCACGGTGCGCGTAATCAACCCCGATGACACCTTTTATCGGTTTAAGGGCCTCGTCCAACGGGTCAGCGATGGTCGAGCGGCAGTTCTGTTTGAAGGGGGTAACTGGGATAAACTGATTACCTTTAACCTCGCGGAGCTTGAAATCACAAAATAAGCCCCTTTGGCTCATCCTATGCGTCTGCCC
Source organism: Sphingobacterium thalpophilum (assembly GCA_943371005.1). Taxonomy (GTDB): domain Bacteria; phylum Cyanobacteriota; class Cyanobacteriia; order Cyanobacteriales; family MRBY01; genus MRBY01. The sequence goes on from CALRTB020000010.1 coordinate 119,466, forward strand.
TTGCCCCAATTTTCCCCTGGCGATCGCCACCCCGGTCACATTGCCGAGGTCATTGAAACCACCACCACTGAGTTCACCGCCCAATGTTTGGAGCCAGAAGACCTCAGTTTTCCGGTGATGCCCCCCTTTGGCAGTTGGGTAAAATCCTATGACGAAGAATCGGGCAATATCGTCTACGGGGTGGTTACCTACGTCACCACCGCCCCCATTGATTCAATCCATCGGGCCAGGGCCTTGGGGATGAGCCTCGAAGAGTTACGGGAACAGCAACCGCAAATTTTCGCGATGCTCAAAACGGAATTTCGGGCGGCCATCGTCGGCTTTGAAATGCCCAGTAATCGCCGGAATGGTCGGCGGGGGGAAGTGTTTCAATATTTACCACCCCGCCCCCCCCAAATTCACCAATCGGTCTACCATTGCGAGCCGGACGAAATTATTCACTTCACAGATAGATTAGAATTTCTCCGGATTCTCTTGCAGGTGAATTGGGTTCCCCCAGAATCCCTGATGGCGGCGGCAGTGCGGGAAGTTTATCGACTCCGAAAAGGCGATCGCCAATGGTTAATCGATGTGGGGCGGATGATCAGCACCCTCCTCAAAGACGACTACGACCGACTCCGCTACATCCTGAGTCAGATCCACTGGTAGCCATAAAAAAGAGGGATTACCTTGAACCCCCCTCGCCATTTACAGCAATTTAGACTTTAATCTCAAAAATTCCGAAGTCTTTTAATCCCATCCGTGGCGATCGAGATATTTTGCCACCGTTTGCACATCCTTATCGCCCCGGCCAGAACTGTTGATCACAATGCGGGGGCTACCCGACAATTGGGGACAAAGGGTTTCTAGATAAGCAAAGGCATGGGAGGTTTCCAGGGCCGGAATAATTCCTTCTAACTCGGACACCCGACGGAAGGCGGCCACCGCATCTTGGTCAGTAACACTGTAATATTCAGCCCGACAAGTATCTTTGAGGTAGCTGTGTTCGGGGCCGACGCCAGGGTAATCTAGGCCGGCACTGATGGAATGGGCCTCGACGACTTGACCTTCGGTATCTTGCAGCAGATAGCTCATGGCCCCATGTAAGACCCCTGGTTTCCCTTGGGTGAGGGTGGCGGCGTGGTGGCCACTGGTGATCCCAGACCCTTCGGCTTCAACACCAATCAGGCGCACGGTGGAGTCTTTCACAAATTCATGGAAAAGGCCCATAGCATTGGAGCCTCCCCCCACACAGGCAATGAGAATATCCGGGAGGCCGCCCCATTTTTCTTGGCACTGTAACCGAGTTTCTGACCCAATCACCGCATGGAAATCCCGCACCATCATCGGGTAGGGGTGGGGGCCAGCCACGGAACCGAGGATATAGTGAGTTGTTTCTACATTTGTTACCCAGTCACGAATGGCTTCGGAGGTGGCATCTTTGAGGGTGCCGGTGCCCGCTTCTACAGGTTGGACGGTGGCCCCCAATAGTTTCATGCGGAAGACGTTGAGGGCTTGGCGTTCCATGTCCTGCACCCCCATATAGATAATGCATTCCATGCCAAACCGAGCACAGACCGTCGCCGTGGCAACAC